>NZ_JADYVU010000009.1:0-241358 GCF_020194115.1 Bradyrhizobium sp. NBAIM01 | reverse complement strand
GGCCGGGACGGCGGAGGAGGGATAGCAGGAAATGGGGAGGAGGGGCAGGGTGTTGCGTGTCAGCTCTTCAGGGGGCTTCGGGTGGTCAGTGCAGAATCTGGCCATGATGCAGTTCTCTCGTGATGCCGGCGTCTGTCCGCATGAGACCTAACGACCCTCGAGTGGGTGGTGTGGGGATAGCGCCCCAGGGGCGGGGCGATCGTTGAATGCAAGTCCACGGTCTGTGGATTTGCGGGGATAAACTAGACGTCGCTTTAGCTGTGAATAGGTCGAATAACTCGGATAAAGCGGCCAAATGACTGACCATCTGAAATGAGGTGCGTATCCATGGAGGTAGTGAGGCCATGGAGATTCGTATGAAGGATTATTTGAAACGCTGGTGGGACGGGAAGTATGTTCCGCCGCAGAACGACCCCGGCAGTTCGGTCATCTTCGTGCAGGGGAGCTACAGGCGCCACTGTACGTCGAAGCTGGCTCACGTTATCGCCGAGTTCTACCTCAAGCACTGGCAGTGGTGTTTCAGCGCGGCCTTCGCCGTCGCGGGGCTGGTCATCGCTGCTCTCAAGCTGCCGTAGCTTTCAATACTCCCGCACGCGAAGCGCCAGAAACACCATACCGCCAGCCCGGTGACGCACACCGCCACCAGCCGAACGAGGTTGGCGGCAGACGTTGCCCGCTCGGTGATGCGTCCCCAAAAGTCGATCTCTCCATTAGATTTAGGCCGGCAGTTAGTCAAAGGGTATCCTTTCTCCGTTTTGGATTGACCGACCTGCGGCGAACAAGCTTTGGTGTTGCTCATCGCTGGGGGGAGCCAATGAGAATGCAAGGGCCGGAAGTTTACGAGCTGTCGTTCACACCTACCGAGTTCACGGTGCTTTGCGCAAGGGGCACAAACCATTTCTCCGGCATCGCAACCAACGATCTGCCGAAACTTTACATCGCCAGCATCGACAAGAAGCCGATTTATGTGGGATTGACCAAGCAAAGCATCCGCAATCGGCTGCGTCTCGGCTGGAATGCCCAAGGCGAGGGTGGTTATCACGGGTACGCTTGGCGACATGGCAACGACAAAGCTACGCTGAGCGTCTGGTGCCATATGGATGCCGTTGACCGCAACGAGCGTGATATCGAGACGGTCGAAGCCGAAGTGGTTTTCCTGATCCGCTCAGCAGGGCAGTGGCCGGCATTTCAGACAGAGATCCACTTCCATCCTTCGACCGATATTCATCGGCAGGTGGCGGCTGATGTTTTGCGGCACTATCAGCTTTAGCCTTGGGCTGGTTGTCTTTCGCCGAGGTGCGGATTTCGTGACAGTGCATACTCAACTCAAACGGCAGTTTGGGAGTTTAGTGCACTGTCACCGTTATCCCGAGAGTGGCTACCTGATAGGGGACTATCGACTAAGCTGTCCAAGGCTCCCAACTGAGGGTGAGTGCGTTCCCGCGTTTAGCGATATATCCTGTCGATATGGTGCTGTAGCCAGGCGTGGCAACTTCGACTCCGATACGGTAGCTCATGTCGTCTGAACGGTGGGCGAGAGGGATTGCGATACTTGTTCCATTGCCCAAGCGGAATGTCTTTTCTCTAAAGAGGGGAAGGTGGTGAGGAACCACTAAGGCAAACTGGAGCTGCCTTATTTTTTTGCCGTCGGTAGTTGTGGTTTCGTCGACTGAGGTCCCCCCGCTCGATACAACGATGAGCCCTTCGCCAAGAAAAAGACTGACGTGAGTATAAAGGGCTGGGGCCGTAGAGCGATTTCCAATCCTTAAGTTCAAGGGAACGGGTCGGGAATGGGTGTCATTCGCCGACCACGAGATTATCTTCGGACGACTTGAGAACCAGATTTCCACGTAAGGTTCGGGAGTTGTGGCTCGATTTATTGCTTCGCGGATTTCGTAGTCTTCCATAATGTCGATGCGGAAGTTGCGGCGCCGGTAATACCTGCCATCCTTAGCTTGATGGACTGTTTTGGAGGCCGGGATAGTCAGAACGATGTAGTTATTGCCGTTTCCCGCCGGAACAACTTCTATTTTCAAGCCTCCAACAGGCGGCTTAATGTTCTGCTGGATAACCTGCTCAAACCAAAGACCGTCGAACGGCTTCGGCGAGACTCCGGCATCAAGCCCGGACGGCAGATGATCCTTCTCCGTCATCCCATAGACAATCTGCCCGCCGTTTGCGTTCGCCATGGCAGATACATCCTTCGCCATCTCGGCCTTCTTGCCGTCCGTGTTGTCGACGGAGCCGGATGCCTTGTATTCTAGGGCACTTGTCTCAGTAACTTGGTTGGTGTGGAGAGCCTCCAGATCAGCTCGAGTTTCCAGCTTGAGCGGCATCCCAAAACCTCATTCAGGCCGTTTTATCGTTCCAAAGATGACCTCTACGCACTCCTTGCATTCGACTAAGTCGGGAGTTGCCATGTTCACCTTCAGAGTGACCGGCTTTAACTTCATGTTATCCAGCACTTCCGATAATCGGTAGGCGCACGTAAATGCTGGACCGGTATCCTGCCCGACGTTGATGGTGACGCCGTCAGGAAACGCCGATTTGCTGTTGCGTCCACCCTCTAGATGCCAGCTGCCCAACCTGAGCAATGGGGGAATTTCGTTCGTCAGCTGTTGCGCGGAGTTGTCATTGGGTTTTGAGAACAGGCGACCTTCACAGTGCTTACCGCTGCCCACGTTGGCCGTTTGGCTATGAAGAATGTTCGATATGTGCCATCGCTTCGCGTCATCTAAACCAAAGAAGTTGCTGGCGGGACTGGGAGTAGCCGACTTTGGAACGGAGTTGAGTTGTCGTAGTGACTCCTGATAACGACGCTCCAACTCCCTGTACTGTTCCTCAGAAACATACCTATCCTGGCTTTTTTCCATCGGTGACCAGAGCGAACGTAGAGTGCTCGTAGCAACTCCCGTGGACAGAGCCGCAATTATCACCGATGCGTTGCGTGCCCATACGTCAACCTTCTGACTTCGGACCCAGGTCGGAATTCGATGAAGCCTGAAGAACTCGGCCCACCTGAGGAGGTTTGTTTTGGTGTCTTCTGGGGGCGTGCGTCCCATGGCCATTATGAGGCTCAACAGGGCTATGACACTCGCGACAACGGCTATCGAGGTTCTCAAATCGAGTGAAGACGGGTCGCTCATCGGTGTCCCTGCGATCGGAAATATATCGTTACGGTGACAGTGCACTCAATTCGCATTGTGCGCAAAACGCGCCCCGAACCGGACGGCGAGATCCGACAGTTTTGTGCACTGTCACCGTAATCCGGGAGTTCATGCATAGAATATCAATTCAATGAGGCGATCCCATTGGCTGACTGAACTCGGTTGAGGTTGCGCGCATATCTGGCGGAGCGCATTTTCGAAACTTCGAATCTTTGCCTTTCCTGCTGCGGGCGTACCTGTTTCGGCCGTCCAGATGCAGACCCCGGCTAGGTAGAGCGATATGAGCCACTTATCAGATTTGCCTTCCTGCTTTACTCCACGATCCACTTCGGGAGGCCATCCGCCGCCCGAGGAACTGTTCCCACGTGAAACAAAAAACATTCGCTTTTGAAGATTTAGGTGGACGCGAGCTCCTCGTCGGGACGAACGGAAGGACATAGCGCACAAGAGAACCAGCATTGGCACCGCCAGCACGGCATGGACGGTGGCGCCTACGATAAAGGATAATCCGAGGCTCAGGCCCAATCTAGGAAGTAGAACGGAGGGCTGCACAGTAGCTCTTCCACACTCGCGGAGTGTTAGCCGGACGCCCGGGTCGTAGTCCAAAATCCTCAAGCCGGGCGGAAACGGCAACTCGATTTCGCTCGGGCCTTCAAGTTGCGCATCTTTGGGCGGCGACGCTGGAATCTCTTCTCTTCCATGTGGCGGGTTCGGTGGTTCATCCAGCGGCGTTGATATGGGTGTAAGGACCTCGCGAACCTCGTCTTCGTCCGGCTTTGGCTTCGGCGGAAATCGCCACGCCAAGACGGCGACGAGTATTGAAACCATAGAAACCAGAACTCCACAGGCAGCGATAAAATCAGCTTGATTCAGCCCGAATGACGCACCAAACTTTTCGAACAATGCAGCCCCCTATGCTTCCGACATTATCGGGCCGCTTACTCGGCCTTTCAAGTCTTGGTTGCATTGTGTGGCCGTTGAAGCCGATGACGCGGTTCGCTGACTCAGGGCGATTTTCGGATTACGCTTAAATCGCGGGGTTATCAGCCCTATAGACCACCATTACGGTGACAGCCTGCTATTATGGCCATTACGGTGACATTGCACTCAATTGCGTCAGCCGCCACCATTCGAAGTCTCTGCAAAGATGAATTGAGTTTACAGTCACCGTCGTTCGATGCGCGACGTTCTGAGCACGCTTCGGTGAGAGCGTGCTGGCATTGTCATGGTCCTGCCGCGTGCGCCGATCCTTGGCATCGAGTTCTACGGTGCGCATCTGGCCCGCGCACATCTCTCCCTACTTGCACTCAAAACTCGCCGCGCTCTCCGGATCGCCTTGGCCCTTGTACCGCGCAAGTTGCGGATAGGCGCACAGCGGCCGGCTGCGGCCGGGGAAGGCTGGTCCCGTCGCGACCACCGCGTCGGGTGCCTTGCCGTCTTCCACCCAGTTCACGACCGCGCTGAGGAGATCGAAACGATCGAGCGCTACGCCGCTCGAGCAGTGACCCATGCCGGGCACCAGGAAGGCCCGGCTCGATTTCTCCCGCACCAATTCCATGCCGCCGGAATCCGCGGCCATGCGCTCGTAGTAATTCACGGTGTCGTTCGCCGAGAACCAGGGATCGCTCACACCGTGGTAGAACAGCAGCTTGCCGCCATGGCCGAAGTAGCTCGAGAGGTTGGTCCAGTAGGCGGTGTTGGTGAGGCGATCCATCCCGCTCGCGTTGACCCGGTCTTCGAGCTGATCGACGTTGATGCTTTCCCAAACAGGCGGTCCGACCGGACTGCGCGCGCCCGTGGTCAGGATGCCGGGAATGGCGACGCCTTCGGCTGCCACGCCGCTGTCCCACGGGAACGGCGGGTAGACCTGCGTGCCGCGTGAATTCTTCGGTCCGGCAAACGCCTTCTTCAGGGCATCGACCTGCGGCGGCGCCAGGCAGGAATCCGTCTTGTCATTCGTCTTGTCGCCGTTGCAGGTGAGCACCGCGGGATCGAATTGACAGGCCTTGCCGTCGAAGATCAGGCCATCCTTGACGCCGTCTTTGGCGTCGCAGGCATCGAGGATCGCGTTCGCGATCAGCTTTCGCTCGCCCGCGGAAAAAGTCTTGGCGGGCTCCGGCTTGCCGGACGCATCTTTCGGCGCGATCTGGCTGAAGGCAGCGTTGGCCCAGGCGAGACCGATATTGGAATTGCCGGTGCGCAGCGCAGGCGCGCCGGCGACGATGCCGTCGAATTGTTCGGGATAGCGCGCCGACGCCAGCATGCCTTCGCGGCCCCCGGTCGAGCACCCCGTGAAATAGGAACGCTTTGCGGGCTGGCCATAGTAATGCGCGACGATCGCCTTGGCGGCCAACGTCACCTTGCCGACGGATGCATGGGCGAAGTTGAGCGCGGCTTCCTGGTCCTTCAGGAACGAGGCATCGAACACCGCGCCCTGATGACCGCTATCGGTCGAGACCACGGCAAAGCCGCGCGCCAGCGCTGGCACCTCGCCGGCCGCGTGGTAACCCAGCGGCGGCCGGATCGAGCCGTTCAAACCGCCGCCGCCCTGAAACAAAAACCGGCCGTTCCAGCGATCGGGCAGGGCAACGGCAAAGCCGATCGCGTAGGACTTGCCCTCGACCCCCACGCGCTGATCGATCACGCCATCCGCGCGGCAGTTCGGCGGCAGCGCCACCGATATTGTGGCCGGCGCCGGCGGTGACGGCTGCACGGTTCCGGGCGGCGCCTCCGGCACCATTTCGGCCTTGGTGACTGTTGCCGTCGATCCCGGCATCTTCCAGCCGGTCAAGTCAGCGCATTTGAGCGCAGGTGGTATGTTGGCCGAATTGTCGGCGCTTGCCGGCGAGATCGCAACGACCATGATGGCCGCGACTAGACCCAGGCCAGCCATCGCATCATTAAGCGCCACATTTCTTTTTCGCCGCATCGTTCCTCCCTGCCGTTTTTTAGATTTTACTGCGGTGCACGCAGCTCACCCTAGCCCCGGACGATCTGGTGCACCGATACTGCAACTATCTTGTGTTATTCGGGAGGTGCAGTCCAGCGGCGCAAGCTTTCAACCGCTCTCGCCCTTCGCCCTTTCCGATGAAGTCGAACGAAAAGGACGGCGGATGTTACGCCGCCTGCAGACATCGGTGCAGCAAGGGCTCAACCCATCTTACGCACTGCATCACGTTCGAAGCAGTGCCGCCATCTCTTTCCAATGATAGATACGCACCTTCTCGGTTTGATGCCGCGCGGCTTTGGCGATGACGTGCGCGATGTCGTTGCCGGCGAGCCCGCGATAGCGGTCGGCTGGGCCGACGAGCAGCGGATTGAGCAGGCTCCATATCGCGACGATGAGGCGTTCGCGCGGGCGGTCCTCGTCGCGCGCGCCGAGGATCATCGACGGGCGGAAAATATGCGTGTGCTCGAAATCGAGCGCGAGAATGTCCCGCTCCACCTCGCCCTTGGTCCTGAGATAGAACACGCCGGAGCCGGCGTTGGCGCCAACGGCCGTGACCAGAAACACCGACCGCGCGCCGTTCGCTTTGGCGATCTCGGCCGCCAACACCGGATAATCATGATCGATCTTGTAGTACTCGGCCTCGTCAGGGGTGTGCTTGCGCGTCGTCCCCAGCGCGATGAAGATCTCGTCCGCGACCAATTGGGATTTAAGTGCGGGCAGGGACGCGCGATCGCCGATCAGCACCGTGAGCTTCGGATGGCTCACCGCCAGCGGCTTGCGGGCCACCGCCACGACGCGCGAATAATCGGGACTGTCCAGCAGGTCGCGCAGCAAATGCGAGCCGATGAAGCCGGTTGCGCCGAAGACAAGTGCGGTTTTCATTCAAGCCATCGTTTTGGGTTGATGCCTGATCGCTTGTTGAAAGTCAGGGGAGTGGGGCACGAAGGTCGTGCAGGATGCGCAATATCCGGATTGAGGTTTCCGTTACGGTATAGGGCGCGACATGGCGTGCCGACAATGACGAACTCGCCGATCCCGGCCATTTGGCCATCGAGACACCGCGATGACCGTCTGTTGAACCGCGCCAGAGGTGGCGCCGACCAAACGCCATGGCCGCACTCGTTGCAGAACTCCTGTTCGATCTCGTCAGAGCCCTCGTGGGAAGCTGGCTGCGACAGGCTGTGGTGGCCATCTGTGCGTGGCTCGATACGAAGATTCACGGCCGCGCTGCACGCTTTGTCGTGGGCGGGCTTCTCGGGATCGCCGCTTTCTTCCTTATTCCTGTTATCGCCGGCCTGCTGGGTCTTTGATGCCCTCGATCAGGACGCACCTCGTTATCGCATTGGCCATCGGGGCGCTCATCTCGACGGTGCTCCTTGTCCTGGAGCCGCTGACCGACTTCGCGCTTCTTTGGCTGGAATGGCCGGGCATCAGCGTAGCGTATTTTTTCCGGGGAGCGGTCGGAGGATCCACCTTCCTCGGCATCGCCATTTCCTGGGTCGTGAATGCGCTGACCTACGGTCTGGGTGCTTTCGTCATTCTCAGCGTCATCAAGGTGCTGAGGGAAGCATGAGGCGCTGGCTTCAAATGATGGAAAGATTGCGAGGGTTACTTTGATCCATGCGCGGCCAACTTCGCCGCCCATGCCCACTCCCTCACGCCGTCTTCTCGTCATCCTTCGCGACGATCTCGACTTCGAAATAGCCCATGTCGCGGAGCTCGGCGGCTTTCTTCTCGGCCGCTTCCCTTGTGTCTCTCTTCAAGATGATCTGGCCCGCTCCGTCGCGGGCGCAAACGAAATAAGACATTTTCGATTCCCAATTTCGTTTGCATACGCACGGAGCCGGGTTCCCGCAATCGGACGGCTCACTCGTCCAGCCCGGCCTTTTGCCGCATCTTGTCGATCAGCTCCGAGGCCTCGGCCTTGGTCAGCTCGTCCTCGGGCAGGTCCTGGTGCGCCTGCTCGGCGAGGGTCTTGAGATAGGATTCCTGGGCTCCGGTCATCGGGTCGTCGCCGGAAACCCAGTCCTTCGGGTCCTTCCTTGTGTTGTCGGCCATCGCACATCTCCTATTCCGTTTTCCGTAGAACGTCGGACTCGACTCTTCGTTCCGTTTTTGTTCTCATGCGTCATATCTCAAATTCGCGAGGCGGAACAATGCCGGACCTGGACTTTCTCAGGCGGGAGATCGAACGGATGCGCATCCAGATGGGCAGGCAGAGGAAGGAGATCCTCCAGCTGCAGCGGGCGGGTATCGGCACGGCCTCGGCGCAAGCGCTGCTGTCGCGGATGGAGGCGAAGGTCGAGAGCCTGTGCGCGCAACGCGACGCGCTGAAGGCGGCAGAGCCGCGCCAGACCAAGGGCAGGGTGCTCGGCGGGAGGACGTGGTGAGCAGGCGGTGGTTCGATGACGAGCGAGACCTCTCGCCCTTCCTGACCGCGCTCGAGGACGTTCGCCGACGCGCGACGCGGGAAGGGTGGTGCTATGCCCACGTCCAAGCCATCATCGTCGCCATCGACCAATACGCGGAAGCGGCGACCGGCAATCGCGAGTATTTCCTCAACAAGCCGGTTTCGATCGGGGACAACCGGAAGGCCGCGGACATTCCGTGAGCGTACACGCTCATCGGTAGATGAAGTCCAGCGAAGGCGCCGGATGCGAGTTGGCACGCGCTCGCCCGGTCGACGTCGTCACCGAGCATCGTGCCGACCTGACTTAGCCCGTGGGACTGATGTTCGGATCATCCGGTTCAGGCAACACGCCGCAACCGGGTGTCTTCTCCGTGTCGGTCAGCTCCGGCGTGGCGTGCGGACCGGCAGGGTGTGGCCTGCGTTCGGCCGAGGCATCCGCCGGGATCGACTGCAGCCTGGTTTCCGAGTTGCTCTGCATTGCTTCTGCCTGACTTGGTTCGAGCGCGAGCGTTCGCGGCGGGAGGCGGGCGATTGACTCACCGCCCTTCAGCCGGCCGTTGCGCAATTGCGGTTGCTGTCGGTACGCCGGTGCGGACGCAACGTTCCAATTTCAAGGACGTGCTCCATTCAGAGCCGTCGCTGAAGCTGTAGGAACGGAGGAGCAAGGCCCGGGTTGGCCCGAAGCAACTGGAGGCATCTCACGATGGTCAAGGATCTTCCTCGGGACGAAGAGCGAGAAGGCACACGCAAGCTGATGATGTGGGGATCGGCGGTCGCTGCAATCCTCTTTGTGGGCTTCGGGCTGTGGTTTGCGGCTCCCCAAATGTTCGGCGTGACCGACTACGTTGGACGCCCCTCGACCGGCGCGGACAACAGCGCGCCTGCGACCACGGTCGGCACGGGAGTTCCAACACAACGCGACGCAGTCAGCACCGCTGCCAAACAAGATCCCGCTGCAAATGAGGATTCGAGCGGCGCTCGCGCTCGCCAGATCAAGGAGAGTAGCCAGCCGGCAAACCTCTCCGCGCAACAACGCGAGCAGCTGCGCTCAGTCCTTTCGACATCGCAAGGCCCCGCAATGGATCGGCCGAATTTCGAGATGATGATCGGCACCTCGGTCCCGCGGCAGACCGAGACGGCGGACTTGCCGCCGGAGGTGACGCAGATCCTCAACGGGTTCTGGGGAGATCAGTACCTGATCGCGGGGAAGTCCCTCGTGATCGTCGATCATCATTCCCGCCGCGTCGCTGCGATCATTGCCGACGTGCGATGACGTCCGCGTTTCGCGAAGACGTCAGGGCCCGCAGGCTCGTTGCGATGTTCCGGCTCGGGGAACGTTGGTCGCTTGAGAGCTTGTTAACCGACCGCGCCCAGGATGCCGCTCCGAATTGGAGGGACATCGATGTCAGACCTGGAACAAGCGATCCGCGAGCGCGCATACCAGATTTGGATGGAGAGCGGTGGGGCGGACGGCCACGCCGAGAGGCATTGGCTCGAAGCCCAGCGCGAGGTTCTTTCCGCCTCGCTTGCCGCAGTCGCGCGCGTCTCGAAAGTCGGCGCCGAAAAGCCGAAGGCGAAGCCGGCAGGTGCGCGAAAGAAGCGCCGCGCCGCCTGACGCTTGCAGTCGCTCGGTCGTGACACGCGCGCGCACGCAAGCCATAAGCACGCGCGTTGTCGTCGCCGCGGACTAGCGGGGTGAGACGGAGGAGGGCGCTGACCTCGCACGCCCGGGCGAAGCAGTCTTGCTTCGTGGCAACGCAGCCCCACGGCGCTTGCCGGACTTCCGGCCAGCTTTTGGTGTGATCCCGTTCTGCTCGTCGAACTGCTTCAGCCAGGCCGCGATGTATCGCGGATCGTCGGGACAAAGCCGCTCGAGCAAACGAAGGTTCTGCGCTCTGAATTCCACAAGGGTTTTCGGCATCACGGCTCCTCAAAACCCTGCCCGTCGCAAAAAGTGCGGCCGGACGGCCGCCGGGTCAACGGCAAAGAGCGCTTGAAATCCCGGGCGAGCTGATGCAGCGCCAAAAGCGAAAACCCCGCCCTTTCAGGAGCGGGGTTCTCTGTCGAGGTGAAGCTTAGGGACGCTTCAACTGTAAGACGCGCGAGGGGCAAGAAAGTTCAAACGAAAGTGCGCCGCGTCGCTGCAACGTGGATGCGCTCGCGCCGGGCGATTACAAATCCGTAAGTCGGTTGAATATCGACGCCGAAAAACTATCTCTGCGTCAGGCGGCAGCGTAACAAGCCGCCCTTCAACTGACACCCAGCCGCCGCGCTCAGAAAAAGGCGAAGCTGGGTCCTTTGACATTCCCTGCTCAGGTCCCGCCTCATTGGCCTCAGAGGCAAACGTCCATGGCTGCCCGCACTTACAACCACGAACGCTGGTCCGAAGACGACGACCGGCTGCTTCGATCCATGTGTGAAACCGGCAAGAGCCTGACGCTGATGATCGTGAAGCTCAAGCGCCCCATTGCATCGATCAGGTCGCGCGCGATCGAGCTTGGCATCAATCTGCCGGGCACGCGCATCGGGCTGCGACGGAAGCGGCGAACCGCTTGAGCCCGCGCGTCGGGGCAAAGCTGCTCATGTCGCCGCGCCGCTCTACGCGAGCGGAGCGGCCGAACGATGCTCAGGCCGCAATCCGGTGTTCGACCGGCGCCGCCAGGAACTTGAGCGCTTCGGCGTGGGCGAGATCCGGAACCGCGATCGCCGTGTGGCTGTACATCGCGTGTGTGCGCGACGTCGCGATCTGGTCCAGGATCGCCTTGCCCTTGATGACGTGGAGGCCCATGCCGTCATCGACGGGGAAGATCGCCAGCACCACATCGTAGGCCGCGATCACGGCTCTGAGCGCCTCGGCCTTGTCTTCGGCGACATCGACAAAAACACGAACATCTGCCGCGAGTTCACGCAGCTCGTTAAAATCCAGCACTTTGAGGATACTCCAACGCAACCAACCTGACAGAAGCTTGGTCGCGTTAGGTTACTGAAGCGTCAACAACGGATCGCCGGCCACAAGTTTCACGACGAGGTGACGCCACGCCCCCAAGCGCGGATCTAGCGCCTGGCGTCCTCCTTGCGAAGCCTGGCCTCGGCAGCCTCATCCACGAGGGTCAGGCTGGCGCCGTCATAGCTCAGCTTGAGACCGCGGCCGACGATCCAGGTCCAGCCCTCCCGGTCCCTGATGGCCGAGGCGTTGAACTGCTCGGAAATCGATTTGACGGCAGCCTCCTGCGATCCCGGATTGTTCAGCGTCGCATTGACGCGCCAGATCGGATGCGTGGGGTCGGTCTCGTCGCTGTCGACGGCGACCTTGGCGCCGTTGATGTCGCATGAGAGGGTGTACGGACCTCGGCTCGGCCGGCAGAGATAGTGGCGTCGCGCGACGAGCTTGTTGGCCTCGTCGAATGTCATCCCGGGCGAGAAGCCGAACATGTCGGACTTTTTCACGAGGGCGAAGGACGCAGGCTTCAAGAAGCTAGGCTGGATCGCGACGAGGGCTGCGACGGCGACCACGATCAAACCTGCGATGACGATAGCGACCTTCATCAGAACCCCATCAGATACCTTTCCTGGCTTATAGCAGCCGCGGCGCTGTGCCAGGTTCGAGAAATTGCAGGTCCTAAAATTGCAGGTCCTGCAACGTCTTGCACAGGAAGTCGGGAACCTCGCGGAGCCCGTGCTTGCGTTTTTGGCCTCGATAGGGTCTAAGCCCGATCGCTTCATGACTTCTGGCATGAATCAGCAGCGCGCACTCGCGGGTCCGGCCGCGTCCCCAGCAGCAGAATTGCTCCGCGCACCCATTCAAAGGAATTCAGACCATGGCGAAGATGACGAAGACCCAATTGATCGATGCAATTGCCGAGGGCACGCAGCTTTCGAAGAACGACGTGAAGTCGGTGATCGAGTACATGGCGACGGTCGGCTACAAGGAACTCAACGAGTCCGGCGAGTTCGTCATTCCCGGCTTCGTGAAGATGTCGGTCGTGAACAAGCCGGCGACCGAAGCCCGCATGGGCATCAATCCCTTCACCAAGGAGCCGATGCAGTTTGCGGCGAAGCCCGCCAGCAAATCGGTCAAGGCCTCGCCGCTGAAGGTGGCCAAGGACGCCGTCTGACGTGCCGGCGATGTCGGTGCGGTGGGCTCATTGACGCGTCGGCGCAGCAATCGGGGGGCGAGGCTTCGTTCCCTCACCATCCTCATCCGCTTCACAAGAAAAAGCCCCGCGCTTTCGCGCGAGGCTTTTCTGGCTGACGGCGTTGGGATTTCAGCGCCTGGCCGACAGCCATGGCTTTAACCTAAAGTTGAAATCGCAAAAAGCAACAGCGCCGCCACGACGGAGTATGTTCGTCAGGCGGCGCTGCCGTGTAACTGGGCGCTGAAATCCCCAGCTTCCATAGGTGCTTGCCGCGCCGAAAAGGTTCAACGCCGCCCCCACCAAAATTTTACGTCCGGGGCTGGACTTTTTGTTCTCATTTTGTTCTAGTGAGGCGCCTTGATGGACCGTTGGAGGTTGCTCATGACCGTCGAAAAACAGCGCGAAGTGATCAGGCTCTGGAACGAGCTCAGAAAGGTCGAGGGCCCTGCGGCGGAGGAGCTGCGCATCCAGATCCTCGAATGCTTCTCGAAGGAGAAGCCGAAGCGGGCCGCCTGACTTTGTCGACGCCACGCGGCAACGCGCAAGCGCGATCCGCTCCGAGGGTTCGCGCTTGGTCTCTCGCCGCGCTGCTTGCCGGCGAAGAGTCTTCTCGAAGTTTTGTCGATGAAGAGTCTTGTTGCAGAAGAGACTTGTTGCAGAAGACACTCGTCGAAGAAGGGTCCTGCCGCGTCGACGGTGTGAGCGTGCGCGCTTCGTCGACGGTGTGAGCGTGCGCGCTTCATCGATCGTTAGGATTTGCTCTCCGCGCATTCTTGCGACTCCGATTCGTTCTTCGCGAACGAAACGGAGTCGAAGCTGGAACAAAGCCGGGCGTTCTTGCGCGCTCTCGCCGCGATGGTGCCGGATGCGTCTGGCTAACGATAGCTTATGCGGATGCCGATAACCCTATTCGGTTAGGTTAAAAGCCCAATCGCGTTGCGCTTGCTGCGCCTTGGGGTAGGTGTTCGGCAAAGACAAGCAAGAAACGCCTTTGCGCAAGCAGCAATTTGCCATGATGCCTTTTTCAGCTCCGTCCTTTTTCCAAGGCGACCGGCACACCTACCGGCGCGTCGCCGTCGTCGTCACGCTGTTCTGCCTTGCTTTCGTTGTGATCAGCTTCTCGCTGCGGCCGCAGGCCGAGGACACGCGCGTTGCGGTCAAGGCCGACCGTTTGGTGCGCACGGCAGGCCAAGCCGCGCGCGCCAATTAACGCCGCGCGCCAATTAACGCTCGTCGCCGCAACGGCGGTCATCGGCCGGCGCCTGCGGGCATCCGGCGCCGCGCGAGGCGAGCGCCACGAAGCCGGCATAGCCGGACAGGTTGAGCAAGACTTCGAGCCAGGCGGGCATATCTCTTTCTCTCCGCTCAGCAGGGAACGAGCTCAACGTCCGCGCGCATTCCTGGTTCCATACTCCCGCGAAGAAACTCAGAGCCGGGTGGACGGGTCGAGCCGGCGGCCGAGGGTCGCGACGGATTCGCTCGACGGCTGCTCCTTGAGGAACTCGGCGATGGCCTGCGCCAGCTCGCGGTCGCTCATCGGCGTCGGCGGCGGGCGCAGCGTGCCGACACCGAAGTTGCGGACGATCTCGTCGTAATGCTCATCCTCGGATCTGGGAACCAATTTGCGGATACGGGCCAGCAAGGCGGATAAGGGCAAACTCTCCTCCATGATTGTCGTCCCCGCTGGCAACCGTCATGGTCTGCTGCCATCTGCTCCCATGAAACTGAAAACCCCGCCAGCACCGCGGAGATGCTGACGGGGTCTTCGTGCTGTCGCCTCGACCCGGATGGCGGAGGCTCCCGCACTTGAGAGGCTAACCCCCATCTCGCCGTTTCGTTCCCGCTTCATCGACATTTCCTGACTGCGGGCGGGTTCCATCCATGCGCAACCATCGCAGGCGCTCGCCGTTGTCTCCGCGACACGCGAAGGAGGACAAGCATGAAGAAGACACTGGCAGTTCTGGCCACCATCGCGGCGGTCGGTGTGACCGCGGTCGCGGCGCCCGCGCCGGCTGAGGCGCGTGGCCGCGGCGGCATCGGCCCGGGCCTCGCGTTCGGCCTCGCCGCCGGCGCAATCACCGCGGGCGCAGTCGCGGCTTCTCAGCCCTATGGCTACTACGGTCCCCGCTACCGCTACTACGACGGTCCCGCCTATTACGGACCGGGTCCGTACGCCTATTACGGCGGGCCGTACTACCGTCACCACCACTACCGTCATTGGTAGTCGGCGAATAGCGAAAAGCCCGGAGCGGTGCTCCGGGCTTTTTTCATTCGCAGGTCTTGTTTACTCGCCCATTTTCGCGCTTGCCGGCGCGATGATGCCTACGGCCAGAGCGAGGGCCGCTCGACCTTGCGGGCATTCTCCAGCGTCGCCACGAAATATTCCTCGCGCTCGCGCTTGAACTTTTCCTGCGTGGCACGGAAGGCGGCGACACGGGCGGCGATTTCTTCGCGTTCGCGCTCTTTGCGTTGTTCGTCTTCGGTCATGTCAAATCCCCTCTACACCTGAGTATGTGCACATCCGAACTCAAGCACTGCCGCCGCAATCACGTTGAGTCGCGTCAACACATCCATTGGCACTTCCGAATGGGGCGTCAATGGGGAGGAGGCATTGCAGGATTGTGATATGCGAAGGTCGGAAGAAATTGCCGAGCGCATTGCGTTAGCGCTTGATAAGAGCGTCAACGATCTTGCCGCTTGCGCATGTTGCTGTCAGGCCAAACTATTCGGGAGGCGCGGTTGATCGCATCGGATGTGCAGAGCGGTATCGAACGGCTCGGCGACATGATCGCCGAGGCCGGGAGCATCGTGCCGTTCACCGGTGCCGGCATCTCGACCGAATGCGGCATACCCGACTTCCGCTCGCCGGGCGGAATTTGGACGCGTAACCGTCCGATCCCGTTCGACGAGTTCGTCGCGAGCCAGTCAGCGCGGGACGAATCCTGGCGCCGCCGCTTTGCGATGGAGGAGGTCTTCGCCGCAGCGAAGCCCGGCCGCGGCCATCGGGCGCTGGCATCGCTCTACCGCGCCGGCAAGGTTCCCGCCGTCATCACCCAGAACATCGACAACCTGCACCAGGCCTCCGGCTTCGCGCCGGAGCACGTGGTTGAGCTTCACGGAAATACCACTTATGCGCGCTGCATCGGCTGTGGGCAGGACTATCCGCTGGACTGGGTGAAGCGCCGTTTCGATGATGATGGCATCGCGCCCGACTGCACCGCCTGCGACGAGCCGGTGAAGACCGCCACGATTTCCTTCGGGCAGATGATGCCGGACGAGGAGATGCAGCGCGCGACAGCGCTGTCGCAGGCCTGCGATCTCTTCATCGCGATCGGTTCCTCGCTGGTGGTCTGGCCGGCGGCCGGCTTTCCGATCATGGCCAAGCGCGCCGGTGCACGTCTCGTGATCATCAATCGCGAGCCGACCGAGCAGGACGACATCGCCGACCTCGTCATCCACCACGACATCGGCGAGACGCTCGGGCCCTTTGTCGGCAATTGAGGCATCAATTTGATTCGCGGCTGTGCAAGCTGTTCATAGGTTCCGGCGAATCTCTTTTTTGTCTATGCGTCTCAACCGGGAGTGTTATCTTTTGAGTCGAAAGATTCGCGTCGCGTCGAATTGAGAACATTCTCTTAAGGCGCGTGATTCGGGCGCCGCCAATGTGGCGGGTTGCATGGCAGTGTGGGGTCCGGGGTTATGGGGTCGTCGGACGGATTTGAGTCCAAGAAGCTTGGAGTTCCCGGACAGGGCACCTCGCCAGGGCGATTGACGCCGGGCGAGCACGGCGGAGCCGGCCGCGACAATGCGCTCAATCCCTTCACCGGATTGGGCGAAGCCAGCGCCAACCTCGTCGAGGTCACCGGCGTCATCAAATGGTTCGACGCCTCCAAAGGTTACGGCTTCATCGTTCCCGACAACGGCTGGCCGGACGTGCTCCTGCACGTTACCGTGCTTAGGCGCGACGGCTTCCAGACCGCTTATGAGGGCGCCCGCATCGTCGTCGAGTGCATCCAGCGCGCCAAGGGCTACCAGGCCTTCCGCGTCGTTTCGATGGACGAATCGACCGCGATCCACCCGGCGCAGATGCTGCCGCCGCGCACCCATGTCACGGTCACCCCGACCAGCGGGCTGGAACGGGCCCAGGTGAAATGGTTCAACCGGCTGCGCGGCTTCGGCTTCCTGACCTGCGGCGAGGGCACCCCCGACATCTTCGTGCACATGGAGACGCTGCGCCGCTTCGGCATGACTGAGCTGAGGCCGGGCCAGTATGTGCTGGTCCGCTTCGGGCCCGGCTCCAAGGGCATGATGGCGGCCGAGATCCATCCCGAGACCGGATCGCCGGGATTGCAGTCGCACTAAGGCTATGACTTCCAGCAATTGTGAGCAGAGGCGCGCTGCAAGTCCGGCGCGCCTCTTCCTTTTCCGGCGGTCGCCGCGTAAGGACTGATTGAAGTCCCACGCAGCGAGAGCCCCGATGAATTCTGATCGAAAGGCTGCCTGGTCCGCTCTGAAGGGCTGGCTGGCCGCCATCCTCGTCATCGCCGGCTGGGCCGTCGCCGGCGCGCCGGCCGGCGCCGCGAGCTTCCAGCCGCTCGAGATCGTCACCAAGAACGGCGTGCAGGTGTTCTCGGTCGAGATGGCAACGACCCCGGAGGAGAAGGAGACCGGCCTGATGTACCGCAAGGAATTGGCCGACGGCAAAGGCATGCTGTTCGACTTCAATCCCGAGCAGGAAATCTCGATGTGGATGAAGAACACTTATGTGTCGCTCGACATGATCTTCATCCGCGCCGATGGCCGCATCCTGCGCATTGCGGAGAATACCGAGCCGTTGTCGACGAAGATCATCTCCTCCCGGGGACCCGCCCGGGCCGTGCTGGAGGTGGTGGCGGGGACGGCGCAGAAGTACGGCATCCGCCCCGGTGATCGCGTCGGCCACCCCCTGTTCGGCGGCAAATAGGACGGGCAGGGGCGATTGCGGCCCAGGCCGGCGGCTTTGGAAAGCTTGCTGGCGCTCCGGGAAGCGTGTATCGACGGGGCTCGCCGGACATTCGGGGTATAGCGCAGCCTGGTAGCGCGGCAGTTTTGGGTACTGCAGGTCGTTGGTTCGAATCCAGCTGCCCCGACCAGTAAAATCAATCACTTAGCGTAATATTTTGCAGCTTTGTCTTCCCAGATTTTCCGATTGGGAAGATTATGGGAAGTCTGGAATGCCGGTTGATATCGCGGAGATCTCGGAGCTGATTGCCGAGGGACGGAAGTTCACCTGGGACAACTTCGCCGAAAAAAATCGCCGTCATGGCGGCGCCGACGTACTTTCCGTCGCGTGGCTTGTTTGGCTGGACCGCGTGAACGCGGTCACCGCACAGATGGAGCCGTCGGTGATCAAATCAATGATCGTTGAGGGCGCCAGCACCAAGCTGGTCGGGTACGCGGAGGATACGTTTGAGCGTGCCAAGAAGCTGCTTCTCAATGGCTTGGAAGCCGTGGTGGTTCGTTCGAACCGTACGATCCCCGCCTCTGATCGCGTTGTCTCGCTCGGCCACAACTCGCCTGAGCAGCAACAGGCGCTTGAGAAACTCGATGAGCTCGTCGCCGCCGTCAAAGAGACGAACGATTTTCCGGGCGAGCCAGAGGAGAGGGAGCAGATTGTCGCCGAGCTATCGGCCGGCCGTCGGTTGCTCGAGGCGGCGAGGGTACGTGTCGCAGCGGTACGCGAGACGCTTGGTCCAGCCCTGAAATGGATCTCAGAAAAGGCCGGCGGGGCCGTTATAGGCAAGCTCGCCGCCGACTTTTGGCAGTACCTTTCTCACCTCCACATCTTCTAGCTGAGTCAATTTGACTCAGGGACACTGCGTCCGCCTGTTCCCATGGTGCCCTTCGGGTGAGAGGGGCAGATCATGGATGCGGTGTCGACGGTGGGCTGGATTCTCCTTGCGGTCGTTTTCGTGGGAGTTGTAGTTGCGGCCGGCCGGCGAGGGTGAGGGGTCTAAAAATACGGCCAGACCACCGAGCGGCCTGTTTTGGTGTCGAGCACCTTCACGCACTCATCGGCGCTCCCGGTATCGTCGCAAACCCACCTGAAGCGTCCAGGAGGGTATTTAGACATCTTTGATAGTCCGCCTTCGTACGGAAGGTCATGGGCTTCATATGCCTGTTCGGCGAGCTCCAGTGCGCGATAGATCCCGCCTTTGTCGATCGTGTCGATTCTACCCGTCGTCCAAGGCGCATCATGTACAGCCCTGTTGCACGCCTCCACGTAGAGCTTAGCCTTTGCCCGCCTGATCTCCGGCTCGTGCTTGACCATGAGTGCGATTCCTTGAGCGGAGCCTATCACGAAAGAAAACGCGGGACCGAAGCCCAGCGCCGTTTCATCGTCTAGTCAGCATCGACTGAGGCCTTTGTTTGCAAGGCCTCAGCCGGGGTCCGTGCGCAGCCAACTGCAGCCGGCTCTGCAATCGCATTCCCCACACCCACGAAACACAGTAGCTCGCGCGCGTTCCGATGCCCAAGGGATTGATAATTTGACTCTCGCCGGCGTCGCGCTTCGATGGCGAGATGCCACGCTCTGTACGCCATACGCCCACGCACGCCGACGGCCGGCCGCTCAAGATCACGTTCGGAGAGATGCGCGCGATGGGCTTGCGCGGCGTCCTGGTCTACTGCCACTGCGGTCATCACATGGCGCTGAGCGCCGATCGCTGGCCCGATGATGTGCGCCTGTCTGATCTCGAGCCGCGGTTCATCTGCGCTGGCTGCGGCAACCGCGGAGCTGATGTCAGGCCCGATTTCGAGAGCGGCAAGCCACCCCAATTCGCGAGCTCGAGCGCACGTTTGCACCGGGATCCGTAGCGCTTACCCTCGACGACCCTCGTCCCTCGTGAGTGCTGCTAGCCTATCCAACTGAGTGGCCAGGCCTGCGAAGCTCCTTGCGACGTTCTTCAAAACGGACACTCGGGCGGCTGAAATACCTGGAGCTCTGGAAAGTGCCTTGTAGTGTTCTGATGCTTCTTGGCAGGCTGCTGCGGAAAACATTCACGTTCCCTTCGAAAAATGAGGATAGGCGAGAATGCCTGCCATACTACCGGAGGTCGCGCAGATATCCAAATCACAACGGCGAGTGAGCAAGGTTTGCCCGGCCCGCCAGCGTGAACCGGCGGGCCCGGTCTCCTATCGTTTCAGCCGCCTGCGATGCGTCATCAGCCGCTGCCGGTCGCGCTTTCTGTGGGTTCGGCGCCGGCGCTTCATTTGATGCGCTCCTCTTTGTAGCCGGCAAGGTACGTGGAGAGCAGGACCTCGAGCATCTCGTTTGTGTGATAGACGGCAAAAACTAACTGCTCATCGAAAGTGTCATCAGCAACATCCGACATGAGCCGAGCAGAGATTCCGGCCATTCGGACGCAATCGCGCAATGGCCCCTCCATCTCGCGGAATGCCTCCGCCTGCTGCTTGTCCCAGGGGGAAGCACGCCCGCCATCTGCGGGAAATTGCATGAGCTTGCTCATTGGCTCACGCTCCCGTCGTTCTTCACGGCAAGGTCGAATAGCTCCGCGAGGAGGAGGCGAGCCGCCTCTACGCCGCTCCAGAGTATGGCTCTCTCATCGAGGTAGGGGTCGACGCGGAGCGCTTCGCCCCGATGAAGCTTTCCTGCCACCGTCACGGCGTGGGAAAGCCTATGGCACGGACGCCTGAGCGGATTGCGTTCGCGGCCAGCGCGCTGGCGGCCTGCTACGCGAAATTCCATAGGCTTGACGTTTTCGGCCGGCAGCAGCGGGAGCGCCCGGCGGGCAGATAGTTTGATGACGTTGGACATGGTGGTGCTCGCGGTATGAACCGGCTTTCCTAGAGCCGGGCGCCAGCGGCGGGCTGGCACCGGGAGTCTAGGAACACGTCCGCGAGAACGTGCGCCACGGCCTTTACCCTTTCGGGCTGTTGCATAACCGTGGCACTCCCGGCATAGTGAGCCGGTCGCAGCCCACGGAAATGGGCGCGGTGACGTCTTTCAGCGGGACATGAGGCCCGGCAAGGCCGATGGCCCGCCTATCGCGGATGAAGCGCTATCCCCGGCAAGGGACCGCTTCGGGAGTTTCCTAGGCTCCGCGACTATCCCACCATGATTTGGTTGACGAAGTCTATCCCCTTTTGGAGGGCGCTTTCGCGCGTCTCCTGGCTGCACTATCTTCGGTCGCATCGGGGAGGGGCATCCTATGAAACGGTTATCGGTGCTGGCCGCGCTTTGTGTGTTCGCAGGCCCGGCGAGCGCGATCGCACCAAAGAATGCGACTTACTACTGCACCAACGAAGCCGCGGGCGGGGTGTCGTACGAAGAGCGGCAAAGTCGCTGGGCCGGGACAGTTTTCAGACCCAGCAAACCTTTTGTGCTGAAGCTGAATTATTTGGGCAGTTCGCGAGAGAAGATGTACGAGTGGGCGGACCCTTCTGATGTGGCTCGTTTCAACGTCACCGTCACCGCTGCAGGTTCGAACAAGGACATCCCCTGCTATGACTTAAGGGATCCATTGAAGCCAATCCTTGTATGGGGCAATGGATGGGTCCGATGCGAATCCAGCCTGAGTGAGATCCGGTTTAACACAGAGAACAACCGGTTCATGCGAGCGTACCTGGTAGGCTACGTCGATGGAGAAGACAACAATGAGAACACCCCGTCCATCTCGATCGGTGTTTGCACGAAGCTAAATTGAACAGGCCGCGCCACATTGAATTTGTGCTTGCTGCGGCTCTGCTCACAGGCTGGGCGCTATACCGCTGGCTGCTCTGAGGAGACGAAATCGTGCGAGAATTGCGCCACGGAAAGGCGCACCTGAGTCGCGGCGGGTCAAAGGATCAATGATGGCAATCCACCATAGAGTTTAGTGCACAGAGCTTGCGATTCGTCCTCAGGTTGAGCTTTGCTCTTTTTCCGGGAGGATCGTTATGGGGAGGCCAGTGTTCAAATTCCTCAGATCGCGCGATGTCAATTCGATCTTGGGCGGCAGCGTGTTGATCCGTCCCCTCTCATTTTATCGACGCATCGAGGAAGAAGGCGGCAAGCCATGGATCGGCGATCGACTAGAATACACGTCAGAAGTTCTCGTTCAGCATATAAGCGACCGGACGACCGATTTATTGAAGCGGATTGCACCTGCAGGAATGCCCGCCGCCATTTCCCCAATGGAAGGGGCGAAGGATTGGAGCGCCCGAAACCTCATGCTGAGCTACACATTCATCGATGACCCCTGGGTTTTTTGCGCATCCGATGGTGATCTGAAGCAACTGACCAAGATAATGTGCGACGGCAGTGAAGATGGTTACGACGCATGCATTAAGATCAAGGACTTCGGTGCATTCGTCACGCATCTCTACAGAATGGGCCGCGTAAACGATAAGCCGCTGGCTGTACTCTTCAAAGGTAGTCGATGCGATCAGGTCAAATATGACCGCGTCTCCTTGTTAATTGAGGAGGGGCCGCCGCCAGCACCTAATCCCTTTCTGAAGGACGTGAAATTTTCCGATCAGCAAGAGGCTCGATACGTCCTGTTGCCGGCCAATCCGATTGCTGAAGACACTCTGTTCGTGAAATTTCCAGACCCCGATAAATACCTTGTACGTGAATTTTGATCGCTCACACCAGCTCAATTCGATCGACTGATGATTGGTAAGCTTTTGATAGGAGCACTCTCTTGCTTGTCAATGGTACACGCGATGAATGATTCCTTCTCCGCGGCTCGCGGAACGCTTGTCGTGGCGATCCCAACCAAGGCTGGGCTCGTTCTGGCGGCCGATCGTCGCACAACGCCGCGAGGCATCCACTGTGATGGCGTCCGAAAAATCTTAGTACCCAAGACGAAGGGCACGACCGTTTTTATCACCGGAATGGCCACCATGCGTGACATGTCGGCCATCCCGGATGACGAGCTTTGCGAAACGTTGCGCACAACGCCGTCACCAATAGATTTTGGTCGAATGACCACTGCATTTGTCGATCGACAGTCTGGGCCATTAATCGACTTGGACGGACAAGGACTAAGCGAAGCGATCTTTGCTGAAATTCGGCGCTATATCGAAGGAGGCGAGCTCCAGCCCTTCTTCGGGCAGGAACGCGTGACCACTATTGTGATTGCGAGCTTCGACCCCGAGAGCCGCGTATCACGGGTATGGCAGTTTTGGGTAAACTTCACCGGTCCTGTGCTCTTTCAGCTGCAACCCTTGCCAGTGCGCAAGTTCTCTCTTGATGACGCTCCCGATATCATTCCATACGGCGAGAACGAATACTTCGCGAGCAACGTGCTCAATGGGATCGGGCGTCAATTCCTCGATGGAAGTATTGAGACCATCAGGGACAAGAGAAGCATTGCTAACGTGAGTGTCGAAGACGCGCGTAAAGCCGGCGTCAACTTGATCGAAGCTGCAGCGGAGACAGCATCTCTGATCAAACCACCCTCAGGGATTGGCGGGGGTGTGGATTGCGCTCTAGTGGGTGAAGAGACGAGGCTCCTGCCCCACTGAACCGATCCCCTAGCGCCGTAGATGAATAGACGGTGAATGGCGCGCCGGGCGGGTTGTGAAATTCATTCTCTTCCGGGGAAACCGCGCGGGCTTGTGGCGTTTAGCTCCTACAAACCCAATGGGAGGAACCAAACATGCCCCTAGCCAGCGCAGCAGCTGCTGCAGTCCTTGCGCTCCAGCTCGCGACACCAGCGGCAATCGAAGGCGAAACGCCGAACCTGGTTCAGGTTCGCGAAGGGCCGTGCAGTCACGGCTATGACATCGACGTCTATGGCCGGTGCTATCCGAATGGCGCCATCCCGCGGCAGTATCAAGCAGCGCGCCAAGGCTACGATTACGATCGGCCGCGTCGATACTACAGGGAAGAGTACCGTCCACGGTGGCGACACCGCTACTACCGCGACGACTATTGAGCGGTAGCCGTCGCCGCGCAGGTCCACATCACTGCGTGCCAAAACATGCGACTTCCACGGTGGCAGGATCGTAGGCCGCCCCGGCCAGGCTCACCGCGAAGATCGGGTTCGCACTTCCTGAACGCCCGCTTGAAGCGCCCTTGACGATTCCGTTGCTGCCGCTGTCCTCGATGTTTCCGACGCAGGTGTAGGTCGTGTTCGCAAATGCGGTCGAGAAGTTCATAGTGTAAGATCCTGCCGACGAGCGCGTCACGCTTGCGACGTTGTAGGCTTGGCTTATCGCTCCGCTCGCACCAGTGAAGCGAACCCACGCCTTGGCCGCGCTAGGATGGCTCTGCTGTTGAGAGGGCGTGACCACTGCGGTTGTGCTGGTGGCCGTCTGCTGATCTGACTTGGTCGCAGCCGTCGCGCAGGTGCCGATCGTTGTGATCGCCGAACCAAAGCACGTGATGCTGGTGACCGTTCCTGTACCGTTCGCCGTGATCCACGACGGATTTGCGCCCGCGCCACCGGTGGAAAGGAGTTGCCCCAGCGTACCAGGGCTTAGCGCCGACCAGGATGAAGCCCCACGATAAACCAGGCTGCCGTGCGTCGAGCCGAGCAGCTTATCGAGCACCGCGGAAATAGGATTGTCGTCTAGCGTCGCAGTGACGCCGGAGATGTTGCTCCTGATCGTCCCGTCCGGCGCGGTGCTGGCCGACACCAGCGAATGCGCAAACCAATTGCTATAGCCGTCGGAGATGAACACGAAGGCGCCGTTTGCGACGTTGATGACGACCGGCGAAATGCTGCCGTTTATCCTATCGTCCCCCCCGGTGGAATTCCTCACGATAGTAAGCGGCTTGTCGGCGGTGATCTTCGATCCGAGATCGATGACGTAGAGCGGCTGACCTGGATTGAAATCCGCGGCGCGGGGAAGCCTCCAAGTGTGAGGGTCAAACCATGAGGCCAGCTTGTCCGTGGCAACGACGCGATCCGTATTGCCCATCGCGTAGTCGGCATCCCCGACCTTGGTCAGGCTGTAGAGATTGAGGATTTTGAGGAGCTCGGAGAATGAGAGCGCGTGAGCCGGATTGGTGTAATTCAGGGTGTTGGCAACAACGCTGTTCGGCGGCAACGTGTTATACGTCTGCGCCGTAGCTGCAACGGGCCAAAACGCGACTATCGTCGCTGCGAGCAGAATATTCCGGCCTTTCATCGAATTACCCCCTGGAGCTCTCAAAGCTTGTCCCTTGCGATCTGTAATTCGGTGGCGCTGCGCATCAGCATTTCACGCGCTGTTTGTGCTCGACGCATCGCCCCCTGGTCGGATCGCAATTGATGATGATGCAGGCCGCCCTTGTGAGGATGTGCGCAATAAGCCTGGCCGCTGATCACGCAGCGATCGCCGTTGCAGGCGGCACAGCAATTGCTTTCGGTCAGTCCACCGAGATCGGCCGCGGCGACGCTCATGCTGCAGCCTGCTTCTTGATCGGTGACGACAACACGACGTTCATCAACATCATGTCCCGCGTGTGCTGGCCGTTGCCGGCCATGAACTCTTTGACCCAGGCATGATCGCGCATCCGCTCTGCCTTCAATCGGGCAACAGCGTCGTATTCCTGCTGCGTGACCTCGCGATTGGTCAACGTCTCCCGTATCACCTCGTCGCGGATGCCGAGGTCGCGGAACATCTGCGTGGCGCCGATCATCTGAAGGCGATCGGTCGACTGGAAGGGCGCATCATCGAGCAAGCCGGCCATCGCCTTGTCGACGTTTGGATTGTCGCTCTCGTTGATCTTCGCGGTCAGGGCACGGAATTCCTTGGCCTCCGGGCCGTTGCCGGCGAGGAATTTATCGCGCCACTCGGCATTGCCTTTGAGCTCGTTGAGCCGGGCGGCCGCTTCTGCACCGGTGACCGGAATGGGCGGGGCCGGCGGCGGCGGCGGTGCCGGCGGCGGGGCCGCTGTTGCGTGGGCGACGATCATTTCACCGACCGTCTGTCCTTCTTGTCCCCACATGCTCATCGTGCAACCTCCTGGTGCTGTGTGTTGTCGGCAGCGAGACCGTCCGACAAGATGATCCGGGCCATATCCGAGATCTTTCGGCGGTCCTTCTCGGCAGCTGCCTTGAGCCGCTGCTCGAGCTCAGCGTCGACACGCACGCCGATCATTCTGTCTTTCGACATTTGTGGTTCTCCGTGTTTTCGAAATCAAACAACCGTTGACGTTCGTTAACAACGCACCAGCTTCTTGTTGCGCAGAACCTGCATATTTTGGCTGATTTCACGGGTGATGAGCCATGTTGGCCGGTCGATGCTTCCGATGGGACGCACGGTGCGCCTGCGCTTGGCCATCTGGGCCTTGATGGGGGCAAATCGCTCTGCTTCAACATGTTATTGTCCGCTGAACACATCGAAGTCGACGCCGCGCGCGAGCTCCTGGCGCGATCCGAGGCTCTGCCGCGGGCCCGCCATGGGGAAGTTGCCGTAGCCGATGCCGTCGCAGTCGGCCAAGGCCTTGCCGAGGCGCCTCATCATGATGGCGTATCTCATTGCGGAAACGAGATCGTCGCGCTGCTTCACGATCCTGAAGTTTTCGTCGCGATGATAATTGCGTAGCTCTTCGAGCAGCTCGCCGTTATGTGGCGCAATCGTGAGCTTGCCGCCGTACATCATGCCGCGGATTTCCTCGAGCGCGGGCTCGACGGCGTTGGTCTTCGTGCCGTGATTGACGGCATGATGCATCATCATGTTCGCGCCGAAGTTCTTGTATTGCTGGGCCAGGGGAAGGCCGCTGCCCTTGTCATGCTGCGCGCCGTCATGAGGCCAGGCGATCGGAATCCGCAGGCCGCGCGCCATCGAGTGAATGCGCTGGACGTGATAGAGCGCCGAGCTTCGCTCCATCCGGAACGAGTCCACGACCCAGATGTGACCGGTATCGTGCGCCCACGCAATCAGCGCCGCCGCGAAGGGATGGCCGTATCCGAAATCGATGCCGACGCACCACCGGGCGTAGGTCGGAATGTCGGTGTCGGGATTGAAACTCTTCGAGATGGCCGGGAGAAGCTCAATCGGAAAGATCGGGCCGGCGCCGAGCTGGGGCGTGCCCTCGATCCGCGCCTCGCGTTCGTGCTCGGCATAGCCGGAGGAGAGCTCCTCGCGGCGGGCCTCCGAGATGTGCTTGACCTCGGAGGAGGGAATGCGAAAGACGGCGCGATCTGACGATGGTTCGGAAAGGAACTTGTAGGTCACGCCGGCCGCAGCACCTTCGCCGACGGGAGTGAACGACACGATCAGGTGGCCGTCCGTGGCGGATGTGCGCGCCAGCAACTCGCTGTAGATGTCCTCGCTTGGCCGCTCGTCGATCCAGATCAAATCAACAGACTCGCCTTGCAACTTCTCGCGCCGCATCTCGAGAGACTTGAAGGTGAGGCTGGACGTGCCGTCAGCGACACCGTCGGTCTGGTGCGTGACGAACATGGTGTCGATCGCACCGGTGCCGCCCGGGACCATCACTGGCTTTTTGCCGAAGCTCTCAAGCGGAATCATGCCCGTGCCGAACTCGTCATCGCCGCAAAGTTTCTTTTGCAACGTGTCGCGCACCAGCTGGCCGGACTCGCCGACGGCCCAGACGCGGACCGGCTTGTCGAACCGCTTTCCGGTCCACCAATCCGGGTAAAGCCCGGTCATGTGCAGCGCAACCTCGAACGCGGCTGACAGCGTCTTGCCGGACTGGTTGCCGCCGTAGATCAGCCGCTGGTGCACGCCGCTCGATCCGGCCATGAAGAAGGCCTTCTGGCTCGGGTACCAGTAGCTTTGATCGAGGAAGTCGATCCGCCGATATTTCTTGCGCCGCTCGCTCGACGACAGCGTCTGACGAGCCAGCCGGATGAGGCCCTGGGGATCCGGGGTATCGTCAGCCATTGATCACCTGTCCGTCGATCAGTTTCGCTTCCATGGCGCGCCGCGCCGCATCGGCCGCCTCGAGCCGCTCGAGCCGCGCCAGCCCGTTGCCGCCGAACGTCTCGAGCATCTTCTCGCGGGAGACACCGAGCTGCCGGAGCGCGCGCAACTCCTCCAACGCCTCGGCGTCCGGGTCGACAACGCGGTGGGTGATGTCGACCGTCTGCTTGCTCACGACCGGGTCGACGCGGTCGAGCAGGGACAGCACAGCCCGGCCATGGTCGCGGTGCTTGCTGTCGCGGATCATGGCGAGCAGGGCGGCCACTGCCTCAGGATGGCTGCCGCGGAGATATTTCCGGCTTTCCTCCGCGATCGCCGCAATCATCCGGTCATCGTGCGCGATCTTCCAGGCGATCTTCGCCACGTTCGGGGTGGTCGAGTCCTTCCCGAAACCAGCCGCCCGCGCCGCGCGCGCGTAACGCCCATGCCCGGGCTTGCCGGTGATGAGCTCGTGGCAGAACGCGCGCCACTGGTCGTTCGGCAACGCCCGCATCGCCGGTCCGAGCTGCCCCCAGTCTGGCTTGGCCGGGGCAGGGGCCACCGTACGCTTCGCCCGCGCCATCAAGCCACCTCGCGCACAGCGGCCGCCGCACGCCGCTCCTGGATGGCCCGCTCGACGATCCGCCGCAACAGCGACCCCGCCGACCGATCCTCCTCGCGCGCCCAGGTCTCGAGCTCGGTCTTGATCTCCGGCTCGGCCTCAAACGTCACCTTCTCGCGCTTCATCCGCGCACCTCCGAATTGATGTGCGCGACGGTGCAGCGAGGGGAGGCCGTCTTCAACGCACCGGGAAAATCGGAAGAAGGTTTGAGAGCGGCGCCGAGTGGGGAGGTGGGTCATGCGATTGGCGATCGATCGCGATTTTCGACCCCAGGGGGGGCTTTTCTCGATTTCGTTTGAGCCGGCCATGACCATCTGCGCGGTCGCTGTCTTCCCATAGCATTCCCATCGATGTGCGAGAGCGAGGAGAACGGCAGAAAGAAGAGCAAAATCAATGATATTAGCCGAGGAGGCTAACAGTGTCGCAGACTGCTGGTCAGCGGGGATATGGCCGAGGAGAGAATATCTACCCATTGAGAGAGAAATCCGGACAATCGCATCACCAGTGGACAGAGCGGACAAAGGGGACAAGGCGGACAATGTCCGGTGATGTCCGGCAAGTCCGCTGGACCGGACAAACCGGACAGGACAGACACACTCCCTATGGGAGTGTCTGTTTTGTCCGGTGTCCGTCCGGACCGGGGTTGTCCTGCTGTCGCCTCGCGTGCGCGCCCGGACCTCTGAAGCAGTGTGAGGTCTGGAGTTACGAGCGTGAAAGCCCTTGCGCCGATCATTGGTCGACCCTCCAGAGCCATTCGGCGCCGTCCTGGGTGGATGCGCTGATGCCGTCGGGAAGATCGTTGAGCAGGCGCTTGAATGCCTTCTGGCGGGCGTCGGTGACCTTTCCGGGCTCTGCCTCGCCGGTGACGTAGCGCCGATAGAACTGGGTGCGGACGTTCTCCACCTCGGTGGCGCGGACCATCGGGCCGTCGTGAAGGACGCGGATGTCCCTGCCGGTGCCGGCGATGGCTTCCGCCACTGCCTCACGAAACACCCGCTTGGACTTCGCCTCGGCCTTGGGCGGCTTGACGCGAATGGCCGATTGTCCGGCCAGGCCGGGAACGACCACAAGCGAGCCGAACGGTTCGCCATCGTCGTCGATGCCCAGATCGTGCGGCTTGAGCTCGAACGGCGCGATCGGCCCCTCCAGGCCGTCGCGGGCCTTTGCCAGCGCCAGCTCGCGGCCGGACACCTTACCGGTCCGGTCGTCGCGGTCAGCAAGCACGCTGAGCACCACGTCAGCGCCACCGCGCCAGAGCGAACCGCCGCGCAGGCCGGCCGCATCCTGCTTGCCGTAGTGGTGCACCGGGATGACTAGGCCGGTGGTGCGCTCCTCGAACTCGCGCAGCTTGCCGATGACCTTGGCGATCTCGGCGTTGCTGTTCTCGTCCTCCATGTGGAAGTTGGCGGCGATCGTATCGAAGAACGAGGCGCCACACCGGACACCAAACCGGGCTTTGATCTTGTCCGCCAGCTCGAGCAATTCGCGTGCGACGCGGTCGACGTCCTCCGCGGTCTTGATCTCCGGCAGGTCGCCGCGCCATGCGATCGGCAGGCTGTTGATGTCGAGGCCGCGGGCCTGGGCGTCGGCGGTCAGGCGGTTGCCGATGTTCTCGGTGCCTTCCTTGCTGACAATGGCCGAGGCCACACGCTCCTTCACCGCACGCTCGAAGAACGGCGATGCGCTCGCGAGCGAATTCGCCATGTGACAGGCCATGAAGGTTTTGCCCGCGCCAGACTGGCCGCCGATGAACAGGATCCCGCGATAGGGCGCGATGCCCTTGATCAGCATCCTGGGTGCGGAAACCTTGTGTTCGGTCAGGAAGTGCCAGCCTCGCGCTGCTGCCGGTTGGGTACCGTCGATGATCTGACGCAGCGCTGCAGGCCCGTTGGCGCGCGCGTAGCCGTTGGCGTCGGTGCTCATGCGGCCTCCTGGTGCTGGGTGAGCAGGATCGGGCGAACCTCGACCCCGCGGCGCTCGACCAGGCCCACGAGCTCGCCGGCGTGGCGGCGGCCGTCGCGATCATCGTCGACCATGATGGTCAGGCTTTCGACATAGGCGGGCAGGGCCTCGGCGAGTGCGGGCAGGCGTGATGCCGCCCCGGCCGCCCAGGCGCCGAGGCCAGTCGCCTCGTGGACGCTCAAGGCGTCTTCGATGCCCTCGGCGATGGCGAGGCCGAGCAGATCATTCACTGGCGCCAGCACGATCGGCGAGCCGGCGGAGCGGCCGATCATGATCTTGTCGGTTTCGGTGCCGGCCTTGCCGCGGCCGCCCGGTGCCAGGCGCGTGATATGCACGCCGCGCAGAGCTTCGGCCGGCATGTGGATAACTCCCGGATCGGGCTCCACGGGCAGGCCGAACGCCGCGATCAAGGCCGGCGGATGCTCGCCGCGTCCCCGTAAAAATCCCAGTGTGCCGGGCAGGGGCCCGCCATAGCCGCGGGTCTCGCGCAGGTAGGTCTCCGCATCAGTACCTGAGATCGCCAGGCGCTGCGACCAGAGCCAAGCCGCTTTCGCCAGGCGCTCGCCAGCGGCCACGCGTTCGCGTTCGATTGCCTCGGCCTGGGCGCGCTGAAGCGCTACAGGATCAGGCGGGGAGGCGTTGCGATCGCGTGATGATCCCTTCTCGCCGCAGCGCGCGCAGTGATAGCCGGCAAAGCCTGGATCGAGGCGCCAGATGCGCAGCACCTTGCGCCGCTGGTTCACCCGGGCTCGCTTGGTCGGGCCGCAGAGCGGGCAGGGCACGTCATGCTGGCCGAGGCGGCCGCTAGTCAGGCTATCGATTGAGGCGAGGTCGAGGTGATCAATCATGCTCACCTCCGCCATCGAGCAGGCCAAGCTCCTGGGCCGTCGCCAGCGCTTTCGCGACACCGGCGGCGAACTCTTCGAGACGCGCCATGCCGATGGTAACGCCGCGTTGTGTTGGAACGCTCCGGCCTTCCTCGTTGGTGCCGAACATGCGGCAATCAAGGAACGTGTGGCCTTCGTAGTGCTTGATCGCAATGACAATGCTCTGCTTGCGATTGCGAGCCGATTTCCAGAATTTCGCGATCTCGATCGGCTCGTCCGGTGTCGGGAGGCGGCTCATGGCGTCACCTGATCGAGTGCTGCGCCGATCGGCGAAGATGGCTCGCCGCGGCTGCTGCGCTTCATGGCAAGCTTGATCGCCGCGAGGTCGGCGCCATGTTGCAAGGCGAAGGAGAGAGCGATCGCGGCGTCTGATGCCAGCGCGTCAAGTGCGCTGTTCGCGTGAGCGGCGTTGATGAAGATTTCGCCTAGCCGGCCATCGGCGTAATAGCCCGCTGTCATGGTGAAGTCGGCGCCGGCGTGCTCGAACGAAAGCGTTTCGGAGGCTCTGCGGTTTGGCAGGCGTTGACGCGCGATTCCGGTTTGCTGTAAGGGCATGTTGCTGATCTCGACGTGATTGCGGCCGGTCTCTGGGGTGGTGCCCAGGCCGGCCGTTGCTTTTCGGGATTAGGCTGCGGGTGCTGCGAGTTCGCCGCGGGTCAGCTTGCGGAGCTGTCCGACGTTTGCGCCCTTCTTGCCAGCGCTGATCGGGAAAGTCGGAATGGGCGGGTTGCGGCGCCAGGTCCGTTCGGAGATCCCGGACACCAGCGCGCAAATCTTGAGCGATGTCGCTGCGCTGTCGGGCAAGCGCTCGAAGCGATCAAGGATCGCGATTTCTTTCTCGGACAAGCGGGGCATCGACACGGCTCCTTTGGTTCGGATGGCCGTGAAGTTGCGTGATGTCCGCGTGCGCTTGCAGTCTAGTCCTTTTGCAAAAAATCCTGCTGTAGGTTTTTCCGAGAAAATCCTACAGGCCGCCGTTCGTTATGAGCGGGCGTCGGCGCCACACAGCGTCTTCCGAGACCGGCCCATCCCACGTGCCGGCTTCAATTGCCTTGCGCCGCTCGCGGAGCAGTTCGCGTATGTATGCTTCAATGGTTTCTCGGCTCGGCTTGCGCCTCGGCGTAAGCTGCTCGTCATCGGGGAGCTTTGCGTTCTCCGCTTCGATCTGCCTAGCCAACTCGCGAACGTTCGGCTCGAGCATGTCGTCGTACCGCTCGATCAGACGCCAACCCTTCAGCTTGTTGAGCTCGTTCTGGGTTGTTGGCTTTGCCCATTTCTCAAACATCGCTCTCGCTACGTCGAGACCATGCGCTTCCTCAATTTCGTGGAACAGGAAGCTGACGCGCATGGCTGCGCCGGTCTTGGTCGTGGTCGGATTGGATTGCAGGAAAAGCTTCTTCAAATTTTCCGACATCGCGTCATGCCTCCGCCCGCTTCAGAGGGGTGACGTTGCTGTCGGCCGCGACGATCCAGGCGAGGTGATCGGCCCAGAGGTTCAGCGCCTCGACGCGCTCGCGCAAGTATAGCGCTCTGTTGTAGACGCCGCCGACGCCGCTCTTGCCGCTCTGATGACTGGACACATGGTTCAGAATGGCCTCGACTACGTGCGGCAGTATGCCCAGGCGATCGTTCATCAGCGTCGACATGGTCCGGCGCAAGTCGTGCGGTCGCCAGTGATCCAAGGACTTACCGAGATCCTTTTCGATGCGCGCGTCCAGGCGCTCCTTACAGCGGGACCAGCCAGAGAAGCCCTGTTGACCGATGCCGAACACGAACTCGCGGAGGCTTCCATCGCTGTTGGTTCGCCGGGTCTGCGCGCCCACGATCGCAAAGGCCGGCTTCGATAGCGGTACGATGTGCGGCCGCTTGTTCTTGGTGCGCTCGGCCGGCAGGTCAATTGCGTCGATGTCGAAGGCCGGCAGCTTGATCGCGTCTGTGACGCGCTTTTCGGGCACTGTCGCCATGGTGATCTCGGGCCAGCGGAGGCTTGCAATCTCATCAGCACGCTGCCCGGTGAGCATCATCAATTTGAGAATCGCCCCGTGGTGATCGTCGCCGGCGTGCTTCCAAATCGCGCGAAGCTCGTGATCCTTGAGGACGCGGTCGCGGCTGACCTCCTCGGCCTTTGCTGTGTTGAGGACGGGGTTGTCCTCGATTCCATCGAAACCCTCAGACATGGCCCAGCCGAAAAAGTCGGAAAGGGTTGAGCGGACACGATTCGCCGCCACCGGGCCGCTGTTCGTCCTGATCGTGCCGATCAGTTCCGCGATGTCCCGACGGCTGATCTTGGCGGCCTGGAGCCCGTTGAGCGGCTTGGCGTGCTTCAGGATGTGGCGCTCGGTCTCGGTGTAGGTGCCCGGTCGGGTGGTTTCCTTCTTCGCGGCTAGGAACTTCTTGGCGACAGCCTCGAAGGTGTCGCTCGCCCGCTTCCGGCTCTCGGTCTTGTCGCCGGCAGGATCCTCACCAAGCTTCACTTTGGCGTGAAGCTGGGCGGCGTGCTCGCGGATGCCGAGTTTCACTCGCCCGTCAGCGTCCTTGACTGACTTGAAGCTCTCCGGCGTGGCGGAGCCGAGGCTCATGCGGCGCTGCTTGTCGCCGAGGGCATACTGGAAGACCCAACTCCTCGAGCCGCCGGCGCGCACGCGTAGGCCGAAGCCGGGGATGTCATCGTCGAAGAAAATCTTGTCCGTCTCGCCGGCCCTCAGCCGCGCCGCTCCAAAGCCCTTCGCCGTCAACTTCATCGGTTGCCCCCTGCCTGGGAAGACTATGGGAAGATGCAGGCTGTCCGTAGTTGGCCGCGAGTGTCCGTCCAGACTGCTGGTCTGGTAGGATTCTGAGTGATTTGCGAGGGGGTTGCTAGTCTATTTGTCCTTCGGTGGCCGCCTTGTCCACCGTCGCAACCAGTTTTGGGTACTGCAGGTCGTTGGTTCGAATCCAGCTGCCCCGACCAGTCCCGGGCGGCGCTGGCCTAGAGGTCAGCATCCAACCGGCAATGGCCAGGCATCTACGCGTCCGGCCTCCGCTTCGCGCGGAAATCAGCAAAGCCTCATCGAACCTTCGCCCGTCGCGATAGACAAATCCGTGTTGGGGATTTCAGCGCCCAATGTCTAAACGGACGCCGCCAAGCGATGAATATTCCGCTTGCGCGGCGTTGCGTTTTGTCCGCCGCGCTCGTCAGTTCGAGGCGTACCAGCCGGGCGGAAATGGCACGTACGGCCAGGCCATCTGATTGTCGTTGGCGGCTTGCGGCGGCCGTTGCGACGCCATGCTCACGATTGGCGCGGGCGGGATCACGCGCAACGCGAGGCGCAGACGCGCACATTGCAATTTCATCATTGTCGTCCCCCCAGCAATCTACTTGCTTCCAAACGTCCGATCGTCTGCAAAGTTCAGTCTTAAAATCGCCCTGCGCCGAAACGGCGCGCCCGTCCTCAAATCACGGGCATTCTAGAAAAACCGGCGCGGGCTTTCAACCAAACGCGCCGCTCCATCCCAAGAAGTAAGGTTGATCGGCAAGGTTAAAGGCGAGCGGCTGTTGCGGCCGTTTGGCTGGCTGCTATCAGGTCGGTCCCGGCTCGCGATGGGCTGTCCATTCTGTGCCACCACAGATGATTGTTCGTCGCGGCGCGCGGATCAGCCTAAGTTCTGCGCCAGCGAGTTCTGCCATGTCTATTGACCGCAACATCGGGACCATCGGTCCGCAGTCAAACTGGACCGAGATCTGGCACCTCTGGACGGTGATCGTGCCGCGCCGCTCCATCAACGGGCAGTTCGTGCTCGGCAAGGTCTGGCGCCGCCATGACGGCCGCGACTGGATCTACAAGAAGTTCACCGAGTTCGACGGCGAAGAGGCGGCCTAACTGCCGCCTCTCTCAGGCCGCCTTCGCCTCCGCAGCCGGCTTGGCCGGCGGCGGCTTCAGCGGCTTGTCCTGCTTCTTCGACCACGAGATGTAATAAGCCACCGTCGTCATGATCGCGATGCCGGCGACGCTGACGAAGATCTGCGCGAGCAGCGACCCTGAGCTCATCGACAGCTCGAAATGACCGACGAAGGACAGGAACACGCCGACGCAGAACACGGCGAGCGACTGCTGGCCACAGACGATCAAGGGGTCGAACACCTTCCACTCCAGCCCCGGCCACTCCTTCGGCACGAAGCGGATCACCAGGATCACGATCACCACGAAGTGGAGGAAGCGATACGGTGCGAGGTTGGTCTTGTCATTGGGGTTGAAGGTCGAGAACAGCCATTCCGGGAACATGCCGCCGAAGGTGGGGAAACGGCCGGCCATGGTCATGACCAGCGCGAACAGGAGATAACCGAGGCAGACCCACAGCGTAACAGGCGAGTTGATCAGCGCTGCCGAGCGCCGCGCGCCGCCCATGGAGCACCAGGCGCCGAACACGAACAGCACCTGCCAGCAATAGGGGTTGAAGTACCACTGGCCGGCCGGATAGGCGGTCAGGTTCCAGCCGTTATGGCGCGCGGCGAGCCACAGCACGATCGACAGGATCATCGTCAAATCGGGCTTGCGCAGCATGAACCACAGCACCGGCGGAAACAGGCCCATCAGCACGATGTAAAGCGGCAGCACGTCGAGGTTGAGCGGCTTGAAGCGCAGGAACAGGCCCTGGCGCAGCGTCTCGGTGGCGTTGTCGACGAGGCCGGCGACGTTGAACTCGTTGATCATCTCGGAATCGCCGAAGCGCAGCGCGAGATAGCTGATCGAGGCGATGTAGATCACGAACAGGATGATGTGGGCGACATAGAGCTGCCAGACCCGCTTGGTCAGTCGGGTGGCACCGACGATGAAGCCGCGGTCCAGCATCATCCGTGCATAGACGAAGGAGGCGGTGTAGCCGGAGATGAAGACGAACAGGTCGGCCGCGTCGGAAAAGCCGTAGTTGCGGGTCGTGATCCAGTTCACGACGTTGTCGGGGATATGGTCGAGAAAGATCGCCCAGTTTGCGACACCGCGAAACAGGTCGAGCCGGAGGTCGCGACCCTTGTCGGGAAGTGTGGCGCTGACGTTCAGGAAGGCCATGCGTCGGGAGCTTTCAGAGAGGACAGAAGCACGGAGATCGATGAAACCGGGCCGCCAAACGGGGTCCCAGGATGAAACGCGGGTACGCAATTGTCACGGTGCAGCATAATGACTATACCGTTGGCGAGGGTTGCCGGGGCCGGAATCAGGATCAGTTCCCAACCGGCTTCTCTATACTATCCCCGAGATTTCCACCAACTGCCACCGTGACGCATCGAAATCGAACGGAAAGACCAAGAGGCCCGGACCAGTCATGACCGCACGCATTTTCAAGCCCGCCAAGAACGCGATGCAATCCGGCCGGTCCAAGACCAGGGAATGGCAGCTCGATTACGAGCCGGAGCAGCCGCGGTCGGTCGAGCCGCTGATGGGCTGGACCTCGTCGGCCGACATGAAGCAGCAAATAACGCTGCGCTTCCACAGCAAGGAAGAGGCGATCGCCTATTGCGAGCGCAAGGGCATCGCCTATCAGGTGATCGAGCCCAAGGAGTCGATCCGACGGCCGGTCGCCTATGCCGACAATTTCTCGTTCCGCCGCGGCGAGCCCTGGACGCATTGAGGGGCGGGCGGCCGCTCTGGAAACCCTGGCATCGGTTTCAGACCAGCTCCTTCCAGATCACCGTCGTGGAACGGAATGCGTACCGTCGATCGGCGAGCAAGAGGGGAAGATGCCAAGGAAGTCCAACTAAGATTACGGCGAAGGCGGCGACTGGCGCTCCGTATTCGGGGCGAGCTGCTGCGAACCGTATGCTGGCAATCACCAGCGTTGCGATCAGGTTGAGCGTGAACAAGGGAAAGGCCGACTGCCAAAGTCGCTCGGATAGTATCGGCCGCTGGAATGCGTAGCCAAACAAGCCGACAAGCTGAGCAATAGTCAGCGTCAGAATGACGTAGTCTGCCAACGGGTAGATCGGGTGCGGCCCATCGACGAGGATAAGGCCGACGCTCCCCAAGGTCGTAACGCCGAACAGCACAAAGTAAAGTTTCCAAAGCATCCCGCAGACCGTGCATTGCTGCGGCTCCTATAGCTCCGGGCGACACGTTTCGCAATTGCATCTACTGCGCGAAGACGCGTGCGGTAGCGCCACAAGATCGGCCAGGGATCCGTCCGGCCCTTGGCAGCCATTTCCCACCGTGCTTCGCTGCCCCGCATGACACGACCAGGACGAGGTGGGGTATGGGGGGGCGTGACCAGCTCGACGGCGTCGATCTGAAGATATTGTCCGAGCTGCAGCAGGATGGGCGGGTTCGCAACAACGAGCTGGCGCTGCGGGTCGGCGTGTCCGCGCCGAACTGCTTGCGGCGGCTGAAGTCGCTGTTCAGCCGCGGCGTGATCCGGGCGGTTCGCGCCGTGATCGACGAGCGGCTGCTCGGCTACGAGGTGGTGTCGTTCGTCTCGATCCAGCTCGGCAGCCAGGCCCAGCCGGTGCTGGAGGCGTTCGAGAGCTCGATCGCCGCAATCCCGCGCATCCAGCAATGCTGGCGGATTTCCGGCGACACCGACTATCTGCTCAAATGCGTGGCCCCGAGTGTCGAGAGTATGCGGCAGCAGCTCCTGCATTTCGCCGCGATGCCTAACGTCAAGAACGTGCGCAGCTTCCCCGTGCTCGGGGTTGCCAAGGACGTGCCGCTGCCATTGCAGGAGGTCGCGGTGGCAGAGCCGGCGGGGTAGGGCTCCGAATATTCCACGATCAAGTCTGAATCTCAGAAAAGCGCCTCAGCGATACCGCCCCCGAAACTCGCGCGGGGAGGTGCCGGTCCAGGTCCGAAAGGCCCGCGAAAAGCTCTTCTCGTTGCGGAAGCCGGCGATCTCGGCGATGCGCTTGATCGGCGTGCGGCCGCGCATCAGCTCCTGTTTGGCCAGCTCGAATTTCGCCTCCTCCTTGAGATCGCGCAGCGAGGTGGACTCCTCGCGCAGGCGGCGATGCATCGTGCGGGTTGATAGCGCGAGCTCGCGCGCGACGTCCTCGGCGCCGAGGACCCGTCCGCGCGCTTCGCGCAGCACGCGGCGGACGCGCTCGACCAGCAGGCGGTCGCGCCGGTACGGCAGCACGGTGAGCCGGAGCGCGCCCTTGAGCATGTTGTCGAGATCGGCCGCGCTGCGCGTCAGCGGTAGCGACAGATAGTGCTTGTCGAAGACGATGGCCGCGCGGTCCGCGTCGAAGCGGACGCTCCGGCAAAAGATGGTCGGATAGACCGAGACGTGGCCGGGCTCTGAGTAAGGAAACTCAGCCGCGCGGAGCGCGATCTGGGAGTCGACAGCCCAGCATGAGAAGCCGAGCACGTAGCGGAACAGCGTGACGAGGCAGAACTCGCGGAAGGGTCCGAGGTCACGGAGCTGACGGATCGACACGACGGCGGTCTCTTCGCCAACCTCGAGATCGAGCAGCACATCCTCTGTGACCAAGCGGTGATGCCGGCACCAGCGCTTGAGCGCGACCTCCAGCGTCGGTGCGGTGATCGAGGCCCGGCACAGCATGCCATAGGTGCCCCATGGCAGCCGGCGCGAGAACCAGCCAAGCGCCTCGTCATCGAGCTCGCGCATGGCATGGCCCGCCAGCGCTTCGAACTGGGCCGCGGTCACACGCCCATCAGGAGAATTCACAAGCTCCGGCGCGACCTGACCCCGGCTCAAGGCTTCGGCGGGATCGCGGCCGTAATGCTCGTACGCGGCCACCACGCCGCGGACGAAGGCGGCGGGCGTGACGGCGCGGCGCGGAATCGCGGTGGCGGCTTGAAAAGGCATCGGAATTCCTTTCGGAAATCCTCGCCAAGTTTGGCGGAAAATGCAACCTTTTCGACTGCAAGAGGGCCGGGACCGGGCTAGTTTCGGAGCCCAAAATACGGAGGACTCGCCTTGAACATCCCGAGCATCGATTTCGATCTGGGCGAAGACATCAGCCTGCTGCGCGACACCGTTCGTTCGTTCGTGGAGGCGGAGATCACCCCGCGTGCCGCCGAGATCGAAAAGGCTAATCTTTTCCCCGCAGACCTCTGGAAGCGCTTCGGCGACCTCGGCCTGCTCGGCATGACCGCGCCGGAGCAATATGGCGGCTCCAATATGGGCTATCTCGCCCATATCGTCGCCATGGAGGAAATCTCGCGCGGTTCGGCGGCCGTGGCCCTGTCCTACGGCGCCCATTCCAATCTTTGCGTCAACCAGATCCGCCGCAACGGCAATGACGCGCAGCGGCAGCGTTATCTGCCGAAGCTGATCTCAGGCGAATATGTCGGTGCGCTCGCGATGTCCGAGCCGGGCGCCGGCTCCGACGTGGTCTCGATGAAGCTGCGCGCCGACAAGCGCGGCGACCGCTACGTGCTCAACGGCTCCAAGATGTGGATCACAAACGGCGGCGATGCCGACGTGCTGGTGGTCTATGCCAAGACCGATCCGGAGGCCGGGCCGCGCGGCATGACCGCGTTCCTGGTCGAGAAGGGTTTTAAGGGCTTCACACACGGCCAGCATCTGGACAAGCTCGGCATGCGCGGGTCCAACACCTATCCGCTGTTCTTCGACGATTGTGAGGTGCCGGAGGAGAATGTGATGGGCAAGGTGGGCGAGGGCGTCAAAGTGCTGATGTCCGGCCTCGATTACGAGCGCGCGGTGCTCTCGGGTGGCCCGCTCGGCATCATGGCGGCCTGCATGGATGCGGTGGTGCCCTACATGCACGAGCGCAAGCAGTTCGGCCAGCCGATCGGCGACTTCCAGCTGATGCAGGGCAAGCTCGCCGACATGTATGCGACCTGGCAGGCCACGCGCGCCTATGTCTATGCGGTGGGCCGCGCCTGCGACCGCGCCGACCACGCGCGCACCCTGCGCAAGGACGCGGCTGCTGCGATCCTCTATTCCGCGGAGAAGGCAACGTGGATGGCGGGCGAAGCAATCCAGGCGCTGGGCGGGGTCGGCTATACCTCCGAATTCCCGGTCGGGCGCCTGTGGCGCGATGCAAAGCTCTACGAGATCGGCGCGGGCACCTCGGAGGTGCGCCGCATGCTGATCGGCCGCGAGCTGATGGCCGAGACGGCTTAAGTCCTTCACCCCATTGGAATCACCATGCCGCTTCATTCCAGCATCGATCCGTCGTCATCAGATTTTGCACGCAATTCCGAGGCCATGCGCGGCCTCGTCGCGGACTTGCGTGAGAAACTCAGCGAGGTCGCCGGCGGCGGCGGCGAGGCTTCGCGCAAGCGCCACACCGCGCGCGGCAAGATGCTGGCACGCGAGCGCGTCGACCTCCTGGTCGATCCCGGCACCTCGTTCCTGGAGCTATCGCCGCTCGCAGCCTATGGCCTCTATGGCGGTGACGTGCATTCGGCCAGCGTCGTCACTGGCGTTGGGCGCATCTCGGGCCGCGAATGCGTGATCGTCGCCAACGATGCCACCATCAAGGGCGGCACCTACTACCCGATGACGGTGAAGAAGCATCTGCGCGCGCAGGACATTGCGCGGCAGAACAATCTGCCCTGCGTCTACATGGTGGATTCCGGCGGCGCCTTTCTGCCGCTGCAGGACGAGATCTTTCCGGACGAGCGGCACTTCGGCCGCATCTTCTACAATCAGGCGCAGATGTCGTCGCAGGGCATTCCGCAGATCGCGATCGTGATGGGCTCCTGCACCGCCGGCGGTGCCTATGTGCCGGCGATGTCGGACGAGAGCATCATCGTGCGCAACCAGGGCACCATCTTCCTCGGCGGCCCGCCACTGGTGAAGGCCGCGACCGGTGAGGTCGTCAGTGCGGAGGAGCTCGGCGGCGCCGACGTGCATTCGCGGCAATCCGGCGTGACCGATCACTACGCCCAGAACGATGCGCATGCGATCGGCATCGCCCGGCGTATCGTCGGCACGCTCAAGCCTTCCGCGCGGCCGAACCTGAACATGCATAAGCCGCGCGATCCGCTGTTCGCGGCGGAGGAAATCTACGGCGTGGTGCCGGTCGACGGCCGCAAGCCGTTCGACGTGCGCGATATAATCGCGCGCATCGTCGACGGCTCGGAGTTCGACGAGTTCAAGAAACTCTATGGCACGACGCTGGTGTGCGGATTCGCCCATATCTGGGGCTATCCGGTCGGCATCATCGCCAACAACGGCATTCTCTTCAGCGAGAGTTCGCTGAAGGGTGCGCATTTCATCGAGCTGTGCTGTCAGCGCGGCATTCCCCTGGTATTCCTGCAGAACATCACCGGCTTCATGGTCGGCAAGAAGTACGAGGCGGGCGGCATCGCGCGCGACGGCGCCAAGCTCGTCACGGCGGTTGCGACGGCGTCGGTGCCGAAATTCACCGTCGTGATCGGCGGCTCCTACGGCGCCGGCAATTATGGCATGTGCGGCCGCGCCTACTCGCCGCGTTTCCTCTGGATGTGGCCGAACGCGCGCATCTCGGTGATGGGCGGCGAGCAGGCCTCGATGGTGCTGAGCCAGGTCCGGCGCGACAATATCGAAGCCAAGGGCGACAGCTGGTCCAGGGAAGAGGAAGACAAGTTCCGCGAGCCCATTCGCGCGCAATATGAGAGCCAGGGCCACCCGTACTACGCGACCGCGCGGCTGTGGGACGACGGCGTGATCGATCCGGCCGACACGCGTCTCGTGCTCGGCCTTGGCCTCTCGGCGGCATCGAATGCGCCGCTCGAGCCGACGAAATTCGGCCTGTTCAGGATGTGATGTGATGGACCGCTCAAAACTCTACCGGCGTTTCCGCACGCTCCTGGTCGCCAACCGCGGCGAGATCGCCTGCCGCGTCATCCGCACCGCCCGTGCGATGGGCCTGCGCACGGTCGCGATCTATTCCGAGGCCGATCGCGAGGCGATGCATGTCGCGCTCGCCGATGAGGCCGTATTGCTCGGGCCCGCCCGCGCCCGCGACAGCTATCTCAATATCGAGCGCTTGATCGAGGCCGCGCGCAAGACCGGAGCGGAGGCCGTGCATCCCGGCTACGGCTTCCTCTCCGAGAATGCCGAGTTCGCGCAGGCTTGTTATGACGCCGGCCTCGTCTTCGTCGGGCCGACCGCCGGGATGATGACGGCAATGGGCTCGAAATCCGGCTCGAAAGAGCTGATGGAGAAGGCCGGCGTGCCGCTGGTATCAGGCTATCACGGCGAGGCTCAGGACGAGGCGACGCTCGCCAAGGCGGCGGACAAGATCGGCTTTCCCGTGCTGGTGAAGGCCTCCGCCGGTGGCGGCGGGCGCGGCATGCGCATCGTGCGGTCCGCCGATGAGTTGGCGCCGGCGATCGTCAGCGCCAAGCGCGAGGCCAAGGCCGCCTTCGGCGACGACCGCATGTTGATCGAGAAGTACGTCGACAATCCCCGGCATATCGAGGTGCAGATCATCGGCGACAGCCATGGCAATCTGCTCTCGCTGTTCGAGCGCGAATGCACGCTCCAGCGCCGGCATCAGAAGGTGATCGAGGAGGCGCCATCACCGACGCTCAATGCTGCGCAGCGCGAAACCGTCTGCGCCGCCGCGCGAAAAGCGGCGGGCGCGGTGAACTATGTCGGTGCCGGCACCATCGAGTTCGTCTCCGACGGCAAGGACGTGTTCTTCATCGAGATGAATACGCGCCTGCAGGTCGAGCATCCCGTCACCGAGCTGATCACCGGCATCGACCTAGTCGAGTGGCAGCTGCGCGTTGCCTTCGGCGAGGCGCTGCCGCTCAAGCAGGATGAGATCAGGCTCAACGGCCATGCCGTCGAGGCGCGCGTCTACGCCGAGAACCCGACCAAGAACTTCATGCCGTCGGTCGGCAGGATCTCGACCTGGCGGTTGCCGGCGGAGACCGGGGGCTTGCGCATCGACGCTGGCTATCGCGAGGGCGATACGGTCTCGCCGTATTATGACGCCATGCTCGCCAAGGTGATCGCGTGGGCGCCGACGCGGGACGTCGCGATCGAGCGGCTGAACCGCGGGCTGGAGGAGTCCGACGTCCGCGGCATCGTCACCAACATCCCGTTCCTGTCGGCGCTGATGACGCATCCGAAGGTGCGGGCGAATGCGATCGACACCGGCTTCATCGAGCGCGAGCTGGCGGTGCTGACCGCCGCGGCGCCGGCGCCCGGAGAGCTCGAGCTCTGCGCCGCAGTTGCCGCCATCGTCAACGAGGAGCGGCAGACCGCGCATGCGGAGGCGAGTTCGCCGTGGCAGACCTTCGGCTGGCAGCCGGTCGGTCGCCGCCAGCGCAGCTTTGCCTTCCGTGTCGGCCATGGTCCGGAGCAGAAGATCGCGCTGAACTATGGCAGCGGACCGTCGACGCTGGTGATCGGCGACCGCGAGCTGGCGTTCACGATCGCAGCGAAGGATGGGGGCTTCGATCTGACGCTCGACGGCGTCAAATCGTCGGTGGCAGCGGTCATCGATGGCCATGAGCTGTACCTGCGCACGCGCAACGGCCGCTTCGACCTGCATTGGGTGGATCCGTTCGGAGGCGAGAGCGAGGAGCATGTCGGCGAGGACAAGATCGCAGCACCCTTGCCGGGCACGGTGGTTGCCGTGCTGGCCGAGGAGGGGGCCGAGCTGGAGAAGGGCGCGCCGATCCTCACGCTGGAAGTGATGAAGATGGAGCAGACGCTGCGCGCGCCCTATGCCGGCGTGCTGAAATCTATCAAGTGCAAGGTCGGCGACATCGTGCAGGAGGGCGTCGAGCTCGCTATGGTCGAACCTGCAGGGGAATGAGATGAGCGATCCGGTCCGCATCATCGAAATGGGGCCGCGCGACGGCCTTCAGAACGAGAAGACGTCCGTCAGCGTCGAGGCGCGCATCGCCTTCATCGAGGCGCTCGTGGCGGCCGGGCTGGATACCGTGGAGGTCGGCGCCTTCGTCTCGCCCAAGGCTATCCCGCAGATGGCAAGCTCGGATGCCGTGCTGCGCGGCGTCGCGCATGTGAAGGGCGCCGAATTCCACGTGCTGGTGCCGAACGAGAAAGGCTATGACGCCGCGCGTGCCGCGGGCGCGAAAGTGGTCTCCGTGTTCGCGGCGGCCTCCGAGGGGTTTTCCCGGGCGAACATCAACTGCACGATTGCGGAGTCCATCGAGCGCTTCAAGCCGGTGCTGGCGCGCGCCAGGGAGGATGGCGTCAAGGTGCGCGGCTATATCTCCTGCGTGCTGGGCTGTCCGTTCGATGGCGAGATCAAGCCGAAGGCGGTCGCCGATCTCGCGCGCACGCTGTTCGAGCTCGGCTGCTACGAGATCTCGCTCGGCGACACAATCGGTGTCGGCACGCCAGCCAGGGCCAAGGAGATGCTGCGCGCGGTTGCGGCCCACATTCCCGCAGCCAGGCTCGCGATGCATTTCCACGACACTTACGGCCAGGCGCTCGCCAACCTCTATGCGGGCCTGGAGGAGGGCGTCCGCGTCATCGACGCCGCTGCCGGCGGGCTCGGCGGCTGTCCCTATGCGCCGGGCGCGACGGGGAACGTCGCGACCGAGGACGTCGTCTACATGCTGGAGGGTATGGGCGTCAGGACGGGTGTCGATATGGAGAAGCTGCTGGCGGCGACGAACGCGATGAGCGGCGTGCTCGGCAAGCCGCCCGTGAGCCGCGTGGCCTCCGCGCTGAACGCGAAGAAGAAGCGGGCTGACTCCTAGTTCTCCGTCATTGCGAGCGAAGCGAAGCAATCCAGAGTCTTTCCGCTGAGGCGGTCTGGATTGCTTCGTCGCAAGGGCTCCTCGCAATGACGACCGAGAGAGTTTTCAAGCCGCCTTCAGCCCGACATCCGGCAGGCGCGGGCGGTTCTTCAGCGCCTTGGCCATCAGGGCCTCGACCTCGGCCTTTTCCTGCGGCAGCAGTGCCAGGCGCGGCGGGCGGGTCAGGGCGGTGCCGCGGCCCATGATGTGCTCGCACAGCTTGATGCACTGGACGAGGTCCGGGCGGGCATCGAGGTGCAGCAGCGGCATGAACCATTCGTAGAGCGGCATCGCCTCGGCGAAGCGCCCGGCCTTGGCGAGGCGGAACAGGGTCTCGCCCTCGCGCGGGAAGGCGTTGGACATGCCGGAGACCCAGCCCACAGCGCCCATGGCGACGCTCTCGACGATGACGTCGTCGAGACCTGCGAACAGCACGAAGCGGTCGCCGACCATGTTGCGGGTGTCGATGAAGCGTCGCGTGTCGCCGGAGGAATCCTTGAAGCAGACCACGGTCTCGACGTCGGCGAGCGAGGCCAGGATATCGGGCGTAACGTCGTTCTTGTAGATCGGCGGGTTGTTGTAGAGCATCACGGGAAGGTCAGTCGCGGAGGCAACGGCGCGGAAATGCGCGGCGGTCTCGTGCGGCTTGGAGGAATAGACCAGCGCCGGCATCACCATGACGCCGTCGATGCCGACGCGTGCGGCTTCCTTCGCGGTCTCCACCGCAAACGCGGTGGTGAATTCGGCGATGCCGCACAGCACGGGCACGCGGCCCTTCGCGACCGACTTCGCCGCTTCCATGATCGCGACCTTCTCCTTGCGCTCGAGCGAGGTGTTCTCGCCGACCGAGCCGCAGACGATCAGGCCGGAGACGCCGTCGCGGATCAATCCGTCCATGACCTTGGCGGTCGCGTCGATGTCGAGCGAGAGATCGTCGTGGAATTGGGTGGTGACGGCCGGGAAGACGCCTTCCCAGGCAACGCGGCGGCTCATGGTTTAACTCCAGGGGTATGTGCCGGCGGGGGGCTGGAGCCGCCGGCTTTTGTGAAAGGGATGGGGAACGGGATCAGAGCGTCGCGCCGACCTTGCGCAGCTCGGCGAGGACGGGGGCCTTGGGCAGCCAGATCTTGTCGAACTCGGCGATGACGGCCTCGGTGTCCTTGGCGTCGACCTGGCGGATCGGGATCGGTGCTTTCTTGAAATTCTCGATCAGCGTGGGCTCGTTGCCGGCGAGCTCGTCGATCTGCGCGTCCAGCGTCGCCTTGATCGTTTTCGTGATCAGCTCGCGGTCGGCGGCGGGCAGCGATTGCCAGACGCGGCCGGAGACGACCGCGGCCATCGGCATGAAGACGGCGTTCATCTGCAGGATCACCTTCGACACCTTGTCGAAACGCTGGTTCCAGGAGAATTCGAGATCGGCCTCGAGACCATCGACTTGGCCGTTGGCCATGGCGTCGAACACTTGCGGCGTCGGGATCGGCGTCGGCGCCGCGCCGAGCGAGGAATAGAAGTCGCGATAGACCGGCGTCGGGTTGATGCGCAGCTTCATGCCCTTGATGTCGGCGAGCGAATTCAGGTCCTTGGAGGAGAACACCGCGCGCATGCCGGTGATGCCCCAGCCGAGCCCGATCGTGCCGGTCTCCTGCGGCAGCACCTCGAACAACTTCACCGCCGCCGGATGCCGCACGAACTTTGCCACCGCCGGCGTCGAGCGCACGATGTAGGGCGCGTTGATCGCGGCGATGTGCGGCACGCGGGAGCCGAGCTCGGCGGCCTGGATGAAGCCCATGTCGAGCGCGCCGGACTGCAATTGCTGCATCATCGCGGTCTCGTTGCCGAGCTGGCCGGCGTGGAAGACGGTCAAGGTCAGGCGGCCGTTGGTGGCGGCCTTGAGCTCGTCACCGAATTTGAGCGCGGCCTTGTTCCAGGAATGGCCGTTCGGCGTGATCAGGCCGAGACGGAATTCCTTGGCCTGGGCGAGCGCCAGCGACGGGGCGAACACCGAGGCGGCGGCACTGGCGGCGAGAAAGTGGCGGCGTGAAAGCGGCATCGTGGGACTCCTTTGGGCCTATTTGACGAGGATCAGCGAGAGCGATGGGTACAGCGAGAGCAGCACCAGGAGGATGCAGGCGATGACGAAGAAGGGCAGCGTCACCATGAACATCCTGCCGGGCTTGGCGCCGGTGACGGCGGCCGCGACGAAGAAGCAAAGCCCGACCGGCGGCGACAAAAGGCCGAGCACGAGGTTGATCACCACGACGACGCCGAATTGCCGGGGGTCGATGTGATAGATCTCGGTTGCGACCGGCAGCAGGATCGGCACCGTCATGATCAAGCCGGGAATGCCGTCGATCACCGTGCCGATCAGCAGCAGGATGACGTTGCAGATCAGCATGAAGCTGACCGGATCCTTGGCGACGGTCTGGATCCAGGCTGCGGTCTCCTGCGGCACCTTGCCGAAGATCAGCACCCAGGAGAACACCGCGGCGGCTGCGACCAGAAACAGCACGATCGCCGAGTAGATCGCGCTGCGCAGCATCATCTGCGGCAGCTGCGAGAACTTGAACTCCTTGGTCCAAAACTTTCCGACCAGGGCCGCGGCCACGGCGCCGACGGCCGCGGATTCCGTGGCGTTGGCGAGGCCGCCGAGAATAGTGCCGACGATGACGATCGGGATCAGCAGCGTCGGCGAGGTCCGCAGGATGGTCATCACGCGCTGGCGCGGCGTCTGGTAGTCCGCGCGCGGATAGTTGTAGATGTAGCCCATCAGCGCGATGACGAGGCAGAACATCACGGTGAGGATGACGCCCGGGACGATGCCGGCGATCAGCATGTCGCTGACCGAGACCTGCGCCAGCACGCTGTAGACCACGAACATCACCGAGGGTGGGATGATCGGGCCGAGCATGCCGCCATAGGCGGTCAGGCCGGCCGCGAAGGTCTTGTCGTAGCCCTTCTTCTCCATCTCGGGGACCATGATCTGCGCCATGATCGCGACCTGCGCGGTCGCCGATCCCAGGATGGACGAGATGAACATGTTGGCGAGGATGTTGACGTAGGCGAGCCCACCCTTGAGCGAGCCGACGAAGGCCATCGCCATGTCGACGATGCGCCGCGTGATGCCGCCGCCATTCATGATCTCGCCGATCAGGATGAAGAGCGGGATCGCGATCAGGCCGTAGCTGTCGACGCCGCCGAACAGCTGCAGCGGATAGGATTGGAACAGCACCGGGTTGCCCGAGGCGGCGATGTAGACGAGGCCGGCGAGGCAGAGGCAGAGGCCGATCGGCACGCCGACCAGCATGAAGGCCATGAAGGCTGCTGACGTGATCATCAATTGACCCCGTCGAGCTCGGAGAGCTGGAAGCCCTTCGGCGGCGTGCGCGGGACCAGCTCGAGATCTTCAAGCAAGTTGGCGAGACCATGAACGGTCATCGACACCGCGAAGATCGGCAGCGTCAGATAGAGCACCCAGGTCGGCCAATTCAGCGTCTGCGTGCGCTCGGTGTAGAGGAAGTTGAAGGTCTCGGCGGCAAGCTTGCGCCCGTCGAAGCCGGCGCGGGCGAGGCCGACCGGGTCCATCCAGAGCACGCAGGTGACGATCAGGGCGACGCCGAACACCACGACGAGGCCGGTCGAGATCACTTTTGCAAATTTCTGGTGCTGAGCGGACAATCGCTCCGTCAGCATCGTCACCGCAAAATCGAGCCGCAGCCGCGTCATCGCGGATGCCCCGATGAAGGTCAGCCAGACCACGCAATAGACGGCGGATTCATCGATCCAGTAGATCGGGAAATGCGAGTAGCGGGTGACGACATTCACCAGGATCAGTCCGGTGAGCAGGTACATCAGGCCCATCAGCGCGAGCCGCTCGCAGGCCAGCAGGGCACTCGACATCCGGACGATCATGCGTTGGAGGCTGAGTGCGCGCGTGGCCGGCATGGTCTGCTCGATCATGAAAGAGGCCCCAACCCCCTGAAGATTTGTCGTGCGATTGCCAAATGTATAATTTATACATTTTGGGAGTCAAACGGAGTTTGCGGTCATTTCGGCGGCAGGGCGCGCGTTTGCTGGGCATTATGCTTGTGGCGCCCCGGCTTTTGCCGGACAGCTCGACATGCAAGACAGGGACCGCGTCGGCCGCGCGAGTCGGGAAGGACATCGGACGATCAGATGAAACAGCCTCTGAAGCATCGCACCCTGTCGGCCGCGATCGTCGACCAGCTCCGCCAGGCAATTCTCGACGGCACTTATCCGGCCGGATCGCAGCTGCGCCAGGACGCGTTGGGCGAAGCCTATGGCGTCAGCCGCATCCCGGTGCGCGAGGCGCTGTTCCAGCTCGAGGCGGAAGGCTTGGTGCGGATCGTGCCGCAGAAGGGCGCCATCGTCTCGGAGCTGTCGTTGGATGAGATCAACGACGTGTTCGACCTCCGTCGTATCCTGGAGCCGCGACTGCTGGCGCAGTCGGCGCCGCACTTCGCCACGCAGGATTTCGATGGGCTCGACGACATCCACCGGAGCTTCGAGAAGGCGATCAAGGCGCGCAACGTCAGTGAATGGGGCCAGCTCAATGCCGACTTCCACATGGCGCTCTACGTCCACGCCCCGCAGCCGCGCACGCGCGCGATCGTGCTGTCGCTGCTGCAGACCAGCGACCGCTACACGCGGCTACAACTCTCCAACACCAAGTCGATGGGCATTGCCGAGAAGGAGCACGCCCATCTGATCGCGCTCTGTCGTGCGCAGAAAGTAGAGGAGGCCTGCCGCTTCCTGGAGCGGCACATCGAGGCCGTGCGCAAAGACCTGCTGCAGGTGGTGGCGAACGCGCCGAAGTCGCGGCGGAAGGAGAAATCGTAGGGTGGGTTAGCCGAAGTCGTAACCCACCGCTGTTCGTCTCCGCTGCGACAGAAGAGGTGGATTACGCCTTCGACTAATCCACCCTACAGGCCGGCGATCGCTTCTACCTGCTCCCGTCCGGCCCCATCACGAGGTCCGGCAGCCAGGTCGAAATCCCCGGCACCAGGCACAGCAGCAGCACTGCAAGCATCATCAAGAGCACGAAGGGCAGCGTACCCCAGATCACCTCGCGCAGGGGAATATCGGGCGCGACGTTGCGGATGACGAAGATGTTGAGGCCGACCGGCGGATGAATCAGCCCCATCTCCATCACGATGGTCATGACGACGCCGAACCAGATGATGTCGAAATTGGCGGCGCGGAGCGGCGGCAGGATGATCGGTGCCGTCATCAGGATGATCGAGACCGGCGGCAGGAAGAAGCCGAGCACCACGACCATGACGAGGATCGCGAACAGCAGCTCCCAGCGCGGCAGATGCATCGCGACGATGGATTCGGCGACCGATTGCGAGATGTGCAGATAGCTCATCACGTAGGAATAGAGCAGCGACATGCCGATGATCATCATCAGCATGGTCGATTCCCGGATCGTCGACTTCATGATCGGCGCGAGGTCGCTCGGCCGCCATACGCTGTAAATTGCAGCGATCAGCGCCAGCGCCAGGAGGCCGCCGAGGCCCGCGGTCTCCGACGGCGTGGCGTAGCCGCCATAGAGCGCGACCATGACGCCGGTGAGCAGCAGCACGAAGGGGATCACGCGCGGCAGCACGCTGAAGCGCTCGGCCAGCGTATACTCGTCGCGGGTCAGGATCGCAGCCTCCGGCCCGCCGTTCTTGTAGACCGCTTCGGCCGCCGCATATTCCTGGCGGAAGCGGATGACGGCATAGATGCCGAACAGCGTGACCAGCAGCAGGCCCGGTCCGATGCCGGCGAGGAACAGCCGTCCCAGCGACTTTTCGGCGGCGACCGCGAACAGGATCATCGTGATGGAGGGCGGAAGCAGGATGCCGAGCGTGCCGCCGGCGGCGATGATGCCAGCGGCAAAGCCGCCGGAATAGCCGCGCTTGCGCATCTCGGGGATACCGGCCGAGCCGATGGCCGAGCAGGTCGCTGGGCTCGAGCCCGCCATCGCCGCGAACAGCGCGCAGGCGAACACGTTGGCGACGCCGAGCCCGCCGGGCACGCGATGCAGCCAGGCATGCAGCGCCGAATAGAGGTCCTGGCCCGCGCGCGACTTGCCGATCGCCGCGCCCTTCAGGATGAAAAGCGGGATCGACAACAGCGTGATCGAGGCCATCTCCTCGTAGACGTTCTGCGTCACCGTATCGAGCGAGGCCGAGGGCATGAATATGGCCATGAACACCACCGCGACCGCGCCGAGCGCGAACGCAATGGGCATGCCCGAGAACATCACCAGCAGCGTCACAATGCCGTAGGCGAGGCCGATGCCGAAAACGCTCATGGCCGCTTGGCTCCGGTGAAGGGCAGCGCAAGCTGCACGAGGATCTGGAGGCAGAGCAGGCTCATCCCGAGCGCCATCAGCGAGTAGGGGATGGCGAGCGGCGGCGACCACATCGAGTTGGAGACCTGGCCGTCGACATAGGCTTCGTGCGCCAGTGTCCACGACTTCCAGGTGAAGAAGGCGCAAAACAGGAACGTGGCGGCATCGACCAGCCAGAGCCGGACCTGGTTCGCGAATGGCGAGAGCAGGCCGACGAAGGCCTCGATGCCGATATGACCGCGGTTCTGCTGCACATAGGCCGCCGTCATGAAGGTCGCGCCGACCAGGAGGAATACGGCGGCCTCGTCCTGCCAGTAATTGGCCGCCTTGTATAAGGCGCGACTGAGCACGCTGTAGCTCAGGATCGCGCAGGCCGCGACCAGTGCGATCGCGGCGAACACGACGATGATGCTGTTGAGGACGGCGAGACCGCGATCGATCGCCGCCGCAGGGCCGGTCCCCGCGGCAACGCTCGTCCGGTCGTCACGATCCGGAAGCGGACCGTGGCTCATGCTGCGACGTCGATGGCGAGCTTGAGCAGGTTTGCGGCGGTCGCGGTCTTGGCGCTGTAGTCCTTCCACGCGGTGTCGCGGGCGATGTCGCGCCATTTTCCGACGGTGGCGGCGTCGAGCGCCGAGACCTTGGCCCCGGCCTTCTCATAGACCTTGGCGACCTCGACGTCGTCATCCTGCGCGCCCTTGCGGCCGAAGGCTTCGAGCTCGGTGCCGACCGCGAGCAGGATGTCCTGATGGTTCTTCGGCAGCTTGTCGAAGATCGCCTTCGACATCATCAGCGGCTCGAGCATGAACCAATAGGAGGCGCCCGCGCCCGAGGTCAGCGACTTCGCGACCTCTTCCAGGCGGAACGAGATCAGGCTGGTCGAGGAGGTGATGCCGGCATCGCAGGCGCCGGTCTGCATCGCCGCGTAGATCTCGTTCGACGGGACCGACAACACCGAGGCGCCGGCGGTCTGCAGCACCATGTCCATCTCGCGCGAGCCGCCGCGCACCTTGAGGCCCTTGGCGTCCTCCGGGGCGACGATCGGCTTGGAACGGCTGGCAACGCCGCCGGCCTGCCAGACCCAGGTGAGCAGGATGATGCCCTTGTCGGCCAGGAAGTCGGTCAGCGCCTTGCCGACGGGCTCCTTCTTCCAGCGCAGACCCTGATCGTAGTTGGTCACGAGGCCCGGCATCAGGCCGATATTGGTCTCCGGCACTTCGCCGCCGGCATAGGGCATCGGATAGAGGCTGATGTCGAGCGCACCCTTGCGCATGGCGGAGAACTGCGCGTTGGTCTTGATCAGCGAGGAGTTCGGATAGATCTCGGCGGCAATGTCGCCATTGCTGCGCTTATTCACTTCGGCGGCGAACATGCGGCACAGCCGGTCGCGGAAATCGCCCTTGTCGATAGTGCCGCCTGGGAACTGATGCGAGATCTTCAGCGTGGTCGCGGCCTGCGCGGTGCCGGTGCCGAAGCGGAGAATGGCAGGTGCCGCGACGGCGGTCGCGAGCAGATGGCGGCGCGTGAACATGATGTAATCCCCTTGGGCGTTTCTTTGGGCGTTTCTCGGAGTGTTTTTGGCAGAGGTGATTTGAACTGGGTTCTTCGCGACCGCGGGGCCAATCCAAGCCGGTCTCCATCCGATGGTCTTTCATCTGATAGTTCGAGACAGAGTGCCGCGGCAAGTGCCGGTTGTGCTGCGCTGCAGCACATCCGATCCATGCGGGCTCGCCAATCAACGAGGGCGGCTGGCCGCAGAAATTTATCGATGGTCAGCGTAACAACGCCACACGGCTATCCGTCGAGACAGGATAGCGGCGTCCGTCGCTGACAAACAAATCACGAAGGAAGATGAACCATGACCATTCGCACCCGCATCGTGCTCGGCGTCTCGGCTGCCGCTCTCTCGCTAGGCCTCGCGTTTGCGCCGGCCGCCTTTGCTCAGGACAAGATGGGCAAGGATGATGGCATGATGAAAAAGGACACGATGTCCAAGGACGGCATGATGAAGAAGGACCACATGTCCAAGGACGACGGCATGAAGAAGGATCACATGTCGAAGGACGGCATGAAAAAGGACGACGGGATGATGAAGAAGAACTGATCCCGGGTCGTCATCGCGCAACGCCCCTTGGGCGGGCCGCGTCCTCTCGAATTCCGGCGGCATTTGAGGCCGCCGGAATGATGGCTCAGTTCAAGTTCAATTGAACGTGACCAGCGTGTTTTACTTGCGCTTAGCCTTGCGGGCGGCGTAGCGCGCATCGCGCTTGGCCTTCTGCTCGGCCTCGAGCGCAGCCTGCTTCTCGGCGGCTTCCTCGGCTTCCCGCGCGATCCGCGCAGCTTCGGCTGCCTTGGCCTCTTCCTCGAGGCGCTTCTGCTCAGCCTTTTCGGCCTCGCGCGCGGCCTTTGCCTCGGCGCGCTTGGCCGCGAGGGCCTCACGCTCGGCGCGCTTCGCCGCCACCGCGGGATCATCCGGCCCCGGCTGCGACTTGAACTTGTTCAAAAGATTTTTGCGGGCGTCCTGCGCCGCCTTTTGCCGGTCTGCAAAGCCGGGTTCCCTGAATCCACTCATCGACGAGCCTTGTCTTCCTCGCTTTCGATCCTACATCGGTGCCTGTTGGTAAGTCGGCTGGGCATAGCAGGCGCCACGCGACGCAGAAGCGTGTACATCGGCGCGCGTCGCGAAGCCACCCATAATCGCAGCCGATCAGGTCAACGAAAAATCGCCCCCCGACGATCTCTCGTAGCCCGAAAAAACTGCCGAATTGTGATGTCCCTCATAAGGGAGCACATGGGCGACGCCTAGCGTCCGCCCCGTACGAGACGGAGCACGGGCATGACGATCTCAAGACCAAGCCTGAAGGCGCTCGCGATTGCCGTCGTCCTGGCAGGCGTGACCGGCGCCGCGCTGCTGCTGGCTCGTCCGCAGCCGGTTGAAAGTGCGGTCCTGGGAGCGGATTGGGAATGCACCCAGACCGCATTCGTGCTCACGAGTTGCGCACCGCGCGTTCAGGAGGCAATTCCGGCGGTCGAAACCTTGCGCAAGGATGCAATCCAGCAGACCCGGGGCTGAATTGGGCCGGACGATCTGGATGTGACGCGACGCCGCAGAGGTGGTAAAGCCAGCGCGCCAGCGTGACCAGGCGGCCATGTCGAAGCCAGAGTCCAGATCCGAACCGGGCGAGGAGCCCCATCCTCGACCGAACCGTCAGCCCAAGCCTCCGTCCGGCGGCGACCGCCGCGGCGCGCTGGCAGGATTGATCATCGCGGTCGTGATCCTCGGCGTCGGCTGGTGGCTTGCCCGGGATTTGACGGCAGCCAGCAAGATGCAGGATTGTCTGATGTCCGGGCGAAGCAATTGCAATGTGATCGAGCCGGCTCGCTAGGCGCGCTCTACAGCATGGCCATGGGGCCGAAAAAATGCCCTGATCTTAATCATTTGTAACGGGACTTAGCCGATCAAGCAGGGCAGTGATTTCGGCCGGCATCAGCCCGGCGCGCGGCGATTCGCCGATCGCGCCCGGGATTCACGGCCATGAGAGCAGGGGGCGAGCACGCATGAGTGCGTCCAAACATCTGAAGATCTTCATTCCCTTGGTTTCGGCCACGTCGCTGCTCGCGCTGTCGGCGCAGGCGCAAGAGGCCAGGTCCCGGCAAGAGGTCGTCCAACCGCCGGCCGGGCCGGCAGCAGGCGCGCCGCCACAGGCCAATCCGCCCATGCGCAAGGGCCCTCCGCCGCAGCAAGCGACCAGGCCTGCGCAGCCCGGCGGTCAGCCCCATGCGGGTCACAACGCCGGGGGCCCGCCGCCCGGACGTCACGTCGCGCGCGGTCCTGCTCCCACACGTGATTGGGGTGGGCACACCTATCGCGGCAACCTTGCCTGGGAGGGCGGACGCTGGCGCCACGACGTCCGCCATGGCCGATCCGGCTGGTGGTGGGACGTTGGCGGCGTCTGGTATTATTATCCGCAGCGTATGGCCGGCCCGCCCGCCTACATTTCAGAGGACTATATCGACGACGTGCCGGTGGTCTACGCCCGGCCTCCGGTGGCCTATGCGCCGCCACCTCCGCCGCCGCCACCGCCGGCCGATCCCGGCGCCAGCGCGCTCGGCGGCGCGCTCGTCGGCGGCCTGCTGGGCGGACTGATCTCGGGCAATGCAACCGGGGCCGCCGCAGGCGCGGTTCTTGGCGGCGCGACGGGCGCGATTGCTGGCGCGACCGCAGCGTCCCAGCCCGGCTATTACTGGGCGCAGGGCACCTGCTACTACCGCTATCCGAACGGCCAATATGTGCAGGCCGATCCCCGCGCCTGCTATTGAGTTTTGCAGGCAGGATCGGACCATTGGAGGCGGGCTTCGGGCCCGCCTCATCCTTTTGCACGCCGGCGGTTGCTATGAATTGGCTCTGGTGCTCGTCGCCCCCTCACGTCAATCTCAAAGAAAAATGACGGGATGATTCGCGGGGGATGTGGTGCATGCTGGATGCCATCCAGATCAGCGTGGCGCTCTGGGCCATGATCGTTTGCGGCGGAATTAAACTCTCGCAGGCGTTGCCCTACCTGCTCTAAAACGGCGATCAGCTGGCAGGCCAATGCCTTGGTCGGTCAGGACACGAGCCAATCGAAGAATGCGATCGAGGCCCAGACCAGGCCCGCGATCCAGGCCACCATGACGACGCCGATGGTGCCGAGATAGGCGATGCCGAGCAGGTCCGCGCGATGTCGCTGCCTCGGGACGATGACTTCGGTTGCTGCTTTGCGTGTCATGACCGGACATCACCCATGAAGCCTGGACACGTAGTTTAGCGGAGATGTCGCGGACAGGCTGTGACGTGGTTCACAGACCGGTGCAGGAAGGCTGGTCGTTACCCCGCAATCATACGGACGAAATTGCCACGCACTCGTCCAGATGGCCGGCTAGAGTCTGCGCATGTACACCGAGTACGATCCGCAACATGAGGCCGAGGCCGCTATGAAGCGCGCCGCGGAGGCCGAGGGTGCCGACAGGCAACGGCTGATCCAGCTGGCCCTGGCATGGCACGAGCTCGCCCGCGATCTGCACGATGAGCAAGCCGGCCCCTCGCATCCAGCCGGGCGCAGGCCTTTGGCCCGAGAGCGCTGAGATGAGAAAAACCCCGTGCTCGGGGGACAAGCACGGGGTCCTTCAAAGCCGACCGGGGCTGGCGGGTCGGCACCACTCAGTTCGGTCATCCAACGCGCGGATCGCGCATTCGTTCCCGGTCAATCCGCAGCGCTGAAATCCGATCGCATTGCAGCGACCTTCCGCAGAAAGTCATCGTTAACGAATGCTCCGCGCAATCGAATTGCAGTCGCGATTCGTACTCGCGAACGAAGCGGAGTCGGACCGTGAACAAACAAAAAGCCCCCGCAGGGGCTCAGTGTTTTACGCAGCTTCGGTCTTCGGGACGGCGTCGGCATTCACCGACAGCTTGACCACGTCGCCTTCGACGGCGCCGACATATTTCGTGTCGATGTAGTGATGATGGTCCTTGTGACCTTCCGGGCTGTCCTTGCGCGTCAGCTTGATGCGGTTGCCCTCGAGACGATCGACGGTGCCGACATGTGCGCCGTCCTTGCCGATGATCTTCATGTGCTCTCTGATGTCAGCCATGCTGTCCTCCTTGCATGGCTTCAACTGCGAAGGCGCCGGTTCGTTGCAGCAGGCATGTTGGACCCGTTGGGATTTCCGGACGTTGACGCCTGATTGGATCTGTCAAGAAGCGCGATGGAGACCGTTCGGGCCTATCTGGAACGCAAGCACTGGGAACTCAGGCTGTTGAACGACGGCCTGAGAAACCCGCTCGATTTGGCGTCGCCGCGTTCCGTCGATGACGTCGTCAGATCCAAATTCCAGATCACTGCCGCGCTCAGGGCGGAGCATGAACTACACGAGTGGAAGGCGACGGAGACAGCCTGGTCGCACACGGCCGATCCCGCCAGCGGGCCGTTCGAGTTCAGTTACGACTACCAGCGGGCCGATCTCACGGTACGCGGTCCGTCGTTCTACGAGCTCGACGGCGGCTGCACGAGCACGGCGATCTACACCGCCTCGGGGATGGCGGCGATCTCCGCGGTGCTGCTCGCCTCCGCGCGGATCGTCGCGAAGGCGGATATCCTGGTGCTGCCAGGCTGCTATGGCGAGACGCTGGAGCTGATCCGAAGCTTCATGCCGCATTTGCGGATCGAACCCTTGCCGCTGCCGCTCGGCGATGCGCTTGCAGGGGTGAGCTCGCCGCGGATCCTGCTGCTGGATTCCTGCTCCGTCGCCGGCGCCATCGAGGCAGTGCTGCGCCGTGACGGCTCGGGCCTCGATCTCCTGATTTTCGATACGACGTGCTTCGCCGGCAGGTCGGGCCGCATCAGGCGCGTCGTGGGGTGGGCCAGGCGACACGGAATTGCGCTGGTGCTGGTGCGAAGCCACAACAAGCTCGATTCGCTCGGAGCGGAATATGGCCGCCTCGGCTCGGCCGTCTTCGTGCGCGGGCATGAGCGTCCACCGCGGGCAGGGGACGCTGAATGGTCACGTCTCGCGTTCGAAACGCGCAACGCAGTGCGGCTGCTCGGCGGCGCGGCATTGCCGGCCCACTTCCCGCCCTTCGCGGGCAGCGCGGCGTATTGGGCGCTGACGAAGCGGCGCGTGGCGGCGATCTTGCGCAACGGCCGAAGCTCGGCGCGATGCTTTGCCGCCGAGATCCCGGCGCTCTCGGCTCAGCTTCGCTTCGCTCACGGCCTCTACGTGACTCTTCGCGGAAGGCGCGCGCTCGACGAGGCGGCAGCACGGCAGGCTGCCGAGGACATGAGCTGCGAATTGCGCCGCGCGGGCTTTCCCATCCGCCACGCCGGCAGCTTCGGCTTCGATTTCGCCGCGACCGAGTGGTTTCACGACGCGACGACGGACCAGTACAGCGTCCGGGTGGCGGTGCCGGACCTGCCGACGGAGGTGTGGGACGATCTCACCGCGGCCATTGCGCGGTGGTGGCGGGGTCATCAGCGGGCAGGCGGTGGATAGGCCGCAAGGCGCAGGGCGCGTCGATCAGTCGACCGCCAGGCAATATTCGAGTCGCGGCTTGTCGTGACCGCGGCGCGCCCAGTCCTCAACTGCAAATGCAGGCTGACGTTGTCCCGTTGCGACGCCAAGGATCGAGGCCTGGACCACCTTGATGGGCCTCGTGACCGCATTGGTGCTCACCAAGCCCGCGTCGACCGCCAAATACGAGATCGCAACGACCGCGACCGCAGATGCGATCGCCATTCTCGTCAACTCGGATTGCTGCATTCCCAAACCTATCGGGCGCGTCTCACCCGGCGCTTAGATAGGGCTGATCGGCGCCGTTCAAAGGCCGGCATATGGTTACCCACGCGTTCGTGAACAGCGGCGGCGAGGCAACGAGCTGGCGATCCCGGCAGGACTCGAACCTGCAACCCGCGGAGTAGAAATCCGCTACTCTATCCAGTTGAGCTACGGGACCGTCTGAGCCGGCCGTCTTGAGCCGCCCGCATTGGGCGGCTGGTCGTTCATGTAGCATGCCAATATGAAAAAACTGGTGTTTCGCCAAGTCTGAACCGAACCGTTTTCCTCAGTGCGGCGACAAAGCGGAACGGTGGGGTGTCAGGGTGCCGGGTTGAGCGGCAGCGGACTGGACGATGGATCACATCGCCGGGAACGCTGAACAGCTTCCGGGGCACGGCCGCCGGTCGACTGGTCAGGTAGTGCTGCGCCATCAGGACGGCGTGCGTGGCGATATCTTGGCCGGTCTCCTCTGGGCTTACCTCTGTCATGGCGAAAGCGACGCTTTGCACCTTCTGGTTCCATCGCCTTGAGTCCGTCACCTTTCCGCGCATTTCATTTGCCGCCGCGGCGTTCGTCCGCGCTTTCCGGGAGTCTTCGATGATCGGTCTCGTTCGCGCCGTCACAATCTGCGCCGCGCTGGCGCTCGGCCTTGTCACCGCGCAGGCCGCCGACAAGGCGTTCAAACGCGACGACCTCGCGGATTCCGCGATCAAGCTGGACGCCCAGATCAAGAGCGAGGCGGGGCCGGTCGCCAAGACCAATGCGACGCTGAAGACGGACGCCGACGCCGCCTTCCGGCGCAATGATTACCGCACCGGCCTTTCGGTGCTCGGCCAGATCGCCGCGACCACGCCCGAGGATGCCGGCAATTGGCTGCGGCTCGCCAAGGTCATCTTCCAGATCTCGCCGAAGAGCTCGAGCGAGCAGACCTTCCTTTTGGAGCGCGCCTCGACGGCGGCCTATATCGCTTACATGCGCGCCGGCAATTCGGGCGAGGAGGCCGACGCGCTCGCCGTGCTCGGCAAGGCGCTGGCCGACCGCAAGCTGTGGCGGCCTGCACTGGATGCGCTGCGACTGTCGCTCGACATGCGCGAGGTCGCCGACGTCCGCGGCCAATATGAGAAGATGCGCGACGAGCACGGCTTCCGGCTGCTCGACTATACCGTCGACTCGGACTCGGCGAGCCCGCGTGCCTGCTTCCAGTTCTCCGAGGAACTCGCCAAGCGCACCGACTTCGCGCCGTTCCTGGCGCTTGCAGGCCAGGACAAGCCGGCGCTGTCGGCCGAAGGCAAGCAGCTCTGCGTCGACGGGCTGAAGCACGGCGAGCGCTACAACATCAACCTGCGCGCCGGCTTGCCGTCGGCCGTGAAGGAGGGGCTGCCGAAATCGGCCGAGTTCAACATCTATGTGCGCGACCGCAAGCCGTTCGTGCGCTTCACCAGCCGTGCCTATGTGCTGCCGCGGACCGGCCAGCGCGGCATTCCCGTCGTCAGTGTCAACACGCCCTCAGTCAGCATCAATGTCTTCCGGATCGGCGACCGCAACCTGATCAACACGGTGGTCGACAGCGATTTCCAGAGGACGCTGTCGAAGTACCAGCTCAGCGAGCTCGGCGACGAGCGCGGCGTCAAGGTCTGGACCGGCGAGCTTGCGACTGCGACGACGCTGAACCAGGACGTCACCACGGCGTTCCCGGTCGACCAGGCGCTCGGCCAGCTCCAGCCCGGTGTCTACGTCATGACGGCCGCGGCGAGGGCCTCGGACGAGGACTACCAGCTCGCCACGCAATGGTTCATCGTCTCCGACCTCGGCATCGCCGCTTATTCCGGCAATGACGGCATTCATGTCTTCGTCAACTCGCTGGCGTCGACCGACCCGGTCGGCAAGGCCGAGGTGCGCCTGGTCGCGCGCAACAACGAGATCCTGGCGACGCGCAAGACCGACGATGCCGGTCACGTGCTGTTCGAGGCCGGCCTTGCGCGCGGCGAGGGCGGATTGTCGCCGGCGATGCTCACGGTGACCGGCGAGAAGGCCGATTATGCCTTCCTGAGCTTGAAGACGTCGGCCTTCGACCTGTCCGACCGAGGCGTTTCGGGGCGCGCGGTGCCCGCCGGCGCCGATGCCTTCGTCTATGCGGAGCGTGGCGTCTACCGTTCCAGCGAGACCGTGTTCCTCACCGCGCTGCTCCGCGACGGGCAGGGCAATGCCGTCACCGGTGGGCCGATGACACTGGTGGTCGAGCGCCCCGACGGCGTCGAATATCGCCGTGCCGTGCTGGCGGATCAGGGCGCCGGCGGCCGCACGCTGTCCGTGCCGCTCAACTCGGCCGTACCGACCGGCACCTGGCGGGTGCGCGCCTTCACCGATCCAAAGGGAGCTTCGGTCGGTGAGACCACCTTCATGGTCGAGGATTACGTCCCCGATCGGATCGAATTCGACTTGTCCGCCAAGGACAAGCTGATCAAAGCTAACGCTCCAGTGGAGCTTAAGGCCGACGGTCATTTCCTCTATGGCGCACCTGCTTCGGGCCTGCAGCTCGAAGGCGACATGCTGATCGCGCCGGCGGCCGAGCGGCCCGGCTTCGCCGGCTACAAGTTCGGCGTCGACGACGAGGAGAGCACCTCGAACGAGCGCACGCCGCTGGAGAACCTGCCCGAGGCGGACGCCCATGGCGTCGCGACCTTCCCGGTGACGCTGGACAAGCAGCCGGCCTCGACGCGTCCGCAGGAGGCGCAGATCTTCGTCCGCATGGTCGAGACCGGCGGCCGCGCCGTCGAGCGCAAGATCGTGCTGCCGGTCGCGCCCGCCACGGCGCAGATCGGCATCAAGCCGCTGTTCGGCGACAAGAACGTCACGGAGGGCGACAAGGCCGAGTTCGACGTCGTGTTCGTCTCGCCGGACGGCGAGAAGCTGCGCCGCGACGGCCTGCGCTACGAGCTCCTGAAGATCGAATCGCGCTACCAGTGGTACCGCCAGAACAATTACTGGGAGTACGAGCCGGTCAAGTCGACCTCGCGCGTCGCCGACGGCGACGTCACTGTTACGGCCGACAAGCCGACGCGGCTCTCGCTCACGCCGCAGCCCGGCCGCTACCGGCTCGACGTCAAGTCGAACGAGGCCGACGGCCCGGTGACTTCGGTGCAGTTCGACGTCGGCTGGTACTCCGACGGCAGCGCCGACACGCCGGACCTGCTGGAGACCTCGATCGACAAGCCGCAATATTCCTCCGGCGACACCATGACGGTGTCCGTCAACGTCCGCAGCGCCGGCAAGCTCACCATCAACGTGCTCGGCGAGCGGCTGCTGACGACGCAGACCATCGACGTCAAGGAAGGCACCGCGCAGGTCAAGCTCCCGATCGGCAAGGATTGGGGCACCGGCGCCTATGTGGTGGCGACGCTGCGCCGTCCGCTCGATGCCGCCGCCCAGCGCATGCCGGGCCGTGCGATCGGGCTGAAATGGTTCGGCATCGACAAGCAGGCGCGTACGCTGCAGGTGAAGCTGTCGCCGCCTTCGCTGATCCGGCCGAATTCGACGCTGAAGATCCCCGTCAAGCTCGATGGACTCAATCCGGGCGAGGACGCCAAGGTCGTCATCGCCGCGGTCGACGTCGGCATCCTCAATCTCACCAATTACAAGCCGCCGGCGCCGGACGATTATTATCTCGGCCAGCGTCGCCTCAGCGCCGAGATCCGCGACCTCTACGGGCAGCTGATCGACGGCATGTCGGGCACGCGCGGCCAGATCAAGTCCGGCGGCGACGCCGGTGGCGAGCTCCAGGGCTCGCCGCCCACGCAGAAGCCGCTGGCGCTCTATTCCGGCATCGTCACCGTCGCTGCCGACGGCTCGGCCGAAGTGAGTTTCGATGTTCCGGAGTTCGCGGGAACCGCGCGCGTGATGGCGGTGGCGTGGACCGCGACCAAGCTCGGCCGCGCCAACACCGACGTCGTGATCCGCGATCCCGTCGTACTCACTACGACGCTGCCGCGCTTCCTGCTCAACGGCGACCGCAGCTCGGTCAACCTCGAGATCGACAATGTCGAGGGCCAGGCCGGCGACTACGTCATCAACGTGAAGGCGGGCGGCCCGGTGAAGATGACCGGCAATCCCGCCACCACGGTGAAGCTCGCGGCCAAGCAGCGCAATGCGTTCTCGCTCGCGCTCGATGCGACCGCGGCGGGGCAGGCGACGCTCGACGTCGACATCAAGGGGCCGAATGGCCTCGCGCTGGTGCGTCACTATGTGTTCGACGTCAAGCCGGCGACGCAGGTGCTGGCGCGGCGCTCGATCCGGACCCTGGCGAAGGGCGAGAGCCTGACGCTGAGCTCGGACATGTTCTCCGACCTCGTGCCGGGCACCGGCGCTATCTCGGTCTCGGCCAGCCTGTCGACCGCGCTCGATGCGGCAACGATCCTGAAAGCGCTCGACCGCTATCCCCATGGCTGCTCGGAGCAGATCACGAGCCGGGCGATGCCGCTGCTCTATGTCAACGAGCTCGCGGCCGGCGCGCATCTTGCCATGGACACCGAGGTCGACCAGCGCATCCGCGACGCCATCGAGCGGCTGCTGGCCCGCCAGGGCTCGAACGGCTCGTTCGGCCTGTGGCTGGCCGGCGGCGACGATGCCTGGCTCGATGCCTACGTGACGGACTTCCTCACCCGCGCCCGCGAGAAGGGCTTTGCGGTGCCGGACGTGCTGTTCAAGAACGCGCTCGACCGTATCCGCAACTCCGTCGTCAATGCCGACGAGCCGGAGAAGGACGGTGGCCGCGATCTCGCCTATGGCCTGTATGTGCTCGCCCGTAACGGCGCAGCTCCGATCGGCGATCTCCGCTATCTCGCCGATACCAAGCTCGCCAACCTCGCGACCCCAATCGCGAAATCGCAGCTTGCGGCGGCGCTCGCCCTGGTCGGCGACCGCAACCGCGCCGAACGGGTCTATGGCGCGGCGCTCGACAGCCTTGCGCCGAAGCCCGCGCTGGAATTCGGCCGCACCGACTACGGCTCGCAGCTGCGCGATGCCGCAGCATTGGTGTCGCTCGCCAGTGAAGGCAATGCGCCGAGGGCGACGCTGACGCAGGCGGTGTCGCGGGTCGAGACCGCCCGTGGGCTGACGCCCTACACCTCCACGCAGGAGAATGCGTGGCTGGTGCTGGCGGCACGGGCGCTCGCCAAGGAGAACCTCTCGATCGAGGTCGATGGGCAGCCGGTCAAGACTGCGCTGTACCGCAGTTACAAGGCGGACACGCTGGGCGGCAAACCGCTGAAGATCACCAACACCGGCGATGCGCCGGTGCAGGCGGTCGTCTCGGTGTCGGGCTCGCCGGTCACGCCGGAGCCGGCGGCGTCCAACGGCTTCAAGATCGAGCGCGGCTACTATACGCTCGACGGCAAGCCCGCGGACATCAGCAAGGTCAAGCAGAACCAGCGCTTTGCGGTGGTGCTGAAGATCACTGAGGCCAAGCCCGAGTACGGCCACATCATGGTGTCCGACTATCTGCCGGCGGGCCTGGAGATCGACAATCCGAACCTGGTGTCGTCCGGCGACAGCGGCACGCTGGACTGGATCGAGGACGGCGAGGAGCCGGAACATACCGAATTCCGCGACGACCGCTTCACCGCGGCCGTCGACCGGGCCTCGGATTCCAAGTCGGTCTTCACGCTCGCCTATGTCGTGCGCGCGGTCTCGCCCGGCAAATACGTGCTGCCGCAGGCCTATGTCGAGGACATGTACAATCCCTCGCGCTATGGCCGGACCGGCACGGGCAGTGTCGAGGTGCGGGCGGCGAAGTGAGTGAGATGAGCGAGGTCGAGCCACATACACGGGCATCCACGGCCGCGCCGGCGGTGGGTGTTGGCGTGGATGGCCGGGTCAAGCCCGGCCATGACGGACGGAGGGGGCGGATCGCCTTTCGCCTTCTCTCCGCAGCCGCGCTCACCTTTATCCTCGCCATCATCGGCTTCGTTGGCTGGGTCTACTCGCTCGGCCCGCTCCCGCTCGACGAAGCCCGCCAGGTCTCAACCACCATCGTCGATCGCAACGGCAAACTGCTGCGCGCCTATGCGATGGCGGATGGGCGCTGGCGGTTGCCGGTCGATGCCAGGACCAACGTCGATCCGACCTACCTGAAGCTGCTTTTCGCCTATGAAGATCAGCGCTTCTACGCCCACAACGGCGTCGATCCGCTCGCTCTGGGACGCGCCGCGTTGCAGCTGGGAACGCGCGGCCACATCGTCTCGGGCGGCTCGACCATCAGCATGCAGCTGGCCCGTCTGATGGAGCCGCGGCGGCAGCGCTCGCTTTACGCAAAATTGCGGCAGATCGTGCGTGCCATCGAGATCGAGCGCAGCATGAGCAAGGAGCAGATCCTCGATCTCTATCTGGCGCTGGCGCCCTATGGCGGCAATCTCGAAGGCATCCGCGCGGCGTCGATCGCCTACCTCGGCAAGGAGCCGAAGCGGCTGTCGCTGGCGGAGGCCGCGTTGCTGGTTGCGCTGCCGCAATCGCCGGAGACACGCCGGCTGGATCGCTATCCGGAGGCTGCGCGCAAGGCGCGCGACCGCGTGCTCGACCGCATGGTCGAGGAGCACGTGGTCAGCGCCGACGACGCCAATCAGGCCAAAGCGATGCCGGTGCCGAAACTGCGCAGGCCGATGCCGATCCTGGCGCCGCATGCCTCCGACGCCGCGCAGTCGACGGTCAAGGACGCGCCGATCATCAAGCTGACGCTCGATGCGACCTTGCAGAAGGTGCTGGAGCCGCTGGCGCGCGACCGCGCAATTGCGCTGGGTCCGAACATCTCGGTCGGAATCGTCGTGGTCGACAATGAGAGCGGCGACGTGCTCGCGCGTGTCGGCTCGGCCGATTATTTCGACGAGAGCCGGGCGGGGCAGGTCGACATGACCCGCGCCATCCGCTCACCCGGCTCGACGCTCAAGCCCTTCATCTACGGGCTCGCCTTCGAGGACGGCTTTGTCCATCCCGACAGCTTGATCGACGACCGCCCGGTCCGCTTCGGCTCCTATGCGCCGGAAAATTTCGACATGACTTTCCAGGGCACCGTGCCGGTGAGGAAGGCTCTGCAACTGTCGCTGAACGTGCCGGCCATCGTGCTGCTCGACCGCGTCGGCTCGAGCCGGCTGACCTCGCGGCTGCGGCAGGCCGGCGGCAACCTCGTCCTGCCCAAGGACGAAGCGCCCGGCCTCGCCATGGGGCTCGGCGGCGTCGGCGTGACGCTCCAGGACCTCGCCCAGCTCTATGCCGGCTTTGCCCGCCTCGGGACCACCAAGCCGCTGCGCGAGATCGTGACGGCCAGGGACGATCGGGAGCCGCTGCGGCTGCTGGATCAGGTCGCAGCCTGGCAGGTCGGCAACGTCCTGCTCGGCACGCCCCCGCCGGAGAACGCCGCCCACAACCGCATCGCCTTCAAGACCGGCACCTCCTACGGCTATCGCGACGCCTGGTCGGTCGGCTTCGACGGTCGCATGACCATCGGCGTCTGGGTTGGCCGTCCGGACGGAGCGCCGGTTCCCGGCCTGATCGGACGCGTTGCCGCCGCGCCCATCCTGTTCGATGCCTTCGCCCGCAGCGGCAAGACGCTGACCGCCTTGCCGAAGCCGCCCAAGGGAACCCTGGTCGCAAGCAACGCGAAGCTGCCGCTGCCCTTGAAGCGGTTCCGTCCGGTCGGCGAACTGGTGCGAAGCGGGGGCGAGCAGCCGCTGCACATCCAGTTTCCGCTGAACGGCTCGCGGATCGACGTCGATCGATCGGGTGGCCGGGAGAGCGCGGCGATGCCAGTCAAGGTCGCCGGCGGCGTGCTGCCCATGACCGTCATGGTTAACGGCACCGCGCTCGGCGAGATCGACGGCCGCCGTCAGCGGCTGATCGATCCGCCCGGCCCGGGCTTTGCACGGCTCACCGTGATCGACGCCACGGGCGCCGCGGACACAGTCGTCATTCGAATTCAATGACCCTGCCTTAAGCGGTTGTCGCCATGGCGGTTTCAGCGTAAGCGGAACCAATGGCCGACACCTACCCCAGCCCCCGTTTTGGTGCCCCCCGCGAGTCGAAATCGCCCACAAATCCGGGCAGCGGGCTCGTGCGCATGCTCGACATCGTCACGGCCAGCCACCCGCGCGCGGTCGGCTTCCTGCTGCTGTGTGCGCTGCTGCTGTTCCTGCCGGGCTTCTTCACCATCCCGCCGATCGACCGCGACGAGGCGCGGTTTGCCCAGGCCACCAAGCAGATGGTCGAGAGCGGCGACTATGTCGACATCCGCTTTCAGGAGGACGTCCGCTACAAGAAGCCGGTCGGCATCTACTGGTTGCAATCGGCGACCGTCGAGGCCGCCTCGATGCTCAAGCTGCCGAAGGCCGAATTGCGGATCTGGGTCTACCGCCTGCCGTCGCTGATGGGGGCGATCGGCGCCGTGCTGATGACGTATTGGGCCGCGCTCGGCTTCGTCACGCGGCGTGCCGCGGTGCTGGCGGCGCTGATGATGTGCGCCTCGGTGCTGCTCGGCGTCGAGGCGCGCCTGGCCAAGACCGACGCCGTGCTGCTGCTCTGCGTGGTTGCCGCGATGGGCGCGATGGCGCGGGCCTATCTGTCCTGGCAGCGCGCCGAGGACGAGACGCATCCGCCCTGGAGCTGGCCCGCGATCTTCTGGACCGCGCTTGCTGCGGGCATCCTGATCAAGGGGCCGCTGATCCTGATGTTCGCAGGCCTGACCATCGTCGCGCTCGCGATCCAGGACCGCGACGCCTCCTGGCTGTGGAAGCTGCGGCCTGTCTGGGGCCTGATGTGGATGCTGGTGCTGGTGCTGCCCTGGTTCGTCGCGATCTTCTGGCGCGCGGGCGAGACCTTCTTCACCACCTCCGTCGGCGGCGACATGCTGAGCAAGCTTGGCGCCCAGGAATCCCACGGCGCACCGCCCGGACTTTACCTGGCGCTGTTCTGGATCACGTTCTGGCCAGGTGCGCCGCTGGCGGCGATGGCGGCGCCCGCGGTGTGGCGGGCCCGCCGCGAGCCCGGTGCGCAGTTCCTGCTGGCCTGGCTGATCCCGTCCTGGATCGTGTTCGAGGCGGTGCTGACCAAGCTGCCGCATTACGTGCTGCCGCTGTATCCCGCGATCGCGATCCTCACCGCCGGCGCGGTGGAGCGGCGCGTGCTGTCGCGCTCCTGGCTGATGCGCGGCTCGGCCTGGTGGTTCGCGATCCCCGCAGCCGCCTCCATCATCGCGGTGGTCGGCTCGGTGATACTGACGCGGCAGCCCGCTTTCGTGGCTTGGCCGTTCATCGCGGCCGCGCTGATCTTCGGTCTGTTCGCCTGGTGGCTGTTCGATACCAACCGCGCCGAGCGCTCGTTTCTCAACGCCCTGGTCGCAGGCCTGATGCTCGCCGTGACGATTTACGGCATCGTGCTGCCGTCGCTGACCCCGCTGTTTCCCAGCATCGAGATCGCGCGCGCGCTTCGCAACGTCACCTGCGTCGGACCGAAGGCGGCTGCGGCCGGTTATCACGAGCCGAGCCTCGTCTTCCTGGCGGGCACCCGGACCTTGCTCACGGACGGCTCCGGTGCGGCGGACTTCCTGCGGCAGGGCAGCTGCCGCTTCGCGCTGATCGAGCAGCGCTCGGAGCGCAGCTTCGTGCAGCGCGCCGAGGCGATCGGGTTGCGCTACAAGGTCGGCGCGCGCATCGACGGCTATAATTTCTCGCAAGGGCGCGCGATCTCGATCTCGATCTTCCGCTCCGAAGGTACCGAATAGGATGCGGGCTCCGACCGACATTGCGCCGCATGCCGGCTATCCCGCGCAATTGCTAACGGTGTCCTGGCGCGCGCTGGCGCAGCTCGTGCGGTCGCCCTCGCACTCGCGCCGCGCCGAGGCCGCCCGGAAGCTGGCGCGGCATTCGCTGTGGCTTGCCGCGGCGGGTGCAGCGCTCGTCATCGTGCTGATGGTCGCGTTCGATCAGACCGAGATCCTGCTGATGCCGCCGCGCGGCACGCCGAGCCTGTGGCCGATCCGCATCCTCACCGATTTCGGCAAGGACGAGTATATCCTCTCGGTGCTGGGGGCTGCGCTGGTGGTGCTGGCGCTCGTCGCGGCCGGGCTGCGTGGGAGCCGCCGCGCGCTGCTGCTCGGCTTCGGCACGCGGCTGCAATTCCTGTTTCTGTCGGTTGCCGTGTCAGCCTTCGTCGCCGAGATCCTGAAATATGTCATCGGCCGCGGACGTCCGTTCGTCGGGGGCAAGGCCAATCCGTTCAACTTCGTCCCGTTCGAGGGGACGGGGGCTTATGCCAGCCTGCCGTCAGGCCACGCCGTGGCCGCATTCGCCCTGGCGTTTGCCGTCTCGGCACTGTGGCCGCGTCTGCGCGTCTTCATGTTCACTTACGCAATCGTGATCGTGCTGACGCGCCTGGTGTTGCTGGCGCATCATCCGAGCGACGTGGTCGCCGGCGCTCTGGTCGGAACGGTGGGCGCCATGGCCGTTCATTACTGGTTCGCGGCCCGAAAGCTCGGATTTGCCATCCGCGCCGACGGCACCATCGTGCCGCTTTCAGGGACGTTTTCCGACCGCCTCAAAAGGGTTGCCCACCGGGCATCCGCCCCATAAAAGCGGCTGCCTGCCGGGACCGCCGGTTCCCTTGGGCAGGTCCTTTGGGCAGGTCAATTCCAACCACGAGCCTCGATTTGTCGACGTCCCAGCCTTCGGTGTCCATCGTTGTTCCCGTGCGCAACGAAGCCGACAACATCGCGCCGCTGATCGCGGAGATCGGCGCGGCACTCGATGGCCGCTGGCCCTATGAGATCATCTACGTCAACGACGGCTCGACCGACGCCACCGGCGAGCGGCTTGGCGCCATCATGAAGCAGCAGAGCAATCTGCGTCAGCTTCGCCATGCAAGATCGGGCGGCCAGTCGGCGGCCGTGCGCAGCGGCGTGCGCGCGGCGCGCGGAGAGATCGTGGCGACACTCGATGGCGACGGCCAGAACAATCCGGCCTTCCTGCCCGACCTGATCGCTGCAGTCGAGAAGGGGGCAGGGCGCGTCGGTCTCGCGGCCGGCCAGCGGATCGGGCGCAAGGACACCGGCTTCAAGAAATTCCAGTCGCGCGTCGCCAACGGCATTCGCAACGCCATCCTGAAGGACGGCACGCGCGACACCGGCTGCGGGCTGAAGGCGTTCCGGCGTGACGTTTTCCTGATGCTGCCTTATTTCGACGGGCTGCATCGCTTCCTTCCCGCGTTGGTCCGCCGCGAAGGCTACGACATCGCCTATGTCGACGTGATCGACCGGCCGCGCCATTCGGGCGTGTCCAACTATGGTTTCTTCGACCGGCTGTGGATCGGCATCATGGATCTCGCCGGCGTTTGGTGGCTGATCCGCCGCAAGAAGCCGACGCCAGAAGTGACCGAGGTGGACGCATGATCATTCAATACGGTCAGGCGCTGAGCAATTATCTCTATGACGTCTTCGTCGCCAAGTTCGACTTCTGGCTGGCATTCGGCCTGGTCGCGCAGCTGTTCTTCACGGCGCGCTTCCTGGTGCAGTGGATCGCGAGCGAGCGCGCCGGCAACAGCGTGGTGCCGATGGCGTTCTGGTTCTGCTCGATGGGCGGCGGGCTGATGACGCTGGTCTATGGCGTCGTCAAGCGCGAGCCCGTCATCATCCTCGGACAGTCGCTCGCGACCATCATCTATATCAGAAACATCATGCTGATCTGGAAGAACCGCGGCACCGCCTCGAAGACGCTGGACCGCTGATCCAGCGTTCGGCTCCGCTTGTTGAAGCCTGGCACGTTGCTAGGCGAGATGCCCAATCCTGATGCTCACATGGCCGCTTTGAGGGCAGCGAAGCCGCGGTCGAGATCGGCCTTGAGGTCGTCGGTGCTCTCGAGCCCGATGTGGAGACGCAGCGTCGGGCCGCCGGGCTCCCATTTGGTCGCGGTGCGATAGGCATCGCAATCGAAGGGAATTGCAAGGCTCTCGAACCCGCCCCAGGAAAAGCCCATGCCGAACAGCTTCAGCGTATTAAGCATGGTGTCGACCGCCTGCTGCGGCGCCGGCTTCAGCACGATGCTGAACAGGCCCGAGGCGCCGGTGAAGTCGCGCTTCCAGATCGCATGACCGGGATCGGTCTCCAGCCCGGGATGCAGCACGCGCGCAACCTCAGGCCTTGCCGCCAGCCAGCGCGCCATCTCGAGCCCGGAGCGATGATGTTGCGCCAGCCGCACCGACAGCGTGCGGAGGCCGCGCAGCGCCAGGAAGACGTCGTCGGGGCCGGCACAGACGCCGAGCAAGCGGATGCCTTCGGCAATCATCGGCCAGGCCTTGGCGTTGGCCGAGATGGTGCCGAACATGATGTCGGAATGGCCGCCGATATATTTCGTCGCGGCCTGCATGCTGATGTCGACGCCCTGGTCCAGCGAGCGGTGATAGAGCGGCGTCGCCCAGGTGTTGTCGTCGATGACGAGCGCGCCGCGCCCATGTGCGACTTCGGCGATGGCGCGGATGTCGGGCATCTCGAACGATTGCGAGCCCGGCGCCTCCACCAGAACGGCCCGGGTGTTGGGCTTGAACAGCTTGTCGATGCCCGCGCCGATCATCGGATCGAAATAGGTGGTCTCGACGCCGTAGCGCGTGAGCATGCCGTTGCAGAAATTGCGCGAGGGCCGATAGATGTTGTCGACCACCAGGATGTGGTCGCCGGCTTTGAGCACCGAGAGCAGGGTGGTGGAAATCGCCGACAGCCCCGACGGCACGATACCGACGCCGGCGCATTGCGGACCCTCCAGCGCCATCAGCGTCTCCTGGAACGCCTTGGTGGTCGGGGAACCGTGACGGCCGTAGGTGAACTCGCCGCGATGGGCGTGCAGGTCCTCTGCGGTCGGATAGAGCACGGTCGAGCCGTGGAAGACCGGCGGATTGACGAACCCCTTCTGCGCCTTGGTGTCGCGGCCGGAGGTGACCAGCCGGGTCTCGGCGTGCTGCTCTTGGGGGGACGAAGAATCCATGCGCCTGCTTTCAAAACCGCGTTTCCACCGGACGCATCGCGCCCCTGGGCCGACCGAAAGGCCGCGGTCGTTAATAACAGAACACAGAAGAGTCCCGTCAACCCCTTGACCCGGAACGCCAGTCGTTCTGTGATGCGCAGGTGCTATTCAGTCGCCGCATGTTGAGGGGCCTGCCGCGACCTTCGATCCATTGCCTGACCGGACGTCGCGTCACAGCCAAGAGATGGCGGGCGCCGGCGGCGGGGATGAAGGTATGGGCTCCCGAGATCGGCGAGTGTTCGGCAAGGTTTTCCAGCATGACTCTTGCAAGGCCGGATTCTTGAAGGACCTGGTTTGGCAGAGACGATCCTAAGACAACATTCCTGACCTTGAGACGACCTTGAAAGGCCCAAAGCCCATGAAACGCGTAACCCTGGCTCTCTCCCTTGCTCTCGCCGCCGGCCTCACCGCCCAAGCCGCCGATGCGCAAACGCTCAAGACCGTCAAGGATCGGGGCATGCTGTCCTGCGGCGTCAGCCAGGGCCTGCCGGGCTTCTCCTCGCCCGACGACAAGGGCAACTGGACCGGCATCGACGTCGACGTCTGCCGCGCCATTGCCGGCGCCATCTTCAACGATCCGACCAAGGTCAAGTTCGTGCCGCTGTCGGCCAAGGACCGCTTCACGGCGCTGCAATCCGGCGAGGTCGACGTGCTCTCGCGCAACACCACCTGGACCATCTCGCGCGACACCTCGCTCGGCGCCAATTTCACCGGCGTGACCTATTACGACGGGCAGGGCTTCATGGTGAAGAAGTCGCTCAAGGTGAATTCGGCGCTCGAGCTCAACAGTGCATCGGTCTGCGTGCAGACCGGCACCACCACTGAGCAGAATCTCGCCGACTACTTCAAGGCCAACAACATGAAGTACGAGGTGATCGCGTTCGCCACCAACGACGAGACCGTCAAGGCCTATGAGGCCGGCCGCTGCGACGTCTTCACCACCGACCAGTCGGGCCTGTACGCCAACCGCCTCAAGCTCGCCAGCCCCAACGACCACATGGTGCTGCCCGAGATCATCTCGAAGGAGCCGCTCGGTCCGATGGTGCGGCACGGCGACGACCAGTGGTTCGACATCGTGAAATGGACGCTGTTCGCGATGCTCACCGCCGAAGAGCTCGGCGTGACCTCGAAGAACATCGACGAGAAGGCGAAGCTGGAAAATCCCGAGCTGAAGCGCGTGCTCGGCAGCGACGGCAATTTCGGCGAACAGCTCGGCCTGACCAAGGATTGGGTGGTGCGGATCGTCAAGACCGTCGGCAATTACGGTGAGGTGTTCGATCGCACCGTCGGCGCCGGTTCGCCGCTCGGCATCAATCGCGGTGTCAACAATCTCTGGAACAAGGGCGGTCTTCAGTACGCGCCGCCGATCCGCTGATCAGCCCTGATCGGCCGGCAGCGGCATGAGCACCGAGGCTCGAAAACCGCCGCCCCAGATCGCGCTGAAGATCCGGCGCATTCTGGGCGGCAAGGCAGGCTGGAACGGCGTTGCCGTCCAGTTTGCCTTCGCGGCGATCCTGGGCTGGATCGGCTACGAGATCGTCTCCAACGCGCGGGCCAATCTCGAGAACCAGCACATCGCCGCCGGCTTCGGCTTCCTCAGGAACAATGCCGGCTTCGACGTCAACCAGACCCTGATCTCCTATACCGGCTCGGACACGTTCCTGCGCGTGTTCGTGGTCGGACTGTTGAATACGCTCGTGGTCTCCGTGGTGGGCATTGTCTTCGCCACGGTGATCGGCTTCATCGTCGCGCTGTGCCGGCTGTCGCCCAATTGGCTGCTGTCGCGGGTCGGCGAGATCTATGTCGAGGTCATCCGCAACCTGCCACTGCTGTTCCAGATCCTGTTCTGGTACCTGGCGGTGCTCGCGGCCCTGCCAAATCCGCGGCAGAGCATTTCCCTGTTCGGCATTGCCTTCATCAGCAATCGAGGCCTCGTCATTCCCAGCCCGATCGGTCAGAGCGGTCTTGCGCCGTTCCTCGCGGTGCTGGCGCTCGGCATCGTCGCCTCACTGGCGCTGCGCGTCTACGCAAGGCGAGCGCTGTTTCAGCGCGGGCAGGTGATCCGCATCTGGCCTTCCGTGCTGGCCCTGCTGTTCGGGCTTCCGCTGGCCACGATGCTGGTCTTCGGTCTGCCTTTCACCTTCGAGCTGCCGCAGCTGAGGGGGTTCAACTTCGCCGGCGGCTCACGCATCATCCCGGAATTCGTGGCGCTGACGGTGGCGCTGGCGACCTATACCGCCGCCTTCATCGCCGAGATCGTGCGCGCTGGCATCCTGTCCGTTCACAAGGGGCAGATGGAGGCGGGATCTTCGCTCGGCCTCAGCCGCGGCGCCACGCTCCGCCTCATCGTCGTGCCGCAGGCCATGCGCGTCATCGTGCCGCCGCTGACCAACCAGTACCTCAATCTCACCAAGAACTCGTCGCTGGCGGTCGCGATCGGCTATCCTGACCTGGTGTCGGTGTTTGCCGGCACGTCACTGAGCCAGACCGGGCAGGCGATCGAGATCATCGCCATGACGATGGGCGTCTATCTCCTGATCTCGCTCCTCACCAGCGCGATCATGAGCGTCTACGGGTGGCGCGTCAGCCGGAGCCTCGGCGCATGAGCGATGTCATCTCGTCCAGCTTCGTCCGCCAGGACCTGCTCGCCGAGCGTCCCGCGCCGGTGAAGACCACGGGCTTCATCGGCCTGATGCGCACGCGCCTGTTCAACTCGCCGACCAACATCCTGCTGACGATCGTCGGCGCCTTGCTGCTCTGGTTCACCATCGTTCCCTCCGTCAAGTTCCTGTTGGTCGATGCGGTCTGGAGCGGTAAGGACCGCACCGCGTGCCTCGCCGAGAACGCCGGCTTTGCGGTCGGCGCCTGCTGGCCCTACATCCAGGCGAAGCTCCCGCAACTGATCTACGGCTTCTATCCCGAGGCCGAGCGTTGGCGGGTGAACTTGACGCTGTTGCTTGCAGTCGTCCTGCTGTTGCCGCTGCTCATTCCGCGGCTGCCGGCCAAGAGCCTGAATGCCGGCCTGTTCTTCGTCGCCTTTCCGGTGGTGGCGTTCTTCCTGCTGCACGGCGGCGGCATCAAGGGCTTCGGGCTGAGCTGGACGGCCGGCCTGCTGCAATTGTTCGACGAGAGCATCGTCGGTGCCGGACAAGCGCTGATCACATCGAGCAGGACCTCCGCGGTCGGTCCGCTGCTGTGGGCGCTCGGGAGCCTCATCGTGCTGCTCGGTACGCTGATCCATTGGCTGATCTTTCCGCTCACCTGGCTGCGCGATTATCTCCAGGGCACGGGCCAGCCCGTCTGGGCGGATTTCGGCGTCACGGCCGCGATCGTCTGCCTGATCGCCTTCGTTCTCGGCGGTGGCGTTCGCACCGGCGGGCGGGCTCTGGCGTCGAGCATCGCCACCTTCATTGGCATCGCCATCGTCATCAGGCTGATGGATCTCGATCACGGCGGATTGCCGATCGTAACGACGAATCTGTGGGGTGGCCTCCTGGTGACGCTGGTGGTGTCCGTCACCGGCATCGTCACCTCGCTGCCGATCGGCATCGCGCTCGCGCTCGGCCGCCGCTCGACGATTCCCTTGATCCGGATCTTCTCGATCGCCTTCATCGAGTTCTGGCGCGGCGTGCCGCTGATCACCGTGCTGTTCTTCGCAACCTACATGCTGCCGCTGTTCCTTCCCGGCAATTTCACCGTCGACGGCTTGGTGCGTGCGCTGATCGGCATCGCGCTGTTCACCGGCGCCTATCAGGCCGAGAACGTCCGCGGCGGGCTCGCGGCCATCCCGCGCGGGCAGAGCGAGGCGGCCGCCGCCCTCGGACTGTCCTGGTGGAAGACGACCTCGCTGATCGTGCTGCCGCAGGGGCTGCGGCACGTCATTCCGAACCTCGTCAACAGCTTCATCTCGCTGTTCAAGGACACCTCGCTGGTCTCGATCGTGGCGCTGTTCGATCTGCTCGGCTCGCTGCGCGCCTCGTTCGCGGATCCGAAATGGTCGACGCCGTCGACGGCGTTCACCGGCTTCGCCTTCGCTGGGATCATCTACTTCCTGTTCTGCTTTGGCATGTCGCGCTATTCCTTGTTCGTCGAGCACCGCCTCAACGCCCACCGCCGCAACTGATCGAGGCCACCATGTCCGAGCCCATCGTCAAGATTTCCGGCCTGAACAAATGGTACGGCGAATTCCACGTCCTGCGTGACGTCGATCTCGCGGTGCAGAAGGGCGAACGCATCGTGATCTGCGGCCCCTCGGGCTCGGGCAAGTCCACGCTGATCCGCTGCATCAATGCGCTGGAGGAATTCCAGGAAGGCGAGATCGTCGTCGACGGCATCGAGCTCGGGCCGAACCTCAAGCACGTCGACGCGGTCCGCCGTGAAGTCGGCATGGTGTTTCAAAGCTTCAACCTGTTCCCGCATCTGACCGTGCTCGACAATTGCACGCTGGCGCCGATCTGGGTCCGCAACATCCCCAAGAAGGACGCCGAGGTGACGGCGATGAAGTTCCTCGAACGCGTCAAGATCCCGCACCAGGCCAACAAGTTTCCGGGTCAGATGTCCGGCGGCCAGCAGCAGCGTGTCGCGATCGCCCGGGCCCTGACCATGAACCCGAAGGTGATGCTGTTCGACGAGCCGACCTCGGCGCTCGACCCCGAGATGGTCAAGGAGGTGCTCGACACCATGGTCGACCTCGCCGAGGAAGGCATGACCATGCTGGTCGTCACTCACGAGATGGGCTTTGCCCGCGAGGTCGCCAACCGCGTCGTGTTCATGGACGCCGGGCAGATCATCGAGGCCAACACTCCGAACGAGTTCTTCGCCGCCCCGCAGCACGCCCGCACCAAGCTGTTCCTGAGCCAGATTCTGCGCTGAGTCCGGCGACCCGTGGCCTCGCCGGTCTGACCGCAAGCCTGGCACCATCCGAATCGGCTTGCCTCTTTTCGGACCATCTCCGGAGAGAGACCTTGCAGAGCGGTGCTGGCGTGCGCGCATACCAGAATGCGCGACTGGAAAAGAAGCTGAAGAAGCAGGCGGACGCCGTCATGGCCTTCGCGATCGAGGCACTCGGGCAGGGCAGGCCCGATGAGGCCGAGATGCTCTGCCGCGAGATCTTGAAGGAGGTGCCGGATCATTTTCATGCCACGCATCTGCTCGGCCTGCGCGCGTTCGACGGCGGGCGGCTCGATGAGGCGGAATTCCTGCTCGAGCGTGCGATTGCGCTCGAGCCGCGTTCGCCCGATGCGCACGGCAATCTCGGCGCCGTCTATTTCGCGCTGGAGAAATTCGCTGGCGCCCGCGCCTGCCAGGAGAAGGCCATCGCGCTCAAGCCGAATTGTCCGATCACCCTGACCAATCTCGGCAATACGTTGCTGCACATCGGCCTCGGCAACGAGGCGATCGGGCTGCACGAGCGGGCGATCAGGCTGAAGCCGGATTATGCCGATGCGTTTTGCAACCGCGGCATGGCGGAATTGATGACGGGCCAGTTCGAGCGCGCCAAAGCGAGCTTCGACCGTGCCCTGACATTTCAGCCATCTCACGCCGAGGCGATCGCGGGCAGGGGGATGGTCAGCCTCGAGCTCCGACACTTCGCGCAGGCGGGTGCCGCCTTCGACGCCGCGCTCGCGATCAAGCCGGATTCGCCGCGGATTCTGTTGCAGCGTGGAAGGCTCAATTTGAGTTTAGCCCGGCTGGAGCAGGCGGCCGCGGACCTCGACGCGGCGCTGGCGCAATCGCCACGGCTCGAGCTCGCGCTGTGCTGGCGGGCGCAGATCGACATTCTCGCGGGCAACACGGCGCGGGCGATGGCAGGCGTCAAGACGCTGCTCGAGGTCAATCCGCAATCCGAGATGGGGTTGGCGCTTTTGGCGGCGTGCCATGTGAACCAGGGAGACATCGCGACCGCGCTCGCGCACCTCGACGCCGCGCTCGAGATCGCGCCGGATTTTCCGGAGGCGATCGGATACAAGATCTTCGTGCTGGACTACCTGCCGGAGGCCGATTTCGCCGCCCAGCAGGCCGCGCGGAAATACTGGTGGGACGCGATCGGCGCGAAGCTGCAGCAAAGGACGCTGGCGCCGCGGCCACTCGATCCTGACCGGCGGATCGTGATCGGATACGTCGCATCCGAATTCAGGAACCACTCGGCGGCATACTCTCTGTTGCCGGTGCTGCGCCATCATGATCACGCCCAGTTCAAGGTCGTCTGCTATTCCTGCTGGCCGGTGCAGGACGAGATGACGGAGAGCTTCAAGCCTCTCGCGGATGTCTTCGTCGATGCCGCACAATTGTCCGATGACGAGCTGGCCGACCGCATCCAGGCCGATGGCATCGATATTCTGATCGATGTCTCCGGGCACACGACCGGCAGCAGGCTTCATGTCTTCGCCCGCAAGCCGGCGCCGATCCAGGTGACGGGCTTCGGGCACGCCACGGGGACGGGCCTTCAAACCATGGACTACGTGCTCGCGGACCCGATCTTCATCCCGCAATCGGCGCGTCATCTCCTGGCCGAGAAGGTCCATGACCTGCCGTGCCTGATCACAATCGATCCGATCCTGGACATTCCGCCTTCAGAGCCACCCATGCTCCGCAACGGCTACGTCACTTTCGGGGTGTTCAACCGCATCTTCAAGATTTCAGACGAGGCCATCCGGGTGTGGTCGAACGTGATGCATGCGGAGAGGGGATCGAAGATCATCGTCAAGAACGGGCTGCTTGACGATCCATTGCTGCGCGATCGACTGGTCGCGCGGTTCGCGGCACAGGGCATCGCCGAAGAGAACGTCATCTGCATGGGCTCGACCTCGCGTCCCGAGCATCTGCGGGCCTTCGCGATGGTCGACATTTCCCTCGACACCTTCCCGCAGAACGGCGGCATCAGCACCTGGGAGTCCCTCTATGCCGGCGTTCCCGTGGTCGCCAAGCTCGGCAGCGGCGCCTCGTCGCGCGCCGGCGGCTCCATCGTTGCCGCCGTCGGCCTGGAGGACTGGGTCGCCGAGGATGACGCGGGCTATGCCGCCATCGCGTGCAACTATGCGGCGCAGCCGGCCTACCTGGCAAAGCTGCGGGCGGATCTCCCGGCTCGGATCGCAGCCTCGCCGGCCGGCGACGTCGAATTTTACACGCGCGAGGTCGAAGCGGCCTATCGCCGGTTCTGGCGCGATCATTGTGCCGCCGCCTCGGAGGTGGCGTAGGACGATTGCGCTGGGCCCCGGGAAATCCCGGAGGCGATAGGACTCCGGTGACCGGCGGGCCAAGCTCGCGAATCAGTTAGACTCTGCTGAGGGCATCCTCCGGAGATACACCTTGCAGAAGAGCGGCGGCGGCGCGCGCGCGTTCCAGAATGCGCGATTGCAGAAGAAGTTGATGAAGCAGGCCGACGCCGTCATTGCCGCTGCAGCGAACGCCTATGGCCAGGGCCGATATGCCGAGACCGAGGCGCTATGCCGCGAGATCCTGAAAGCCCTTCCGGATCATGTCGATGCCATGCACCTGCTCGGCATGTGCGCCCATGACGGCCGGCGCCTGGAAGAGGCGAGGGAGCTGCTTGAGCGCGTGATTGCGCTCGATCCGCGCCTGCACGATGCCCACAACAACCTCGCGACCGTGCATTTCGACCTCGGCAATTACGAGGAGGCGCGGCGCTGCCAGGAGAGGGCGATCGCGCTCAAGCCGAATTTCGCGGTGGCGCTGACCAATCTCGGCAACACGCTGATGCATATGGGGCTGTACGAACAGGCGCTCGAGATGCACGAGCGCGCCATCAAGATTAAACCGGATTATGCCGATGCGCTCTGCAATCGCGGCATGGTCGAGATCGTGCTTGGGCAGATCATGCGTGCCAAGGAGAGCTTCGATCGCGCCCTGCTGTTTCAGCCGCGTCACGCCGAGGCCATCGTCGGCAGCGGCATGGTCAGCATGGAGCTGCGGCACCACGAGGAGGCCGCAGCCAAGTTCGCTCAGGCCCTCGCAATCAAGCCAGGCGCGCCACGAATTCTGGCCCAGCGCGGACGGCTCAGTTACGAGCTGCAGCACCTGCAGGAGGCGCTGGCGGATTTCGATGCGGCGCTTGCGATTTCGCCCAAGCTCGAGCTGGCCCTTCGGGGCAAGGCGCAGGTCTGCCTCGTCATGGGAAGGACCGCGCAGGCGATGGCGGCCGCAACGACCTTGATCGAGCGAAATCCTCGCTCGGAGATGGGGTTGGCGCTTCTGGGCTTCGCTTATTCGAACCAGGGAGACATGGAATCCGCGATTGAATATCTCGATCGCGCGCTGGCGCTGCGACCGGACTATGGAGACGCGATCAGAGGCAAGATCTTCTTGCTGGACTACCTTGCGGAGGCGGATTTCGCGGTCCAGCAGGCGGTGCGAAAGTCCTGGTGGGATGCAATCGGCTCGAGGATTCCGCAAAGGACCCTGCCGAAGCGGCCGCTGGATCCGGACAAGCAGATTGTGGTCGGATATGTCGCGGCCGAATTCCGACAACACTCGGCGGGACTCACCTTGCTGCCCGTGTTGCGCCATCATGATCACGCCAAGTTCAAGATCGTCTGCTATTACGCCTGGCCGGGGGCGGACGAGTACACCGCCAAGTTCAAGGCGCTGGCGGATGTCTGGGTCGACGCTTGGCAGATGTCGGACGACGAGCTCGCCGATCGTATTCAGGCCGACAATGTCGACATTCTGATCGACGTTTCCGGCCACACGACCGGCAACAGGCTGCAATGCTTCGCGCGGAAGCCGGCTCCGATCCAGGCCACCGGCTTCGGACACGCGACGGGTACGGGCATGCCGACCATGGATTACGTGCTCGCCGATCCCATTTTCATTCCGCCATCGGCCCGGCATCTGTTTCCCGAGAAGATCCACGATCTGCCGTGCCTGATCACGATGGAGCCGGTCACCAATCTAAAGCCCTCCGAGCTGCCGATGCTCCGCAACGGCTACGTCACCTTTGGTGTGTTCAACCGCATCTACAAGATCTCGGATGATGCGATCCGCGTGTGGTCGCGCATCATGCGGGAAGTGCCGGGATCGAAGATCATCCTCAAGCATGGTTTGCTCGACGATTCCCTGCTGCGCGATAGCCTGGTCGCACGCTTCATCGCACAGGGTATTGCGGAGGAGGACATCACTTGCCTCGGCACCACCTCGCGTGACGACCATCTGATGGCCTTCGACAAGATCGATATTTCCCTCGACACGTTCCCGCAGAACGGCGGCATCAGCACCTGGGAATCCCTCTACAAGGGCGTTCCGGTCGTGGCCAAGCTCGGCATTGGAGCCTCCTCGCGTGCTGGCGCCTCCATCGTGGCGGCCGTCGGCCTCGGCGACTGGGTCGCGGAGGATGACGACGGTTATGTCGAGATCGCCCGCAAGTTCGCCTCGCAGCCCGAATATCTGGCAAAGTTGCGCGCGGGCTTACCGGCCCAGATCGCAGCCTCGCCCGCCGGCAATGTCGAGATCTACACGCGTGAGCTCGAGGCGGGCTACCGAAAGTTCTGGCGCGACTATTGTGCCGCTGCCGCCGAGCACGGCGACGCTGCGGTCAGCGGGGCGGACGCACCTGGCGGCTCCTGAGCCGCATCCTGCAGGCGACCCCCGGGATATCCCGGACGGATTTCTGGTCCGGCAGCCCGGCCGGGTCGGTGCGCGAATCAGTTAGACTCGGCCTTGGGCCATCTTCCGGAGAGACACCTTGCAGAGCAGCGTCGGCGCGCGCGCATTCCAGAATGCGCGATTGCAGAAGAAATTGAAGAAGCAGGCCGACGCCGTCATCTCCGCCGCGGCGAGCGCCTATGGTCAAGGCAGATATGCGGAGAGCGAGGCGCTCTGCCGCCAGATCTTGCAAGCCGTTCCGGATCATTTCGACGCGACGCACGTGCTCGGCCTCAGCGTGCAGCAGGGCGGGCGCCTCGACGAAGCGCAACAGCTGCTCGAGCGCGCGATTGCGATCGATCCGCGCTCGCACGAGGCTCAGAGCAATCTCGCGGCCGTCTACTTCGTGCTTCAGAAATTGGAAGCGGCGCGCGCCTGTCAGGAGAAAGCGATCGCGCTGAAGCCGAATTTTACGCCGGCCCTGGCCGGTCTCGGCAACACCCTGCTCCAGATGAACCTGCCCGAACAGGCCATCGAGGTCTACGATCGCGCGATCAAGCTGAAGCCCGACTACGCCGACGCGTTTTGCAATCGTGGCGTGGCGGAGCTGGCGCTGTTCCGGTTCGACCGCGCCAGGGAGAGCTTTGATCGCGCGCTGCTGTTTCAGCCGCGCCACGTCGAATCGCTCATCGGCAAAGGCGTGGTCAGCATCGAGCTCAAGCGCTACGATGAGGCGGAGGCTGCGCTCGCAGCGGCGTTCGCGATCAAGCCCGATTCAGCGAAGATCCTGGCGCAGCGCGGACGCCTCAATTCGTCCCTGTCGCGGCTGGAACAGGCGGCCGCGGACTTCGATGCGGCACTTGCGCTTTCACCCCGGTTCGAGATGGCCTTGCGGGGCAAGGCGGAGGTCTCGCTCAGCCTGGGAAACACCGCACAGGCGATCCTGGCCTGCACGACCTTGCTCGAGCAGAATCCACGTTCCACGATCGCATTGGCGTTGCTGAGCTCCTGTTTTGCAAATCAGGGAGAAATCGCGTCCGCAATCGAACATCTCGACGCCGCGTTGGCGATCTCGCCGGATCCAGACTTGATGGCGCGGAAGATCTACTATCTGGACTTTCTCCCCGACGCCGATTTCACGATCCAGCAGGCGACGCGACGGTCCTGGGGCGAAGCGATCGGTGCCCGCGTGCCGCAGAGGAAGCTCGCCCCCCGGCAGCTCGATCCCGACAGGCGGATCGTGATCGGCTATGTTTCCGCCGAATTCTGGTATCATTCGGCGGCGTTCGGCTTGCTGCCGGTGCTGCGCCATCACGATCATGCCAGCTTCGAGGTCGTCTGCTATTCGTGCTCGCCGACACGAGATGCGATCACAGCCGAATTCAAGTCGGCGGCAGACGGCTGGGTCGATGCCTGGCAGATGTTCGACGACGAACTGGCCGATCGTATCGAGGCCGACAAGGTCGATATCCTGATCGACGTGTCCGGGCACTCGTCGGGCAACAGGCTTCAGGTCTTCGCCCGCAAGCCGGCTCCCATCCAGGTCACGGGCTTCGGGCACGCGACCGGTACCGGCCTTCGGACGATGGACTACGTGCTCGCGGACCCGGTCTTCATTCCGCAATCGGCGCGGCATCTGCTGGCCGAAAAGGTCTATGACCTGCCGTGCCTGATCACGATCGATCCCATCCTCGATGTGCCGCCTTCGGAGCTTCCCATGCTCCGCAACGGCTACGTCACCTTCGGCGTGTTCAACCGCGTCAACAAGATCTCGGACGAGGCCATTCGCGTGTGGTCGAACGTGATGCGGGAGGTGGCCGGATCGAAGATCATCATCAAGCATACGCTGCTCGACGATCCCCTGGTGCGCGACGGCCTTCTCGCGCGCTTTGTCGCCCACGGGATTGCCGAGGAGAGGATCACCTGCCTCGGCTCGTCCGAGCGCGCCGATCATCTGCGAGCCTTCGCGCTGGTCGATATTTCGCTCGATCCGTTTCCGCAGAACGGCGGCGTCAGCACCTGGGAATCCCTCTATGCGGGCGTTCCGGTCGTCGCCAAGCTCGGCCACGGCGCATCCTCGCGCGCCGGCGGCTCCATCGTGGCCGCCGTCGGTCTTGACGACTGGGTGGCCGAGGACGACGAGGGCTACGCCGCTATCGCGTGCAAATTCGCTGCCCAGCCCGCGCATCTGGCAAAGCTGCGCGCGGTATTGCCGGCCCGGATCGCGGCTTCGGCCGCGGGTAATGTCGAAACCTACACGCGCAGGGTCGAGGAGGGTTACCGCAAGTTCTGGCGCGACTATTGTGCCGCGGCCTCGGAAAGCGGGGAGGTCGCTTAAGCCGGCCGAACCGCGCAGATTTTGTGGATCTGCGCCTTCGGCCCGAGGATGCCCGTGACGATCAGACGAAGGGCGGCTTGATGTTGCTGCGCTTCTCCAGCCATTCCGGCACCGGCAGGTTCTTGGCGCGCATGAAGTCGGCGTTGAACAGCTTCGACAGATAGCGGCTGCCGGAATCGCACAGCACGGTGATGATCGTCTTGCCGGGCCCGAGCTGCTTCGCAAGCCGCATCGCGCCGACGACATTGATGCCCGTCGAGCCGCCGAGGCACAGACCTTCATGCTGGAGCAGTTCGTAGATCGCACTGACGGCGTCGGTGTCGGGAATGAGATAGGCATCGTCGACCTTGGCAGTCTCGACGATCGCGGTGGCGCGGTTGAGGCCGATGCCCTCCGTGATCGAGCCGCCCGGCGTCGCCTTGGGATCGCCGGTCCTGAAATATTCGTACATGCCGGCACCGTGCGGATCGGCGCAGGCGATGCTGATGTTCTTGTTCTTCTCCTTCAGATAGCGGCTGACGCCGGCGAGCGTGCCGCCGCTGCCGACCGAGCAGACGAAGCCGTCGACCTTGCCGCCGGTCTGCTCCCAGATCTCAGGCCCCGTGGATTCGTAATGCGCCTTGGCGTTGTCCAGGTTGTTCCATTGGTCGGCGAACAGCACGCCATTGGGCTCGGTCTTGCGCAGCTCGTCGGCGAGCCGCCGGCCAACATGCTGGTAGTTGTTGGGGTTGGCGTAGGGAAGGGCCGGCACCTCGATCAGCTCGGCACCGCAAAGCTTCAGGAAATCCTTCTTCTCCTGGCTCTGCGTCTCCGGGATCACGATCAGGGTGCGGTAGCCGCGCGCGCTCGCAACCACGGCAAGACCGATGCCGGTATTGCCGGCGGTCGCTTCCACCACCAGCCCGCCGGGCTTCAGCTCGCCGCGCTTCTCGGCCTCCAGGATCATCCATTTCCCGGCGCGGTCCTTCACCGACTGACCGGGATTCATGAACTCGGCCTTGCCCAGGATGGTGCAGCCGGTCAATTCCGAAGCCTGCTTGAGCTTGATCAGGGGGGTGTTGCCGATGGCTTCGACAACGTCGTTGCGAATGGTCATGTCGGGGAAAATCACTACCAAGGGGTTGATCGGCTTTGGCCCGAACCTAGTGCTTGGGAGGCCAAAGGGGAAGGCTTTTGCGCTGCGGCGAACCCGACCGAAACGCCCGCGGAAACAGTGATATGCCTGCAGTAGGAAATGGCCCAACCCCGGCCCGTGCACGAAACGATTGCGCTCCCGATCAACGTTGTTGCGACCAATTCTTGCCACGGGCGAAACGGGTCGCGACAGGGCGCGTGTCCTGTTCGCGGGGGATTGTCTAGAAATGCGGTTGTCCCTCGGTGGTAAGAACCTCAGCCGCCGCAGCGGGAGAGGCGAAGCGAACCCTGCAGCAACGGGTGTGGCCGCGATATCACATGAAATCTTGGTAAGCTTGCTTACGTTTTCCCAATGTTTCGCAATGAAGAAAGTCTCTGCGAGACAGCCGCTTTTCGCATTCTTGTCAGTTCGCTCCCGCCTCGTTGGCACGGGCATCTCGCAATTGCGGCACTGTCCCGCCGTTCCGCGCCCGGCTAGTATGAAGCTCAGGTTCCGCAGAAAGCATCATCACTGTGAGCGCGTCGTCCAAAGCCTCCCGACCACCCTGCCGCGAATCGGTTAATCCGGCAGCGTTGCGGCGGCTTGATCTGCCCGGCGGGGGGTGGATGTGACACAGCAAGTTCCAGTGGTCGCCTCGCGGCGGTCTCGCGGTTCTGCACTCCGAACGCTGCGCGCGGCGCGATGGACTGCGGTGCTGTGCCTCGCCGCGGCTTCGGGGGCTTGCGTGCTGACCCAGGATCTTCCCGATCCCGCGCTCGACGTTCCCACGCATTACAAATATGCCGGGAAGGGCGACGCGCCGCCGTCGCTGGATTGGTGGCGCGGCTTCCGCTCTGCGGAGCTGACGCAGCTGATGGAGGAGGCGCAGACCGTCAATCTCGACATCGCCGCGGCCGTGGCGCGCATCGTCCAGGCCGACGCCCAGGCGCGGCAGGCCGGCGCGGCGCTGCTGCCGAGTGTCTCGACAGGCGGATCCGAAACCTATTCGCGCACATCGGGCTCGAGCGCTTCGGGACTGTCCATCGGCGGACGCGAGGTCGTCAATTATTCGGCCTCGCTGAGCGCGAGCTATCAGCTCGATTTCTGGGGCCAGAACCGCGACGCGCTGCAATCGGCAGAGGAGACGGCGAACGCCAATCGTTTCGATCGCGACACGGTCGCGCTGACCACGCTCGCCGCCGTCGCCAACGCCTATTTCCAGGTGCTGGCCTCGCAGGACCGCATCAGGACCTCACAGCGCAACATCGCGAGCGCGCAGCGCATCCTCGATGCGGTCAGGGAGCGCCGCAGGGCCGGCACCGGCACCGATCTCGACGTCGCCCAGCAGGAGAGCGTGCTGGCGAACCAGAAGGCGCTGGTGCCGCCGTTGCGCCAGACGCTGGACCAGAACGTCAACGCGCTCGCCGTGCTGGTGTCGCGGCCGCCGGAGAGCGTGCGCGTGCACGGCGGCTCTCTGGACCGGATCGCGATCCCGCGCGTGACGCCCGGCCTGCCGTCGGAGTTGCTGACGCAGCGGCCGGACATCCGCCGACAGGAGGCGCAGCTCGCCTCGGCCACCGCCAACATCGGCAATGCCCGGGCACAATTCTTTCCGACCATCCAGCTCACCGGCAATGGCGGCTACCAGAGCTCGGCGCTCGTCTCGCTGTTCCAGCCGCATGCGGCCTTCTTCCAGCTCGTCGGCAGCGCGACACAGCCGATCTTCGACGGCGGCAGGATCCTCGGCAATTTCGAGTTGGCCAAGGCGCGGCAGGACGAGCTGCTGCAAACCTATCGCAAGACCATCGTCCAGGCCTTTGCCGACGTCGACAACGCCCTGTTCTCGATCAAGCAGACCACGATCAGGCTGCAATTGCAGCGCGACGTCGTCGCCGCCTCGCGTCGCGCCTTCGATCTTTCCGAGCAGCAATTGCGCGCCGGCACCGCCGACATCGTCACAGTGCTCAACACCCAACTGACCCTGTTCCAGGCGGAAGACGCGTTGTGGCAGGCCCAACTCGCACGGCTTCTGGCCATCGTCAGCCTGTACCAGGCGCTCGGCGGAGGCTGGGAGCCGCGAATGGAGAAACCGGTCAATGCTCTTTAAGCCGGACACCAAGCAAGGCGCGCGAGAGGGGACAGCGAAGCGATCGCGCGGCCGCAGCTTCGTCATGACCCTGATCACGCTCGCGATCCTTGGCGGCCTTGGTTACGTCGGCTGGATTGCAATGCAGCAGCAGCAGGCGAACAACCGCAATCAGCGCCCCGATCTACCGGTGCCGGTGCTGGCGGCGAGCCCGCGCATCCAGGACGTGCCGGTTTATCTCGACGGCGTCGGCGCGATCCGCGCGCTCAACACCGTAACCGTGCGCTCGCAGGTCGACGGCAAGCTGATCGCAGTCAACTTCACGGAAGGCCAGGACGTCAAGAAGGGCGACGTGCTCGGCGAAATCGATCCGGCGATCTATCAGGCTCAGTACGACCAGGCGGTTGCCAAGAAGGCGCAGGATCAGGCCCAGCTCGCCAACCAACGCATCGACCTCGCGCGCTACGAGCAGCTCGCTGCCTCCAACGCCGGCTCCAAGCAGCAGGCCGACACCCAGCGTGCGCTGGTCGCGCAGACCGAGGCGCTCGTCAAAGCCGACCAGGCTGCGATCGACAACGCGGCGGCGACGCTGAGCTACACCAAGATCGTGGCGCCGATCTCGGGCCGCGTTGGCCTGCGCCTGGTCGACCAGGGCAACATCATCCATGCCTCCGACACCACGGGCCTCGTGGTGATCACGCAATTGCAGCCGATCGCGGTGTGGTTCAGCCTGCCGCAACAGCAGATCATGCGCGTCAACGCGGCGGCAGCGAAGGGGCCGCTCGCGGTCGACGTGTTCGGCAATGACGGCATCACGGTGATCGATACCGGCAAGCTCACCGGCATCGACAACCAGGTCGACCAGACCACCGGCACGCTCAAGCTCAAGGCCGAATTCCCCAATGCCAATTACCAGCTCTGGCCGGGCCAGTTCGTCAATGTCCGCCTCAAGGTCGAGACCTTGACGCAGGCGCTGGTGGTGCCGACCTCGGCGGTGCAGCGCGGCCCGATCGGCACTTTCAGCTACGTCATCGGCGCGGACAACATCGTCTCGGCCAAGCCCGTGACGGTGACCCAGCAGAACGAGCATGACGCCGTGATCGCGAGCGGCCTGTCGGCGAGCGAGAGGGTGGTCACCACGGGCTTCGCAAATCTGTCCGACGGCTCCAAGGTGATCGTCGGCCGCGATGACCAGACTCCGTCGGCCGATCTTGCCCCACGCAAGCGCTCGCGCGCACCGGACGCCCAGAAGAAGGATGGTGCTAACGAAGGCCAGAAGGACGGGCAGAAGGACGGCCAAGCCAAGGACGGCGAGTTGCGCGCCAAGCGCAAGAGCAGTGAAGGCGACCAGAAGGGGCAGACGGGACCGGCGCCGGGGCCGGGGGCATCGGAAAGTGGAGCCAAGCAGCCATGATCCCGACAACAGCCGCTTGAAGCGGCAGGCATAACCCATGGGTGTCTCCGAACCCTTCATCCGCCGGCCGATCGCGACCTCGCTGCTCGGCATCGCGCTTCTGATCGGCGGGCTGCTCGGCTATTTCGCACTCCCGGTCTCGGCGCTGCCGCAGGTCGATTTCCCGACCGTGCAGGTGACGACGCAGCTGCCGGGCGCGAGTCCGGACGTGATCGCCTCGCTGATCACCGCGCCGCTGGAGCGGCAGCTCGGGCAGATCCCGTCGCTCTCGGCGATGAACTCGACGAGCTCGTTCGGCGTCAGCCAGATCTCGCTGCAGTTCGAGCTCAACCGCGACATCGACGGGGCGACGCAGGACGTGCAGGCCGCGATCAATGCCGCCGCGGGCGTGCTGCCGAGGACGCTGCCTTACCCGCCGACCTACGCCAAGGTGAACCCGGCGGATGCGCCGGTGATGACGCTGGCGCTGCGCTCGGACACGATCTCGCTGCGGGTGATGAGCGACATCGCCGACACCATTCTGGCGCAACGTTTGAGCCAGATCTCCGGCGTCGGGCGCGTGTCCGTGCTGGGCGGGTTGAAGCCGGCCGTGCGCATCCAGGCCGATCTGGCCCGCCTTGCAGCCTACGGCATCGCGATGGAAGATCTGCGCACCGCGATCGCCAATGCCAATGTCTCGGGGCCGAAAGGCTCGCTCGACGGCGCGCAGCAATCCTACATCATCGCCGCCAACGACCAGATCGCGGCGGCTGAAGCCTACAAGCCCGTCATCATCGCCTATCGCAACGGCTCGCCGGTGACCATTGCCGACGTCGCCCAGATCGTCGACGGCCTCGAGAACGACCGCACCGGCGGCTGGTACCAGGGCACGCCGGCGGTCATCCTCGACATCCAGCGCCAGCCCGGCGCCAACGTCATCGACGTCGTCAGCCAGATCCGCGCCGAGATCCCGAAACTGCAGCGCGCGATCCCGGCCGGCGTGAATCTCACCATCGTCTCCGATCGCACCGTCACCATCCGCGCCTCGGTGCGCGACGTACAATTCACGCTGGTCCTTGCCGTCGTGCTGGTGACGCTGGTGGTGCTGCTGTTCCTGCGTTCGTTGCGCGCGACCGTGATCGCCGGCGTCGCGCTGCCGCTGTCGCTGATCACGAGCTTCGGCATCATGTATTTTGCCGGCTTCAGTCTCGACAATCTGTCGCTGATGGCGCTCACGATTGGCACCGGATTCGTTGTCGACGATGCCATCGTGATGATCGAGAACATCGTGCGCCACATGGAGAATGGCGACGGCGCGATGGAAGCCTCGCGCAAGGGCGCCAGCGAGATCGGCTTCACCGTGATCTCGCTGACGGTGTCGCTGATTGCGGTCTTCATCCCGCTCCTGTTCATGTCGGGCCTGGTCGGGCGCATGTTCCGCGAATTCGCGCTGACCTTGACGATTGCGGTCGTGACGTCGGCGGTGGTCTCGCTGACGCTGACGCCGATGATGTGCTCGCGGCTGCTCAAGCACGCGCACGAGGAGCTGGCCGTGCCGGGACTGGCCGCGATCAGCCGCTTCATCGACCGCACGGTCGACGCCTATCACGGATCGCTGTTGTGGGTGCTGGAGCGCCAGCGCGCCACGCTGGTCGTGACCTTCGTTACGCTGATCGCGACCCTGGTGCTCTATGTCGTCGCGCCCAAGGGCTTCCTGCCGCTGCAGGACACCGCGTCGATCACGGCGGTGACGGAGGCGGGGCCCGACGTGTCGTTTGCGGAAATGAAGAGGCGGCAGGCCGAGGCGGCCGAGGCCATCAGGGCCGACCCTGATGTGGTCGGCGTGGTCTCGGTGATCGGTGCGGGCTCCGTCAACCCGACCACCAATGTCGGCCGCCTCGTCATGAGCTTGCGGCCGCGCGGCGAGCGCCGCGACGATGTCAGCGTGGTCGTGACCCGGTTGAAGGAGCGGGTCTCCGGCATCCCCGGCATGACCGTCTATTTCCAGCCGGTGCAAGACGTGCAGATATCGACCCAGTCGAGCCGCTCGCAATACCAGTACACGCTGACCGGTACCGATGCGACGCTGGTCTCGGAATGGGCGCGCAAGCTGGTTGCGGAGATGCGGCGCGATCCCTTGTTCCGGGATGTCTCCTCCGAGGCGCAGGAGGGCGGCCTGCGGGCGCAGCTCGATGTCGACCGCACGCGCGCCGGCCAGCTCGGCGTGAGCCTGCAAGCAATCACCGACACGCTGAACGATGCCTTCGCGCAGCGGCAGATCTCGACCATCTACGGTCAGGCCAACCAGTACCGGGTGGTGCTGGAGGCGCTGCCGATGTATCAGCGCGATCCCTCGATCCTGTCGAAGCTCTATCTGCCGGGTGCCGCGAGCGCCACCGCGGGCGCGCCCAATGCCCAGGTGCCGCTGTCGGCCGTGGCGACGCTGAAGCGGACCACGGCGCCGCTCGCGATCTCGCATCAGGCGCAATTCCCGTCGGTGTCGCTCAGCTTCAACCTGGCGCCGGGCGCGGCGCTCGGCGATGCCGTCGAAGCCGTAAAGGTGATCGAGACCCGCATCGGCATGCCGGGCAGTATCGTCGGCGTCTATGCCGGCGACGCCGCCGAATTCGCCAAGGCACTCGCCGGCCAGCCCTGGCTGCTGCTCGCCGCCGTCATCACGATCTACATCGTGTTAGGGGTGCTCTACGAGAGCTATATCCATCCGATCACGATCCTGTCGACGCTGCCCTCGGCCGGCGTCGGCGCCATCCTGGCACTGATGCTGTGCGGACAGGACCTCTCGGTGATCGGCCTGATTGGCATCATCCTCTTGATGGGCATCGTCAAGAAGAACGCGATCATGATGATCGACTTTGCGCTCGAGGCCGAGCGCGGGCGGGGCATGTCGCCCAGTGAAGCCATCGTGCAGGCCTGTCTGTTGCGCTTCCGTCCGATCATGATGACGACGTTGGCGGCGCTGTTCGGGGCGCTGCCGCTCGCGATCGAAAGCGGCACCGGCGCCGAGCTGCGCTTTCCGCTCGGCATCTCCATCATCGGCGGCCTGCTGCTCAGCCAGCTCCTGACACTTTACACGACGCCCGTGATCTATCTGGCGCTCGATCGCATCAACCGTCGCCTCGAGCAGGCGCTGCCGCCGGCTGGATCCGGCGGCCCGCCGGTCGCCGGCGCGACCGAGGGGATGCAGTGATGGCATCGATCTCGGAGCCCTTCATCCGCCGCCCGGTCGCGACCACGCTGCTGTCGATCGGGCTGTTCCTGCTGGGTGTCGTCGCCTACCGGTTCCTGCCGGTCGCCTCGGTCCCGAACGTCGACTTTCCCGCCATCTTCGTCTCCGCCAGCCGGCCCGGCGCCGATCCGTCCGTGATGGCGGCGACGGTGGCGTCGCCACTTGAGCGGCGGTTGGGAGAGATCGCCGGCATCAACCAGATCACCTCGACCTCGAGCCTCGGCACGACCAGCATCCAGCTTCAGTTCGACATCGGCCGCAACATCGACAAGGCCGCGCGCGACGTGCAGGCGGCCATCAACGCCGCGATGGTCGACCTGCCGAGCGACTTGCCGACGCTGCCGCGTTTCCGCAAGGCAAACACGGCCGGCGCACCCATCTTCGTGCTGGCGTTGACCTCCAAGACGATCTCTCCGTCGGCGATCTACGACGTCGCGGATAGCGTGTTGGCGCAACGCATCTCGCAGGTGCCGGGCGTCGGCAACGTGTCGATCTCCGGCGCCGACCAGCCGGCCGTGCGCGTGCAGCTCAACCCGGTTGCGCTGTCCAATGCTGGAATCGCCACTGACGACGTGCGAACCGCGATCATCGCCGCCAACGCGCTCGGCCCCGTCGGCATCTTCGAAGGCGAGCGCCAGAGCGAGACGCTGTCGCTGAACAAGCAGATGCGCACGGCGAAGGAGTTCCGCGACATCGTCATCAAGAGCTCGGGCAATAATTTCGTGCGGCTGTCGGACGTCGCCGACATCGAGGATTCCGTCCGCAACGTCCGCTCGATCGCCTGGTTCAACAGGCAACCGGCGGTTCTGATCCAGATCACCAAGCAGGGCGATGCCAACGTCATCGACACCGTCGATCGGGTTAAGGCGCTGATCCCCGAGCTGAAGCAGTGGATCCCGGCCGGTGTCGAGATCTCCACCCTGGTCGATCGGACCGGCACGATCCGCGCCAGCGTGCTGGACATGCAATGGACGCTGCTGGCAACGTCCATCCTGGTGATGGTCGTCGTGTTCGTGTTCCTGCGGCGGCTGACGCCGACCATCGCGGCCGGCATCTCGGTGCCGCTGGCACTCGCCGGCACTTGCGCCGGCATGTGGGTCGCGGGCTTCTCCATCGACAACCTGTCGCTGATGGCGCTCGCCATCTCCGTCGGCTTCGTTGTCGACGACGCCATCGTCATGATCGAGAACATGTTCCGCAACCTCGAGCAAGGCATGCGGCCGTTCCGGGCGGCGCAGGAGGGCGCCAAGCAGATCGGCTTCACCGTGGTCTCGATCAGCCTGTCGCTGATCGCGGCCTTCACGCCGCTGATCTTCATGGACGGCGTCGTCGGTCGGCTCCTGCGCGAATTTTCGCTGACGCTGACCTTCGCCATCCTGGTCTCGACGCTGGTGTCGCTGACGGTCACGCCGATGATCTGCGCCCATTACATCCGGCAGGCCACCTCCGGCACGGCAACGCTGTTCGACCGCATCATCGAAGGCGCGCTGTCGCGCACCATCGTGTTCTACGCCCGCACCCTGCGCACCGTGCTGGAATTCCCGCTGCTGACGCTGCTGGTGTTCTTCGCCACCATCGCGCTCACGGTGACGCTCTACATCAAGGTCCCCAAAGGCTACTTCCCCACGGACGATTCCGGCTTCATCATCGGCGCGACGCGCGCCTCGGCGGACACCTCGTTCCAGTCGATGCTCGGCCTGCAGCAGCGGCTCGCCGAGATCGTGATGAAGGATCCCGCCGTGGCCGGCATCGGCTCGACGGTCGGCAGCGGGGGCCCGGGGCCGGCGACTTCGAACCGCGGCACCATGTTCATCAGCCTGAAGCCGCCGGAGGAACGTGGCCACGTGTCGACTGAGGTCGTGATCGACCGGCTCAGGCGCGCGCTATATCCCGTGCCCGGCATCCGCCTCTTCATGTTCGCTGCCCAGGACGTGCGGGCCGGCGGGCGTCAGAGCGATTCCGACTACCAATATACGCTCACCAGCACCGATCTCGGCCTATTGCAGAAATGGGCGCCGATCGTGGCCAAGCGCCTGGAGAGCGTGGAGGGCATCACCGACATCTCCAGCGATCGCGATCCTGGCGGGCTGCAGCTGACGCTCGCCATCGACCGCCAGAAGGCGTCCGCGCTCGGCGTCAGGGTCCAGGACATCGACAACGCGCTGAACAACGCTTTCGCACAGCGGCAGATCTCGATCATCTACACCCAGCGGAACCAGTACATGACCGTGCTGGAGATCGACCCGAAGTTCCAGGTCGACCCCTCCAATCTCGATCGCATCTACGTCGCCGGCGCGGGAGATGCGCAGGTGCCGCTGTCGGCCGTGGTGCGCGCGACGCGCGGGCTCGCTGCGCTCGCCGTCTATCATTCGCAGTCGTTCCCATCGACCACGGTGTCCTTCAACCTGATGCCGGACGTGCCGCTTCAGGCGGCGACCCAGAACATCCAGCGCGCGGTCGACGAGTTGCACATGCCCGAAGGCATTCGCGGCAGCTTCGACGGCAATGCCGGCGATTTCGCCAGGACCAGCGGTCGCCAGCCGCTCCTGATCCTCGGCGCTCTGGTCGCGATGTATATCGTGCTCGGGGTGCTCTACGAGAGCCTCGCCCATCCGCTCACGATCATCTCGACGCTGCCCTCGGCCGGCTTAGGTGCGCTGCTGGCCTTGCAGCTCACCAACACGCCGCTGACGGTGATCGCCTTCGTCGGCATCATCCTCTTGATCGGCATCGTCAAGAAGAACGGCATCATGATGGTCGACTTCGCGCTCGATGCCGAGCGCCAGCGCGGGCTGTCCTCGGCCGAGGCGATCTTCGAGGCCTGCCAGGCGCGCTTCCGCCCGATCCTGATGACGACCATGGCGGCGCTGTTCGCCGGCATTCCGCTGGTGATTGCGACCGGCCCCGGCACGGAGCTGCGCCGGCCGCTCGGCATCACCATCATCGGCGGCCTGTTCGTCTCGCAGATCCTGACGCTGTACACGACGCCCGTGATCTACCTGCTGATCGACCGCCTGCGGCGGCGATCCGAGCCGCGTCCGCTGGCGGCACCGGCGGAATAGGTTGTTGCAGCGCCGCGCGAAGCGTATAGCGGCGACCATGTCCAATCCGCCCAAGACTGCCGCCGCGCTGGCCGAGCCGATCCCCGAATGCCCGCATTGCCAGAAGCCGATGCCGCTGTGCATTTGCGACAGCGTCACGCCGATCGAGAACCGGCTCTCGCTCCTGATCCTGCAGCATCCGCAGGAGCAGGACAGGGCACTCGGCACGGCGCGGCTGCTGGCCAGGCATTTTGCCGATGCCACGGTGCGGGTCGGCCTGTCCTGGCCGAGCCTGTCCAAGGCGCTGGGACGGCCGGTCGAGAATGCTTCGCACTGGGCGGTGCTCTATCTCGGCTCGGCACGCGCGGCCGATCTCGATGCCGAAGGTGAGATCGTCGCACTCAACCGCAAGGGCGAGGTCGCGGAGAACCAGCGCGCGATCCTCGGCAAGCTCGAAGGTGTGGTGCTGCTCGACGGCACCTGGAGCCAGGCCAAGGCGCTGTGGTGGCGCAATCCCTGGATGCTGAAATGCCAGCGCGTGATCCTCAATCCGGCACGTCCCTCTCGCTACGGGCGCTTGCGCAAGGAGCCGCGCCGCGACGGCCTCTCGACCATCGAAGCCGCCGCGACGATCCTCGCCGGCCTCGAGCGGCGCCCTGATCTCGCCGAGACGCTTCATGCCAGTTTCGAACGGATGCTGGCTCGCTACCGCGAGGTCCAGGCCGAGATGCCGGAACTGGCACCCAAGCCCGCGCCCAAGGGCCGCCGGCGCGACTTCAGGCGCGGCAAGCGCGCCTGATTTCGGCTGGACATTTCGCTGTGCTACAAGCGGGCCGTGGGGTTGCCTAAGCCATTGATCCCCTATATTGGTCCGCCCTTACGGGGCCACGTGGCGGAGTGGTTACGCAACGGTCTGCAAAACCGTGTACACCAGTTCAATTCTGGTCGTGGCCTCCATCACAAGCCTCTGATTTTCCGCAAAATTTTGGCCTATGCGCGGTTCCGCCGAGCCGCACGTACCCGCCAGCCACCGGGTTTGCCCGGGGCTTGGCGGAAAGGTGCGATTCAGGTCCTCTGGCATAGACTTCGCATCTGCGAAGAGACGCATCCAAACCCTGGAGCTGGAGAGCACGTGGGCGACGTCGTTCGATTTGTCCCGAAATCCGAGCTGGAGCGGGCCCGCCTCATTGCCGAGGCGCGCGCGATCTATGACAGCATCTTCCCGCCGGCTGCACCCGACCGGGCGCCGCAGCAGGGCGAGGAGCGCGTCAAGACTTGATCGGGGCTGCGCCGGTCCCCGGCGCTCGGTCATGCCGAACCGCCCGCAAGGCGGACGCATCGGTTCACTTCAAGTCGGCCTCAGCAGGCCGCGTACCAGCCGTCGGGAAAGGGCAGGAGGGGCCAGGCGCCCTCGTTGTCATTGGCAGCCTTGTTGGCTGCCTTGGGCGTCGCGTCGAAGCTCCACGAGCGGGGCACGTAGTCCTCCACCGGCACGGGCGCGAAATCCTCAAAGACCATGGCGTCCCGGACAGCATCCAGCAGCAAATTGAATTCGGCTTCGCTCATCACACCCTCGCAGAATGCGGACGGCGCAATGTCGCAAAGCCGGTTTGTTTCCGGATTGATCCGATCGTTCGCATTTTAACGATGCGGCGATCGGGACCCGAATGGTTAGCGATTCCTGAAAATCCCCGCGGCAACCCTATGTGCCGCCGCCGCGCAGCGGGTGTGAAGGAGATCACGTTCCCGGCGGTTTATTTCTCGTAACCCCTTTGTCCCATGCCGGCCAATGCAGGCCGGAGCGGGCAGGGCAGAGCGGGAGACTGGTCATGAAGGCGAGGTTCTTGCGGTTTGCGGGCGTGAAGAGCCGGGCGCGGGGCGCCTCTACGGTCGGGCTATTCCTGACGCTATTTGCCTCCGCGGCCCATGCACAGGGAACTGCGGAGCAGCGGCGGGCCTGTACCCCCGACGTCTACCGGCTCTGCGCCGGCGAGATCCCCAACGTCCGCGCCATCACGGCCTGCCTGCGCCGCAACCGCGCGAGCCTCAGCGAGGCCTGCCGATCCGTGTTCGACCAGGCGGGCGGCTGAACGGCCCGGCTTGTGGGCTTGTGCGCAGCAAGTCCCTCGCAGGGGCTCGCGAATCCGTCACAGGCACCCTGTGGATATGCTGTGGATTTGCTGCGGATGCTGGACGTGGATGCTTCGTACCTTCATCGCATCTTGGTCGCCAATCGTCATATCTGCGTCAAATGAGCTCACCGAATGATTCAGCGGGCCGGCAGATCGCTGCTGCGGCCGAGAGCATTTCGTAATCCCCCGAATTCGGAATCCCTCACCTGCGTCGCGGTCCGCGGACAGTTTTTGGGCAACCGTTTGCCCAAATGCCGGGCGCGCTCCGTCCAAATTTTTGTACGCCCGCGGACAAGCTTTTCACCGCCCACTCCCGCACGCTTCCTCCCCGATCACTGGAGCATGGCAGACGCCATGACATTTCGGAGGAACTGGCGAGATGGAGAAGTCGATTTGGCCCCAGGCGCGGCGGGGAATGGCGCGCGCATCATTGCCGCGGTGCAAGCTCATGCTCGGCGCCGCCATTGCTTTCGGTCTCGTCGTTGCCTCACCGCTGAGCGCGCAGGCCGCAGCGCCCGCTGCCTGCGCCGCGCTTCAGGAAAAGTATCCGGACTGGAAGGGCAAGACGCTCGTCAATGCCATCAACCCGCACACGCCGGGCTATGAGACGATCGATCCGAAGGATCCCAGCAAGTATATCGGCTTCGACATCGATCTCGGCGAAGCCATCGGCGAATGTCTCGGCTTCAAGCTGACCTACAAGGCGGTGACGTTCGCGGCGCTCCTGACCACGCTTGCCGCCGGTCAGGCCGACATCGTGATCTCCGACATCTACGCCACCAAGGAGCGCGCCAAGGCGGCCGACTTCATCACCTACTCGAAGGTGTTCGATGGCGTGCTGGTCGCCAAGGGCAACCCGAAGGGCATCAACGGCATCAACCTGTCGCTGTGTGGCGCCGCTGCTGCCGAGAACACCGGCTATGTCGAGGTACCCCTGATCCAGGCGTTGATCCCGGAGTGCAAGAAGGCCGGCAAGCCGGAGCCGACCATCCAGCTTTACGACAACAACGCCAATTGCATCCAGGCGATTCTGGCCGGCCGCGCCGACACCTACATCAACGACGTCAACACCGTCGACAGCGCCGTAAAGGCCTATCCGGACAAGCTGGAGAAGGCGGTCGCTGTGACGATCCCATACTCGGTCGGCATCGCTGTTCCCAAGGGCAAGCCGAAATTCCGTGACGCCGTGCTCGCTGCCCTGATCGAGGTGCAGAAGGCGGGCACGCACATGGAGCTGCTGAAGAAGCACGGGCTTGATGTGAACAACTTCATGGAGCCGGAAATCCTCACGGCTGACTAAGCGCGCGGTTTACCTCTCCCCGACGGGAGAGGTCGGCGCGAAGCGCCGGGTGAGGGGCCGTAACCCTCACCCGGATGGTATCGAGCGATGCGACGCAGCCGAAGCTTTCGCTTCGAGAGGGGGCGCGTCCTCGAGGCGCCGCCTTCCACCAAACCCGATCCCGTTCTCATGACGGTCGACTGATGTCGCTGTTCCTTCATTACCTGAGCATGCCGTATCTGCTCGCGGGCATCGAGCTCACCCTCGAGGTGACCGCCCTCGGGCTCGGCGGCGGGTTGATCCTTGGATTGATCCTCGCCGGCATGCAGCTCTCGCGCTTCTGGCTACTGGCGGCGATCGCCAGGGCCTACACCGTGATCTTTCGCGGCACGCCGCTGATCCTCCAGATGGTGTTCGCCTACGACGCGCTGCCGCATATCGGGATCAAGCTGCCGGCCGTGCTGGCGGCAGGCCTTGCGCTCGCCTGCAACGAGGCGCCGTTCATTGCGGAGATGCTGCGCGCCGGCGTCCTTGGCGTCGACCGCGGCCAGGTGACGGCGGGGCAGGCGCTCGGCATGACGCCGTCGGTGCTGATGCGCCGGGTGATCGCGCCGCAGGCCATTCGCACCATGATTCCGGCCTTCGGAAACGAGGCGGTGAGTGCATTGAAAAACTCCTCGCTCGCTTCCGTCATCGCGGTGCAGGAACTGACCTTGCGCTCGACCCAGCTGGCGTCCTCGACCTTCGACTTCTTTTCCATCTTCTTCGCCTCAGGGCTGCTGTATCTCGTTCTGACCACGGCCATCAGCGTCATCCAGCTCTTCGTCGAATGGCTGCTCGATCTCGACCGAACCACGCGCCGCCAGCGCAAGCTGGCCGACTATCTGCCGTGGCGCCGTGTCGAACTCGTCACCAAGCTCGACCTTGCTGACGCGGCCAGCCCAGATCCCGAGCCTGCACCGGCAGAGCTGGCCGAAACGCCGCCACTCGCCCTGACCCGCGAGGAGCGCGCCCGCCGCGCGGCGACGATCGCGCGCAACAATATCGCGGTCGAGGCCAAGGACCTCACTAAGAGCTACGGCGGGCAAAAGGTGATCAACGGCCTCGACTTGACCGTGCGTGTGGGCGAGGTGGTCGCGTTGCTCGGTCCCAGCGGCTCCGGCAAGAGCACGCTGCTTCGCTGCATCAACCATCTGGAGAACTGGGACGCCGGCACGGTGCGCGTCGGCGGCCGGCGGCTCGGCTTCGGCGAGAATGGCAAGTCATTGTCGCCGCGCGCCATCGCCAACGAGCGGGCCAGTGTCGGCGTTGGCATGGTGTTCCAGCAATTCAACCTGTTTGCTCACCTCTCGGCGAAGGAGAACATCGCCGGGCCCTTGCGCTGGGTCCACGGCATGACCCGGATCGACGCCGACCGCCGCGCCACCGAGCTGCTCGACCGCGTCGGGCTGTCGCACCGCGCCGATGCGCTGCCGCGACATCTCTCCGGCGGCCAGCAGCAGCGCGTCGCCATCGCCCGCGCGCTGGCGCCCAATCCGAGCGTGCTGCTGCTGGACGAGCCGACCTCGGCGTTGGATCCCGAGCTCGTCAATGAAGTGCTGGTGGTGATCCGCCGCCTCGCGATTGACGACGGCCTCACCATGATCATCTCGACGCACCAGATCCGCTTTGCCGATGAGGTCGCGGACCACGTCGCTTTCCTGAGCGGTGGCACCATCGTCGAGGAGGGGCCGGCGCACGAGGTGCTCTCCAATCCACGCAATCCGCTGACGGCGCGTTTCCTCAGCGTGATGGAGGCCGACAAGACTCCGGAGACGGTGCGATGAGCCCTCTCTCCACCCTGTGCAAGATCCCCGAAAAGGTCACGTCATGAAGCATGTCACGCTGCCGGTTTCACCGAAAACCGTCCATTGGGGCTATTTCTCCAAAACGGTCACGCCGGCCCTGACGCTGCGCTCGGGAGACCGGGCCACGATCGAGACGCTGACCCACCACGCCAATGACGATTACGAGCGCATGATTCAGGGCGATCTCGGTGCCGAAAGCGTGTTCCTGTGGACGCGCGAGCACAAGGCGGTGGCGCGCCGCGGCTCGGGCCCGACGAAAGGCCCGTTCATCCGCGGCGCGGGCGAGGGGATCGGCGTGCACTTGCTCACCGGCCCCGTTGCGATCGAAGGCGCCGAGCCCGGCGACATTCTGGAGGTGCGCATCCTCGATATCAGGCCGCGGCCGAGCTGCAGTGCCTGTCATGCCGGCCGCTGCTTCGGCTCCAATGTCGCGGCGAACTGGGGTTTCCACTATCACGACCTGATCGAGGAGCCGAAGCCGCGCGAGGTCGTCACCATCTTCGAGCTCGACACCTCCGGCGAGCCCTATGCGAAGGCCGTCTACAATTACGTCTGGACGCCGCAGACTGATCCTGACGGCATCGTGCACCCGACCATCGACTATCCGGGCGTGCGCGTGGACCATGCCACCATCAGGAAGCGCGAGAAAATCCTTTCCGGCGCGAAGGTGCCGGCGCGGCTGCATTTCGGCACCATGGGCCTTGCGCCATCGGAAGCCGATTTCGTCAGCTCGATCCCGCCGAGCTATACCGGCGGCAATATCGACGACTGGCGCATCGGCAAGGGCGCGCGGATGTTCTATCCGGTCGCGGTCCCCGGCGCTTATTTCTCGGTCGGCGATCCCCATGCCGCGCAGGGCGACAGCGAGCTCGGCGGCACCGCAATCGAGACCTCGCTGACCGGCGATTTCGAATTCATCCTGCACAAGAAGGCCGACCTCGGCGGCACCAGTCTCGAAGGCCTCGACCATCCCATGCTCGAGACCGATCATGCGTGGTCGTTCTACGGCTTCACCTATCCGAATTATCTGGCCGCGCTCGGCGCCAACGCGCAAACTGAGATTGCCAATCACAGCAGTCTCGACCGTGCGATGCGCGATGCGTTCAGGAAGCTCCGCCGGTTTCTAATGACGGTGCACCGCCTCAGCGAGGACGAGGCGATCTCGCTGATGTCGGTCGGCGCCGATTTCGGCGTCACGCAGGTGGTCGATGCCAATTGGGGCGTCCACGGCACGATCAGAAAGAACATTTTCCGCTGCGAGTAATGCATTGAGACGCAGACTGTTTTCGGGATGAGCAGGTGACAAGCGGAGACTATTTGCGGCCCGTCGCAGCGACGGAGGACCGCGTGCGTCTGGCACAGAGGTTGCTTCGATCGACCGCAATCTGGGTCGATCCGATGAGCTTTCGCCCGTTCACGAGCGAGTCCTACACGCAAGACGACCGGCCCGAAGCCTGGCGGGACGTGCTTGCGGCGGTCGGCCTGCAGCCGGCAGGCGGCCATTCCTTCTTTGACGGGCATGCTACCGCCTCCCATCGCCAGACCGCCGGCGTTGCGCTGACGCGCATGGCCGCGGGCGCGCAGAGCGTCGGTCCGCTGGCACGAGCGAACGAAGACCTGCCGATCGCGCTGATGCCGGTCGAGGATGGCATGGTGTTGAAAACCGTCGGCGGACACCGCATCGTTCCCGTCGGTCATCTCGTGATGCTGCCGCGCGGCGGCGACTGGAGCATCGTGTTCCAGCGGGACATGCGCGCCATCGTGCTGTCAGTCACCTCCGAGGCGCTGCACGGACGCCTTTCCGGTAAGCCGCGGCTCGGCGAGCCGCGCGTCGTTCCGACCAGCGGCTTTGCCGAGGTGTTCTCGCGCCTGCTGGACGCGACCGCGCGCACGCTCGACACTTTGAGCGATTCCGAATGGAATCTGCTTGCGCAGTCGCTCGTCGATCTTCTCCTGACGCTCGCGCATCAACTGGCGGCATCGACGTCCGACGCCGGGGCGAGCGCGACGCAGGCCGCGCTGCTGCACCGGATCTGCCAGACCATCGAGCGCCGCCTGGACGATCCCGATCTGGTGCCGGCGCGCGTCGCCCAGGCCGAGGGAATTTCCGAGCGATATCTGCAAAAGCTGTTCGAGACGGTCGGCGACAATTTCACCCATTATGTTCGCGAGCGTCGTCTCCAGCGCGCCTGGGCGGATCTGTCCAATCCGTCGGAGGCGCATCGGTCGATCTCGGAGATCGCCTACGCCTATGGCTTTGGTGACTCCGCACATTTCAGCCGCGCCTTCCGCCATCGCTTCGGTCTGCCGCCGCGCGAGTTCCGACAGCAGGAGGCGGAGCGGGCGACAGTGCAACCCGGCGTCACCGGCCAGCGTGGCTGGCCGCAGGAAGCGCTGGCACAATTGCGTGCGCATCAGAGCGTGGAAGCCCGCAGCCGCGTCGCTTGCGCCGGCGCCGGGGAGCCGACGACCACCGAACGCCGTCATCACCATCTCCCGGTCGAGGCCAGCCGCGTTCATTGGGGCTATTTCAACCGTTCGCTGCCACCGCAGATCGAGATCGCGTCGGGTGACACCATCACCATCGAGACGCTGACGCAGCACGCTTCTGACGACCCCGAGTTGATGATAACAGGCGACGCCGCCGCGGAAAGCGTATTCGGCTGGACGCGAAGCAAGAAGAACGTCGACCGCCGCGGCGCAGGACCCATGGATGCCAGCGTGTTCGGCCGCGGTGCCGGCGAGGGGTTTGGCGTGCACATCTGCACCGGTCCCGTCGCGGTGAAGGACGCTCAGCCCGGCGATGTGCTGGAGGTGCGTATCCTCGACATCGTGCCGCGCGCGAGCCGCAATCCGAATCATGCGGGTCGTGTGTTCGGTTCGTCGGTCGCAGCGTGGTGGGGCTATCACTACAACGAGTTTCTCGGCGGTCCCAAGCCGCGCGAAGCCGTCACCATCTATGAGATCTTCGAGGAAGCCGAGCTGCCGCACGCCCGCGCGCTCTACTCCTATCGCTGGGAGCCGCAGACCGATCCCTTCGGCGTGGTGCATGCCACCTACGACTATCCCGGCGTTCCCGTCGCACCCGGTACGATCAAACGTCGGCACGCCGTGCTCGACGGCATCAAAATTCCCCTGCGTCCGCATTTCGGCGTCATCGCGCTGGCGCCGCGCGAGGTCGATTTCGTCGATTCCGTGCCGCCGTCCTACTTCGGCGGAAATCTCGACAACTGGCGGCTGGGGAAGGGGGCGACCGTCTATCTTCCCGTGTCGGTCCCTGGCGCGCTGCTGTCGGTCGGCGATCCTCATGCGGCGCAAGGCGACGGTGAGCTCAGCGGCACCGCGATCGAATGCTCGATGACCGGCACCTTCGAGGTGATCCTGCACAAGAAGGCCGGTCTCTCCGGCCGTCCCTTCGCCGATCTCTCCTATCCTCTGATCGAAACCGAGAGCGAGTGGGTGCTGACCGGCTTCAGCCACCCCAACTATCTCGCGGAATTCGGCGCGCAGGGGCAGAGCGAGGTCTACGCAAAATCCTCGCTCGATCTCGCCATGAAAGACGCTTTCCGCAAGATGCGGCGCTTTCTGATGAACGTCAAAGGCCTCAGCGAGGACGAGGCGATCGCGCTGATGTCGGCGGCGGTCGATTTCGGTGTAACACAGGTCGTCGACGGCAATTGGGGCGTGCACGCCATTCTCAGCAAGCGCCTCTTTCAGGACGCATCTTAACCAGGACATCCAAGTGAAATTCCACATGATCAGCGGCGGACCGAAGCCGGTCGCGCCCTTCAGCCACGCGGTGGAGACCGACGGCTTCGTCTTCGTGACCGGCCAGATGCCCGATACGCCGCAGACGCCGGGCGTGCTGCCCGAGGGCATCGTCGCGCAGACGAAGGCCGTGATGGAGAATTTGAAGGTGGTCCTTGCGGGCCTCGACCTCGGCCTCGAGCACGTCGTGATGACGCGGATCTATCTCACGCGCTTCAAGGAAGACTATGCGGCGATGAACGAGACCTATCGGACGTACTTTCCGCCGGATCGCCTGCCGGCCCGCACCTGCGTCGGCGTCACCGGCCTGGCCTATGATGCGCTGATCGAGATCGATCTGGTGTGCCGGCGGCCGTGACGGTCTAGGCGCGTGGCCTAGATTGAGCGAAGCGATATCCGGAACCGCCGCTGCGCTCTGAAATGAGAGTCACAGAGGTGTCGCGTCAGACTCCGTCACTGCGAGCGCAGCGAAGCAATCCAGACTGCCTCCTCGGAAGCAGTCTGGATTGCTTCGTCGCAAGAGCTCCTCGCAACGACGCGCCGAGGGAGTGATGGCCTACCGAACGCTCCCCGCATTTCATCTCAAATTGCAACCGTTGCGTGCAGGAAGTCTTGATCGGCCGTCCGCTAGGGATGATCGGCCGCCTTGAACGCAGGCCCTCGTCGTCGCGACTAACCGACAGAGCGCATAGGGATCAGCAGAACGTGATCGAGCTTCCTCTTCCTAAAGCACTAAAATGGTGCTTTAGTGCTTTCCATGAGCCAATCGCCCCGATACGCGCCGTCCGCGCTGCGTTACCGGCTTGCCCCTGACCCGGCTGCCAAGGCCGCCATCGACGCGACATTCCAGGCCTATGACCGCATGATGGAAATCCTCGACGAGGTGGCGCGGATCCACAATGTGGGTTCCAATGTGGTCCTGCTCCATGCCCATGCCTATGAGCCGATCCGCAAACAGACGGCGCTGCCTTCGCGGCTGGTGACGTTGGGGCTGCGCGACCGCGCGGAGTATCGCGCCGCGCAAGGGCGCCGCCTGCCGCTCGACGACAAGCTCGCCAAGATCAAGGGGCCCGCCACCATTTCGATTGCGACCGTGCAAGGGCGCTTCAGCGTGCCCTTCGACTACGCCGGCTATGCCGAGGGCTGGGGACAGAGCGTGCCGGCGCGCCTCATCCGCACCGACGACGGTTTCGAAGTTCACTACGGCGTCACGCCGAACAGCCTGCCAGAGGAGGAGAACGCCATGGATACCATCGCTGCCGCTCCCGACAATTTCCTGTCCCGAGTCGGGCGCCTGATTGCCGGGATCGCGTACGATGCGATCGAGCAGGCGGAGGGCAAGAACAAGCTGAAGGTGGTCGGACAGGCCATCCGCGAGATCGAGCGCGCCGAGACCGAAGCGCGCGATGCGCTCGCCGCTGCCCGGGCCGAGGAATATCGCCTCAACGCGCGCCGCAGCGAGATCGAGCGGGCGATGACCGATCTGACCGCCAAGATCGAGGCCGCGATCGCAGACGGGCGCGATGATCTCGCCCGCGCCGGCATCGCGCGGCAAATGGACCTGGAGGCGCAGTTCGAGGTGCTCTCTCGCGCCATCGACGAGAACAACGAGAAGATCGAGCAATGCGTCACATCGCTCCGCGCGGTGCTGTCGGCGCTCCAGGATGCCGAGCAGCGCCGCGCCGATCTCGAAAAGAGCGAGGCACAGGCCAGCCCACAGACATCGACGTCGTCGCGGAAATCCGGCGGCACCTCCGCTGCCGCAAAGGCGCTGCGGGCGGGCAGGGCAGTGGCACGGGCCACCGGCGTGCCGCCGGGAATTCCTTATTCGAGCGACATCGACGAGCTGAGCACGCTCCATCGCGACAAGGAAATTGCAGCGAGGCTGGCCCGGTTGAAGTCGGGCGGCTGAGTGCGGTGTCATGAGCGCTCTGCTCGAACACGTCATGGCGCCTGAGGTCAGGCCGTTCGCGATTGCGGCGGCCATGATCGTCATCGTCGGCTCGGTCGAGGTGATCTCGATGCTGGTCGGGGCCTCCTTGAGCGAGATGCTGGGCACCAACATCGATTTTGCTCATCCCAGCGACAACGGCGTGCTCAACGTCATTTCCTGGATCAATGTCGGCGGCGTGCCGCTCTTGATTTTCCTGCTGCTGCTGCTCGGCGCCTTCTCCATCACCGGCTTCCTGATCCAGGACCTCGCGCGAATGGTTGCCGGTCCCTTGCCGGCGTCGATCGCCTCGGTCGGGGCGGTTGCCGCATCGGTTCCGTTGGTCCGCGTTTCCAGCCGTGCGATAGCGCGGATCATTCCCAAGGACGAAAGCTACGTCGTCGGCTTGGGGGATCTCGTCGGCCGCATCGGGGAGGTCGTCGTCGGCCCGCTCGACCAGGGGCCGCCCGGCCGCGTCAGCGTCGCCGACGTCCACGGCAACCGCCATTTCGTCTCGGCGGTCGCGGCACCGTCATCGGGACCTTTGCCGCAGGGAACCATGGTCCTCCTGGTCGACCGCGATGGCACGCGCTTCGTCGCGGTGAAGGCCGACGATGAACTCAAGCCGCCCAAGCCCACTCTAAGCAATTAGCAAGTCCCACAGCGGAGAAAGCCATGTTCGACATCGCAGTCCCGGCCGTGATCGGCGTCGCGCTGATCGTCGTCCTGGGGATCGTCTTCACCATCCTCTACAAGCGCGCCACGCGCGACGAGGCCTTCGTGCGCACCGGGCTCGGCGGCAAGAAGGTCGTGCTCGACGGCGGCGCCATGATCCTGCCGATCTTCCACTCCTATGCCAGCGTCAATTTGAAGACGTTGCGCCTCACCGTCGAGCGTAAGGAGCGGGAATCCCTCATCACCAAGGACCGCCTGCGCGTCGACATCGTTGCCGAGTTCTACGTCCGCGTCCGTCCCGACGAGGAGAGCATCGCGCTCGCAAGCCAGACGCTGGGCGCATTGACCAATGACGCCGAGGCGCTGCGCAACCAGGTCGAGGCGAAATTCGTCGACGGCCTGCGCTCGGTCGCCGCGACCATGAGCATCCTGGAGCTTCAGGAGAAGCGCTCGGATTTCGTCAAGCACGTGCAGTCGACCGTCGAGTCCGACGTGAAGTCGAACGGGCTCGAGCTGGAATCGGTGTCGCTGACCAAGCTCGACCAGACCGACGTCAAATTCTTCAACCCGGAGAATTTCTTCGACGCCGAAGGTCTCACCCAGCTGAAGACGGTCACCGAGACCCGCCGCCGCGATCGCAACGCCATCGTGCGCGATAACGAGGTGGCGATCGCGCAAAAGGACCTCGAGGCGCGGCAGCAGACCCTTGGGATCGAGCGGACCAAGAAGGAAGCCGAGCTGTCGCAGGAGCGCGACATCGCCAACAAGACGGCGAGCACCCGCGCCGAGGTGGCGACCGCGACGCAGACGGCGCGTCTGACCGAGGAGAACGCTCGCATCGACACCGATCGTGCGGTTGCCGAGAAGGAGGCGGGCGCCAAGCAGGTCAAGGAAACCGCGGTGATCGAGTCGGAGCTGGCGATCAACAAGCGCAAGACCGACGCCCAGCGCGAGATCCAGATCGCGACGCAGGAGAATGAGATCCAGATCGCGGCGAAGAGCAAGGAGACGTCGGAAGCCGTCGCCGAAGCCAAGACCGCCGAGGCGCTGGCCGTCTCCGCGGAGGAAAAGGTCGTCACCGCGCGCGCCATCGAGGTCGCCGATCGTGCCCGCCTGACCCAGGTGCTGGCCGCACGCACCGAGGCCGAACGCAAATCGACCGAGCTGATCGTCGCGGCCGAGGCCGAGAAGAAGGCCTCGCTCGATCGCGCCGAAGCCGTCAAGACGCTGGCCACCGCGGAAGCCGAATCCAACAAGATCAAGGCGGTCGGCGTCCGCAACATCGGCGAGGCGGAAGCCGCCGTCATCACCATGAAGAACGAGGCGCAGAACAAGCTCGGCAGCAACGTCATCGATTTCGAGATCGCCAAGAAGCGGATCGAGACCATGCCGTCCGCGCTGGCCGAGATGGTGAAGCCGATCGCGAATCTCAAGGATGTCCGCATCCTGCACACCGGCGGCGCGTTCGGCGGCAACGGTGCGAGCGGAGGTAATGTCGGCTTCGGCGAAGGTCTGGCCGGCGAGCTGCTCAAGGTCCATGCGCTGCGTCCGATGATCGACGAGATCCTGCGCCAGAGCGGCTTTGCGCCGGACGAGGATCCGGTGAAGGCGCTGGTCGGCGCCGTGACCGGAAAGAGCAACGGCGCGGCCGTGCCGGCGCCGCTGCCGGAGAAAACAAACGCCGCCGAACTATGAATGCCGGTTCATTGCTGCGGAGAATTCGAATCGATAAACAGGCGGGGCGCGTCTCGCGTCGCGCGAACGTTCCGGAGCGCGGATCGATCGTGTCTTGAATCGGTCGATCTCGCTCCGGACGAGTCTTGAGGCAACGTTTTGTTTGCCACGGCGCCTGCGTCGATCGACATCGGGCGCCGAGACCTGTTTCGAGCGGAGAATTTCACAATGAAGCATTTTCTGTCCGGATTGATCGCGATCGCCCTTTCGATCGCCGCCGCACCGTCGCTTGCGGCCGATGCCCGCAACGTCACCGTCGTCAACGAGACCGGCTATGCCATCAAGTTCCTGGGCTTCAACGCGCCGGATGACGGGCTGGACGAATGGGAGAACGAGCTCGACAAGGTGTTGCAGAACCAGGCCAGCACTTATGTCGAGTTCGACGACGACGATGAAGGCTGCGTCTGGAACATCCGGGTCGACTGGAAGAACTATGACGAGTCGGTGCTGTGGAAGAACGTCAATCTCTGCAAGCTCACCGCGCTCCGCTTGCGCTACGACCCCGGCACCAAGACCACCTCGTTCCTGGCGGAATAATCCTCGCCCGGTCCCGGCCGGAGGAGCGGCCATTCCAGGTCCCTCCGAGCGCGTTGCGGATGATGACGAATTCGTCCTTTGCAAGCGCAAGCGGCTTTGTTATACGCAGCCGCGCGCGAACGAACGGTTCGCCCTTTTCCTCGGTAGCTCAGCGGTAGAGCATCCGACTGTTAATCGGATGGTCGCTGGTTCGAATCCAGCCCGGGGAGCCATCAGGCTGTTTCCAAGCCTTTCAAAACACTCCAGAACTAAGCAAGTCCTAGGGGTAAGCCACTGAAAAATCAGAGGTTTCAACGTCTCGTTCTGTTCTGCCACTTCCGCCGTGGTCCGGAGCGGCTGGGGATATGGAGGGGGTAGGGGCCTTGTACCGACCCAAATTGCCCCTCGGGATCCCCCAAATTCCGGCGACGGCGTTGGAATAAAGTTCCAAAAGGCACTCTCTGATCGGGTCGTCCTGAGCGCCAAGTCCGAATCGAAGGAATGAAAGCCGGCCGATACCTCCAGAGCCCCTGGCCCTCTTGGTCGTGACCAGAAAGAACAGGCCGCCGGGCGGAGCGGCCGATATAGCTCGGCCGTACCCGCCATTAGCCTCCAGACGGGCACAGCAATCGAGATCATGGGCTTTGCCGTCGGTCGGAGCTATGTCGAGATCAATCCGTTCGTCGGCGTCAACTTCACGACTGCTGGCTCAGGTCCAGCACCGGGGCATTCTCACTCGCGGGCGGTGGACCGCGCAATCTGCGCCGAGACGCAACTGGCTGCGCGCCTGTTGCCGATCTCGCTAGGTGACCGATCGCCTGGCTTGATCTGGATCAAGCCTCCTCGGCGGGCCGCCCCGCTAGCTTTTCAGTAGCGGTCCGTCGGCTTGGAGGCAACGACCCTTGAAAACGCTTCGCCAGCTTCTGTCCGCGGAGGACATTGTCCAACTCGTGATCCGGCTGGGCTTGCTCGGGCTGCTGATCTTCTGGACATTTCTCGTCCTCCGGCCGTTCGTGCCGATCCTGAGCTGGAGCGCCGTGTTGGCGGTGGCATTTCATCCCGTCTTCGCCTGGCTCGCCCAACGCCTCGGTGGCCGTCCCCGGACAGCCTCAGCCGTTCTCACCCTGATCACGCTGGGCATCGTCATCGGTCCCGCCGCGTGGCTCGGCCTCAGTGCAGTCGAAGGGATCCGGGACCTTGCGGCCCAGATCGGCAGTGGCGATCTCGCGCTCCAGGCCGCACCGGAGCAGATCAGGAGCTGGCCGTTGATCGGTCCTCAGCTCTACGCGATCTGGAACGAGGCCTACACGAACATCCGTGCGGCGCTGCGCGAGGTGGCGCCGTACTTGAAACCGCTCGCCGGAGTGATGCTGTCGTTTGCCGGTGACACCGGAATTGGCATGCTCCAATTCCTGCTGTCGGTGATCGTCGCGGGCTTTCTGCTCCCGCACGGCGCGCAGCTCGTCGCCGCGCTGCGCGGCTTCCTGTTGCGCGTCGTGCCCGGCCGGAGCGAGCACTTTCTCGAGCTCGCCGGCGCAACCATACGCGCCGTCGCGCAGGGCATTATCGGCGTCGCTATCCTTCAGGCCTTGCTGGCGGGCATCGGCTTCAAGCTCGCAGAGATCCCAAGCGCGGGACTGCTCGCGGTCGTCGTGCTCTTGCTGTCGATTGTCCAAATCGGCGCCGGCCCCGTTCTTTTCCCCGTGCTGGTCTGGATATGGGTGGACAAGGACGTGACCGTCGCCCTGCTCTTGACTGTCTATCTGGTCGTCGTCGGTCTGCTCGACAACGTGCTGAAGCCGCTCGTCATGGGGCGGGGCCTGACGACGCCGACGCTGGTCATCCTGATCGGGGTCATTGGTGGTACGCTCGCGCATGGAATCATCGGACTGTTCATTGGGCCGATCATCCTGTCGGTGGCCTGGGAGCTCGCGACCGCATGGACAGGAATCGACCGCGCTGCTTCAGCGCGGGTCGATCAGGAAACCGTTGTCGCAAAGGAAACCATCGAGGCACGCTTGGCCTAGGCTAAAATGAGGTGTGTTTCACCCCGATGATGCTCCAATTCCTTGTCGGCACGCTCGTCAGCGTGATCAATATCGGAATCCACGCGCTCGTGACGGTGGTCGCCGTCACGGTGGCCCGCAGTGCCGTCCCGCGCCATACCAAGCGGCCGCGATTGCACCTCATGAGCGTCATGATCACGATCGCCGTCGTGTTGAAGATCGCCCACATGATCGAAATTCTGATGTGGGCGGCGACCTATCATATCGTGCACGCGGCGACCGCCGACGCGGACATGCTCTACTTCGCGTTCGTCAACTACACCACGCTCGGCTACGGCGACATCACGCCGGTGCCCGAATGGCGGCTGATTGGCCCGCTGACCGCCATGAACGGCGTTCTTCTGTTCGGCTGGTCCGCCGCCATCCTGTTCGAGGTTTTGCTCAGGACGCTCGACCATCTCGGGCTCACGGAAAAACCCGGCGCGGACCTGCCGGGCACCTGAGCCGGGGCGATCGCGACCATTGCGGATCGCGAACCGGCATTTCGCCGGTTCACGGCTGCAGATCGAGTCCTGCGAGCTGGTGCCGGTCGAGGAGCACGATCTGGCGCTGGGTGTTGCCGATGAAGCCGAGCACGCCGAGTTCATGCAGCCGCGACAAAGCCCGCGAGACGGTCTCCAGCGTCAGGCCGAGATAGTCGGCAATGTCGCGTCGGGACATCGGAAGCGCCATGACGCCGGCAGCCGTCAGGCGCTTGTCCATTTCGAGCAGGAATGCGGCGACGCGCTCCAGGGAGGTCTTGCGGCCGAGCAGCAGCATGTGGTCTTCAGCATGCTGGAGGTTGTTCGTGGTCATGCTGAGCAGGTTTCTGGCTACCATGGCATCGCTCTCGGCCACGATTTCCAGGCTTTGGCGTTTGATCAGCCGTACCGTGGTGTCGACGATGGCTTCCGTCGTGAAGCGGTGCTCGCTGCCGTTCTCGAGCCCGAAAATGTCGCCGACGAGGTGAAATGCGCCGATCTGCCTGCGCCCGTCCGACAGCAGCTTGTAGCTACGCACCGCGCCGGATTTGACCTGGTAGACATACTCGGCCGGCTCCTTCTCGCCGTAGATCTCGGAGCCTTTTCGGTAGGAAAATTCGCTTAAATTGACCAGGGCATTTGAATGAGATGCCATGCCGAGGTCGCGGAGGGTATTGGGACGCAGCTTGGAATCCGTCGTGATGCGAACGAACATAGGCCAACTCCTCAGCTTTTCCGCCGAATTGGTCTGTCAGACGAAATACTTTGCCGGAAATGCGCCGCGCTATCCCACTCCCGCCGAAGTTGATTTTCGGCCAGCGAGGTATTGTTATCCATTGTCCCAAGGTTCATTGTACCATAGGACAGCACGGACGATTGCTGCGCTGGATGAGAAGCCCTCTGCGCAGGGTAGCTGCGGCAAATTGCGAAGCAGATATTTCGACTTTCAGACGTGAGGATCGCTTTGAACAATGAGAAGGACGTCGAGCGTCCTCATTGAGTTGGGCGAGAGGTAGAAAGTTGCCAGGCCTTGTTCACGTCGTTGACGATGACGAGTCGTTTCGGACCGCGATCGAGCGCCGGCTAAAGCTCGCGGGATACGAGGTCGCGACCTACGCCTCGGCGCTGGAGCTCCTGGACTCGGCGCCGGATGACGGGCAGGCGGGATGTATCCTGCTCGACGTGCGGATTCCGGGCCTGAGCGGTCCCGACCTGCAGGCGCGGTTGGCTGCGGCGGGGTCGATGCTGCCCATCGTCTTCCTGACCGGTCATGCCGACACGCCGACGACCGTGCGCGCGATCAAGGCAGGTGCGGAAGACTTCCTGACCAAACCGATATCGTCCGAGCAGTTGCTCGATGCGATCGAGCGTGCGCTGGCCAGTCAGCGGACCGCACGCGCCCAGGCCAGCAGGCTGGATGCGTTTCGTGGTCATCTGGCCACGCTGACGCAGCGCGAGCGACAGGTGTTCGATCTGATCGTGCGCGGCCGGATCAACAAGCAGATCGCGCATGAGCTGGGCACCACCGAGCGCACCGTGAAGGCGCACCGCCATCAAGTGATGGAGAAGATGCAGGTTCGCTCGCTGGCGGAACTCGTTTCGATCGCAGAGCGTCTCGGAATGCTCGATCCGGAAGAACGCTGACGGCTCTGAAAAGGCGCGCGGTTCCCTCGAACGTGCCTGTCCCAAAGGACAATGCAAGGGCGTGTTGACAGTGCACGACGAGCTATGTGCAATAATGCACATAGGCACACGCGAAAGCGCGGAGCTGTCGTATCCGATATCCCACTGTCGTCTTCCGGAAAGGCAATCGCCTTGCTCCTGCGCGAGTCCGTCTTCGTCGTCGATGACGATCCGTCCATGCGGACCAGCATGGACAGGCTGCTGCGAGGATACGGCTTCGCCACAACCCTGTTCGACACGGGAGGGGCCTTGCTCGATCATGGCAGGTTCCACACCGCGATCTGCATCATCCTCGACATCAATCTGGGTGCAAGGTCCGGCATCGAGGTGCGGCGAAGCCTGGCCGAGAAGGGCATTGCGGCACCGGTGATCTATGTCACCGGCAATGACAGCCCGGCAAACCGCTCGGCCGCGATTGCCTCGGGCTGCATCGCCTATCTCATCAAGCCGTTTGCGGCGCAGTCTTTGATCGAATCCGTCCAGCGCGCCCGCGTCTTGTAGCTCCACGACGGCCGTCATTCTTCGACATATTGCTCGAGTATCCTGGTCGGCGCCCCCTTATGGGCGGAACCGAATTGCGCGAGCGGAATCGAAGTCGTCACGGCAAGAAGATTGGAGTCGACGAGTTCGAGCAGAAGCGTTTGACCGTTTTCCATCTCCGAGATGATTTTTGGCGTCACGACGTCCGCCGCGACGCATAAATTGGTGAGACACCAGGTATAAGGAATGCGGAACGCGGCGCCATGGTCGACGGCCAGTTTCGGTGCTTGCTGCAGGTACATTCCGACCGGCACGAAAAGTTGCAGGCGGGCGGTGGGCGCGTCCTCCCGCTCGATCAGATCAATGCGCACGGCTGTTTGCCCGGTCGCGAACCGGCCAGTGATCGAGGTTCGGCAGAGGGTGGGCGCGCCGCCGGCCTTGAAGCACAATTTCTGCCAGCTGCCATAGGTGATGTCGCTGGCGTCGCGCTGGCCGCGTGTTGCGACCTCGGAGGACTTTTCCGCTTGCGCCGCCTTGAGCGAAGCGACAGCCAAGACCGTCGCGACTCCGGCGGCTGCAACCATCAGGAGACCAGAGAGACAATCAAAAGCACGGGCCATCGCTGCAACTCCGAGATCCGGACTCAGTTCTGCGCGTCGAGAAACTTCGCCACCAACGGCGACCAGAGCGGAACCGCGTCCGGCGAACCGAGGAGGAAATGTCCCTCGTTGCCGAACGGGGGCATCAGGTGATATTCGGCCCGGCCGCCGGCGCCGATGAAGGCAGCGTGCATGCGCTTCGATAGGTCGGGACCGAAATACGTGTCATTCCCGGTGTAGATCCACAGCATCGGCACGCGCGATGTGCGGCCGAAATCGGCGGTGGCCTCGACCAGTCGGTCGGGCGCGCAATTGTTGTTCGGCTTGCCGTCGACGCGTCCGCCGCGGCCTCCGGCAAAGACGATGATGGCCTTCACCTGTGGCGGGTTCACGCTCGACAAGGCGATCGAGGCCCAGCCGCCGGCGGACTGGCCGACCACGATCACGTCCTTGGGGATGATCCGCTTCTCGGCGGCCAGATAGTCAATGATCCAGAGATCGACCTGGGCGACCGCGAGGCCGGCATCACGGAAATTGGGATTGGCGCACTTCCCGATTTTCGAGAAGAACGGGCCGAACATTCCGCGTTCGGGGATGTCGATTGCCTGCGCGCCATAACCGCTGCCTACCGGGGCCGCCACGAGATAGCCGCGCCTCGCAAACCATTTGGCGGCGTCGCGAAATTCGACCAGAGGGAAAAGGCTGCGCTGGGTCGCGTCGAGCGAGACACCGTGATTCATGATGACGAGCGGGAACGGACCGTCGCCGACCGGGCGCACCAGATAGGCGAACATCGGCAGCGGCAGGGGCAGCGCCCAGATTTCCTCCTGGATGCGGACCTCGTCCGCGGCGTGCGTGGGCGATGCGGCCACGAAAACGCTGAGCAAGGTGATCGCGAAAAAATGGAGCAATGCAGGTCCGCGTCGCATCCGGGCCTCCCTCAACCTGAATAGGTTGCGGCCACGACGATTGGGCCGAGCACCGTGAGGACGACATTGCCGACCGCGTAGGGGACGGCGACACCGAGCACCGGCGTCTGGCTCTCGGCAACGTCGCAGGCGCCGGTGACGGCGGCATCGACCGTCATGGCGCCGGCGAGCGCACCGCAGGTCACGACCGGATTCATGCGCAGCAGATAATAGGCAACCAGCGTTCCCACCGTCATCGGGACCAGCGTGACGACGATGCCCATGCCGACCAGCAACAGACCGTGCGCCTGGATCGCCGACCAGGCGGCAAGGCCGTTGCCGAGTCCGATCGCCGCGATGAAGCCGCCGAGGCCGATGTCGCTCAGGGTCTGCTGCGCCGCGGGCGGCATTGCGCCGATGCCCGGCCTGCGCGAACGCAACCAACCGCAGACGAGCCCGGCGATCAGCGCGCCGCCGCCGCCACCGAGTGTCAATGCGACAGTGCCGATTTTGAAGCTGGCAAGGCCGGCCAGAAGACCCACTGCGATGCCGGCAGCGAGAAAGGCGATGTCCGTGCGGTCGCTCGTATTCAGAGCGTGTCCCACTGGCGCCGTTGCCCGCGCGATATTGCCGGTGCTGCCGACCAGCGTCATGACGTCGCCGAGATAGACGCGCGTATCGGGACCGAGCGGCACTTCCCGCCCCATGCGCGTCAGCGCACGCAGGAATACACCGCGTGCATTGTCGCCGAGCCGGTCAACGATTTCGCGCAGTGAGCGGCCGTGCAGCTGGCGGTTTTCAACGAGCACTTCGATCACATTGCCGGGCAGGTTGCGTAGCAGTTCCCCCGCGTCGATCTCGGCCCCGAGGATCGGCTTGGCCGCGACGATCGCGGCGGTCGGACCGGCGATGACGATGTCGTCGCCGGCCTCGAGCACGGTATCCTGCTGCGGCTTGATGTCGGCCCCGCTGCGCACGATCCGCTCTACGACCGTGCGGCCGCCGATCTCCGCCTCGATCGCACTGATGGTGCGACCTGCGCCGGCCGTGACGCGATAGGCGCGGGCCTGGAATTTGCGATAGGACAGGTTTTCCGTCTTTGGCGGCGTACCGCCGGCGAGCTCCGCCTCGAGCTTCTTCGCCTCCGCCTTCAGATCGATCCGCATCAGCCGCGGCGCGACGAATGGCACGAACAGGAGCGTCAGGATGTAGCCGAGCACGTAGGTCACCGCATAGCCCGCCGCGATGTTGGCTTCCTGCTGCTTCAGCACGTCGCTCGGCAGGCCGAGCTGCGCCAGCGCGCCGGATGCGGTGCCGATCACCGAGGATTGCGTCAGCGCCCCTGCCGTCAGTCCTGCCGCTGTCCCCGTATCCAACGTGAAGACACGCGCGAAGATGAGCACGAGCGCGAGCCCCGTGGCGCCGATCACCAACGCCAGCACGACCTGTGCCAAGGTCCGCACGCTCAGCGAGGCGAAGAATTCCGGTCCAGAACGGTAACCGATCGTAAAGACGAACAGGCTGAACAGGATCGCCCGGAGGATCGGCGGGAACGTGAAGCTCCCGAGCTGTCCGATCAGCACGGCGACAATCAGGATGCAGGCGGTGGTTCCGATCGAGAAGCCGCGGATCCTGATGCGGCCGAGGATGGTACCGATCGCGATCGCGAGCAGCAGGAATATTTCCGGTGCGGTGGCGATGATCCACCTGACGGTTTCCATGGCATTCCCCCGGCGCTTTGGCGCGATTTGATTGGCGGCGGCGAGATGTTGCTTGATCCAGATCAAGCCTTCGCGGCGACGTGGCGGCGGCTATGACGCGATGGAATGTTCGCGACAGCCCATATTGCCGTCATGAGTACCCTGAACGTCACAACCGGTGCGATCCGCCGCGAGGAGACAGTCGAGATCGTCCTGCTGCTCGCCTTTGTCGGCGGCTATATCGACGCCTATACCTGGATCATCCACGGCGTGTTGGCGAATGCCCAGACCGCCAACCTGATCTTCCTGTGGATTCACGCGATGGCGGGCAACTGGGCGAAGGCGCTGCACTTCGTGCCGCCAATCCTGGCGTTCGCGGTCGGCATCGTGCTCGCAGCCTGGCTGCGCCGCGCAACGGGCGAGCGGGCCAGCGCGGTCAGTACGTTGATCGAGATCCTGCTGTTGATAGCGATCGGCATCTTGCACAATAGGTTGCCCGATTTGGCTGGAACGCTCGGTATTTCCGCCGTGGCAGCGATGCAGGCCGCAATGTTCGTCAAGGTCGAAGGCACAGTGTGCAGCACGGTGATGATCACCAGCAACATGCGTCAGGCCATCGAGAACGTCTTCGCAGTCGCAGCAGGCGGCGCACCACTCGGAACGCTGCGCCGCTCGGGCATTTTCATCGCGTTGTGCGTCGTGTTCGGCTTCGGTGCCGCCGCCGGAGCCTTTGCAACCAAGAGCGTCCCCGATCTCGCGCTGGGCCTGCCGGTCGTCGCGCTGTTGATCGTGCTGCTGCGCAGCGAAGCGCTACGTTCGCAGGAGGGGAGATGAGCGCGCCAATGATCAGGTGAGCGTCGCACAACGAACGGCCTGATCTTTTCGTGTTGCGCTGCGAACGGCACGGCGTCGGCCCGCAGAATGCACGCGACCGTTGACTTGGATCAATGGAGCGAGCCGCGCCGCACCCACGATCCGCATCACCTTTAGAGGATCGGGAGAGAGAGATGTCCAAAGACGCCAAGCCCGCACAGAAGCGTATCGACCAGTTCTTTTCCGGCCCGGGCGCGCGGGCAGACGACTGGCGCGACGTTGTGGAAGCAGCAAAGACCTGGGCGCGCGTCGGCAATCGCACAGCCTATGACGCGGGGTTGGCCGATCTTTCGATCATCGAAGAATTTCACGGCTATCCCGGTCCGCACCTCATGGCGGCGCTGCGGGAAGCAGCAGTCGCCGGCGACGGTGCATCATCGTTCGCCCTTGCGACGAGAATTGCCCAGGCACTGGCGACGCGATCCTTCCGCCAACATGCCGGTGACTGGAGCCCCAAGGACGACGGCAACGGCGATGCGCCCGAGCTCGCGCCGCCGGCCTTTGGCGCGCACAGCGCGCGCAGGCCGTATTTCGAAACCCTGATCGTCACCGGCGTATCTTCCAGCCAATGGCCGGCGCTGGCCGCGGAATGGCGCAAGCTGCGGCGCCCGGTCGACGCGTTCATCTATGAACCTGTGATCGTCGGCAGCCTGGAGGACGCTTTCTGTGCGACGATGCTCAATCCGAACATCGGAGCCGTCATCATCAACGAGGGCTTTGGCCTGCGTTCGCGGCACGATGCACCGGTGTTGCGCTCGATCATGGCCTCGGCCGGTCTCAACGACGAAACCGACGCTTCGGCGCTGCGGCTCGCCCAGATCATCAAGCGCGTCAGGCCCGAGCTCGACCTTTACATGATCTCGAACCGTGACGTGGAGGAGCTCGCCGGCAATCCCGAGGCGGACGTGGTCCGCCGCATCTTCTATTCCGTTGAAGAGCTGCTGGAACTCCACCTATCGATCCTCGAAGGCATCCAAGATCGCTACGACACGCCGTTCTTCGACAATCTCAAGAAATACGCCCAGCGTCCGATCGGCACCTTCCACGCGCTGCCGATCGCCCGCGGCAAGTCGATCTTCAAGTCCGACTGGATCCGGGACATGGGCGAGTTCTACGGCCCGAACCTGTTCCTGGCCGAGAGCAGCGCCACCACCGGCGGTCTCGACAGCATGCTGGAGCCGACCGGCAACATCAAGAAGGCGCAGGAGAAGGCGGCGAGGGCGCTCGGCGCCGACCGCGTCTTCTTTGTTACCAACGGCACATCGACGTCCAACAAGATGACGGTGCAGGCGCTGCTCGCGCCCGGCGACATCGCGATTGTCGACCGCAATTGCCACAAGTCGCATCACTACGGCATGGTGCTGGCCGGTGCGCAGCCGCTCTACGTCGAAGCCTTCCCGATGACGGAATATTCGATGTACGGCGCGGTGCCGCTGAAGACCATCAAGCAGGCGCTGCTGGGCGCCAAGGCCGATGGCCGGCTCGACCGCGTCAAGATGGTCGACCTCACCAACTGCACGTTCGACGGCCATATCTACAACACACGGCGGGTGATGGAGGAATGCCTCGCCATCAAGCCCGATCTGATCTTCCTGTGGGATGAAGCCTGGTTCGGCTTCGCGCGTTTCTCGCCATTCCTGCGCCGCCGCACCGGACTTGGCGCGGCCAACGAGATCGAGGCATGGATGCGCGATCCCAAGTCGGTCGCGGCCTATGAGAAGCAGCAGGCCGAGCTCGGCAAGAACCCGTCCGACGAGGTGCTGCTCAAGACCCGGCTGATCCCGGACCCCCGACAGATCCGGCTGCGCGTCTACCAGACCAACTCGACCCACAAGTCGATGTCGGCGATCCGCCAGGGCTCGATGCTCTCGGTCAAGGACGTCGAATTCCACACCGTGGAGCAGCAGTTCAAGGAAGCGGTGTTCACCCACGCCTCGACAAGCCCGAACCAGCAGCTGATCGCGAGCCTTGACATCTCACGGCGGCAGATGGAGCTGGAGGGCTATGGCCTCGTCGCCAATGCGATCGAGATCGCGTTCGCGATCCGCCAGGCGGTCAACAACAACCCGCTGATCTCGAAATATTTCCGCATCCTCGGTGCCGACGCCATGGTGCCGGCGCAGTACCGCCAGAGCGGCTTCACCGACTTCCTCGCCCCCGGCGTCAACTGGGCGAACACGCTGAAGAGCCTGGACGAGGACGAGTTCTGCCTCGACCCGACCCGCATGACGCTGGTATGCGGCACGGCCGGCTATGACGGCACGCAGTTCAAGGGCATTCTCGCCAACGAGTACAACATCCAGGTCAACAAGACCTCCCGCAACTCGGTGCTGGTCCAATCCAACATCAACAACACTCGCAGCGACGTCGCGCATCTCGTTCGCGTGCTCGCCGAGATCGCGGGCGAGATCGACCGCGGCCTGGCCCAGGGCGGTGCCAATGCGCGAAAGACCTTCGAGGCACGGGTGACGAGCCTCATGAAGGACGTACCCGATCTGCCGAACTTCTCGCATTTCCACCCGAGCTTCCGCGGCGATGCTGGCACCAAGACCAACGAGGGCGACATCCGCAGCGGCTTCTACGCGGCCTATGACGTCGCCGGCTGCGAGCACATCCGCCTCAACGATCCCGAGATCGACCGGCGGCTGAAGGCCGGGCCCGAGCTCGTCTCGGCCAACTTCGTGATCCCGTATCCGCCGGGCTTCCCGATCATGGTGCCCGGCCAGGTCATCACCCAGGAGACGATCGACTTCATGCGCAAGCTCGATGTGAAGGAGATCCACGGCTACGACGCCAAGGAAGGGCTGAAACTCGTACGGACGGAAGCCTTGGCCAAGCTCGGCAGGCCAAAGCCCAGCGCCCAGCCGAAGCTCAAGGCCGCGTCATAGGTCGGGAGGGGACGAACATGCAGGCATTTTTCCAGTTCTTGCAGCAGTACCCGTATCTGCTGCTGTTCTTCGTGGTCGGTCTCGCCGTCTATATCGGCCGAGCCAGCATCAAGGGTTATGGCCTCGGCATGGTCGCCGGTGCCATCGTGGTCGGCGCGGGCATCTCGGTCTGGGCATCCAGCTATGGCGTGAAGCTGGAGTTGAACAACTTCGCCAAGAGCCTGTTCTACTATCTCTTCATGTACGGCGTCGGCCTGCGCGTAGGTCCGTCCTTCGTCAACAGCCTGCGGGGCGACGGGATCAAATTCTTGTTCCTCGCGGTGGTGTCGAGTGTGATCGGCCTGACCCTCGTCGTGCTTGGGGCGAAGCTCTTCGCATTGCCGCCCGGTGCGGCTGGCGGAATGCTGGCGGGATCGCAGACCATGTCGGCGGCGATCGGTTCGGCCGAGCAGGCCGTCACGTCGGGAGTCGTGAAACTGCCTGCCGGGATGAAGCCCGAGGACGCCTCCGGCATGATCGCTTTGTCCTACGGTATTACCTATATTTGGGGCACCGTCGGCATCATCCTGATCTGCAAATACCTGCCGCGCTGGTGGGGCGTCGATGCCAAGGCCGCCGCCAAGAAGTATGAGCAGGAGTTCGGCGTCAAAGATCTCGAAGGCGGCGCCCTGACCGGCTACCGTCAGTTCGGTCTGCGGGCCTACCGGCTGGAGAATCCTGCGACGATCGGGATGAGCATCGCCAAATTCCGCACGGTCAATCCCGAGTACCGTATCGTCAATGTCGGGCGCAATGGTGAGCCGCAGGGGGCTGATCCCGAGCTCGTGCTGCAGAAGGGCGATATCGTCGCGCTGGGCGGATCGACCGAGCATCTGACTGAGAAGATGGGCCTGATTGGTCCGGAGGTCGCCGATGCCAAGACGCTCGGTATACCCATGGACCAGGCGGAAATCGTCGTCTTCAACAAGGACGTCGTCGGGCGGACCTTCGAGTCCTTCCGCGACACGGCCATCGCCGGCCAGCTGCAGGTGACCAAGGTCGAGCGGGGCGGGGTGCAGATCCCGGCCGGTCTCAAGACCAAGCTGGAGCGCATGGACATCGTCTCGGTGGTCGGCCTGAAGTCGGCGGTCAACGAGCTCGGCGAGATGTGGGGCCGCATCGCGCGCGCCAACACCTCGACCGACTTGCTGACCCTGTCGGTCGGCATGATCATCGGCTTCCTCATCGGCATGATCGAATTCCCCGCCTTCGGTGCCAAGGTCGGTCTCGGCAATGCCGGCGGGCTGTTGCTGTCCGGCGTGATCGTGTCCTCGGTCGTGTCGCGGCTGCGCTTCTTCGGCAATACGCCGAACGCGGCGCGAAACGTGCTCGAGGATCTCGGCCTCGTTGTGTTCGTCGCGATCGTCGGGGTCAATGCCGGCGCCGGCCTGTTGGCTCAGCTCACCGGCGCGCTCGCGCTCAAGATCTTCATCGTCGGCTTCATCGCGTGCACGATCCCGCCGTTCATCGTCTGGGCGATCGGCTTCCACGTCTTCAAGATCAATCCGGCGGTGCTGATGGGCGGCGTTGCCGGCGCGCGGTCGCATTCCGGCCCGTGCCGCGAGGCCGCGGTCGAGATCCAGAGCTCCGTGCCCTGGATCGGATTCCCGGTCGGCTATGCCGTCTCGGGCATCCTTCTCACCATCTTCGGCTACTTCGCGATGATCCTGGCTCAATAAGGGGAAGAAAACGTCATGAGAAAACTGTCCTTCGGCGCCGTCCTGGTCGCTTCGCTCGCCGCTGTTGCCGGCTTTAGCACGTCCGCGCGTGCCGACACCGGCCAGGTCGCGGTCGTCTTCACCAAGGGTGGCTTCATCGTCGGCGCCGGTGGCGGTGAGGGCGTTCTGGTCTACCGGGGCAAGAAATACCCATTCACGGTGTCTGGCATGAGCGTGGGCCTCACCATCGGAGCGTCGACCACGAAGTTCGTCGGCCGCGCGCTCAATCTAAAGGGGCCGGCGTCGATCGAAGGCTCTTATGCCGTGGGAGGAGCGGGTGGGGCAATCGCCGCAGGTGCCGGCGCCGTTCAGTTGCAAAACAGCAATGGCGTGATCCTCCAGCTCAGCGGCCCGCGGGTCGGCGCGGAAGTATCGGCTGCAGTCGGTGGCGTCACGATCCGCCTGAAATCGAGTTGAAGGGGTTGTATGGCCATTGAGCGATCGACGGCAGCGTCGGGCCCCTAGGGCATGATCCGGAAAAGTGTGTAGCGGTTTTCCGAATAGAACATGCTCAAACAACAACCTAAAGCGCGATGACGATTCATTCCAATCGCATCGCGCTTTAGCGGCCTGACGCTGCTCAATAGCGCTGCGCGACGAAACTCATTTTCTTGAGGCTGGCCTGGTCGTTGTAGCGTCCCTTGTCGGAGCGCTTCGGCAGTTTGATCTTGTCCTTCTTGATGCGCTTGAAGGGGATGGCGCCGAGAAGGTGCGCGATGCAGTTGAGCCGCGCCCTTCGTTTGTCGTCAGAGCGGACGATGTTCCAGGGCGCATCCTTCGTGCTGGTCTTCTTCAGCATCAGGTCGCGCGCGCGCGAATAATCGTACCAGCGACGGAAGGATTCCAGGTCCATCGGACTGAGCTTCCACTGTCGGACCGGGTCGTCGATGCGGGCCTTGAAACGGCGCTCCTGCTCGTCCATGCCGACCTCGAGCCAGATCTTGATCAGGATGATGCCGCCGTCGATGACGTATTTCTCCATCTGCGGGCACAGGTTGAGGAAACGCTCGTGCTCGGCGGGGGTGCAGAAGCCCATGACGTACTCGACACCGGCGCGGTTGTACCAGCTCCGGTCGAAGATCACGATCTCGCCGCCGGCCGGAAATCGCTCCATGTAGCGCTGGAAGAACAATTGTGTCTTCTCGCGGTCGGACGGCGCGGGCAGGGCGACGACCCGGAACACGCGCGGGCTGACCTTCTCGGTGATCGCCTTGATCGTGCCGCCCTTGCCGGCGGCGTCCCGACCCTCGAACAGGACGATGACCCGGAGCTTGTTTTCCCGCACGTAGTCCTGGAGATGGCACAGCCCGACCTGGAGCTTCTCGAGCTCCTTCTCGTAATCCTTCCGCTTCATCCGCTCCGCAGGGCCGTCCTTCGCCATGCCGATCCCACCTGTTGCTAATCGTCCCAGGAAATGGTCACGCCGATGTCGCCGGGCACGCCGCCCGGAAAATCGATGATCTGATAGGCGATGCGATAGCCGCGCGGTTTCAGGTAATCGGTCCAGAGCTGGAAGATCTCCTTGGGAATTCCGGTCAGGGTGTTCTCCCAGCCCTTCTCCATCTGATTGATGGCGCGGCCCTTGTCCGTGCAGAGCGAGTTGGGGAAGCGATAGACCAGCACTTCCGTGAGGCCGTTGCGCACCGCGCGCTGGATCACGGTCGAGGCGAGCTTGATCTTCTCCTCCTCGGTCTTGCCCGAGGGCTTGCTCAAGCGCTCGATCAAGGCGCGCTTCTCCGCCTCGGCCGCGGCGGCAAGGCGCACATATTCCTCCGCCTTTTCGGCTTCCTTGAGGGCGGCTTCCTTACGAATCTGGGCTGCGCTGGGGATGAGATCGTCTAGGCCGGGCATGGCGGGCGGCTCCTGATGGTTGTCCAATCAGCATGCGGCTGACGCTAGGGTTGGCCCTGACGTGTTCCCTTGACTCAAATCAAACAAACGCGAACATACCCGAACACAGTGCCGCCCATGGACGTTTTGACCGGGAGAGACGTTTGAGCGAGCAGCTTCATCCGATGGCACCGCATCATCTGCCGTTTTATCTCGCACCGGGGAGCGGGACCGATACGCTGATGGTGGTGATGGGCGTATTCCTGATCGGGGCCGTGCTCTGGGTCGGCACGCTCTACTGGAAACTGCACAGCCTGCCCGAGCGGATGGCGCACAAAACGCATAAACTGCAGTTCGAGTTAGTCGCCGTGCTCGGCCTGATCTCGCTGTTCACGCACATGCACATCTTCTGGATCGCCGGACTGCTCCTCGCAATGATCGATCTTCCGGATTTCGGCACGCCGCTGCGCAGCATTGCCGGGTCCGTCGAGAAGATCGCCGACGCGACGCCGGCCTCCGATGCGGAGGAAGTCCAGGCTGAGGCGGCCGTCGCACCGCCCCCCGCGGACAAGCCGGGACCCGCCAAGGAGAAGGAGCGCAGTCATGCTTGAGCTGCTGATCTGCTCCCTCGTCACGATCCTTCCGGACTACCTGTACCGCCGCTACGCCCAGGGCAAGCGCTTCGGGAAGGAAATCACCTTCTTCTCGGTCTGGTACGAGCTGCGCTGGGGCATCACCGCCTGCCTGATGCTGACGGTGTCGCTCATCACCATGATCTTCTACTTCCATCCGGCGACATCGTCGGCGACGCTGTACTTCCGCACCGTGCCAATTCTGCCCGAAGGCTCGGGCCGTGTTGCCGAGGTCAAAGTCGGCTTCACCGCGCCCGTCAAACAGGGCGATGTGCTGTTCACGCTCGATAGCTCGAAGCAAAAGGCTGCGGTCGAGACCGCCAAGCGGAAGGTGGCAGAAGTCGATGCCGCCATGCAGACGGCGCAGGCCGACGTGGTCAAGGCCGAGGCGCAGCTCGGCGAAGCGAGGGCCAACTACCAGCAGGCCAAAGACGAGCTCGAGGTCAAGACCGAGCTCCAGCGCCGCAATCCCGGCATCGTTCCACAGCGTGACATCGACAAGCTCCAGGTGCTGGTCGATCAGCGACAGTCCGGCATCGACGCCGCGACGGCGGCGAAGCAGTCAGTGTCCTTGCAGGTCTCGGCTCTGCTGCCGGCCCAGAAGGCCAGCGCCGAAGCCGCGCTCGACCAGGCGCAGGTCGATCTCGACAAGACTTTCGTACGCGCCGGCGTCGACGGGCGCGTCGAGCAGTTCCTGGTTCGCCCCGGCGATGTCGTCAACCAGCTGATGCGTCCGGCCGGTGTTCTCGTTCCGGAGGGCGCGGGCCGCAAGGCGCTCCAGGCCGGTTTCGGCCAGATCGAGGCGCAGGTCATGAAGACCGGCATGGTGGCGGAAGCGACCTGCATATCCAAACCCTGGGTCATCATTCCCATGGTGATCACGACGGTGCAGGACTACATCGCGGCCGGACAGTTTCGCACCGGCGAGCAGCTCATCGATCCGCAGAATGCCGTCCGTCCCGGCACGATCCTGGTTTTCCTGGAGCCGCTCTACAAGGGCGGTCTCGACGGTGTCACGCCGGGCTCGAGCTGCATCGTCAACGCCTACACCAGCAACCACGAGGAGATCTCGGCCAAGGACACCCCGACCAGCCGGAAGATCGCGCTCCACGTCGTCGACGGCGTCGGCCTCGTGCACGCGCTGCTGCTGCGGATCCAGGCGCTGTTGCTGCCGATCCAGACGCTCGTGCTGAGCGGCGGGCATTGAACGTTGAGAGAAGGGCGATGACCCTGTGCCGGAGTCGCAAGGCCATTCAGCTTTGCCTACGGTCCGGGACATGGTTCTATACCGATGTTGTGAGGATGATCGCGCAGGAGGAGTGGGGGCGTCAAGCCGGCTTCCCGGATCGTGGACGCATGCGCATGCGCGTCTGGTTTCTTGCTTTGCTGACGCTCGCTTCTTGCTTGCTCGAGCCCTCGGCCGCATTGGCTCAGCAGGCCAAGCGAGTTGTCATCCTGCATTCTTTTGGCCGCGACTTCAGGCCCTGGGGGCAATATGCAAAGTCCATCCGGGAGCAACTTGACCGACTTTCGCCATGGCATCTGGATATCCAGGATCACTCCCTCGTCGCCGCCCGGTTCGGCGATGAGGATCCTCAGGCAGCCTTCGTCTCTTATCTCAAGGCGCTGAACGCACGGCATCAGCCTGATCTAATCGTCTCGATCGGCGCTCCTGCCGCGAACTTTGTGCAGCGAAACCGGTCAAATCTTTTTCCGCGTGTGCCAATGGTGTTGACGGCGGTTGAACAGCGCCGGGTGGATTCCGCCAATCTCTCGCCCGAGGACAGCGTCGTTGCCGTCGCGCATGATTTCCCTCGATCCTTCAACACCATTCTCAAAGTGCTTCCTGCAACGAAGAGAATCGTCGTGGTGAACGGTGCGTCCCCGAACGAAATGGTGTGGCGAAGAGAAATCCAGAAGGATGCTGACCTCTTCGCGGGCAAAGTCGAGTTCATCTGGCACGACGGTATGTCGTTCGAGGCTATCCTGCAGATCTGTGCTGCACTTCCGCCGGACTCCGCAATTTTTTGGCATCTCATGAATGTCGACGCCACGGGCGTGGCCTACGAAGGTGATCGAGCCCTGCAGGCGCTCCACAAGGTCGCCAATGCTCCGATCTTCTCCTACGACGACGGCTTTTTTGGCCGGGAGATCGTCGGCGGCCCCATGTACTCCGTCGAGGAGATCAGCCGCCTGACTGCGACCGTGGCTGTACGGCTGCTCGGGGGAGAAAAGCCGGCCGATGCCAGGCCTGCCGCGGTCAGATTCGCGGCTGCCAAATTCGACTGGCGACAGCTTCATCGCTGGGGAATCAGCGAGAGCCGCTTGCCTCCCGGCAGCGAGGTATTTTTTCGCGAGCCAAGCATCTGGCAACGCTATCGCTGGCAGATGTTGATGATATCGGCCGCCTTTCTAGTACAGGCTGGTCTCATCAGCGGGCTGCTGCACGAACGCCGGCGCCGCAGGTTCGCCGAGATCGAGTCACGGCAGCGCCTTGCCGAACTCGCGCACGCCAACCGTTATTCTGCCGTCGGTGAGCTGACCACGTCTATCGCCCATGAGCTGAACCAGCCGCTCGGCTCCATCCTGACCAATGCCGAGACAGCGGAACTCATGCTGCGAGCGAGCTCGCCTGACATCGACGAGGTTCGTCAGATCCTCGCCGATATCCGGCGCGATGATCAGCGGGCAAGCGAGGTGATCCGGAGGCTGCGCTCCATTCTGAAAAAGGCGCCCTTTGAGGTCAGGATTATCGAGCTCAACGATACCGTTCGCGAAGCAATCGATCTCGTGAAGACCCTCGCGGGGGGGCGCCGCATCAGCCTCATCTACGTGCCTCTTCTCACCCAACTTCACGTCAAGGGAGATCCGGTCCAGCTTCAGCAGGTCATTCTCAACCTGATCATCAACGCAATGGATGCGATTTCCGATGCGGACGCCGGAAAGCGGGAGGTCAGCGTGTCGACGCTCAGCACCGGCAATCAGGCCGAGATCAGGATCGCCGACACCGGGCCCGGAATACCCGCCTCCGATCTCGCAAGCCTGTTTGATCCGTTCTTCACGACCAAACCGCAAGGCATGGGCATGGGCCTTGCAATCGCCAGAACCATCGTCGAGGCCCATCACGGCACGATCGCTGCTGCGAACCAGCCTGCGGGCGGCGCACTGTTCACGATCAGGCTTCCGACCGCTCGCTGAGCGGGCGGTATCTTGATCTTGATCAAACATCACGGCGCTGAAGCCGTTCTCTCTCGGTCGCATGACAAGTACGACGGGCGAGCGTGAGGCGTATGAGACGTCGTGACTTCATGAGGCTGGTTGGTGCTGCCGCTGCATTGCCGGTCCTGGCGAAAGCCCAGGACCGAATGCCCGCCGTCGGCGTGCTGACGGGCAATGTCGCTGGTGATCCCGGCGCGCAAATGCGCGTGGAAGCCTTTCAGCAGGGTCTCACCGATCGAGGCTGGGTCGCCAACCAGAACTACCGCCTGGAGGTGCGCTGGCCGGGCCCCGATCCGGCGCGCCAGAAGTTGGAGGCGCTCGAGCTCGTCGCCGCGGCGCCGGACGTGCTGTTCTCGACCAGTACGGGATCAACACGTGCGCTGCGCGATGCAACGCAACGAATTCCGATCGTCTTCGTGGGGCTTTCCGATCCGGTAGGGACGGGGCTTGTCGCTAATCTGGCCCGGCCGGCCGGAAATCTGACCGGCTTTTCGCTCTATGAGCATTCGATGAGCGGGAAGTGGCTCGGCCTTTTGAAGGACATGGTGCCGGGAATGAGCCATGCGGCCCTGCTGTTCAATCCGGAATCGGCACCCTACGGACCGTTCTATGTTCAAGCGGCGCACCAGATGGAAGGCCGTCTCGGCCTCAAGATTGCCGGTGCGAGCGTTCGCAGCGGTCCGGAGATCGCGGGAGCGATCGAGACGGCGGCGCGCACAGGCGGCGGCCTCGTCGTGCTGCCGGATGGCGGCTTCTTCGGAACCCACAGCGCGATGGCCATTGCATTGCTGGCGCAGCGGCGCGTGCCCGCCATCTTCGCAGTCCGTTTCTACGCGTCGAATGGCGGGCTGATGTCGTATGGTGCAGATCTGACCCAGCAATTTCGTGATGGCGCCGGCTATGTCGACCGCCTCCTGCGCGGTGCCGATATCAGCACTCTCCCGGTGCAATTTGCCACCAGGTTTGAGTTCGTCATCAATATGAAGACGGCCAGGGCGCTCGGCCTGACGGTCCCGAGCCGGCTTCTGCTGGATGCCGAGCTAATCGAATGATAATCCGATCTTGCGCTGCGGCAGCCCCGACTGCCTCGTTTCGTTGATCTCGATCAACAAACGGCTGCGCCCCGGCTTGATCCTCGCGCACTCGAAGTCCCAGGGAGGATGTGATGTTTCGTTGCGGCAAGACCCTGATGGCGCTGGCGCTGTTGATGGCAACTTCGGTCGCCGCAATGGCGCAGACCCCAACGACGCCTGCAGCCCCGGCGCCGCAGGCGCAGCCTGCCAGCCCGCCCGCACCGGCGGCCGAGCTCCTGAAGCCCGAGCAACTCGAGGCCCTCGTCGCGCCGATCGCGCTTTATCCGGACGAGTTGCTCGCAAATGTACTGGCCGCCTCGACCTATCCGCTGGAGGTGGTGCAGGCCGACCGCTGGCTGAAGGAGCGCAAGAGCCTGAAGGGCGATGCGCTGAAGACGGAAGTGGAAAAGCAGGGCTGGGACGACAGCGTCAAGGCGCTGGCCAGCACCGCCGATGTCCTCGCGATGATGAGCGAGCAGCTCGACTGGACCAAGAAGCTGGGCGATGCCTTCCTCGCCCAGCAGCCCGACGTGATGGACGCGATCCAGCGTCTGCGCAACAAGGCCTATGACAACAAGAAGCTCGTCACCACCAAGCAGCAGAAGGTCAGCGTCCAGTCTCAGGAAGGCAAGCAGGTCGTCGTGATCCAGCAGGCCGATCCCGCGGCGATGTACGTGCCGTATTACGACCCGGCGACGGTCTACGGCAGCTGGCCCTATGCGGAGTATCCGCCTTATTATTGGGGCTACCCGTCTTATATCGGCGCCGGCGTGGTCGCGGCTGGCATCGCGTTCGGCACGGCCTGGGCGATCGGACGCTGGGGCAATTACTGGGGCGGCGGCTGCAACTGGGGCAACCGCAACGTCTATGTCAACCATCGCACCACGAATATCGGCAATGGCTGGCAGCACAATCCGGCGCACCGCGGCGGTGTGCGCTACAACAACAGCAATGTTCAGCAGCGCTTCGGCAACAACAATCTGAAGGCCGGCGTGTCGGACCGGATGGATTTCCGCGGCCGCGACGGCAACCAGGTGCTGCGCCCCGACCAGGGTGCCGGGGACCGGGCGGGAGATCGTGCGGGTGATCGCGGCAGTCCAGGAGATCGCGCAGGAGATCGCGCAGGGGATCGCGCCGGCAATCGTGGCGACCGTCCGGGCGCGGGCGATCGCCCCAGCGCAGGGACGCGCGACCGGCCTGGCGGCGGCGATCGTGCCGGTGCCGGTGATCGTGCCAAAGGTGCGACCAAGGGCGGTGGCGATCGCGCCAAGGCTGCGAACCGCGCCGGCGGCGGTGCGGCCAATCGTGGCGGGGCCATGAACGTTTCCTCCGGCCGCTCGGCTGCCGCGGCATCCGCGCGCGGCCGCGCCAGCATGGCGAGCATGCCGCGCGGTGGCGGCGGCGGACCAAGCTTTGCCGGCCGCGGCGGCGGTGGCGGAATGGCGATGCGTGGCGGCGGTGGAGGAGGCGGCTTCCGCGGCGGTGGCGGCGGTGGTCGGCGTTCCGACGCAGCGCTGAAGCATGATGTCGTCCTGCTCGGTCATCTCTCGAACGGCCTCGGCTATTATCGCTTCAGCTACGTCGGCAGCGACAAGGCCTATGTCGGCGTGATGGCGCAGGAGGTCGAGCAGGCGATGCCCGCTGCCGTGACCCGCGGCAGCGACGGCTATCTGCGCGTCCATTACGAAAAACTCGGGCTGACGTTCCGCACCTATCGCGACTGGCTCGCCGGCGGCGCGAAAATTCCTGCGGAGGTGATGCCATGACCGGTCTGAAATCGTTTAGCCGTGCGCTGATGCCCGGCGTCCTCGCGCTCGCGCTGCTCGGATCGGCCTCTCTCGCACAGGAATCCTACAAGACACCGGAAGAGGCCGCGTCTGCGCTTGCCGCCGCGGTCAAGAGCGGCCCGAAAGACATCTTGAAAGTGCTCGGCAGGAATGCGGAGGACATCGTGTCGTCCGGCGACGAGGTTGCCGACAACGACATTCGGGCGCGCTTCACCGCGATGTACGACGCCAAGCACGGCATCAAGGCGGAGGGCAACAAGACCGCCACCTTGATGCTCGGGCCGGACGATTTTCCGTTTCCAATTCCGCTGGTCAACACCAGGACGGGTTGGGCGTTCGACACCGACGAGGGACGCATCGAAGTGCTGCGCCGTCGCATCGGCCGCAACGAGCTCGACGCGATCCAGACCGCGCTCGCCTTCGTCGACGCGCAAAACGAATATGCGGAAAAGGACCGCGGCGAGGGCGTCGGCGTCTACGCGCAGCGCATCGTCTCCTCGCCCGGCAAGAAGGACGGCCTGTTCTGGCGCGACGACAGCGATCCGAGTCCGCTCGGCGCGCTGGCGGCCGAAGCCTCGAAGGAGGGCTATCGCGGCGGCGATGTCGGCCCTGCACCCTATCACGGCTATTACTTCCGGATTCTGAAAGGGCAGGGGCGGGACGCTCCCGGCGGCGCGCTCAACTACGTCGTCAAGGGCAAGATGATCGGTGGCTTCGGCCTGATCGCCTGGCCCGCGGAGTACGGCAATTCGGGCGTGATGACCTTCTTGGTCAATCATGACGGCGTCGTGTATCAGAAGGATCTCGGCAAGCGCACGGCGTTCGTCGCCGAGCGCACAACGTTGTTCGATCCCGACGAGACCTGGAAGAAGGTCGATGCCGCAAAACCCTGAGCCGCGCGTGCGCGCATTTCGCCTGATCGCGCTGCTCCTGCTCGCGCTCGGGCTGACCCTGCCGGCGGCGCCGTCCTTCGCGCAGGCCACCGGTCAGGTCAGAGTGAAGATCGTCAAAGCGGGATTCCTGGCCGGCGGTGGCGTGGGCAGCGGCGTGTTGACGTACCGGGGCAAGACCTACCCCTTCAACGTCAGCGGCGTGAGCCTGGGCATCACGGTCGGTGCAACGGTCGGCCGCCTCGACGGCTGGGCATCCGGTATCCGGGAGGTCAGTGACTTCGCCGGCAACTACAGCTCCGTCGGCGGCGGCTTTGCGCTGGTCGGCGGCGCCAATGGTGTGCACCTGCGCAATGAAAAGGGCGTCACGATGGTGCTGCAAGGCCCGAAGGCGGGACTCGAGCTGGCGGCCAATATCAGTCGGATCACGATCGCTTTGAGGTGAGGCTCAAGCCGGGCGCGAGGATCAAAGCGTGAGCGACAGGTGCACCGTTCTCGGATCGTCACTCCGCGCGAGCTTGAAGCCCGCCTTCGCGAACACGCTGCGCATGGGCATGTTGTCGGACAGAACCTCGGCTGTGAGCTCTCTTACGCCTTGTTCGCGCGCGATCTCTGTCAGGTGCCTCAGCAATAAGGAGCCCACCCCGCGACCTTGCCAGGCATCCACCACGACGAAGGCCATCTCGGCCCGACCGGGCTCGACGATGACGTACCGGCCGCCGCCGATAATGGCGTATCGACCCTGTTCCTCGGCGAGAGCGGCCAGCGCAACGTGATTGCTGAAATCCACGTCCATGAAGAAGGCACGCTCCTTCTCCGAGAAATGCCGTTTCAAAACGAAGAACCGGCTTTGCAGCGATTGCGGTCCAGTGCGCGCAATGGCAGCGAGCATATCCGCCTCGTCGCTGGCGCGAAGCGCGCGGACCTGGATCGGGGTGCTGTCCTTCAGCACGGTTTGCACGCTGTAAGTTGCAGCTTGGGACATTGCCGATGTCGCTCTTTCAAAACCGCCCGGCCGGGTCTCATGCCCTATAATGCAGGATAGACGCCTCCGAAGCGTGCAGATCATCTTGACCTAGATCAACGTTCGTCCTCGCTCCAAGCCGTCAATTGGCCGAGGCGACGGAGAGGTCGAGAACATGTCCATGCACAAGATGCAAATTCCGGGCGGTCCCATGTCGGGGCTGGTCGCCTCGGCAGTCGAATACCTCGTCGATGCGGGACAGCGCAGTATCCTGTTCCTGGATATCATGCGCCGGCGCGGGGACCAGTACAGGGAGCACCTCGCGCAAACCGCCCCGCATGTTTTGCAATATGCGGCGGAGTTGATCATCGACGGGCGCCAGCTCGCCGAACCCGTCAATTACGCGCTGGTGCGCATCGTTCCGCCCGCCAACGTCGAGATCGACATGAACCGGCGGCCGTTCGTCGTGGTCGATCCGCGTGCGGGCCACGGCCCCGGCATCGGCGGCTTCAAGGCCGACAGCGAGATCGGGGTGGCGATGAAAGCAGGCCATCCCTGCTACTTCATCGGATTCCTGCCGGACCCGATGCCCGGTCAGACCATCGAGCGCATCGCGCGTGCCGAAGCCATCTTCATCGAAAAGGTCATGAGCCTTCACCCGGATGCCGACGGCAAGCCCTGCGTGATCGGCAATTGTCAGGCCGGATGGGCCGTCATGATCCTGGCCTCGCTACGTCCCGAGCTATTCGGCCCGCTGATCATCGCCGGCGCGCCGCTGGCCTATTGGGCCGGCGTGCATGGAAAATATCCGATGCGCTACTCGGGCGGGCTGTTGGGCGGAAGCTGGTTGACGGCCCTGACCTCCGATCTCGGCGCCGGCAAGTTCGATGGTGCTTGGCTGGTGCAGAACTTCGAGAACCAGAACCCGTCGAATACGCTCTGGACCAAGCAATACAACGTCTATTCCAAGGTCGACACCGAGGCGGATCGTTACCTCGAATTCGAGCGTTGGTGGGGCGGCCACGTCAACCTGAACGCCGAGGAGATCCAATTCATCGTCGATGAGCTGTTCGTCGGCAACAACCTCGCGGCCGGCAACATCGAAATGTCCGATGGCCGGAAGGTCGACCTTCGCAACATCAGATCCCCGATCGTGGTGTTCTGCTCGGAGGGCGACAACATCACGCCGCCGCAGCAGGCGCTGCATTGGATCCTCGATTGCTATGCCGATGTCGATGAGATCAGGGCCTATGGCCAGACCATCGTCTACACCGTGCACCAGAACATCGGCCATCTCGGCATCTTCGTCTCCGGCGGCGTCGCCAAGAAGGAGCACGCGGAATTTTCCAGCAACATCGACCTCATCGACGTTCTGCCGCCCGGACTCTATGAAGCGACGTTCGAGGCGAAGGATGAGGAAACCGCAAGTTCGGATCTGGTCGTCGGCCAGTGGGTGATGCGCTGCGAAGCGCGGACGCTCGACGACATCCGCGCCATGGGCGGCAATTCGCCTGAGGACGAGCGACGCTTTGCCACCGCCAAACGAATCTCGGAAATCAACCTGGCGGCCTATCGAAAATTCGTCCAGCCATGGCTCAAGCGCATGGTGACGCCACAGATGGCCGAATGGGCTCACAACATGCATCCGCTGCGGCTGCAATACGAGCTGTTCAGCAGCCAGAATCCTTTCATGGCGACGGTGAAATCATTGGCCGAGAAGGCCGCCGAGAAGCGCAAGCCGGTCGCCGCGGACAATCCGTTCCTGGCGTTCCAGGAGCAGATCTCGAAGCAGGTCGTTCACGCCCTCGACAGCTGGCGCGATTCACAGGAGGCGCTCAGCGAAGCGATGTTCCTCAGCGTCTACGGATCCCCGGCGCTCCAGGCGGCGGTCGGGATCGATCCGACGTCCACGCCGTCGCGTCGGCGTGAGATGTCCGCCGAGCATCGCACCATGCTCGAGAAGCGCATTGCCGAGCTGAAGTCGCGGATCGGTGAGGGCGGCCTCCGTGAAGCGGCGTTGCGCGCTTTGCTCTATGTCGGCTCGGCACGGGGGATGGTGGACGAACGCAGCATCGAGGCTCTGCGCCGGGTCCGCCGGGATCATGGCGGCGCACGCATGTCTCTTGCCGAGTTCAAGATGCTGGTACGCGAGCAGTTCTTCATGCTGCTGCTCGACCGGGAAGGGGCGCTCGCTGCAATCCCGAAATTGCTGCCTGACGACATGAACGTTCGCCGCGCAGCATTCGAGGCGATCGAGCAGGTGCTGTCGGCCAGTGCGGATGTCACCGGCGAGCGCGCCAACCGGCTGCGGCAGATCGCCGGCCTGTTTGGCCTCGACACCGCGGAAGGTGCCGAAAGGGCGTCGAACGTTGCCCCTTTCGATCCCAAGGCGAAGGCGTCGTAACGCGAGTTGCAAGGATCGGGAGCGACATCATGTCAGCAGATGCGACGGCCACGCAGTCTCCCAGCAAGTATGATCGCCTGATCGCGGCGGCCAGGGCAATCCCGCCGACGCCGACCGTCGTGGTGCATCCCTGCGATGAGACATCCTTGCGCGGCGCCGTCGACAGCGCGTCTGCCGGCATCATCCGGCCGCTCCTGGTCGGACCGGAGCGGAAGATCCGGGATACGGCTGGCACGTTCGGCCTGGACATCTCGGGTTATGAGATCGTGGATGCCGCGCACAGCGACGAAGCCGCGGCGAGGGGTGTCGAATTGATCCATGCCGCGCGCGGCGAACTGCTCATGAAGGGCAGCCTTCACACCGACGAGCTGATGCGAGCCGTCACGGCCAAAGTCGGGGGATTGCGCACCGATCGGCGCATCAGCCACGTTTTCGTCATGGATGTGCCGGCCTACGCCGAGACGATCTTCGTCACTGACGCCGCAATCAACATCTTCCCCGATCTGGACGCCAAGCGGGACATCATTCAGAACGCGATCGATCTCTACAATCAGGCGGGCTTCGGCAAGTCGCCGCGGGTGGCCATCCTTTCCGCGGTCGAAACCGTCACATCGAAGATTCCATCCACGATCGAGGCCGCGGCGCTCTGCAAAATGGCGGATCGCGGCCAGATCACGGGCGGCGTGATCGACGGGCCGCTGGCGTTCGACAACGCGATCGACCTCGAATCCGCGCGGATCAAGGGCATCAAGTCCGAGGTGGCCGGCCGTGCTCAGATCCTGGTCGTGCCCGACCTCGAAGCGGGCAACATGCTGGCCAAGAACCTCGCCTATTTCGCCAAGGCCGACGGCGCCGGCATTGTGCTCGGCGCGCGCGTCCCCGTCGTCCTGACCTCGCGTGCGGACAGCCCAAGAGCGCGGATGGCGTCCTGCGCAGTTGCTGCACTTTATGCTCACGCGCGGCGCCAGAAGGCGCCGACAGTCGCGGCGTGACCGCCATGGACAGCATCCTCGTCGTCAACGCCGGCTCATCGAGCGTCAAGTTCCAGGTCTTTGCGGTCGAGGGTGAGGGCGTTCTGCGCCGCCTGATCAAGGGGCAGGTGGACGGCATCGGCAGCCGTCCGCGCTTGCGGGCGAGCAGGGCAGGCAATGATCCCATGGCGGACCGGGCCTATCCGATCGAGGCCATTCCGGACGTGCCGGCGGCGATGCAAGTCGCGGGGGAATGGCTGCGGAACGAGGCGCGCATCCATCCATTGGCGGTCGGGCATCGCGTCGTCCATGGCGGGCCGGATCATGAGCGGCCAATTCTCGTCGATCATGGCGTGGTGGCACGGCTAGAACGCTTCGTCACGTTAGCGCCGCTGCATCAGCCGCACAATCTGGCGCCGATCCGCTCGATCCTGGCTAATTTCCCGACGATACCCCAGGTCGCGTGCTTCGACACCGCGTTTCACCGCACGCACGGTCCGCTGGCCGATCATTACGCCATCCCCTACCAGGTTCACGCCGAAGGTGTGCGACGCTACGGCTTTCACGGGCTCTCCTATGAGTACATCTCCAGGACCTTGCCCCAGATTGCGCCAGAGGTCGCAAAGCGCCGGGTGATTGTCGCCCATCTCGGCAGTGGCGCGTCGATGTGCGCGATGAAGAATGGGCTGAGCGTCGAGAGCACGATGGGATTCACCGCGCTCGATGGGCTGCCGATGGGCACGCGCCCGGGCCAGCTCGATCCGGGCGTCGTGCTGTACCTATTGTCCGAGAAGGGGATGACGCCGTCGAAGGTGCAGGATTTTCTCTATCGCGATTGCGGATTGAAGGGGCTTTCCGGGCTCAGCAACGACATGCGCGAGCTGGAGGCGAGCACGGATCCGCAAGCGAAGCTGGCGGTGGACTATTTCGTCTATCGCATCGGCCTCAACGCCGGAATGCTGGCGGCGGCGTTGCAGGGGATCGATGCCTTCGTCTTCACCGCCGGCATCGGCGAGAACTCGAGCGGCATCCGCGCGCGTGTGGCGGAGCAGCTCGGCTGGCTTGGCGTGGCACTCGACCCAGCCGAGAACACGCGCCATTCGCGGCTGATATCGGCAAAGACGAGTCTCGTTCCGGTCTACGTCGTCCCGACGGACGAGGAGCTCATGATTGCGCAGCACACGCTGACGCTGTTGATGAACGGCCAATCGCCCAACCCCAGACAAGAGAGGGTGTCATGATTACAGTATTTCCGGACAGCAAGGTCGCACTAAAGGGGAAGAAGGGCCTCGTCGTCGGCATCGCCAACGACCAATCGATCGCCTGGGGCTGCGCCAGGGCGTTTCGCGCGCTCGGAGCCGATCTCGCCGTCACCTATCTGAACGACCGCGCCAAGAAGCACGTCGAGCCGTTGGCGCAGGCCCTGGAAGCGCCGATCTTCCTGCCGCTCGACGTCATGGTCGAAGGCCAGACTGAAGCGGTATTCGAGCGGATCAAGTCGGAGTGGGGGCAGCTCGATTTCCTGCTTCATTCCATCGCCTTTTCGCCGAAGGAAGCATTGCACGGCCGCGTCGTCGACGTCGGCCGCGACGGCTTTCTGAAGACCATGGACGTCTCCTGCTGGTCGTTCCTGCGGATGGCACATCTAGCCGAACCCCTGATGAAGAACGGCGGCACGATGTTCACCATGACCTATTACGGCAGCCAGATGGTGGTGGAGAACTATAATATCATGGGCGTTGCCAAGGCGGCGCTCGAAGCCGCGGTCCGCTATGCCGCTGCCGAGCTCGGTCCGAAGGGCATCCGCGTGCACGCGATCTCGCCAGGGCCGCTCGCCACCCGCGCGGCCTCGGGCATTCCGGAGTTCGATGAGCTAATGGACAAGGCGCAATCCAAGGCGCCCTCGCGCAGCCTCGTCAGCATCGACGATGTCGGCAACGCCACCGCGTTCCTGGCGCTCGACGGCGCCAAGCTGATCACCGGTGGCGTGCTCTATATCGACGGCGGCTATCACATCATCGATTGAGCGCGCAATCGCGCGTTGTCATGCCGGCGGTACGCCGATGCCGATGCACTCGAGTAATTCGCGCCAGAGCTTGCGGACGTCGGCGTGACGCTGCGCGAGCGCCGCACTGACCGCGTCGCGATGCGGCGCAAGGTCTGTGCTCTTCAGAAACAGAATCTGGGCCTGCAACAGCCGGCCACTCTCAAATTCGATCCGGCGTAGCGCCATAACAAAAGGATCCTGCGCATTGGCCTCGATCGGTAGGATCGCAGCCGGCCGTATGCCGGCATGCACGGCGTGGGCAAGCGCTGCGAGGTGAATCATTTGGGCAAGGCGAGGGTCTGCGATCCCTTCGACCGGTGCAGGCAGCCAGGCGGACTCCCATGAGGCGAGCATGTAACCCAGGGAAGGATCCAGCACCCAGGACGTGGCGCGCAGCAGCAGCGAGACGATCTCGGTCTCGCGATAAAATTGAGCATTCAATTCGGTCTGCCATGCCGCGTCGAGCCTCGCGGGCAGCATGAAAGCGAATTGCCGAGCCAGGGCGCCGTGCGCCGAAATCAGGAATGCTGCGACCTTCGTCTGCTGGTTCGGTGGAATGCGACCGTCCGGCGCGACGGGACCGAGGAAGCCGCTCATGGCAGCGCTCGCTTGACCGGGATGGCACGCAGATGATCGTAGCCGGCAGGAAACGGCGTGAGCTCGCCGCCGGGCTGGTCCGGCGCCACCCAGACCGCTTGATTGCCCTGCCAGCGGCCGGCCAGCACGTCTTCGGCAAAGCGCGCCAGCAGATCGGCGGTCAGTGCCCCTTTCTCCAGCGTGAAGGCGTGATAGGCCATGGGGATGATCACCAATGAGCTGTTCTGAATCTCGACACGCAATGTTTCGTGGAGAACCCGCGGCGTCAGGAAATCGAACTCGCCGTTGAGAATCATGGTCGGAACGGCGATCGCGGACAGGCGCGGCGTGAGCGGCTGGAAGTCGAGGAAAGATTCCATCAGGTTTTGCAGCGCGTAGACGTCGTTGACCAGCCAACCTTGCCGCTTCACGCTCTCGAGCTTGTCCAGCAGTGGCTTCAGCCATTGGTCCGAGAGGTTCATGGGCAACAGGAGATCCTGGAGGTAACTCGTGCCACCGAGGATCAGGCCGGTCCGCAGCGCATTGCCAAGCAGCAAGAGTTGCGGCGACAGCTCCGCAAAGCAGCTCATCGGCACCAGCCCGGCCAGCCGCTTGCCATGCTCGATCGCATATCGCAGCGCGATCAGGCCGCCAAAGCTGATCCCGCTCAGAAAGATCGGACCGTCCCCGAGTTCGTCGATGAGGAGGCGCAGTGCAGCGACTTGATCGTCCTGGCTGATGAAGAGCCTCGGCTTGTCGGAGGCGCCCTGGCCGAGAAGATCGAAGGTCGCAACGCGAAAGCCTCGCGCCGACAAGGCCTCGCGATAGGCGCTCCACAGCTCGGAATATTGCGTCAGCCCGTTCACGAGAACATAGGCCGGTGCGCCCGCCGGCCCGTCGAGCTCATAGCGGATCCGATATGAGCCGTGGCTGAGTAAGGGCATCGCGAGGGTACCGCCGGTCTTTTGATGCCCGCGATCCTCGATTCCTCCGAGCGGATTCCATTGAGCTAGATCAAACCTTCCCCGGCCGCCCTGCCTAGCGTTTCAGGAAAATCTTCCAGGGAGGATCGCATCATGGCCGGACGAGATGCGTTGAATCGTTGCCTGTTGAGCCTGATCGTGCTGCTGCTCGGAACGGCGATCGCAACCGCACAGCCTTTCACGCGCCGTTCGTCGCAGGTGCAGCATGACGGGCTGAAGAAGACCTACGAGATCGCCAACTTCCGCCTGGGCGGCAAGTACGACCTGACCGACCCTTCCAAATGGGAGAACGGCGGCGAGGGCGGCGTCACGCTGGAATCGCTCGGGGCCGGCAAGCTGCGCACGGCTTACATCGCCGTCGGCAACGCAAGGCGCAACGCGGCGGGCGAGATCACCAATGCCATCGTGATCAACTCCTATTATTCCGGCGATTCCACCGACATGTACGAACAGTGGGTCAAGGGTGCGGCGTTGTCGGGTGGCGTACCCATCATTGGTCCGGGCCGGCCGATCGATACGGATCGTTACTATGTCATCATGGTCGATCCGCTCGGCACTTGGGGCGCGAGCAAGCCATCCGACGGCCTAGGCATCAAGTTTCCGCAATACAGCTACTACGACATGGTGCAGGCGAACTACCGCCTGCTGCGCGACGAGCTGAAGGTCGCGCGCGTCGCGCTGGTGACCGGCGTCTCCATGGGTGGCACGCAGACCTACGTCTGGGGCGTGATGCATCCGGAATATGTCAGCGCCCTGATGCCGATCGGCGGCACCACGCAATCGGATGGCGACGACCCCGTCGGCAACTGGACCTTCCAGATGATGACGGCCGCGATCCAGGGCGATCCGGTCTGGCAGGCGACCGAGGGCGATTATTACAAGCTCCCGAAGGAAAAGCATCCGGTGCCGGGCGTGGCCTTCGGCTGGTCGATCCTCGGCATGACGGGTTATGACTTTTCCTTCCGCACGACCCAGAACTGGGCGGCGGTACAGCCCGAGATTTTCTATTGGGATCCGCCGAACGAGAAGGCCGGCCTCAACGTCACCAATCGCGCCAAGCTCTACGACGCCGTCGACCTCGTCTGGCGCAATCGGGTCGGCGAGACCCATAACGTCAATCCCTATCTCGGTCGCATTCAGGCTCGCACGCTGGTGATGCACATCACCAACGATCTCTGGCTCAACTTCAAGCTGGCGCAGAAGGCCGTTGATCGTGTGCCCGGCGCTGACCTCATCGCACAGGAGAGCCCGGTCGCGCATTACGGCGTGTTCCCGATCATCAATCAGCGCAAGAACGATCCGAAGTTCGTCACCTTCATGGATGACGTGGCGGCCCTCGATCGTGCCCAGAAATTCGTCGACAAGAACTATCGCGTGCCCGACGTCGCCCAGACGATCGATCCCAAGAAGTCGTTCTGGAAGGCCTACGTGACCTATCCCTATCCGGTCAAATTCGGCAGTGCCAAGGACAAGAGCGGCAATTCCTGGGAAATCGGCTACATGGACGAGTATGCCGGCACCGACAAGGATCCGAAGGTGCTCGTCATCATCCACGGCAAGGGCGCGTTCGGCGGCCATTACGGCAACATCATGCAGTATGCGCTGCGCAGCGGCCTGCGCGTGATCGTGCCGGACCTACCGCATTACGGCATGTCGGGGCCCGGCAATCTCGACAAGAATCCCGCTCGCACCATGCAGGACATGCGCGAGGTGATCTACGACCTCGTGGTCAACCAGCTCGGAGTCAAGAAGGCGTACTATCTCGGCCACTCGCTCGGCGGCCAGTTCGTCGTGGGCTACGCCCTGACCTGGCCTGATGCGGTGCAGGGCCTCGCCTTGGAGGCGCCGTCCGGCCTCGAGGAATATCCGCGCGAGATCACCATTGCCAAGGACAAGAAGGCGCCTCTGTTCGCCGACGGTCTCGGCCGAGACTTCGACAAGTGGAAGCAGGTCTGGGACCAGACCGGTATTCTCGCTGCGGAAAAGGCGCGGAGCGAGCAGAACGTCCGCGACTTCTTCTACTTCAAGAAACGTGATCCGGACACCGGCGTGGTATCGGCTGCGAAGAGCGGATACTTCTTCAACGACAGCGAATATGCCCGTTTCCATACCGAGCAACGCGCCGGGCTTACCAAGGGCAACCCGAAGGAGCTCGATCAGTGGTGCAACGTCTTCATCTTCGACATCTACACGATCGGTGCTGAGCTCCAGCAGGATGACCCGAAGAACCTCTATGAGCGGGTCACCCAGATCAAAGCGCCGATCTTCCTGGCGTTCGGCGACAAGGAGCCGTTCATTCCGACGCCTGCGTTCAACGGCCTGACGGACCTCGGCCGCGACGTCATCACGCCGTTCATGACGCGTATGACCAATGCCGGCAACCGGCCGATGCTCAAGATCTATCCGGAGACCGGACACTTCATCCACACCGATAATCCAGTGGAATACGCTGCCGATGTCGTGGATTTCGTGACCAACGGGGAGGTGGACACATCATCGCCGCTCGGAACCGATCGCATGATCAAGGGCGCCGTCGTCTCTGCCTTGCCAGTGGCGCCGACACCGCCTGGAGCGGCTCCGACGGCTGGCCTCAACAAGTAGGGCCCGGCGGTGCCAAGGGTGCAGGCGGGCGAACTCCGACTCGGCTGGCGGGAGTGGGGAGGAGGCGACGTCACCGTCGTCTTCATCCACGGAAATCTCGCCAGCAAGGACTGGATCGAGCTCGCCGCGCCATTGTTTCCGATCGGGCTCCGTGTGGTTGCAATCGATTGGCGCGGCTGTGGCGACAGCGACCGGCCGAAGCCGTCGGCCGACTATTCCAACTACTCCATGCGGCAGCACGCCGAGGACATGCTGGCGGCGCTCGATACGCTCGGGATCGGCTATTGCCATCTCGCGACACATTCCACCGGCGGCATCATCGCCGCCAGAATGCTGCTCGAGCAGCCGCAGCGCTTCGGCCGTGTGTTCGCGCTCGATCCGGTAACGCCGCTCGGCATGGCCTTCGATGCCGATCAGATCGGATTATTCAGGGCCATGATGTCGAGCAAGGAGCTGACGCGGTCCGTGATGGCTACAGCCGCTTCTTCGCTGTTCGTCCCGGAGAGCATGGGGCCGAACATGGTCCCTCGCTTTCGCGAGGGGCTGGGAGAGATCCAGACGCTGTTCGATCGGATCATCGAGCAGACCTTCGGCGTATCGGAGGGGATCTGGATCGGCACGCCGGTGAACCTGACGCGGGAGAAGGAGAGCCGTGAGCTGGAGCGCCGTATGTCCGAGATCCGGCATCCGCACCTCGTGTTGTGGGGCGAGCGGGACGGTTGGATCGCGCCGGCCGATCTCCGTGCTATGGCCGAAGCGATGCCGGATTGCCGGCTGGTCATCGTGCCAGGCGTAGGGCATTCGATGAACCTCGAATCGCCGGCACTTTATGCAGGCTATTTCGGCGCCTGGTTCGGAGGACGTGCCGCGTCACCATCCACGGCGCCAAGCTGATCCCCGGCGGGGCCTCGACGTCGACGGCGGCCACCACATCGTCGATTGACGCGCTGAGCAGTCCGGGACCCATGATCGATGGTGACATATTGCCAGTGTTTTGCCCGACGGAGCAACCGGTTCCGGGCGAACAGGAAACATCCGTCAAATCAGCCCCATGTCTACTGTGCATGGGGTGGTTTTTCGACTCTTTGACTCAGCGATAGTGCAGAGCGATCAATTCGGCGACACAGGCCGGCCTTTTGCCGCCCTCGATCTCGATCACGAGGTGGTAGTTGACGCGCAGCCCGTCCGGCGGCACGTCCTCCGCTTCCGCAATCGTGACCCGGCCGCGCAGCTTCGAGCCGGCCGGAACCGGCGCGAGATATCGGATGCGGTCAGCACCGTAATTCAGCGTGTTGCGCAGCCCCTTCAGGCCGATGACCGAGCGGATGAACAGCGGGGCAAGGGCAAGCGAGAGCAGGCCATGGGCGATAGTCTTGCCGCCCGGCATCTCCTGCTTGGCGCGCTCCTGGTCGACATGGATCCACTGCTCGTCGCAGGTCGCCTCGGCGAACTGGTTGATGCGGTCCTGCGTGATCTCGATCCAGTCGCTGGCGCCTATCTCGGTGCCGATTGCGGATTTGATCTCGTTGAAGTCGCTGAATATTCGCATGGGTTGACCTGTTCAGAGCTTCATTTCCGGAACATTGTCGGGAATGGCGAGTTCGGCCTCCGTCAAGGCCATGACCTCGCCGATGCTCATGCCGGGTGCTGTTTCCAGCAGCGTCGCCTTGCCATCGGGAAAACCGATCACGGCCATGTCGGTCACGACAAGGTTGACAGGGCGTGCCGAGGTCAGCGGCAGCGAGCATTTCACCACGATCTTCGACTTGCCCTTGGCCGCGTGCTGCATGGCGACGATCACGCGCTTGGCGCCGGTGACGAGGTCCATTGCGCCGCCCATGCCCGGGACCATCTTGCCCGGAATCATCCAGTTCGCGAGATGGCCATGCGCATCGACCTGGAGGCCGCCGAGCACGGTGACATCGACGTGGCCGCCGCGGATCAAGCCGAACGACATCGCGCTGTCGAAGGTGGATGCGCCCGGCAGCGCGCTGATCGGGCGTCCGCCGGCATCGGTGAGCGTCGGATGCGCCATCCCCTGCTCGGGAATCGGCCCGGTGCCGATCAATCCGTTCTCGGACTGGAAGAAGACCTTCAGGTCCGACGGCACATAATTGGCGACCAGGGTCGGAATGCCGATGCCGAGATTGACGAGATTGCCGCTCTTCAGCTCCTTGGCGACACGCCGGGCGATGATGATCTGGGGATCCATGATGTCACCCGTTGGTGATGAGATAGTCGACGAGCGGCGCGGGGGTGACGACGTGATCGGGCGCGATCACGCCGACCGGGACGATATGCTCCGCCGTCACGATGACGGTGTCGGCCGCCATCGCCATGACCGGGTTGAAATTGCGCGAGGTGAGGGCGTAGGCGAGGTTGCCGAGGTAGTCGGCGAGGAAGGCGTGCACCAATGCGAATTGCGCCCGCAGCGCCGTTTCCAGCAGGAACGGCTTGCCGTCGACTTCGATCTGGCGCTTGCCTTCGGCCACCAGCGTTCCGACCCCGGTCGGCGTCAGCACCCCGCCGAGACCGCACCCGCCGGCGCGGATGCGTTCGACGAAGGTGCCTTGCGGCACGAGGTCGACCGCGATCTGGTTCGCCAGCATCTGCTGCTGCGCCTTCGGATTGAGACCGATATGCGTTGCCGTCAGCTTCGACACCAGTGCCTGATCGAACAGCTTGCCGACGCCCTTGCCGGGCGTGGCCGCGTCATTCGAGATCAAGGTCAGACCCGTCTTCCTCTGACGCACGACTTCGTCGAGCAGCCGCTCCGGCGTTCCAACTCCCATGAAGCCGCCAACCATGACGCTGGCGCCCGCCGGGATCATCGCAACGGCTTCTTCGACGGAAACAGCCTTCATGATCGAAACTCCCGGTCGCCCGACGATGGGCTGAAGGGCGGTAATGTGTGGATGTTGGCGGGCGGGCGACGGGCTCCCTTGATATGGGTCAAGGGCCTCTGGATCATTGCGCGCCGTCAGCGCGCCCTTCTCCAACGTGAACGCATGGTAGGCCTTGGGAATGATTTGGGAACCTCGACGCTGAGGCGCGCTAAAAGGCTCAAGAGAAACCGACGCTTCCGTAACGAAACCGGATCCAGTCCGGAGAGCCGAATCTTACTAAATTCAAAAGCTTGCCCTTGCATCCTGATGCTGCGTGCTATGTGCTTTGCCTGAAATCTAGAGCGAAGCACCGGGGTGCAGCACGGAATCGCGCTCGAACACCTGTGCGTCGGCGAGGTCCCGCCATTCGGACGGCGCCAAAACGACTCAATTTACGTCGAGCGTGGATCTGCCGGACACTCGCGGAGCTGATTCCCATGCCAGACAACAAGGTCGACCGTTCTGATTTGGCCCCCTCGATTCTGCCGGCCGGCATCCCCGAGCTCAGCGACGATGAATGCCTCGCTTGTCTCGCGCGCGCAGTCGAGGCGCCGGATTCGGCGCGGCTTGACGAGGTCGCTGGCCTCATTGGCCGCCTGGCAGTCGCCATCGAATAGGGCCGGCCCGGCCCTCCCATCAGGAGAGGTTGCGGAGGGCGAAACGCGCATCGCCAACCGCTATGTTGCGTTTTGACCGAGCATGCTCCAAAAGATGCCGCGATTTTTCTCCGCGGCATCGTCCGCATTGCAGGGTCCGCAAATGTCCGGTTTTTCGACCGCGCGCCAAAAAATGGTCGATGGCCAGGTGCGCACCAATGACGTCACCGACCGTCGTGTTCTCGATGCCATGCTCACGGTGCCGCGCGAGGCCTTCGTGCCGGCCGGCCGGCAGGCGCTGGCTTACCTCGATCTCGACCTCGACGTCAGCGAAGGCGCCGCCAAGCGGTTCCTGATCAAGCCGGCGCTGACCGGCAAGCTGCTCCAGGCCGCCGAGATCGGCGCGGATGACAACGTGCTGGTCGTGGGCTGCGCCACCGGCTATCTCGCCGCACTGGCCGCCAAGCTCGCGCGTCAGGTCACGGCGACCGAGTGCGATTCGGCTTTGGCGGCCAAGGCCAGCGACGCCTTCGCCGCCCAGGGGCTTGCCAATGTCGCCTGCAAGGCGGCGGCCTGCACCGAGGGGGACCCTGCTGCTGCCCCCTATGATGTGATTCTCCTCAACGGCGCGGCCGAGGTGATGCCGGAAGCGCTGCTCGGGCAGCTGAAGGAGGGTGGGCGCCTGGTGGGGGTGTCGGCCGAATCGAGGCCGCCGCGCGCCACGATCGTGACCCGTACCCACGGCGAATTCGGTCATCGGACCCTGTTCGACGCCGCCGCCCCGGTGCTTCCCGGGCTGGAACGGGCGGCTGCCTTTGTCTTCTGACGGCCCCAAAGCCGCCCCAAATCCCGTTCTGAATCAGAAGTGTGGCCGGGATGCTGCACGCGAAGAGTTTCCACTGAGAACCACCCCCAGGTAGTTCCGTCGCGCTTGACCGCGTCCTATGTTGCGGCGGGGCAACGACTCCATTGGTACGGTACCCCGGCTCGCGGGCACGAGCCGGGCGCTAGAACGAACGGAATTTCACGGATGCATGGGGTGAAGCTCTTCACCGGAGCTGCGGTTTCGGTCCTGCTGCTGGCGCTTGCCGGGCCGACACCTGCCTTGGCGGATACGATCGAGGGCGCGCTGGTGCGCGCCTATCAGAACAACCCGCAGCTCAACGCACAGCGTGCCCAGGTGCGCTCGACTGACGAGGGCGTGCCTCAGGCCTTGTCGGGCTATCGCCCGAGGGTCAATCTGACAGCGACCGGTGGCTATTCATATCAAGATTTGCAGAGTGCCCCGGGGACCAACTCAGTCTACGGAACGAGGGTGCCTCGCAGCATTGGCGTGACGGCGACACAGACGCTCTACAATGGCAACCAGACCGCCAACCGGACCCGCGCGGCGGAGAGCCAGGTGTCCGGTACGCGTGAAGCGCTGCGCGGTATGGATCAGAGCGTACTGCTGAGCGCCGCGACGACCTACATGGACTATCTGCGGGATGCCGCCACGCTCGAAGTCCAGCGCAGCAACGTGCGCGTCCTCGAGCAGACACTGAAGCAGACCCGCGACCGCTTCAATGTCGGCGAAGTGACCCGCACCGACGTCGCCCAATCGGAAGCGCAACTGGCGGCCGGGAGGACCCAGGCGCTCACCGCTGAAGCGAATCTGACGACGACCCGCGCGAACTACCGTCGCATCATCGGCAACGAGCCCACGAATCTTGCGCCCGGCTCGCCTGTCGATCGGTTTCTGCCTCAGACGCTGGCTTCCGCCATCGAGCTCGGCCTGATCGAGCACCCCAACGTGACGGCCGCCATGTACGGCATCGACGTCAATTATCTGCAGGTCAAGATCAATGAAGGAGCGTTGCTGCCGACACTTTCGGTTCAGGCAACGGCCCAGCGGGCCGACGAACAATCCTTGATTCAGATGCGTTCGTACACCGCATCGGCGATCGCGCAGCTCACCGTGCCGATCTATAATGGCGGTGGTGAATATTCGCTGATCCGCCAGTCCAAGGAGAACCTGGCGCAGCAGCGGCTCAACCTCGAAACGACTCGCGACCAGACCCGCGCGACCATTGTGCAATGGTGGGGCTCGCTGCAGGCCACCAAGGCGCAGGTGCAGTCGGCTCAGGCGCAGGTGACGGCGTCCGAGATCGCCCTGAACGGCGTCCGCGAGGAGGCCAAGGCCGGCCAGCGCACCACGCTGGACGTGCTCAATGCGCAGCAGGCGCTGGTGAACGCGCGCGTTGCGTTGGTGACCGCGCAGCACGATCGCGTGGTCGCATCGTATAACGTCCTCGCGGCGGTCGGGCGTCTATCGCCGCAGGTCCTCGGCCTTGCGACTACGACCTACGACCCCAGCGTTCACTATCATCAGGTGCGGGACAGCTGGGCGGGTGTGCGCACGCCTGACGGCCGCTGATTCCCGTAATCATCCGGTCGATCTCGCCAATAGCCGAGGTCGACCGGTGCTTTGCTTGCAATCGTCAAAATCCCTGACATAGCCTTGCCAAGATGATGCGGGTCGATTCGCCCGCGTTGATGTCGTGTGCGTAACGCTTCGGCGCCGGGGGCAGGGGCGCACCGCTGCGCGTCGAGCCGTGATCTGGGGACAAGTCGGGCTGCGGCGACGAAAATGGCGGACCCATCGTTGCGGAACCGGCCAATCCTGCCGTGCTTGGTGTAAAACAACGCATGCGAGGGCGTTGATGATGTGGAGTCGGAGATGACGCAGCCTGCAAAGGTCACAGAACCCTCGATGGAGGAGATTCTGGCCTCGATCCGGCGCATCATTGCCGACGACGAGGCAAAGCCCCCGCCGGCTGAGGCCGCCAAGCCCGAGAAGGCTGCTGCGCCCGCCGCGCCGCCGAAGCCGCAGGCGATGAACGACATTCCGCCATCCAAGGTCGCTCCGCCTAAACCCGCCGCCGAGAAGCCGGCACCGCCGCCGGCTGCAAAGCCGGCGCCGCCACCTGCGCCGGCGCCCGCGGCGGACGCATCCAACAGCCAGGACGATATCGACGCGTTGCTGGCGGGTCTCGATGCGGCCACACCTACGCCGGAGGTCCGCGCGCCCGAGCCAGAGCCCGAGCCTGAGCCCGACGTGCTCGAACTGACCGACGACATGGCGATGGACCCGACGCCACCTCCGCCGCCGCCGACCTTCCGCAAGGTCGAGCCACGCGACGATCTCGAATTCGCCGAGCCGCCGCGTCCCGCCCCGCCGCCGTCCTACGCGCCGGTGGACTTCGACGCGCCGCCGCTGCCCCCGCAGCAGCCGATCCTCGCGCAATCGACGGTCTCCGCGGTCGAATCCGCCTTCAACTCCCTGGCCCATACGGTGCTCAGCAGCAATGCGCGGACGCTGGAGGACCTGGTCAAGGAGATGCTGCGGCCGATGCTGAAGTCCTGGCTCGACGACAACCTGCCCGGCCTCGTTGAACGCATCGTGAAGGCCGAAATCGAGCGGGTCTCGCGCGGCGGCCGCTGAGGGCGGCCGAAGGGCCCTCATAAAGCCCGGCTTGGGCGTCATATTCGGGCCCCGGACCGGGCTGGAAAGCGCTGTTGCCGCCTCGTTTTCCCTGACCTTTTCGTTGACTTTTCGTTGACTTGGCCCCCTCGCGCGGCTTTCTAGCAGCCCCATGATCGAGAAAAATTACCAGCCCGCCGATATCGAAACTCGCATGTCCGTGGTGTGGGAGGACAGCCTTGCGTTCAAGGCTGGCCGGCCCGACCGCCGTGATGCCGTGCCCTTCACCATCGTGATCCCGCCGCCGAACGTGACGGGCTCGCTGCACATGGGCCACGCCCTCAACAACACGCTGCAGGACATCCTTTGCCGGTTCGAGCGCATGCGGGGCCGCGACGTGCTGTGGCAGCCCGGCACCGATCATGCCGGCATCGCCACCCAGATGGTGGTCGAGCGGCAGCTGATGGAGCGCCAGCAGCCCGGTCGCCGCGAGATGGGCCGCGAAAAGTTTCTGGAGCGGGTCTGGCAATGGAAGGCCGAGAGTGGCGACACCATCATCAACCAGCTCAAGCGCCTCGGTGCGTCCTGCGACTGGTCGCGCGAGCGCTTCACCATGGACGAGGGCCTATCGAAGGCCGTCGTCAAGGTCTTCGTCGAGCTGCACCGCGAGGGCCTGATCTACAAGGACAAGCGGCTGGTGAACTGGGACACCAAGCTGCTCACCGCGATCTCCGATCTCGAAGTGCAGCAGACGGAAGTGAAGGGCCACCTCTGGTATCTGCGCTATCCGATCGAGGGCAAGACGTTCAACCCCGAGGATCCCTCGAGCTTCATCGTGGTCGCCACCACGCGCCCCGAGACCATGCTCGGCGATACCGGCGTGGCCGTCCATCCGGAGGACGATCGCTACCAGAAGCTGATCGGCAAGAATGTCGTCCTGCCGCTGGTCGGCCGCAAGATCAAAATCGTCGCCGACGAGTATTCCGATCCCGAGAAGGGATCGGGCGCTGTGAAGGTGACGCCGGCGCACGACTTCAACGATTTCGAGGTCGGCAATCGCCACGGGCTGCGCCGGATCAGCGTGCTCGACAGGGAAGGCTGTCTCGATCTCCTCGACAACGAGGATTATCTGCGCGACCTGCCCGAAGGCGCTGCGCAATTCGCCGAGGAATTCCACAAGGTCGACCGCTTCGCTGCGCGCAAGCGCATCGTCGAGCGGCTGGAATCGTTCGGCTTCGTCGAACGGATCGAGCCGCACACCCACATGGTGCCGCACGGCGATCGTTCCAACAGCGTGATCGAGCCGTATCTGACCGACCAATGGTACGTCGACGCCAAGACGCTGGCGAGACCGGCGATCGCGGCGGTGCGTTCGGGCGAGACGACCTTCGTGCCGAAGAACTGGGAGAAGACCTATTTCGATTGGATGGAGAACATCCAGCCCTGGTGCATCTCGCGTCAGCTCTGGTGGGGTCACCAGATCCCGGCCTGGTACGGCCCTGACGGCAAGGTGTTCGTCGCCGAGACCGAGGAGGAGGCCATCAGCCACGCGCTCGGCTATTACGTCGAGCAGGAGGTCATTACGCCCGAGCAGGGCCGCGAGATGGCGCTCGACCGCAACAAGCGGGAAGGCTTCATCACGCGCGATGAGGACGTGCTCGACACCTGGTTCTCCTCGGCGCTGTGGCCGTTCTCGACGCTCGGCTGGCCCGACGAGACGCCCGAGGTGCAGCGCTATTATCCGACCAATGCGCTGGTGACCGGCTTCGACATCATCTTCTTCTGGGTCGCCCGCATGATGATGATGGGTCTGCACTTCATGAAGGAAGTACCGTTCTCGACCATCTACATCCACGCCCTCGTCCGCGACGAGAAGGGCGCCAAGATGTCGAAGTCGAAGGGCAACGTCATCGATCCCCTCCACCTGATCGACGAATACGGCGCCGACGCGCTGCGCTTCACCCTGGCCGCGATGGCGGCGCAGGGGCGCGACATCAAGCTCGCCACCAGCCGCGTCGAAGGCTACCGCAATTTCGCGACCAAGCTCTGGAACGCGTGCCGGTTCGCGGAGATGAACCACTGCGCCGTGCCTGATGGTTTCGAGCCGGCGACGGCAAAGGAGACGCTGAACCGGTGGATCGCGCATGAGACCGCCCACACCACGCGCGAGGTGACCGAGGCGATCGAAGCTTATCGCTTCAACGATGCAGCCGGCAGCATCTATCGCTTCGTCTGGAACGTCTATTGCGACTGGTATGTCGAGCTCGCCAAGCCCGTGCTGCTCGGTCCGGACAACCCTGCCAAGGACGAGACCCGCGCCATGGTCGCCTGGGCGCGCGACGAGATCCTGAAGCTGTTGCATCCCTTCATGCCCTTCATCACCGAAGAGCTGTGGGAGGTGACGGCCAGGCGCGAGGGCCTGCTCGCATTGGCGCCGTGGCCGCTGAAGCCGGTCGAGCCGACGCCGGAGCAGCTCGCGATGCTTGCGGCGACCACGGGACCGACCGATGCGCTCGTCTCGCCGGCCTGGGTGCTGCCGATCTTCGATCATGCCGACTTCACCGATCCGGCTGCCGAAGCCGAGATCGGCTGGGTCATCGACCTCGTCACGCAGATCCGCTCGGTGCGCGCCGAGATGAACATCGCGCCGGCAACGCTGACGCCGCTGGTGCTCGCAGGCGCTTCGGCCGAAACCAAGGAGCGCGCGCCGCGCTGGGCCGATGTCATCAAGCGTATGGCGCGGCTGTCGGACATCTCCTTCGCCGACCGCGCGCCCGACGGCGCTGTCCAGCTGCTGGTGCGCGGCGAGGTCGCCGCGCTGCCGCTCAAGGGCGTGATCGACGTCGCCGCCGAGCGCACGCGTCTCGACAAGGAGATCGGCAAGGCCGAGGCCGACATCAAGCGCGCCGAGTCGAAGCTGGCGAACGAGAAGTTCGTCGCCAACGCGGCCGAGGAGGTCGTCGAGGAGGAGCGCGAAAAGCGCGAGACGGCGCTGGCGCGCAAGGCGAAGCTGCTTGAGGCGATGGAGCGGCTGAAGCAGGCGTCTTAGAGCATGATCCGGAAAAGTGTGCAGCGGTTTTCCGGAAAGATCATGCTCAAACAATAACCTAAAGCGCGATGATGATTCATCGCGCTTTAGGCTTATTTCGGAAACGGCTTGCTCAAAAACTTCGAGCCCCTGACGCCATAGCGCCAGGGCAGCTCGACCGCCTTGGTGATGCCGATGCGGATGCCGGTTGCGACCTCGACATCCTCGGTTCGCGCATGCAGCGCGATGGGAGGCCGGTCCAGCGGCAGGGCGTTGTGCGCGATGGTGATGCCGAGCGCCTCGGTCAGCTTGCCAGGGCCCGAGCACAGCGCACGCACCTCCTGCAGATGCCGGCGTCGGCGCATCGCAGCCAGGCCATGCGTCGGCTCCAGCGCACGGATCAGCACGGCGCTGGCCGAGCCTTCCTCCTCGCAGACGAAGTTGACGCACCAATGAATGCCGTAGGAGCGGTAGACATAGGCAAAGCCAGGCGGGCCAAACATGACCTGGTTCCGCTGCGTCGGCCCGCGATAGGAGTGCGCCGCCGGGTCGGTATGGTGATAGGCCTCGACCTCGACGATGATCCCGCCGACGCCGTCAACGAGCATGGTGGCGCCGATCAGGTCGGGCGCGACCTCATGGACGCTGCGTCCGAAGAAGGCGCGCTTCAGGGGCTTGCCTAGCCGCGGTGGTGAAGCGTTCGAGATTGGAGCCATTCGAGGTGAGAATCGCCTGATAACGGAGCAAGATATTGCCCATATCTGCCATGTTCCCTGAAGCGGGGCGAGCCGGGTTGCGATGCCAGGCCAGACCGACTAGGTAGGACCTGAACAGACCGGACACCCCATGGTCGTTATTGTCGATACCATCTCGAACCCGCTGCGCCCGCGCCACCCCGAAAAGGTGAACCGGCCCGATTCCGCTTCGCCGCCGAAGCCGGACTGGATCCGCGTGCGCGCGCCGAACACCCGCGGCTATGCCGATACCCGCAACATCGTGCGCGCCAACGGCCTGCATACGGTGTGCGAGGAAGCGGGCTGCCCGAACATCGGCGAGTGCTGGGACAAGAAGCACGCGACCTTCATGATCATGGGTGACACCTGCACCCGGGCCTGCGCCTTCTGCAATGTCAAGACCGGCCTGCCCAATGCACTGGACGCGGCCGAGCCGCAGCACGTCGCCGAAGCCGTGGCCAAGCTCGGCCTCGCCCACGTCGTCATCACCTCGGTCGACCGCGACGACCTCACTGACGGCGGCGCCGAACATTTCGCTCGGACCATCCGCGCGATCAGGGCCGCGTGCCCCTCGACCACGATCGAGATCCTGACGCCCGACTTCCTGCGCAAGGAGGGGGCGCTCGAAATCGTCGTTGCGGCGAAGCCCGACGTGTTCAACCACAATCTCGAGACGGTGCCGTCGCGCTATCTCACGGTGCGGCCCGGCGCGCGCTACTTCCATTCGATCCGGCTGCTGCAGCGGGTCAAGGAGCTCGATCCCACCATCTTCACCAAGTCCGGCATCATGGTCGGCCTCGGCGAAGAGCGCCACGAGGTGCAGCAGGTGATGGACGATCTACGCTCGGCCGACGTCGACTTCCTGACCATCGGACAATATCTGCAACCGACCCGCAAGCATCACGCGGTGATGCGCTACGTGCCGCCGGACGAGTTCTCGTCCTACGAAAAGATCGCCTACACCAAGGGCTTCCTGATGGTGTCGGCAAGCCCGCTCACCCGCTCGTCGCATCATGCCGGCGAGGATTTCGCGAGACTGAAGGCTGCGCGGGCAGCTCACGCCCGCTGACGTACCATGCATCGAGTTTCGAGCAAGCACCGTGTCAACCACAGCGCGTCCGAGATGTTTGATCTGGTCGCCGATGTCGAGCGCTACCCGGAATTCGTGCCGCTGTGCAGCGCGCTGAAGGTGCGCCAGCGCATGGCGAAACCCGACGGCACCGAGGTGCTGGTCGCCGACATGACGGTGTCGTTCAAGCTGGTCAAGGAATCCTTCACCAGCCGCGTGACGCTCGACCGCGCCAATCTGAAGATCCTGGTCGAATATCTGCAAGGTCCGTTCAGGAATCTGGAAAACCGTTGGACGTTCGAGCCCAAGGGCGAGGGCGTCTGCGACGTCGGCTTCTTCCTCGCCTACGAATTCAAGAGCCGCATGCTGGCGATGCTGATGGGCTCGATGTTCGATGCCGCCTTCGCGCGGTTCTCGACCGCGTTCGAGAAACGGGCGGACGCGATCTACGGCCGGCCAAAGCTGGCGTCGACGTAGTCGCGATCAGCACTGCTCTCTCCACCGCTCGCAATGACAATGGAGCGGCGGGCGTGCCCTCCCAATCCAACATCGCTCCGTGTTCCCCATCAGCATCCACCGGGATCATTTCGCATCGCGGCGCGTTCTCAACCGACTGACCGGGTTGGAGCCGTCATGACCATCAATTTCGACACGCTGAAAGCTTCGCTTGTCCTGTATGGCCTGAACGCGATCTACGCGGTCCTGCTGCTCGCGGTCGGCTGGTATCTGTCCGGCGCGATGCAACGCTTCGTCACGCGCGTCCTCAGCGTGACCCACCGCGTCGACCCGCTGGTGACGCTGTTCGTAGGCAGCCTTGCGCGCTATGGCGTGCTCGCGGTCGTCGGCATCGCCGTGCTGCAGCTGTTCGGCATCCAGACGGCGAGCCTCGTTGCCGTGCTGGGCGCGACCTCGCTCGCCATTGGTCTTGCCTTGCAGGGCACGCTGTCCAATCTCGCCGCCGGCGTGATGCTGCTCTTGTTCCGGCCCTTTCACATCGGCGACGATGTCGAGGTCGCCGGCAAGGCGGGCAAGGTGAGATCGCTGTCGCTGTTCATGACCGAGCTGGTCGCGCCCGACAACACGCAAATCCTTTTGCCGAATGGACAGGTCTGGGGCGCGGCCATCATCAACCACAGCGCCTATCCTGGCACGGGCGAGATCAAGGTGACGTTTCCGGTCCCCGCCGGCGCCGTTCCGGCGCTGGCCGATCGCATCCTGAAGGAGCTTCGCAAGGATTCCCGCATCGACGATCAGGCGCAACCTGCCGTCTCCGTCAGCAAGGTCCTCGATGTCGCCAATCCCGCCGCGCCGATCCTGGAATTGACGGTTAGCGCCAAGGCGAAACCGTCTGAAGCTGGCGCGGTCAAGCAGTGCGTGCTCGATCATGCGAGCGCGCTGCTTGCCACGGCCGCCTGAGACGATTTATCCCCGCGGCGGACGTGGCGGCCTGCGTTTGACCACATGCCGGCGCGGTGAGCGCGTCACACGCGGGCGCAGGCGGCTGGCGGCGGTGCGCTGCGGCTTGGCCGCGACTTGCGGGCCGCGGGCCAGATCCATCAGCATGCGCAGCGCCTCGACCACGGAGCGGGCGCGCACCGCGCTGCGGCCGATGGCGCCGAAGCGGTGCTCGCGGTGGATGATGCGGCCGTCGCGCGCGGCGGCGGCGAAGTGCACGAGACCGACCGGCTTGCCGGGCGTGGCGCCGCCCGGGCCGGCGATGCCGGTAATGGCGACCGCGAGATCGACATCGGCGCGCTCAAGCGCACCGATTGCCATTGCGGTCGCGGTCTCCTTGCTTACGGCGCCGAAATTGGCCAACGTGCTCGCCTCGACGCCAAGCATCGCGCGCTTGGCCTCGTTGGAATAGGTGACGAAGCCGCGGTCGATGACATCGGACGAGCCCGGGATGTCAGTCAGTGCGCCCGCGACGAGACCGCCGGTGCAGGATTCGGCCGTTGCGATCGTCAGCTTGCGCATCCGGCACAGATCGAGCAGCGAGCGGGAGAGGGCGCGTGCGTCGCTGCCGCCCATGGCCTAGACGCCCCAGGGAAGGCGGATGGTGGCGCTCGCGGTCGCCGCGATGCCTTCCTCGCGGCCGGTGAAGCCGAGCCGCTCGCTGGTGGTCGCCTTCACTGCGATGCGCGAGATGTCGACGCCGGAGATCTCGGCGATGCGCGCGCGCATGGTGTCGCGCAACGGGCCGATCTTCGGCCGCTCGCAGATCAGCGTGACCTCGAGATTGGCGACGCGGCCGCCGCGCGCTGCGACGCGCTCGATGGCATATTTCAGGAACTGGTCGGAGGAGGCGCCCTTCCACTTCGCATCGCTCGGCGGGAAGTGCGAGCCGATGTCGCCGTCGGCGAGAGCGCCGAGAATGGCGTCGACCAGCGCATGCAGGCCGACATCGCCGTCGGAATGAGCCAGGAAACCCTTGGTGTGCGGCACGCGCACGCCGCAGATCATGACATGGTCGCCTTCGCCGAAGGCGTGCACGTCGTAGCCGGTGCCGGTCCTGATGTCGCCGAGCTGGGCGGCCAGGCGCGCTTCCTCGCGCACGAAATCCTCGGGAGTTGTGAGCTTCATGTTGGCAACATCGCCTTCAAAGGTTGCAACCGTCAATCCTGCCCATTCGGCAATCGCGGCATCGTCGGTGAAATCCGAGCGTCCATCCCTTGCCGCACGACGATGCGCCTCGAGGATGACGTCGAAACGAAAGGATTGCGGCGTCTGTGCGATCCGCAAGGAAGCGCGCTCCGGCGTGGCCTCGACGTTGCCGCTTTCGCCGGTGACCTTGATGGTGTCGGTGACGGCAACGGTGGGGATCGCAGCGCCGGTGCGGCTCGCCGCCTCGATCGCGCGCGAGATCACGCCTTCCGAGACGAAGGGGCGCGCGGCGTCGTGGATCAGCACGATGTCCGGATTGTGCTTGGCCAGCGCTTCGAGGCCGGCGAGCACCGAAGCCTGCCGCGTCGCGCCGCCATTGGTCGGTGGCTCGTGCCTGAGCCCTGCGACCGCTGCGGTGAACATGGCGCTGTCGTCGGGGTTCACCACCGGCTGCACCGCGAACACCTCAGTGTGACCGCTGAAGGCTTCCATGGCGCGGCGGATCACGGGCACGCCGCCGATCTCGCGATATTGCTTCGGCCCGCCGGCGCCGGCGCGCAGTCCACGCCCGGCTGCGACGAGGACGACCGCGGTGCGCTGTGATTTCGCCATAGGACTCAAATACTCAATTGCTAATGAAAGAGCAGGGGGTGATTTGCCGGCATGCCTCTAGCACGGCAGGCCCGCAAAAAAAGGGGGTTTCCCCGGATTGTGGGAAACAGCATTTTGCTGCAGTGCACTTGAAAGATCTACAGAACTGTCTAAACTGTAGGCATGACGCTTGACTGCACAAGAATTGTGCGCAAGATAGATCATGGCAGGCGCGATGAGGCCCTGCCCAGTCAACGGGACCCCTGTGACCGGCTCGGCAGTATCAGGCTCTAAGCCGTTGAAAATAGGCGATATTGAAGTCGCCACCCCGGTCTTCCTGGCGCCGATGTCGGGTGTGACTGACTCGCCCGTCCGCCGGCTGGCCGCCGAGCTTGGGGCTGGTCTCGTTGTGTCTGAAATGACCGCTAGCGATGAGCTCGCCAATGGCCACCGGATGTCCCGGTTGCGCTGCGAAGCCACTGGCATCGGCCCGCATGTGGTCCAGCTCGCCGGCTGCGAGATGCATTGGATGGCCGAAGGCGCCCGGATCGCCGAAGCGGAAGGCGCCGATATCATCGACATCAACATGGGCTGTCCCGCCCGACACGTCACCGGCGGCCAGTCCGGCTCGGCCTTGATGCGCGACCTCGACCATGCCGTCAGCCTGATCGAAGCGACGATCGCGGCGGTGAAGGTGCCGGTGACGCTGAAGATGCGCCTCGGTTGGGACGACCGCAGCCGCAACGCGCCGGAGCTGGCGCGACGTGCCGAGGCCGCCGGAATCAAGCTCGTCACCGTGCACGGCCGCACCCGCTGCCAGTTCTACAAGGGCGAGGCCGATTGGGATGCGATCCGCGCCGTGCGCGAGGCCACCTCCCTTCCGCTCGTCGTCAACGGCGACATCACCTCTTACGAAAAGGCGCTGGCGGCATTGGACGCCTCGGGCGCCGACGCCGTGATGATCGGCCGCGGCGCGCAGGGCCAGCCCTGGCTGCCGGGCCAGATCGGCCGCCGTCTGAACGGCGGGGCCGAGGAAGCCGTGCCCTCGCTCCAGACGCAGCTGCATTATGTCCGCACGCTCTATGACGGCGTTTGTGCGCTCTATGGCCTGCGCATCGGACTGAGGCACGCCCGCAAGCATCTGGGCTGGGCGCTCGACGTCGCAGCGCAGGCGAGCCGTGCGCCGGCCGAGAAGCTGAAATCCTGGCGGCAGAAGATCCTGGTCTCGGAGGATCCGCGCCTCGTTCACGATGCACTGCAAGACGCCTTCGACGACTTCGCATGGAGCGCTGCTGCATGAGTTCAGCCGCTGAACATCGTCGGCCGCTTCAGTCCGACAGCGACGCAATCCTGGATGCTTTGCCCAACCCCGTGCTCATGATCGGGCCCGACGGCAAGATCGTCGCCGCCAACATCGCCACCGAGGCCTTCTTCGAGATCTCCACGCAATTCCTGAAGCGGCAGTCGCTAAAGGAGCTGGTGCCGTTCGGCAGCCCGTTGCTGGCGCTGATCGACCAAGTGCGCTCCTCGAACGCGCCGGTCAACGAATACAAGGTCGATCTCGGCACGCCGCGCATGGGCGGCGACCGCCAGGTCGACCTGCACGTGGCTCCACTCACCGAGCGGCCCGGCCATATCGTCGTGATGCTGCAGGAGCGCACCATCGCCGACAAGATGGATCGGCAGCTCACCCATCGCAGCGCAGCGCGCTCGGTGATAGCGCTAGCAGCAATGCTCGCGCATGAAATCAAGAATCCGCTTTCGGGCATTCGCGGCGCAGCGCAGCTGCTCGAGCAGCAGGCCTCGTCCGAGGACCGCATGCTGACGCGGCTGATCTGCGACGAGGCCGACCGCATCGTGACGCTGGTCGACCGCATGGAGGTGTTCGGCGACGAGCGCCCCGTGGTGCGCGGCCCCGTCAACATCCATTCGGTGCTCGATCACGTCAAGCGGCTGGCGCAGTCGGGCTTTGCCCGCAACATCCGCTTCGTCGAGGATTACGATCCCTCGCTGCCGCCGGTGCTGGCGAACCAGGACCAGCTGATCCAGGTGTTCCTCAATCTCGTGAAGAACGCCGCCGAAGCGCTGATCGACGTGCCCGATGCCGAGATCCAGCTCACCACCGCGTTCCGACCCGGTGTGCGCCTGTCAGTCCCCGGTCAAAAATCGCGGGTATCCCTTCCGCTCGAATTCTGTGTGAAGGACAACGGACCCGGCGTGCCCGACGATCTTCTGCCCAACCTGTTCGATCCCTTCGTGACCACCAAGCAGACCGGCTCGGGTCTCGGCCTTGCGCTGGTCGCCAAGATCGTCGGCGATCACGGGGGCATCATCGAATGCGAATCTCAGCCGCGCAAGACCACCTTCCGCGTGCTGATGCCGATGTATTCCACATCGGTCAAACACGCCGATCAAAGCAGTCGCGACGGCTCTGCCGGGAAGTCGTCGCCTGCGTCACAGGGGGCAAAATGAGGATCAACGATGCCCGCAGGTAGCATTCTCGTAGCCGATGACGATACCGCCATCCGCACCGTTCTTAATCAGGCACTGTCCCGCGCCGGTTACGAAGTGCGGCTGACCGGCAATGCCGCAACGCTGTGGCGTTGGGTCAGCCAGGGCGAGGGCGATCTCGTCATCACCGATGTGGTGATGCCGGACGAAAACGCCTTCGACCTGTTGCCGCGGATCAAGAAGATGCGGCCGAACCTGCCCGTCATCGTCATGAGCGCGCAGAACACCTTCATGACGGCGATCCGCGCCTCCGAGCGCGGGGCTTACGAATATCTGCCAAAGCCCTTCGACCTGAAGGAACTGATCGCCATCGTCGGCCGCGCGCTCGCCGAGCCGAAGGAGCGGACCTCGTCGCCGGACGAGGACGCCGAGATGGAGGCGATCCCGCTGGTCGGCCGCTCGCCGGCGATGCAGGAAATCTACCGCGTGCTGGCGCGCCTGATGCAGACCGATCTCACCGTGATGATCACGGGTGAGTCCGGAACCGGCAAGGAACTGGTGGCGCGAGCGCTGCACGATTACGGCAAGCGCCGCAACGGCCCCTTTGTCGCGGTCAACATGGCGGCGATCCCGCGCGATCTCATCGAGTCCGAATTGTTCGGCCACGAGCGCGGTGCCTTTACCGGCGCCAACACCCGCGCCTCCGGCCGGTTCGAGCAGGCCGAGGGCGGCACGCTGTTCCTCGACGAGATCGGCGACATGCCGATGGAGGCGCAGACCCGCCTGCTGCGCGTGCTGCAGCAGGGCGAATACACCACCGTCGGCGGCCGTACCCCCATCAAGACCGACGTGCGCATCGTCGCGGCGTCCAACAAGGACCTGCGCGTGCTGATCCAGCAGGGCCTGTTCCGCGAAGACCTGTTCTTCCGCCTCAACGTCGTCCCGCTGCGGCTGCCGCCCTTGCGCGAGCGCATCGAGGACCTGCCGGATCTCGTGCGGCACTTCTTCACGCTGGCCGAGAAGGACGGTCTGCCGCCGAAGAAGCTCGACACGCTGGCGCTGGAGCGGCTGAAGCAGCACCGCTGGCCCGGCAACGTGCGCGAGTTGGAAAATCTCGCCCGGCGGCTCGCCGCGCTCTATCCCCAGGACGTGATCACGTCCTCCGTCATCGACGGCGAGCTCGCGCCGCCCTCGGTCAGCCCGGGGGCTGCGGTCCAGCAGGGGGTCGACAATCTCGGCGGCGCCGTGGAGGCGTATCTGTCCTCGCACTTCCAGGGCTTCCCGAACGGCGTGCCGCCGCCAGGCCTCTATCACCGCATCCTCAAGGAGATCGAGGTGCCGCTGCTCACGGCCGCGCTCGCCGCCACCCGTGGCAACCAGATCCGCGCTGCGGACCTGCTCGGCCTCAACCGCAACACGCTGCGGAAGAAGATCCGGGATCTCGACATCCAGGTGTATCGGAGCGGGGGCTGACTTTCTTGCGACGAACGCCAAACGCGCTAGCGCGGACCGGTGGCTCAGCTCCCCCTACCAAGGCAGAGCTGAGCCTGTCCGGATCGCGCTGGCCGTTGTGGCTGACGCGGTGAGCACAAGTCCTGACGGGACTCTAATGTTCCGCCCGCACATTCAAATTGGTCGTCGGCCGCAGCGCGGCCATTGCGCCTATCTGACCAGTCCGCCGGAGGCTGGCACCACGCTCGCGACATTCAGCGGCGGCTGCTGAAGGCCGAGGCCGTTGACCAGGAGGTCGGCGGCCACGATCAGCAGCAGAACGGCCGAAACCATCGTCGCGAGAAAGATCCTATCCATGCGGATTAAGCCGGGACGGCGGGAATCCGTTCCGCCCAGGCGGCATGTGCCTGTGGATTGCGCGGGTCCGCCAGGGAGAACACGCCGCGGAATTGTCGCAATTCGGCAACAATGTGGTACGAATACATCAGTATCCGCGCGTCCGCGGACCCGTTTTCAGCATCATTGCCGGAATGACCAGCGCAGATACCTCGGCCGCACACTTTGACACGGCCCCAGCGGAAGAGCCCCGGCGCTGGTCGGTGCGACGCTGGCTGGCGCCCTTTGCCGTCGCGCTGGCGCTGCTGTCGGCCTTCCTGACCTTCCTGGTCCTGACGGGTCTGAGCACGATCGAGCCGACGCCCGCGGTGGTCCGCACATTCTATCTGATCAATGCCGCCACGATCCTGCTGCTGGTCGGGATCATTGTCCGGGAACTCTGGCAGCTGATCCTGGCGCGGCGGCGGGGCAGGGCGGCGGCGCGTCTTCACGTCCAGATCGTCAGCCTGTTCTCGATCGTGGCGGTGCTGCCGGCGGTGCTGGTCGCCGTCGTCGCCAACGTCACCATCGAGCGCGGCCTCGACCGGCTGTTCTCCGGGCCGACCAAGGAGGTGATCCAGAACTCGCTGACGATCGCGCGGGCCTACATGCAGGACCATGCGCAGCTGATCCGCGGCGACATTCTCGGCATGGCCAACGACATCGCCCATGCCCGGCCGCTCTACGACCAGGACCGCCGCTCGTTCCGCGAGATGCTGACGGCGAGCGCCGCGTCGCGCAACCTGCCGGGCGCGATGATCATCGACAAGAACACCAACATCCTGGAATCCGCCGACACCGGCATGCGGCTCGCTTATTCGCCGCCCGCGCCGGACTTTCTCAGCAACGTCAACGAGAACGAGCCCGAGATCGCGGTCCTTCCCGATGCGAGCTTCGTTGCCGCGGTGATCCGCCTGCGCGCCTTCAACGACACCTTCCTCTATGTCGCCAGGCCGCTTGATCCGAATGTCGTCAATCAGCTCAAGCAGACCGAGGTCAGCGTCGCCGAATACGCCCAGATCGAATCGCGCAGGCTCGGCATCCAGGTCGCCTTCGCGCTGATGTTCGCGGTGATCGCGCTGACCATTCTCATGGCTTCGGTGCTGATCGGTCTCAACTTCGCCAACTCGCTGGTCTCGCCGATCCGGCGGCTGATGAACGCGGCACATACAGTTTCGACCGGCGACCTGCACGTCCAGGTGCCCGTGCACCAGTCGGAGGGCGATCTCGCCCAGCTGGGCGAGACCTTCAACAAGATGACGCAGGAATTGCGCAGCCAGCGCGACGAGCTGGTCAACGCCAGCGACCTCATCGACAGCCGCCGCCGCTTCATCGAGGCGGTGCTGTCATCCGCGAGCGCCGGCATCATCGGCGTCGACGCGTCCGGCAGCGTCGGCATCCTCAACCGCTCCGCAGAGAAACTGATCGGGCACTCCGAAGCCGAGACGCTCGGCCATCCGCTCTCCGACGTGCTGCCCGAGCTCGACGAGATGATGAAGACGGCGCGGGAAGGCACCCAGCGCCTGGTGCAGGGCCAGATCACGATCACCCGCGACGGCACCGAGCGCAACCTGTCGGTCCGCGTCAGCGCCGAGAAGAACCAGCCGCATGACAGCTACATCATCACGCTCGACGACATCACCGAGCTGGTCTCGGCGCAGCGTACCTCGGCCTGGGGCGACGTGGCGCGCCGCATCGCGCATGAGATCAAGAACCCGCTGACGCCGATCCAGCTCTCGGCCGAGCGCATCCGCCGCAAGTTCGGCAAGGACATCACCGAGACCAAGGACAAGCAGATCTTCGACCAGTGCACCGATACCATCGTCCGCCAGGTCGACGACATCAGGCGCATGGTCGACGAGTTCTCGCGCTTTGCGCGGATGCCGAAGCCCGTGATGGAAGGCGAGGACGTCGCCGACACGGTGCGCCAGGCCGTGTTCCTGATGAAGGTCGCCCATCCCGAAATCGACATCGAGGCCGAGTTCAGGCAGGATCCGCTGCGCGCCCAGTTCGATCGGCGCCTGATCTCGCAGGCGGTCACCAACATCGTCAAGAACGCCACCGAGGCGATCGAGCAGGTCCCGCCCGAGGAGCTCGGCAAGGGGCGTATCGACGTCGTGGTGTCGCGCGAGGGCGACGACGTGCTGATCGACGTCATCGACAACGGCATCGGCCTGCCCAAGGTCGCGCGCTCGCGTCTGCTCGAGCCCTACGTTACCACGCGTGCCAAGGGCACCGGGCTGGGGCTTGCGATCGTCGGGCGCGTGCTGGAAGACCATGGCGGGCGGATCGAGCTGAAGGACGCCTCAGACTTCCGCCCAGGCCAGCGCGGCGCCTGGATGCGCATGCGCTTTGCCGTGTCGGGGCAACCCGCGAAGTCCGCGACAACAGAGCAAGTGCCGACGGTCAACGACGCGACTGGGACAACCTCCAAGCCCGACATCACGCAAACGGCGACGGAATCCATCGCGACCCAGGCAACAAAAGAGCCGGCCGCCGGAACCAAAGAGCCGGCTGAAAAGACCAATGATTCAACCAAAATCGAAGCCTCAACAGGCAGCTGACAAGACAGGCGCGATCCATGGCAAGTGAAATTCTGATTGTCGATGACGAAGCCGATATTCGCGATCTCGTTGCAGGCATTCTCGAAGACGAGGGGTTCGTCACCAGGACCGCGCGTGACAGCGACACGGCGCTCGCCGAGATCGCCAATCGCAGGCCGCATCTGGTGTTTCTCGACATCTGGCTGCAAGGCTCCAAGCTCGACGGCCTGCAGCTCCTGGAGCAGGTCAAGAAGGACAATGCCGATCTGCCCGTCGTGATGATCTCCGGCCACGGCAACATCGAGACCGCGGTCGCCGCGATCAAGCGCGGCGCCTACGACTTCATCGAGAAGCCGTTCAAGGCCGACCGCCTCATCCTGGTCGCGACCAGAGCGCTGGAGAATTCGCGGCTGAAGCGCGAGGTCAAGGAACTGAAGCAGCTCGCCCCGAGCGCCAGCCAGCTCGTCGGCCGCTCGCCCAGCATGAACCAGCTGCGCCAAACCATCGAGCGGGCGGCCAAGGCCAACAGCCGCATCCTGATCGTCGGCCCCGCCGGGGCCGGCAAGGAGCTGACCGCGCGCACGCTGCATATCGCTTCGGGCCGCGCCGACGGTCCGTTCGTCGTCATCAACGCCGCCGCGATCACGCCCGAGCGAATGGAGCATGAGCTGTTTGGCGTCGAGCAGTCCAATGGCGAGCAGCCGCGCAAGCCCGGCGCGCTCGAAGAGGCGCATGGCGGCACGCTGTTCATCGACGAGATCGCGGACATGCCGCGCGAGACCCAGAACAAGATCCTGCGCGTGCTGGTGGAGCAGTCGTTCCAGCGCGTCGGCGGCACCGCCAAGGTGCAGGTCGACGTGCGCATCATCTCATCGACCGCACGCAATCTCGAAGAGGAAATCGCGGCCGGCCGTTTCCGCGAGGACCTCTACCACCGGCTCTCGGTGGTGCCGATCCGCGTGCCCGCACTGTCGGAGCGGCGCGAGGACATTCCGGAACTGATCGACTATTTCATGGAGCAGATCTCGGCCGGCAGCGGCCTGCCCAAGCGCCAGATCGGTCAGGACGCGATGGCGGTGCTGCAATCGCATGTCTGGCCCGGCAATGTGCGCCAGCTCCGCAACAACGTTGAAAGAGTCATGATTCTGGCCGCCGGCGGGCCGGAAGTCATCATCACCGCCGACATGCTGCCGCAGGATGTCGGCTCGATGGTGCCGGCGATGCCGACCAGCAACAATGGCGAGCACATCATGGGCCTGCCGCTGCGCGAAGCACGCGAGGTGTTCGAGCGCGACTATTTGATTGCACAGATCAGCCGTTTCTCAGGAAATATTTCTCGAACGGCCGAGTTCGTTGGCATGGAACGCTCGGCCTTGCACCGGAAGTTGAAAGCGCTCGGCGTCGGCTAATGCTGCGACGCTGCGGCGGCATCTCGGGATTAGGCAAAGAAAATCATCGATTTCCGTAATTTTTCGGGGCAATAGGGCCACGCCTGCCGCTTCAAGCGGCTTGCCTAATACCCCGACCTGTCCTCTAATCGAACCGCTGTTCCTTCCGAGGGGGATCTCATGAAGGACGGCAACCGGAGGAAGCCCCGAACTCCACAAAGAGGGCCGCATCCGGCGCAATAAAAAGAAACTCAAAGCGAGAAAAAAACAATGGCGGCAGACCGCGCACAAAACCTACAGGACACCTTCCTTAATCACGTTCGCAAAACCAAGACGCCACTGACGATCTTTCTGGTCAACGGAGTGAAGCTCCAGGGCATCGTGACCTGGTTCGACAATTTCTGTTTGCTGCTTCGGCGCGACGGTCATTCGCAGCTGGTCTACAAGCATGCGATCTCGACCATCATGCCGGGCGCTCCGATTCAGTTGTTCGAAGGCGGCGAGGACCAGCCGGCTTGAGAGTGACCTGATTGGAACCCCGGAATTTCGACGGGGATGCCGACCGTCCGCGGTCGGCAGGGGCTACGCAGACGGGGCGAGTGCTTGTCATCGGCCCCTACTTGCGCGTGCGCGCGGGCAGCGCCGACGCGCAATCGGAGACTCATGCCTTGCGCGATACCGAGGCCCGGCTCGATGAAGCCGCGGGCCTCGCACGTGCGATCGATCTCGTCATTGCCGATGCCATCGTCGCGCCGGTCAGCCAGATCCGCCCCGCGACCTATATCGGCAAAGGCAAGGTCGAGGAGATCGCCGGGCTGATCAAGACCCTCGAGGTCGAGCTCGTGGTGATGGATTGCGCATTGTCGCCGATCCAGCAGCGCAATCTCGAAAAGGAATGGCATGCCAAGGTGCTCGACCGCACCGGGCTCATTCTCGAAATCTTCGGCCGCCGCGCCAAGACCCGGGAAGGCTCGCTGCAGGTCGAGCTTGCGCATCTCAACTACCAGCGTTCGCGCCTGGTGCGCTCCTGGACCCATCTCGAACGCCAGCGCGGTGGCTTCGGCTTCATGGGCGGCCCCGGCGAGACGCAGATCGAGGCTGACCGCCGCCTGATCCAGGAGCGCATCTCCAAGCTCGAGAGCGAGCTGAAGAAGGTGCAGGCGACGCGGCGCCTGCACCGTGCGGGACGTCAGCGCGTGCCGTATCGTGTCGTCGCGCTGGTCGGCTACACCAATGCCGGCAAGTCGACGCTGTTCAATCGCCTGACCCGCGCCGACGTGCAGGCGGCCGACATGCTGTTCGCGACGCTCGATCCCACCTTGCGGGCGCTCAACCTGCCGCATGGCGGCAAGGCGATGCTGTCGGACACCGTCGGCTTCATCTCCAACCTGCCGACGCAGCTCGTCGCCGCCTTCCGCGCCACGCTGGAGGAGGTGCTGGAGGCGGACGTCATCCTGCATATCCGCGACATCTCGCATGAGGACGCCGAGGCGCAGCAGAGCGACGTCGATGCGGTGCTGCGCCAGCTCGACATCAATCCGGACGATTCCGGCCGCATCATCGAGGTCTGGAACAAGATCGACCGTTTCGACCCCGAGCAACGCGAAGAGCTGCTCAACATCGCCGCGCGCAGGCCGGAGGATCATCCGGCGATGCTGGTCTCAGCCGTGTCGGGCGAGGGCGTCGACGCTCTGCTCGCCGCGATCGAGCAGCGGCTCGCGGCGAAACGGACCACGCTCGATCTCTCCATCGACGCCGCCGACGGCGCCGGCATCAGCTGGCTGCACCGCAATGCCGAGGTGCTGTCGAAGGAGCTGCACGAGGGCCGCTTCGACATGACCGTGCGGGTGGACGAGACCAAGCGGGATATCGTGGTGTCGAGGTTTGATGCGGTGCCGCGCGTGGCGTGACGGACGCAATGCTCGCGCGGAAATCTCAATGCATTCGATCTATCTGTAGTTGCGTTAGCCGCTAGAACCTCTACTCTGGGCGTTCCGTATCGGAGGCTTCCGATCTCGGTCTACCATCTTTTGCATCCCATAGATTTATTTGCGAGGTTTTCCATGGCCGCTCAGTTGAATCTCGGAGATCGTGTCCGTCTTCGTGGCGGCGGACCTTTGATGACCGTTCATTCGATCAATGGCGACAACATCGATTGCCAGTGGTTCACCGTTCAGGGTGAGCTTCAGGCCGCCACCTTTCCGCTCTACATGCTGACAATCATCGAGGGCGCTGCGGACGACGCGCAAGGGAAGGCCAAGGGAAAGAAGAGCGCTGTCGACTGAGACAACCGGCGTTGCCCTTGTTGTTGAGGCGCAGGCAAGGGGCGAGCATTATCGCTCGTCTCCGCGCCCCTCCTTGCGCTTCGCCGCATTCCATAGCGCGTCCATCTCCGCCAGCGACGCCTGCTCAAGCGTCCGACCCTGCGCCTCCAGTGCCCGCTCGATATAGGCAAAGCGCCGCTCGAATTTTGCATTCGTCGCGCGGAGCGCAGCCTCCGGATCGGCATCGACATGGCGGGCGAGGTTGACGAGGGCGAACATGAGGTCGCCGGTCTCCTCCGCAATCTCCTGCTTGTCGTTGCGGTCCAATGCCGCCTCGATCTCGTCGACCTCCTCGCGGATCTTGTGCAGCACCGCGCGCGGGTCGTTCCAGTCGAAGCCGACGGTGGAGGCCTTGCGCTGCAGCTCCATCGCGCGGGTCAAAGCGGGCTGGCCGGCCTTCACGCCCGAGAGCAGCGACTTGTGCGTCGGCGCCTCCTCCGGCGGCCGGCGCGCGGCGCGTTCGGCTTTCTCCTCCGCTTTGATGCGGTCCCAGACTTCCTTGACGTGGGAGGAGGCGAGATTGCCGTCCTTGTCGGCGAAGACGTGGGGATGGCGGCGGATCATCTTGCGGGTGATGGCCAGGACCACGTCACCGAAATCGAACGCGTTCTGCTCCGAGCCCATCTGGGCGTGGAACACGACCTGGAGCAGGAGATCGCCAAGCTCCTCTCTGAGATCGTCGAGATCGCCGCGGGTGATGGCGTCGACCACCTCATAGGCTTCCTCGATCGTGTAGGGCGCGATCGTCGAAAAATCCTGCTCGAGGTCCCAGGGGCAGCCGGTCACCGGCGTGCGCAGCGCCGCCATGATCTCGATCAGGCGGGAAATGTCGCGGGAAGGGGTCATTGCCGGGCAGTCTCCTGGGATACAGAGCCTTATGCCAAAAGCGGGCCCCCGATCCCAGCGCAAGGCGGCGGAACTGGCCGATTTCCACCGATTGGCGGGCAAGTCGTGCGATGCTAAAGCGCGGGCCATGAGTGATGCATTTTCCTCACAAATCGTGCTGGTGCTGTTCTCCGGCGGCCAGGATTCCACCACCTGCCTCGCCTGGGCGCTGAGCCGCTTCGCGCGTGTGGAGACGCTGGGGTTCGACTACGGCCAGCGCCACGCCATCGAGCTTGCCTGCCGCGACCGCCTGCTCGACGGCATCAAGGGCCTGCGCGCCGATTGGGCCGCAAGGCTCGGCGAGAGCCACACGCTGTCGATCCCGACGCTGGCGGCGGTGTCCGAGACGGCGCTGACCCGCGACGTCGCGATCGCGATGGGCGCGGACGGTCTGCCGAACACCTTCGTGCCGGGCCGCAACCTGGTGTTCCTGACCTTTGCGGCGGCGCTGGCCTACCGGCGCGGCATCAGCCACATCGTCGGCGGCATGTGCGAGACCGACTATTCCGGCTATCCCGATTGCCGCGACGAGACCATCCGCGCCATGCAGGCCGCGCTCTCGCTCGGCATGGCCAAGCAGTTCGAGCTGCACACGCCACTGATGTGGATCGACAAGGCCGCGACCTGGCGGCTCGCGCATGACCTCGGCGGCGACGGCCTCGTCGATCTCATCCGCGAGCACTCCCACACCTGCTATCTCGGCGAACGCGGCGCACGGCACGATTGGGGCTACGGCTGCGGCGAGTGCCCGGCCTGCAGTTTGCGGGCGAAGGGGTGGAACGAGTACGTGGCGGGACGGTAGGCTCGCTCTGTCGTCATTGCCAGCAGCCCTTGCGACGAAGCAATCGAGACTGCCACCGCGGAGGGATTCTGGATTGCTTCGCTGCGCTCGCAATGACGACGGAGCAATCAGCTAGCCAAAATCCTCTGGCCTGAGCTCGATCGGCTTGCCGTGTGGCGTGCGATCCGCGGCGTGGTCCCACGCATTCCGATAGCGGTGCAGCGTCTCCATCGACGCGACGCCCTTGCGGGCGACGAGGCCCTCCAGCGTGGCGAGCCAGTGCAGATAGTAGGTCTCGCCGGTGTCAGGATCGCCCGCGGCCTGGGCGCGCTTGATCTCGTCTGCGAGTGCTGCGGCCCATTCCGGCCAGGTGAATACGCCGCGTTCGTGCAGGCTCAAGGCCATCGCGAAGGCATGCGCCTCCCAGGGCGCTCGGAACACCGGGCCGTCGTCGTCGCACGGAATGCTCGGGATCGCCGCCGTCGCGGCGGCCGCAAGCGCGCCGCTCATCACGCCGGCTCCAGATAGGGCTCGAAAGCGTCGATCGAGACCTTCAGCGTGGGATCGCCGTCCTCGCCCCAGAGGTCGCGGCCCTCGAACACCACGGTATAGAGCCATTGCGGGTTCTCGCCGCGCTCCATCGCCGCCGTGTCAGGAAACACGTGGCAGCCATGGTTCAGCTCGACCACGCCGACATGGCCACGGACATAGCGCGGCAGCCGCGTGTGCGTGGCTGGATGAATATTCCTGGCGCGGACGCGATCGCCGATGTTGAATTTCGCCGGAGCCGGGGCAGGGCGGCCGAACTTGCCGCGCACCATCACGCGCTCGACATTGGCGCGGTCGAACTTGCCGTGCTTGAGCGCCTTTGCAGGCTGCATCGCATGGCCGGCGGCGACCTCCTCGCGGGTGAGATAGCCTTTGTCGATCAGCATCTCCTCGAGCCCCAGAAACCACTTCTTGTAATAGGAGCTCGACAGATAGACGTGCGGCGGCAAGGTCTCGCGATAGAAGCGCGAGGTGTCGATGTTGAAGGCGCCGGCCGCGCCCATCGCGCGCACCATGGCCAGCACGCGCGACTCCCATTCCTCGTGAAACATCGGCTCGTTCTGCTCAGGCTCGACCTTGCCGAACCCGTCCATGCCGCCCATGTCGTGCACGCCGTTCACGAGGGTGCTCCCGGCGTCCTTGGGAAACCGGTGCCGATCATGGAGTCGCGCGTCACGAGCTCGGCGAGCTGCTCCTCGCTCCAGCCTTCCGTGCCCGCGGGGCGCATCGGCAGCACCAGGAAGCGCGTCTCGGCGGTGGAATCCCACACCCGGATCTCGGTGTCCTTCGGCAGCGCGACGCCGAAATCGGCGAGCACGCCGCGCGGGTCCTTCACCGCACGCGAGCGGTAGGGCGCGGCCTTGTACCAGACCGGCGGCAGCCCGAGCATTTCCCAGGGGTAGCAGGAGCACAGTGTGCACACGACCATGTTGTGCCGCTCGGGCGTGTTCTCGACCACGACGAGATGATCGCCGACGCGGCTGACATGGCCGAGCGTGCCGATCGCCTTGGAGCCGTCCTGCAGCAGCGCCGTCTTGAACGCCGGATCGGTCCAGGCTTTGGCGACCACGCGCGCGCCATTGTGCGGGCCGATCTTGGTCTCATAGGCCTGGATGATAGCGTCGAGCGCAGCCGGCTCGACATAGCCTTTTTCGGTCAGGATCGTCTCGAGCGCGCGCACGCGCAGCTCGGTCTCGGACAGCTCGGAATGATCGTGATCGTGGTGATGATGGTCGTGATCTTGGCTCATGCCGCGGAAGATAGGCGCAATGGCTAGGGGCTGTCGAGGGCTCGTTGCAGCGCAGTCCTGGCACGTATGCGTGAGGGCATTTGTACGCTAGCATCCCGCAAACAGCGTGGAGATGATGGTGACCGATTACGTGAAGATCGAGAAGGGTCTCGGGCCGGAGGGGCGGATCGCGGTCGTGCGCTTCGACCGCGGCGACGGCATCAACGCGCTCTCGCCGGAGGCGCTGCGCCAGCTCACGGCGGCCGCGCGCAGCTTCGAGGACGATGCAGCGACCTCGGTCGTCGTGCTGACCGGCAGCTCGGGCGCCTTCAGCGCCGGCTTCGATCTCAAGGACGCCGAGGGACGCTCGCGCAAGGAGATGGACCTCGGCGCGCTGCGGCGGCACCTCAAGCTCGGGCCGCGCCTCACCCAAGCCTGGCAGGACATGGAGCAGATCACCATCGCCGCGATCGAAGGCTTTTGCGTCGGCGGCGGTGTCGCGCTGGCCGTGGCGCTCGATTTCCGGGTGATGGGGCGCGATGCGCATCTGCGCGTGCCCGAGATCGGGCTCGGCATGAATATGAGCTGGCAGAGCATTCCGCGCATGCTGCATCTGATCGGGCCGGCTCGTACCAAGCAGGCGGTGATCCTGGCCGACCAGCGTATCAGCGCGGACGAGGCCTATGAATGGGGGCTCGTCGAGCAGGTGGCGGATCCCGGCCATGCGCTCGATGCCGCCATGGAGCTTGCCCGCAAGGTTGCCGCGCAGCCGCCGCTGTCCGTCGCCATGACCAAGCTGACCGTCAACCGGCTCGCGCATGCGCTGGACGACCTTGCGAGCCACATGGATGTCGATCAGTTCGCGCTCGCCAGCCTCAGCGAGGACCACAAGGAGGGCGTGGAGGCGTTCCTGACGCGCCGCAAGCCGCGGTTCCGGGGTCGGTGATCACAGCGCCGATAGTCGGCGGATAATCTTCTCCGCCAGGAGGCGATCGGGAAAACTTCCTCCAAGTCCTTCCAAATATCTGAGATTGCAAGGAAGACCAGAAAGAGCGAAGGTGCGTGCTGCGGTGCAGCGCGCTCGATCGAGCCCTCGTCGCCATTCTCACCCCGTCGCAGACGCGACCGGTTCCCATTTGCTCTGGGCATCTGGGTGACCAAGCTATCGTGCATGAAGGCCATCTCCATGAATGCCCGCCAATCGCTCGCGATCGGACGACCGATCGAAACGCTCGAAGCGATTTCACCCGCGCCCGCCGAGCCGGACGCGATGGTTCGTTTCGCCGGCATCTCCAAGACCTATCCGGCCTATCGCGGCAAGCCCGGCGTCAACGCGCTGCAAGACATCGACTTCGCCATTCCGCGCGGCTCCATCACCGGCGTGATCGGCCGCTCTGGCGCCGGCAAGTCGAGCCTGGTCCGGCTGATCAACGGCTTGGAGAAGCCGACCACGGGCCGCGTGATCGTCGACGGCCGCGATATCTCGGCCTTGGCCGGCCGCGAGCTGCGGCTGGCGCAGCGCTCGATCGGCATGATCTTTCAGCATTTCAACCTGCTGTCCTCGCGCACCGCGGCCGACAACATCGCGCTGCCGCTTGAGATCGCCGGTTGGACCAATGCCGACATCAAGGCCCGCGTCGCCGAGCTGCTCGCGCTGGTCGGCATCGCCGACAAGCACGACCGCTATCCTTCCGAACTGTCCGGCGGCCAGAAGCAGCGCGTCGGCATCGCCCGCGCGCTGGCGACGCGGCCAAGCGTGCTGCTGTCGGACGAGGCGACCTCGGCACTCGATCCGCAGACCACGCGCGCGATCCTCGATCTGCTTGCGAACATCAACCGCGAGCTCGGCGTGACCATCGTGCTGATCACGCATGAGATGTCCGTGGTGCGCCAGCTCGCCAAGGAGGTGGTGGTATTGGACGCCGGCCGCGTCGTCGAGAGTGGTCACGTCTCCGACATCTTCACGCAGCCAAGACATCCGATCACGCAATCCTTCCTGGCGGAGGTGATCGGCGACAGCCTGCCGGTGTCGCTGGCGAGCCGGATCGTTTCGGAGCGGCCTGCCGGCGGGCAGGCCGTGATCCGGGTCCAGGTGCGCGGGGCAGGGGCCGGCGACACCGTGGTGGCGCGGCTCGCGCGTGAGCTAGCGCTCGACGTGTCGCTGCTGTCGGCGCGCATCGACGAGATCGGCGGCCAGCATGTCGGCTCGCTGACGCTCGGAATTCCCGGCGGCGAGGACGCGGTGACGCGGACGCTCGCCTGGCTCTCTCGATATCAATTCTCGGCGGAGCGTCTCGGCTATGTCGCCTGAACTCATCAACCTGATCGTCCAGGCTACCTTCGAAAGCCTGTACATGGTCGGCATCGCGGCGTTGCTCGGCACCGCCTTCGGCCTGCCGCTCGGCGTGTTCCTGGCCACCAGCCGCAAAGGCGAGCTGTTCGCGGCGCCCATCGTCAATCGCGTGCTCGGCATCGTCGTCAATGCGACGCGCTCGACGCCCTTCATCATCCTCGTCGTCGCCATCATCCCGTTCACGCGCCTCGTTGCCGGCACCTCGATCGGCTCGACCGCCGCTATCGTGCCGTTGACCATCGCCTCGACGCCGTTCATCGCGCGCCTCGTCGAGGCTGCAATCCGCGAGGTCGACGGCGGCCTGATCGAGACCGCGTCCTCGTTCGGCGCTTCGCCCCTTCAGATCGTGCTCAAGGTCCTGATCCCGGAGGCGCTGCCCGGCCTGCTGCTGGCGCTGACGCTCGCGGTGGTCAGCCTGCTCGGCTATTCCGCGATGGTCGGCGCAGTCGGCGGCGGCGGTCTTGGCGATCTCGGCATCCGCTACGGCTATCAGCGCTTCATGCCGGAGATGATGCTGGCCGTCGTGGTCGTGCTGATCGCACTGGTGCAGATAGTCCAGAGCGCCGGCGATTACCTGGCGCGCCGGGTCAACCGCCGGCTGCGGCATCGCTGAATCCGATCAGGCGGCACACCTCGCGCGACGCAGCGTCTGCGAGGGCAGCTCGCCGAAGTGACGCTTGTAGTCGAGCGAGAACTGGCTGAAGTGCCAGAATCCGTGCTGCACCGCGACGTCGTAGACCGAGGTCTCGTTGCCGCCGGCGCCCTTGAGATCGCGCCGCACACGGTTCAGTCGCATCGCGCGCCAATAGTGCATCGGGCTCGTGCCCAAAACCTCCTGGAAGCAATAGCCGAGCTTGCGCGGGCTGGCGCCGACGGCCTTGCAGACCTCCAGCAGCGAGAGCGAGCGATCGCCCCTGCCATGCATCAGCTCGCGGGCACGATCCACGGTTCGCTTCCGAGCCGCCGCGCTGCGGCCGGGATCGCTCGGGCGTGCGGTCGGCAGCATGTCCATGATCTCGACGAGGAGGGCATCTTCCAGGGCCTGCCTCGCCGCCGGATCGTTGAACGTTGCCGGAGCGGTCGTGATCGTCGCTTGAATGGCGGCCAGATGCGCCCGCAGCCGCGCGACCGGCGCTTCCGCCATTTCGATCACCTGCAGCCGGTGCCAGGCGGTGCGCGGCAGCTCGATGTCGAGCCGGGCGGCGAGCTCTGCGATCAACACCGTGCTGGCAACGACGCCGCGCAGCTCGAAGGCCTTCGGGGTACACATGTCGATCTCGGCGTCGATGCTGGCGAGGACGCGGGCGCCGCTGGCACCGGTCCCGTTGAAGCTGAGCTCGCCATCGCCGTGCCAGGGCAGGCCGATGCCAAAACTGTCGGCGCCAAGCTGGCCATATTGGCGGACCTGCTGGCTGGTGATCTCGCAGAACACCTCCAGCCGCCGCAAGGAGAGTTGCGTGAAACTGCCCCGGAACGCGCCGGCGCTGATCTGATCGTAGCTCAGCCGCCAGCGGCCGAGGCTTGCGCAATGCTCATCGACATCCGTGCTGTTCGCCTGGAGCAGGCCCGCAGCCGAGTCCTGAATCGGAAGATTTGCCGTTAAGGCCATGGCAGTACGTCGAAAATCCTTGAGCCGAGCAGCGAGCAGGAACCACGCCAGACTGGCACGGCCAGAGACACTGTCCAGCAAAATATTGCTGGATCTCGATAACGCCTGACAGCGCCGCGGTGCAGGCTTCCGTCCTGCCGTTCCGACATCGCTGCCGGGACGGCGCTTCGCGGAGGGATCGAGATGCGACCGACCGATGTCATGCGCGGCAGCCCGCCCGTACCCGAGGCTCAGGTGACGCGCGCCAATTGGCGCAGCTTTCCCGCGATCCGCTGGGGTTTTACCCACACCCGCGAAGTGCTGCCGACCGCAGAGATTCGCCGCTCCGCCCGGCCGACGCCAATGAGAAGCGCCCCGCGCGAACTGGCAAAGCTCGGCTTCACCGGGCCTGATGGCAAAGCGACCACGATCGAATGCGCGCTGCGCGAAACCTTTGCCGACACGCTCCTCGTGATGCATCAGGGCACGCTGATCCATGAATGGTACGGCGACGGCATGAGCGCGACCACGCCGCATCTGATCTGCTCGATCAGCAAGGCGATCGCTGGCACGCTCGGCGGCGTGCTGGCCGCGCGCGGCCTGGTCGATCCGGAGGCGAGGGTGCTGCGCTACGTGCCGGAGCTAGAGACATCGGTCTACGCCGGCTGCACCGTCCGCAACCTGCTCGACATGGCCGTGGCCATCAAGTTCGAGGAGGATTACGAGGACCCCGCCGGCGACCTCGCGCGCTATCGGTTCTCCTCGGGTTGGGACGTGCCGCCGCCGGACGTCGAGCCCAGCCATCAGCGCGCTTATCTGACGACGCTGCGCGGCAGCGGCAAACCGCACGGCAAGGTGTTCCACTACGTCTCGCCCAATACCGAGGTGCTCGGCTGGGTGTATGAACGCGCCTGCGGGATGCCCTACCATCTTATTCTCTCCGAGTTTCTCTGGCAGCCCCTGGGCGCGGAGGAGGACGGCTCTCTCACACTCGATAGCCACGGCATGGGCCGCATTGCCGGCGGCATCTCGGTCACCGCGCGCGATCTCGTCCGCTTCGGGGAGATGATCCGCTGCCGCGGCGTCGTCGAGGGCCGGCAGGTGGTGCCGGGCTGGTGGATCGACGATATCCGCGAGAACGGTGATCCCAAGGCGTGGGCCGATGGCGACCTCGCCGAGTTCTTCCCGGGCGCGCGCTACCGCAGCAAATGGTTCACCATCGATCCTTCGCGCAACGCGCTCACCGCGATCGGCATTCACGGCCAGCACCTCTATGTCGACCTCGACTCCGACACCGTCATCGTCAAGCTCGCAACACAGCCCAAGGCGATGGACGTGTCGATCGACCAGCGCTGGTTTGCTGCCTTCCGCGCCATCACCGCACATCTCGCCTGATATTTGGACGTCCTCATGCTTGAAACCGCCAAAGCCCAACCGCAAGCGCAGACCGCGACACCGCATCCGCTCGATCCGCTGACGGCCGACGAGATCACCGCGGCTTGCGCTTTGGTGCGGGCGGCGGCCGCCTCAGCGGCGAACTGCCGTTTCCCGACGGTGCGGCTGGAGGAGCCGACCAAGCAGGAGCTGGCTTCAGGCGAGGTGGGACGCCGTGCCTTCGCGTTGACGCTCGACGTCGCCACGGGCGAGGCGATCGAGCATATCGTCGACCTCGGCCGCGGCGAGATCGTCGGCCGCAAGGTCGTGCCGAATCGCGAGGCGCCCTATGGGCAGCCGCCGGTGATGCTGGAAGAGTTCTTCAAGTGCGATGCCGTGGTGAAGGCCGATCCCGCTTGGCGGGCGGCGATGGTTCGGCGCGGGCTGACCGACAAGGACATCGAGCTGGTCCAGGTCGACCCGTTCTCCTCCGGATTCTTCGACAAAGCGTTCGAGCGCGGCGCCCGCATCGTGCGGGCCGTCAGCTATTTTCGCGAGCACCTTCAGGACAACGGCTACGCCCATCCGATCGAGGGCGTGGTCGCTGTGGTCGACCTCATCGGGCGCAAGATCATCGAGCTCACGGATGAAGATCCGATTGTGCCGATTCCGCGCAAGAAACGGAACTACGGCGCGCATGAGGTGCCAAACCCGCGCACCGACATCAAGCCGCTGCATATCGAGCAGCCGGATGGGCCGAGCTTCAAGGTCGACGGTTGGAAAGTCGACTGGCAAAAATGGAGCTTCCGCGTGGGCTTCACGCCGCGCGAGGGCCTCGTGCTGCATCAGCTCGCCTACCAGGACGGCGCGCGTAAGCGGTCGCTGATCCACCGCGCCAGCGTTACCGAGATGGTGGTGCCTTACGCCGATCCGACCGCTAGCCACTTCTGGAAGTCGGCCTTCGATGCCGGCGAATACGGGCTCGGCATGCTCGCCAACGCGCTGGAGCTGGGCTGCGACTGCCTCGGCAACATCCACTATTTCGACGTGCCTGCCGCCGACAACAAGGGCGAGCCCTTCGTCATGCAGAACGCGATCTGCATGCATGAGGAGGATTACGGGATTGCCTGGAAGCACTACGAGTTTCGCAACGGCCTGTTCGAGGTGCGGAGATCCCGGCGGCTCGTGATCTCGTTCTTCGCCACCGTCGGCAATTACGATTACGGCTTCTACTGGTATCTCTATCAGGACGGCACGATTCAGCTGGAGACGAAACTCACCGGCATCATCCAGACTGCCGCGGTGCGGCCGGGCGAAAAGTACCGATGGGGCGGCATGGTCGACGATAATCTCGGCGGCCCCACGCACCAGCACTTCTTCAACGTCCGCCTGCATATGGATCTCGATGGCGGCGGTAACACGGTGACGGAGCACGAGTTCGTGCCGCGGCCCTGGGGCGACGACAATCCGCACGGCAACGTGTTCGACACCACCACGCGCGTGCTGTCGCGCGAGCGCGACGCCGCAGCGGTCGCCAATGGCGAGACCGGCCGGTTCTGGAAGATCAGTAATCCGAACGAGATCAACTCGGTCGGCGGTGCACCGGCCTACAAGTTCGTCGTCAATCCCAGCCCGCTGATGCTGGCCCAGGAGGGTAGTTACGTGCGCAAGCGCGGCGGCTTCGCCACCAAGCATGTCTGGGTAACTGCATTCGATCCGGCCGAGAAATATGCCAGCGGCGACTATCCCAACGTTCACGCCGGCGGCGACGGCCTGCCGCGCTATGCCGCGCAGAATCGCAATATCGAGAATGCCGACATCGTGGTGTGGCACTCCTTCGGCCACACCCATGTCTGCAAGCCCGAAGACTTTCCGATCATGCCGGTGGAATATGCCGGCTTCGTGTTGAAGCCAACCGGATTCTTTGCGGCGAATGCGGCTGGCGACCTTCCGCCGGACCGCAACAGCCGCAGCGTGCTGGCTGGCGAGAAGAGCACGACCTGTTGTCACGCGGACCGGACGTGACCTTCATCCGCTCGCACCCTTGGCTTTGGTCGCAACACTGATTGCGCGACGCGGCCGTGGCACGCGGTCGGGTCCTGACACACTGACAGAAACATTCTAGAAGCATTCCAATCCCAAAGAAGCAGCGCGCATGAGCGCATGCGTCGCACGTGCTGTGCACACGTCTGGAGAAATTCTAACGCCGTTCCTATCGCACTCCGAAACCGCCTGAGTTAGGGCGGGCCATCAAGATCGATACCGGCAAAGCCGGCAGTGCGTGGGGCTCAACAGACGTGACCGATTTCCAACCTTCTTCGCGTAAGAACACGCGCCGCCGACAAATCCAGATGCTCTTCCTCGGTGCGGCCAGCACACTCGCTCTCGCCGTGCCCTTCGGCTCTGCCCAAGCCCAGACGCAGATTCCCTCTGTCACCGTCGAAGCGCCGACGCAGCGCACCCGTCCAGCGGCGATTGCGTCGTCGCGACGGGCTGCGGCGGCGCGAACCGCACGCGCCAATCGTCGGGGCCCGGCGCAGCAGGCCGCGCCCACTCAGTCGGCAGCATCGAACGGTGCCACGAGCGAACGCGCCAACGGACCGGTACGCGGTTTCGTCGCGACGCGCAGCGGCACCGCCACCAAGACCGATACGCCCTTGATCGAAACGCCGCAGTCGGTGTCGGTCATCACCACCGACCAGATCAGAAACCAGGGCGCGGTCTCGATCGGCGAGGCCTTGCGCTACACCGCCGGCGTCAGCGGCGACGTCAATGGCGGCTCGGACACCCGCTTCGGCGGCCTCCAGATCCGCGGCTTCGACATGACGATGCCGGGCCTCTTCGTCGACGGCTTGCGGATTCCCTCCAGCAACTACGTGCACTTCAATGGCCTCGAGCCCTATGGGGCCGAGCGTATCGAGGTGCTCAAGGGTCCGTCCTCCGCGATGTATGGCGGCAGCGGCACAGGCGGCGTTCTCAACTACGTGACCAAGCTGCCGACGGCGCAGCAGTTCGGCGAGGTCTCGATCTCGGGTGGCAGCTTCAACCGCTATCAGGGCCAGTTCGACATGGGGGGCGCCGCCAACAAGGAAGGCACGGTGCTGTGGCGCCTGACCGGCGTCGTGCGCGACGGCGAGACCCAGGTCGATTTCAGCAAGGACAATCGCGTCTTCATCGCGCCCGCCGTCACCTTCAAGCCGAACGAGGACACCACCATCACCCTGCTCGCCAACTATCAGCGGGACCGGGCAGGGTGGGGCCTTCAGTTCCTGCCGGCCTCGGGCACGGTTTGGCCGAACAACGGCCGCACCATCCCGGTCTCGTTCTTCGCGGGCGTGCCGGGCTTCGACGCATTCAACACCGAGATCGCAACCGTCGGCTACCAGCTCGCGCACAATTTCACCGACAACGTCACGTTCCGGCAAAATCTGCGCTACGCCTATCAGCACAACGAGGAGAAGGTGTTTTATGGCGGCGGCTATACCAACGAAGCCGCAGGGCAGCTCGCGCGCTATGGCAGCTACAGCAACTCCTACATCAACTCGTTCGCCGTGGACAACCAGCTCCAGGGCAAGTTCACCACCGGCATTCTCAGCCACACCACGCTGGTTGGCGTCGACTATCGCAACACCTCCTTCCGCGACACCGCCTTCAGCGTCACGACCTCGTCCCCCGAGATCAACGTCTTCAACCCGAACTACAGCTACGACTACGCCATTGGCGCCATGTACGACAACACCGGCGTCAAGCAGTCCCAGGTCGGCGTCTATGCGCAGGATCAGATCAAGCTCGGCCGGCTCTCGTTCCAGCTCGGAGGCCGCCAGGATTTCGTGACCACGCAGGTCGATAACGGTATCGCCAATACCACGGCCGCGAAGGACGCCTCGGCCTTCACCGGCCGAGCCGCCGTGATGTACAATTTCGATAGCGGCATCGCGCCCTATTTCAGCTACTCGGAATCGTTCCTGCCGCTGCTCGCGACCGGGTTTGGCGGACAAATGCTCAATCCCGAGACCGGCGTCCAATACGAGGTCGGCGTCAAGTATCAGCCGATCGGCTGGAACGCGCTGTTCACCTTCGCCGCCTTCGACCTGACGCGCGATAACGTCGCTGTGTACGTGCCCGCGGCCACCTTTTACGAACAGATCGGGCAGGTGAAGTCGCGCGGCATCGAGCTCGAAGGCACGATGTCGCTCGCCGATGGCTGGAACCTGCGCGCCGCCTATGCCTATGTCGACGCCATGGTCACGCAGGATCCGGTGAATGTCGGCAAGGCGCCAACTACGGTGCCGCTCAACCGCGCTTCGCTGTGGAGCGACTATACGCTGCAGAACGGGCCGCTCGCCGGCCTGCAGTTCGGCGGCGGCATCCGCTATGTCGGCGCGACCTGGGGCGACGAGGCCAACACGTTCAAGGTGGGATCGTCGACCGTTCTCGACGCGCTGCTGGCCTACAACAGGGACAATTGGCGCCTGGCGCTGAACGTCACCAATCTCGCCGACACCCGCTATGTCGCCTCATGTTACAGCATGTCGGGCTGCTTCTACGCGGAAGGGCGGAAAGCCATCGCCAGGCTGACCTACCGCTGGTGAGCACAACGCGAGGACGGTCCGGCCTTGGAGGCCGGACCTGTTCCTTCCGCCCGATCAGAACGGATAGTGCCGGGGCCCGGTCTGCACGGTGACCCAGCGCAGCTCGGTGAACTCGTCGATGGCGGCCTTGCCACCGAAGCGGCCGTAGCCTGACGCCTTGGTGCCGCCGAACGGCATCTGAGGCTCGTCATGCACGGTCGGGGCGTTGACGTGGCAGATGCCCGCCTCGATCCGCCTGGCAACGCCGAGCGCACGGGCGATGTCGCGGCCGAACACGGCCGAGGAGAGGCCGTACTCGGTGTCATTGGCCACGCGCACGGCCTCGTCCACCCCGCTCACGCGCACCACGGTCACGACCGGACCAAAGCTCTCCTCGCCATAGATCCGCATCGCCGGCGTGACATGATCGACGATGGTGGCGGGCATGATGGTGCCGCTGCCGTGGCCGCCGGCAGCGAGCACGGCGCCCTTGGCGACGGCATCGTCGATCAGGCCCCGGACGCGCTCGCAGGCGGCGTCACTGACCAGCGAGCCGAGCACGACATTGCCCTTGCGTGGATCGCCGAAGGGAAGGCTCCTGGCCTTGGCGGCGAACTTGGCGATGAAGGCGTCCGCCACCTTGTCGTCGACGACGATCCGCTCGGTCGACATGCAGATCTGCCCCTGGTTCATGAAGGCGCCGAACGCTGCCGCATTCACGGCGGCGTCGAGGTCGGCATCGTCGAGGATGACGAGCGGGGCCTTGCCGCCAAGTTCCAGCAGCGCGCGCTTCAGGTGCTTTGCACATGCCAGTGCGATGAGGCGGCCGACGCGGGTCGAGCCGGTGAAGTTGACGCGGCGGATCGCGGGATGGGCGATCAACGCCTCGACCACCGCCTGCGCATCTTCTGGCGCGTTGGTCACGACATTGACGACGCCGTCGCCGAGGCCGGCCTCGGCCAGGCAGCTTCCGATCAGCCGATGCACGCCGGGGCTCATCTCGGACGCCTTCAGGACCACGGTGTTGCCGCAGGCGAGCGGCATCGCGACCGAGCGCACGCCGAGGATCACAGGCGCGTTCCACGGCGCGATGCCGAGCACGACGCCAACCGGCTGGCGAAACGCCATGGCGAGATTGTCGGGCTTGTCGGTCGGAATGACCTCGCCGGATATCTGCGTCGTCATGGCCGCGGCTTCGCGCAACATGCCTTCGGCCAGGTGCACGTTGAATCCGGCCCAGCCCGCGGTGGCGCCGGTTTCGGCGACCATCAGCGCGGTGAATTCCGCGGCCCGGCGTGCGAGGATGTCGGCGGCCGCATTGAGCCGCTTGCGGCGCTCGGACGGGCCAAGCTGCGACCAGGCCGGGAAGGCGGCGGCCGCAGCGTCCGCGGCCCGCATCGCGTCGTCGATCGAGGCCGCCGCCACGATCGTCGCGACGTCGCCGGAGATCGGGTTGTGGCGCTGGAAGGTACGCTGATGGCTGGCCGACTGGTCCTTGCCGCCGATGAGAAGGTCGATCGCGTTCATGATGCACTCCAAAGGTTGCAGGCGGGATTGAGCGATTATGGTGGGGACGGGGCCGCGCGGGCCTTGCCGAGATAGGCGCGCTGGACCTCCGGATCGTTCTTCATCGCACTGGCCGGCCCGCTGCCGGCGTTGCGGCCGGACTCGATCAGGTAGACACGGTCGGCGATGTCGAGGCTCGCCCGCGCATTCTGCTCGACCAGCAACACGCTGAGGCCGCTGCTACGGATCTCCGCCAGTGCACGGAACACTTCGCGGCTGAGCAGGGGCGACAGGCCGAGCGAAGGCTCATCGAGCAGGAGCAGCAGCGGGTTCGACATCAGCGCCCGGCCGATCGCCACCATCTGCTGCTCGCCGCCGCTCATGGTGCGAACGGCCTGGGCCATACGCTCGGCAAGGCGCGGGAACAGTCGCAGGATCCTCGCGAGCCGGTCTGCCTCGCCTGCGCGGGCGCGGGCGGGGTAGGCGCCGAGCTGCAGATTCTCGGCAACCGTCAAATCGCCGAATACGCCGCGGCCTTCGGGCACCAGCGCGATGCCGCGCTCCACGATCAGGTGGGCGGGCAGCTCGCCAATGTGATGTCCCTCGAACCGGATCGTTGCGCCGGGGGCAGGCTTGACCAGCCCGGCGATGCTCTTGAGCAAGGTGGACTTGCCGGCGCCGTTGGCGCCGAGGATCGCGACGATCTCGCCTTGCCCAATAGCGAGCGCAATGTCGGCGAGAGCCTGGTGCTTGCCATAGAAATGGGAGAGGGCGGCGACCTCAAGCATCGTCGCCTCCGAGATAGGCTGCAACGACTTTTGGATCGGACAACACGGCCTCCGGCGCGCCGCGCGCGATCACGCTGCCGGCATTCATGACGATGCAATGGCTGCACAGCGCTCGAATCGCATCCATGACATGCTCGACCATGATGATGGTGAGGCCGCGATCGCGCAATTTCGCGATCAGCGCGATGCCGGTCTCGAGCTCGCTCGGGTTGAGGCCCGCCAGCCATTCGTCGAGCAGCACGAGGCGCGGCTGCAGCGCCAGCGCGCGGGCAAGCTCGAGCCGCTTCTGGTCGATATAGGTCAGCTCGCTCGCGGGCGTTTCCTGCAGCTTGCCGAGCCCGACGAGGTCCAGCAGCTCGCTTGCCGTTGCGCCCGAGCCGTTCGTCGTCGAGAACAGCCGCGCCGCCGCAACGTTTTCGGCCACCGTCAGGTCCGGCATCACGCGCACCAGCTGGAACGTGCGCGCAAGGCCAAGGCGCGCGATCTGGTGCGCGCGCATACCGTTGAGGACGATGCCGCCCAGCCGGATCGTGCCCGAGGAGGGCCGCAGCGCCCCGGACAGCGTATTCAACAGCGTCGTCTTGCCGGATCCGTTCGGGCCGATGATGCCGATGATCTCGCCCGGCGTGACTGTGAAGCTGACACCGTCGACGGCGCGTAGTCCGCTGAACGATTTGCTGACGCCGTCGACCGCGAGCAGCGGTGCATCGCCCGCGCGGGCGGGCGCGGCGGCGGGACCGCCGGCCGGAACACGCCAGCGGCCCGCCCCGAACAGGCCGATCACGCCGTTCGGCAACACCATCACGATGAACACGAAGATGACGCCGAGCACGATGCTGAAATGGTTGGGCAGCGTCGCCGTCAGCACCTCGAACAGCAGGACCAGGGGAATGACGCCCAGCACGGGCCCGAACAGCGAGCCCGCGCCGCCCAGCAGGGCCATGATCACGACCTGGAACGAGATGGTCGGATTGAACGCAATGGCCGGATCGATATAGGTCCAGCGTGGCGCCATCACCGCGCCGGTCACCGCCATGAAGGTCGCGCTCAGAATGAAGACGCCGAGCTTGATCCGCGTGGCATCGATGCCGGAATGGCTCGCCGCGGTCTCGTCGGCGCCGATGGCGCGCAGGGCCAGCCCGTAGCGCGAGCGCCCGAGCATCCACCCCACCAGGAAGACGATCGTGGTCAAACCGAGGAGCTGCCAGTAGAGAACGTCCTGCGTCACCGCACTGAAGAGATAGCGGCCGACCGACTTGTGGATGTTGACCTCGTACCAGATCACGAGCTGCCGGATCAGCTCGGCCAGGCCGAAGGAGAAGATCACGAAATAGATTCCGGACAGCCGCAGCGTCGAAAGCCCGGTGATTGCGGCGGTGAGTGCGCCCACGCCGGCTGCGGCCAGCAGCACGACCGGCCAAGGCATGGTCTCGCCGAGCACCGCAGCCGTGTAAGCGCCGAGCCCGAAGAACGCGACCGTTGCAAGCGAGATGTAGCGCGTCGGGCCCGAGAACATCGCCCACGCGGTCGCCAGGATCGTGAAATAGAGCACGCTGATGCCGAGCGCGAGATAATAGCCGTTGGCATAGAGCGGATAGGTGACGAGGCATGCGGCGAGGGCGAGGCCGGCGCACCACAGCAGAATGCGGACGGGCCCCGTCATGACGCCGCCCTGCCGAACAGGCCGGTGGGCTTGATCACGAGCACGCCGAGAAACAGTGCGTAGGTCGCAGCCAGCGTCAGACCGGGATCGACCAGCCGCGCCACCGCGGTCTCGACCACACCAAGCAGCAGCCCGGCGACCAGCGCGCCGATGACGTTGCCGACACCGCCCATGATGACGACGACCAGCGCCTTCATCGTGAAGACCACGCCCATCGCGGCATTGAAGGTGAGGAACATGCTGATCAGCACACCGCCGACGGCGACGAGGCCGCCGCCGAAGGCAAACGCCAGCCCCGACAGGGCCGCGACGTCGATGCCGACGAGACGCGCGGCGTTGGCATCGACGGCGATGGCGCGTACCGCAGTGCCGATCCGGGTGCGGGTGAGGGCGAGATAGACGGCGCCGCCGACCAGCGCCGCGAACAGCAGCGCGACGAGCCGATTGACGGCAAGCGTCGAGCCCATGATCGTCAGCGGAATGGAGAGATAGCTGTAGCTGTAGTACTGGCCGCCAAAGGCGACCAGCATGGCGCCCTGGATCACGAACAGAACGCCGAAGGTGACGAGGATGCTGTCGATCTCCTGTGCGCCCCGGTCCTTGCCGCGCCGCATCAGCCGTTCCAGCAGGAAGCGATATAGCAGCCAGTTCAGCACCATCGCGACCGGGACCGCCAGCAGCAGCGCCGCGAGCGGGCTCAGCCCAAGGCCGCCGTAGAGCGAGAACGCGCCGAAGGCGGCCGCGACCAGCGACTCTCCATAGGAGAGGTTCATGATCCGCGCCACGCCATATTGCAGCGTCAGCCCGAGCGCGATCAGCGCGTACATGCCGCCGAGCACGAGGCCCGGCAGGATGATGTCGACGAGCAACATGAAGCGGCGTCCCCTTGAGCGGACGGCAGGCAGGCCTCGCCGACGCAAGGCCTGCCAACCAGCCTTACTGCCACTGCGGCTTGGGCACGACCGCGGCGCGCGCGCCCGTCAGCGAGGTTGGCGCGAGGGCGTAGAACTCGCCGTTCTGCCACTGTCCGACGCTCCAGACCTCCTGCAGCAGCCCGTCCTTCAGCTTGACCTTGCCGATGATGGTCTCGAATGTGCCCGCACGGATTTCCGCCGCGACAGCGGTGCGATCCAGCTTGCCGACCTTTTCGATCGCCTGCTGGAGCACCTGCAGGCTCGCATAGGTGATCGAGCTCGCCCAGCGATCGGGCTCCTTGCCGGTCGTGGCCTTGTGGCGCGCCAGATACTCCTTCAGCTGCGGAGACTCGGCATTCCAACCGCCGATGCCCATCACGCCGTCGCTGTTGGCGGCAAACTTGCCCTTGTAGAGCGGGAACGCGGTGCCGACGCCGACATAGAAAACCTTCGGGTTGAACTTCAACAGCTGCGCCTGCTCGGTCAGCGCGATCGTATCCGGCGGATAGCTGAAGGCGACGAACGCATCCGGGTTCGACGCGATCGCATCCTTCAACAGAGGCTGGAGATCCTGCGTGCCCATCGGATAGGTCTTGTCATAGCCGAGCTTGAAGCCGTGCTTCTTGAAGGCCTCGCGGCCCGCGGCGGACAGCTCGATGCCGAACTGGTCGGCGATGCTGACCATCGCGATGTTCGCCCCGATCTTGCCTTCGCTCTTCAGCTTGCCGAGCAGATCGGCGAGCCCCTCGGATATCTGGGCCGACGTCCCGAGCCAGAACGTCGCGTTCGACCAGCGCTTGGCAAGCTCCGGCGCCTTGTCGGTCACTGACGTGACCGCGAGGTGAGGGTAGCCCAGACGGTTCAGAGTCGGGCCGACCGCGAGATTGAGGCCCGTGCCCCACGGCGAAAGAATGAAATCGACCTTGTCCTGGTTGGCGAGGCGCTCGATCGCCTTGACGGCTTCTTCCGAGCTGCTGCGGTCGTCATATTCGACCACCTCGATCGGCAGCGTCTTATCGCCGAGCTTGATGCCGCCGGCGGCATTCACGTCCTTCACCCACAGCTCATAGTTGGGCAGGGTGGTGATGCCGGCGCCGCCGGCATAAGGACCGGTCTTGGAAATGGCGTAGCCGATCCGGATCTTCTCCTGCGCATCGGCCGAGGACGTCCCCAGCGTTCCGGCCAGAGCCGCAAGGCCAACGACGCGCAGCAACGTTCGACGGTTCGCTGAAAACATATCGTGTCTCCCTCCTGTTGCACTCAAGCGATGGTCGGCATCGCAGTGAGTGGTCGTTTCCTCTTGATCCCAACTTTCTCTAGGGCGGCATCATTGAGCCGGCCGCCACCCGGACTTGACCTAGCAAGCATCCCAAGCTTTGCTCGCACAATGGACAAATCCGGTGAAAGATTGGACGGTTCTGGTCTCGGTGGCCAAGTGCGTCGAGGCGTCGCGGGCCCAGATCCGGCACCGGCAACCGCCCCGAGTGGGGCTGTGCCTGTGGGCGCCGAGCTGATCGCGGCGCACTACGTCGCGCGGCGATGGACGCTGACCTCGAAAGCGGCCCGTCCGTTCATTCATCTGCTCTGCCTTCCCGGCGGCGGGACCGCTGAGATCGGTCAGGCCGGCAGGACCATGCGGACGGTCGGATCCGCGCTGGTCTGGCTCCCGGCGGGATCCGCCGACTATCTGGAGGTGTCGGCAGGCACGACGGCGCAGCTGCTGCAATTGCGCGCCGGTATCTGGCATCGCTATCTCCCGCCGTCGGCGGAGGCGGCCTATCTCGCGCTCGAGGGCGCAGGCGGCATCCTGGCGTTGCAGGTCGAGGCCGATCTCGCGGCCACGTTCGCGCGTTCGATCGCGGCGATCGCCGCCGAGATCGCCTCGCCCGCACGCAGTAGTGCAGCGTCGATCATGTCGGCGGAGCTGACGCTGTGCGTGCTGCGATTCTGGCGCCTGTTCGCTGGCGATGGGAACCGCAACGAGGAGAGCAGCAGCACCGAGATCCTGAGCCGGTTCCGCAGGCTGCTCGAGGAGCGCTATCAACAGCACTTGCGCGTCAGCGATTACGCCAGGCTACTCGGCACCACGCCGGATCGCCTGCACGCGCTGTGCAGCCGCGAGCTGAAGCGCTCGCCGAGCGAGCTGATTCAGCAGCGCCTCGTCAGGGAAGCGGCGACGCGGCTGGAGGCTGGAACCATCGCCGTCAAGCAGATCGCATTTGCGCTGGGCTTCACGGACACCGCCTATTTCAGCCGCTTTTTCCGCAAGCACACCGGCGAGGCACCGGGCGTATGGCGTCGGCGCGTTGCGGCACGCGCGAGAGCGGGGCGATCGAGACCGACGCTGAATTTTGCCGATTGGCCGTAACGCACGCGGCTGCGTCGACACCCGATCACGCATGGACGCTTTGTCGCGCAGCTTATTGGCCAGTCTCGATAAATTCTAATGTCGGACCTCTCGCACTGCAACTGTCCCTGCGTTAGGCCGAAGGCCCACCGGCTGAACTGCCGGCGGCGAGTCCAATCGAAAAGCGGTCCGGCAAATGAGGGGCCGGGCCCAGTGGGAATGAGATCTGAGCGATGAGAGCGATATTCGGCAAACTGCATCGCTGGGCGGGACTGCTGACGGCCGCCTTCCTGTTCTTCTCCGGCATCACCGGCGCGATCATCTCTTGGGATCACGAGCTCGACGACGTCCTGAACAGCCATCTGTTCGATGTCTCGACGAAGGGCCCGGCCATTCCCTCGCTCGAGCTTGCCAAGATGATCGAGCAGCGCGATCCCCGCGCGCGCGTCGTCTACCTCTTCATGACGCCGGAGCAGGGCCACTCGCTGTGGTTCTTCGTCATGCCGCGAATCGACCCCGCGACCGGCAAGCGTTACCCGCTCGACTACAACCAGGTCTTTCTTGATCCCAACACCGGTGCGGAGCTCGGCCGGCGCTATTGGGGCGCGGTCTGGCCCGTCACGCGGGAAAACTTCGTCTCGTTTCTGTACAAGCTGCACTACACGATGCACATCCCGGAATTCTGGGGCAGCGACCGCTGGGGCATGCGCGTGCTCGGCATCATCGCCATCATCTGGACCATCGATTGCTTCGTCGGGTTCTATCTGACGCTGCCCTCGCGCCGGCGCGCCAAGGCCGCGCGGGCGCCTGAGGTCACGCGCCAGCTCGAGCGCGGCTTCTGGGCGCGCTGGGCGCCGGCCTGGACCATCAAGACCTCGGGCAGCGCCTACCGGATCAATTTCGACATCCACCGCGCATTCAGCCTGTGGACGTGGGGCGTACTGTTCATCATCGCCTTCACCGCGTTTTCGCTGAACCTCTACTTCGAGGTGTTCTCGCCGCTGATGAAGATGGTGTCGAACTACACCCCGACACCCTATGAGCAGCGGCCCTATCGCGATCTCGATAATCCGATCGAGCCCAAGATGACCTTCGCCGAGATTGCTGCCCGCGCGGCCGCCGACGGCAAGGCGCGAGGCTGGACCACCCCGGTCGGCGCGCTCAGCTACGGCCCGGCCCATGGCGTCTACGCCGCCGCGTTCTTCCATCCCGGCGACGATCACGGTGCCGGCGGCGTCGGCCCGGCGCAGCTCTATTACGACAGCGAGGACGGCCGCCCCATTGGCGAGCGGCTGCCCTGGGTCGGCACCGCCGCCGACATCTTCGTGCAGGCGCAGTTTCCGCTGCATTCGGGGCGCATCGTCGGACTGTTCGGGCGTATCCTGATCTCGGTGATGGGCCTCGTGGTCGCCGCGCTCTCTGTCACCGGCGTCGTGATCTGGTGGCGCAAGCGCCGCGCCCGCGTTCGCGTGCGGGAGACGGCGGCCGTGCGGCTGAACCGGGAGCAACTGACGCCGGCAGAGTAGGGCACCCGCGTTCCGCCAATGGATGAACCTTGGCACGCGGCCTCGGCACAAAGATGGGAGATCGCTTTCCAGTCTTCCGGAATTGCAATGAGATTGCTTGCCTTGCTCTGCGTGCTCGTCCTGGCCGCGCCCGCCGGGGCGGCCGCGCCCGAGCAGCATTATCTCGACCTGCGTGACCGCTACATCGCAAAATTCTCGAATGCCAAGGAGAGCGACGAGATCTATAAGCAGCACGATGCGGCCCTGAAGGAGCTGGCCGGCGTGCTGCGCGGTCTGATCGGTCCGGTCGCGATCAAGGGAGTCCCGGCCGAGGGCAAGTCGAATGTCGATACGCTGTTCAAGGACGACATCGGCTTCGGCCATCTCGACGGGCTGAGCTTCGCATCCGAAGGCGACAAGATGCAGGCCGTGGTGACCACGACCGGGCTGCTCAAGCACTGGCTTGGCGAGCATCGCGAGGACGGCATGCCTCAGGACAGTGGCGCCGCGTTGAAATCCGACCGCTTCTATTATTACGCCATCCAAGACGCCGCCTTCGCGATCTACGCGGAGCTGCCGATCACCAAACCGGCAAGGGCGAGCGTCGCAGCCGCTGTGCTCGGCGTGCGCGGCAATGGCGGCCTCAAGGGCCCGCCGGACGAAATCGATGTCGTCGCGATCCAGGGCGACAAGGTCTATTTCCTCGCGGCAAGGGAGGCCGTGAAGACCGCCCCGATCGCGACCTGCGAGAAGGTCTGGAAGCAGAGGATGGCCAAGCCCATCGACAAGAAAGACCCGCGCGGCGAGATGGCCCGCGAGGACAAGGCAATGACCGCCTTCACGGCGTGCTTCGCCAAGGAAGCCCCGAGCCAGAGCTGGTATGCGGCCGCCGTCAAGAAGGCGCAGAGCCAGCTGGACCGGCTGCCGCTTCCCTAGGAATGCCAGCTCGATATTCTCCGCCGTGATCCTCCGGCTGTGAACCACCGGCTTTGAACCACGCCTTAGACGGCGCAGGCGAGGCGGCGCCGCGCCGTCGGCAAACGGAAGACATGAGGTTTTTGAATAGGTTAGGCCAATGCGGTCGTCCTGATCGTCATATTCGGCGGATGCAATCCCCGCGAGCTTCCACTTGCGGGTTGGGCGAGTTACTATGGCCTTTTGCGATACTTGCTGCATCCGGTCTGGCACCCGCTGGAGACCGTTCTTGCGGTTCGTCAACGAGTTGGCTGCGATTGACGATGATTACGCAGACCCGCGACCCCAGAGGCGAACGTCATCGATTGACGGTGCTGTTCTCCGACCTTGTCGGATCAACCGCCCTGGGCCGGGATGTCGAGTCCGAGCACCTTTCCGAACTCCTCAGCCAGTTGCGGCAGATCTGGCATCGCGCGGTGGCGAAGCACGGTGGTCGCATCATCCGAACGCAGGGAGACGGTGCGCTCGCCATTTTCGGCTATCCCCAATCCGGCGAAGATGACGGTCGTCGTGCTGCGGAAGCAGCACTCGATATTCACGAATGGGTCGGAGAGCTGCGCCACGATGGCGTATCGCCGGCGCTGATGCCGCTTCGAATGCATTCGGGTATCCATGCCGGCACCGTGCTCCTGACCCAAGGCGACATCGAGTCCGGCCGGTATGACCTGATCGGCGATGTCGTGAACACGGCAGCGCACCTGTCGCGCCACGCCGGTCCGGATCAGATCCTGGCCAGCCTCGATGCCCTTGGGCCGCATGCCAACTTCTTCGAGCTCGCCGCCCACCTCCCGGCGGCTTCGGGAATGCCGCAGGCGAGGCTGGTGTTGGGTCGAAGCACGGCGACCCGACGCTTCGAAGCAACCTCGCGCCGCGGCCTGACACCCTTCATCGGCCGCAACGAGATATTCGGCTTCCTGACACGCTTTCTGAGCGAAGCACCTGCGCAGGCGCAACGCTGCGCGGTGGTCGTCGGCGGGCCCGGACTCGGCAAGACGCGCCTTCTGGAAGAGGTGCTGGGGCACGTCGGCACCGAGCGCATCAGGCTGCTGCGAGGCAGTTGCGAGAGTTACGTCGGTGCCGAGGTTCTGCAACCATTCCTGCAAATGCTGCGCGCTGCGCTGGGAATTCGAGCGGACGCCTCCCTCGTCGAGGCAAAGGAGACGGCGCGCGCGGCTCTGGAGCCATGGGCGGCCCAGCTCGGTCCGAATGCAGAATCGATCCTGGCACTGGCGTCGGCCGGCGCCGATGCGCGTGGCGGCCGCATCACCGTCGATGGCGTCGTCGGCGATCTGCTCGGGTTCTTCACCGGACTGTCGGCACATGGCCCGCTGGTGCTGGTGATCGACGACTGGCAATGGTCTGATGACGCGAGCCGCCAATTGCTGCAGGCTTTGCTGGAATTGCCCAACGGACCTCGCGTCATCCTCGCCAGCCGGCCGCGCGAGGACGGCACCGAATGGATTTCCGGCGCGCCGCACCTGTTTCTCGAACCGTTTCAGGGGCCGGAAACCGACTTTGCCGTACGACGTTGGGTCCCGCAGGCCGATCCCTTCCTCGTAGCCCGCATCCATGCCTATGCGGGCGGGGTGCCGTTGTTCATCGAAGAGCTCTGCCATTCCATCGCCGCCAACGATCCGGCCTCGTTCGAAGCGCGCAGCAAACAGGGCTGGATCGCAACCCTGGTCGCTTCGCGCCTGGCACGCCTGCCGCCCGATGAGGCGAAGGTGGTGCGCGCCGCGGCCGTTATCGGCAACACCGTGCCGCACGGGTTGCTGGTTTCGGCCTGCGGCAGCGAACCCGACCCGGCCATCGTGCGGGCATTGGCGGATGCGGACTTTCTCTTTGCGGATCCAGCGGGCGGCGTCCTTCGCTTCAAGCACGGCATCACGCGCGATGCGGTCTACGACACCATTGGCCTGCACGAGCGTCAGGCATTGCACAAGCGGATCGAAGACACCCTGCTGGCGCGGTCCGAGCAGGCTGATCGCGAGGATGCGATGGAAGCTCTGGCCTACCATTCGCAAGGCGCAGGTCATTGGGAAAGCGCAGCCCATTATGCTGAACGTGCCGGCGACAAGGCCATGGCTGCATTTGCGCTCGATCGTGCCAGTGCGCAGTACCAGGTCGCGATGCAGGCGCTGGATCGCGTGCCCGATCGCTCGCGCGAACAATCGCTGCGCTGGTGCCTGCTGGCCAACAAGCTGGGTATGGCCAACATCTTCGACCCGCTGTCGCTGACCGACGATACCTCCGTGTTCGAACGCGCGGTCGCGATCGCGTCCTCCCTCGGCGAGACCGCCGCGATGGCCAGCGCCTATGAATGGCTCGGCTACATGTGTTACGGGTTCGGCCGCTTCCGGGAGGCCGTGACGCACACGCGGACGGCACTGGAATTGGCACGCAAGCTCGAAGATCGTCGCCTGATCGCCCAGATCGAAGCTACGCTCGGGCAGATTCTGGCTGCAAGCTGTCAGTACGACGAAGCGATCGCCTTGATCGACGCTGCCATTTCGACCAAGCAGCAACGCAGCCGGCGTCATGGTGCGATATCCTTCGGGGCGGCCTATGCGCTGTCGTGCAAGGGCGGTGTCTTGGCGGATCGCGGCGATTTCGAGGGCGCCCACGCCTGTTTCAGTGAAGCCATGGCTCTGGTCGAAGGCTCGACTCACCCAGTCGTCAATTCCGTCCGCAACTGGATTGCGGTCGCACTGATCTGGCAGGGCCGCTGGCAGGAGGCGGAGCAGCTCGCCGTGGAAGGGGCGCGCATCGCCGAGAACACGCGCAGCCTGCTGCTTCTGGCGGATTGCCGCGCCGCCTCGGGATTTGCCCGCTGGTCGGCGACCGGCGACGCCGACGGCTTGCTGCAGTTGCGGAATGCCGCGGAATGGATGGAGCGGCGCAATTTTCACTTCTACACGTCGGTTCAGTACAGCTGGCTCGTCGAGGCGGCGACCGCCGAAGGCGATGTCGAGACGGCGCGGCGGTATGCCGCCCATGTCCTGCGCCGCGCACGCGAAGGCGAGCGATTGGGCGAGGCGGCAGCATGCCGCTCGCTGGCGAAGCTCGCAGCGCTGCGCCAGGATCGCGGCTTGAGCGAGCGCTGGTTGCGACGTGCCGAAACCTCCGCAGGCTGGCGCGGTTCGCTGCGCGATGCGGCTCTGAACCTCTCCCTGCGCGGCGAGCTTCTCGCAGGGCAGGGCCGGGGCGAGGCGGCCCGCCAGACCATGATGGAAGCCGCCGAGAAGCTGCGCGCGCTCGGCATGCACTGGCATGCGGAGCAGACGATCAGGCTCGTCATCGGCACACCCGTCGTCTATGCCAACGATCAGCTCGCTCGGCATTGTGCCGTCTAACCCCTGCGCACCTTCCCTTACACGGCTCTAGGGTGGAGGTGGGCTCGGCGCGGGAACTCTTCCGTCCATCGTCAGGCTCATTGGAATGGGGCCGGTCCTTAAGGGCAGCTCCGTCTCCACCAGTGCGCTGAAGAAACCCAGCATCACCGCCAGTGCCGGGTCTGCTCCGGGACATGAATGCGTCGGATGCCCCGCGACCCTGCGGTTGCCGCCGAAGGCGTGGTAGATGTCCTGGCGGCCTTCGGCGAGACTTTGCTGGGTGGCGGAGACTGCGCCGGCGACGATGACGTCTCCGGGCCTCACCTCGACGCCTCCGATGGTCTGCGAAACAACCGCCGTCCGCCAGATCAATTCGGGCACCGCGCGAAGTTGCATCGCGGGGATGAAGTCGTCTCTTAGCCGGTTGAGGGCGTCCATGTAGTTCTTTGCCTTCGTGCCGGCGTAGCGAGCGCGCAACGCCCATAGCGTTCCTTCGCGCAGCCATTCGTTCAGTATCCGCCGCAGGTTGCCGTCGACGGTCGGAATGAATCCCATCATGGCGCCTGCGACCGTGCGCGCCACGAACGGAATGTCGCCGTTGCCCCGCGGCGAGTTGTAAACCGCCTTCGTCACCGGCGCGTTCGTCGGCCCGAACTGCGTCAGGAAATTTTCCATGGCACGGCGCGCAGCATCGCCATGCGCCGCGCCGATCGCCTCCACTGTCGCGTTCGGGTGCGGCTGGAAGATGTAGCGTGAAGGGGACAGGAAATGCCCGGGATAGCCGGGCGGCTCGCCCGGCGTCCAATCCCAGCGATAGCCGACGCGGCGGAAATGACCCCCGTCTTCGCTCAACCCGAACCACGCTTCGCAGAAGGCGGCGAGCAGCGGATCCACCAATTCGTGCACGTCGACGGTCAGCTCCCAGCTCGCTTCGCCGTCGCTGGCGGCATAGTCGATCGTCTGCTTGACAAACAAGCCCAGCACCTTCTGTGTGACCGCGCGCGCCAGCTCGAATGCGGCGGGTTGGTCAAGGGCCATGATCGCGGCATTGCAGGCCTCGGATTCCTGCTCGTAGACCTGGTCTGGCTGCCCGGCGTCGCGGCCAAGATAGAGGATGCCGAACGACCGCAGCATGCGGGGAAGATATCCGGTGATGGTCAGCTTGGTGTCGGAATCGGCGAACACCTTGTAGACCATGTCGCGGTCGGCCACCAAGACCCCGAAGGGCGTGCGAAGCGCGCCGCCGTGGCGCTCGCGGATCGCAGCCCAGATCGAGGCGTTGACGAAATGCGAGGCTGAATCCGGATCTTCGAGCGCTGTCTTCCACGCGGCCATCGCCGCGGCTTCGCCCTGCTGGCGCTCGATCAGGCGCAGACGCGCGATCTCCTTTTCTCCCCGATCCGCGCACCATGTCACGGCCGGTTTATACCCCCGGCTCGCCGCCCATTGCTTTAGATCGGCAAGCGCCTTCTTCGATGGCGCAAAGAAATATGCTCCCCATTCCAGACGAACGAACGGACGAGGTTCGTCGTGGAGCCGGTCCGAGCCGTCGAGCGCGACGCGAATGGTTTGGCCTTCATGCTCGAAACGGAAATGCCGGAGCCGGCCAGGCTCGGCGAGGCCGAGGAAAGGATCGCTTACCCCCGAGGACGAACCCGCGCTGTTACCGCCAGAGAGCCAGCTCTGCACCACCTCGAACTGCTCGCCGAGGCTGGCATTGTAGGCCATGAAAACCAGGCCGCGCTCTGGTTGCTGGCCGGATTTGGCGGCTTGCGCGTCGACGGGCGGACCGTAGGACATGCCGCGCCTGACGATCCGTGGGGGCCGGGCGCCGGCATCCGCCTTGGTGATCGACACGCGCGGATTGGCGCGCCGTATGTGCGCGTGAAACGGGCACGATTGGGCCTGCGGGTCGGCGTCGTAGTTGAAGTCGTTGTGGCCTTTGTCAGGGGGCGGAGTAGGGGTCAGGGGTTGCCCGGCCTGGGGATGGCCGGTCGGCCAGCGTCCCATCATCTTGGCCATCAGCGTCTCGCGCGTCAGGGCAGGTGCGTCCGGTCCGGCCGTCTCGGCTGCTTGTCGCGTCGCGCGGGCGAGCACATCCTCGAGCTGCTCGACGTCCTGTCGCAGCTTACGCAGTGCCATGAAGCTGCCGTCGCGGAGCATTGCGTGAGCACGATTGGTCGCGTTGCCGAACGGCGCCGTCTCGTCGGCGATGTTTGGATAGCCGCACAGAATTTCGCCGAGATGCACCTGATTGGAATAGTGCGTGCCGGCCTCGCACTCACGCAGCACCGGGTTCGAACTGCCGTCGGCGAACCCGAAATGGTCCTGCATGTCGCGGGATCTCTTGTCGCGCTGCCGCTGCATCCATTGGATCGAAAGGGGCCTGATACCCGCATCGACCTCGACCAGGCGCTTCATTTCGGCCATCAACGCATGTCTCGCATCCGCCGTCGTCTGCGCGTCCTTGGGTAGCAACAGGCGGAGTTGAAGGACGGCATGGACCGAGCTCATGCTGATGCGCGGCGCCGGGTCGCCTTCGGGCAGGTCGGGCGCGTCGATCCCGAGCGCCCAATTGCTGGCGGGAAGGCGCCATCGCTGCGGATGATTCCAGCGCACGTCGCCGAGCAGGCCGGCGCGTCTTTCCATGCCCTGCACGAACTCTTCCGGCAGAGTGCGCACCTCTTCGTCCGACAGGCCGGCCTGACGCAGTCCCTCGACCGTGAATGCGATGTTGGTGACGATCTGCCCCGGCGTCAGAACGTCGGCTTCGGAAGTCACCTCGAGGACGTCGAGAAACGCGGCCAGTGCGGCCGGATTGGCGAACTGCAGCAGCAGCAGGCAGCCGTGATCTGAATTGTAGGCGGTCAGAATTCCGCCTTGCACGTTACCGCGATCCTGCAACGGCAGTTCGGCCGGCGGGGCGAGGGGCAGGTTGCGCCGTACCGGCGCCACATCGGGCGGGGCCATCAACCAGCGCAGGGCCTCATCATAGCGCCGGCGGGCGCGCTTGACGCCTTCCGCGTAGGTGGGGTCGTTGATCATGGTGACGAATTCCGGCAGCAGCTCGTGGCCGGCCCGATGCAGAAGCACCCCGTCATGCGTCCCCGGCGGATAGAAGTCGGCCAGACGGTAGAGTCCCGCCAGTGCGCGGATGCCGTGGCGAAATGGAGGCCGGGCGGCGGCTTCGATGCTGAGCGGTTTGCTGAAGCCGGCATTGGTCGGATCGACGCCGACCTGGCCGTCGACCTCGAATATCGAGTGTCGCGCGATGTCTTCCGGCGAGGGAATCCTGATCCGCGTGACGATCTTGTCGGCGCCGGCGCCAGAGGCGCGCCGATAGACCCGCTCCTCCATCCGCAGGAAGCGCGTGTCATCCACGGTCAGGTCGGGAGTGGCATAGAGGAAATAGGCTTCGGTCTGCTTGCTCTTGAGCCAGATACCCCAGTTTTCGTACGTGTTCTCGTATCCCAGCACATAACCATCGGTATTGCAGAAGATGAGGTCGAGCAGCCGGGCGGCCTTCTGCCAGATGACGCGGACATAGGCTTCCCAGGAGCCGTCGAACGTGGCGGTCAGCAGCACATAGTCCACGCCGTCCACGGATTCGTCCTCGGGTTCGAGCACGGCGATGCCCACCGAGTGGATCCGCCCGACGCGGTCAACGGAATCGGTCAGCACGCGGGCGAGCTCGTATTCATACGCGTTGGCGCGTCCGCCATTCAGCGCCCGTAGCACGTATTTGACGCGGGTCTTGTACGTGGTCGCATCCAGGGACGGCACGAATCCCTTCTTGATCGGAGCCATCACCCTGAAATCGGACGTGCCGGCCATGCTGCCGGTCTTGATGGTCAAATCACGACGCATGTTTTTGGCTCCCCTGCTGCGAGCGTCTCTTCGCTGCGCGCTCCCAAAATGTGAAAATTACGGCTTCACTTCCTCAAACGTGCAATCTGGCTCGCAATGTTTCCAATGCGCTCATGGACTTAATGCAGGCATTTCGGTCGCGAAGTTGGTCGTTGCGGCAGCTCGAGCCAGAGCGGATCAACTCTGCGGCTGCGGCTCTCCAGCTTTTATGAACTGGCCCACAATTCCGAACTTTCTTCGCGGTCGCAAACCGGGAAGTCGCCGGAAGGAAACGAGCGTCGTCGTTGGGTATTATGCCAATAATTCGACCGACTTGCCGGCCGCGTCGATCACGTGCACGCGGTCGATATCGACACGCCGCAACAGCGATCGAATCTGGCCGTCCGGCATCAGGCTGAACGCCGTCGACAAGGCGTCCGCTGCAGTCGCGCTGCGGGAAACAGTGGTCACGCTGCGATAGCGGTGGGCGCAGCCGCCCGATCGGGGATCGAACAAATGGTTGAAGCGCGCCCCGGAATCGAACTGGCAACCGTAACCGCCTGAGGTGGAGACGGCGCGGTCGACGATCGGCAGCACCGTTTTGGTGTGGCCCGCGCTGTCCGGATCGGCGATACCGACGTCAAAGGGGCTTCCGTCCGGACGCGAGCCGATCGCCCGGGCCTCGCCCATGTCGACCAGGCTGTGCGAGATGCCGTGCGCGCGCAGCAGGTCGACCACCTTGTCCGTAACGTAGCCCTGCGCGATCCCGTTCAGGGTGACGGCCATGCCCTTGGGCATCACGATCCGGTCGCGGCTGACCGACAGCCGGCTGCTGTCGACGCGCGCCAGCGCAGCCTCGATCTCGGCTGGGCGAGGGCCGGCCGGATCGGCGTCAGCTCGCGCGAAATGGCGGGCATAGAGCTCCCACAGCGGCTGCACCGTGACGTCGAACAAACCGCCCGTCAGCGTGGCGTAGCGCTGCGAGGTTGAAAGCAGATCGACCATTTCGGCGGCCGGATCAACCAGGACACCCGTCCGGTTCAGCGCGACCAGGGCGGAATCGTCGAGATAGAGACTGAACAGCCGTTCGAGCCGGCGCGCCTCGGCGCAGGCCAGCGCGATCAGCCGCTCGGCCCGGCGGCGGTCTTCGTCGTGAATCTCCAGCGCTGCGACCGCGCCGAGCATCGTGCCGCGCCAGGTGACCGGCGCGGCCTCGGCACAAACGGGACGTCCGACGGACAGCGCGCCGAGCCCCGCGGCAGCGGCGCTGATCCGGATGAAGCGTCGGCGGGACAGCATTGGCGTCATGGCGTCCTCCTCGCTCCGTCACCCGGCGCCCCTTCGGACGCTTCGTCCGGCGCCGCGCCGCCGGCATTCGCGGAAGCGAGGACGTAGTCCCGCGGCACCTCGTCGAAGCCGACGATCCTGCCGCCGTTCTCACTTGCGAATCTCTCGGCGGCGGCCCGGTCCGAGAACGGCACGGCCTCGTCGCCGCCCATGCCGCTCTTGACTCGGCTCTCGATCACGAACAGCGCCTTGCGCGCCTCGATCCAATTGTCGGCGCTAGGCTTGTCCCAGTCGGGCGCCTTGCCCATGTCGGACACGTAGATCGCCAAAATGTCTTTGGGCTCATCCGGCAGCATGGTGAAGGCGATCGCATCGCGCACCGACGAGAACCAGACGGGCTGGATCAAGCTCGCGGCGAAGATGTGACCCTTGGGTCCGGGATGCTCGAGCACGTTCATGCCGCAGTAGTGGCCGATGTCCTCCGCGGTCATCCGATGCGGCGGCGGGATATTGGCAGCCTGCTTGTCGTTGCAGCCCGCGAGCGCGAGCGGCAGCAGCAGGGCGAGCAGCAGCGTTCGGCGCCTCATAGCTCCCTCCGCGAGAAGGCGAGCGCGGCCAGGCCCAGCGGCAGCAGCGTCCAGCCGAGCAGGGAGGTCAGCAGGACCGGCACCGTCAGCGACGTGGTTTGGGCGAGGCCGGCCATGCCGGCGAACGTGCTGACATTGGCGAAGCCGGTCAGATTGATCAGCCGGTAGGCGTCGGTCGGGTTCGCCAGCAGCATGACGTTGAGCGCGGCCGCAGAGATGCTGCGACCCTGGTCGAGCGCAAGTACGCCCAGCAGCGCCATGTCGTAGATGAGCACCAGCAGCAGCCACAATCCGATGCAAATGCCGGCAGCCGTTCCGCGATCACGCACGAGCGCGCTGACCAGATAGCCGATCGCCACAAACGCAGCTCCGAGCAGCACCGAGGAGCCGATCATGGCCACGAAGGCCACGAGACTGTCGCCATCGATACGGCCGCCCGTCGCCGCCAGCGCCGCCACGGCAAGTCCGTAGCCAAGGCAGGTCGCGAAGGCGAGAACGGCGAGATGGCCCAGGAACTTGCCGAACAGCACCTGCGACCTCGCCACCGGGTAGCTGAGCAACAACAGCATCGTCCCCCGCTCCATCTCGCCGACGATGGCGTCGTGGGACATCAGCAGCGCGATCAGCGGAACGAGAAAGATGGTCAGGCTCGACAGGCTGACGATGACAACGTCGAGCGTGCGCACGCCGACATTGCCGGTCGGCGCGCTGCCGAGAAACGTCAGCGACAGGGCAAGCCCGGCCAGCAGCAGCGTTGCCGCAAGCACCCAGCGATTGCGGATCGCCTGATGGATCTCCTTGGCTGCGATGATCAGGATGTTCATGAGGCCTGCTCCGATCGTCGGAGAAAGTGAGCATAGAGCTCGTCGAGGCTCGGCGGGACCACGTCGACGTCCTCGACCGAATTGCCGGAGGCGGTGGCGCGATGCAGCAGCTCGATCTTCCGCTCCGGTGCGGCGTCGATCTCGACGAGGTGGCCGTTCAAGCGGCGGCAGGTGGCGTCTTGCGGAGCCCATCCGGGCATCTCGCTGGGCGAAAGGCCGGCGACCTTGAGGCGGATCCTGGTAGGCAGCCGGGCGAGACGACGGAGCTCGTCGATCGATCCGTCCGCGACCTTGACGCCGCGGTTCATGATGATGACCCGGCCGGCGCGCTCTTCGAGCTCGGTCAGCGCATGCGACGACAGCAACACGGTCGCACCTGCCGCGGCGAGGCGCGCGATGATGTCGTAGAAGGTCTGCCGCAGCTCCGGATCGAGACCGGTGGTCGGCTCGTCCAGCAGCAGCACGCGCGGCTGCCCCAGCAGCGCCTGCGCGAGGCCGAGACGCTGGCGCATGCCCTTCGAATAGGTGTTGACCCGGCGGCGGCTGGCGGCGCCGAGGCCCACGGCATCAAGCAACTCCAAGCCCTTGGCAACCGGCTCCCGCTTCAGCCTGGCGTAAAAGGCCTGCGTCTCGCGGCCGGTCAGGGCAGGGTCGAAGGAGACGTTTTCCGGGAGATAGCCGAGCTGCCGTCGGCCCGCGAATTCACCGGCGGCGGGATTGTCCCCGAGAACCTCGATGGAGCCGCTGGTCGGCCGGATCAGCCCGAGCATGAGCTTCATGAGCGTGGTCTTGCCGGCGCCGTTGTGGCCGATCAAGGCGACCAGCTCGCCCTGGCCAAGCGTGAAGGAGGTATCGCGCACGGCCTTGACCGGCCCATAGGTCTTGGTGACGTCGCTGACGCGTACGATCCCCGTCATGGCGTTTCCTTCGCTGCGCGGCCGTTCGGCGGCGACACCATCGGATGGCTGTCGACGACGCCGCCAGGCAGCAGCGCGGGAAATTGCGCCTGCGCCCAGCGGATCACCTGCACTGCGGGGCTGTTGATCAGGACCTTCGCGGCCGGCGCGGTCCACAGCACGCGATCGACGAGGTCGTTCGGCCGATACGCCGTATCGGCGATACCATCTCCGTTCAGGTCGAAAGCCGGATTGTCGCTCCAGTAATTGCCGCGCCCGCCGATCGACCAGTCGAGATGCCGGGTGCCGACATATTTCACCTGGTTGGCGTTGCTGACGAAGGAGTTGCCCGTGATCTCGTTGCCTTCGGAGCCGGCCGTGAAGTGCACGCCGATCGCGCAGCGCTCGAACCAGTTGTTGCGGAACTTGTTGTGGTTGGTGTTGTAGATGAACACGCACTTTTCCGGGCCGGTCTTGAGAGAGCTCTCCCGCTTCTGCTGCGGGAGCATGCCTCGCTCCTCGGCCGGCCCGTCCTCCGGCTTCTGCATCGTCGGGTTCAGCTGGCCGCCGGTGACCCGGTTGCCTTCGATCACGGCGTAGTTTGCGTAGTTGAAGAGAAGTCCATAGTCGCGATCGCGATCGGAGCTGTTGCCGCGGATCACCAGACGGTTCGAGTACATGATGGCGTAACCGACGTGGTTGCCGATCGACACGTTGCCGCTGACTTCGCTGTCGTTGGTGTACATGTAGTGGACCGCGAAGCGAACCTGCTCGAAGCGGTTGTCGATGAAGCGGTCCTTGCTGCTGGAGATCGAGAAGATGCCGTCGCGGCCATAGCGGAACGTATTGTTAGCGATGGTGACATCGGGCGCGTTCCACAGCGAGACTCCATTGCCGGCCTCGCTGAGACGCCCGCCGCGCAGTCCCTCGATCTCGTTGCGCGCCACCCGCGAGCCCCTGGCGCCATGCACATAGACACCGAACAGGTTTTCCACCAGCCGGTTGTCCTCGATCCTCGCGCGCTCGGCCGTCTTCTGCAGGAAGATCCCGGAATTCATCGCCTGCAAGTCGCGGCCGGACCCGCGAATGGTCAAGCCGCGAATGGTCACATCGGCCGCGCTGACGGTAATGACGTTGCCGGAACCATCGCCATCGAGCACAGCGTCCCGACTCCCGACCAGCTGCAAGGGGCGGTCGATCCGGATCGGACCATGATATTCGCCCGGCGCAAGCTCGACGACGTCGCCGGCGCGCGCATGATCCAGCACGGCTTGCAGCGGCTGGCCGGGTGCAGCCGTCAAGGTCTCCGCTTCGGCGAAGCCGGATAATCCGGCGGCCGCCAGCGCCGCCGGAAACATGCGTAACAGAAGTCGCACGAAGTCACTCCGATCAGACCGATTTCGGTTCGACGAACATCCTGCCTTTCATCTCCATATGCATGGCGTGGCAGAACCAGGAGCAATAATACCAGTAGACGCCTGGCTTGTCGGCCGTGAAGGTCACCGACGCGGTGGCCATCGGCCCGATCTCCATGTTGATGCCGTAGTTGACGATGCAGAACCCGTGCGTCAGGTCTTCGACCGCGTCGATGTTGGTGACGAAGACGGTCACTTCGTCACCTTGCTTGACCTGGAACTGATCGAGTCCGTAGGCCGGCGCGGTCGAAGTCATATAGACCCGCACCTTGTTGCCGTCGCGGATCACCTTGGAATCCGCCTCGAGGTTGATGCCGTCGGCCTTGGCCTGCTTGACCGCATCCGCAAAGATCGGATCCGCGCGGTCATAGATCGAGACGGGGTTGATCTTGGAGCGGTGGACGATGGTCGCGTCATGCGGCTCGGCGAAGCTCGGGCCGTCATGCACGAGCTTCATCTGATCGCCCGAGATGTCGATCAGCTGATCGTTCTCCGGCTTGAGCGGGCCGACGTTCAGGAAGCGGTCCTTCGAGAACTTGTTCAGCGAGATGAGCCATTTTCCATCCGCCTCCTTGGTCTGGCCCATCGAGGTGTGGTTGTGGCCCGGCTGATAGTGCACGTCGAGCTTCTGGAGGATGGGGTTGACCTTCTCGCCCTTGAAGGCGCGCTTGGCGAGGTCGATGTTCCACTTGCAGACCTGGCTGTCGAGGAAAAGGGTGGTGTAGGCGTTGCCCTTGCCGTCATAGGCCGTGTGCAGCGGGCCAAGGCCAAGCTCCGGTTCTGCAACGACAACGTCGCGCGGCTTGATCTTGTCATCGAACAGGTCGTCAAATTTGCGGACGTCCATCACAGTCACGGTGGGCGAGAGCTTTCCGGCCGCCACGATGTGGATGCCGTCCGGAGCGGTGTTCATGCCATGCGGATTGTTCGAGACCGGAACGTAGCGGGTGTAGGCCGAACCCTTGCGGCCGTCGATCACGGGCACGCCGTTCATCTCCTTGAAGTCGCCCTTTTTCACGGCCTCTTCGATCCGCTTGATGTTGAAGATGACGACCCAGTCCTGTTCGCTGGCGGTCATTTCCGCGAGAGTGACGCCTTCCTCACCGTTGTAGCAGGTCGCAAAGCAGTACTTGCCCTGGTAATCGGCATCGACATTGTCGAGGTTGCCGCTGACGATCACCTGCCAGGCTACCTTCATCGTGTCGCCGTCGATCGCACTGAAGATCGAGCGATACTGCTTGGGATCGTCCAGGATCTTGCCGTCATTGGGCAGCGGCACGCCATCCTCGCCGTTGGCGAAGACATAGCCCGTGCGCGGATATTTCTGCAGGCGGAGGCCGTGAACGGTGTGCTGGTTCGGCAGTTCGATGATCTTGTCGCACTTCATGATGTCGAGCCGCACCCGCGCGACGCGGCTATTGGCCTTGTCGTTCATGAAAGCATAGCGACCGTCATAGGTGCCGTCCGTGAACGAAATGTGCGGGTGGTGGAGGTCGCCGTTCAAGTAGGTGCCGCCGCGGTTCTTCAGGAACTCGCGGGTCGCAGGTTGCATCCCCTCGGTCAGAACTTTGATGCTTTCGTTGGTCTGCCCCCAGCCGGTCGCGCTGCAGCGATTAAAAACCGGAACGCGCATCAATTCGCGCATCGAGGGAAGGCCGACGACCCGCATCTCTCCGGACTGGCCGCTGGAGAAGAACACGTAATATTCGTCGAGCTCGCCGGGCGCGACCTCGGTCTTGTGAACGGCCGGCCGGGCTGCCGGTGCTTTCGGCGCGGCATTCTTGGTCTGCGCGTCCGCAGGCGCGACGAATCCGCCGTCCTTCAGCATCACTCCGCCGGCAAGGCCCACGCCCGCTGCGGCCGCCGTCGTTCCGAGCACGGTTCGTCGGCTGACGCCCTTGGTTTTTTCGTTTTCACTCATGATTGCCTCCTCGGCTTCGGGTTCAGTTTGGGGGTGGAGAGAGGACTGCCGATGCGGCAACGGGCTTGCCACCGGCGGTAATGACGGTCGCGGGACCCTTGCCGCCGGAGCGCATCGAGGGCGACGACATCGCCGCGAACTTCTCGCGCTTGAGCCGCACCTGGATCATGTGCGGGCAGCGGTGGTCGTCGTAATAGAGTTCCTGACAATGCATGCAGTAGATGCATTCGTTGACGTTGATGTGCCCCTCGGGATGGATCGACTGCACCGGGCATTCCTTGGCGCAGCGCTGACACGGCGAGCCGCATTCTTCCCAGCGGCGCAGCCATTCGAACGTCCGCATGCGCCCGGGAATCGCGAGCGCCGCGCCGAGCGGACAGAGGTAGCGACAGAAGAAGCGCTCGATGAAGAGGCCGATGACGAGCAGGGCGACTGCATAGGCCACGAACGGCCAGCTTCGTGAGAATTTCAGGATGATCGCGGTCTTGAACGGCTCGACCTCGGCAAATCGCTCGGCCATCTCGACGGAGTAGAGCGACAGCCCGAACAGTCCGAGAAAGATGATGTACTTGATCGGCCATAGCCGTTCATGCAGTCCCCACGGCACCGTTATTTGCGGCACCTTCAGCCATTTCGCAGCCGTGTTGGTGAGCTCCTGCAGTGCGCCAAAGGGACACAGCCAACCGCAGAACGGTCCGCGCCCCCAGAACAGGAGCCCGCCGGCCGTCGCCGCCCATAGAATGAAGATCAGCGGCGCGGCGAGGAAGAATTCCCAGTGGAAGCCGGTCACCAGCGCGTTGGTGAAGGTGACGACGTTGACGACGGAGAGCTGCGCGTTGGCGTACCAGCCGAGCCAGACCAGAACGAAGGCGAGATAGCCCCGCCGCACCCAGGTGTAGAGCACCGGGCGGCGCACCAAGAGGTTTTGGAAGAAGAAGACGCCGGTGAGGGCGGCCAGCATGAAGGCGGTGATGGCGATCGAGACCGTGCTCGATCGCCAGATCCGCATCCAGAGTGGCTCGTCCGCCTCCGCCGGCGGGGCGGCCGCGACGGCTGCCTGCGAGGGCGGAGGCGCTGCGCTCTCTGGCACGGTCACGGCCCGCTGCTCGCGGCGTATGTAGCTATCGGGCAGGGTGTAGTTGACGTCGAAGGTCAGGAATGCCTTGTCGCGGCCGCCGAGGCTGCGCTGCACCAGGAGCTGAAGCTGCCACGGCTGCGTTGGATCCAGCGTGAACTCGGGAGGCGTGACGAACAGCGCGATTTCCCTGAACTCCGGCGCGCCGACCGCGTCCAGCGCACCAAGGCGGGTATGGTTCCGGTCGCGGAAGCGGGTGCTGTTGCCTTCCTGCAGGATTTCGATCCGATCGAAGATACCACCGCGCACATAGGCCGAGCCCTTGAAGGAGTAGGGGCCGTTGCCGGCGACGATGATCGCCTGCTGTCCGGGCTTAAGGCCCTCCTTCAAGCGTCGATAGCCATCCTCGCCAAGGAGGCTGCGGCCGATCGTGGGCGCACTCGCGAGGGCGACGTAAAGATCGATGAAGGTGTCGTTCGCGTCACCCGGTTCGGGATATTGAGTCGCCGCAGCGCTGCCGGATTTTGCAAAGGCGTCGTTGATGTCTCCGATGCCGAGATGAAGCCGGCGGATCGAACCGTCGCCGACGAGGCTCTCCCAGTCGCGGACTTCGCTGTGTTCGAGATCCAGCGTCTTGATGACGGGGGGCAGGGCAGCTGAAACCGCCGCGCCGTTGCCGCCGCCAACACGGCCGCTTCGGATCAGCTTGGACGCCGCACGAACGATGCTGTCGCCCATCACCAGCACGGTGACGGTTGCGCCGCTGACGATGTCGACCTGCGGTGGCCTCTCGGCACCACTTGCGACCGGCTTCATGTCTTTGCCGATCAGCGCGTTCACGGCAGCGATGATGCGCGCCTCGGGAATGCCGACCAGCACGATCGGCTCCTTGTGATCGACGAGCTTGATGCCGGTCATGACGCCGTTGGGATCGATTCCAGCCAGCAAGTGAATCGGTTTGCCGGAGTAGCCGACGGTGTTGGCGAAGTCGGAGTTCAGGAACACGAAACCTTGGAGCTGGTCGCCACGATAGACGGGCACGATGGGCGGATCGCCCTGCGGAGGTCCGAACCGCTCGGCGCTTGGGAAGAAGTCAGCAGGCGATGTTTTGGAAAGATAACCGGCAAGATTTCCTGCGGCGCATGCGGGTTCGAGCCACAGCGTTGCACAGATCGCAAAGAGGACGGCGAGCAACGGGCCGCCGAGCCAATCGTTTGCGGTTGCGGAACAACTCCGGGCCATGAGCACCACAGGTGGAACAGCCGCCCCAAACGAGGACAGCTTTTCATTCGATTCGAAAGTTTGATGTCCCGGGATCGCCGCTGACGCCGGGTTGGCAGGCTCCTTGCCTGAGCCGAATTGACTCGCGTCAATACAGCCTTGTTAGTATCCGGACACGATGCCTCATTGCGCTGGATCAAACAGCGAAGGAATTCGGCAATGCCTCTGCTTCGAAAGGCTCTCCTGGGAGCCGAGCCGACCGGTGCCTTGCAGTCGCTTGATGAGCTGTTCGCGCTCGCGCATGCCATGGAACAGGAGGCCGCGAACAGGTACAGCGGATTTGCCGATGAGATGCGTCGGCAGAACAAGAACGACTTGGCGGCGGTATTCACCCAACTCGCAGCCGCGGAACGCGAGCACGTCGACAGCGTCGCACGATGGTCGCAATCGCGCTGCGGCAAGGATCCGGATCCTGCGCTGGTGCGCTGGGAAGCGCCCGAGACCTTCGATGCAGAGACCGCCGCTGAGGTGAACACCTCGCGGCTTTTGACGCCGTACCGCGCGTTAGCGATGGCAGTGCGCAATGAGGAACGGGCCTTCGCGTTCTGGTCCTACCTGGCAGCCTATTCCCGGGATGCTGAAGTCAAGAAGGCGTCCGAGGCCATGGCAAGGGAGGAACTCGGCCATGTCGCCGCGCTGCGGAAGGAGAGGCGGCGCGCATATCGCCACGAACACGAACGGAGCCGTGCCGAGACGTCGGCGGAGCCTCGACCGCCGCATATCGACGCGCAGCGGCTCGAGCTCCGCCTGGCCGCGCAACTTGCCGAGATGGAACCACGCCTGAGCGGGCCAGCGGCGGTCCGGATAAGGGGCATTCGCCAACAGGCAATCGAGATGGCCGACGCCGCCGTGGGTGCGGGAAGCTTTCCGGCGCCCATGGAACGCAAAGGCCCATTGGAGGTCGCCGAAGCGCTCGTCGACGGCTACCTCGAAGGCGCCGAACGGGCGACCGATGCGGCCCACCTCGAACGCCTGCAGCGACTGGCAGAGCAAGCGATCTCGAGATTGGCTTGGCTCCGATCGCTGTCGGCGGCGTAACGCGCTTGCGGCAATCGTGGCTATGGGTGCCGTCGATCGCATGGCGGCTTGTCCGAAGGACAGTGGCCGGCAGGCCGTCGAAAGCGTCCCAGACGGAATCTCAGGGTGGGCCTCGGTGCGATGCGAGCGGTCGGATGCCGTCGCCAGAGCAAAATCCACAATTCGCATAAGGTATATTATGGAATATGTTTATGTACAATCAGATCAGTTATTTAGGCGGAATTGCTGACATCCGACCTTCGCCAAAGCCCGTATCTCCGTCTGCGCGTCGGCCGTCGTCTTAGCTCTTGACGTCTACTGTGCATGGGGTTGTTTTTCAGGTTTTGAAACGGGTCGAGGTCTGCGAAAGCCGATATTGCCGTGACCTTGTCCGGCTGCAATAAGCGAGGCATCCGCGAGATCGCAGATGACCCTAAGGCCGACCGCCCGTATAGGTTTGCATCTCAGAACAACAACAAACCTTCCGAGGAAGCAGACCCATGGTCCTTTCCACGCGCTATTCCCGACGCACGCTTCTCAAGGCTTCCGCCGCGACCGCGGTCCTCGGCGGCCTCGGTGCGCCCCATGTGGCCCGCGCCCAGAGCGCCGAGTTCACTTACAAGTACGCCAATAACCTGCCCGACACCCATCCGCTCAACGTCCGCGCCAAGGAGATGGCGGCGGCGATCAAGACCGAGACAGGCGGCAAGTTCGACCTGCAGATTTTCCCGAACAACCAGCTCGGTTCCGACACCGACATGCTGAGCCAGATCCGCTCCGGCGGCGTCGAGTTCTTCACGCTGTCCGGCCTGATCCTGTCGACCCTGGTGCCGGCGGCGTCCATCAACGGCATCGGCTTCGCGTTCCCAGACTACGACACGGTCTGGAAGGCCATGGATGGCGATCTCGGCGCCCATGTCCGCGGCGAGATCAAGAAGGCCGGCCTGGAGGTCATGGACAAGATCTGGGACAACGGCTTCCGCCAGACCACGTCGTCGACCAAGCCCATCGCCGGGCCTGACGACCTCAAGGGCTTCAAGATCCGCGTGCCGGTGTCGCCGCTGTGGACCTCGATGTTCAAGGCGTTCGATGCGGCGCCCGCCTCGATCAATTTCAGCGAGGTTTATTCCGCGCTCCAGACCAGGATCGTCGAGGGCCAGGAGAACCCGCTGGCGATCATCTCGACCGGCAAGCTCTACGAGGTGCAGAAGTACTGCTCGCTGACCAATCACATGTGGGACGGCTTCTGGTTCCTGGCCAACCGCAGAGCCTGGGAAAAGCTGCCGCAGGACGTGCGCACCGTCGTCGCCAAGAACATCAATGCCGCCGCCGTCAGGGAACGCGAGGATACCGCCAAGCTGAACGCCAACCTGCAGCAGGAGCTCGCGGGCAAGGGCCTGGCCTTCAACCAGCCGGCCATCGCGCCGTTCCGCGACAAGCTGCGCTCGGCCGGCTTCTATGCCGAATGGAAGGGCAAATATGGCGATCAGGCCTGGGGGCTTCTGGAGAAGGCCGTGGGCAAGCTGTCGTAGCGCGTTGGGGCCGTCGAGGTCGGTATCAGGATGGCTCACGTCGAGATCGAGGTGACCGAAGTGGTGGGCGAGGTGACGTTGCAGTCCCCTCGCCGACCTTCGCTGCTGGCCTCAGTCGAGCGCGTGCTCGGCCTCGTCGTCGAAATCCCGACGGCGATCCTGGTGGTCGCCGAGATCGTGATCCTGTTTGCCGGGGTGGTCGCACGCTATGGCCTGCACCGGCCGCTGATCTGGTCGGACGAGCTCGCCTCGATCCTGTTCCTGTGGCTCGCCATGCTGGGAGCGGCGGTTGCGTTCCGCCGCTCCGAGCACATGCGCATGACGGCGGTCGTCGCCAGCGCCAGGCCGGCGATGCGGGCCTATCTCGATCTGGTCGCGACCTCCGCGGCCCTGGCGTTCCTGATCCTGATTGTGTGGCCGGCCTCCGACTACGCCTATGAAGAAAGCTACATCACGACGCCGGCGCTGCAGATCTCCAATATGTGGCGCGCCGCCGCGCTGCCGGCCGGCATCGGCCTGATGGCGGCCTTTGCCCTGCTGCGGCTCGCGCGCGCCGCCGACCACCGCATGGTTGCGGCCGCCGTGCTGTCGGTTGCGGTCGTGATCGGCCTGTTCTGGCTGGCCGAGCCATTGCTGCGGCCGCTCGGCAATCTCAACCTCATCATCTTCTTCGTCGGCGTCGCCGGCTTCTGCGTCTTTGCCGGGGTTCCCATTGCGTTCGGCTTTGGTCTTGCGATCTACGGCTATCTCGCGCTGACCACGCGCACGCCGGTCATGGTGCTGGTCGGGCGGATGGACGAGGGCATGAGCCACCTCATCCTGCTTTCCGTGCCGCTGTTCGTGTTTCTGGGGTTACTGATCGAGATGACCGGCATGGCGCGGGCCATGGTGGCGTTCCTGGCAAGCCTGCTCGGCCATATCAGGGGCGGCCTGCATTACGTGCTGGTCGGCGCGATGTACCTCGTCTCCGGCATCTCTGGCGCCAAGGCGGCCGACATGGCGGCAGTCGCGCCCGTGCTGTTCCCGGAGATGAAAGAGCGCGGCGCCAAGCCCGGCGATCTCGTCGCGCTGCTGGCGGCCACCGGCGCCCAGACCGAGACCATCCCGCCCAGCCTCGTGCTGATCACGATCGGCTCGGTCACGGGCGTCTCGATCGCCGCCCTCTTCACCGGCGGCCTCCTGCCCGGCGTCGTGCTCGCCGTCACGCTCTGCATGCTGGTGTGGTGGCGCTACCGCCACGAGGACATGGGCCACGTCCGCCGCGCGACGGCATCCGAGATCGGCAAGACCTTCGTCGTCGCCCTGCCCGCGCTCGCGCTGCCTTTCGTGATCCGCTATGCCGTGGTCGAGGGCATCGCGACCGCGACCGAAGTCTCCACCATCGGCATCGTCTATGGCGCCCTCGTGGGCCTTCTGATCTACCGCCGCTTCGACTGGCGGCGGCTGTTTCCGATGCTCGTCGAGACCGCCGCGCTGTCGGGTGCGATCCTCCTGATCATCGGCACGGCGACCGGCATGGCCTGGGGCCTGACCCAATCCGGCTTCTCGCGCTCGCTGGCTGCAGCCATGACGGGATTGCCGGGCGGGGCTGCGACCTTCATCGCCGTGTCGATCCTGGCCTTCACCATCCTCGGCAGCGTGCTGGAGGGCATCCCGGCGATCGTGCTGTTCGGACCGCTGCTGTTTCCGATCGCCCGCGCCGTCGGCGTGCACGAGGTGCACTACGCCATGGTGATCATTCTCGCCATGGGTATCGGGCTATTCGCCCCGCCCTTCGGCGTCGGCTATTATGCCGCCTGCGCCATCGGGCGCGTCGATCCGGCCGAAGGCATCAGGCCGATCTGGGGCTATCTGCTGGCGCTGCTGGTGGGATTGATCATCGTCGCGATCTTCCCCTGGATCTCGATCGGATTTCTTTGATGCGGTTTAAGGAGGGTGTCGATGAGTGAGCGACAGAATCCGTACAATATCGGCCTCGACAAGACGCAAGCCAACTATGTGCCGCTGAGCCCGCTGAGCTTCCTCGCGCGCAGCGCCGCGGTCTATCCCGATCACGTCAGCACGGTCTATGAAGGCCGCAGCTTCACCTGGGCTCAGACCTATGAGCGCTGCCGGCGGTTCGCCTCGTGGCTTTCGAGCAAGGGCATCGGCGTCGGCGACACCGTCGCGGCGATGCTGCCGAACATTCCCGCGATGAACGAGGCGCACTTCGCGGTGCCCATGACCGGCGCCGTGCTCAACGCGCTCAACATCCGCCTCGATGCGCCTTCGATCGCGTTCCAGCTCGATCATGGCGGCGCGAAAATCATCCTGGTCGATCCAGAGTTTTCAGGCGTCATCACTGCGGCCCTGGCGCAGATGACCGGCCCCAAGCCGCTGGTGGTCGACGTCGACGATGCATCGTTCAAGGGCGGCACCCGCATCGGCGAGATCGAATACGAGGCAGCCGTCGCCGAAGGCGATCCAAGCTTCGCGCCGATCACGCCGAGCGATGAATGGGACGCGATTGCGCTGAGCTACACCTCGGGCACGACGGGCAATCCCAAGGGCGTCGTCACCCATCATCGCGGCGCCTATCTGAACGCCGTCAGCAACATCCTCGCCGGCAATCTCGGCCAGCATCCGGTCTATCTCTGGACGCTGCCGATGTTCCACTGCAACGGCTGGTGCTTTCCCTGGACCATTGCGGCGGCCGCCGGCATCAATGTCTGCCTGCGCAAGGTCGAGCCGACCAGGATCTTCGAGCTGATCAAGCAACACGGCGTCACCCATATGTGCGGCGCGCCGATCGTCTACAACACGCTGATCAACGCGCCCGATGCACCAAAGGGCGATGCGGCCCGCCGCGTCGTCGGCCTGATCGCGGGCGCAGCGCCGCCGGTCGCGGTGCTGGAAGGCGCCGAAAGCATCGGCATCAAGCTGACGCATGTTTACGGCCTGACCGAGGTCTACGGCCCCGCCTCCGTCTGCGCCGAGCAGCCGGGCTGGGATGACCTGCCCGCCGCCGAGCGCGCGCGCATGAAGCGCCGGCAGGGCGTGCCCTACCCGCTGCAGGAAAGCGTCACCGTGATCAACCCGCAAACGATGCAGCAGGTGCCGCGCGACGGCGAGACCATCGGCGAGGTCATGTTCCGCGGCAACATCGTGATGAAGGGCTACCTGAAGAACGAGAAGGCGACGAAGGAAGCTTTCGAAGGCGGCTGGTTCCACACCGGCGATCTCGGCGTGCTCGACGAGCACGGCTACGTCATCATCAAGGATCGCTCCAAGGACATCATCATCTCCGGGGGCGAGAACATTTCCTCGGTCGAGGTCGAGGACATCCTCTACAAGCACCCGGCCGTGCTGTTCGCGGCCGTGGTGGCAAAGCCCGATCCGAAATGGGGTGAAGTGCCCTGCGCCTTCGTCGAACTGAAAGAGGGCGCCAGTGCCAGCGAGGCGGATATCATCGCCTTCTGCCGCAGCCAGATGTCCGGCTTCAAGACGCCGAAGGCGGTCGTGTTCGGGCCGATCCCGAAGACGTCCACGGGCAAGATCCAAAAGTTCCTGCTGCGCAACGAAGTCGGCTCGGTGAAGGCGATCTCGGCCTGACCAGCGGCCAAAGAAGCTTCCGCCCGCCTGCGGCGGGTGGAAGCTCTCTCATCCTCACATCTTCTTGTAGGCGTCGAGCACCGCCTGACCGTCGGCCCCTGCCTTCTTAAGCCAGTCGGCCGTGAGCTGGTCGCCGATCTTCTGGAAGCCGGCCTTCAGTGCCGGGCTCGGCGGCTCGACAGTCATGCCTTTGGCCTTGAGCTGACCGAGGTACCAATTGGCCTTCTCTTCCCAAGCCTTCCAGCCGCGCGTCTCCGCGGTGGCGGCGGCCTTCAGGATGGCCTCCTGGGTCGGCTTGTCGAGCGCCTCGAACGCAGCCTTGTTGACGAAAGTGTAGTTCTTCGGAATCCAGGCCTGCACGTCATAGAAGTATTTGAGCGACTCCCACGCCTTCGAATCGTAGCCGGTGCCGCCCGACGACATGAAGGAGTTCACCACGCCGGTCGCCAACGCCTGTGGCAGTTCCGCAGCCTGGATCGTGACCGATTGCGCGCCGACCAGTTCGCCGATCCGCGCGGTCCCGACATTGTAGGCGCGCCACTTCAGACCCTTCATGTCCTCGATCGTGGCCAGCGGCTTGTTGACGTAGACGCCCTGCGGTGCCCACGGCACCACGAACAGCAGCTTGAGACCTTGCGCGTCGAGCTTCTTGGCGATCGCAGGCTTGGAGGCCTGATACAGCTTCGTCGCCTCGGGGAAGCTGGTCGCGAGGAACGGCACGACGTCGACGCCGAAGATCGGGTCTTCGTTCTCGTGGATCGACAGCAGCACCTCACCCATCTGCGCCTGCCCGGTCACCACGGCGCGCTTGATGTCGGGCGCCTTGAACAGCGAGGCGCCCGGATGAACCGTGATCTGGAGCTTGCCCGAGGTGGCGGCTTCGACGTCCTTGGCGAACGCGACCAGGTTTTCGGAGTGCGGATTGTCCGCAGGATACGCTGCCGGCAGGTTCCATTTGCTCTGAGCCAAGGCAGGTGTCGCGGCCAGCACAACGCCGGCAATCAAGGATGCGTGGAATAAACGAGACATCATCGGACTTCTCCTCACAGTCGATCTAGAGAACGGGTACGCTCAGTCTGGGAAAGCGAGCTTCGGCAGGAACGTCACGATCTGCGGATACTCCGTGATTATGAAGACCGCAGCGAGCAATAGCACGAAGAACGGGAAGGCCGCCCGCGCGACCGTGAACGTATCGCGGCCGCTCATGTTCTGGAGCACGAACAGGTTGAACCCCACCGGCGGCGTGATCTGCGCCATTTCGACGTGGATGATCAGATAGACGCCGAACCAGACCAGGTCGAGGCCGGCCTGCCTGACCATGGGCAGCACGATGACAGCGGTCAGAACGATCATCGAGATGCCGTCGATCAGGCAACCCAGGATGATGTACATGATGCTCAGATACAGCGCCAGCATGCTCGGCGTGAGCTGCTGGCCCTGGACCCAGGTGGCGAGCGCGGCCGGAATCCCCGTATAGGCCATCGCCGCCGTGGTGTAGGCCGCGCCTGCCAGGATCAGCATGATCATGCAGGTCAGGCGCGTCGCGCTCATGATGCTCTCGAGGAAGTTCTTGCGCGTGAGCGTGCCGCTCCACCAAGCTAGCAGCAGCGCGCCGGAAACGCCCCAGGCCGCGCACTCCGTCGCCGTCGCAAAGCCGAGAACGAGCGACAGGAACACCGCCAGGATCAGCAGCAGGCAGGGCGCGAGCTTGGCGGACTCGCGCAGCTTCTGCCGGAGCGGCATCGGCGGATCGCGCGGCGGAACCTTTGTCGGGTTGAGCAGCGACCAGATGATGATGTAGCCGGAATAGAGCGCGATCACGAGCAATCCCGGCAGGAAGCCGCCGAGAAACACTTGAAGCACGGAGACGTTCGCCGTGACGGCATAGACCACCATCGGAATCGACGGCGGGATCAGCAGGCCGAGCGTGCCCGAGCCCGCCAGCGATCCGAGGCTCAGGCCCTTGTCATAGCCGCGCTTGTCGAGCTCCGGCAGCGCGATCTTGCCGATCGTCGCGCAGGTCGCCGCCGACGAACCCGACACCGCCGCGAAGATGCCGCAGCCGATCACGTTCACATGTGTCAGCCGTCCCGGCAGCCACTGCACCCAGGGCGACAGGCCGCGGAACATTTCCTCCGACAATTTGGTGCGGAAGAGAATCTCTCCCATCCAGATGAACAACGGCAGGGCCGCCAGCGTCCAGGATGAGCTCGCGCTCCAGGTGGTGGTCGCAAGCACGGTGCCGAGCGGCAGGCTCGTGGTGAGCGCCATCGCCACGAAGCCGACCAGCCCGAGCGAGACCGCGATCCAGACGCCGCTTCCCAGCAGCAGGATCATGACGCCGAGCAGGACGAACGACAGCTCGATCATGCCGAGACTGGCCATGGTCAGCCCCCACCGCCCTGCGAGATGCGTTCGACGAACTCTTCCGGAGTTTCGTCGGGCGAGCCCTTCTCGTAGCTCGGACGGTTGCCGCCGATGACGTTGACCATCTCGTCGATCAGCGCGATCGAGAGGATCACGAGGCCGCCGGCGAAGCCGAGCTGGGGAATCCAGAGCGGAAGCGCGACCACGCCCTGCGCCACGTCGTTGAAGCGCCAGGAATCGTAGGTCATCTGCACAGCATGACGGGTGAAGTAGAGAATGAAGGCAGCGGCAATGCCGAGCGCCACGACCTCCGCGATCTGCTTGGTCCGCCCGTGCAAGCGCTCCAGCAACAGGCCGACGCGGATCATCTCTCCGCGCTTGAAGGTGTGAGCGAGGCCGAGGAACGCCATCGCCGCCATGCACCAGGACGCAAAATCATCGCCGGCGGGAATGTTGAGCGCAAACTGGCGCCCGACCGACATCACCATCATGATTGCGAAGATCGCGACCAGGAAGACGCCCGCGGCATAGCCCGCGCCGAGATAGAGGAGGTCCAGCGCGCGTCGTACCGGTCCCTGAGTCGCTACATCGTCCTCTGCCAACGCGATCCCCATCCTCACACGATGCGACTCGACGGACCGATAGCATCCGACTGCCGGTCCTGTTTGAATATCGCCCTGCCCAACGCCTGTCTTTCAGACGTTAGATCAACATGATGGGGCCGGTGCAAGCAAGGTCTATGCCGGCTGGCAGGAGAATTTCCACCGCGGGTTTAGTGCGTCTCGAGCCGCAGCCCGTCATAGGCCGGCACCACGCCAGGGGGCAGCGACTGCCGGATAACCTCATAATCGACGTCGGCGGTCATGTTGGTGATGACCGCGCGCTTCGGCTTGAAGCGCTCGATCCAGGACAGCGCGTCGTTGATGCTGAAATGGCTGACATGGCCGGTGTAGCGCAGGCCGTCGACGATCCAGAGATCGAGATTTTCCAGCGCCTCCCAGCTCTCGCGCGGGATATCATTGAGATCAGGCGTGTAGGCCGCATCCCCGATGCGGTAGCCGAGCGCGGGGATGTTGCCGTGCTGCACCAGAAAGGCGGTCATCGTCACCGCGCCGCCCTTCCCCAGAATGGTCTGGCTTTCTCCCGCCTCGATCGAATGCCGCGTCAGGATCGGCGGATAATCGCTGCCCTCGGGCGAGATGAAGCAATAGGAGAACCGCGACAGGATGTCCTTGGCGGTCGACTGGTTGAAATAGGTTGGAATGCGCCGGCGCATGTGCATGACGACCGAGCGCAGATCATCCATGCCGTGGGTCTGGTCGGCATGTTCGTGCGTCAGGAACACCGCGTCGATGTGGTCGACATTGGTCGAGAGCAATTGTTCGCGCAGGTCCGGCGAGGTGTCGATCACGATGCGTGTCGTGCCATGCTCGGACGTCCGTTCGACCAGCAGCGAGCAGCGACGACGGCGGTTCTTGGGATTGTTGGGATCACAGGCGCCCCAGCCGAGCGCCGGGCGCGGCACGCCGGCGGAGGAGCCGCAGCCCAGGATCGTCAGCGTCAGCGTCATGTGGCTCCCAGTCTCAAGCTTTCACCTTCGAGAACAGGCGGAAGAAGTTTTCGCTGGTCTGGCGCGAGATCTCGTCGAGCGACACGCCGCGCGTCTCGGCGAGCACCTTTGCGACCTCGACCACGTAGGCCGGCTCGTTGCGCTTGCCCCGAAATTTGCCGGGCGCAAGATAGGGCGAGTCTGTTTCGACCAGGATACGATCGGGCGGCAGTTCGGCTGCGATCGCGCGTAAGGTCTCCGATTTCTTGAAGGTCAGGATTCCCGTGAAGCCGATATAGAGCCCGAGCGACACCGCCTTCAGTGCCAGCTCGCGCCCGCCCGTGTAACAATGCAGGACGGCGCGAAACGATCCCTTTGCGGCCTCCTCTTCCAGGATGCGCGCGCAGTCCTCGTCGGCCTCGCGGGTATGGATCACCAGCGGCAGTCCGGTGGTGCGGGCGGCGGCGATGTGGGCGCGAAAGCCCCTCGCCTGCGCCTCCGGCGAGCCGTTGTCGTAGAAATAATCGAGCCCGGCCTCGCCGAGCGCGACGACCTTGGGATGCTGGGTCAGCGCAATCAGCTCATCCGGCGCGATGCCGTCCTCCTCGTCCGCATGATGCGGATGGGTGCCGACCGAGCAATAGACGTCGTCATAGCGCTCCGCGATGGCGAGCAGGTCCTGCAGCCGCCGGACCCGCGTCGAGATCGTGACCATGCGGGCGATCCCGGCGGCTCGCGCCCGCGACACGATACCGTCGAGATCTTCCGCAAAGTCCGGAAAATCCAGATGGCAATGACTGTCGACCAGCATCGTGCGAACGCCTTCAGGCCGCCGGCTCGACGTAGCGCGGGAACGCCGGCATCGGCGCCGGCAGCGTCGAACCGGGCGCGATGCGCTTGGCGCCGCCGAGCATGTCAAAATTGCGCTCGGCTTCGGGGATGCCGAGGCTGTCGAGCAGCTTGCCGGAGGCGGTCGGCATCGCGGGCTGAGCCAGGATCGCAATCTGACGCACGACTTCGGCGGTGACGTAGAGCACCGTCTTCTGCCTGGCCGGATCCGTCTTGGCGAGCGCCCACGGCGCTTCACCCGCAAAATAGCGGTTGGCCTCCGCGACCACGGCCCAGACGGCGTTGAGCCATTGATGAATCTGCTGCGTCGCCATGGCTTCACGCGAGGCAGCGATCATGCCGTCGGCCATCGCCAGGATCGCCTTGTCGTTGTCGCTGAACTCGCCGGGCTCGGGCAGCACGCCGCCGAGCTGTTTTGCGATCATCGACAGCGAGCGCTGCGCGAGATTGCCGAGATCGTTGGCGAGATCGGCGTTGATGCGCGCGACAATCGCCTCGTGATTGTAGTTGCCGTCCTGGCCGAACGGCACCTCGCGCAAGAAGAAGTAGCGCAACTGGTCGACGCCGTACTGGTCGGCGAGGTTGAAGGGATCGACAGTGTTGCCGACCGACTTCGACATCTTCTCGCCCCTGTTGAACAGGAAGCCGTGGGCATAGACCCGTTTCGGCAGCGGGATGCCCGCCGACAAAAGGAAGGCCGGCCAATACACCGCATGGAAGCGGATGATGTCCTTGCCGATGACGTGCACGTCGGCCGGCCAATAGCGCCAGTTCTTGTCGCTCTCATCGGGGAAACCGACGCCGGTGATGTAGTTGGTCAACGCATCGACCCAGACATACATCACGTGCTCTTCGTCGCCGGGCACCTTCACGCCCCAATCGAACGTGGTGCGCGAGATCGAGAGATCGCGCAGGCCGCCCTTGACGAAGCTCACCACCTCGTTCTTGCGCGAGTCCGGCCCGACGAAGTCGGGCTGATCCGCATAGAGCTTGAGCAGCTTGTCCTGGTACTCCGACAAGCGGAAGAAATAGCTCTTCTCCTCCACCCATTCCACCGGCGTGCCCTGCGGCCCCAAGCGCACGCCATCGTCGTTCACACGCGTCTCGTCCTCGGCGTAATAGGCCTCGTCACGGACCGAGTACCAGCCCGAATAGGTGTCAGCGTAGATGTCGCCGTTCGCTTCCATGCGGCGCCAGATCTCCTGGCTAGAGCGGTGATGCTGCTCCTCGGTGGTGCGGATGAAGCGGTCGAACGACACGTCCAGGCGCTCGTCCATCTCTCTGAAGCGGCCGGCATTGCGCGTCGCGAGCGCGGCGGTGGACATGCCTTCGTTCGCCGCCGTCTGAATCATCTTCTGACCGTGCTCGTCGGTGCCGGTCAAAAAGAACACATCCTTGCCGTCGAGCCGCGCAAAGCGCGCCAGGGCGTCGGTCGCGATCGCCTCATAGGCATGACCGATATGCGGGCTACCGTTGGGATAGGCGATCGCGGTGGTGATGTAGAAGATGTTGTCGCGCGCGGCGGCAACCGCAGGCGCGGCAACGTGCGCAGAAGCGACGGGCTTCGGCGAACGAGGAGCCTTTGGCTTCGGCGCCTTTGGCTTCTCAGGCGTCACGACGGGAGTCGGTGCGGCGGTCACGGCAGGCGCAGCCGCATTTTTCGCGACCTTCTTCGCCGGAGCCTTGGCCGGCTTTTTGGCAGCTTTCTTCACCGCCTTCTTGGCGACGACCTGCTTCTTCGCGGCCTTCTTTGCGGCGCCCTTCTTCACGCTCTTCTTGACGGCAGCCTTCTTGGTCTTCTTGACCTTCTTGGCAGCTTTGGCCGCGCGCGCCTTGGCCTTTTTCGCGGCTTTCTTGACGGCCTTCTTCGCAGCCTTCTTGCCGCTCTTGCGTTTGACGGATTTCTTAGCTCGCGTTGCCACCACGAATTCCTTTACCGGCTTCTCGAATTTTGGAAACGGCTCGGCGTTCCGTTATTGTTTTGCGCATGATCTTTCGGAAAACCGCTGCGCACTTTTCCGGATCATGCTTTAGCGCGTTGCGTCCGCCAGCCAGCCGAACACCGAGAAAACCAAGGGCTTTCGCTCCAGATTGTAGGTTTCGGTGTCGCGCGCGGCGCGGACGATCTTTTCCCATACCTCAGCTAGCCGCGCAAGGCGCGGCAGGTTCTGGTTGGCATTGGCCTCATCCGCATGCAGGCGCTCCGCAATCCAGCGGTCGATGCCGTCGATGAAGGCCGCAAGCGCCACGCGGTCGCTGGTGCCGAGCGAATCGCCGAGCGTGTGCAATTCGCGCGGATCGACCTGCGGCAGGCGCGCGAGCAGCGCTGCCGTGCGCTGCTGAAGCTTCAGGGCCTCGCCACCGAGCAACGTCAGCGTCCGTGCGACGCTGCCCTCGGAGGCCTCGGCCGCCTCGCGCAGCGCGGCATCGTTCGGATCGAGCTCAGCCGCCGAAGCGGCGGCGCCGATCACATCGTTCGTGGTGAGCGGCCGCAGGCGCAGCTTGCGGCAGCGCGACTGGATCGTGGCGAGCACCCGCGCGGGCGCGTGGCTCACCAGCAGGAACAGCGATTGCTGCGGCGGCTCCTCCAAGATCTTCAGAAGCGCGTTGGCCGCGTTCGGATTGAGCTCGTCGACGGTGTCGACGATGCAGACGCGCCAGCCTTCGGCCGCGGCGGTCGAGCCGAAGAAACCGATCGTCTCGCGCGTCTCGTCCACGGTGATCACGGTGCGCATCACGCCGCGCTCGTTGGCGGTGCGCTCGAGCGTCAGCAGGCCGCCATGCGAGCCGGCCGCCACCTGCCGCGCCACGGCGTCGTCGTGATCGATCGCAAGGCTTTCGGCGCGCTGCACGGCCGGCGCCAGCGGCTGCGCATGGGTGAGCACGAAGCGCGCCATGCGATAGGCCAGCGTCGCCTTGCCGATCCCCTGTGGCCCGCCGATCAGCCAGGCATGCGGAATGCGTCCGCTGCGATAGGCATCAAGCAGCGCGGCCTCCGCCTCGCGATGGCCGAACAGCTGCGACGTCTCGCGCGGATGCGGTATGGCGGTTTCGCGCTCGGCCTGACGCGGGCTCATACCGACACCACTGACGCAGGCGTTGGCAGCAGGCGCTCGCGCAGCGCCGTCCAGACGCGCGCGGCGACCGTGTCCGGATCGGAATTGGCGTCGATCAGCACGCAGCGCGCGGGATCCTCCGCCGCGATCTTGCGATAGGCTTCGCGGAGGCCCTGGTGAAAGCTGAGCTTCTCAGCCTCAAACCTGTCGGGCGTGCCGCTGCCGCGGCGCGCGGCGGCACGTTGCAGGCCGATCTCGACCGGCAAATCGAGGATGATGGTGAGGTCCGGCTTGAGGTCGCCGATCGTCACCCTTTGCATCGCGTTGATCAGGCCATCGGGCACCTGGCCGAGGCTGCCCTGATACGCCCGCGTCGAATCCGCGAAGCGGTCGCACAGCACCCAGACGCCCTGGCTCAGCGCCGGCTGGATCACGGTGCGGACATGGTCATCGCGCGCGGCGGCAAACAGCAGCGTCTCGGCCTCGGGGCCGAGCAGCTTGCCCATGCCCGACAGCACCAGATGACGCATGATTTCAGCGCCCGGCGAGCCGCCCGGCTCCCGCGTCACGCGGATGCGCAGCTTTGCCGCCTTCAGGCGGTCGGCGAGCTTCTTGATCTGGGTCGACTTGCCCGTGCCCTCGCCGCCTTCAAAAGTGATGAAGCGTCCCCGTCCGGACGGCCGCTGTGCAGCGCTCTCACTCATGATCAGAGCTTCTCGGCGCCTGCGCGGAACATGCCGATCACGAGCTCGCTGGCGCCGTCGATCGCGCGGCGCATGGTTGAGCCGGTGCCGATCGCCTCCGCGGCGTAGACCGGCGTCTCGACCGCGATGTTGCCGCTGCGCCAGACCCTGACCACGCCGACCCGCTGGCCGGCCTCGATCGGCGCGCGCACCGGGCCACTATAGACGATGCGCGCAATCAGCTTGTCGCTGCCGTTCTTGTGCACCATCACCTTCACAGGGGTCTTGGCGATGAGCTTGACCGACCGGCTCTCGCCGCCGAACACCTTGGCGTAGCCGACCGGCTGCTCGGCTGCGATCAGGGTGCGGGTCTCGAAATTGCGAAAACCCCATTCCAGCATCTTCTTGGCTTCCGTGGCGCGGTCCTCGGGATCGTCAAGTCCGTTGACGACGACGATCAGCCGCGTGCCGTTCTGCACGGCGGAGCCGACCATGCCGTAGCCGCCTTCCTTGGTGTAGCCGGTCTTCAGGCCGTCAGCGCCTTCCATCGAATTGAGCAGCGGATTGCGGTTTTGCTGGCGGATCTTGTTCCAGGTGAACTCCTTCTCGCCGAACAGTTTGTAGAATTCGGGGAAGTCCAGGATGATGTGCCGGGCAAGCATGCCGAGCTCGCGCACCGTCATCTTGTTGCCGGGATCGGGCAGACCGCTGGAATTGGCGAAGGTCGACCTGGTCATGCCAAGCTCGCGGGCGCGCTTGGTCATGAAGTCCGCGGCAAAGATGCGCTCATTGCCCGCCATGGCTTCGGCCAGCGCGATGCAGGCGTCGTTGCCGCTCTGGATGATCGCGCCGCGCAGGAGATCGTCGACAGAGACCTTGCTGTTGATGGCGGCGAACATGGTCGAGCCGCCCGAGGGGGCCCCGCCTCTGCGCCAGGCATTCTCGCTGATCCGATACTCGTCGTTCAGCTTGATGTCGCCCTTCTTGATGGCATTGAAGACGACCTCCGCGGTCATCAGCTTCATCATGCTCGAGGGCGCGCGCAGCTCGTCGGCGTTCTTCTCGAACAGCACGCTGCCCGAGGAGGCTTCGATCAGGATCGCGGTCGGGGCATCGCCGTCGAAGCCGGCATCTTCCGCTTTCTTGCCGCCCTGGACGCTCTGGTTGGCCGCATGGAGCGCCCCGCCCCAGCCGATGGCCGCCGCCAAAACCGTCGCGATCAGCCCGCGCGCCAGCGTTCCGGCGGTGAGCCGGTTGCGACGAAGCAAAGGAAGACGAAGTGCCATGGCGAAGCCCTGAGAGAGGCGTTCTAACAGCTGGAACAGATGCGAACAACACGCGGTTGGACGCTTGTCGCCGAGATTGCACGATTCTCGCTGCGCCCCTATCGTGACGCCTCATGTTTTTCGACCAAACCCCTGAAACAAGGCGGAAAAGCGAATGCCCTCAACCCGCATGATCAAGGCCAACGGGGTCGAGCTGTTCGTCCGCGAAGCCGGCCAGGGACCGCTTGTGGTCCTGTGCCATGGCTGGCCGGAACTGTCCTATTCCTGGCGCCACCAGATCCCGGCAGTCGCCGAAGCCGGGTTTCACGTCGTCGCCCCCGACATGCGCGGCTATGGTCAGAGCGCGGCGCCACTCGATATGAACGCCTACTCGATCTTCGACACGGTCGGCGACGTGGTGGGCCTCGTCCAGGCGTTCGGTGAGACAAAGGCGATGGTGGTCGGCCACGATTGGGGTGCACCGGTCGCCTGGCACGCGGCGCTGTTCCGGCCGGACATCTTCACGGCGGTCGCGGGCCTGAGCGTGCCGCCGCCGTTCCGGGGCCGCGGCAAGCCGCTCGACCTGCTGCGCCAGGGCGGCGTCACCAACTTCTACTGGCAGTATTTCCAGACGCCCGGCGTCGCCGAGGCCGAGCTCGAGCGTGACGTCGCGCGCACCATGCGCATCGTCCTCGGCGGGCGGGGCCTCGCCGATCCCACCGCGGCCATGTTCGTGCAGGAGGGCAAGGGCTTTCTCGGCCACGCGGGCGCCGACGAGCCGCTGCCTGGCTGGCTCAGCGAGGCAGACCTGGCCTATTTCACCGAGGCCTTCCGCAAGTCCGGCTTCCGCGGCGGGCTCAACTGGTATCGCAACATCGACCGCAATTGGGAGCTGACCGCGCCCTGGCAGGACGCGCAGATTCACCAGCCTTCCCTCTTCATCGCAGGCTCGAAGGACGCCGTCATCACCGGCCTGATCGGGGCCAAGCGGGTCAACGAGCTCGAGCGCGTGCTGCCCAATCTGAAGCGCAAGCTGATCATCGAGGGCGCCGGCCATTGGGTGCAGCAGGAGCGGCCCGAAGAGGTGAATGCGGCGCTCGTCACGTTCTTGAAGGAGAGCGCGGCTCAGTAGAGGCCGCGGCCGCTCAGGATGCTGCGGGCCTCGGCGGCGCCGTCGGTCGAGGCGGCCGCGCTGTCGGCCGCGTAGCGACCGTCCTCGCCATAGGACACCGCGCGGGCGTTCTGGAGCGCCTGGCCCCGGCTGCGGCTCGAGGCCGACATTTCCGAGGTAGCATTGAGCGAAGCCATATCGGCCGAGGTACTGCCGAGATTGTACGGCCGCCCCTCCGGCATCGGGACCTCGCCGCGAATGGCACCGCGGGTCGAGGACGGCAGCTCCGGCACAAACGGCTTAGCCGAGGCGACCCGGACCATCGAGGGCGACGGCGCCGGAACGCCGGTGCGCAGGGTCGCCAGAAGCTGGCGGTCGTCGGAGCCTTCTAGCGGCGCGCGGCCGACATATTCGACGCGGACCTTGGCGACGCCGTTCCCTTTGAATTCAAGGAGTTCGGCGGCTTTGTTGGAGACGTCGATGAGGCGGTTGCCGTGGTAGGGCCCGCGGTCATTGACGCGGACGATCAGCGACTTGCCGTTCGAGACGTTGGTCACCCGCGCATAAGACGGCATCGGCAGGGTCGGATGCGCCGCGGTCAGCGAGGTCATGTCGAACACTTCGCCATTGGCGGTCAGGCGGCCGTGGAAACTGTCGCCGTACCAGGAGGCCATGCCCTCAGCTCGGTAGTTGACGTCCTCCTCCGGCACGTAAGTCCGGCCCGCCACGACATAGGGCTTGCCGACGCGGTAGGTGCCGCCACCCTTCGGGACCGGATCGCCGAAGGCGACCACCCGCGGGCTCGAGGACACGCCGTATTTCGGGTCGACGCGGCTGGCGAACTTGTTTGAGGAGGCGCAGTTGGCGAGCGCAAGGCAGGTCGCGACCGCCGCAACACCGCGCGCGGCTCGCAAAACCGAATCTGACCGATGGATCCCCATGCGCCCCAAATACCACTTCGCCGGAGGCGTACCCAACCCGCTTTGGCTACGGGAGCGCTGTCCGGTCATCTCATCCGAGGCGGCCCACCACCGTCTCGGAAGCGGTAACGATAACGCAACCCGAACGCGGCGGAAATGGGGAGCCCACGGCGATCACGCCGGGATGGTAAACGAGACGTTCGCATTTTTCCGTTGTTCTACGGGGCGATGGCCCCCGCACTGTGCCAGTGCCGGACAGTCTGTTGCGCCAAATCCTCACTCCACCCCCATTGTCGCGCCGCTCACCGAAATTCTTTTGACTGTGCAAGGCCGCCCGCGTTCTCTCGGATGCGAGGGCGGGATTTGGAATTTAACGATGATCGAGACGGTTTCGGCACTGATGGGTCTGGTAAGCGCGGGGATCTTCCTGGCCCATGCGTTCGAGGGTTACCGCACGAGGGCCTGAAGGCACTCGCGCGGACGGCAAGCATCACCTCTTTCAAAGCGGCGCGTTCGGACGGTCTTGGTCGATCCACTCGCGCATCGAACACGAGAGCGGCAGGTGTCCCATGCGTAATCATGACCTCGTATCCGATGGCTTCCTGGCCTTGACCGCCGGCGGCTTGGTGCTGCTCTGCTCGAGCCTCGTCGCGCTGGCGTTTGCCTGAACCGCACGTCCGCCTGTCCAACACGGGTTCTCTCCATTGCGGCGCAGCAGGCGCGGCTGTCCCCGCTCCCATTCAGTTGATTGAATTATTGCGTTCGGCGCCTCGACCAATTGCAAGAGGCCATCACCAACGAGGGTGACGCAAATGCTTGCCGAGAAGTTCTTCCTGGTCTTGGAATCCCTGATCCGCGGCAACCGCACCTATCCGGATGGAAGTCCCCGGGTCATCAGCACCTCCCCGCATGTGCCGGTCAGGCTGCCGTCAGCGAAATAACCGGCGCGTCCGCCAGCCGCCGAAATCCGCCGCTCAGCGCAGGCCCAACAGCGAGCGGCGGTAGAAGCCGCCGCGGGCCTCGTTCTGGCAGACGAAGCTGCCGTCGAAGCCCTGGCCGTAGCGCTTCTGCCCCTTGCGGTAATAGACGCCCTTGCCGAAGTCGAGCCAAACCACCTTGTCGCGCGGGCAATGACGCTGGGCCTGCGCCTCGTATCGAAACGGCGTCAGCGGCGTCGCCGAGACCTCGGCGCCACCTGCAGCGACCAGCATGGCGCCGGCGCATGCGATTGCGCCGGACCATTTGCCAAAGCTGCCCCGTGACATGCCCCCACCTCCCGCTCGCCGCCGTCTCCGGCGGCTGGCACGGTAGCACGAAACGGCACAGCCCGCGGAAGGCGGCAAGCGCGCCGAATGAACGCGGCAGCGGGTGTCATTGCCGGTCCGCTTCGAGCTGCGCCAGCGCCTGGTGCAGACATTCTTGAAGCCTCTGCGCGACCTGCTCGCGCGCGATCCCCTTGCCTGCGAGATCGCCCGCCACCTTGCCGACCACGTGGTCCATCGTCCGGCTCTCCAGATGGTCCGTCACCAGCGCAGCCGCGTAGCCTGCAGCGGCATCGCCACTGAGCCCGAGCTGGCCTGCGGCCCAAAGCCCGAGCAGCTTGTTGGACCGCGCCGTGGCCTTGAACATCAATTCCTCGTCGTGGGCGAATTTGGCTTCAAAGCCCCGCTCGCGCTTGTCGAACGTGGTCATGGTCAGCTCCATTCTGCGTCGCTGATGAGGATCGGACTTGCTGGGAGCGAACGTCTCCATGGTTCAGGTCAGTTTTGGATCATCAGAAGCTTCCTCCCGGAAGCGAAGCGCCGTCAAGCCTGCCGATGGGAAGCAGACACCCAAGCGGCATTGGCGGCCGACAATCAAATGCAGGCCGCCAGCAGATGCGATTTTTTGAAATTGCGCGGCTAAGCGCGTTCGCTCAGCCCTTCGCCGCCGCCGCTTCGCGCGCCAGCCGCTCGGCCTTCAGCCGTTCCTTGTTGGCATAGAACGCCTTCTGCGCCGCTTCGTGGTCGCGCATGGCCTTCTCGGCCTCGATCCGCCGAGCCGCATCGCGAGCGTGGCGCTGTTCGGGGGTCAGGGGTTTGCGTCGGAAGGAAAGGTCTTCAGTCATGCTGAATGAACGTGGCCGTGAGGAAAAAGTTCCGCATGGTCCTTTTCGAGACTGTCGGCCGCAGGCATAAAGTTGTCTGAAAACAACCCCATGCACAGTAGCTAAGTTCCTCTAGCACAACGCTTTTCTCAATGAGGGCCAGAGATCCGCACTCCGGTCGCTGGAACCGTTAGATCGCGATGTCCGCGATCACGGGCAAATGGTCGGAATAGGCGCGCGCCGCATGGTCGGTCCAGACTTTCTCGATCCGGCTGTCACGCGTTGCGTAGATCCGGTCGAGCCGCATGAGGGGCAAGCGCGATGGGAAAGTCCGCAACCGCGTCCGGTTCGGGCAGGCCTGCGCGAGCACGCGCCGCACCGATTTCACCCAAAACCAGTCGTTGAAATCGCCGAGGACGACGGTCCTTTCCGGCCTCACCAGGCTCACCACGGCCTGAGCCTGCGCATAACGCTCGTGGATGCTGAGGCCGAGATGAGTGGCGACCACGCGGACGTCGCCGAAAGGCGTCAGCAACCCCGTCGCGATCGCCCTGCGCGGCTCCCGCTCTCGATACGACACGTCGACGATCTCGGGCACGCTGGAGAACGGAAAGCGGCTCATGAGCATCTGGCCGTAGTCACCGTCCTCCGTGACGATCGACTTGGCATGAACGCGATGATCGCCGACGACGCGCGCCAGCTTCGCGAACGGATCGTCCGACCGCGATCGGGAATCCACCTCCTGAAGCGCGACGACATCCGGCGACCATTTGCGCAGGATGGAGCAAACACCCTCCAGATCGAATTTCGGATTGAGATTGAACGTGCCGTGCACATTCCACGTCATGAAGCGCACGGGCACCATCAGCGCCTCCCAGCGAGCCATGTCGTCACGAATTGCGCGCCGACGCAGACCCCGAGCCAGCCGAGGAATGCCAGTATCAGAAGCACTATGTTGCTCCAGGACGCATTTCTGGCGAGCTCTGCAATCTGCGAGCCGAGAACCGCCATGGCCAGGATTCCGGGCGTGCTGCCCAGCAGAGTTCCAACCATGAAGTCACGAAGAGGCAGCGTGCTTGCGCCTGCCACGACGTTTACCAGTGAGAACGGTGCTATGGGAAGCATCCGGATGACGACAACCGCCAGGATCCCCTTCCCGACCACGCGTTCCTGGATGCGCGCCGCACGGCGTCCCAGCAAGCGCTGAAGGCGCTCTCGGCCCAGGAACCGTCCGATCGCAAAAAGGAGGAGCGCGCTGAGCAAGACGCCCGCCATTGCGGTGACGAAACCCAGCCAGGGCCCCAGGGCGGCGGCCGTTGCCGCAATGAGCACGAGAACCGGAAAGACGACGAGCCCGCCAAGGACGAAGGCTGCGATCGCCAATGGCGGCCCCCAGATGGACTGCGAATAGGCAGACAGAAGCGCCGAAAGATGACCTGCATCGGCGACATCGCTCAAGGACGTGTAAGACCAGGCCAGCGCCAGCCCAAAAAGAGCCACGGCTATCGCAACGATCCCGATGATGGTTTTCGTCGTCCACATGCGAGATGCCGTGCGCTCCAGATGAAGTGGCAGCTCAGGGTCCGCCACAGGCTGAACCAAGCTGGCCAGCGTGCTGGTTAGAACCGAAGACTGGACTTTCCGCAACGTCTTGGCGCCATGAGATGTGGAGACGTCGTCTAGCAGAGCGAAGAGCCGATGCTCGTTTCTTGCGATGGCCTGCTCGTCGAGACCGCAGAAATGAGCGATGAGACGACGGCGGACGGAGGCGATGAAATCCCGATGCTGCTCGGATTCAGCTTCAAAGATGAGGTCGCATTCGCTGTCGGCGCCCATGGAACGATTGTTCAGATTGGCGGAGCCGATCCGCAAGATCCGGTCGTCGACCACCATGAGCTTGCTGTGCACCATCACGGCGGCTTCCTTATTGCCGCTGCGGGAGACCGGATGGACGAAGCGGATGCGATCGGCCACGCCAGCCGCGCTGAAGCAGTTGATGAAGGCGCCACGGCCGTTCTGCATGGCCTGGGACTCAAACCACGAGGAATGCAGTTTCGGAGCGACCACCAGAACCCGAAGCGACGGCACGCGGCACATCTGCTCCGCCAATTCGTGCGCCATCCGGGTCGCGCTGGTGAATTGATTTTCGATGTACACGAAGCTCGTTGCCGACCGGATCGCCGCAATGAAGGAGCGTTCGACCTCCTTGATGGTCGAGCCTGCAGGACAGACCACCTCGGTCCTGGCGATCCCGACCGGCACGTGCTCGGCCTCCACAGGCACGTTCGCCGGCCAGCGACCGTTCCTCGGTGCGCACCATTCATCGGACTGTTGGCCTGCCGCACGCCAGCGTTGCTCCGCGAGGGCGAACAGCTGCTCCGCAGCATCGCCGTCGACCAGGCACTGAACATCGTGAAACGGCGGATACGGCTTGCGCTGAGGGTCGCAGCGCATGGCATTGTCGGCGCGGTGGTCACTCGTGTCCCAGCGCCTGATCGTCAGATCGAGGCCGCCGACGAACGCCAATGAACCGTCGACACAGACGATCTTCTGGTGTTGCGCCGAACCGAACGGAAGCGTGGCGTCCAGATGAAACCCGACGCGGCCATCGGTGTCGGCGGTAAATTTCGCCGCGGAATTCCACTCTCTCTCGGAAGCGTAAAAAGAGACGAAGTCCCAGACGAGAATGTTGATGCGCAAGGCGGGCCTGCGCTGCACCAGCGCGCGCAGGAAGGGACCCAGCTCCTCAGGCAGGCCATCATCCGCACGTCCGGAGGCTCCGACCAGGCGTGTCCTGCTATGGATGTCCCATCCGATGATGTAGACGAAATCCTGCGCCTCCAGCAGGGCCTCCCGCAGGGCTGCGAAATAGGCGGCGGCATCGTTCAGAACCGCCACGCGCCGCGCCCTGCACCGCCGCCAGACGGTGTCGCCGGGAGTGAGTGTCGATGCGCTCTGAAGCAGGTGAACCTCGCAATTCGCGTTTGCGTCTAAACGCGCTGGAGGCTCAAGGGGTTCCACGCGGTCAACGGCTGCGGTTCGATGCGAATGCCGAATGTCCCGCGCCCTCTGGGCCCGTCGCACAAGTCGTCATTTGGTGCGGACAAACTTCGCGCCGGCGCTCCTCAACACATCGACAATTTTCTCAGGGGCATCGCCGTGAAAATCGACGGAAACCTCGATCAGGCCTTCCAGCTTCTGCCGCCCCTCCGGTGTGGGCGCTGTCTTGACGTCAGGACCTGCCGCGCGTGTTCCCACGGTGTTCGCAGCGCCGGCAGGCTGGACGAAGACGTCGCCTCGCGGCACGCCGCATTCCTGCACGACATGCTCAACCGCAAGCTCGGCGCCGCGGCGCGTGTCGAATTCTCCAATGATGGTGCTTTCCAAGGCTGCTCTCCGTGTGCTCGAGACTGCGAACAACAGGCGAGCCGAGGCCAAGTTCCTGAGGGAGCATGCAAGAGGATGACGGTCGGATCCCAGGCGCTGATGATCAGAACCGAATGAGTCCAAACAGGAAGAGCAGCGCCACCGTGACCAGGCCGGAGATCAGCAGCGAGCCGAGACATCCCAGCCGGTTCGAGAAAAAGAAGAACATGCGTTGGCCGCTGTGAAGCTTGCTGCGGGCTAATCTCTCTAAGTCAGTAGCGTTCCTGCGCAGTTTCGCGTGTCCGTGGCTCTAGCACGCAACGCTTCCTTCCACTGCATTTCAACCAGTCCCGATCCTCCTCTTGAAGACTGGAGATCCAAACGCAACATGGGTCTACGGCACCGCCGCAATCCGTCTCTCCAACATCGCGGGCCGGACTTGAGCGAGGAAGATTGAACAGATCCGTCGGGCTGCGGTGTTAGGAATGGCTCTGGGCCAAATGACCCGAGCGGCACCGGGGCGCCGCCAATCCAGACCTTGGAGTGACGCGCCGAGGCGCCCCAGTCTTTCCAGCGCAGGCTAGTGCAACACGCGAGCGGCTTCGGCGAGCCGGACCCTTTCTCTCAGCTCCTCGAGCTCCTCGATCGCGTCCAGCAATCTCACCAGCTCGCGGGCAATATGTGTCAAACCGGACTTGGATTGCTTTAAGATACGAACTCGCTGTGCCATCGGTGCACGCCTCCATGGTCGGGCACGTCCAATTGGCAAGGAGCGTGCCAGCCCACGAGGGGAACTTATGGCGATTTCTGGCGGAAGGGGTGGGATTCGAACCCACGGTACCCTTGCGGGCACGCCGGTTTTCAAGACCGGTGCCTTAAACCACTCGGCCACCCTTCCAGTCCCGGGAATGGGTGTCGCTTAACGTAGTCGACCGCGCAAGGCAACGCCAAGTTGGCGCAAGTGCTCAAACCTTTGCCGGCCGGAGCGCGGCGCGTTCCTTTTCCTGCACAACCTGTCTAGCTCTTCGGGCAATCAACCAGGACGGCACTCCGGATGTACTTGGTCCTCTGCCGGTCGCCGACGTTGCGCCCGAATTGAGGGCTGTAGTTCAGGTCGTAGCGGCACCCTGCCTGCATTGCCTTGTAGATCGCGCCCCGTTCGATCACGTAACTCCCTTGTGGGAGCGTCTTGAGGCGGACCTGTGTGATGGTCTGCTCCTGGCCGTGGTCCGGGCCGAGATAGGTAACGCGATCGGTCGAGCCGACCGACCAGACCACCGCAACTGCGCACATCAGTGAAACGGCGAAAGCAGCGACCAGCCCGAGTTGCGGTCGCTCGACGGAGTCCAGAAACGAGCTCATGCCGTTTCGTGTCGTTCCGGGCCTTGCGGTTCAAAGGCTCCCTCACCTTTGCGTCGCGCAACAGAAAGCGCGGCGCCCCGCGAAGAGCGCCGTCCTGAAATTCTTTGTTGTTTGCGTCTAGCTCAGTAGCCGCAGGACGCGCAGTTCATCTGCACCGGGGCGTAATAGGAATAACCCGGCGAGACCATCTCGACGCGCTGCCGGGTGGCGTATTGCGGCGGGATGCGCTCGTACTGGACGCTGGGCGGCGCGACCATTACGGTCTGCGGCACCATCACGGTGCGGTACTGCGCCGGCGTGCGGTGCGCGACCACGGAGCCGGGCGAGACCATCACGGTCTCGTCGACGGTGCGGTATTGCGGCGGCACATATTGTTGCTGGTAGCAGGTCGTGCACGGCGGCGGCGTGTAGCAATTGTAGCAGCCGGCGGAGGCCGCACCCGTCATGGAAATGGCGGCGACGGCCGTTGAGAAAACGACAGCGAGAGTACGAGACATTGCGGTGGTGCCCCAGTTGCCCGAAACGGATCTGCGAAGGTCGCGGGAGTATACGGCGCAAAACCTTGCCTTGCCGAACTTCGTCGAGGCATCCTTAATGCGAACGATCGATCGCGGCGGAGCGGTAAGAACTCATTGACCACGCGCATTAACGCGCGGGATGTTTGCGCGGCGGTGCGCATGACAGCGAGTCCGCGATCGGACATCGCCGCGGCACTCGTTCGAGCATAATTTGCAGTTCATCCTCGTTCCATGTTCGAGCTTTCAACGCCTCGCTGCTCTTTCCAGAAACTCCAACAGCGAGGGATCGGTCTCCTCGAGTTCGACGAAGCGACGGCGCAGCTCATCGGCGATTTCAGCGGTGGCATCGCGCGACCATCCCTCCGCGGTATTGAAGGCCACGATACGTGCGGGATGGAGATATTGCCCTTCGGCGAGATGTCTGAGCAGGGTCGCGCGATTGGCGTCCTCCTCGGCCGTCTCGCACCAAGCCCGGCCCAGGCGGCGGCCGAAATCATCGAGCACAAGATAGACGTCCCGGTCTGTCGTGATTTGCGGCACGAGTGATGGAGAATGACTCATGGCTAACTCCGCTATTGGCAATCCGAACCTTTGCGGACGAACCTCGATACGGCGACCGCCTCGGCTGGATTCGGAAAAAATGGATTTCGACGATTTTTCTTAGGATGGCACGATTAAATAAAAATAAAAACAAAATTAATAAAAATTAAATAGCAAAATGTGGACAATGGACTAAGTTGATGATGCCTGGCGGGCGAGCCCGCACGTCGGGTGCCCACTGAGCAAACGGCTCCCGCTCCCACCCCAACCAGCCCCACGCCCTAGGGAGGCGGGGGCCGTTCTTTCCCGATCTCCGTTCCGGCTACTTCCTGCAACGGCGCATCCGGGTGGTCGCACGGAGCCGCGAGGCGTTCCGAAGATCGCCGATCCAGGCCAGTGGCGCCGATGCCGCCTACTTCGGACGCCGCTTGACCTCGCGCACCGCACCGCGCGCGGCACTGGTGGTGAGCGCGGCGTAAGCCTGCAGCGCGGTCGAGACGTTGCGCTTGCGGCCTTGCGCCTGCCAGGCGGCATCGCCCTTCGCCTCCTCCGCGGCGCGGCGCTTGGCGAGCTCCTCGTCGGAGACCTCGAGGCTGATGCTGCGGTTCGGGATGTCGATGGCGATGATGTCGCCCGTCCGCACCAGACCGATATTGCCGCCTTCGGCGGCCTCCGGCGACAGATGGCCGATCGACAGGCCGGAGGAGCCGCCGGAGAAGCGGCCGTCGGTGACGAGCGCACAGGCTTTGCCGAGGCCCATCGATTTCAGATAGCTGGTCGGATACAGCATCTCCTGCATGCCGGGGCCGCCGCGAGGGCCTTCATAGATGATGACCACGACCTCGCCGGCGACGACCTTGCCGCCCAGGATGCCTTCGACCGCCGCGTCCTGGCTTTCGAACACGCGCGCTGGGCCGGAGAATTTCAGGATCGAGGCATCGACGCCGGCGGTCTTCACGATGCAGCCGTCCTGCGCGAGATTGCCGTAGAGCACGGCGAGACCGCCGTCCTTGCTGAAGGCGTGCGCGAGATCGCGCACGACGCCCTTCTCGCGGTCGGCGTCGAGCTCGTCGTAGCGGCGCTCCTGGCTGAAGGCGACTTGCGTGGGGATGCCGCCGGGCGAAGCGCGATAGAAGGTCCGGACCGTCTCACTCTTGGTGCGCTTGATGTCCCAGCGCTCCAGCGCCTCGTTCATGGTCGGCGCGTGCACGGTCGTAACAGAGGTGTCGATCAGCCCGGCGCGGTCGAGCTCGCCGAGGATGCCCATGATGCCGCCGGCACGGTGCACGTCCTCGACATGCACGTCGGCGACGGAAGGCGCGACCTTGCAGAGCACGGGCACGCGGCGCGACAGACGGTCGATGTCCTTCATGGTGAAGGCGACCTGCCCCTCATGGGCGGCAGCCAAGAGATGCAGCACGGTGTTGGTCGAGCCGCCCATCGCTATATCGAGCGTCATCGCGTTTTCGAACGCCTTGAAATTCGCGATGTTGCGCGGCAGCACGGAGGCATCGTCCTGCTCGTAATAACGGCGGACCAGATCGACGATGGTGTGGCCGGCCTCGACGAACAGGCGCTTGCGGTCGGCATGGGTTGCGACCACCGAGCCGTTGCCGGGCAGCGCCAGGCCCAGCGCCTCGGTGAGGCAGTTCATGGAATTGGCGGTGAACATGCCCGAGCAGGAGCCGCAGGTCGGGCACGCCGAGCGCTCGATCACCTTGACGTCCTCGTCGCTGACCTTGCTATCGGCGGCGGCCACCATGGCGTCGATGAGGTCGACCGCCTTGGTCTTGCCGGCCAGCTTGACCTTGCCGGCCTCCATCGGCCCGCCCGAGACGAACACGGCGGGGATGTTGAGCCTGAGCGCGGCCATCAGCATGCCGGGCGTGATCTTGTCGCAATTGGAGATGCAGACGAGGCCGTCGGCGCAATGCGCGTTGGCCATGTACTCGACGCTGTCGGCGATCAGCTCGCGCGACGGCAGGCTGTAGAGCATGCCGTCATGGCCCATGGCGATGCCGTCATCGACCGCGATGGTGTTGAACTCTTTCGCCACGCCGCCGGCCTGCTCGATCTCGCGCGCCACGAGCTGGCCGAGGTCCTTCAGATGCACGTGGCCGGGCACGAATTGGGTGAAGGAGTTGACCACCGCGATGATCGGCTTGCCGAAATCGGCGTCCTTCATGCCCGTCGCGCGCCAGAGGCCGCGGGCGCCCGCCATGTTGCGGCCGTGGGTGGTGGTGCGGGAGCGATAGGCTGGCATGGCGGTTTCCGTCCTCGGGTTTGCGTCGGCCGGGGCGGGAAAATGTGGAGCCACCTCAGGCCTTTCCGGCCGGATAGCGCACGGGGGCAGCCCGCGCAACGGGAACTTGGGTCGGACAGGGCTCCCCTGCTCCCGGCGCGGGGGGCTCGTCGCTCACTCTCTGTCATTCCGGGGCGATGCGCAGCATCGAACCCGGAATCCATCGGGCGGCAGCACCCGCGGGACAATGGATTCCGGGTTCGCGCCTTTCGGCGCGCCCCGGAATGACGGCGGAGGGCGTCGGAGCCCCTATTACAGCGTCGGATCGAGCCGATCGCGCAGCCAGTCGCCGATCACCGACACGGCCAGCGTGGTCACTACGATGGTCGTCGCCGGCGCCAGCATGATCCAGGGGGCGCGGGTCAGATATTCCCGGCCGTAGCCGACCATGTTGCCGAGGCTGGTCATCGGCGGCTGCACGCCGAGGCCGAGGAAGGACAGGCCTGACTCCATCAGGATCACCTCGGGGAACACGAGCGTGGTCGAGACGATCAAGGTCGAGGCGATGTTGGGCAGGATGTGCCGGAGGTAGATCCGCGACGGCGTCGCCCCTAGCTGGCGGACGGCAGCGGCGTAGCCCTGCGCATTGGCGGAGATGGCAAGGCCCCGCGCGATGCGGGCGTAGCGCTCCCAGCCGAACAGGCCCATCAGCCCGACCAAGAGCGGCAACGAGTTGCCGAAGAAGGCGAGCACGGCCAGCGCCATGATCAGGAAGGGCATGCTGGCCTGGAAGTCGGTCAGCATCAGCACGAGCTGCTCGACGAACCCACGAAAATGCGCGGCGAGGAAGCCGAGTGTGGTCCCGACCACGGCCGAGATTGCGGTCGCGCCGAACGCGATCAGCAGCGAGATGCGGATCGAGACGAGCAGCCGCGACAGCACGTCCCGGCCAAGCTCGTCGGTGCCGAGCCAGTGCGCGGCATTGCCGGGCGCAGCAAGCCGGTTGCGCAGGTCGAGCTGCGTGAAGCCGTAAGGCGCGATCTTCTCCGCAAAGGCCGCGATCAGCAGCATCGCGACGATCCAACTGATTGCCAGCGCGACCGAGACCGGAATGGCCGGCAGGCTGATGCGGCGTGAAAACGCCTTGGTCTCCTTCAGCGTCGCGTCGGTCATGCGTGCGCTCCTTTGCTGCGCAGGCGCGGGTCGAGGAAGCCGTAGAGGAAGTCGACGATCAGATTGGACGTCACCATGGTCATCGCAACCAGCAGCAGGATGCATTGCACGACCGCGAGATCGCGGTTGGCAACCGCAACGACGAGAAGCCGCCCTACTCCCGGCCAGGCGAACACGCTCTCGACCACGACCGCGCCTGCGATCAGCGTGCCCACCATGAAGCCGAGGATAGTCACGGTCGGGATCGCTGCATTCGGCAGCGCATGCGAGGTCACCACCTTGCGCCACGGCACGCCTTTTGCGGATGCGGTGCGGATATAGGGCTGGCCCAGCACCTCCAGCATGGCGCTGCGGGTGAAGCGCGCCAGCACCGCCGCGCCGCCGAGGCTGAGCGTTGCGATCGGCAGGATGGCGTGGCGCCAGCTGTCCTGCCCGCCCGAAGGGAGCCAGCCCAGCTGCACGGCGAAGATCAGCACCAGCAGCAGCGCCAGCACGAAGCTCGGGACGGTAAAGCCGGCGACCGCCGTCATCATCACGGCGCGGTCGATTCCCGAGCCGCGATGCAGCGCGGCGTAGATCCCTGCGGGAACGCCGAGCGCGACCTTGAAGAAGAACGCCGGCAGGGTCAGCGCCAGGGTCGCGGGAATGCGTTCCAGCACCAGCTCGATCGCGGGCCGGCCGTCGCGCATGGAGCGGCCGAGCTCGCCCTTGGCGATGGCGCCGAAATAATCGAAGTATTGAGCCCAGATCGGGTCATCGAGGCCCCACGCCTTGCGGAATGCCGCGAGCACCTCCGGCGGCGCCTCCGGTCCCAGGATCATCAGCGCGGGATCGCCTGACAGCCGCAACACGACGAAGGCGAAGGTGACGACGAGCACGATCGTGAGCGCGGCGCGTCCGATCCGAATGGCGAGATAGCGTCCCATCACGCGGCGTCCCGTGACGCAGCGCCGGTGACGAGATGGCAGGCCACCTGCCTGTCGCCGCCGACGGCGGACAGCGCCGGCACCTCGCGCGCGCAGCGCGCAATGGCGCGCGGGCAGCGCGGATGGAAGGCGCAGCCCGTGGGGCGCGCGGCCGGGTTCGGCGGGTCGCCTGCTAGCACGATGCGGCCCGCGCTGCGGCGGCCCGGCGCGGGCGAGGCCGAGACCAGCGCCTGGGTATAGGGATGCTCGGGCCGCGCGAACAGATCGTCCGCGCTGCCGATCTCGACGATGCGGCCGAGATACATTACGGCAACGACATTGCTGATCTGCCTGACGACGCGCAAATCGTGGCTGATGAAGAGCAGCGTCAGCGACAGTTGCGCCTGGAGATCGCAGAGCAGATTCACCACCTGCGCCTGGATCGAGACGTCGAGCGCGCTGACCGGCTCGTCGCAGACCAGGAAATCCGGCTTGGTGGCCAGCGCCCGCGCCAGCACGATGCGCTGACGCTGCCCGCCGGAGAGCGCGCCGGGATAGCGTGCGCCATGCGCCGGCGTGAGCTCGACGGCGCGCAGCAGCTCGCGGACGCGCTCGTCGCGCTCCGCCGGCGTACCGAGTCCGTGAATGTCGAGCGGCTCGCGGATCTGCGTTGCAACCGGCAGCCGGCGGTCGAGCGCGCCGAGCGGATCCTGGAAGATCATCTGCATCCGCGCGCGCTGCGCACGCCACGCCGTCGTCCCCGGCGCGGCCATCGGCTTCCCGTCGAACCGCACTTCGCCGCTGTCAGGCGGCTCGAGGCCGAGCACGATGCGGCCCGTCGTGGACTTGCCCGAACCGGATTCGCCGACGAGACCGAGCGTCTGGCCCCTTGGAATCGTCAGCGACACGCCGTCGACGGCATGCACGGCCGCAGCTCTCCCGAACATTCCGGAGCGCATCGCATAGGTGCGCGAGATCGCGGAGACCTCGACGAGCGGCGGACTCATTCGGCGGCCATCCCGAGCAGCGCGCGGCGCGATGTCTCGGCACGGACGCAGGCGACGCTGCGATCATCGGCGATCGGCGCGAGGGGCGGCGCCGCAAGGCCGCATGCTTCCGCGACAAGCGCGCAGCGCGGCGCGAAGGCGCAGCCGCCGGGCATGTGCGCAGGATCAGGCACCGTGCCGGGAATGGCGGTGAGGCGCCGCCGCGGACCATCGAGCGGCGGCAGCGCGCCGATCAATCCTTGCGCGTAGGGATGCACGGGATCGGCGAACAGCTGGTTGCTCGGGGCCTGCTCGACGATGCGGCCGGCATACATCACCGCGACGCGGTCGCAATTCTCCGCGACGACGCCGAGGTCGTGGCTGATCAGCACCATGGCCATGCCGAGCTCGCGGCGGACCGTGGCGAGCAGCTCCAGGATCTGCGCCTGAATGGTGGCATCGAGCGCAGTGGTCGGCTCGTCCGCGATCAAGAGATCGGGATTCCCGGCCAGCGCCATCGCGATCATGATGCGCTGGACCTGGCCGCCGGAGAATTCGTGCGGATAGGCCTCGAGCCGGCGGCCAGCGTCGGGAATGCCGACGAGATCGAGCAGCCGCCGCGCCTCCGCCTTCACGGCGTTGCCTTGGAGATCGCGATGCAGCGCCAGCGCTTCGCAAAGCTGCCTGCGGATGGTCAGCACCGGGTTGAGCGCGCTCGCCGGATCCTGGAAGATCATGGCGATACGCCCGCCCCTGACCTGATCGAGCTCGGCGGCCGGTGCGCCGAGAATCTGGCGCCCGTCGAGCCGCACCGAGCCAGAGACTTGCGCATGGCGCGGCAACAGGCCGAGCGCGGCGAGCCACGTCACCGATTTGCCGGAGCCGGACTCGCCGACGAGGCCGATGGCCTCGCCCTTCTGCAAGGCAATGTCGACGCCGCGCAGGACCGGCACGCCGTTGAAGGCGACGCGCAAGTCCTCGATGCTGACCAGCGGCTTCACCTTTAGACCTCGAAATTGCCGGCGCGGAAATCCATCGCGAAGGCGGGCGCTGCCTTCCACTTGATCGATTTCGGCTTGGCCGTGAAGGTCGCGTTCTGGTGCAGCACCGTGTAGGCGGGATCTTCGCGCTCGGCGATCTCGAGCATGCGGCGGAACGCCTTCTTGCGCGCGGCCCGGTCGGTCGAGGTCTCCAGGAATTCGGAGAGCGTGTTCAGCTCGGCATTGGTCCATTCGCCGATCTGCTGCTGCTGGCCGTTCGGCCCGTGCTGGGCGACCAGCGACGACACCGGATCGTTGAAGGCGGCCGAGTTCGACCAGTCGCGCACGGCGCGTGCCGGCCCGCGCTCCATGATCTGCGACCAGTTCTCCTTGGTCTCGATCTGCACGTTGAGCCCGACCGATTTCCACATCTCGACCAGTATCTGCGCGGTCGCGACCTGGTTGGTGTAGTAGTTGTTGAGCAGGCGGTACGGGATCGGGTCGCCCTTATAATTGGCCTGCTTGAGCAGATCCTGCGCCAGCTTCGGATCATAGGCCGGCACGTTCCAGTCGGCGTTGAACATGTCGCCGTAGAATTCCCATTGCAGACCCTTCGGCACACGGGTGCGGCCGGCCCACAGGCTGTCGACGATCGCCTGGCGATCGATCGCGTGAGTGAAGGCGCGCCGCACCAGCGGATTGGCGAGCACGGCGTGGTTCTTGTCGAACACGGTAAGGCGATGATTCTGAATCGTGCCGCCCTGCACTTCGAAGGCGGAACTCTTCTCGATGCCGGCAATCTGGTCCGGCGGGATGTCGCAGGCGAACTGGTATTCGCCCGAGAGCAGTCCGTTGATGCGGCTCGCGACCTCAGGCACTTCGAGGAAGCGAATGCGCTTGAGCGGCGGCCGGCCGCCCCAATATTCGTCGTGGGCTTCCAGCGTCAGCGAGACGTCCGGCTTGAGCTCGACGACCCTGTAGGGGCCGGTCGTCACCGGCTTGCGGGCCCAGTCGAGATAGCTCGCCGCCTCTTCCCAGGCGCGGCGGTTCATGATGTCGGAGCCGTAGCGCGACAGCCGGCCTTCGATCGTGACGTCGGGCGTCGCGTTGTAGAAGCGCACCGTGTACTTGTCGACGGCATCGACGCGCACCAGGTCCGGCCAGATGCGGCGGGCGACCGCGGGGACGTCCGGCGGCAGCTCCTTGCCCGGGCGCGGCGTCGGGATCTTCTCGAACGCCTTGATGGTGGAGCGGTTTTTGGCCTCGGTCTCGCCGAACATGCGCTCGCGGCTGAAGGTGAACACGACGTCTTCCGCCGTGAGCTCGTCGCCATTGTGGAACTTGACGCCCTGGCGCAGCTTCACCTCGACGGTCTGGTCGTCGATGCGGCGCCATTCGGTGGCGAGGCCCGGCACAGCTTCGAGCTTGCCGCGCCAGTTCTTGGAGATCAGGCCTTCCCAGATCGAGGAGAAGAACACGCGCTCGCCGACATTGGACTGCTCACGCAGCACGTCGAGCACGTTCGCATTCGTGACCTTCTGCACGGCGACCGTCACCGACGGACGGTTGTCGGCTTGCGCGATGGCAAAACGCGGCAGCAGCAAGGTGCTTGCGGCGGCGCCGCCGGATTTCAGGATGGTGCGACGGGTGAGCTTGCTCATGAGGATAACCCCTGCCCTGTGTGATGTCGGTTATTCGGCGAGACCGAGCGCGGCGAGATGCGCCGCGCCCTTGCGGACATCGTCGTGGTTGCGGAGTTCGAGGATCAGCCGCGGATTCGACGTCAGCCGTCCTAGCGCGCGGAATACGGCGACCCAGGGAATGTTGCCCTCGCCCGGCGCCCAGTGCCGGTCGGCAAAGCCGTCGGTGTCCTGCAGGTGCACATGCGTCAGCATGTCGCCGGCGGTCTCGACGTAATAGTCGACCGGCGGCGCGCCGGTGGAGATGTGCGCATAATTGGCGTGCCCGGTGTCGAGCGAGACGCGGACCTTGCTGCTTTCCAACGCCTTGGCGAGGCGCACGCGGTCGCGTGGATCCTTGTCCTCGATGTTCTCGATGACGATCTCGCAGCCGATCGTCTCGGCACGCGCAATCACCTCGGCGAGCGTCGCCTTGACTCGCTCGACGATATTGGCGCGGTTGTCGGGATAGAGATCGAGATTGTTGTGGTCCCAGGTCGTGAACGGCGAGTGGATCACCATCTGCGTCGCACCGAGGAACTCGGCGGCCTCGAGGCCCTGCAGCAGGCGCTTCGTTACGGCCTGGCGGATCATCGGATCGTGGCTGTCGATCTTGAAGCCCCAGAACGGACCGTGGATGCCGAGCCGGCCGGTGTGCCCGGTGAGCATCTGCTTGATCTCGCCGGCAGTTGCGCGCCAGTCGCTATCGAGCAGATCGGCCCGGAAGAAGTCCTGGATTTCCAGATCGCGCTGCTTTTCGAGAAGCCAGTCACGATGCGCGGGGATCGATTTGATGGACAATGCGGCGCCCAGCACCGGCTTCGACATGGCATGCTCCTTCGTCGTCAGCGATGACGGGAGCAGCGCTAGACCAGTTCAATGACAGGCCCGTGAAATGCGCATTCCGCAGCGTGGACGAGATGTGGACATCCTGCCCGCGCGTGCTGCGGTTCAAGCAAAAGCGATCGCTCCGAGCGATGCCGAATGGGCACATGGCAAGCGCCATCGTGTCCGTAGTGATCCGGAATGGAATCCTAGCCGTCCTTCGCGTACATCGCGGGACATCGATCGGCGGCCACTTCCACGGGCATCACCCTCTGATCGCGCTACATGGGGTTGGGGGACCACATGGGGC
>NZ_JADYVU010000008.1:0-361729 GCF_020194115.1 Bradyrhizobium sp. NBAIM01 | reverse complement strand
ACGCGGGTCCTACGTCGGTGCTCTAGGCACAGGTGGGCAAGGCGGCTCCCGGCGGATCGGCCCGGCGACCAGCCTACACCAACTGACTGGCCTCCGAACGCCAGAAGGGTACAGGGTGGGTTAGCCGTAGGCGTAACCCACCATGTCACCGCGAGTACGGAACCGTTGATGGAGATGAGGTGGATTAGGCTTTGCCAATCCACCCTACGAAGCGCGCGCCTTGCGTGCCAACTGCACCATCTCCATCAGCATCGCTTCCCCCGCATCCACCAGTTCCTCCAGCGTGATGCGGGATGCGCCCTTGCGGCGCACGCCGCCGCTGCGCGCGAGCAGCGGAATGTGGATGAACGCCGCAAGCCTGGGTCCCCCCGCCTTCACGCGCTCGATCGCGCGCCAGCTTAAGTAGTTGCAGAGATAGGCGCCGGCGTCGCGCGAGGGACGCGCGTCGATGCCGGTGAGTCGCGCGGCGCGCAGCAGCCTTGCGGTGTGCGGGCCGAACATCATCGCGTCGGCATGGCCGGCGATGCCGCGCTTGGTCGAGCGGGTGTTGGCGGCGTCGGGCCAGAGCATGGTGACGGCGTTGCGCGCCCGCGTCTCGATGCGCAGATAAGGCGTGCGGGCGGCGAGGCCGAACATCAGCAGCGCGTCGGGCTTTTGCCTAGCGAGCACGTCGGGCAATTGGCAGTCGACCGCGGCATAAGTGACCGGGAAGATGTGGCTCGAGAGCACGACATCGTCGAGCGCGGGCCGGCGCAATTGCGCCAGCCGCGCCACCAGCGGCTGGGTCGGATTATAGGGCGCACCGGGAAACGGGCCGAAGCCGGTGAGAAGAATGCGGAGCTTGTCGCTCATTGCAGCAACTCCAGAATCTGATCAGCGGCGAGCGCCGGCGTGAGATGGCCATCGGCGACCTCGGCCTCGATCTTGCGAACCTTGGTCCGCACCGAGGCCTCGCTGCGCAGCCGTGCCAGCATGCGCTGCTCCAGCATCGACCACATCCACTTCACCTGCTGCTCGCGCCGCCGCGCGGCGAAATCGCCGGAGGCGTTCATCGCCTTGCGGTGATCCAGAACCTTCTGCCAGATCTTTGCGATGCCGTCGCCGGTCAGCGCCGAATAGGTCTCGACCGGCGGATGCCAATGCTCGGACCGCGGCGCCAAGATATGCAGCGCGCCGCGATAATCGGCCGCGGTGATCTTGGCGCGCTTCAAATTGTCGCCGTCGGCCTTGTTGATCGCGATCATGTCGGCGAGCTCGACCAGGCCCTTTTTGATGCCCTGCAGCTCGTCGCCGCCGCCCGGCAGCATCAGGGCAAGGAAGAAGTCGGTCATGTCGCACACGGCGGTCTCGGACTGGCCGATGCCGACGGTTTCCACCAGCACGACGCCGAAGCCCGCGGCCTCGCACAACAGCATCGCCTCGCGCGTCTTCGCCGCGACACCGCCAAGCGTGCCCGAGGACGGCGAGGGTCGGATGAAGGCGTCGTTCGAGGCTGACAGCCGCGCCATGCGGGTCTTGTCGCCGAGAATCGAGCCGCCGCTGCGCGCCGAGGACGGATCGACCGCGAGCACCGCGACCTTGTGGCCCTGCTCGATGAGATACGTACCCAACGCATCGATCGTGGTGGATTTGCCGACGCCGGGCGAGCCGGTGATGCCGACGCGATATGCCTTGCCGGTGTCGGGCAGCAGCATCTGCACCAGCTCCCGGGCCAGCGCCTGATGGTCGGCGCGCCGGCTCTCCGCCAGCGTGATCGCCCGGGCGAGGGCCGCACGACTGCCGGCGCGAAGGTCACGGGCGAGGGATCTGATGTCGGTGGATTTGGGAACAGTCATCATTGCTTATGGGCGCGCGAGTCCACGTCAACTCGACGGTCGCACGCGCCCTTCGACGAAAGATTTCAATGGAGAGAGATGATCTTGAACGATCGCCCATACAATCCCAACATCCGTTGCATGATAGGCGTGACGCAAACGATTGCCGAAATTCACCATTGCTTGCCAATCTATGCTCGACGCATCTTTCTTCATCTCGTCGGGCAACCGCCGTGCGGCCTCGCAAATGACTTCCAAATAGCGTTCAGTGGCCATACGGCTGGTCTTGTCGGCGGTGAATCGCGCGAAGTCATAGCCCGCAAGCAACGCCTCGATCTCGACAATGGCCTCGAGAATGTCTCGCAACCGGTCCTCGACGGTGGGCGGCATTCAGAATACCTCGACCAAATCGTCGGCGATGCGTTCTGCCATGCGGGGCTTCAGTAAGTTTCGCATCGATATTTGAGTTTCGAGGCCGATGTGATCCTCGATCAGTTTTACAGCCTTGAAGTAATCGAAACGTGGCTCTTGCCCATGCGGGGTCGTCTCGACCAGAACATCGAGGTCGCTGTCGGGGCGCGCGTCGCCGCGCGCTCGGGACCCAAACAGGAACAGGCGATTGATGCCCGCAGCCCTCAAGGCGGGAGCAAGCTCTCGGAGCTTTCCGACAATCGTCTGGAGTGGAATGTCTGCGACCTCGGTCATGGCCGGACATTAGCACAGGGCGAGGGCCCGGCCCAGCGATAGCGGGCCTGCTCGGCCTGCCCCGGCGGGGCAGGCGAGGCCCGCCCGCCCGATATCACCGGGTCGTTGCCGCGGCGGTCTGCGGCTGTTTCACCTTGCGCCAGATCCACACCATGACCGGCCAGAGCAGCGCGCCGATCGCCATCGCGGCGAGGATGGCCGCGACCGGACGCTCGAAGAACGGCAAGATGCTGCCGTCCGACTTGATCAGCGAGGTGACGAAGGCCTGCTCCACCATGGTGCCCATGACGATGCCGAGCACCATGGCGGCGACGGGATAGCCGTTCGTCTCCATGACATAGCCGATCACGCCGAAGGCGGCGACGGTGACGACGCCGAACATGTTGTTGCCGATCGCGAACGAGCCAACCGCGCAGCACAGCATGATGATCGGCATGATCGCCGAGCGCGGTGCCAGCAGGATGTAGGTGGCGACGCGGATCATCGCGATGCCGAGCGGGATCATCAAGATATTCGCGATGATGAACATCAGGTAGATCGCATACATGCTCGACGCCTTCTCGGTGAACAGCGTCGGGCCGGGATTGAGGCCCTTCATGTAGAGCACGCCGATCGCGATCGCGGCGATGGTGTCGCCGGGGATGCCGAACAGCAGCGAAGGCACCCAGCCGGAGGCGATGCTGGCATTGTTGCTGGCGCCGGCCTCGACCAGGCCCTCGACATGGCCGGTGCCGAACTTTTCCGGCTCCTTGGAGAAACGCTTCGACATCGCATAGGAGACCCAGGCGGCCATGTCGGCGCCGGCGCCGGGCAGCACGCCGATGATGATGCCGACGATGTTCCCGCGCGTCATCTGCCAGCGATAGAGCTTGGTCAGCTTCCATTGGCCGGCCATGATGCTTCCGAATTTGCGCCGCGGCAGCGGCGGCGGCTCGGGCGTCAGCATCGCGCGCATCACCTGCGCCACCGCGAACACGCCAACGAGGGCCGGGATCGGCTCGATGCCGCCGAACAGGTCCGTAAGCCCAAAGGTGAAGCGCGGGACGCCGCCGGGATTCTCGATGCCGATGCAGGCGACGAGCAGGCCGATGAACATGCCGGCGATCGCCTTCACCGGGGAGGAACGCGCCACCAGGGTGGCGCACATCAGGCCGAGCAGCGCCAGCCAGAAATACTCGAAGGTCGAGAACGACAGCGCGATCTCGGCCAACGGCGGCGCCAGGATCATCAGCGACAGCACGCCGGCGATGCCGCCGACCGCGGAGAACCAGACGCCGGCCCCTAGCGCCAGCTCGGCCTGGCCCTTGCGCGTCATGGCGTAGGCTTCATCCGCGTAAGCCGCGGATGCGGGCGTGCCCGGGATACGCAGCAGCGCGCCGGGAATGTCGCCGGAGAAGATCGCCATCGAGGACGCCGCGACGATAGTCGCGATCGCCGCGATCGGTGACAGATAGAAGGTGACCGGGACGAGCAGGGCGGTCGCCATCGTCGCCGACAGGCCCGGCAGCGAGCCGATCACCAGCCCATACACGGAGGCTGCGAACATGGAGATGATGACCTCCCAGGTGGAGATCAGCGCGAACGCATCAATCAGGGTCTTCAACATCGATCACCAGGGCGTCGGCAGCAGGCCAACCGGCAGCGGCACGCGGAGCAGCTTGCCGAAGATGAGATGAATGGCGAACGGCGAGAGCACCGCGAGCGGCAGCGCCAGCTTCCATTTCGCCCCGAGCGCGGTCGAGGTCACGTAAACCATGATCGCCGCGGTGATGACGAATCCGAGCCGGTCGGCGGCAAGAACGTAGAACAGCAGCAGCGCCGGCGGCAGCAGCGCGCGCAGGCCGTAGAGCTTGCCCTGCGGTGGCGGAGCAGCCGCCTGGCCGTCCTCGAACGGGACCAGCTCTTCCTCCTCCTCGAAGGAGCGCCCGATGCCGAACACGATCGCGAGCCCGCACAGTGCAAGGCCGCAGCCGATCACCAGCGGAAATACATTGGGGCCGACCGGCTGCCCCGGCACCGGCGGCAGAATGTAGCCGCCGTAGGCGGCAGCCGCGCCGAGCGCGACGAGAAACGATCCCGTGACGGAGTCGGGAAGACGCATAGGGGAGTCCTACAGGAGGTGCGCTCCCTCTCCCCGCTTGCGGGGAGAGGGTTGGGGTGAGGGGAAGTCTCCGCGGGGGAGGTGAGAGATGGACTCGCGGAGAGTTCCTCGCACCCCGATCACGGCGTCGCAGGTGCGGATCACGCCTTGCTCAGGCCCGCGGCCTTCATCGCCTGGCCCATCTGAGCGTCGCCCTTGTCCATGAAGCCCGCGAAATGGGCCGCATCGCCCCACACGGTGCCGAAGCCGCGATTGCTCATGAAGTCCTTGAACTCGGCGGAGTCGTAGACCTTCTTCAGCGCCGCCGTGAGCTTGGTTGCGATCTCCGGCGGCAGATTTTTCGGCCCGGCAATGCCGCGCCAGGCGCCGGTTGCGTAGTCGATGCCCATGGCCTCCTTCAGCGTCGGCACGTCCTTGAACACCGGATTGCGCGCGGGCGCCATGATGGCAAGGCTCCTGGCCTTGCCGGCCTCGATGATGGCGCGCGCTTCCGGCACCGAGCAGGTGGTGAGATCGACACCGCCGGCCGCGAGATCCTGCATTGCGGGTGCCGCGCCGTTCGACGGCACCCAGGCGACCTGGTTGGCGGGCAGGCCCATCGCCTGCATCCAGCCGACCAGCGCCAGATGCCAGATGCCGCCCTGGCCGGTGCCGGAAGCCTTGAACTTCCCCGGAGGCGCCGCCTTGATCGCGTCGGCGAGCTCCTTGACCGTCTTGTAGGGCGAGGAGGAGGAGACCTGGATGCCGGGCGGATCCTCGTTCATCAGCGCCAGCGGCGTGTAGCTCTTCGGCGTCAGGTCGGTGAGACCCTGCCAGTGCATCATTGAGATTTCGACGGTCAGCATGCCGATGGTGTAGCCGTCGGGCTGCGCGGTCGCGATCGCGCTATGGCCGACCACGCCGGAGCCGCCGGTGCGGTTGACCACGTTGAAGGGCTGGCCGAGGTCCTTCTCCAGCAGCGCTGCGACGATGCGCGCAGTGGCATCGGTGCCGCCGCCGGCGCCCCAGGGCACGATCACGGTGACGGGCCGCGCCGGATAGGCTTGTGCGAGCGCGGGCTTGAAGCCGAAAGCGGCGGAGGCCGCGATAGCGGCGGTGGAAGCCGCAAAGCTGCGGCGCGAAATCTTGGACATTTAATGCCTCCCAGCGGCGCCCGTGATGTCGGGCGCTCTTGTCAACTCCGGCATTCTAGTCGGCTTTACGTCGCCGCCGCAAGGTAGCGCTACCAACTGGAATCGCCATGTTGTGTGAAAGCAGACGGCCCGTCGAATGGGCGGTCGGAAATCGGGTGGGTTTTGTCCGCGCGCCTAGCCAACCTGTGCGCGCAACGAAACCAAAGGCAAGCCACCGATGACCCAAGCCTATTACAGCGCCGTGCTGGACCACCCGCTCGACGACGTCTGGTCCCTGATCCGCGATTTCAACAACTACCCCGCCTATATCGACGGCGTGAGCGAGAGCGAGATCGAAGACAACAGGCGCGGCGATGAAGTCGGCGCCGTCAGGCGCTTCTGCTATCTCGGAAACTGGATCCGCCAGCGCCTGGTCGATCACTCGGACCTGCAGCACAGCCTGACCTATGCCGGTCTCGAAGCGATACCCTATCCGCAAGACGACGCTAGCCCGAGTCCGGCGCCGACGCGCTACCAAGGCACCATGCATCTGCGTCCGATCATCGAGGGCAACCGAACCTTCATCGAATGGTCGGTTGCGCTCGAAACTGAACCTGCGGACGCCGAGCGCTGGAAAGCGCTGTTTGCCTCCTGGATTCCCGATTGGACGGATTCCCTCGCGCGGACATTGGCCCGGACCCGTTTGCGATCCCGTTAGCCTCAGCTCACGGCTCGTCCGCGTCGCCCTTGGGCCGCGCGCCGCCGAAGATGCGGGCGCCCTCCGATGTGAGGTGAGGTTTCAGCGTCTCCCACGGCACGAAAGCGACATACTCGCCCTCAGCGTAGGGGCCGACGGCATAGGGCGGATAGTGGAAGTTGAGGCCGGAACTCCTGCCGGCCTCGGTGGAGGGCGCGAGCGTCACCGCGCCGATCTTGAGGAGGCGCGGCTCCACGGACTTGAACCACTCGTCGGTCGCGGTCTCTCCGGCGCCGCGCTTCTTCTTCTCGTCCGTCAGCGAAGCGATGATGGCCTTCACCATCGCCTTCATGGTGGGGCCGCCATCGGCGGTCTCGGTGAAGAATGGACGGATCGAGATGCGCTTGTTGGCGGCCTTGTCCCACAGGATCGTGTTCACGTCCGAATTAGGATGGGCGCCGCGTGTGTTCATGTAGTCGTTGCGCAGGACGCTGACATAGCGGTCGGTAGCCACGGAGCGGATTTCATATTTGCGCTCGAACTCCCAGCCGCCCTCCTTGAAGAACTGCGGGTCCGCTTTGCGCGCGGCAGCGGCTTCCGCGGCATTCTTGTCGAGCCACTTCTTGCCCTCCGCGAGGCAGTCCGCCGCCAGCGCCGCATCCGCCTTGATCCTGTCGCCGAGGAAGACGCGCGCTTCGATGCTCTTGGTCTTGACGATCGCATCGGGTTTGGGATCGGCGGCGTGGGCGGAAAACGCACATGTTGCGCTCAGCGCCAGGGCGACGCTCAAACCGGCGATGAACTTCAAGGTTAGTGCTCCTGCGTGAGCGTCAGAATATTTCGACAATATCGACTGCGATCCGCTCCGCAAAGCGGGGAGAGATGGAGCGGCGAACAGTTGCCTGTGCTTGCAAGCCAGTCGCATCCTCGATGATGTGCTCGACATCGATCAAGTTGAGCAGGGAAAACGAGGTGTCCGGCTCGATCTCGACGAGCACGTCGATATCGCTATCAGGCCGATAATCGTTGCCGGCTCGCGAGCCGAAGATGGCAAGCTTTGCTACGCCCTTGCCTCGGATGGCATCCGCGTTCTTGCGTATCGCAGCGACGATTTCGTCACGCGTCATGGACACACCTGGCCGTCACACGGCCAGTCTATCATCTACTCCGCCGCCTCGCTATGCCCCAGCCGGGCGTTCAGCTTGCGGATCAGCTCCTCGGCGGCGTCCGCGATCACCGTGCCGGGCGGGAAGATCGCCTCGGCGCCGGCGGCATAGAGCGCATCGTAATCCTGCGGCGGCACCACGCCGCCGACGATGATCATGATGTCGTCGCGGCCCTGCTTCTTCAGTGCGGCTTTCAGCTCCGGCACTGCTGTGAGGTGGGCGGCGGCCAGCGAGGAGACACCGAGAATGTGCACGTCGTTCTCGACCGCCTGCCGCGCGGCTTCGTCGGCGGTGGCAAACAGCGGCCCGATGTCGACGTCGAAGCCGATATCGGCGAACGCCGAGGCGATCACCTTCTGGCCGCGGTCATGGCCGTCCTGGCCGATCTTGGCGACCAGGATGCGCGGGCGGCGGCCCTCGGCCTCCTCGAAGGCGTCGATCAGCGCCTGAACCTTTTCGACCTGGGTGCCCATGCTGGACGCCTCCCGCTTATAGACGCCGGTGATGGATTTGATCTCGGCGCGATGTCGGCCGAACACTTTCTCCATTGCGTCAGAAATTTCGCCAACGGTCGCCTTGGCGCGGGCCGCATCGATCGCGAGCGCCAGCAGATTGCCGTTGCCTTCGCCGGCCGAGCGCGTCAGCGCGGCGAGGGCGGCATCGACCTCCTGCTGGTTGCGCTCGGCTTTCAGTCGCTTGAGCTTGTCGATCTGAAGCCGGCGCACATTGGTGTTGTCGACCTTCAGGATCTCGATTTTGTCCTCGTCGGTCGGCTTGTACTTGTTGACGCCGATCACCGCCTGCTTGCCGGCGTCGATCCGCGCCTGCGTTTTGGCTGAGGCCTCCTCGATGCGCAGCTTTGGCACGCCGGCCTCGATCGCCTTCGCCATGCCGCCGAGTTCCTCGACCTCCTGGATGTGGCCCCAGGCTTTGGCGGCGAGGTCGCGCGTGAGCCGCTCGACATAATACGAGCCGCCCCAGGGATCGATGATGCGGGTGGTGCCGCTCTCCTGCTGCAGGAACAGCTGGGTGTTGCGGGCGATGCGCGCCGAGAAATCGGTCGGCAGCGCCAAGGCCTCGTCGAGCGCGTTGGTGTGGAGCGATTGGGTGTGGCCTTGGGTGGCCGCCATCGCCTCCACCGTAGTACGCATCACGTTGTTGAAGACGTCCTGCGCGGTCAGCGACCAGCCCGAGGTCTGGCTGTGCGTGCGCAGCGACAGTGAGCGCGGGTCTTTCGGGTTGAACGGCTTGAGCAGCTTGGCCCAAAGCAGGCGCGCCGCGCGCAGCTTGGCAACCTCCATGAAGAAGTTCATGCCGATCGCCCAGAAGAACGACAGCCGCGGCGCGAAGCGGTCGACGTCGAGCCCTGCGGCAAGGCCGGCGCGCAAATATTCGACGCCGTCAGCCAGCGTATAGGCGAGCTCGAGATCCTGCGTCGCACCGGCCTCCTGCATGTGATAGCCGGAGATCGAGATCGAATTGTACTTCGGCATCTTTTGAGAGGTGTAGGCGAAGATGTCCGAGATGATCCGCATCGAGGGCGCCGGCGGATAGATGTAGGTGTTGCGCACCATGAACTCTTTCAGAATGTCGTTCTGAATGGTGCCCGACAGCTTCTCCGGCGGCACGCCCTGTTCCTCGGCGGCGGCGACATAGAGCGCGAGGATCGGCAGCACCGCGCCGTTCATGGTCATGGACACGCTCATCTGGTCGAGCGGAATCCCTGCAAACAGCGTGCGCATGTCGTAGATGGAATCGATGGCAACGCCGGCCATGCCGACATCGCCGCCGACGCGCGGATGATCCGAGTCATAGCCGCGATGGGTGGCAAGATCGAACGCGACCGAGAGGCCCTTTTGCCCCGCCGCGAGATTGCGGCGATAGAACGCGTTGGAATCCTCCGCCGTGGAGAAGCCGGCATATTGCCTGACCGTCCAGGGCTGGTTGACATACATGGTCGGGTAGGGGCCGCGCAGATACGGCGCGATGCCCGGATAGGTCTCGAGGAAATCGAGCCCGGTCAGATCAGCCTCGCCATAAGCGGGCTTCACCAGGATGCCCTCCGGTGTCAGCCACGGCTCGGCGCTGCCAGTGGGCGCGGCGGTTGCGGTCCGCTCGAAGGCGACGTCGGCGAAATTCGGAATGCGGCTCATGGCTTCAACCATTTCATAAGCGCTCAATCATGATCCGGATGCTGATGGCTGACGATGGTCGCCATCTTCTCCGGTCCGTAGTTCTGTTGCGTGGTCTGGCTCGGCAGGTTGGCGATGCCGACCACCCAGCCGAGGCGGGATTCGATGCCGAACTGCCGCGTCGGCACGACCCGGTCAGGGCGATCGAAGGTACCGGTCATGATCTCGATGCGATCGCCGTCGATGCGGCCGAAGCTCAGCGGCGTGCCGCAGGCGGCGCAATAGCCGCGATCGGCGATCGAGGAGGAGCGGAAGAACGACGGCTTGCCCTTGGTCCAGGCGAAATCGGTCTTGTTGATGTCGGCCAAAGAGGCGAACGGCGCGCCGCTCGCCTTCTGGCACATCCGGCAGTGGCAGATCGAAATCCTGGTCGGCGCCGTCATGACCGCAAATCGCACGGCGCCGCATTGGCAGCCGCCGGTGAGAACGGGTTTGCTGGTGTCAGTCATCGCTGTTCCATCCGTCGGTAGGCGTCCTGCAGTGCCGCAAGCGCATCGCCTCCGGCGAAGACAAAGCCCGTGACGCCGGCGGCTCGCAGCGCCGCCTCGGCCTCGGCCGGCCGGCCCGCTAGGTAGATATGTCGCCCGCCGGCCAATTGCAGGGCCTTTGCCGCGGCTTCGGCGTGTTCCGCATAGACCTTGTCGCTGGAACACAGACAGGCCAGCTCGGCGCCGGAGGCCTTGAAGGCCGCAGCCAGCTTGGCCGGATCGGCAAAGCCCTCGCTGCCTGTGGCCTCAATGCCGCCCGCCTCGAAGAAGCTCTTCGCGAACGTCGCGCGCGCGGTGAAATCGGCGGGCGTGCCGAGATTGGCCAGGAACACCTTTGGCCGTGCGCCCCGAGCCTTCAAACTCGCGTCGGATTTGTCGCGCAGAGCCTCGAACGGTTCCGCGAGACGGATCGGAGGCAGCGCCTCGAACTTGTAGGTCTCTCCGCCGTAGGGCGGAAGCGCGATCGGCGCTGCCTTCAGGACAGTGGCTTCGCTCTCGTGCAGGTTCGGAAACTCGCTGGCGCCGGTCAGTATGTCCCGGCGCTTCGCGATATTGGCCTCGCGCGCCTTTCGCGTGGCCGCGACCTTGCTTTGGAACACACCCTGCTGAAGCGCCGCGAACGCGCCACCGGCGCTCTCGCTCTCCTGGAACAGGGCCCACGCGGCATCGCACAGCTGCGCCGTCAGCGTCTCGATGCCGCCAGCCCCCGCCGCGGGATCGCTGACCTTGGCGAGGTTGCATTCTTCCAGCAGCAGAAGCTGCGTGTTGCGCGCCACGCGCCGCGCGAACGGATCGGGCAGGCCGAGCGCCAGCGTATGCGGCAGCACGTTGATGGCGTTGGCACCGGCCAGTCCCGCGGCGAACGCCGCCATCGTCGCGCGCAGCATGTTCACGTAGGGATCGCGTTGCGTCAGCATGCGCCAGGCGGTATCGGCCGCGATGAACAGCGGTTTCGGCGTCAGTCCGCAAGCGGTCTCGATGCGCGCCCATAGCAGCCGCAGGGCGCGGAACTTGGCCATGGTCAGGAATTGGTCGGCATCGGCGGCGAGCCGCGCATAGACCATGTCCTGCGCGGCTTCCAGCGGAATGCCCGCGCCTTCGATCGCGCGCAGGTAAGCGACGCCGCAGGCGAGCACGAAAGCGAGCTCCTGCACCTCCGAGCCGCCGGCATCATGGACCACGCGGCCGTCGGCGGAGGCGAACGGCCCCTTGAAGCCGAGCCCGGCGAGGCCCTTGATGGCGCCCGTAATCGCGGGAGCAATTTCGTCCCAGGTATAGGGGCTGTGGCCCCACACCGCGCCCGCCGCGAGCGGATCGAGCCCGAAGCGGATGTTGCAGGTGCCGGGATCGAGGCCGTTGCTCTTCACATATTCCGCGACATGGATCGCGGCCATCCGCGATTGCGGTCCGATCTCGAGCTCGATGCCGATGCCGGCGTCGAGGTGAATGTCTTTCAGGATCTTTGCCACCGCCTCGGCCGACGGTTCCAGGCCGAAACCGCGCGCGCCATTGGCGCCGGCGAACACCAGCGCGAGCCCGGTCGCACCGTTCTCCAGATCCTGCAGTGCCTGCGCATTCGCGAGCGCCGCATCGGGATGGTCGATCCGCTGCACGACCTGCCACGGTGCGGCCGGCGGCCGGCCCATCACCGGCGCAACGCCCTTCGCGCGCGGATAGAGCGGTTCGATCTTGATGCCGTCATAGGTCTTGCCGACCAGCTTCTCGAACGGCGCGCCCTTCAGCACGCCGTCGACCAGCTTGCGCCAGTCCTCAGGCGTGGCCTTGGGAAAATCCGCCGCCAGCGGCAGGTCGTCAGTCACGGAGGTCATGCGGCGCGGGGCTCCCGAAACGTCTTGTTATTCGCAGGCGAAATTGCCACGGCGGACCGTTCCTGCAAACGGTTGTTTTTGGTTAACCGGTATCCGGAAGCCGCTCAATGCCTTGCGTCGAGACGCCGGCGAGCCCGTCACGCACACGAATGCCCGAGATCACGCGGTCAGGTGCGATTTCGGCCAGCGGCACCAGCACGAAGGCGCGTTCGAACAGGCGCGGATGCGGCAGCGTCAGGTCGGGCTTCCGCAAGGAGACATCGTCATAGGCGATCATATCGAGATCGAGCGTGCGCGGACCCCAGCGCCGCGCCTTGGTTCGCGCGCGGCCGAACTTCTGCTCGACTTTCTGCAGCACGAACAATAGCGCATGCGGATCGAGGCTGGTCTCGATCTCGATGCAGGCATTGATGAAGGGATCCTGGTCCTCGTCGCCCCAGGGCGGGGTCGTATAGTCGGACGAGCGCGCGATCAGCGCCGCCTGTGCCATGCCGCAGATATGAGCGATCGCCTTCTTGAACGTCGCGCGGACATCGCCGACATTGCCGCCGAGTGCGATCAGCACGCTCGCCATGCTAGGGATGCCGCGAGCGCGTCAGCACGATGCCGACATCGTCGAAGATCGCGGCGATCGGCGCGTGCGGCTTGTGCACGGTGACCTTCACGGCGCGGATGCGCGGAAAGTGCGACAGGATGGCATCGGCCACCGCGCCGGCCGCGCGCTCCAGGAGTTTGTAATTGGTGTTCTTGAACGCCGCCGTCGTCGTCGCCACGACATCGGCGTAGGACACCGTGTCCGCGAGCCGGTCGCTGCGCGCAGGCTCGGACAGGTCGGTATAGAGCTCGAGATCGATGACGAAACGCTGGCCGACCTCGGTTTCGTGATCCATCACGCCGTGGCGGGCATGGATCGACAGGCCGGTGACGAAGATCGTGTCGGTCATTGCTTGCTCTCGATGGCCTGCGCCACCCGCAGGGCCTGCAGGGTTTCGGCGACGTCGTGGGTCCGGATGATCTTGGCGCCGCGCTGCGCGGCGATCAGATGCGCGGCGATCGAGCCGGCGAGCCGCTCCGATGGTTCCGACGGCGACACCGAGGCGATGAAGCGTTTGCGCGAGGCGCCGACCAGGATCGGCAGGCCGAACATGTCGAGCTCGCGCAAGCGCGCGAGCGCGGTCATGCTCTGCTCGGCGGTCTTGCCGAAGCCGATCCCGGGATCGAGCACGATCTTGTCGCGCGCGATGCCTGCCTTCGCGGCAATATCGAGCGAGCGCAGGAAGAATGTCTTGATATCAGCGACGATGTCGATGGCGGGATCGACGCTGTCGCGGTTGTGCATGACGATGACGGGCACGCCCCTGGCGGCGATCAGCGGCGCCATGCCGGCTTCGCGTTGCAGGCCCCAGACGTCGTTGGCGATCGCCGCGCCCTGGTCGAGTGCGAAGGCCACCACCTCCGCCTTCATGCTGTCGATCGAGACGGGTACACCGAGCGCCACGACGTCCGATAACACCGGCTTCAGCCGCGCGAGCTCTTCCGACGCCGTGACCGGCCGGGCGCCCTTGTAGGGCCGGGTGGATTCGGCGCCGATATCGATGATGTCGACGCCGGCGGCGACCATCGCCCGCGCCCGCTCCAGCGCCCGCGCCGGCGCGATGAACTCGCCGCCATCGGAGAAGGAATCCGGGGTGATGTTGAGCACGCCCATCACCGCAGGAAGCCGCCGGCCCACGAGCGTCCGCAGTGCGCCGATCCCGGCCGAGCCGGCCGGCGGGACGGAAGGGGAGGGCGAGGCATTCATGCGCGTGGCATTGCGCTGTCGGGCAGGGGGAGTCAAGACGGGATTGGGGCCAGTCGCGGCCATTCCGATGCGTGCAGACGGCCGAGAGGATGCGATGTTCTTGCTCACCCTCCGTCATTGCGAGCGCAGCGAAGCAATCCAGACTGTCACCGCGGCAAGATTCTGGATTGCTTCGCTGCGCTCGCAATGACGATCTGGGAGCAGTGGTACCCCAACCTCTCCAGCTTGGTCCGCAGCGCTAATACGTAATCTTCGGCGGCAGCTTCTTGGCCTTGGCGATGATGTCGCCGACCGACTTCTCGGAAGGCAGGACGCGGACCAGCTTCTTCTTCTCGTTGGCCTCGCGCATGCTCTGCGCCAACCTTGCCGGATTTCGATAGGCGAGCTCCCGCACCGTCGTGACGCCGGCGGCGCGGACGAGCCCGACCTTGGCCCTGCCCATGCCGGGGATGCGCATGTAGTCGGAGACGTTGGCCCATTCCAGCAATTGCTGCTCGCTGATGCCAGTCTTGGCCGAAAGCGCCTTGCGGCCCTTCACGGTGGACGCCGCCTCGAGCAGCGCGTCGGTGGTGCGGATTCCTTGCGCCTTCAACTTGTTGGCGGCAAAGGCCGGCAGGCCCTCAATCTCGGAAATCGGATATGTCATGATGCTCGATATGAAAAGCGTCGCTCAGGCGAACTGGCTGAGGCCCGGCGTCCCCGCGATGATCTTGCCCATCTGATCCGCTCCGATTTTGTCTCGCCCGTAGCGGAAAAGTTCACGGGCGACGTTTTGAATCTCGGACATGCCGAGCCCCAGGCCCATCAGGCGGGTGCCGACGGCCATCAAGCCGCCGCCCATCAGCCGCGACAGACCGCCACCGCTCTTGGAGGCTTCGATCGCAGCTTCCGCTCCGGGGATCTGGTCGATCAGGGCCTGCACACTGTCGGAAGGGCCCTCGTTGCGAAGGAAGGCCAGGATAATGCCGACGGTCTTTTCAGCGACAGCACCATCTATGCTGGCGTTTGTCGCCAGCCGTCCGATCAGCTCGTCCATAAGACCCCGCCCCTCAGCCGGTTTGCATGCCGGAATATTGCTTTCGAAAATGATCTTGAGCCGGTGTGACGTGAAATACAAGCGATGAACGCAGGCGCCGTCGCGAACGCGCGAAAAGTGTTGCCGCCGTGCAAGAGCCTAGAACGAATCGGCAAAAAATTGCCGCTATGCGAACGCCCCATTCCGACTTTCGGCCGATGTTGTCCGTCTGTTTCCGACAATGTCGCATGCGCAGGAGCCGCTGAACCGATTTAATCGGCGCACGAGATGCGTTAAACTACGGAATTGGTGCATTCGGGTTTCGCGACGCGAAACTCGGCAGAAAGATCAGAGAGAATAATGACCGCACAGGACAGCAAGCTCGGCGATACCGACGACAAGATCTTCGTCGGCAAGGGAGACGAGCAGGCTTGGCTGACGCTTGCGCTGGCCAATCGCCACGGCCTCGTCACGGGTGCAACCGGAACCGGCAAGACCGTGTCGCTGCAAGTGATGGCGGAAGGATTTGCGCGCGCCGGTGTTCCGGTCTTCGCGGCCGACATCAAGGGCGACCTCTCCGGCATCTCGGAAGTCGGCGAGGCCAAAGACTTCATCCTCAAGCGCGCCGGCGAAATGGGTCTCAAGTTTCAGCCGGACCAGTTCTCGACCGTGTTCTGGGACGTGTTCGGCGAGCAGGGACATCCGGTCCGCGCCACCGTCACCGAAATGGGGCCGCTATTGCTGGCGCGGATGCTCGACCTGAACGAGGTGCAGGAAGGGGTTCTCAACGTCGCATTCCGCGTCGCGGACGAGAACGGCCTGCCATTGTTGGACATGAAGGATCTGCGATCGCTGTTGGATGCGATCGTGCCCGCCAGCGGCAAGAAGGGACCGGATGCTGAGGAAGATCCTTTAGCCGAGATCCGGAAGGCCGCGCAGAGCTTCGGCAATGTGAGCAAGGCGACGGTTGGAACCATTCAACGCCAGCTGCTGGTGCTGGAAAACCAGGGCGGAACGAAATTCTTCGGTGAGCCTGCACTGGAGCTGAAGGATTTCATGAAGACCGATAGCGACGGTCGCGGCATCGTCAACATCCTGGTTGCCGACAAGCTGATGGAGAGCCCCAGGCTCTACGCTACCTTTCTGTTGTGGTTGCTGTCGGAGTTGTTTGAGGAATTGCCGGAAGCCGGCGACCTGCCGAAGCCAAAACTGGTTTTCTTTTTCGACGAGGCGCATCTGCTGTTCAACGATGCGCCGAAGGCGTTGATGGACAAGATCGAGCAGGTGGTTCGTCTGATCCGTTCCAAGGGCGTCGGCGTCTATTTCGTCACCCAGAATCCGATCGACGTGCCGGACAAGGTGTTGGCCCAATTGGGCGGTCGCGTGCAGCATGCGCTGCGCGCCTTCACGCCGCGCGACCAGAAGGCGGTCGCCGCTGCGGCGCAGACCTTCCGGCCCAACCCGAAACTCGACACCGCCAAGGTGATCACGGAGCTCGGCAAGGGCGAGGCGCTGGTGTCCTTCCTCGAGGGCAACGGCACGCCTTCGATGGTGGAGCGGGTGATGATCCGGCCGCCGACGGCGCGGATCGGGCCGATCACGCCCGAGGAGCGCAAGGCGATCATGAGCAGGAGTCCGGTGAAGGGCAAATACGATACCGCGGTGGATCGTGAGTCCGCCAATGAGATGCTGCAGAAGCGCGTAGCCGGCACGGCTGCGCCTGCCGACGCACAAAATGGTGGAGCCGGCGCAGGCGGCGGAATCCTTGGCCAGATCGGCTCGATCGTGGGCACCATCTTCGGCACCAACGTCAAGCGAGGTCGTCTGTCGACCGGCCAGGTCATTGCCCGCGACGTGACGCGATCGGTCACCAACCAGGTGATCGGCGGGATGGCCGCCAATATCGGCAAGTCGCTCGGCGGCCAGCTCGGCGGCTCGATCGGCCGTACGCTGGTCCGCGGCGCGCTCGGCGGATTGCTACGGCGTTAGGCAGAGCGCCCGGTTTGAGGCAGTCGTCGTATCCGGTGAAGCTCTAGAACGTTGACCGTCGCCTGATATCTGCTCGTCCGAGCTACCACGGCGCACAAATTCAGGTGAAGGGCTCTGCAAGCCTTCGCCGGTCTGCTAGGTCCTGTGTCGTCGCCGCTCAGGACTACATCGTGACCCCGCCCGCCCCGTTGGCCAAGCCTGACGCACCCAGACGCCCGTCGCTGGGTGCGCCGCTGGATCTGCTTTTTCTGCTCTGCTGCGTCCTCCTGATCGCCGACGTGCTCGTCCCCGAGATTTTCGGCCGCGGCAAGACCAAGGACTACTCGCTCTGGTACTGGGCCGGACAGCAGGTCCTGGAGGGTGGGCCGCTGTATCCTGCCACGGCCGTCGAGCATTTCGATTTCATCTATCCACCGCTGCCGGCAATCCTGCTGTCGATCCCGAGCTGGTTCGGCAAGATCCCGCTCTATGTCGTCCTGTCGATCTTGAACGCCGTGGCCTGGTGGTACACCGCGGCGTTTTCCCAGGTCATGACCGGCTCGGACCGCGCGCCGGGTCGTTGGCTCGAGGCGCTGCCGGTCGTCGCCACCGTGACCTTCGTGTTCGACATGTTCGACCTCGGCCAGCCGAACCTCCTCCTTCTGGCGATGATGCTCTACGGCTTCTGGAGCTTGCGGCATCAGCGATCGTGGCTGGCCGGCTTCATGTTCGCGCTCGCCGCCGCCATCAAGGTGTTCCCGATCGCCGTGCTGCCCTATCTGGCCTGGCGGCGCAAATGGGCGGCCCTGGTCAGCGCGATCGTCTTCACCGGCATTCTTCTCTATGTCGTGCCGGCACCGATCCGCGGCTTCGAGCGCAACGCGGCCGAGCTGGCGACCTGGTACCAGGGCATGGTCGGGACCAGCTCGGAAAAGGGCTTTGGCCAGCGTGACGAGCAGAACTGGTCGTGGGTCAACCAGTCCCTCATTGCCGTCACGCATCGCCTGGTCCGGCCGATCAACTACAATCAGGACGATCCCAGCAAGCCGCCGCGCACCATGAATCTGATCGAGGTCGACTACAGGACGGCGAACTGGATCGTGCTCGCGCTGTCGGCGCTGCTCGGGCTCGGCTTCGTTGCGGTCATGCCGCGGCAAGCCCGGCGGACGGCGCGCTCGGATGCCGAAGAGCTCGGCATCTTGTTCTGTCTCATGACGGTCGCCTCGCCTCTGGCCCGGCAATACTATTTCATGTGGCTGTACTTCCCGGTGACGGTGTTGATGCATCGGGCCGCCTTCGACGAGCGAGCGCATGTGCGCCTGGGAACCTGGCTTGCCCTCAGTGCGGCCGGCATCCTCATGCTGTTGTCGCTGCCGTGGTTTCCGCTCGCCTTCCAGGCTTGGGGCAACAACCTCGCTGCGACCGCCATCCTCGCAGGGTGTCTCGCCTGGCACATCCGGCATCCGCCGCTTGCGGCTAGCCCTAAGGCTGCACCGGCGCTAAAACCCGGACCTCTTGAGACTTAACAATCAGGATAGCAATCATGGCCAACGCGCAGCTCCAATCCGTGCTCGACCACATCGACAAGGATTTCGATAACAGCCTGCAGCGCCTGTTCTCGTTGTTGCGGATCAAGTCGATCTCGGCCGATCCCGCCTTCGCCGATGATTGCAAGGCTGCCGCCGAGCATCTCGCCAGGGACATCGCCAGCCTCGGTGTTGCCACCGAGGTGAGGCCGACCGCGGGTCATCCCGCCATCGTCGGCAAGACCGGCGCGGGCGGCCGGCCGCACGTGCTGTTCTACGGCCATTACGATGTGCAGCCGGTCGACCCGCTTGATCTCTGGCACCGTCCGCCGTTCGAGCCCGTCGTCACCGATCATGCCGACGGCCGCAAGATCATCGTCGCGCGCGGCGCCGAGGACGACAAAGGGCAGGTGATGACGTTCGTCGAGGCCTGCCGCGCCTGGAAGAATGTGACGGGCTCGCTGCCGGTCGACGTCACCTTCCTGATCGAGGGCGAGGAGGAGGTCGGCTCGAAGAACTTCGTGCCCTTCATCGAGGTCAACAAGGACGAGTTCAAGGCCGATTACGTGCTGGTGTGCGACACCAGCATGTGGGACCGCAACACGCCGGCGATCACGACCTCGCTGCGCGGCCTGCTCTATGAAGAGCTCAAGATCACCGCCGCCAATCGCGATCTGCATTCCGGCGTGTTCGGCGGCACCGCGATGAACCCGATCCGCCTGCTCACGAAGATCCTGGGTGGCCTGTTCGACGACGACAACCGCATCACCATCCCCGGCTTCTATGATGGCGTGAAGGACACGCCGCCCGATATCTTGGAGCAGTGGAAGAAGCTCGATTTCACGCCCGAGACCTTTCTCAAGCCGGTCGGGCTGTCGCTCCCGGCTGGCGAGAAGGGCAGGCTGCTGGTCGAGCAGGCCTCGACGCGCCCGACCTGCGACGTCAACGGCATCTGGGGCGGCTATATCGGCGAGGGCTCCAAGACCGTGATCCCCTCGCATGCCTCGGCCAAGGTCTCGTTCCGCCTGGTTCAGGGCCAGGACCCGCAAAAGATCCGCAAGGCCTTCCGTGATTACGTGACGGCGCGCATTCCCGGCGACTGCAAGGTCGAGTTCGGCGACCATTCCGCCGCGCCCGCAGTCGCGCTCGACTGGACCATGAAGCCGCTCGCCGCCGCCAGCAAGGCGCTCGCGGAGGAATGGGGCAAGGAGACCGTGCTGATGGGCTCGGGCGCCTCGATCCCGATCGTCGCCGACTTCAAGCGCACGCTCGGGCTCGACTCGCTGCTGGTGGGGTTTGGCCTCGACGACGACAACATCCACTCGCCGAACGAGAAATACGACCTGCAGAGCTTCCAGAAGGGCATCCGCTCCTGGGCAAGGATCCTCGCCGCGCTGGCGGAGGTGAAATAGGCGCGGTGCGGTAGGGTGGGCAAAGGCGCAACGCGCCGTGCCCACCATCTCTCCGGATGACGAAGGAAGAAGACGTGGGCACGCTTCGCTTTGCCCACCCTACGAGAGTATTCGCTACGAAGACTCTCTCCCGTCATTGCGAGCGCAGCGAAGCAATCCAGACTATCTCCGCGGAGGGATTCTGGATTGCTTCGCTGCGCTCGCAATGACGACTCAAACAAAAACGCCGCCCGGAATTGGGCGGCGTTTCATTCCAATACGTGCAGAGGTAGTTCGACGGAAACACTACCTCAATTTCGTGAATATCTCAAGACCGGTAGCCGGGATTGACGCGGTCGAGCTTGCGCAGCAAGGGCGGCCACACGAGGTTGTTTGCGCGCAGCTCGGCGCGGTCGCGGTTGGCGAGCAGCTCGGTGTTCTTCTCGATCGCGATCTCCTCGACCGGATAGACCGGCGTGCCGAGCGCGCGCGTGCGCACCTGCATCGAGCAGGCACGCTCGAGATGGTACATGCGCTCGAACGCGGAGGCGACCGAGCGGCCGACCGTCAGCGTGCCGTGATTGCGCAGGAGCATGTGGTTGTGGTCGCCGAGATCCTTCTGCAGCCGTGGCCGCTCCTCGTGGTCGAGCGCGATGCCTTCATAGTCGTGATAGGCGAGGTCGTGGGTGACGAGCTGGGCGGTCTGGTTCAGGGGCAAGAGCCCTTCCGCGCTGCTCGACACCGCGGTTCCGTCGAGGGTGTGGAGATGCAGCACGCAGATCGCGTCCTCGCGCACCTCGTGGATCGCCGAATGGATGGTGAAGCCGGCAGGATTGATGCTGTACTCGCTCTCGGAGAGCTGATTGCCGTGCAGGTCGACCTTGACGAGGCTGGAGGCCGTGATTTCCTCGAACATCAGCCCGTAGGGATTGATCAGGAAGTGATGGTCGGGACCGGGCACGCGCGCGGAGATGTGGGTGTCGACCAGATCGTCCCAGCCGTACAGCGCGACCAGGCGATAGCATGCGGCGAGATTGACCCGTTGCTGCCACTCCGCCTCCGTCATGTTGGAGGGGACTTCCCTCAGGCGGGCTTCTGCTGGCGACATGGCTGATCTCTCCGAACCTCGTTGTTGCGGAGGAGGAGCGTAGTACCGCTCGCCGCTGGCAGCAAGGCGCGTCGGGAGCGCGGCAGTTCAGCGTAGCCCGCATGGAGCGAAGCGAATGCGGGACCGCTCGCGCGACACGGCAGGTCCCGGATTACGCTTCGCTCCATCCGGGCTACGGGGAGATGACTACGGTGCCGGGATCGACAGCAGGCTGGAAATGCCGCGCCCCCGGATGTCGTAGACGCGGGCGAACACCACGTCGTCGCGCTTGATCTCGACCATGACCGGGGCGGTGAGGCCCTTGCAGTAGAACTCGCCGAGCGTCATGGCGAAATCGGCCGCGTTGGAATCCCAGCCGATGGTGAAGTCGGGCCCGAGCGCCACCTGGGCCGGGCGCTGCGGACCGCACACCGCCACCTTCCATTTGCGGTTGCCGGGCGGCACTTCCTGGCGCTCGACGAGCTGCTCGCGCAATCCGTCGGAGGCCTGCTTCAAGGCGAGGCCCCAATAGTCCAGCATGAAGCGGTCGTCGGCGCCGCGCACGGTGCCGGCAATGTGGTTGAAGTGCGTGTATTGATAGGGGTGCAGCCGGATCATCTCGGCGAGCGACAGCGCAAGGCCGAAGCAGAAGGTGGCGAGCACGACCGGCTGCCAGGTGCGGTGATTGGCCCGCAGGCGCTCCATGGTCCAGGCGAAGGCGACGCCGCCGAGCACCGCCATCGGCGGGATCACGAAGACGAAATGGCGGATGCCGTTGTAGAGCGCCGGGCGCTTCACCATCGCGATCGCGAGCGGCAGGGTAGCAGCCAGCGTCAGCATCAGGAGGATGGTCTTGCGGCGTGCCGGAACCTCGCGCCGCGGCAGCATGGCGAAGGTGCTGACGATCGCACCGCCCATCAGAACCAGCATCACCTCGGGCAGCTGCAGGGCGAACAGCGTCGGCAGATACGACCAGGGCATGTCGGGCACCGACACGATCGCACCGTCGAACATCTCCTTCCATGGCTTCTCGAAGAAATGCGAGAAGTAGGTCAGCGCCGCCAAGGGATTGCCGGGCTCCATGATCGACCACGGCCAGATCAGGCCCATCACGAGGTAGCCGAGCACGAGGCCTGGCAGCAACACATAGACGACATGGGCGAAGCGGCGAACGGATTCGCGCGGACCTTCGGTGCGCAATTCCTCCAGGAACAGCGGCACGAAGCCGACCACGGCGTAGACCAGCGCGAGTCCGCCGAGAACACGGCAGCCGAGCGAAAGGCCGGCCCCCAAGCCGACGATCAGGATCGTGCGCGGCGATGGCTGCGGATATTCCTCGGCGAGCCGGACGAGGCCGAGCATCAGGACGACCATGGCGACCGCGAAGGGTGCATCCTTCGGGTTCATGAACATGTGGCCGTAAAAGGTCGGGCAGAGCGCAAGCAGGAGGAGGGAAGCCAGACCGGCAAGCGGTCCGCCGATGCGGCGGCCGAGCCGCCATGTCACGGCAAGCCCGATTACGCCGACGATGGCGCCGACCAGACGGCGGGTCTCGAACAGCTCGAGCGGAATGACCTTGTGCAGCAGGGCCGCGACCATGTCGAAGCCGCCGCCATACATGTAGAGATTGGCGAAGGAGAGCGCCGCGGTGTCCTTGAAGCCGGAACCGAACATGCGCAGCAGCAGGTCGGCATATTCGGCGTGGGTGTAGTCGTCCCAGCCGAGCCCGTAGTCGCGGAAGGTCAAGCCTGCAATGACGGCGACCGCGGCCAGCACCAGCATGGCGAGATCGTCGCAAGTCCGTTCGATCGAGCGCCGCTGAGGCGTGTCGATCGCCGAAGTCGTGATGGATGTCATGGCTATCGGTGCCCCGGAATCCCCTTTTGGCCCTGCTGGCGCGCGCGGGCCTCAACCCCGGACTCCCTATAGCGCAGTTCCATTACCAAGTAATTGGGCATTATGGCTAAATTCCTGATGCGACGCAGCAATTCCGGTTGGCACCCATTCAGATGACTTTGCGAGCAGCTTTAGCAGTAGCGAGCCCCGGCTGAAGGGAATGTGAATAAGTCCCTGATTTCCTTCCCTTTAGGAACACTGCCCAGAATTGGCCGTTGGCGTGGAACAGCGTATGACGGTATCGTGGCGTAGCGGTTCTCGCGCGTGATGCGCGGCCGGGGGTGAGTTCGATGAATTTGGCATTGCTGATCGTGGGGATTTGCGCCGTGCTGGCGGGTCTCCTCGCGGTGATTTTCGGCATGACGATCAGGGAATTCAGCCTCGGTGGGACTCTCATAGTCTCCGGCACCATTGGCGTCTGCTCCGGAATGTTACTGGTCGGCCTGCATCTGGTGCTGCTCGAGCTCAGGGGCATCGCACGCCGGCTGGCCGGTGCGGTCGCGCCATCCGAGGTTCGGGTCAGGCCCGCGCTGCCGGGCCTCGCTGCGCCTGGCGTAGTCGCGCCCGAGCCGGTGCCCGCTGCGGCGGTGAGAGCCGAGCCGGCGCCGCCGCCACCGCCCGCAAGTCCGCCGCCGTGGCAGAGCGAAGCTGCAGCGCGCGAGCGGCCGCGTGCGGAGGCACCGCAGCAGGAGCCGGAAGCCCCGACACCGCCTCCCGCTCCGGAAGCGTCGCGCCGGCGCAACCTGCTGTTCGCCTCGACCTCGCGCAAGGAGCGCGAGCGCGCGGAAGCAAAATCCACTGAAACTGCCCCGCCGTCTAAGGAGCCCAGCGAGGCCCCGAACCTTTCGCCCCCTGCGAGCTTCGACGTCGCCTGGCCGAAGCCGGACCGTGCGCGCCCGCCGGAGCCGCCGGCCGACCAACGCCGTCCGCCGCCGCCGCCGCGCTCGCCGTCGACCTTGGCGGAGACCGCTCCTGCGCCGGCGCCCGAGCCGCCGCCGCCCCTGGAGCCCCCGCCGGTGACGGTGCTCAAGTCCGGCGTCGTCGATGGCATGGCCTATTCGCTCTATTCCGATGGCTCCATCGAGGCGCAGATGCCGGAGGGCATGATGCGCTTTGCCTCGATCGACGAGCTCCGTGCCCATCTCGACCAGCGCGGTTGAAGCGACCGCGCGCTCAAGTAGACGGGCGCCTTTCACCAGTAATCAGTGCCTCGCCGTCAGTCATCGTGTTTCAGCCGAATGTATTCTTGACAGGGAATACTTCGGTGTCGTCAATCCTGTTGGCCACAAGCGGACAAGGGAGGGCGCATGTCGGATGCGGGGGCGAAGAATTTCATCGAGCTGACCGCGAGCATCGTGTCGGCCTATCTCAGCAACAATCCGACGCCGGCGGCCGAGATTCCGAACCTGATCAGTCAGGTGCATGGCGCCTTGGTGCGGGTCTCGTCAGGCCGCACCGAGACCGCGCCGCTGGAGCCGGCCAAGCCCGCCGTCTCGCTCAAGAAGTCGATCGCGCCCGATTATCTCGTGTGCCTCGAAGACGGCAAGCGCTTCAAGTCGCTGAAGCGCCATCTGCGCACGCAGTACAACATGACGCCGGAGCAGTACCGCGAGAAGTGGGGCTTGCCGGCCGACTATCCCATGGTCGCCCCAAACTATGCGGTGGCGCGCTCGCAATTGGCCAAGCAGATGGGGCTGGGGCAGCAGCAGCGGAAGCGGAAGTAGTCCGGGTCTTGTAGGGTGGGCAAAGGCGCAAAGCGCCGTGCCCACGAGTTTTCATTATACACAGGAGGTGGGCACGCTCCGCTTTGCCCACCCTACGAGAGCATCTTACGACGCTTCCGCGAGCGCCTCTCTCGCATCGGTCTTGATGCGCTCGACCATCGAGCGCAGGCCATTGGAGCGCTGCGGCGTCAGATGATCGCGAAAGCCGAACTCGTTGAACACGGCGATCGCGTCGGTATTGAGGATCTCCCGCGGCGTGCGGCCCGAATACAGCGCGAGCACGATCGCGACCAGCCCGCGCACGATATGGGCGTCACTGTCGCCGCGATATTTCAGGACCGGCTCGCCATTGCTGCGATCGACCGTCTTCTGCAGCCAGACCTGGCTGACGCAGCCCTGCACCTTGTTCTCGGCCGAGTGTTCCGCCTCCGGCATCGGTTCCAGAGTGCGGCCGAGCTCGATGACGTACCGGTAGCGGTCGTCCCACTCGTCCAGAAGTTCGAAATTATCCCTGATTTCGTCGATCGTCGTCATATCGGCCCGCAGTTCCCGCTTACCGCCAATATAGAGACGCGAAGCCCTGAAATCGATAGGGCCTGGACGCTTAATTCGCCGGCCCCGGTCCGCGCCATTCGAGCGCAAGGTCGTCCTGGGTCAGGGTGTCGCGCGGCGCCTCGCTCGCTGCAAAATCGCCTTCGCCGGCCAGCGCGATCGAGCCGGTATGGTCGGGCGCCTTCTTGCTGTCGGTCTTGCTGCCGTCGTTCCTGCCGCCGTCGTTCTTGTCGTTGGTGATCTGCTCCTTCTTGTCGTTGATGATCTGATAGAGCTTCTTCGCGCCGTCCTGGGCGCGCTGGCCGATGATGGTCGCGGCCTGGCCGCCGACCTCGCAGGCCGCCGGCTGGCGCTTGCAGAACTGGGTCACGTCGGAAACGGCCGCGGTCGCGGCTTGCACCGCATCGGCGGCGCCGATCTGCGGCAGCTTGTCCGATTCGGGCGTCTTGTCCCGCGGCAGGAGCACCAGCACCAGCCCGAGCCAGAATGTGATGCGGAGCAGAAAGCGCATCTTATCGACCTGTCCGTTAGACTCCGCCCGCGGCGATCTCCCCGCGGATGTCGGACCTAGCGATCCTCGATAAATCGCAAGTGATTGCCTTGAGCTTAATTCGCGGAAAATTGACGCAAGATTCTTCGGGAGCGACGTTCCGGTAAATTTTCGATTGACGCCCGTACCCATGGTTCTGCCGGCCGCCCCGCATCCACCAATTCGAAACCATGCGGAGCAGGGTGAAACCCCGCGTTCACCATTCGCAGCGAAGACGTCGCCAAATCGTCTAAAAAGCTCCGCGATAACGCGGTGTCCGGCCACACGCTGTGCCGCCTTAGCACTCGTTTAAGGTCGCTCTGACACGGTGGCTCAACGACAAGGAGGCGTTCCGGCGCGTCTTCCAAGAGACGATTGAGCCGAAGCGCGAGACCCGTGACAGTTTTGAGTATCATCCGCGATTGTCTCGATGCACTGCTGCATCCCTCCGCGCGCTACGATGCGCTGATGCGCGCGCGCCATCGCGCCTTCATGGCACCGCGGCTGCTCGGCAGCCTTGCCGCCTTCGCTGCATTTCCGGTCTATCTCGCCATGCGCGGCGCGCCGAGCGCGATCGAGGTCGCGGCCTTTGCCTGGCTGATCGCGCCGATCATGTTGTCCTGGTTCCTGTCGCGCACCGGCCGTTACGAGGGCGCACACGTGCTGTCGTCGCTGGCGCTCGCCGGCCTGATCATGGCCGTCGCAATCACGACGGGCGGCATCGAATCCTTCGCCGCGGTCTGGCTGATCGTGGTTCCGCTCGAAGCTGCGCTGTCGGCCTCGCGCCGCGTCGCGGCGTTCGCCTCCCTGCTCGCGCTGTCCTGCGCCGGAATGCTGATCCTGGTCAGCCAGCTCGGCTGGTTGCCGGTGGTTGAGCCGAGTGCCGCCGAGCGCGGCGTGCTGATGGCTTTCGGGGTCACGTCTGCCACTCTTTATGCCGCCGGCCTCGCCTTCGGCGCGGAATCGCTCGCGCGCACCAGCGTCGCGCTGTTGTCGCGCGAGGAGGAGCGTTACCGCCTGCTGGCGCGCAACATGAGCGATGTCATCTCGCGGCATCAGCGCAACGGTGCGGTGCAATTCATCTCGCCGGCGGTGGAGGCCATGCTCGGAGCGCAGGTGGCGCAACTGCTCGGCCACGGCCTGTTCGACCGTGTCCATGTCGCCGATCGGCCGGCCTATCTCACGGCACTGTCCGACGCGGCGCGCGGCGAGGTGCGCAGCGTCGAGTTCAGGCTGCGGCGCGAGCCCGCCGACGAGCGCGGCCAGGTCGATTTCATCTGGGTCGAGATGCGCTGCCGTCCGCTCGATCAGGACAGCGCGCGTGACGTCACGTGCGAAGCCGAAGTGATCGCGGTGATGCGCGACGTCACCGACCGCAAGCTTTTCGAGCAGGCGCTGGACCAGGCGCGCAGCGCCGCCGAGGCGGCCGATGCCGCCAAGACGCGCTTCCTCGCCACCATGAGCCACGAGCTGCGCACGCCGCTCAACGCCATCATCGGCTTCTCCGAGATGATTGCGCAGGAGCAGGCCTTGATGCTGGGTGCGGCCCAGCGCAAGGAATACGCCCAGCTGATCAACGATTCCGGCCAGCACCTGCTGTCGGTCGTCAACGGCATCCTGGACATGTCGAAGATGGAATCTGGCAATTTCGAGATCGCGTCCGAGCCGTTCGCGCCGCGCGCTTCGCTATTGCATTGCTGCAATCTGCTGGCGCTGAAGGCGCGGGAGAACGGCATCGACCTGATCACCGACGCGCCGCAGGACCTGCCCGTCATGACTGGCGATCCCAGGGCCTTCAAGCAGATCGTGCTCAACCTCGTCGCCAACGCCATCAAGTTCACCGAGCGCGGCGGTCAGGTCTGCGTATCGGCCGCGGTGTCCGGCTCGCAGCTGACGCTGCGCATCAGCGACACCGGCGTCGGCATCGCGCCCGACGATCTCAAGCGCATCGGCGCGCCGTTCTTCCAGGCCGGCACGACCTATCAGCGCCGGCACGAGGGTACCGGCCTTGGACTTTCGATCGTGAAGAGTCTCGTAGCGTTGCATCTCGGCGAATTGACGGTACAAAGCAGGTTGGGCGAGGGCACGGCGGTCACCGTCAAGCTGCCGCTCGTCTACACGCCGCCGCAAACCAAGCCGGCCGAGCGCAAGATTGCGACGCTGACGCCGGCGCTGCGCCAGGATCTTCAAGGTCAGGATATTCAAGACCAAGCTCACGACCAGTCTCAGGACCAACCCGCTCTGGTGAAGAAAAGTGCCTAAGAAGTCTGCCAAGGACGAAGCCGCTCCGCGCCGCCGTGGTGCCAAAGCTGCGGTTGTCGACGTCGAGACCGAGCGCAACCTCGTCATGCGCGTGCTGCTGCACAGCCCCAAGGACACGCTGGCCGGCCTCGTCGCCGTCGCCGCGATCGCCGCGATCGTTGCCAATGCGCTGTTCCTCCAGACCGGCCGGCATCCCGCGCCGATGTTCGGCACGGTGATCAATCTTCCCGCGCCGTCGTCCGTGCCGCTGTCGAATCCCATGCCGCGTCCGCGCCCCGTCGGCGCCGATACCTCGCCGCTCGAGCCGCGCGCGACCGAGTTCCGTGTCGAGCCTAAGCCTGCCGAGCCCAAGCCCGCCGAGCGTGCTGCCGAAAAGCCGGTCGAGGCGACCGCCTCGACGCGCTCGAACGATCCGATGACCAATCTGGTCAAGGCGACCACCTCGACGCCGCCCGCGGCCCTGCGTCCGCCGGCGCCGATCCCGGCGCAAAGCCCGGCCGCACGCCGCATCGCCGGCGTGCAGCGCGCGCTGTCCGAATACGGCTACGGCAATTTGAAGATCACGGGCAGCATGAGCGCCGAGACCCAGACCGCAATCCAGAAGTTCGAGCGCGAGCACAAGATGCAGGTCACCGGCCAGGTCTCGGACCGGCTGCTGCGCGAGCTCGCCGCTGCGATCGGCCGCCCGGTCGAATAGCCGCACGTCGAGTGTCGTTGACGCAGGTCAATTGCCGGCGCCGGCACGATGGACCGGATCCGATACGATCGCGATTTGAGTGGGATCAATGACGGCCGGCGGCCGCAGGAACAAGATGGCTCATCTCATCAAGGAAGAGAGGTCGTCATGTTCAAGGTCTCGATTCTCGTCTGGATCATGCTCGGCACGACGCTGGCGGGCATCAGCCTCATCGTGGTGCTCATGGTCCCGAGTTTTGCCGCCGACGCCATCAGGAACATCCCCTATGCCGTGGCGGTAGGATTTGCACTCGCTATGCCGCTGTCATACTTCATCGCAACGCAGATTCGCGGTGGTCAGGACGGCACGCGCAAGGCGTGAGACGTAAAGCTGGCGTGAGGCCTCGCACTGGCCTATCGTCGAATTCATGCGTTTGAAATCCAATATTTGGGTGGCGGCTTACTTGCGCCGGTGCCAGACCGAGGGCGTGTTCGGCGCTGTGCGGCGTCGCGGTGCCGAGGAGGCGGGCGCGGTGTTCGTGAAGGTGTCGCTGCTCGACGGCCATGCGATGCTGTATGCGCCGGCGCCGCAGACCGTCTATGACGACGGCCGGCCGGTCGACCGCTTTTTCGTCCCTGTCGCGCCGCAGCCTCTGCCGGATCACACGATCGAGGAGCGGCTGACCAAGGAAATCCGCTTCGATCCGGATGCCTGGATCGTCGAGACCGAGGATCGCGCGGGCCGGCATTTTCTGGAATTGGCCAAGGCGTAGCCTCAACCGTCATTGCTCGCGATGACGGGGTTGGAGTTCGTTGCGTGCCTCACCGCTGCCGCTCGCTGAGGCGGCGTAAGCAAATCAGCGATCCGACGGATTAGTCCCCGTCCGCACCGCCGGGCTCGAGCCGGGCTGCACGCCCGGCCGCGTCTGGCTCGCGCCGGCGCGTGCGCGCTGGCGCTCCCCGTCATGCAGCGAGGACTGATACTTCGCGCGGGTGACCGCGAGCGTCGAGCCGCGCCAGGCCGCCAGCATCACCAGCGCCGATCGCTCGGCGAGACGGTCATAGAGCCGCGACAGGCGGTACACGGCGTTCACGGACGTTCCGATCTCCGGCTTGAAGAACAAGAGAATGCGCTGGAACACCGGGCTCGGCATGTCGAGCCCGCGTGCGGCAACGGCAAGCGCCTCGCCGCCGGCATCGTCGACGATCTGGGCTGCGACGCGCGAGGGCAGGATCAGGCTGTCGCCGAGCTCGAAGGTGAAGCTTTCGATATCGCCCGCGATCGCCGCCATCTCCAGGATCTGGATCGCGCGCTTGGCGCGCACGGTCGGAATACGGGGGGCGGCTTTCAGCGGGGTCTGCGCCAGATTGTGCAGGATCAGCGCGCGCTCGGAGGCGCCGGCGCGGAAGAACATGTCGTGGATCTCGGCCGCCTCTTTCGGCTGCATCGCCAAGTTGGCGGCCATGCGTTGCTCGGCCTCGGTCGGCACGCGCGCCGGAGCGGACGCGCGCGGCGGGGCGGGGATCTCCCGGGCCAGTGGAACCCTGCGGCCTTCCTGGGTGGCGACCAGGCCGAGCTTCTGCAGGATCGGGACGGGCGTCTGCGGATAGACCGCGAGGCGGGCCTTGACGGCCGCGCGCGTCGCATCGTCGACCTGGTCGATCAGCCGCGTGGCGAGCTCGACGAATTGCCGCTGCTCGTCGTCGCTGTGGGTGCTCGTCTGGACATAGAGGTCGGTCAGCACGCGCAGCAGCGTCGGACGGACATCGACACCTTCGCGACGGGACAGGGTCATCAGCCCGTCGAATCCGGGAAACAGCGACTTGGTCATGGAGGCGTACGCAACTCGGGAAAGATACTTGGGGGCGAGCCTAGCGCAGCTTCGTTTAAAGCCTCGTTAAGGAAAACGAGGCGTGAAGCCGGCCCTGCAATTTGAGGCGTTGTCGTGCCGCAACGGGACGGCGCGGCGCGGTCCGTGCGGCTACGGTTGAAGCGGCCCGTTTACACCCCGTTAACCATGAGCTGATCTTAATGAATGCATGTTGCTGGGGCGCGTTCGGTCGCGCGGCAATTGAAGAGAGCTGACATGGGGACCATCATCGAATTTCCGGCCGGTCGCCGGGTGGGCTCGTCCGGGGATGTCGCTCCGCGCGCGGACATGGGAACGGTTCTGATCCTTCCCGTGATTCGAATCGAGCGCGAGGCGGACGAAACCAGCGGCGATCGCGGACCGGAGCAGGGCACAGCGCCGGGGCGCCGTCGTCGCCGCCGCTGACATCCGGCTTCATGCAATGCCGGACGTCATCCGCCAGATCCGGCCTGTCCTATCGGCCGTCCTGCTCACGCTGCTGGGCGCCTCGCTCGCGGCGTGTAGCGGCGGCGACTTCGGCCGCACCCGCGAGAGCATGCGCAGCGACGACATGCATCGCTGGCTCGGTGCGGAGGTCACCTCCAGCGTCGGCCTGAGACCATCGCAATTCCAGCTCACCGACGAAGAGCGCCAGCTTCGCGATCTCGCCTATCCCATGATCGAGCCGCCGCTGTCGCGCCCCGCATGGAAGAGCGTGTTCGGCGACTACAAGGCGCTGCCCTCGCCGTGGCGGCAGAAGGTCGTGTTCGACCGCACCATGTACGGGCGCACCCTGATCGACGAGCCGCACCGCTCGCATTCCTCGCGCTATGCGCAGCTGATCGAGGACGTGCGCAACGACATCACCCGCTTCGAGCCGTTCTTCGCATCCGCGATCCGCGTCATCGATCTCGACAGGAAGCGCGATGCCAGCATGGCGCGGGTCTCCGCGCTGTCGCCGAGGGAGAGGGACGACGCGGTCGCGCGCATGCAGGAGAACTCGCTGATCATCCAGTGGGTGCAGCAATGCCTGGAGCAGCGCATCTCGTCCTATCGCTGGGCGCTGGAGCGCCTGGTGATCCAGGCCCCCGACGGCATGGCCGCCGATGCCGATCGCCTGATCGGCGAGTTCGCCGCCCAGACCGCCAATCCGCCGGTCCAGGGGCACCCGCCCTATGGTCGCGCGGTGGTCTCGAAGGGCTAAGCACGAGTCCTCAGCCCTTTGAGCGCGGCCGCCCCGCGGCCGATCGGCCCGATTCCCCGGGCCGCCTGACCGGTTCCACGGGAGTGCGTCGCCTGTGGCCGCCCGACCTGTCGAGGTCTCCGGGAACCGCATTGATGGCCCTTGTCCTTCCGCGCAGGCCGGATAGGATCGCCTCGTTTCTTCGAATTCATTTTATCCAAAGGTCCTTCGAGATGAGCTTAAACGCCGCGCATCCGCGCAAGAGCCGTCTGGACATTTCCTCGCGCCGCCTGTTGGCAGTTGCCATTCTGCTCGGATCGACTGGCTCCGCAGCCGCGCTGACCAAGGAAGCAGCGCTCGAGAATTGCCGGATGAGCGTCGGCAAGCCGATCGTGCAGGCCTGCATGCGCGCTGGCGGCGCCAATCTCGAAGCTTGCCGCGCCAAGGCCTCGCCCCAGGTCAGGGCCTGCGTAATGGCGGCGCTGAACGCCGCCAATGGCCGCGCCAATGTCGCCGTCGAGCTTCCCAAGGAAACGGCGCCAAAGCTTGAGGCAGGCACGGCACTGCCGAAGGATTTCGTCGCCCCGCCGCGCAGCATCTCCGACATCACGGCGATCCTCGACGGCGACAAGCCCAACGAGAAGATGATCGCGGAATTGAAGTCGGAGGCCGACGCCGTGCCCACGGGCAAGGAGTCCCGCCAGGACCTCGCGCAGCTCTATTTCGATCGCGCCAATGCACGCGCGCAGCTCGGCCGGCTCGCCGAAGCGATGGCTGACGCCGACAAGGCCGTGGAGGTCGGGCGCGGCGCAGTCGGCCCGAATTTGCTGGGGCGCATGTTGCAGCTCCAGTCCCTGCAACACTCGCTCGCGGGCGATCCGAAGCGCGCGCTCGAGATCATGCAGAGACTTTTGCGCGAATCGGCCAGCATGCCGGGCGCCAAGGGATTTCAGTTCGTGACAAACCGCGGGATCGCGGTCGTTCTCATCCAGATGGGCGACCTCGCACAGGCCGAAGCCTATCTCCGCCGCACCCAGACCGCGATCCAGGAGGCCCGCACCAGCGGCCATCCCAATTGGCGTGCGGCCTATGCGAAGTTCGGCCAGAGCTGGGAAGGCGAGCTGGAGCTCACTCGCGCCGCGATCTTCGAGGCACGCGGACAGTTCGCCGATGCCGAGGCCGCCTATCGCACCGCCGAGCTGCGCAAGCGCGCAAGCACGAAGGCCATCATGGCGTCGGACAGTGCGCCGGCCGAGACCCTTCTGCTGCAGGCGATCGATGGCACCGTGTTGAGCCAGGCGCGCATGAAGGCGAAGCAGGGCAAGCTGGCCGAGGCCGAGGTGGATGCGCGCCGCGCGCTGCTGTCGCGCCTGAAGGATACCGGCAAGTACAATCCGGTCACGCCGCGCTTCGTCATGGGGCTGGCGGGCATTTTGGTCGACCAGGGCCGCTACGAAGAGGCCGAGAAGCTCGGCCGTGTCGCCCTCGACATCAACAAGACGGTGGGTGTGCCCGAGGATTCGCAGGCGACGGTGCAGTTGCTGTCGCAGCTTGCGGGCATCCTGACGCTTCGCCGCCAGAACGCCGAAGCGGGCGAAATGTTTGCGAGGATAGAAAAGGCCGTCGCCGGCTGGGACCCGCAGCGCCGCCAGGTGTTCGAGCTCAATCCCTCTCGCATCCTGTCCCTCTATGATTCCGAGCAGCTGGACGCCGGCATTGCCGCCGCGGAGCAGCTCGTGAAGAGGCAGATCGCGCGGGTGGGGGAGAATCATTTCGACGCCGCCTCGGCACGCGGCACGCTGGCGGTCGGATTGATGCGCGCCCGCCGCGATGCCGACGCGATCAGGGAGTTCAAGGCCGCCATTCCGGTGATGATGGCGAGCGCCAACGATAACGCCGACGACGAGAACACGACCGTGGTGGCCGCGCGCAGCCAGCGGCTGCAGACCATCGTCGAGAGCTATCTGCTGCTGCTCGGCAGGGTGGAAGGAGGCGGCACCAATGTCGGCGAAGAGACATTCAGCCTGGCCGATGCCGTCCGCGGCCGCTCGGTGCAGCAGGCGCTGGCTGCCTCGAGTGCGCGTGCGGCGGCAAAGGATCCCGCGCTCGCCGAGCTCGTGCGGAAAGAGCAGGATCTGAGCAAGCAGGTCAACGCCCAGCTCGGTACGCTTAACAACGTGCTCGCGCTTCCCGCAGCGGAACGCGACGAGAAAGGCGTGCAGCAGATACAGGCCTCGATCGCAGCGTTGCGCGGCCAGCGCGACAAGGCGCGCCAGGAGATCAAGCAGAAATTCCCGATCTATGCCGATCTCGTCTCGCCCAGGCCGCCGAGCGTCGCCGAGATCCGCGCGACGCTGACCGACGGCGAGGCCATGCTGTCGTTCTATTTCGGCCAGAACGGCAGCTTCGTCTGGGCCGTGCCGAAGTCGGGGCCGGTGGCATTCGCCGCCGTCCAGGCCAGGATCGGCGACATCGAGAGCAAGATACGCAAGCTGCGTGAAGCGCTCGAGCCGCAGGCCGCGATGATCTCGGACATTCCGCCCTTCGATCTCAAGCTCGGCCATGAGTTGTACGAGCTGCTGCTCAAGCCGGTCGAGAGCGGCTGGAAGCCGGCCAAGAACCTGATCGTTGTCACCAACGGTGCGCTGGGCCTGCTGCCGCTCGCCTTGTTGCCGACGGCACCGGCGGAGGTGGCCGCCGACGAAGACCCGCTCTTCGTCGGTTATCGCAACGTGCCGTGGCTGGCGCGAACCCATGCCGTGTCGACGGTGCCGTCGGCGGCGGCGCTGCGCACGCTGCGGCAGTTGCCGCCCGGCAAGCCCGGCCGCGGCGACCTCGTCGCGTTCGGCGATCCCTATTTCAACAGCGATCAGCACGCCGAGGCGGAAGGCACAGGTGAGAAGATTCAGCTGGCCGATGCCGGCGGCAACATCACGCGCGGCGGGCCGCTGAAGCGGCGCAACAGTCCCAAGCTCGACGGCGTCGATAGCGCCGAACTCGGTCTGTTGCCCCGTTTGCCCGACACCGCGGACGAGTTGAAGTCGATCGCGCTGGCCTTGCAGGCGGATCCCTCGAAGGTGCTGTTCCTCGGCAAGAGCGCGACCGAGAGCGCGGTGAAGACGATGAACCTCTCCGGCTTCAGGATCCTGGCCTTTGCGACCCACGGTCTGGTCCCGGGCGAACTCAACGGACTGACGCAGCCGGCACTCGCTCTGTCGTCGCCGGTGGTGACGGGCGAGGATGGCGACGGACTGCTGACGATGGAAGAGATTCTCGGTCTCAAGCTCGATGCGGAATGGGTCGTGCTGTCTGCCTGCAATACCGGCGCCGGCGCAGGCGCAGGGGCCGAGGCGGCCTCCGGGCTGGGCCGCGCGTTCTTCTACGCCGGCACGCGCGCCCTGCTGGTGACGAACTGGTCGGTGCACTCCCAGTCGGCGCGGCAATTGGTGACGGACCTGTTCAAGCGACAGGCCGACGATCCCAAGCTGTCGCGCAGCGAAGCGCTGCGCCAGGCGACGATGGCTCTTGTCGATGGTCCCGGCTATCTCAACAGCGAGGGCAAGACCGAGTTTGCCTATGCGCATCCGCTGTTCTGGGCGCCTTACACGATCATCGGCGATGGCGGCTTGCGTTGACGAATGGGAAAGGGGGCAAGGAAAATGAAGCGGAATGCTCTACTGGCTCTGGTGGTTGCGGGTCTGTTGGCCGCGGGATCCTCGCGCGCCGCGCCATTGATCACGGAAGAGGAGGCCAAGCTGCCGCCTCCCAAGGGCGCGGTCGCCGTCGATCAGCGCGGCATCATGCGCGGCCCGAAAATCGAGTTCGTCTCGCCGGGCGCTCCCGCGAATTCTCCTCTGCGACTGGTGTTGAAATTCCAGTCCTACGGCGGGGCCAAGATCGATCCGGAATCGGTCAAGGTGATCTTCCTCCGAACGCCGAACGTCGACCTGACGCCTCGGGTCAAGCCCTTCGTGCAGCCAGACGGCATCAACATGCAGGATGCGGAGTTGCCGCCGGGCGAGTACACGATGCGTGTCGACATCAAGGACAGCGATGGCCGGCCGGGTACGACCGTCTTCACCCTGAAGGTAGCGCCCAAGTGAGCTCGCAGGTGAACTCGCAAGTGGCGTGCCTCTACTGCCGGTCGGAAAATGCCGAGGGTGCGCTGGTCTGCGCCTCGTGCGGGCGCGACATCGCCGTTCCGGCCACGCTGCTTGCCGAGCGCGACGATCTCTTGCGCAAGCGCGAGGATCTGCGCGATGAACTGAAGCGGGCCAGAGGCGAGATCGAAGCCATTATGAGGCGAGGGAAGTCGCGCTAGCGATGGAATGTCCGTTCTGCGCCGAGACGATCAAGGACGAAGCCATCGCGTGCAAGCATTGTTCGCGCGACTTGCGCGTCGTGCGACCGACGCTCCTCGAGATCGACGAGATCGTTGCCGAGCTGGACAAGCTCAGGCGGGATCTCGATCGCGTCAACGTCCGTCTGGAGCGCTACAACAATCCGTTGCGCTATTACGGAACGCATGCGGTGCTTTATGTCGCGATCCCATCCCTGCTGCTGGTGATCGCGCATGTGCTCGTGACCATCACCTTCAACCTGTCGCCGATCCCGCTTCGGATCGCGTCGATCGCCGTACCGCTCTTGTTCGGATTCGTTGCTTATCCGCTGCACAGGGTCTACGTCCTCACGGCATTGGTGCTCGCGTTTCTCGCCGCTTGTGTCAGCATCCTGGCGATGCTGACGATCACCGGAATTCACGATGACGTTCCGATCCTTCCGGCGGTCTGGATCGAATGGCGGGAGGTGTTCGAGTATGGCGCGAGCATCCTGCTCGCCTTCGTCTCGGGCAACATTCTCAGCGTCGTGATCTTCCAGATCCTGCCGCGTGTGCTGACGCAGGGAGGCAAGCCGAACGCTTTCGCATTCAGGGTGGCGCGGCTGCTCGGACAGCATGTCGGCGAGGAACAGCTGCGCCGTCGTGCCCGCTTGATTCAGGATCTCATGCAGACCGTCGGGCCGCTCGCGGGCGTTGCTGCGACCGGTATCGGCTCGATCTATGCGGGGTTGAAGGGCTTGCTGGGATAGCTCACTGCACCTTCGCAGGCGCGCTTGCAGCCTAGCGCGCTTCCACCACTTCGCCGTCCTCTTTCACGAACCGGCCAACCGGATTGTCCAGGAGATCGACCACGGCTTCCGACGGCCGGCACAAGCGCGTGCCCTTTGGCGTCACCACGATCGGCCGGTTGATGAGGATAGGGTGGGCGATCATGACATCGAGGAGCTGCTCATCGCTCCATTTGGGGTCGTCCAGGCCGAGCTCCTTGTAAGGCGTTCCCTTCTCGCGCAGCAGCGCGCGGACCGGAATGCCCATGCTCGCGATCAGTTCCTTGAGCTTGTCCCGCGAGGGCGGAGTCTTCAGATATTCGATGACATCAGGCTCGACGCCGCTCTGCCGGATCATCGCCAGCGTGTTGCGCGAGGTGCCACAGGTGGGATTGTGATAGATCGTGACGGTCATCGAACTGTCTCCGTGATTGCGACCGAGGCGGACGCGCGTGAGCGGCCGAGCAACCAGTTCATCAGCAGCATGCCCGCGAAGGCGCCGCAGAGTTCCGCGAGGATGAATCCGGGCAGGTCAGCGGGGCGAATGCCGGCGAACGTGTTCGTCAGCGACCTTGCGATGGCCACCGCAGGGTTGGCAAACGACGTGGAAGCCGTGAACCAATAGGCGGCCGTGATGTAAAGGCCCACCAGCCAGGGGATGGCCGTCCGCTGAAACCGGATGCCGGCCAGGATCGTCGCGACCAGCCCGAAGGCAGCGACCGCTTCGGCGAACCATTGCGGCCCTCCGGTTCGGACCTTGGTCGAGAGGTCGAGCAGCGGCAGGCCGAACATTAGATGCGCCGCCAGCGTTCCCGCGATGCCGCCAGCGATCTGCGCGATCACGTAAAGCGCGGCCTCGTTGACCGGCAGCTCGCGCTTGCCGGTGAAGACGAGCGTCACTGCGGGATTGAAATGGGCGCCGGAGATCGGACCGAGCACCGTGATCAGGACAACCAGGATGGCCCCGGTCGGCAAGGTGTTGCAGAGCAGCGCAAGGGCGACGTCCTTGGTCAGCGTTTCCGCCATGATGCCGGAGCCGACCACGGTGGCGACGAGAATACCCGTGCCGAGCGCTTCAGCCGCGAGGCGCCGCGGGAGATCGAAACTGTCCATCAGCCGGCTCGCTCCTTTCGTTTTGGCGAGCAGCACGATTGCAAGGTCTCGACGACGGGCTCGCAAACCTCCGGCCGTCCGCCGCAGCAATCGCGCAGCAGGAAGAGCGCGACGTCGCGGAATTCGCCGAGATTGGCGCGGTAGACGATCGAGCGACTGTGCCGCTCGGAGGACACGAGGCGGGCGCGGCTCAGAATCGACAGATGCGCCGACAGCGTGTTTTGCGGGACTTCCAACAGGCGGGCGAGATCGCCGGCCGCAAGACCGTCAGGCTCGTGCCTGACCAGCGTCCGGAACGCCTCCAGACGGGTCGGTTGAGACAGCGCGGCGAGCGCCAGGACGGCTTGCTCTGTTTCCATATATCCAGATTTATGGAATTATAGGGGTCAAGTCAATCTGGAAACCTCCGGTCCATGGAGTGAGCGGTAATTTCCAATATTCTAGAAATATGGTTTGACGATTGATGCGCACGGGCGCATCATGTCGCGCATGAAGATCGACGACGCAGCAGCACGCCTGGAAGCCCTCGGAAATCGGACCCGCCTGCAGATTTATCGCGCGCTGGTCCGGGCCGGGCACGCGGGCATGCCGGTCGGTCGCCTGCAGGACAAGCTGAAGATTCCGGCCTCGACGTTGTCGCACCACATCAAGACGCTGGTCTCGGTCGGATTGGTCAGTCAGAGCAGGGAATCGACCACCCTGATCTGCCGCGCCAATTTCGACGCCATGCGCGGGCTGGTCGATTTCCTGGCCGCGGAGTGCTGTGCGGAAGAAGCGGGATGCAAGGCTGCGCAGACCGCAGCCTGATTGATTTGGCCAGTTATTCCATAATTCTAGAAAGATGGAGGATTCGGAATGGACAAGACGGTAGCCATCATCGGGGCGGGGCCAGTCGGCCTCGCGGCCGCCGCTCATGTGCGCGAACGCGGCATGTCCCCTGTCGTGCTCGAAGCCGGGCCCGAGGCCGGGCATGCCGTGCGGCAATGGCAGCACGTCCAGCTCTTCTCGCCGTGGGAATACAATGTCGACAAGGCCGCAGCGCGCCTGCTTGCGCCGACGGGATGGAATTCGCCGGACCCAAGCTCCTATCCCACCGGCGGCGAGCTGATCGAGCGCTATCTCGCGCCGCTGGCCACGCGAACGCCGCTGCGCGAGACGATCCGGACCTCGAGCCGCGTCACGGCGATCAGCCGCGCCGGCTTCGACAAGGCGAAGACGAAGGGGCGGGACCAGGCGCCGTTCGAAATCCGCTACCAGAACGGCAAAGGCGACGAAGTGCTGCGCGCCGATGCCGTCATCGACGTCTCCGGCACGTGGTTCTCGCCCAATCCCGCCGGCAGCAACGGTCTGCCGGCGCTCGGCGAACGCGAATGCGCCGGCCGCATCGCCTATGGCATGCCGGCTGTGCGCGGCTCCGCTCGCAGCAGATACGTCGGTAAGACCGTCGCCGTGCTCGGTGCGGGCCATTCCGCGCTGGGCACGCTGATTGATCTCGCGCAGCTCGCCGAGTGGGCGCCCGGCACCAGGCCCGTTTGGCTGTTGCGCGGGGACGATCCGGCAAAGGCCTTTGGCGGCGGCCGCAACGACAAGCTTGCCGCGCGCGGCGAGCTGGGCTCAGCCTTCGCCGCGCTCGTGACTGCCGGAAAGATCGCGGTCGAGACCGGCTTCGCTGTCACTCACATTTCGGAGATCGAAGGCCGCCTCAGGATTTCGGCAGGCGCCGGCTCGGCTGCGCGGAGTGTGATTGCGGATGAGCTGGTGGTGTCGACCGGCTTCCGGCCTGATCTCTCGTTTCTGTCCGAGCTGCGGCTGCGGCTCGATCCGGCGATCGAGGCGCCCCTCGCGCTCGCGCCGCTCATCGACCCCAACGAGCATAGCTGCGGAACGGTGCGGCCTCACGGCGCGCGCGAGCTGGCGCATGATGAGCCGGGCTTTTATCTCGCCGGCATGAAATCCTACGGACGTGCGCCGACCTTCTTGATGATGACGGGATACGAGCAGGTCCGATCGATCGCCGCCGACATCGCCGGCGACAAGAAGGCCGCGGCACGGGTCGAGCTCGTGCTCCCGGAGACCGGCGTCTGCACACGCGCCGGCGTGGAGTCCGCCGCCGCAGCGGGATGTTGCGGCGGCCCGGCCAAGGCCGAACCTTCGGCCTGCTGTGCCGCCGATGAATCCGCCAAGAAGGCAGGCGGTGCGGGGTGCGGCTGCTCATGAGCCGAGGCACTGCGGGCCCGCTCACCGTCGTCATCGCGCTCGGCACCGCGCAGACCATCGCGTGGGCGTCGAGCTACTATCTTCCTGCGATCCTGGCCGCGCCGATCGCGGGCGATCTCGGTCTTGCGCCGACTTACGTGTTCGGCGCGTTGTCGGGAGCGCTCGTCATCTCCGGCCTGCTTGGTCCGAGGGTTGGGCACGCCATCGATACGTTCGGTGGGCGCAGCATGCTTGCCGTCTCGAACCTCGTTTTCGCGGCTGGCTTGCTGCTGCTGTCCGCGGCCTATGGCGTAGCGGTGCTGATCGCAGCCTGGATCCTGCTCGGCATCGGCATGGGCATGGGCCTCTATGAAGCCGCGTTCGCGACGCTTGCGCGCATTTACGGCGCCAATGCGCGACGAACGATCACCGGCATCACCCTGATCGCCGGTTTCGCCAGCACACTCGGCTGGCCTCTCACGACATGGCTCGCCACGGAGTACGGCTGGCGCGCGGCCTGCCAGCTTTGGGCGGTGATCCACATCGGCCTTGCCTTGCCGCTCAACCTTGCGCTGCCCCGTGCCGCTCCGTTGCATCAGGAGGCTGGACCGAGCACGGGCGCAAGCCAGCAACCCGGCGGTCAGAGCGAAACCTTCGCAATGATATTGCTGGCGTACATGTTTGCGGCCGCGAGTTTCGTCAGCTCTGGAGTCTCGGCCATCCTGCCCACCATGCTGGTTGCGTTCGGTGCCACGCCAGCACAGGCGTTGCTGGCGGGAGCACTGGTCGGACCGGCGCAAGTCGGCGCCCGCCTTCTGGAAGCAGGATGGCTTGGCCGGTTTCATCCGCTGCTGTCGGCGCGGCTCGCCATGCTCATGAATCCGATCGGGGTGCTTGCGCTGGTTGCAGGCGGCCCTTTGCTCGCACCGCTCTTCACGGTGCTGTATGGCGCGGGCAACGGCATCATCACCATTGCCCGTGGTACGCTGCCGTTGGCGCTGTTTGGGCCGGTCGGGTTCGGCAGAAGGGTCGGGATGATTTCGCTGCCTTCGAGGGCAACGGGCGCCTTCGCGCCGCTTGCGCTGGGACTGATGGTGGAGCATCTCGGCAGCAGCGCGCTCTGGATCGGCGCGCTGGCCTCGGTCTCTGCATTCTTCGCGCTTCTGCTGCTTCGTGGGGATCAGACGACATGAGTCGCTGTCCGATGGGAGGAGAACATTCGTAGCTTGCGCGGCTGGCCGCTGATTGCGGTGATGTGTATCGGCCAGCTCGGCAATCTGCTGCCGCACGTGACCTTGTCCGCGAATTTGGCCCAGCATCTGATGCCGGTGTGGGGATTGTCCGCCGCCGAGGGCGGGATGATGGCGAGCGGCTACGCGTTTGGCTACATGCTGGCGGTGCCCGTGCTGACGACACTGACCGATCGCATCGACGCACGGCTCGTGCTCCTCGGCGGCTCTGTCGTCAGCGGACTTGCGACCGTCGCCTTTGGCATCTTCGCGCAAGGCTTCTGGTCGGGGACCATCATCTGGTCGCTGGCCGGCCTTGGTTTTGCCGGTGCCTACATGCCGGGGCTCAAGGCACTGACCGACCGGTTGCCCGCCGGCGACACCTCGCGGGCGGTCACGCTCTACACGTCGAGCTTCTCGGTGGGCGTCGGCCTGTCGTTCCTGATCGCCCAAGTCCTCGCCGACGGCTGGGGATGGCGGACCGCGTTCTACGTGACCGGCATCGGTCCCATCGCGATGGTGGTCACGTGTCTCTTGATCGAGAGCCGCAGTCCCGTTCCAAGATCAGGACGCCTTTTGAACTTTGCGCCCGTCTTCGCCAACCGGGAGGCGCTCGGTTACATCTTCGGCTACGGCGCGCACTGCTTCGAGCTCTACGGCATTCGCACCTGGCTGGTCGGGTTCTGGACCTACGTCGTCGCGCATCAGGGTGCGCCCTCATGGCTGAGCCCGGTCCTGATGAGCTTCTGCTTTGCAGTGATCTCCATGCCGGCCAGCATCCTCGGCAACGAGGCCGCACTGAAATTCGGGCGACATCGGGCGATCACGGTGGTGATGATCGCCTCGGCTTGCGTTGCCCTCATCATCGGCTTGAATGCGACGGCTCCGGCATGGGTGCTGGCGCTGCTGCTGATGATCTATGGCCTGACAGTGCCAGCGGATTCCGGTGCATTGACAGCCGGGATGTCGGCCGCGGCTGTCTCGGAGCATCGCGGGGCGACTCTCGCCCTGCATTCGACCGTCGGGTTCGGCCTATCGGCGATCGGAGCCTGGGGAACCGGGGTTGCCCTCGATGCCGCTGGCGGCCCCCAGAGTGCAGAGGGCTGGTTGCTGGCCTTCATCGTGCTCGCGGCCGGGATCGCGCTCGGCCCGCTCGCCTTGCTATGGTCGCGGACGGCTCGGTCCGACGAGCTGGTATCGAAGTCGCAATAGGCGAGGCAGGATGCGGGCGATCGGCCTAACAGGCCTCGGAGCCTTGGTCACGAATGCTTGACTTTGATCAAAGAATGCTTTCGGCCGCAGACTATGCTACTGAGGCTGCGTTGCGGTTCCAAAAGGTTAAAAGCACGTTTCATGCGGATCGTTCGGACCATCCTGGCATTCGCCATCGCCATCTCCCTGGCGATGCTGCCGGCTGGCGCGTCCGCTTCCGGCGTCGCGATGTCGTCGGGTGACATGAAGGCGGCCATGCAGGTCGGCGGCGACGACGATATGTCGGTGCACGATTGTTGTCCCGACATGAAGGGAACGGGCTCCGACACCGGCTACCAATGCGGGATGGGCTTCTGCTGTGTCGGCGGCACCGTCGCACTGGCAGACATTCGTCCCCTGGCGTTCGAATTCCTTGCCGTCGCGGCAGCGGAAACCGCTATTCCTGCCGATCAGGTCGTCGACTCGCGCGGCGGCAGTCCTCCCTTCCGGCCTCCTCGAATCTGATCTCTCAAGACGCGCGCGGGCACGCCCCGCGCGGCGATGACTGATGTGCGCATTCATGCGTCGCGGTCGAGATCAATTCATGAGGACAGGACAATGCTTTCCAAGTTCAGCACCGCGGCTGTTGCCGCCACCCTTTCGCTCGCCGCTTCAGTCGCCTTGGCGGGTGCCGGCGATTACGCTTTCGAGCCGGTCAATCCCGAGATGAAGAAGGGCGACGACGTCACGCTCGCCGTTCGCCTGACCAACAAGCAGACCGGCAAGCCGGTGCTTGATGCCGTCATCTTCAAGACGCGCGTCGACATGGCTCCGGACGGCATGGCCGAGATGGAATCGGCGGTCGCGCCACTGCCCTCCAAGGAGCCGGGCGTCTACGCCTTCAGGACGGACCTGCCGATGGCCGGCCGCTATCAGGTCACGCTCTCGGCGAAGGTGCAGGGCGAGCCTGAGACGGTCACCGGCAAGGTCATCGTCAAGGCGATCAAGTGAGCTTTCGGGCGCCGTCGGACGGTGCCCGAACTTCTCTTTCCCATTCACATGGACGCGCGCTCCGAGCGCGCGAAACAACCATGAAGACGTTGCGTCTCTTGACGACTCTCGCGCTCGGCAGTGGCCTCGCCCTTGGCGCGTACTGGTTCTCGAACGAAGGGCGCTGGTCGGTCCATGCCGAGGTGACCCCGGCTGCAGCGCCAGCGGACCGGACTCCGCTCTACTATCGCGATCCGAGCGGCGCGCCGCTTTGGTCCGCCGGGCCAAAGAAGGACGACCGCGGGCGGGACTATCTGCCGGTCTACGATGACGACAAGGCCGCCCAGGCAGAGCCGAAGCCGCAGGCGGCTTCATCGCGAAAAATCCTCTATTACCGCAATCCGATGGGGTTGCCCGACACCTCGCCGGTGCCGAAGAAGGACCCGATGGGGATGAACTATATCCCCGTCTACGAAGGCGACGACGCCGATGACGGCACGGTGAAACTGTCGCCCGGCAAGATCCAGCGCAGCGGCGTGAAGTCCGAGCCGGTGGCGCGGCGATCGGTCCAGGTCCTGGTCAAGGCGCCCGGTACGATCCAACTAGACGAGCGCCGCGTCTCGGTGATCGCGATGCGGGCCGAGAGCTTCGTGCAGAAGATCGCGGACGTCACCACCGGCTCCCGCGTCAAGGCGGGCCAGCCGCTGATGGAGATCTACAGCTCGGCGGTCGCCTCCGCGGCGGCCGACTATCTCGCGACCATCACCTCCAAGACCGTCGGCGGGGTCGAGATCTACGGCCGCGGCTCGCGGCAACGGCTGATCAATCTCGACGTCCCCGAGCGGGTGATCGCCGAGATGGAGAGAACGCGTGTCGCGCCCGTCACCATCCATTGGTCGGCGCCGCGCGACGGGATCGTGCTCGAGCGCAACGCGATCGAAGGCATGCGCGCCAATCCCGGCGACGTGCTGTTCCGCATCGCCGACACCTCGCTGGTCTGGGCGCTGGTCGACGTCGCCGAGCGCGATCTCGGCAACATCGCGGTCGGGCAGTCTGTCGCGGTGCGCGCGCGCAGCTTCCCCGGCCGAAGCTTCACCGGCAAGATCGCGGTGATCTATCCGCAGGTGAACCGCGAAACCCGGACGGTTCGCGTCCGCATCGAGCTCGCCAATCCCGAAGCGTTGCTGCTGCCGGACATGTATGTCGATGCCGACGTCGACACGGCCGATAGCGCGCTTGTCCTGGCGATCCAGGACAGCGCGGTGCTCGACACCGGCACGCGGCAGGCCGTCCTCGTCGACAAGGGGGACGGGCGCTTCGAGCCGCGGGAGGTGAAGCTCGGCCGGCGCGGCGGCGGCTTTATCGAGGTGCGCGACGGCCTTGCCGAAGGCGAAGCGGTGGTCACATCCGCCAACTTCCTGATCGATGCGGAAAGCAATTTGAAGGCCGCGCTGAAAGGCTTTGCCGAGGCTGCGCCTCAAGCCGCCGACGGCGGCCATGCGACGGGAGAGCACAAATGATCGCCCGCATCATCGCCTGGTCGGCGCGCAACCTGCTGCTGGTGCTGTTCGGCACCGGCTTTGCGGCGGCCGCCGGCTTCTACGCGCTGCTTCATCTGCCGCTGGATGCGATCCCCGACCTCTCGGACACCCAGGTCATCGTCTACACCGAATATCCCGGCCAGGCGCCGCAGGTGATCGAGGACCAGGTCACCTATCCCTTGACGACGGCGATGCTGACCGTGCCGAAATCGAAGGTGGTGCGCGGCTTCTCCTTCTTCGGCGTGTCGTTCGTCTACGTGATCTTCGAGGACGGCACCGACATCTATTGGGCGCGCTCGCGCGTGATGGAGTTCCTGAACGGCGCCACGTCTCGGCTTCCCGTCGGCGTCACCCCGACCATCGGGCCCGATGCGACCGGCGTCGGCTGGGTCTATCAATACGCCGTGATGTCGAAAGAATTGAACCTCGCCGACACGCGCACGATCCAGGACTGGAATCTGAAATTCGCGCTCGCCAAGGCCGAAGGCGTGGCCGAGGTCGCCAGCATCGGCGGCTTCGTCAAGCAGTACAACGTGGTGCTCGACCCGCAGCGCATGCGCGACCGCGGCATCAGCATGCAGAAGATCCGGGAGGCGATCCGTGCCAGCAATGCCGACGTCGGCGGCCGCACGGTCGAGCTGTCGGAGTTCGAATACGTCATTCGCGGCAAGGGCTACATCAAGAGCATCAACGATCTCGGCAACATCGTCCTGAAGACCAGCAACGGCACGCCGGTGCTGCTGCGGGACGTCGCCAATGTCGAGCTCGGACCCGACGAGCGGCGCGGCATTGCGGAGCTGAACGGCGAGGGCGAGGTCGCAAGCGGCATCGTGCTGCAGCGCTTCGGCGTCAACGCGCTCGACGTCATCGAAAACGTCAGGAAGCGTTTCAAGGAGATTGCGAGCAGCCTGCCGAAATCGGTCGAGATCGTCCCGGTCTACGACCGCTCGGGCCTGATCTATTCGGCGATCGACACGCTCAAGCACACGCTGTTCGAGGAGAGTATCGTCGTCGCGCTCGTCTGCATCGTGTTCCTGCTCCATGTCCGCAGCGCGCTGGTCGCGATCCTGATGCTGCCGGTCGGCGTGCTGATGGCGTTCGGCGCCATGAAGCTGCTGGGCCTGGGATCCAACATCATGAGCCTCGGCGGCATCGCGATCGCGATCGGCGCCATGGTGGATGCCGCGATCGTCATGATCGAGAACGCGCACAAGCACCTTGAGCGCGCCGAGCCCGGTCAGTCGCGCGTCCAGATCCTGATCGACGCGGCATCCGAGGTCGGGCCGGCACTGTTCTTCAGCCTCCTCATCATCACGGTCTCGTTCATGCCGATCTTCACGCTGGAATCGCAGGAGGGGCGGCTGTTCAGCCCGCTGGCGTTCACGAAGACCTTCGCGATGGCGGCCGCGGCCCTGTTGTCCGTCACGCTGGTGCCGGCGCTGATGGTGATCTTCGTCCGCGGCAGGATCGTGCCGGAGAGGAAAAACGTCATCAACCGCTTCCTGATCTTTATCTACCGCCCGGTCATCAAGGGCGTGCTGCGCGCCAAGACGCCGGTGATCCTGGCTTCGCTGGTCGTGCTCGCCGTTACGATCTGGCCGGCGCGGCAGCTTGGCACCGAGTTCATGCCGACGCTGAACGAGGGCACGCTGCTCTACATGCCGACGACGCTGCCCGGTATCTCCGTGACCAAGGCGGCCGAGCTGATGCAGACGCAGGACCGCATCATCAAGTCGTTCCCGGAGGTCGAATCGGTCTACGGCAAGGCGGGGCGGGCGGCGACCGCGACCGATCCGGCGCCGACCGAGATGTTCGAGACGGTGGTCAGTCTGAAGCCGAAGGAGCTTTGGCGGGAAGGCGTCACCATCGACAGCCTGATCGCGGAAATGGACAAGGCGCTGCAGTTTCCGGGCGTCTCCAACGCCTGGACTATGCCGATCAAGGCGCGCATTGACATGCTGTCCACCGGCATCCGCACCCCCGTTGGCGTCAAGGTGATGGGCACCGACCTCGTCGAGATCGACCGGCTGGCGAAGCAGGTCGAACGGGTGATCAAGACGGTGCCGGGCACCTCAGCGGCCTATGCCGAGCGCGGCATCGGCGGCTACTATCTCGAGATCGTCCCGGATCGCGAGGCGCTCGCCCGCTATGGCATCCTGATCCAGGACGTTCAGGACACCATCGCGGCCGCGCTCGGCGGCCAGACGGTCACGACGACGGTGGAGGGGCGGCAGCGCTTCACGGTGAACATGCGCTATCCGCGCGACCTGCGCGACAATCCCAAGGCGATCGCCAGCGATATCCTGGTGCCGATGCCCGCAGGCGGCGCGGTGCCGCTCGGCGAGGTCGCGAAGGTCGAGCCGGCACGCGGGCCGACCTCGATCCGGACCGAGAACGGCCAGCTCGCGACCTACGTCTACGTCGACATCCGCGATCGCGACATCGGCAGCTACGTCGCCGATGCGCAACGCGCCGTGACTGACAGCATCCAGTTCCCATCAGGATATTACGTGGTCTGGAGCGGTCAGTACGAATATCTCCAGCGCGCCGCGGCGCGCCTGAAGATCGTGGTGCCGGTGACGCTGACGATCATCTTCCTGCTGCTGTACCTGAATTTCAGGGCCATGACCGAAACCCTGATCGTGATGCTGTCGCTGCCCTTCGCGCTGGTCGGCGGCATCTGGATGATGTGGTGGCTCGGCTTCAACATGTCGGTCGCCGTCGCCGTCGGCTTCATCGCGCTTGCCGGCGTCGCCGCCGAGACCGGCGTCGTGATGCTGATCTATCTCGAGCATGCCCTGGCCGAGATCAAGGCGACGTGCAGCGCCGAGGGCAGGGGCCTCACCCGGCAGGATCTCCACGAGGCGATCATGGTGGGCGCGGTCGAGCGCGTCCGTCCCAAGATGATGACGGTCGTCGCCATCATGGCGGGCCTGCTGCCGATCATGTGGAGCACCGGAACCGGGTCGGAGATCATGCAACGAATCGCGGTGCCGATGATTGGCGGCATGATATCGTCGACGCTGCTGACGCTGATCGTGATCCCGGCGATCTTCGGGTTGGTGAAGGGTGTCCGCCTGCCGCCCACGCGCGAGGACAGAGAACAACCGGCTGAGATGCCCAAGCCGATCGGCGCCAGATTGCGCGTCGTGGAGCCGGCCGGATGAGGCGAGCCGTGACGCACGATCATATGTCAGGGCGACGGAGTGACAGAAGAGGAATCCGAAGATGAAGCCGAAGATGAAGCAACGCGCATACCTGATGACCCGCCGGTCCCTTGTCGGGCTGATGGCCGCGGCAGCTTTTGCAAGGCCCGCCGCGGCAGCATCCGACGCAGCCGCGCTCACGGTGCACCGGGATCCGAGCTGCGGCTGCTGCGCCGGCTGGGTGCAGCATCTGCGGGACGCAGGATTTACCGCCCAGGTGGAGGAGACTCCCGACCTCGAGCCGATCCGGGCCCGTCTCGGCGTCCCCTCGAACCTGGTCGCGTGTCACACGGCAGAGGTCGCCGGTTATGTCGTCGAGGGGCACGTGCCGGCCGCGGCCGTGCGACGCCTCCTCGCGGAGCGTCCAAACGCGAAGGGAATAGCCGTGCCGGGCATGCCGGTCGGATCGCCGGGCATGGAAGGCGGCAAGCCGCAGCGTTACGAGGTCGTGCTGTTCGGTGCCGACGGTCAGAAGCCGTTCATGCGCTTCATCGGCTCGGAGGCGATTGATTGATGAAGGAGCGCTGGACATATTCCGGCATCAATGATGCACCGAGCAGTGCGGGGGCTATCGCATTTGAGAGCTCTTCCCTGCGACCATCCTTCGAGACGCCCGCTTGTGGCGGGCTCCTCAGGATGAGGGCGGAGTGCGCGGCAGCAGATTCAACGAGCACTGATGCCGATCAGCCTCATCCTGAGGAGGCGCGTAAGCGCCGTCTCGAAGGACGAGGCGTGCGCACCGGCCGCGCTACAGAGTCGTATGTGATAGCCTCCGGGCTGTGCGAGGGACCATCCGACTGTGCTGCGCGATGTCTGGCCATCACTACGGCTGCGGCGGATAGCGCTCGAAGGCCGGCAGTTCGTGCGCATGCTCCATCCAGCGCAGGCGCTCGGCGACCTGGATCTGCATCGTGGCAGGCACGGCCTCGGGATCGTCGTAGGTCGCGCTCTGGATGTCGATGACCCCCGGCAGCATGTTGGCATTGACGTAGAACAGCCCGGTTCCGCACGCGCTGCAAAAGTGCCGCCGCCCGTGTTCCGAGGAGCGGTAAACCTTCGGCTCGCCCTTGGTCACCTTGACCGCGCCCTCGGGGTACATCGTCCAGCCGACGAGCGGAGCCCCGGCGTGAAGCCGGCAATCGCGGCAGTGGCAAAGCGCGTGCACGATCGCCTCGCCCTCGACCTCGTAGCGGATTGCACCGCAGTGACAGCCGCCCGTGATTTTGCTCATGCGTTCCTCCGATCGAAGATGACTTCGGATCGATAGCTCTCGAGCCTTTTGGCTTCAACAACGCAACCAATTCGAGATTGCGTCCTACTGTCGCCTGACAGCTGCTGCCATTTCCGACGAGCGCGACCAGGCTAAGTTCGCGCCCGTGTGCGCTCGATCCGCATCAGCCGTTGCTTCACCGTCCGCGCGATCGCAGCCGGCGCCTCCTCGGGGATCGCAAAGCACGAGCTCGCGTTGATCTCGCAGAGCACGTAGGTGTCTGCGCCGGCCGCATCTTTCGGCCCGTACAGGAAGTCCGCATCCCAGATCACCGGCAATGACGACTCATCGATGCCGAGCGTTGCCATCATCTGCGGCGTCCATTCGTCCTCCATCGCTCCTCGCAGCGCCTGGAATGGCGGAGCATCAGGCCCGTGCATGATCCGCGGCCCGGGCTGCGCCTCAGGCGCCTCCGGTCCCTCCGGCGGCGGGATCAGCGCCTTGATCTTCTGGTGTCCGAAGCCTGCGACTTTGGCGCCGCTCATGTAGCAGCGGATCATGCCGTCGGGCAGGCGCGGTTGAAACGCCTGGTCGATGATGCAGCCGCCCCAACCGAAATAGGGCTCGCACCGTGCGAGCAGCGCATCGATCGGCATGTCCTCAGGCGTGCTGCCGCGCTGCGCATGCAGCACACGAACCATGCCTTCGGTATCGGGCAGGGCCTCAACCTTCCAGACCCCCTGGCCGCCATTGCCGCGGTTCTGCTTCAGCACGCGCGGGCCGCTGGCACGAAGGCGCGCCGGAAACTGGCTGCGGAAGCTTGTGGCGGTGTCATAGCGGTGCGTGTCGGCGCCCCAGCCCAGATGCCGTGTCCGGTAGAGCACCTCCTTGACGCCCATCTTCAGAATGATGTCCGGATGCGCGCTCACCCATGGCCCTTGCGCCGCGACGTCGCGCAGCAGGGCGTCGAGCTCGGCGCGGGTCTTGCCCTGGTGGATCGGATCGACCCAGACCAGCACGCCGTCGGCTGCAAGCAATTGGTCGCGGACCGCGCCCGCAAAGCTCTCGTCATAGATCACTGGGAAGGCGTCGATGCCCGCGGCGGCGAGCGCTTCGAAGACGCGGACGAAGCGGCTGTTCTGCGCCGTTGCCTCGCGCCGCGCGGCAACGTCGCCGCGCGAAAGGATGGCGATGGTTCGGAGGGGAGAGGGGTGACGGTCGGTGTCCATGCGCAAGCTCCACGTAGTTGCGTGCTGCGCAGAGCTTGGACCTGGGTCTCACGGGGAGTCTGCATCGTCCCCACGCCGACAATGTATGTGAAACCGCCTCGTCGTTTCAAGATGGCGGCTGGCGGGTTCCTTCAAAGGGTGAACTCTTCGTGACGTGACGCGGCCGTGCGCCGGTTGACAGTTCTGCCCTGCGGGTTTTTAGTCAGCGCGACGGGGATGTGCGATCTCCCCGCGAGGCGACATGCCCAAGCATCGCGTCCTGATCACCAAGGGCGCAGCATGTTCACACACCGCAACTCCATTCCACGACCCTCTCGGCTTGCCGGCATCCGAACCGCCATGGCATGCGCTCCGCGGCGAGTCCGCTGTGTGTGGCGGAACGGCCGGAGCGGCCTCACTTATCCGATTGGGGCAGGGATACACCCAGAGCTCAAGGGAGCTGATCCATGCATAAGACGGTTTCGGCACTGATCGGCGTCGCTGCCTGCTTCATCACGAACGCTCACGCGCAGGGCATCGACTGGCAAAAGGTCGATGAGGCACTGGGCCGCAAGCCAACCGTTGCGGACGATGTCCATCGCTACGGCTTCCCGCGCACCGATCTCACCGTGACGTTGGATGGCGTCACGATCAAGCCGGCGCTGGCGCTTGGCGGCTGGCTGGCGTTCAAGCCTGCGCATGACGGAACCATGGTCATGGGTGACCTCGTGCTGCTTGAGACCGAGATCAATCCAGTGATGGCTAAGATGATGGCGAGCGGTCTCGAGATTACCGCCGTGCACAACCATCTGCTGCGCGCAAGCCCGGCGACATTCTACATGCACGTCGCCGGACACGGCGACCCTATCAAGCTGGCGTCGGCAATCCGTGATGCGCTCGCCGAAAGCAAGACGCCCCTGACGGTCGCCGCAGCCGGGAATCCGCCCTCTATCGATCTCGACACCGCAAAGCTCGATCAGATCATCGGCGTCAAGGGGCAGGGCAATGGCGGCGTCTACCAGTTCAATGTGAAACGGCGCGACCCGATCACGGAGAACGGCATGCTGCTAACCCCCGTCGGTCCAATGGGCGTCGCGACGCCATCAATTTCCAGCCGACCGGCGGCGGCAAGGCCGCCATCACCGGCGATTTCGTGCTGACCAGCGACGAGGTGAATCCAGTCATCGCGGCGCTGCGGACGCATGGCATCGAGGTGACGGCGCTGCACAGCCATATGCTGAACGAACAGCCGCGACTCTTCTTCATGCACTTCTGGGCCAATGACGACGCGATCAAGCTTGCTGAAGGCTTGCGCGCGGCGATCGACAAGACCGCCAGCACCAAGAGCTGATCCAAGGCACAGAAAATGCACCGTGAGGCGTTTCAATGATTGAATGTCTGACGTGTTGGGGCAGCCGACGATGCGCGCCGCTTTGGCCTTTGCGTCGCGGGCGTCGGCACGGGCCGGTCTCGTCCTGGCGCCTATGCTTGGCTGTGCTGATGGGAGGGAACGCCATGGCCGAGAGCCTGAATTTTTGACGACGCTCCTGCAGGAACAGCGCCGGCAGGGTCCGAAATTTCCGGCCTTCTGTCGATGGCAGGACCCATGGAGAGCCAGCCGGCGATACAGAAGCTGCGCGCCATCCTGCCGCCGCAAGAGCCCATCGCACATGCCCGCGAGTGGGCGAAGTCGCACCGCCCGAGATATTGACCAAGGCCTGATCCGGCTTGCAGGGCGAGGACAATCTCGGTGACTGTGGACGACGTTCGAGCAGCATCAGCTTGCCGACACGGCTTCGCTTACGCCGTCCTCATTGTCCGCGAGGATCGTCTCCGATAGCAGCGCAGCGGCCTTCTGCAGGGGAGCTATGAACCGATCCAGCTCGGTGAAGCTCACCCGTGCCACGGGAACAGACACACCCAGGCACGCGATCAGCTCGCGATCCGGTGAGAGGATGGGAACGGCACAGCCGACCACGCCTCGCACATATTCTTCATTGGTCTTGGCCCAGCCGCGCTTGCGGGTCTCATCGAGCACCTTCATCAGGTGCTCGACGTCCACGATCGTGGTTTCGGTGTATCGCGTCAGCGTGAGCGCGTGGCACAGCTTCTCGCGCGCGCGTTCCGGCAGCCGGCTCATGTAGATCTTGCCGGTCGACGTGCAGTGGAGCGGGGCCGCTTCGCCGGGATTGAATTGCAGGCCTTGAGGTTGCGATACGCGGACGCTGTCGACGTAAGCAACGACGTTGTCCCGCACGACGCCGATCTCGCATTGCTCGCCGATTTCGGCGGCGACGGCGCGGAGCACCGCGTGCCGGCGGGCGGTACGGAAAGCTGCGCCGATGACGCGGGCCGACAGCGTGACCATTTGATTGCCGACCACGTACCGCTTCGTTCCCACGGCTTTCTGAAGCAGCCCGCGCTGCTCCAGATTTCCGATGAGCCGATGCGCAGTCGGCAGCGGCAGGGACAGCGCAGCGGCGATGTCAGCGACCGAGGCTGCTCTGGTCTGGCTGGCGACATAGCCAATGATCGCGAAGGCGCGGTCCAATGGCCCGTCGGTACTCGGCTGCTGCATTTCGCCAGTCTCCACCCGAAGTACAAATTATCATTTTTCGGAATGAAATATACTGGAATATGAAAATTTTTATAGGCACTTTTGTGTCGTGCCCATATCGTTGGCGCTGCTCGGTGGTGAACAGGATTTGTGCAGTGCGAGCCACCGGGGAAGTGCTTCAGGAGATCGGGATGTCAGGCCATTACGACGTCGATGCCGTGCGGAGGGAGTTTCCGGCTGCCGAGCGGATCACCTATCTCGATTCCGGCTTCCAGACGCCGCTTGCGCGCCCCGTCAAAGCGGCGATCGATCGTTTTCTGCGCGCAGGTCTCGAGACCGCCGGCCCGAAGAGCGTCTGGCTCGATCGCGTCGAGCAGACGCGCGAAAAGCTGGCGCGGTTTCTCGGCGTATCGGGCGACGGGATCGCCTTCACCAAGAACACCTCGGAAAGCATGAACATCGCCGCGAATGCGCTGCCGCTGCGCGCCGGTGACAAGGTCCTGATGATCCACGGCGATCATCCGAACAACGCCTACGCGTTCCTCAATCTGCGGCGCAAGGGTGTGACCGTCGCATTCGTGCCGATGACGGAGATCGTGAACGCCGACAGTCTTCGTCCCTACATCGATGCGAGCACGAGGGCGATCTCGATCTCGCAGGTGACATTCCATGCCGGCCATCGTTTCGACATCGAAAGCATCGGCGCCCTCTGCGCGGAGAAGGGGCTCCATTTCGTCGTCGACGTGATGCAGGCGATCGGTGTCGTGCCAATCGATGCGAAAGCCATGCGCGCGACCTTCATCGGTTCGGGCAGCCATAAGGGGCTGCTCGTGCCGCAAGGGCTGGGCCTGCTCTATTGGGACAAGTCGAGGGCTGAGCTCGAGCCGACCTATCTTGCGGCCGCGAGCCTCGCTGAAGTCCCGGCCGATCTGATCGCCCGGCCTGACAGGCTCGATCCGGCCCCGAGCGCGCGCCGCTTCGAGCTCGGCAATTTCAATCTTCCGGCGATCCATGCCCTCGATGCCTCGCTCGACATGATCGAAGCGCTGGGCGTCGAGAACATCCAGAACCATTGTTTCGATCTCGGCGATCATCTCATCGCCCGGCTCGATGTGCTGGGCGTTCGCCTGGTCGGCCCTCGCGCGCGGCAGCATCGCGCGCCGCACATCTACGTCATTGCGCTGCCCGCGGCCGAATGGCTCGGCCATTTCGAGGAGAATAACGTCCGCGTGTCGCCGGAGCGGGACGGCATTCGCGTGTCGTTCGGGATGTTCAACACGATTGCCGACGTCGACCGCCTGATCGACGTCATCCAGCGGCGCGGCGTGAAGCCATCATCGAGAGCCGCATAGGCTGTCCAGCAAGGAGACGTACATGACGAAGTTTGCATGTGTCTTGAGCATTCTGTCGGTCATTGGCGGCCTCGGCAGCGCCGCTTCTGCCGCCGACAGCCCCACGCTGGCCAGGATCAAGTCGAACGGCGCCATCACCATCGGTCATCGCGAGGCCTCGATCCCGTTCTCCTATCTCGGTCCCGACCAGAAGCCGATCGGGTTCTCGCTCGACCTCTGCGCGGCCATCGTCGAGCGCATCAAGGCGGAGACCGCCTTACCCAATCTCAAAGTCAATTACGTTCCGGTGAACTCGTCCAATCGCATCCCGCTGATCCAGAGCGGCACCGTCGACATCGAGTGCGGCGGCACGGCCAACGACAGGAAGCGGCAGGAGCAGGTCTCGTTTTCCGTCGCCACCTTCGTCAGTCAGCCGCGCTGGCTGGTCAAAGCGGACAGCGGCCTGAAGACGGCCGGCGATCTCAAGGGCAAAACCATCGTCGTCACCCAGGGCTCGAATGCCGTCGGCTTCGCGCAAGGCGTGAATGCGAAGGAGCAGCTCGGCTTCAACATCGTCCAGGCAAAGGACCATGCCGAATCCTTCCTGATGCTGAACACCGGCCGCGCGGCCGCGTTCATGGAGGACGACATTCTGCTCGCCGGCCTCAAGGCCGCAGCTCCGAAGCCGGATGCGCTGATATTTCTCCCCGATGGTTACGCCAAGATCTATTATGGCCTGATGTTCACGAAGGGCGATACCGGCTTCAAGGCGCTGGTCGACGACGTTCTGTCGAAGCAGATGGCGTCGGGCCAGTTCGAAAAGACCTACGCCAAATGGTTCACTAGGCCAATTCCGCCCAAGAATGAGAACCTGGCGTTTCCGCTGACGGTCGAGCTCACGGAACGGATCGCGCGTCCCAGCGACGCGGTGGACTAATTGCGAGGTCGGCGGAGAGTGTCCCGCAAACCGAGCCCCGAGGTTCGCCATGTTTGCAGTGCTTCTTGAACAGACAGCGGACGGCCAGCGCTATATCGACTGGCTCGTGTCGGGCCTCGGCTGGACCTTGGCGCTGGCGTTCTTCGGCTGGTGGATCGCCTTCGCGGTCGGAGTAGTCGTCGGCATCGGCCGCACCGTGCAGAACCGGGCCGTCGCGGCGCTTGCCCGCCTCTATGTGGAGATATTCCGCAACATCCCCGTGCTGGTGCAGATGTTTCTCTGGTACTTCGTCCTGCCGGAGATTCTTCCCGCCTCGCTCGGGAACGCCATCAAGCAGATTCCGCCGCCCTGGGGATCGTTCTTTCCGGCGCTGGTGTGCCTCGGTCTCTACACCGCCGCCCGGATCGCCGAACAGGTGCGTGCCGGGATCGAGGCCCTGCCGAAAGGTCAGGTCGAAGCGGCAAGCGCGCTCGGGCTCGGCGGCTATCCGACCTATCGCCATGTCATCGTTCCGCAGGCGCTGCGCCTGATCATCCCGAGCCTGACCAGCGAGGTGATGGGCATCTACAAGAACACCTCGGTCGCGCTCACCATCGGGCTGATGGAGCTGACGGCGCAGGCCCGCCAGATCAGCGAAGCGACGTTCCAGACCTTCACCGCTTTCGGCGCCGCGACGCTTGTCTACCTCGCGCTGGCGCTCATCGCCTATCAGGGGATGGCGCTGATCGACAGGGCCGTGCGCATTCCGGGCACGAGCCCTGCGGACGATGCTGTCAAGCCGGGCGCGACGCACGCCATCCAACCGATTGATGCCCTGCCTGACGCGATGGAGGTCGTGAAGTGACCAGCCTCGATTTCTCCGTTGTGCTTCAGGCGTGGCCTTACCTCTGGTCGGGCCTGCTGTTTTCGCTGGCGCTGACCGCCGTTGCTTTCGTGGTCGGCCTGGTCCTCGGCACCTGCCTGGCCCTCGTGCAGCACTTCGAAGTGCCCGTGCTCGGCAAGCTCGTGCGCGGCTATGTCGCCCTGATGCGCTCGATCCCGCTGATCCTGGTCCTGTTCTGGTTCTTCTTCCTGGTGCCGATCGTGCTCGGTCATTTCGGCGGAAGCGGGCGACCGGTCCCGATCGGCGCCACCTGGACCGCCTTCATCACCTTCGGCCTGTTCGAGGCCGCCTATTATTCGGAGATCATCCGCGTCGGATTGCGCGCCGTGAACCGGGGACAGTTCGAGGCCTGTCAGGCGCTCGCACTCTCCACCTTCGACACCTATCGCTCCGTGATCCTGCCGCAGGTGCTCCGCGTCGCCAGCCCGATCGTCCTGAGCCAGACCATCATCCTGTTCCAGGATACCTCGCTGGTCTACGTGCTCTCGCTCACCGATCTGCTTGGCGCAGCCTCGAAGCTGGCGCAGCTCAATGGCCGTCTGGTCGAGATGTATCTGGTCATTGCGGTGGTCTACCTCGCGATCAGTTCGGCGGCATCGCAATGCGTGGCGTCCTTGCGCAAGCGAAATGCGATCGCGGGACTACGCCGCTAGCGCTGCGCACGGTCATCCCAGTCTTTGGAGAGGAAAAATGCTTGAGTTCGCTGAGGGGAATCGGGCGTCCATCGTCACCGTTGAAAATTTGGTGAAGCGGTTCGGCCATTTCACGGCCCTGAACGACGTCAATCTCGCGGTCGCGGTCGGCGAGAAGATCGTGCTGTGCGGCCCCTCCGGCTCGGGCAAGTCGACCTTGATCCGCTGCATCAACCACATCGAAAAGCACGATGCGGGGCGCATCGTCGTCGACGGCATCGAGCTGTCGGACCGGATGACCGACGTCAACGGCATACGTCGCGAGGTCGGCATGGTGTTCCAAAGCTTCAACCTGTTTCCGCACCTCTCCGTCGTCGAGAACTGCATGCTGGCGCCGATGAAGGTGCGGGGCCTGTCCCGCACTGATGCGCATGAGCGCGCGATCAGTCTGCTCCGCAAGGTGCGCATTCACGACCAGGCGAACAAATATCCGGGGCAGCTCTCCGGCGGCCAGCAGCAGCGCGTCGCCATCGCGCGGGCGCTGTGCATGCAGCCGAAGATCATGCTGTTCGACGAGCCGACCTCGGCGCTCGACCCGGAGATGGTCAAGGAGGTGCTCGACACCATGGTGGAGCTCGCGAAAGACGGCATGACCATGGTCTGCGTCACGCACGAGATGGGCTTTGCCCGCGAGATCGCGGACCGGGTGGTGTTCATGGATCGCGGCTCGATCGTCGAGGAAGCCGATCCCGAAACCTTCTTCCGCGCGCCGAGGACGGAGCGGGCGAGGGATTTCCTCGGCCAGATCATCCATTAAAGCGCGATGCGATTAGGATGAATCGTCATCGCGCTTTAGGTTATTGTTTGAAGCATGATCTTTTCGGAAAACCGCTTCACACTTTTCCGGATCGTGCTCTAGCGATCCGTCTCGATCTGCGAACCGATCGAGGGCGCATCGCCGGTTGCGGCATGGTTTCGAACCAGCCTACTCATGCCGCCAGATTCTCACCGCCGAAATGACCAGGATCACGGCCAATCCCGGCAGAAGAATCGAATTCGGGACGACGCCGAGAAGCAGGCCGCCTATGAATGTCCCGACGACCGACCCGATGGCCATTGCAAGCATGAACTGCCAATTCGCGCGGAGCACCGAAAAGCTCTGGTCGCGACTATAGCGCGCAAATCCCACCAGCATGGTCGGCAGGCTCACCGCGAGCGAGAGGCTGCCCGCGAGCTTCACGTCCGCGCCGAACAACAAGATCAGGGTCGGGATCAGGAATTCCCCTCCGGCAACGCCGAGCAACGATGCCACGATCCCGATCGCAAAGCCCGCTGCTATGCCCGCGACGATCAGGCTCACGCCTATCAGCGCCGGTGGGGTTGCCGCCTCGTTGCCATGTGCGAACAGAAGCATGCCGGCGATCAGGAGCAGCAGGACGGCAATGATCCTGTAGAGCGTCCCGGACTCCAGACGCGTCGCCCAGGATGCCCCCGCATAGGCGCCGACGAGGCTGCCCGCCAGCAGGTTCAGGATGATCGGCCAATGGGCATGTATCTCCGCGAACGGAACGGCGCGTGCGCGAAACGGCAGTGCGCTCGCCACCACGATCAGGCTCGTCGCCTTGTTCAGAATCACGGCCTCGAGGCCGCGAAATCCGAACAGGCTGATGAGCAGGGGCAGCCGAAATTCTGCACCGCCGAGACCGATCAAGCCGCCCAGAGTGCCGATGATTGTGCCCGAGCCGAACGCGGCAGGATTGTTTCGCATGGACACGGAAAGATGCGCCAAAGACAACACCCGCGACGGACGGCTCCGTGCGGGTGTGATCAACTCTCGATGATGCCAGTATGCCCCTGTTTTGCCCGACGAGTCAAAGGTACGCACGCGTCCCCGGCGGTATCGTTGCGGTCGGCGGAAGAGCGTAATGATTTCAACGCCCCGCTACTGTGCATGGGGTTGTTTTCGCACTTTTTGTTGGCGGCCGCGCTCACCGCCGGCTGCGCGGTGCCTCGGCCTTGGCCGGCGGCTCGGTCTGCGGGGCGCAGGTCGCAGCCTGGAGCGAGCCTTGCGCCTGCTGCATCAAGCCGGGCTCGGGCGCGAGCGCCTTCATCAGGATCAGGCCGGTCGTGGTCGGGGAATCGATGATCAGGCGGTCGGCCGCGGTGACCTCTTCGTCCTCCGGCAGCTCGCTACGCTGCGCTTCCGTCATCAGGTCGAGCTCGATCACCTTGCGGCCCGCGGAGCGGTCGTTGATGGCGTAATAGGCGATCTCGTTGCGGGTGTAGAACGACACCGAGGTGTAGGCCTGGCTCACCGGCACGGTGAGCTTGATCGGCCCGCCAGACAGATCATAACGACAGATCGCCAGCGCGAAGGCCGGATCCATGAACGGCATCGGCGAATTGTTGGGATCGGCGAGGGGAAGCTGGGTGACGGCGTTCACCCTGGTCATCGGCGTCAGCCGCGAATAGGCATCCTGTGTGGCAATCCGCGGCAGCGCCAGCACGCTGACGAGATGGACCACGAGGCCCAGCACCACGCCGGCGACGACGGTGAAGACGAGCCGGATCATGAGCAGCCCACCGTGGTGATGCTCGGCATCGGCGCATCGCGCTGGGTGCGCGTTCCAACGCCGACCGGCGTGTCGTAGAGACGCAGCATCAAGGCATAGCGCTCGATGCCGCCGGTCGGCAGCCAGTTGCCGGCGCGCGAGCGCGAGGCGATCCGGATCTCGAACGAGCCGTCGGAGGCGCGCACGATCTCCTGGCTGGTGAAGCCGTAGCGCTGCAGCGAATTGGCGACGAGATGGCCCTTGCGGTCGTAGAGCGTCAGCGTCCAGAACCGCGCCGGCGGCGTCACGCCGGAGACGACCACGTCGCAGCGGCCGTCGAGCGCCTTCTTCCTGTCGTCGGTGGTGGCGGTGAAGGCGACACCGTCGCCGGTGCCGATCGGCAGCTCGCCGTTGCGGACGATGGTGGCGCGCGAATAGGGGTCGACGTCGGCGGTGCCGGTCCGCGGCCGTGCCGTCCAGGGGCCGATGGTCAGCGCGCCGATCTCGGTGCCGCGCGTCGTGGTCATCCACGTCGCGCCGACGCCGACGACCGTCGCGAGAAGAAGCGCCGTCAATGTGGTCAGGATCAGCCGCACTTGCTTTCGATCAGTTCTTGCGCGGGGCAGAGGCGTTGGCGTTGTCTTCCGCATAGTTCTGCGGGAAGGCGAGCGCGCTCGTCGACGAGGACGGCCTGGCCGGCTTGCTGTCATTCGCCGTCGATTTGTTCGCGGCCTTGGCCGCATCATCCAGCAGCTTCTCGACCCGCACCAGGATGTCCGCGCCGCGCTTGGTCAGCACCGGCGGCGGACCGGGCTTGGTCTCCAGCACCTTCGGCGCTGCGTTGGCCTGCGCGTTGCTCACATGCTGCGGCGGCAGCTTCTGGCCCATGCCGATGCCGGGAATCTCCCGGACCTCCACGCCCTGATGCGCCACGAGCATGATGTCGTGCCAGGTCTGCGCCGGCAGCGAGCCGCCGGTCATGCGGTTGGTCGGCGAGTAATCGTCGTTGCCGTACCACACCGCGCAGGTGAAATTGCCGGTGAAGCCGACGAACCAGGCGTCGCGATAGGCATTGGTCGTGCCGGTCTTGCCCGCGGTCGGAATGCCGTCCAGCGCGGCGCGCCGTGCGGTGCCTTCGCTGACGACGTGGCTCATCATGCCGGACATGTCGGCGGCGACGGAAGCCGGGATCGCCTGCCGCGGCTTCGGGCCGTCGCGGTCCCAGCGCCAGACCAGGTCGCCCGCGCCGGTGCGCACTTCCAGCACCGCATGCGGCGTCACCGCCTTGCCGCGATTGGGGAAGGTCGCGTATGCGACCGCGTGCTCGAGCACGTTGACCTCGTCCGAGCCGATCGGCAGCGACGGCGTGTCGGGCAGCGGCGCCTTGATGCCGAAGCGGCGCGCGACCTCGACGATCTTGGCGCGGCCGACCTTGGCGGGGTTCTGCGTCTTGGGCTCGTTCTTCCGGCCGATCTCGATCGACAGCTTCACCGGCACGACGTTGATCGAACGCGTGATCGCCTGCGTCAGCGTCACCGAGCCGGAATAGGAATGGCCATAATTCTGCGGGCACCAATTGCCGATGCAGACCGGGCCGTCGACCACGATCGAGTTGGGCGTGTAGCCGTTCAGCAGCGCGGTGGTGTAGACGTAGGGCTTGAACGAGGAGCCGGGCTGGCGATAGGCGTCGGTGGCGCGGTTGAACTGGCTGGCGCCGTAGTCGCGGCCGCCGACCATGGCGCGGATGCCGCCGTCGAGATCGGCGACGACGGTCGCGGCCTGCGTCGCGTGATAGTCGCGGCCGAACTGGCGCAGCTGGTTCTCGACAGCGTCTTCGGCCGCCTTCTGCACGTTGGCATCGATCGCGGTGCGCACCACGAAGACGCGCTCGGTGTAGGACTTCGGGAAGGTATCGACCAGCTTGCGCATCTCGTCGAAGGCGTAGTCGAGATAATAGTTCGGCGAGGCCTCGTCGCGGCGGTCGACCGCGAAGGCCGGGTTGCGGCGGGCGCCGAACACCTGGCCCTCGGTCATGAAGCCGGCATCGACGAGGTTGTCCAGCACGACGTTGGCGCGCGCGCGGGCGGCGGGCAGGTTGATGTGCGGGGCGTACTTGGTCGGCGCCTTGAACAGGCCGGCGAGCATCGCCGCTTCCGCCAGCGTCACGTCGCGCGCGGACTTGTTGAAGTAGAAATGCGCCGCGCCGTCGACGCCGAAGGTGCCGCCGCCCATATAGGCGCGGTCGAGATAGAGCTTGAGGATCTCGTTCTTGGTCAGGCGCCATTCCAGCCAGATCGCGAGGAAGGCCTCGTTGACCTTGCGCTCGATGGTGCGCTCGTTGCTCAGGAACAGGTTCTTGGCGAGCTGCTGGGTGATCGAGGAGCCGCCCTGGCGCACGCCGCCGGCTTGCGCGTTGGTGACGAGCGCGCGCGCAGTGCCGGCGATGTCGATGCCGAAATGCTCGTAGAAGCGGCGGTCCTCGGTCGCCAGCGTCGCCTTGATCAGCACGTCCGGAAAGTCTTCCAGCGGAATGGAGTCGTTGTGCTTGATGCCGCGGCTGCCGATCGGGTTGCCGTAGCGGTCGAGGAAGCTCACCGCGAGGTCGGACTTCTTCAGCCAGTCCTCGTCCGCGGTCTCGCGGAAGGCCGGGATGGCGAGGGCGAGCATCACGACGAGGCCGCCGAGCCCGAGGGTTGCGGCCTCCGAGAACGGCTCGATGAACACCCAGCGCTTCCACCGCCCGACATAGAAGCGGTCCATGAAGGTCGAGTAGCGCTCGTAGAGCTCGCGGATGCCCTTGGCCGAGGAGAACAGCGAGGAGTCGATGCGCGCATCGAGATCCAGGAAGAAATTCCGGATCCTCTGCTTCCAATGCGGTGGTATGATCTGGCGCACCTAGAACCCTTGCGGCTTGCTTCGAAAGCGTTCAAGCACCCGGCCGGGGCGGCATCGAGACGTCTTGCGGGTATGTTGCGGCAAACCCAAGGCGCCCGGCCAGCATCCGAGGGACTTGCTGTTCCTTCTAGCCGAGCGGGGCTCATAAACCAATGGCCACGCTCGCTATTTTGAACAACAGGCCTAATTGACCCCCGGTTCATTACGGGCCTCAAAGGGGCCTCGCTTGCACCATTGCCGCCGCGCGCCCTAGATGGCGTTGCCGTAGCTCTTTCGAACTGTTGTTGAGGCGCATGACCGCAGCTCCCAAACGATCTCAAGGCCAGGAAGGATTCTTCTGGAAAACCAAGACGTTGGAACAGATGTCGGAGCGCGAGTGGGAAAGCCTGTGCGACGGCTGCGGCCGCTGCTGTCTGAACAAGCTCGAAGACGAGGATACCGGGCAGATCTACTTCACCCATATCGGCTGCAAGCTGCTCGACGGGACGAGCTGCGCCTGCAAGGACTATCCGAATCGTTCCGACAAGGTTCCGGACTGCGTCCGCCTGACCCCGGCCAATGTCCGCACCCTGAACTGGCTGCCGCCGAGCTGCGGCTACAAGCTCGTCGCCGAAGGGCGCGACCTCTATTGGTGGCATCCGCTGGTTTCGGGTGACCCCAACACCGTGCACGAAGCCGGCGTCTCCGTGCGCGGCCGCGTGGAGAGCAGCGAGGAGGAGGTCCCGGACGAGGAGCTCGAGGACCACATCGTGCAATGGCCGGCGACCTTGCCGAAGCGAGCGCGCCTGAAGAAGCGACCTTGAACAGCTGTGCGCAGCGGTCGCATGCAGATGCGCTTCACATTCAGGGGTTGAGGTGCTAAGCTGGTTGTAGATTCTGCTATGGCTATATTCAGGTTGTTTTGAATTGCTGAAGGTACCCTAGGATTTTTGGGGGCCCCATGATTTCCGATCCGGTTCACCCGATACCGACCGACGACGAGAACAAGCCGCTGGAACCAACCACTGCGCTCTGCCTTTCCGGCGGAGGATATCGCGCGATGGTGTTTCATGTCGGCGTCCTGTGGCGCCTATATGAAACAGGACTGCTGAAGAACGTCAGGCGCATATCGAGCGTTTCCGGCGGGTCGATCACTGCCGGCATGTTGGCGCTGGCGTGGCCGGGCCTCAGCTTCACACCCGACAGCGTCGACAGCGATTTCATTCCGAAATTCGTCGCGCCGTTGCGCGCCTTCGCCGGCATCACAATCGATGCCGAGTCGGTCATCCTGGGCGCGCTGTTACCCGGCAGCATCGGCGACCGGATTGCCGAGTCGTATGACGATCACCTGTTTCGCGGCAAGACTCTGCAGGATATGCCTGACGAGCCGCGCTTCGTGATCAATGCGACGAACGTGCAGTCAGGCGCGCTCTGGCGCTTCATGAAGCCCTATATGCGCGACTACCGCGTCGGCGAGGTGAAGAATCCAGAAATTCTGCTGGCGCAAGCCGTGGCGGCGTCCTCCGCTTTTCCTCCGGTCCTCTCTCCCTTCGAATTGCGCCTCAAGGACAGCGATTTCGTGCCCGGTACCGGGCTCGACCTGCAGCGGCCTCCATTTACAACGCGCGTCGTTCTCAGCGATGGCGGCGTCTACGACAATCTCGGCCTCGAGACCGCATGGAAGCGCCACCAGACCGTTCTGGTCAGCGACGCCGGCGGCAAGATCGAGGCTGAGGAGGAGCCGGAGACGGATTGGCCGCGGCATTCCTACCGGATCCTCAATCTGATCGACAATCAGGTGCGTTCGCTGCGCAAGCGCCAGGTCATCGACTCCTTCAAATCGGGAACGCGCAAGGGCGCCTATTGGGGCATCCGCACCGACATCGCCGACTATCAATTGCCCGATGCGCTCGACTGTCCGCCAGAGCGCACATGCCGGCTTGCTGAATTGCCGACACGGCTGAAGCGGCTCGACGATCTGACACAGGATCGGCTGATCAACTGGGGTTATGCTGTCTGCGATGCGGCTTTGCGCAAGCATGTGGACCCGGCAGTGCAGCCGAAACCTGCATTCCCCTATCCCCGATCGGGAATCTGACACGAAGGAGAGGGGCGGGGGCGTGGCGAAGGAACGTAAACAGAAGAAGGCTTCGCGGAAGAAGTCGAAAGCGGCCGATGACGTGACCGGGACAAAGACCGAGGCAGCGGCCTCGGGCGACTCGACGCCAGCGGCGCCAACGCCCGCAACCGCGGCATCGAGCGCAACTCCGGAGCCCCCGGTGCCCGTAGGACCGCCATCGACCGGAGAGTCGCGGCCGAAGCAATTTTCAATTCCGGCCGAACTGGTCGAGCACATTCTGCTCGGTCCCGCCGACGATCGCCGCGTGCTGCAGGATTCTCCGCTGCTCGGAGACGTCTGGGCGGCCTATGCCCTCGATCCCGGCAATGTTCAGGACGTCTTGATCACGCCGCATCGCGTGGCTACGGCCGCGAGCGTTGCGAGCATTATTCCGAAGGGAATCGAGCTCAGAACCGCTCAGCGTTCACGAGAAACCAATCCCACGCCGGCATTGCGCGAAAAGGAGAAGCCCGAGGTCGCATATTTGCAGGGATTGGTCGGGGCCCGTCTGTTCTTCGACGAAGTGCTGTGCATTCTCGTCCCCTTGACGCAATGGTGGCATCAGCCGCGCGTCGCCGACAGGATTGTCAAGACTGGTGAAAATAAAGCGAGGCTGGAGAAATTGCTCCGGCGCGGTGCACGCAAGCAAACGACCTTGCCGCCAGGCGCCGATGATTTTACCTCACTCGAGCGATATATTGTGCTCGCGGGATTGATTTTCTGGGTCAGCAAGCTGGAACGTCCGGCGGAATTCCAGCGCCCGTCTCTTCCGCAAGGGAGCGTAGAGCTTCTGCCGCATCCGGAGCTTCCGGAGCTTCCGCGGCGCCCGCCGCTTCCGCCACTTCCGCCGCTTCCGCCACTGAGCTTCCAAGAGGCCTTCGATAAATATCAGCCGTTCGTCGATGAGATCATCGACGGCATTCTTGCGGCTTATCCCACGGTCGTGGACAACGCCGCCGCGTTGATGGCGTTAGCGGCCGGCGACACGGCCGATGGCGTCGATCCCCATCCCGCCGGCTATATCTTTCAGGTCTCACTGAACCGGCGGGCGTCCACAGCGCTCGACCGCTCCGTGCCCGCCGTGAAGGCCGATGCGGCGCAGTCGCTGTTCAACGTGAGCTGCAAGAACATCGTGTGGGCCGTGCTCGATTCCGGCATCGACGGCAGTCACAAAGCCCTGGCCGATCCGGAGAGGGCGGGAAGGTCGCGCGTCAGGAAAACCTTCGACTTCACCCGTATCCGCCAGATCGTCAGCAACGACGAGAACGACCTCGATCCGGCGGAAATCGTGAACATCGCGGCCGCCGCCGGCATCGGGCCGCAAGAGGCGGTCGACCACCTGAAGACGATCGCCAAGGATGCCAGATTAAAGCGCCCCATCGACTGGGAGATCGTCGAAAAGCTGATCACCCAGAAGAACCCGCCGCAGCCATCAAGCCCGCATGGCACGCACGTCGCCGGGATCATTGGCGCCAGCAAGGGGGATGGCTCTGACGGTGCTGACGGCATGTGCCCGGACATCCGGCTTTATGACTTCCGTGTGCTCGGCCGAACGCTTGAAGATACGGAATTCGCCGTCATCGCTGCCTTGCAGTACATCCGTTACGTGAACGAGAGGCACAGCTACATCACGATCCACGGCGCTAACGTGAGCCTGTCCATCCCGCACAACGTCCGCAACTACGCTTGCGGACGCACGCCGGTGTGCAACGAATGTGAACGGCTGATCGAGAGCGGCGTCGTGGTGGTTGCCGCCGCCGGGAATCGCGGTTTTCAGAAGCTCACTACGACGGATGGCGGCGTGTTTGAAAGTTACGCGGCTTTCAGCATCACCGACCCCGGCAACGGTGAGAGCGTCATCACGGTCGGCTCCACGCATGGAAACTGGCCCCACACTTATGGCGTGAGCTTCTTCTCCAGCCGCGGCCCGACCGGTGACGGGCGCCTGAAGCCGGATCTCGTGGCGCCCGGCGAGCGCGTCCAGTCGTGCATTACCGGCGACAGCCATCGGGAATGGGGGCCCGAATCCGGAACCAGCATGGCGGCGCCGCATGTGAGCGGCGCGGCCGCGATGCTGCTGGCGCGCTACGAGGAACTCATTGGCCAGCCGCGCCGCGTCAAGCAGATCCTGTGCGACAGCGCCACGGACCTTGGTCGTGAACGCACTTTCCAGGGCCACGGCATGTTGGACGTGCTGCGGGCTTTCCAATCAATCTAGGGAGGGAAGGATGATCCTCAGTCTCGATGTTTTGCGCGCACGTAAGGGCGACTGCCTGATGCTGCATTTCGGATCGAAGGATGACCCGCACCTCATTCTGATCGACGGCGGTCCGTCTAATGTCTACAAGCCTTTTCTCAAGCGGCGGCTGGAACTCGTTCATGAGGCGCGCGAGCTCGATGAAGAAGCCCCCTTGCCGGTCGACGTCGTCATGGTGAGCCACGTCGATGACGATCATATCAAGGGTATTCTCGACTTGACCAAGGAACAGCGCGGCAAGAATCCGGATTTGCGCCTCGACGTGACGAGCCTGTGGCACAACAGCTTCGACGATCTGCTCAAGACCAAGCCCGACGAACTGGTCGCGGGGTTCGGCACGGCATCCGTCGGAGGCGCGGGCGCAGGCGGCGAAGCGGACTTCGACTCCGGGAGCGTGCTGGCGGGGCTCGGGGCCAAGATGCTTGCCAACGACGACATCGAGGACGAGGACCTCCATCAGACGGTCGAGGTGCTGTCCAGCATCCCGCAGGGTCGTACCTTGCGTGACGACGCCGCGGCCCTGCACTGGAAGCCGAACCACAAGTTCAAGGGCAAACTGATCCTGGCCACGAAAGCGGCGAAGCCCGTGACGCTCGGCGACCTGAAAGTGACGGTAGTGGGGCCGATGCAACCGGAATTGCAGGCGCTGCAAGCTGAACATGACAAATGGCTGCGCGCGCAGAAGGAGAAGAAAAAGAAATCACCCGAATCCGCGCTTGCGGCCTTCGTGGACAAGTCCATTCCAAATCTGTCGAGCATCGTGGTCTTCGTCGAACTGGAAGGAAAGAGCATTTTGCTGACCGGTGATGCGCGCGGTGACAAGATTCTGGAGGGAATGAAATTGGCGGACCTCCTGGAGGAGGGCGGCACGAGGCATGTCCACGTCCTGAAAGTTCCTCACCACGGCAGCGACAACAATATGGAGACGATCTTCTTCGAACGTCTGCCTGCCGATCACTACGTCTTCTCAGGCGATGGCGAGCACGGTAACCCCGAACGAGCGACCCTGGAAATGCTGCTGAAAGCACGGGGCGTCGACGCCGAATACACAATCCACCTGACCTACCCGATTGACGAGATCGATATCGAGCGCCAAGCCGACTGGGAAAAGGAGCAGGCGAAGGAAAAGGCGCGCAAGAAGAAGAATCCGGCAACCAAGAAGCCGGTTCGAGAAAATTGGTCGCCGGAAAAGCACAGCCTCGGCGCTCTGTTCCGGAGCAATCCCAAGTTCGGCAAGAAAGTGGTCATCGTTGATCCCGGCAAACCGCATCTGATCAACTTGCTGGACCCCATTGAGCTTTAGTGGGCTTGGGGGCGCTCAGGCCCCAAGTAGTACCTCAATACTGCGCCGCTCCGCCTGTCGATCACGGAGCCGCGAGGATGCGTCGGCGGGATGCACCCATGCGTCGCGGTGCCTGCCTGGGAAGAAATTTCCCCTCTACATTGGGCTGCATAGTACGAATCCTTCGCGGTGTTGCACCGCGTCACGACGCCCGATCGAGATGAACAAGTTCGACCGGCAGAGCGATTCTGCCGACATCCAGGCCTTGCCCGACGACATTGCCGAAGAGCTGTCCCGCCTGCCGAGCGAGGTCATCAGCGTCGACGACGCGCCCTCGATCGCCCCGCCGGTGCCGCTGAGCTCCGACGAGGTCCGCACCATCGTCATCAGCCTGATGGTGACGATGTTCCTAGCCGCGCTCGACCAGACCATCGTGGCGACGGCGCTGCCGACCATCGGACGCCAGTTCCAGGACGTCTCCAATCTCTCCTGGGTGATCACCGCCTATCTGCTCGCCTCGACAGCGGTCGCGCCGGTGTTCGGCACGCTCAGCGACATCTACGGCCGCCGCGTCATGATCATCATCTCGCTCAGCCTGTTCGTCGCGGGCTCGGTGCTGTGCGCGATCGCGCCGAACATGCCGATGCTGATCCTGGCACGCGGGCTTCAGGGCCTCGGCGGCGGCGGCATCATGCCGGTGGTGCAGACCGTGATCTCCGACGTGGTGAGCCCGCGCGAGCGCGGGCAGTACCAGGCCTATTTCTCGAGCGTCTGGATGGTCGGCGGCATCCTAGGCCCGGTCATCGGCGGCGTGTTCGCCGAGCATCTGCACTGGTCGATGATCTTCTGGATCAACCTGCCGCTTGCGGCCGCAGCGCTCGCATTGCTGCTGCCGAAGATGAAGAAGATCCCGGTGTTCCACCGCAAGCGCAAGGTCGACTGGCTCGGCGGCCTCTTGCTGATGGCGTCCGCCGTGGTCTTCATGCTGGTGCTGACCTGGGGCGGGACGCGCTATGCTTGGCTTTCGCCGACGGTGCTGGCGATGGTGGGCGGTGCCGTCGCGCTCGCGGTGACCTTCGTGTGGCACGCCCGGCGGGCCGACGAGCCGTTCTTGCCGCTGCCCTTGTTGACGGGATCGGTGGCGCCGTTCGCGCTGACCGCGGGCGGCTGCGGCCTCGGGGCGATCACCGGCCTGACCGTGCAGCTGCCGCTCTATTACGAGCAGGTCTATCATCTCACCGCCAGCGAGGCGGGGCTTGCGCTGATCCCGCTCGCGGCGGTCTCGACCGTCGGCGCGGCCGTCGCCGGCCGCACCATGGCTCGGGCCAAGCACTACAAGCGCGTCGCCATCATTGGCACGTCATGGGCCGCGCTGTGCGGTCTCGTTCTCACGGTCACCACCTTGCCGCTCTGGGGCCTGCTGCTGCTGATGGCCGCGTTCGCGCTGGGACTCGGCACGACTTTTCCGGTGTGCGTGGTCTCGCTGCAGAATTCGGTGGCGCGTCCGCAAGTCGGCACCATCACCGGCGCGATGAACTTCTTCCGCTCGCTGATGTCCTCGTTCACGGTGGCGGCCTTCGCCGCGATCCTGCTCATCGCGCTCGGCACCGACGTCCCGCTCGCCGGCGAGCATCACGCCGCGGGCGCCGTCGCGATACCCGCCGACGACATGCGGCACGCCTTCCGCTACGTGTTCGGCGCCGCCACCGCGCTGATGACGATCGCTGCGCTGTGCCTGATCGCGATGGAGGAGCGGCCGCTGGCCGGACCGTCGGCCAAGCAGCCCGTGGAGATGGCCGAGTAGGCTAGCCGCCTCGATCGGCGTAAGGCTCGTTTGCGACATTGCCCTCGGCGGCCTTTCGCGCCGCCGCTGCAAGATGGGTCTTGAGCTGCGCCAGCGCGTCGGGGGACCAATCATGGACATCGGTGACGGCGACCCAGGCATCGACGTAATGTTCGGGCGCATAGACATGGCCAAAGCCCATCGGCGTATTGGTCGCGACCGCCATGTCGAGGGCGAGCTGCAGCATCGTCACGACTGGATACCATCGCAGCTCCGGTGACACATCCGGCCCGCGCGGCGCCGTCATCCAGTCAGGGGCCCGATAGGCGTCGTGATAGGCGAAGAAGGTGATCGCGTCGCTCGCATATTGCAGATAGACGACGCGCATCGGACCCCAGGGCGCATCTGCCGGCACCGACGGTCCATTCTGGTTCATGAAGCGCACGAAGCGGCCGTCGCGGAATTCCGGCAGCCAGGCCGGCGTGCCCGGATTGCGGTTTGCCGTGATCGAGCGCCAGATGCGACTTTCGAACGGCGCGCCGCTCAAAAGTGCGCCCGCAATCGGATCGCCGATCATCTCAAACAGCTCTGCGGATTTTTCCGAGTTCATCGCGCCGAGGCTCAGTCCGTGCAGGTACAGCTTCGGCCGCCGGTTCTTCGGCAGCGTCGTCCAGTAGCCGTAAATTTCCGAAAACAGGGCGCGCGCCGCTTCTGCACCGGATTCGGGCTGAAACAGCAGCGTCAGCGGACTGTTGAGATAGGAATACTGCATCGCGACACTGGCGACGTCGCCATGGTGGAGATATTCGACGGTGTCCATCGCGGCAGGGTCGATCCAGCCGGTTCCGGTCGGCGTAACGACGATGAGTGTGTCGCGTTCAAACCCGTGCTGCCGCTTGAGCTCGTCGAGCGCAAGCCTGGCGCGCGCTTGTGCCGTCTCGGCGCCGCCAAGGCCGACATAGACCCGCACGGGCTCCAGCGCGGGCCTTCCTGTAACGGCGCTGATCTCCGTTGCGGTCGGCCCCGAGGCAATAAATCTGCGCCCCATGCGTCCAAGCTGCGTCCACTTCACCAGCGAGGCGGCACTTCCCGTTCGTTCGGGCGCGGTCGGCTGCGGCCGCTCGGGCTCGAGCAAGGCGTCGACTTCGCGAAAGGACACATCGAGCGCGTTGAACGCCGTGCGGATCAGGACATTGCTGGCGATTGACCAAAACAACAGGCCCGCGGCGAGCACGCCGATGACGTTCGCGATCCTCCGCGGAATGACGCGCCTCGCACGCGCGGCGATGAGGCGCACGGCAAGCGCGAACAGCCGCGCCAGCACCAGCAGCACGACGAACGTCATCACGGCGATGGCGCAGACCTTGAGCGGATGGGCGGTCTCGACTGGCGCCATCTTCATCACTGTGCGGATCGAGTTCTGCCATCCGGCCGCCCGCCACAGAAAAACAATGACGACGAGCAGGCAGGCGGCCGCCACCAGCGCGTTTGCGGTCGATCTCAGGCGCGCCGGCGGCTCGGGCAATTCCAGATAGTGCCACAGCCAGCGCCAGACGTTGCCGGCGAGATAGCCGATCCCGAAGCAGGCGCCGGCGATGGCGCCCTGCGTGAGATAGCTCCGCGGGATCAGCGTCGGCGTCAGCGCGGCTGCGAAGAACAGGGCACCGAGCATGAGGCCGACGCCGGAGAACGACAGCAATTGCCGCCGAATGAGCCACGCCAGTTTGCCGAAAGCACCCACCGCGCGATTCAACCTCAGCTATTGCCTGACAGACCACTCTTGCGCGGCAGCACGATCGTGAATTCAGTAAACTTGCCCGGCTCGGTCGCGACGTCGATCGTGCCGCCGTGCTGCTTCACGACGATGTCGTGGGTCATCGACAGCCCGAGGCCGGTGCCTTCGCCGGCTGGCTTGGTGGTGAAGAACGGATTGAACATTTTCTCCTTCACATCGTCGGCAATGCCGGTGCCGTTGTCGCGGATCGTGATCTCGACGTCATCGCCGCGATCGCGCGTCGCGGCGGTCACAATCGGCTCGTAACCGGCGGCACCGTCGGCCTTGCGCCTGATGACCGCGTGGAAGCCGTTCGAGATCAGGTTCAGGAGCACGCGGGTGATTTCTTGCGGAAACACTTCGGCCTGTCCGGCCGCTGGATCGAGCGCGCGCTTCAGCGTCACGTGGAATCCGGGCTTCTCGGCGCGTGCGCCGTGATAGGCGAGATTCAGGCTCTCCTCGACCAATGCATTGATGTCGCTCAGCCCATGCTCGCCGCCGCCTTCGCGCGAATGCAGCAGCATGTTCTTGACGATGGAATCGGCGCGGCGGCCGTGCTGCACGATCTTGCCGAGGTTGTCCTGCAGAAGCCCCGTCAGCTCGTCGACCTCGCTGCGGACGTTCTCGGGGAGCGGGACCGGCGCGAGCACCCCGTTCAGCTCCTCGGTCAGCTCGGCAGACAGCGAGGCGAAATTGTTGACGAAGTTGAGCGGGTTCTTGATCTCGTGCGCGATGCCGGCCGTGAGCTGGCCCAGTGACGCCAGCTTCTCGGTCTGGATCAGGCGGTCCTGCGCGGCGCGGAGATCATCGAGCGATTTGGCGAGCTCGCTGGTGCGGTCCTGAACCTCGTTGAACAGGCGCGTGTTCTCGACCGCGATCACGGCCTGGTCGGCAAAGGTCTTGAGCAGGTTGATGGCTTTGTCCGGAAAATGACCGGGCTCCCGCCGCGTGACGGCGATGGTGCCGATCGCAAGGCCATCGCGCAGCATCGGCACCACGAGGATGCTGCGATAACCGCGTGTTCGCGCCAGCTCCTTCATGGCCTCGGTAAGATCAGGCTCGTTCTGCATGTCGCTGCGGAAGGCATACTCGCCGCTGCTCGCCACCCGGCTGTGAATGCCCGACGAGGACAGCGGCGTCGGAAACGAGCTCAGCAGATCCGCATTGCCGGCCTCATTGTCGGTCGTGAAGGCGGCCAGATGCAGCGTCCCGTCGACGACGCGGGTGACGGTGGAGGAGTGCGCCCCGATCAGCGCCTTGGCGCTGTCGGAAATGGCCTGGAACACCGGCGTGACATCGGACGGTGAAGCCGCGATCACCTTGAGAATGTCGGCAGTCGCAGTCTGACGTTCCAGTGCTTCCTTGGTCGCGTTGAACAGGCTGACATTCTTGATCGCGATCACGGCCTGGTCGGCGAAGGTCTGCAGCAGGCGCACATGATGCTCGGCGAAGTTGCCGGTCGCGCGGCGCGTCGCGATGATGATGCCGATGGCTTCGCCTTCGCTCATCAGCGGCGCGAACAGCATGCTGCGATAGCCGCGGGCCCGCGCGATGTCGCGCGCGGCCGGCTCGAGCTCGGTGTCGGGCAGTTGAGCGGCGGCACCATTGGCCACCAGCTGGTAGGGCGGAAATTGTGCGAACGGCACCGGAAAGGACGCTTGGAGCACGCGATCGCCGGCCGGATCGGTCGGCGTGAATGCCGCAAGGTGCGCGGCACCGTCGATATAGCGGAGCACCGCGGTGGAGAAGCCGCCGATCAGCCGGTTGGCGTTGGTGGCGATGGCCGCGAATACCGGCTGCACGTCGGACGGGGATGCCGCCATCACCTTCAGGATGTCGGCCGTCGCGGTCTGGCGCTCCAGCGCCTCCTTCGTCTCGTTGAACAGGCGCGCGTTCTCAATCGCGATCACGGCCTGGTCGGCGAAGGTCTGCAGCAGCTGGACGAGGTCGGGCGCGAATGATCCTGGCTCGGCGCGGGTGACGCTGATCATGCCGACCGGCGCGCCCCGGTTCATCAGCGGCATGAATAGCACACTGCGGAAGCCGCGCAGCCGCGCCAGCTCCCGGTTCAGTTCAGGGACGTCGGCCGCCTCGCTGTCGGGAAACTGGATCGTCTGGCCCTCCCGCACGAGGCCAAAAGTCGGGAAGTCCGCGATCTTGCGCGGGAACGACGCCTTGAGCCCCGCGTCCGCCTCCGGATTGGTCGGCGTGAACGCCACGAGGTGAAGCTCGTCGCCGATGAACTGAAGCACGGTGGCGGAGAAGCCGCCGAGCAGGCGCTTTGCGCTGGCGGCGACCGCCGTAAAGACCGGCCGCGCATCGGACGGCGAGGCCGCGATGGTACGCAGGATCTCGGCGCTGGCGCTCTGGCGATCCCGAGCCGTCGCAAGCTCGGCCCGCAGCTGCGCAATCTCGGCGGTGGCCGACCGCAATCGGCGCTCGAGTTCCTCGATTTCCTGCAAAACGGTCGTCATTCCCGGTCCAGCTTGATGCCGCGGCGTGCGCGGCACCGGGCCGGATTATCACAACTTCTGCGGCCGGAGCCAGCGGCTCGCAGCCGTGCCCGCACCGGCTCCGCTCACGTGCCGGGCCGCGACACCTCGGTCTCCTTGGCTGTGATGAACTCCAGCAGCACCGGCACGCCTTCCCTCGTCTTCGCGATGCCGCGCTTGATCGCGGGCACGATGTCCTCCGGCCGCGTCACCCGCTCTCCGTAGCCGCCGAAGGCGCGGGCCATCGCGGCGTAGTCGCCGGAAATGTCGGTCGAGCGATATTTTTCGGTCGAGATCGGCATCACCTTCAGCTCGATCGCCATCGAGAAATTGTTGAGCAGGATCGACATGATCGGGATGCGCTCGCGCACCGCGGTCTCGAAATCCATGCCGGTGAAGCCGATCGCAGCATCGCCCCAGACGTTGATGCAGAGCTTGTCGGGCTTTGCCAGCTTGGCGCCCATCGCAAGACCGAGGCCGTAACCAAGCTGCGTGGTTTTGCCCCAGCCGAGATAGGTGAGGGGCTCGACCGATCGCCAGAACGGCGAGAGCTGGTCGCGGGGGCTGCCGGCATCGTGGGTGATGATCGTATTCGCGATGTCCACGGTGCGCTGGAGATCCCACAGCACGCGATAGGGGCTCAAGGGCGCGTCATTGCTGGTCAGCTTCGGCATCCATTTCGCCAGCCATTCCTTGTGCGAGGCTGCGATCTCGGCCGCGACGGCGGATGCATCGCGATCCGCGGTGACGGTCTTGCCGATCTCCTCCAGCAGCGCGTCGAGCACGAGGCCGGCATCGCCGACCAGGCCGATCTTCGCTTCCACATCCTTGTTGAGATGATTGGGATCGAGCGTCGAATGAATGATGGTCTTGCCCTTCGGCATCGCAATGCCGAAATTGGTCTCGGTGAAGGAGCAGCCGATGCCGAAAATGACGTCGGCCTCGGCCAGAAATTTCGGCACCGCGCGCGGCACTGCAAGGCCGCCGGAGCCAAGCGACAGCGGATGCGTCTCCGGAAACGATGATTTGCCACCCAAGCTGGTGGTGACGGGGATCGCCAATCGCTCGGCGAGCCGTTTCAGCTGCGGCCAAGCCTGCGCGTAATGCACGCCCTGGCCGGCATAGATCACCGGCCGTTTTGCGTTCACCAGCAGGCTGGCGGCTTCCTTGACGTGAACGGGGTCGGCGCCGTAGCGGGTGCGCAACACCGGCGTATAGTTCAGCGGCTCCGACACCTCCTCGTTCCACATGTCCGAGGGGATCTCGACGATGACGGGCCCGCCGCGGCCGTTCTTCAGCTTGGTGAAGGCGCGGCGGAAGATGTTGACGACTTCGCTCGCGAGGATAATCGGCTCGGACGATTTCGCGAACGGCTTCATCGCCTCGCTGGAATTGAAGTTCGGCTCGATATGCGCCAGCCTGCGCTGATAGCCCATCGGCAGCACCAGCACGGGAACGGATTCGCCGAAGCACTGCGCCACGCCGCCCATCGCATTCTCCGCGCCCGGCCCGTGCTGCATGCAGAAGGCGCCGATGCTGCGCCCCGACGTCACCCGCGAGATGGCGTCCGCCATGTGGATGCCGACGCGCTCCTGCCGCACCATCACGGGGCGGATCTCGGCCTTGGCTGCGTGCTCGATGAGATGGTTGACCGGATAGCCGCAGAGGATCTCGATCCCCTCGCGCCTCATGATTTCCGCAATGGCGGTGCCGAGCTTCATGGCGTCTCTCTCCCTGGCAAGGCCGGTTGATCCGGCTTGTTGGCAAGAGAGGATCAGGAATTTCCGGGAGCGTAAAGCGCGGGCAGCGAGCGCGGCGGTAGGCCAGCTATGCGTCGCCAGCGTGTACCGGCTCCATCCTGCGATGGTCGCTGCAGCCGCTCGCGGTCGGCTGCAGCAGGCGCTGGGCCGCAAGCAGATCCGGTGTCCCGAACCCCTCGGTGAACTCGTGATAGATCGGCGAGAGCAGCCGGACAGCCTTGGATCTGCGGTCGGTGGCGATCCAATGTGCCGCGAGATCGGTCGCGATCCGCAATTGGAACGTCAGCGCGCCTATCCTGCGCGCTTCCGCGAGCGCTTGCTGAAACCGCTTTTCGGCGCGCAGCGGCTCGCCGGTGTGGAGAAGGATCGCGGCGTCAACTCTCTGGAGCTCCGGACGGCACCAGCGCTCGCCTTGGCGTTCCTGATGCTCGATCGCCCGCGTGATGGCTTCTTGCGCCTCCGCGATCCGCCCTTGCCTCAGATAGGCGCGGGCGAGGACCGCGAGATAGCTGCCGATCCGCATCAAGAACCGGCATTCTGTCAGTTCGTCGATCGCGGCTCGAATATCCTCCACCGCGCGTGGATCGCCCCGCAGGTCGCGAAGGCATGCGGAGAAATAGCGCTCGACCGGAACCCAGCGTGAGATGCGCTCGCGTTCAAGGTTGCGACGCAATCGCTCAGTGTAGCTCGCGAGCGCGTCAAGATTGCCGGTTTCGAGCGCAACGGGAAGGGCGGCGAGCCCAAATGCGTTCGACTGTGACACCCAATGGCCGCTGCGGTCCGCGGCATCGATGGCGTCCTTGGCGAGCCTCGCCGCGTAGTCCGCTTGCCCTTGCATCCACGCGACGAAGGGCAGATTGAAGCGGACGGTGATGAACCGATAGACTTCGTTCGCGTCCTTGCGCGAACGCCCTTCGGCCAGCGAGTAGGTCGCTGCAAGACGGTCGAGAACAGGGCGGCTCCTGCTCAATTCGCCGGCAAAAGCGCGAGCCCAGGCCAGCGCGCGATCGGCTTCGGACGTCGCCGTCAGATCGCGATCGCGGTCGGCGAGCTCAGTGGCCTCTTCAAGATAAGATATGGCGCGCTCGACCTGGCCGATCTGCAGCAGGTAGAAGCCGAACCCGACCAGCGCCCGCTGCTGATATTCGATGTTGCCGGCCCGCTTTGCAAAGAGGATGGCATCGAGCCAGGCAATCTCGTTCTCATTCGACATCTTGCGGGCGTAGAAGAGGCTCCACCCAAGGGCGCAGGCGAGTTTTGTCTTCGACAGATCGTCGCACGGGACGGTCTTGGCCAATGCGAGCGCGTCCGCATACCGCGCCTGCGCTTCCGACAGGATCGACGTCTCCGACCACAAGGTGATCGCCGCAACCGTGAGCCTGATCCCGAGTACGGCATCGCCGTGCTCGCCGAACGCCCATGAAAGAGCGGCGCGCAAGTCGGCGATGCGGCCAAGGTAACGCTGGGTCCAATCGGCCGGCTCGCGCCAGTTCCACTCCTCCTCGGACTGCTCGAACAGCGTGAGGACACGTTGCGCATGACGGCGCAGCGCCTGGTCGCAGGGAGGATCGGCCCGGCGCCGCTCGCCCGCGTAGCGGCATGTGCTGTCGAGCAGGCGATAGCGGAGGCTCGCGCCATGTGCCTGCGCGCTCAGGAGCGATTTGGCAACGAGACTGCCGAGGCCGGTGACGACGTCGACCGGCGTGAGCCCTGCCGCTTCGGCGACGAAGACCGCGTCCTCAACCTCGAACGCGTCGCTGAACACCGAGAGCAGGCCGAACAGTCTGGCTTCCCGCTGGGACAGCAGCCTGAAGCTCCAGTCGATCGTCGCCATCAGCGTTTCATGGCGCGGCGGCGCACCATCGGCGGCGGGGGCACGAAAACCCAGATTCTGGTCGAGCAACTCCACCAATTGGCGAGGATTGAACCTGCCGATCTGGGCTGCCGCCAATTCGATCGCCAGCGGGAGGCCGTCGAGCGAGTGGCAGATTGCGGCGACGGCCTCGCAATCATGGTCGACGAATTGGTAGTCCGCCCATTCAGCGGCGCGGCTGACGAACAATTGCACTGCCGGAAACCTGACGGCTTGATCAGCAGTCAGGGCGTGACCGGGTTTGGGTGAGGCCAGGGAGCCGAGCCGGACGACATGCTCGGTCGCGGTGCCGAGCGGTTCGCGGCTCGTCGCAAGCAGCCTGCACGGCGATGTGTCCGCCATGAACCTGCCGGCGAAGATCGTTGCGGCCGGCAGGACGTGCTCGCAATTGTCCAGAATGACCAGCATCTGCCGTTGTCTCAGATAGTCGATGGCCGCAGCCAGGCTGTTGTCCGGATTACCCCTGATGCCGAGGGCCGTCACCAGTGCGGCGCCGAACAGCGTCGGGTCGGAGATCGTTGCGAGATCGACGAAGCACACGCCGTGGCGGCACTGTGGCGCAAATGCCTGGGCGACGGCCAAGGCAACCGTCGTCTTGCCGATTCCTCCCGCGCCAGCCAGAGTCACGTGCCTGTTGCCGGTCAACAGGCCCGTGATCTCGTCGATTTCCGCTTCACGACCAACGATGCCGCGCAGCAATGGCGGACCGGACGAGGGGAGCGGTTCGGCGAGCGCAAGATCGTCGTCGACCTCGCCGATGCTGATCTGCACCTGCGCGATGAACTTGTATCCACGGCGCGCCACGGTCGCGATGTAGAGGGGCTCGATCTGGGTGTCTCCCAGCGAACGCCGCAAGCTCCACATGTTGACCTTGAGATTGCTGTCGTGGAGGAAGGTGCCGGGCCAGGCGGCCGCCATCAGGTCGTTCTTGCTGACCAGCTCGCCGCAGCGCTGCACCAGCAGCTGCAAAAGCTCGAATGCGCGTCCGCCCAGCTTGACGGGGCGCCCTTTGAGAAGGAGCAACTGGCGGCTGGGTATCAGTCGAAAGGAGCCGAAGCTGTAGGTTAGCTCCCGGCGGCCTGTGCCCCGTTGTCGTGTCTCCGTGGCAGCCCGCATTGATCATTGCCAATCGATCGAATAGATCGACTGGTATTATCATGCACTGCAATATTTTTGAAGGGAACCCTTCCGGGTCGTACGATTTGCCGCAGGACAATTGACACACGCGCGCCGGACGGCTCGGCTATTTTTTGGGCTTGCCAAGAACGGCCATGCGCATGACTTCGACGCCGCCGTCGGCAAGTTCCGGAAGCTTGGCGAACCAATCCTTCACATAAGGCATCGCGTTGTGTGCGTCGAAATCGGCCTGGCTGGCGAACACTTCGTAGAAGATGAAGTGGCCCGGCTTGGCGCGGTCTTCCTGAAGGAAATAGATCAGGTTCTTGGGATCGCCGCGGACCAAGTCGATCAGCGGCAAGGTGGCGGCACGCAGCATGTCTTCCTTTCCAGGCTTGGCGCGCACCTGGGCCACCACGGAATATGCCCCCTCCGGGATCTCCCCATAGTGCATGCGCGGCGCCTCCTGAGCCATGGCCGGAAGCGTCGCCGGCGCCACGGAGGCGATCAGCAGGGCGGCAAGCGAGTTGCGGACGAGAGTTTGCATGGTGAAGTCCTCGACATGTGATTGGATCGCAGAGTGACCAGCCAGGACACCTGACAGCCGCCCCGCACGAGAATCTAGCGCAGGATCTTCTGTTGCCGTTTTGCCAAGGCCTCGCTGAAGCGCTTCTTGACCGGACCGAGCGCCTTGACGAATTCGAGCTGCTCGCCTTCGGGTCCTTTGCAATAGATCAACTCCCAGCCGTTCGAGGGTTCGGCGGTCACCCGGTTCGTGTTGGTGCTGCGGGGCGCGGCCTTCCGATCCGCTTCCGTCATGACGCGGATGGTGCGGTTCGCCCTCACCTGCGTCATGCCGCGGCGCGCCGATTCCGCTTCGAGATCCGCAATGAACTTGTTGAAGTCGACATCGTCGCGAACATAGAAACAGATGTGCATCATGCGCGGAAAGGCCGGGCTCATGTGCTCCAGCGGTTCGGCGAAACTCTTGGCGCTGCCCATGGGCTGATCAGCCTCGCGATATTGCAGCAGCTCCAGCACCATGTTGTCGAACTGGATGAACCGGACATCGAGCCGCTGTGCCCCGCTTCGCAAGTCGGGCACGCCAATTGTTCGCGGATTGATCCCGCGTGCGTTCGCCTCGATCTCCTGGTCGGCCAGCAGCGTATTCTGCACCCCGTCCCCCTGGAAGTCGCCGTGCCGGAACACCTCGGTGCCGCCAAGCACCTCCGTGTAGAACTGGTACGCCCGCTCCATGTTCTGGACCGTCAGCCCGAAATGCTGGACGCCCTGGAGCCGCGCGCCGAGCGGTGCCTCGTCGCGCTCCGCATCCTGTGTCGCGGCCCGTGCGTCGATTGCCGTGCCGGCTATGATGCCGGTGACGACGGCGGCGCCGGCGGTTTGAAGCAGGGCGCGGCGACCCATCTCGGTGGTGTTGTCGGTTTCATCTGTCATGTTGCTCTCCTTGGTCGTTCGGTGGATTGGTTAATCAGCGGCGGGAAGCGGAGCTGCGGGGCTGACCAGCCCCTCGGAGCGCAGCTCGCGCCAGAACTCCGCCGGGATGGCTTCCTCGAGCGCCGCGCGATCCTCGGCGATGCGGCTTGGGCGGCTCGCACCGGGAATGACGGCGGCAACCACGGGATTGGCGAGCGCGAACTGCAGGCCGGCCGCCTTCATGCTGATCCGATAGCGGTCTGCGATCGCCTTGATCCGCGCCACCTTCTTGAGGATTTCGGGAGGCGCCGGCGCATATTCGAAGTTCGGGCCGCCGACGAGCGCGCCGGAACTGTAGGGGCCGCCGACCACGATCGCGAGCTCGTGCTCGGCGGCCATCGGCATCACCCGCTGCAGCGCCCTTGCATGGTCGAGCAGCGTGTATCGGCCCGCGAGCAGGAAGCCGTCGGGGCGCGGCTCTTCGAGCGCGAGCAGCAGCTCGATCGGCTCGACCCGGTTGACACCTAGTCCCCACGCCTTGACCACGCCTTCGTCGCGCAGCCGGTCGAGCGCCCTGAAGGCGCCCTTGCGGGCGCTTTCGAACACCGAGAGCCACTCGTCGCCGTAGAAATCCTGCGCAACGTCGTGCACGAAAGCGACGTCGATGTGGGAAGTCGCGAGCCGCTTCAGGCTGTCCTCGATCGAGCGCAACGTTCCGTCCCGGGAATAATCGTTCACGATCCGGTTCGGGCGGCCGTACCTGAATACGCCGCCCTTCTCGCCGAGGTCGCGGGCATCGACGTCCTCGATCTCGTCCAGGATCAGGCGGCCCACCTTGGTGCTGAGCACGTAGTCGCTCCGCGGCCGGCCGGCGAGTGCGGCGCCGATGCGGATCTCCGCAAGCCCCGCGCCGTAGAACGGCGCGGTGTCGAAATAGCGAATGCCGTCGTCCCAGGCTGCGTTCACCGTCGCGAGCGCTTCCCGCTCCGGGATGTCGCGGAACATGTTGCCGAGCGGCGCCGCGCCGAACCCTAGTCGTCCCGGCAGAATATCCTTGAGGGACATGTTGCTAGTCCTTGTCTGCGAGGGCCAAGTCCGTCGGTGTGCGGCGCAGCCGATCTCAGTCGGTCGCTGACGTGTCTGCGCTTCTGATGAACGCCGCGACCTCGCGCGGATGCGACAGCATGACGGCGTGGCTGCTCTTCATCTCCGTCACCTTCGCGCCGGAACGCTTGGCCATGGTGCGCTGTGCCGTCGGCGGGATCATGCGATCCTCGCTCGTCACCATGTAATAGGTCGGCTTCGTCTTCCACGCCACGCGATCGACCTTGGTCTGCACCGCCTGCAATCCCCAGGGCAGCTGCGCGGCGCCCATGAAGCGGGTCGTGGCCGGGTCGACATCGGCCGCGAAAGAGGTGGGGAATTTTGCGCGGTCGACGAGCAGATAATTGCCCTCGGTGACCAGCGGAGCTTTGTGCTCGCCGGCGGGCACCGGGGCTTCCGCCAGCGTGCTGACGGACTCTCCGGCGTCAGGAGCAAAGGCAGCGAGATAGACCAGGCTGCGAACCTTGGGATTGTCGCCGGCTTCCGTGATGACCATCCCACCATAGGAATGCCCGACCAGAATGACGGGATGCCGCGCCTTGGCGATCACGCGCTCGGTCTCGGCGACATCGTCGCGAAGCGTGATCGTCGGCTGCTGAACGACGAGCACCTCGTAGCCCGCGTCCGAGAGGATGCCGTAGGTGTCCTTCCAGCCCGAGCCATCGACGAAGGCGCCGTGCACGAGAACAATCGAAACATTCCTGTCGGCGGCGGCCGCGGGGGCGGCGGTTGCGATCGACAACGCGGCAAGCGCGGAGGTAAGCGGCTTCATGTCAGGCTCCTGTCCTCTATACGGCGACATTGTCGTTGGTGCGCCTTCACTAGCGCGCGCCCGTATTGCGATATTTCCGATTCCTGCGCGATGACGCACGCATCTTGCTAAGGTGCGACGAGGTCAGACTTTCGAGGCCGAACACGCCTGGCACCAAGCCTTTGCCTTGGCTGTCTTTTACCTCTTTTAACCGCGCAACCTCTGGACTTCGCCGTCACCGCTTGTGAGTAATTCGCGATCGGCGTGGCAGTGACCGGGCTGCAACTCACCACCGGATGGAATGATCGCTCGCGCGATACGGGGCCGGGAATCGCCGCAACGAAGCGGAGGTCGTGATGGCGCTCGTGACGCATGGAGATCAGAAGTACAAGAACAGCGAGAAGCTCGCGGAGGCCAATGATTGGCCCGGGCTGAGCATCGAGCATCGCAAATTCGAGGCGGGCCGTCAGGCAACGCCCGTTCCCATCTGCACCGAGCTCGTCATGCTGCTGTCGGGCGGGGGGATGGTGTGCCGCGCCGGCAACGGCGAAGTCCAGAAAAGCCTCGCGCGTCCAGGCATGAGTTATCTCGTGCCGGTGGGGACGCAGGAGAGCCATCTCGAGCTCTCCGACCGCATGGAATGTCTTCATCTCTACCTGCCGCCGGCGCTGCTGGACCACAGCGCACTTGCGGATTTCGGCATCGATCCGGCCAAGGTCGAGATCGCCTACGCTCACGGTCTGGCGGACCAGGTGCTCTTCCATATCTGCTCGCCGCTTCGGGATCTGCTCCATCGCCCGCACCAGCCGACCGACGCGCTGTTCGTGGAGGGGATCCAGGTTGCGCTCGCGGCGCATCTTCTGGGCAATTACACGATCGACCGCTGGCGCGCGCCCGACAGGTCGCCGGCGCTCGATCCGCGGCGCCTCCAGCGCGTGCTGGACTATATCGAGGCGTCTCTCGGCAGCGACATCAGGCTCGAGGATCTGGCGGCCCAGGCCTGCCTCAGCCCCTATCATTTTTCCCGGCTGTTTCGCGAGGCGACCGGACTGTCACCGCACCGTTACGTCACCGATCGCCGCGTCCACGCCGCGCGACAGGAGCTCGCGCGCGACCACCTGTCGCTGGTCGAGATTGCCCTGGAGTTCGGCTTCGGCTCGCAGGCCAATTTCACGCGCGTATTCCGCAAGGCCGCAAATCTCACGCCGGGGCAGTTTCGCGAATTGTGCTGCGGCCAGGCCGAGGTGAAGAGCGATCGTTCGGATACGGCACTCCGCAGGGATTGCGCATGATTCCGCAGGAATCGGGAATACGGCTCAGCGTCTATCAGGCAGTGCTGTTGTGCGGACCATATCCGCTAGGAGACATATCGATATGATCGAGCTCACGGTGAACGGGATCAAGCGCCAGGTGGACGTCCTTCCCGAGATGCCGCTGTTGTGGGTGCTGCGCGACGAACTCGGCATCACGAGCGCCAAATACGGTTGCGGCGTCGCGCAATGCGGCGCTTGCACCGTTCACATCGACGGCCTGGCCGTGCGGTCCTGCCAGTCGCATATCGGCGAGGTCGCGGGCAAATCGGTCGTGACGCTCGAAGGCCTGGACAACAGGGATCAGCACCCGGTCTTGCAGGCCTGGATCGAGCATCAGGTGCCGCAATGCGGCTACTGCCAGACCGGACAGATCATGCAGGCGATCTCGCTTCTTGGCTTGATCCCGAGGCCCACCGACGAGCAGATCGATCAGGTGATGTCCGGCAATCTCTGCCGCTGCGGCACCTATCCGCGCATCCGTGCTGCGATCCACGCGGCTGCGGCGGCGAACAAGACGGCGGAGAAGTGAGATGGGCCATATGCAGACCCTTTCCCGTCGGGCTTTCGTTTTCGGCTCCGCCGCCGTCGCCGGTGGCATCGCCTTCGGTGCCTATGGTTGTGCCGAAGCGGCCGCGCCGAGCGCCGACGGCAATCCGCTGGCCGCCGGCCTCGGCGCGAATTCGGTGACCTTCAACCCCTGGGTCGAGATCAGCCCGGACAAGATCACGCTGATCGCGCAACATGCCGACATCGGCCAGGGCGTCGGATCGGTGCAGCCGATCATGATCGCCGAAGAAATGGATCTCGACCCCGGCCAGTTCGAGATCCGGTTCGCCGGCCCGAGCCCCGCTTACTTCAACACAGGCTTCGCCGACGAGTTCGCGCCGTTCGTGGCTGCGGACCAGAGTCCTGCCGCAGAGGAAGCGCGCGCCGCCACGCTCGAATGGCTGCGCAAGTCCGGCCTGCAGATGACGGGTGGATCGAGCACGATCCCGGACACCTACCAGAAGCTGCGTGTTGCCGGCGCGGTCGCACGCGAGACGCTCAAGGCCGCCGCGGCCAAGCGTTCGGGCGTCGCGGTGGCCGACCTGCGCACGCAATCGGGCCATGTGATCCTGCCGAACGGAAGCAGGATCGCCTATGTCGCGCTCGCGGCCGAGGCGTCCAGAATTCCGCCGGTGCTCGATGCGCAGCCGCGCGACCCCTCCAAATGGCGCATGCTCGGCAAGCCGATGATGCGGCTCGACGTCCGCTCGAAAGTGATGGGCGAGCTGAAGTTCGGCATCGATATGAAGATGGACGGCATGCTCTACGCGTCCGTCAAGCTGAACCCGAACAAGGGGCAACCGTTGAAATCGTACGACGCCCGCAAGGCGCAGACGATGCCGGGCGTCAAGAAGGTCCTTGAGATCAAGAACGGCGTCGCGGTGATCGCGACGAACAGCTGGTACGCGATGAAGGCTGTCGAAACCATCGCCTGCGAGTGGGCGCCCTCGGCCTATCCCGCCGAGCAGGCCGACCATTGGAAAGTTCTGGAATCCTCGTTCAAGCCCGAGTTCTTGGGCAAGGAGTGGAAGAAGATCGGCGACATCGACGCCGGCCTGAAGACGGGCAGGCTCGTAGAAGCCGAGTATCGCGCGCCCTATCTGGCCCATCAACCGCTGGAGCCGCTGAACGGCATCGGTCTCGTCACCGACAAGGGCATGGAGATCTGGGTCGGCCATCAGAGCCCCCGCTTCGTGCAATGGGTCGCGGCGACCGCAATCGGCCTCAAGCCGGAGCAGGTCACGTTTCACAACCAATGGACCGGCGGAAGTTTCGGCCATCGTCTGGAATACGAGAACGTTCGCGTGCTCGCCGAGATCGCCAATCAGATAAAGGGCACGCCGATCAAGCTCGTGTTCTCGCGCGAGGAAGATTTCCTCCAGGACATTCCGCGGCAGATTGCGATCGCACGGCACCGCGGCAGCGTCGACAAAAGCAAGATCGTCGCCGCCGATCTGCAACTGGCTTCGACCACGCCGCTCAAGGGACTGCTCGAGCGTTCGGGCACGCCGTCGAAAGATCCCGACGGGCAATTGGCCGCCGGCCTGTGGAACGTCTATTACGACATCCCCAATTTCCGGGCCACCAGCTACGAGGCGCAAGGATTGTCGCCAAGTACCACATGGCGTTCGGTCGGCGCCTCGACATCCGGCTTCTTCACCGAGAGCTTCATCGACGAATTGATTCATGCGGCCGGTCTCGATCCGATGAAGGCGCGCATCGCGATGTGCACCGTGCCGCATTATCGGAAAGTGCTGGAGACCGTCGCGGAGATGTCGGACTGGAAGGGACCGCTCGGCAACGGCCGTGGCCGCGGCGTCGCCTTCGTGGAGTCCTTCGGAACGCCGGTCGCTGAAGTCGTCGAGGTGACGGCGACGGAGCGCGGCATCCGGATCGACAAGGTCTGGGTCGCGGCCGACGTCGGCAAGGTCGTCGATCCCGTCAATTTCGAGAACCAGGTCCAGGGCGGCGTGGTCTGGGGGCTTGGCCACGCCATGAACTGCGAGCTCACCTACTCAAAAGGCGCAGCGCAGCAGACCAATTACAATCACCATGAGGCGATGCGGATCTACCAATGCCCGGTCATCGAAGTGCGCGGGCTGGAGAACGATCCGAAGGTGAGGGGGGTCGGCGAGCCACCGGTGCCACCCGCCGCGCCTGCGCTCGCCAATGCAATCTTCGCGGCGACCGGGAAGCGCATCCGCGAAATGCCCTTCAACAAGTTCATCGATTTCGTGTGAGACGAGCCATGCAGAGATGTCTGATCGCGTTAGTCTTGGCAGCCTCAGCCGTCGCGGCCCTTACCGGGATCGTCGCGGCCAAGGATGAGGCCGCCAAGGACGTGCTGCCGCCCGGCAGCGTCAGTCGCGCCGAGGGGCTGGAGGCGTGGAAGCGGATCGAGGCCGTCGTAACACATCCACGTTGTGCCAACTGCCATGTCGATGCCAAGGCCATCCCGATCTGGACGCCGGCCGGCGAAACCAAGCCACGCCCGCATGGCATGAACATTCACGGCGGCGAGAGCCGCATCGGCGCGGAAGCGATCCCGTGCTCGACCTGCCACATGACCTCCACCCAGGCGAACGAGCCGTCGCCGTCGCCGCCGCGCGCCGGCATCGACTGGCAGCTCGCCCCGGTGGCTTTCATCTGGTTCGGCAAGAGCGGCGCCGAGATCTGTGCCCAGATGAAAGATCCCAAGCGCAACGGCGGTCGCGACGCCGCTGGTCTCGTCGGGCATTTGCGGCACGATGCCTCGCTGAGCGGCTTCATCCCGCGCGGCTGGGCGCCCGGAGCCGGCCGCTCAACGCCGCCCGGCACCTTCGAGGATCACGTCAAGGACATGGCGATGTGGGGCGCGGCCGGACAGCCGTGTCCGAACTGATCACTCTCTCAACGAGAATATTTTCGGCCAGTCGTGGTGTTCTGGCCGCTTGAACGTACAGCGCTATCGAACGGAGAAAACCATGACCCAACATGTCCTCTTCATCGTTACCAATGCAGCCGTGATCGGTCCGCATAGTCGCAAGACCGGCTTCTTCTTCGCCGAGGTCGCTCACCCTTTCGAGGTGCTCGACAAGGCTGGCGTCGCGGTGGAGTTCGCGTCGCCGGCCGGGGGGTGGACGCCTTACGATGCATATGACGAGAAAGATCCTGCTCAGAAGGATTTCCTCGCCAGCAAAGCCTTTCGCCGCCTGAATCACAGCCGTAAATTATCCGAGGTGGATGCCGCCGACTACGACGCCATCCTGATACCCGGCGGTCTTGGTCCCATGGTGGACATCCAGCGCAATGCGGCGGTCCAAAGTGCCGTTGTGCGAGCCTGGAGCACCGGCAAGCTCGTCGCCGCTGTCTGTCACGGGCCGTGCGCGCTGCTTGGCGTCGACCTCGGCGATGGCGTCCCGTTCGTGCGCGGCAAGAAGCTGACATCCTTTTCGGAGAAGGAAGAGTACGACTATGCGCGCGATGACGTACCTTACGAGCTCGAGGATGCGTTGAGGGCAGAGGGTGCCGAGTACTCGTCCGCGGCCAATTGGCAACCTCACGTCGTCGTCGATGGCCGGCTCATCACGGGCCAGAACCCCGCCTCTGCCGGAGCGCTCGGAAAAGAGTTGCTGGCCGCCCTCAAGGATAGGAGCAGCGGCGCGAAAACCTGAAGATTCGCAAGGACGAATTCGAGCGGGATGGGCGCGGCATCTGAAGCTGTGCTTACATCCCTCTTTGCAGCAGGGCTATCGCATTTGGGAGTTTCCCCGGCGGCCATCCTTCGAGACGCCCGCTATGGGCGGGCTCCTCAGGATGAGGGCGGAGTGCGCGGCAGCCATTTCAACGAGCACTGATGCTGACTAGCCTCATCCTGAGGAGGCGCGTCAGCGCCGTCTCGAAGGACGAGGCGTGCGCGCAGGCCGCCGCCACAAGTCATATCCGATTGCTCTGCTATTTGCAGCTCTGGCAGATCATCAGCTTTCGCTTCAACGCCTCATCTTCTTGATCGAGACCATCCGGATTGGACCTGGCGTCCCTTGCTGCGCGTGAACGCACGGCCGGCGTCACGCGGCTCGGCGTGTCGACGTCATCGACGGTGCCGACGCTGAAGCCATCGTAATCGGCGGCTGGATTCGGTTGAGGCCGGCCAATCACGGAAGGCTCTCTGCTGGACGTCGCTGCTGGAGTTCCGTTCGTCGTTACCCGGGCGGGCTTGGTGGCACCCGGGCGTGGCGGCGCTGCATCGGGCCGAGCAAGCGAAACCGGCGGCGCGGCCGAAGTTTGGCCTCTGGCGCTGTCGTGCGGCCAGGCGACGACAGACATGAGGCCGATCGTCAGGAGCATCACGCGTCTCATCCGCATTCTCTCGGCAGCGCTGGTTGATCGATTGACGGCATGGCTCGTCGAGCCCGTTCCGCCGGAGAATATCAGCACCCAGAGGGCCGTCAAAGCGCCGTAGCCTGGATGAAGCGAGGCGCAATCCGGATTATTGTTTCCGCCAGCGCTACGCCGTTTCCTGCAGCGCCCGCCGCAGCCTTCGGATGATGACGCCGCGGGCGCGGTCGTCGGCGGCGGCTGCGACGCGATCGTTGATGTCGAGCATCAGCTCGGACATCTCGTTGTGCCAGTCGAGACGCGTCACGGCCTCCGGCGACAGTCGCCGGCGACGATCGGCGTCGAGCACGCGCGGTTCGGGTGCCGCGAGCTCGAAAGTGTCGTCCAGCATCGGCTGGTAGATCCTGGCCGCGGGAATGATGCGCTCGGCAACGCGCTCGGCCAGGCCCGCAACCGCCGCTTCCTCGCCGTGGACCAGGAACAGCCCGCGCGCGATGGGACGACGCGCCGCGATCCAGCTGGCCATGCCGGCTCCGTCGGCATGACCCGAATATTCGTCGATCATGCGGATGCGGGCGGCGACCTTGATCTCGTCGCCCTGGATGCGGACGGCCTTGGCCCCGTTCTGAAGGAAGCGGCCGAGCGTGCCGTTGGCCTGGAAGCCGGCCAGAAGCACGGTCGCGCGCTCGTTCCACAGCCAGCGCTTCAGATGATGGCGGATCCGGCCCGCATCGCACATGCCGCTCGCGGCGATGATGATGTGAAATCCGGACAGACGCATGATCGCCTTGCTCTCGTCCGCGGTCTCGGTGAACTTCAGATGCGGCGAGTTGAGCAGGCGCGTGGCGTCGACCGACGGATCGAGGCTCTCGGAATGGCGGCGGAACACTTCGGTCGCGCGGATCGCGAGCGGTGAATCGAGGAAAATCGGCGCCGTCGGAATCTCGCGGTGCTCCATCAGGTCGACGAGATCGACGATCAGCTCCTGGGTGCGCTCGACCGCGAAGGCGGGCAGCAGCAGCGCGCCGCCGGCCGCCGCGGCATCGCGCACCTCGGCCGCGAGGTGCTTGCGGCGAAGCGCAGGTGTCGTGGCCTCGCGCACGCGGTCGCCATAGGTCGATTCCGAGATGACGTAGTCGAAATCGCTCGGCGCTTCGGGATCGGGCTGGAGCAGCTTGGCCTCCGGCCCGACGTCGCCGGAGACGAGCACGCGCAGCGGCCGCGGCGCGCCTTGCTCGGCGATTTCCAGCTCGATCGAGGCGGAGCCGAGCAAATGGCCGGCGTTCCAGTAGCGTGCGCGGACGCCGGGGATCACGTCGGTCCATCGTTCGTAGTCGACGGCGCGGAACGATCGCAGCGATGCGATCGCGTCGGCCTGCGTGTAGATCGGCTCGACCTCCTTGCGCCCGCGCGAGGCGTTGCGCCGGTTGAGCTGCTTGACCTCCGATTCCTGGATGTTGCCGGCATCGGGCAGCATGTAGGAGCAGAGGTCGATCGTGCCGCGCGTCGCCAGGATCGGCCCCTCGAAGCCCGCGCGCACGAGCTTCGGCAACAGACCGCTATGGTCGATGTGAGCGTGCGTGAGCAGCACCGCATCGATGTCGGCGGGGCGAAACGGAAAGGCGCGGTAGTTGAGCTCCTTCAGCGTCTTCTGGCCCTGGAACAATCCGCAATCGACCAGGAAACAGCCGCTTGCGGTCTGGAACAGATAGCTCGAGCCGGTCACGGTGCGGGTGGCACCGCAAAATCGAACGGTGATGCTCATCTGTCATTCTCCGAGGGACTTGCCGTTGATCGCATAGCCGTTGTCGGCCGCAGTCGCGCTGGCCGCCAAATCGTGCTCCGACCGGCCGAACGTGTAGACGCGATAGAGTGGCTCGCCCTGCTCGACGCGGTCGCCGATCTTCTTGAACAGGCGGATGCCTGCGCCCTTGTCGAGCGGCGCGCCGGCGGTGCGGGCGAGGCGGTTCAGACGCAGGCAGTCGATCGCGGACACGATGCCATCATGCCTCGCCTCGACGTCGAAGCTGAGCGGTCCGAGCTCGTTGCTGCATGTCGAGGGGCCCTGTGCGTCGATGATCTTCTGCATTTGCTTCAGTGCCGCGCCGCTATCCAGCAGTTCGCGCGCCCGGGCATAGCCGGCCCCGCCGCGCAGCTTGGGATCGTATTCCAAGAGATGGGCGGCGAGCCGGAGCGACTTCTCGCGCAAATCGCGCGGCGCATCCTTGTCGTTGCCGAGCACCGCCATGACGTCGTTGGCCTCCAGCACCGGCCCGATGCCGTTGCCGATCGGCTGGCTGCCGTCGGTCGTGATCACCTCGACCGTCCGGCCGAAGCGGTCGCCGACGAATTCGAACAGCTTTCGCAGCCGCATGGCCTCGACGCCGCCGGTGACCTTCGCGGTCGGCCCGACCGGAATGTCGATCAGCAGATGGGTCGAGCCTGCCGCGATCTTCTTGGACATGATGGACGCGACCATCTGCTCGCGAGTATCCAGGCTCAGCGGGCGCTCGACCGAGATCAGGACGTCGTCGGCCGGCGACAGGTTCACGTGCCCGCCCCAGATCAGGCAGCCGTTGCAGGAGGAGACGATCGCCTTCATCTCCTCGACGGAGATATTCACCCGCGCCAGCACCTCCATCGTGTCGGCGGTGCCGGCCGGCGAGGTGATCGCGCGCGAGGAGGTCTTCGGGATCGGCAGGCCATGCGCGGCGACGATCGGCACCACCACCATCGAGGTGCGGTTGCCGGGGATGCCGCCGATGCAATGCTTGTCGACGACGACAGGGGTCGGCCAGACCAATTGCGTGCCGGCCTGCGCCATGGCCCCCGTGAGGGCGAGCAGCTCGTCGCTGGTGATGAAGCTCGCCGACCCTATCAGGAAGGCGGCGATCTCCATGTCGGAGTAGCGATAATGGGCAAGGTCGCTGATGATCGCGCCGATCTCGGCCTGGCTCAGAGTTCGTCCGCGGATCTTCGCACGCACCGCTTCCAGGCTCTCCGGAGGCGAGGCGGGCCTGACCGTGACCTCCGATCCGACCGCTTCGGCGAAGCGCCGGAACGCAGGCTCGGAGAGGCCGATCTCGTCGGGAGCCGCGAGCGTATCGTCGTCCGTGATCAGCAGGGTCGCCAGCAGAACCTTGCCGCCCTGACGAAGCTCGACGCGGCTGAAACCGCGGAAGATCTCCGCGCGCAGCGCCTTGGAGCGCCTCGAGACGACGACGACGTTCTCACGGCCGGTGTCGAGGCGGACGCGGCGGATCTTCAGTTGGGAATGCGGAAGGTCTGGATGCATGGACGGGCCGGCAGCAGGGAGTCGGACCTCCATGCTTAGACGTCGCCGTCCCGATGCTGTTGACCCAGATCATGGCCCGCCGCTCCGGCGGGCAGCCGCTGCGCAGGCCGTTGGCCGGCGGTTACTTCATCGCCGTGCTGACCGAGTTGAACTTGTTGTTGAGCAGCGCAGCGCCCGTGCTGTTGACGATGGTCACGATTGCCAGAGCGATCCCTGCGGCGATCAGGCCGTACTCGATTGCGGTTGCGCCATTCTCATCGGCAAGGAAGGACCTAAGCAGACGCATTGCCAACTCCTGTTCATCCGATCCGATGGATGGTCGCGTCGTTATCGGACTTGCAAATCGATCGAATAAATCTTCGAGCGCGCCAAAACACGGCGATCGCACCTTACCTCGTACGACGGCATTCATTAAATTAGGGTTCCGTCGATCCGTTCAAATGAAGTCAAACCGACAGCCCGGTGCATTGCCCCCATTGGCTTGACCGCTTAACCGATTGTTGAGCCTGTTCGTCAACGAATAGGCAAGGATGTCTCGATCGCGCTCATCCGCGCCGGCCGTCCGTATTCAGCGCCCGCAACATCGCGATGCGGGCGAACATCACCCAGCCGCCGCCGGTCTCGGCCGCATTGATCAAGGTCTCGATCGCGGTCTGCCAATGCGCCTCGTGCTGGGCGTCCTCGGGCAGCTCCATGATGTAGTCGGCGGCTTCTTGAAGCGTGAGCAGCTTGCGCTTGTTGCTCACGCGGACGGGATCGTCGAACGTCGTCGACCAGGGCATGTCAGGCCGGCCGATCGGCGAGGAGAGACATCACGGCGTGATCGCGGGGCGTGGTGCTGTCAGCCGGCCTTCTTTGCCCGCGCCGGCGCGCGCACCGGCTTGTCGGCGGCCTTCTTCGGCGTGGTCGCAGCCTTCGCCGCAGCGTCCTTGCCGCCCTTGCCTGATATCGGCAGCAGCATCTCGCGCTGGCCCTCGACGCGCTTCTTCGGCTTCTTGGCCTTGGTGTCCTTGGCGGTCTCCTTGTCCGTGTCCCTGGCGACCTTCGCCGCGGGGGCCGCGTCCTTCTCGTTCGCGATGCTCTTCTTCAGCGCGTCCATCAAGCTGATGACGTTGCCGCCGGTCTTCGGTGCGGCCTTGGCGGTGATCGGCATGCCGCTGCGCTTCTTGTTGATGAGATCGATCAGAGCGGTCTCGTAATGATCCTCGAACAGCTCGGGCTCGAACGCGCCGGACTTCTTCTCGACGATGTGCTTGGCGAGGTCGAGCATGTCCCTCGTCAGCTTCACGTCCTGGATGTCGTCGAAATATTCCTTCTCGCTGCGGACCTCGTAGGGGTAGCGCAGCAGCGTGCCCATCAGCCCGTTCTCGAGCGGCTCCAGCGCGATGATGTGCTCGCGGTTGGTCAGCACCACGCGGCCGATCGCGACCTTGTCCATGCTGCGGATGGTCTCGCGGATCACCGCATAGGCGTCGTGGCCGACCTTGCCGTCCGGCACGAGGTAGTAGGGGCGGATCAGATAGCGGTTGTCGATGTCGGCCTTGGGCACGAACTCGTCGATCTCGATCGTGTGGGTGGAATCGAGCGCGATGTCGTCCAGCTCGTCCTTGGTGACCTCGATATAAGTGTCGGTGTCGACCTTGTAGCCCTTGACGATGTCCTCGGACGTCACCTCGTCGCCGGTCTCGGCATCGACCTTGAGATACTTGATGCGGTGGCCGGTCTTGCGGTTGATCTGGTTGAACGAAACCTTCTCCGTATCCGAAGTGGCCGGATAGAGCGCGACCGGGCAGGTCACGAGCGACAGACGCAGAAAACCCTTCCAATTGGCGCGGGGGGCCATGGGCTACTCCAGACGCAACAGCGGACAAGCTTTGAGGATACCATCGCCCAGTTGCGAATCATAGCAACCGCCGGCGCGGAATCTTGCAACGGCGTTAATCGCCGCCTGCGCCGTGTTTGCTGGACCGGAACATCGCCCGAGATGACGCGTTGCCCCGGCAATTCATCGCCGAGGAGGTCGCGGCCATCCGACGCGACAGCCACAGATCGAGGTCACCATGGCAACCAGGCGAGAGCAGAACCGGATCGTCGAAACTCCGACCGAGGCACGCCAGGGCGAGCCCGGACCATCGGTGGCGGCGCTGCTCGCCATCTCGACCGGGCTTGCGATCCTGATCCTCGCCGTCGTCTGGTTCGTGTTCTTCCGGACCTGACGGCCGGATCAGCACGCCGGCACCTTCCGGCTCGCCGCGCGATGCGGCACGTTGCGCCCACCATGCCACCGGCTCCTCCGGCGGCATGGTGGGCGCAGTCGCATTTGCGCGCGCCGGGTCGTATATGACCAAAAAGTAACGTAGCCCGGTTCCCTGCGTTCATATTCAGTTCACGCCGGAATTGCTCATCTGTGGCGGTGTTCATGTCGCCTGTTCTTGCAGCCTATCCTTGGAGAGAAGCGTGCGCCTGCTCGTTGTTGAGGACGACCCCGATCTCAATCGCCAGCTCACCAAGGCGCTGACCGACGCCGGCTATGTCGTCGATCGGGCTTTCGACGGGGAGGAGGGGCACTATCTCGGCGACAACGAGCCGTATGACGCCGTGGTGCTCGATATCGGCCTGCCGAAGAAGGACGGCATCTCGGTGCTGGAAGCCTGGCGCCGCAACGGCCGCACCATGCCGGTCCTGATCCTCACTGCACGCGACCGCTGGAGCGACAAGGTGCAGGGCTTCGATGCCGGCGCCGACGACTACGTCGCAAAGCCGTTCCACCTCGAGGAGGTGCTGGCGCGCATCCGCGCCCTGCTGCGCCGCTCCACCGGCCATGCCCAGAGCGAATTGACCTGCGGCCCGGTTACGCTCGACACCCGAACCGGCCGGGTCAGCGTGTCGGGCAATCCCATCAAGATGACCTCGCACGAATATCGGCTTCTGGCCTACTTGATGCACCATTCCGGGCGGGTGGTCTCGCGCACCGAGCTGGTCGAGCATCTCTACGACCAGGATTTCGACCGCGACTCCAACACCATCGAGGTCTTCGTCGGCCGCATCCGCAAGAAGCTCGACGTCGACATCATCCAGACCGTCCGCGGCCTGGGCTATCTCCTGACCCCGCCGCCGGCCCCGGGCGCCTGAGGCGTTCCGGCCTTTGAAGTATCTTGGCTTGACGGGAGGCCGAACAGGGCCCTTGGTCCGGTCATGACGTCCGACCACCTGCCATCCTGCGCCGCCCGGGATCATTCCGATGGCCGCTAGCTCGCTTGCGAACCGACTGTTCCTGTCGGCGACCGCCTGGCTCGTGGTGATCCTGGCCATCACAGGCGTGGTGCTGTCGTCGGTCTACAAGAACGCCACCGAGCGCGCCTTCGACCGCCGGCTCAATCTCTATCTGCGCACCCTCATCGCCGAGGTCGCAACGCCCGACGAGCCGCCGGACCGCCAGTTCCAGTCGCTTGGCGAGCCCCTGTTCGACCTGCCGCTGTCCGGCTGGTACTGGCAGATCACGCGGACCGACACCGAAAAGCCGGAAGTGCGCTCCTCGCGCTCGCTTTGGGACAAGAAGCTACCGAAGCTCGAAGAGCAGGGTGCCGAGCTCACCGCCGCCGGCATCCGCCTCGCCTATGTCGACGGGCCGGAAGGGCAGAATCTGCGCATGGTGGAACGGCCGGTCGATCTCGGTGCCGACGGCAAATTTCTGGTCAGCGTCGCCGGGGACGATACCGAGATTTTCGACGAGACACGCAGCTTCGACTACTATCTCGGCGGCACCTTCACGGCGCTCGGCATCGTGCTGCTGCTGACGACCGTGTTCCAGGTCCGTTTCGGCCTTGCACCGCTCAAGCGCATCTCGGACGCGATCGCCGACATCCGCTCCGGGCGGGCGGAACGGCTCGAGGGTGAATTCCCGGTCGAGATCGCGCCGCTGGCGCGCGAGACCAACGCGCTGATCGACGCCAATCGCGAGATCGTCGAGCGGGCGCGCACCCATGTCGGCAATCTCGCTCATGCGATCAAGACGCCGCTTTCGGTCATCGTCAACGAAGCCAGCGCGCATGCCGCCGATCCGTTCGCGGAGAAGGTGATGGAGCAGGCGGATGTGATGCGTGATCAGGTCGCCCATCATCTGGAGCGCGCCCGCATCGCGGCACGGGTCTCGGTGGTCGCGACCGTGACGGAGGTGGCGCCTGCCATCGAGGGACTGCGGCGGACCATGGAGAAGATCCATCGCGACCGCGGCATCGTGGTCGAGGCCAAGGCCGATCCATCCGCCAAGTTCCGGGGCGAGCGGCAGGATCTCGAGGAGATGGTCGGCAATCTCGTCGACAATGCCTGCAAATGGGCGGCCTCGCGCGTCCTCATTGATGTCCTCGTCGAGCCGCCACAGCGGGCCGGCGCCGGCCCGCGTTTGCGGGTCATCGTCGACGACGACGGCCGTGGCCTGTCGGAAGCCGAGCGCGCCCAGGTCGCCCGGCGCGGCAAGCGCCTCGACGAGTCCAAGCCCGGGTCGGGACTGGGGCTGTCGATCGTGACCGACCTCGCGGCCCTCTATGGTGGCAGCCTTTCGCTCGGCAGCGCCCCGACTGGGGGTCTGCGCGCCGAGCTGGTTCTTCCCGGGCTATAATCCCTTGTTTCGACGACAATTTCCGGCGCAGCTGAGGCTCCTCGAGCGAAGCATGGGAGGCATTCGAGGCAGCTTCCTAAACGGCTTCTTAAGTGGGGACCCCCTATGATCGCGCCGAACCCATCCCATGTCCGCCATTTTACCGTGCATTACCCGGGCGCATGAGCCAGACATCGATCGAGCGGCTGAGGGAATATCTCGCGCAGCTCCCGCCGCAGTCGCAGGCACTGCTGATGCGGGAGTTCGAGCGTGCGCTGGAGCGCGGCCAGGACACGGCGGTGGCCACCCTCGTGCTCGAGCAGCTGCGCAAGATCGTCCGCAAGAGCGAGGCCGACGAGGCTTTGCCGCCGCGCACGGACGATCTGTCGCGGCTCCTATTCCAGGTGTTGGAACCGTTCCTCATCGAAGCGGGCACTCCTGTCAGGGCCGGCCAGATTCGCCGCTCCTCGCTGCAGCCGATCTGGCAGTGGCTTGGCCGTGACGGCGCACCGGACAAGGTGAACGAATTCGAGGCGGCGCTGGCGCGCATGCCGGCGGACAGTGCTGGGCAGGTCGAAGCCCTGGCGCAGAAGCTTCAGGCGGTGGCCGCGGACGCCATCTTCGAGCTGACGGGGCCGGGCGGCGGCGACAAGTCGCGAGCGCTGGCCCGGGTCGGACCGCCCAACGTGATCGAGGATCTCTATTCGATCGGTGCGGTGCTCCAGGTCCGGGACGCCATTGCGACATTGAACGAGAAATTACCGCGCACCTTGCGGGCCTTCGGGGATTCCCAGATCGCCTCGGTGACGTCGGCGCTCAACATTCCGGCACTTCAGACGCCGCAGATGCTGCCTTTCGCCTTGTCGATCGTCGTGCAGCGGATGACCGCGCCCTGGCAGATCATCCGCCTTGCGGTCAAGATAGCGGCGTCCGATGACGAGATCCGCGTCGCGGCGACGCCCTACGGTATGGCCGTCACGATGGCCCTGCACGATTTGTCCTGCGTCGCCGCGGTCCTGCGCATGGACATCAAGCGCGGCCATTTCGACAATGTTGCCGGCAACCTCAAGACGCTGCACGACGGCGTGCGCGGACTGCGCACCGAGCTCGACCTGCGCAACGATTCGACCTGGGGCAAGCAACTGACGTCGATCCGGGCCGACATCTCCAATGCGCTGCAGTCCGAGATCGACAGCGTTCCCGGCCGCGTCCGCCGCATCCTGCGCCAGCGCCCCGAAAAGGACATTCCGCCGGGCGCGCGGATCGACAGCACCGAAGTCGAGGAAACGGTGGCACTGATCGACTTCGTCGCGACGTGCCGCAACTATGCGAGCGAGCTTGCGATCAACGAGGTGACGCTGCGTACCTTCTCCGATCTCCAGCAATATGTGGAACGGTCGACCGAGCAGCTGGTGCAGTCGCTGCGTGCCGCCGATCACAAGGTCCGCACCTATCGGCAGCAGCAGGTGCAGGCCGCGATCCGCTTCTGCCAGGTGCTGTTCGGCGACGATTACGCCTCATTGATGAGCCGGGCCGCCGAAAATGCACTCACGGGCGAGCGCAAATCGTCGCGCGCAGGCTGATCGGCGCGCATTTTTCCTGATCACAATTTGAAGTTGACGACACTGATGGCGCACCGTACTTTCGCGGGTGCAAGTCTGGAAATTTCCATCTGTAGGCGCATGAAACCGGTCATCAGCTCGATTGAAATTGAGAACCGCGTCATCGTTGCCAAGTATCAACGGCTGATGGTTGGAGCCAAGGTGGTGCTGGTCGAGAAGGCCAGCGATCGGCAGCTGCCTGAGACCGCCACCAGGGTTGCATCTCGGGTTCCGGTCGGAGCGCTGCGCATCAGATTGCCGGATGCAATCAAGCCGGGAACATACTTCCTGAAGGCCTTCAACGGGCACGGCGAGCAGGCCGCGCAAAGTGTCGACTTCGAGATCGGCTAAGCCGTTGGATTTTCACCTTTTCGGCACTACATGCGGTTGCGCCGCCTTGACAATTGTCAATTGCCGCATCGTCCGGCCGTGGTGTAAAGGCACCTACAGGCGCGGTTCGGGCGCCGCCGGAAGCTTGCCAGATGACGCTATGGTTCGTGTTCGCGCTGATGACGGTCGCGGCGATTTTCGCCGTGCTCTTGCCGCTTGGCCGCACCAGCCGCGCGCAGGATCAGGGCAGCGAGGTCGCGGTCTACAAGGACCAGCTGGCCGAAATTGAGCGTGATCTCGCCGCAGGGTTGATCTTGGCGCCGGAGGCGGAGGCTGCGCGCGTCGAGGTCAGCCGCAGGCTGCTCGCGGCGGCGGCCAGCGAGCCGGCAACGGCGCCGAAGTCGAACCTCAAATGGCGCCGTGCGGCGGCCGTGCTGGCGCTTGCCGGACTGCCGCTCATCGCGGCCGGCGTCTACATGCCACTCGGCTCGCCCCGGCTGCAGGACTTTCCCCTTGCGCAGCGGGAGCGCGGGGGTGGCATGGCGCAGTCGCTCGAGAACCTCGTCGTGCAGGTCGAGCAGCATCTTGAGAAGAATCCGACGGACGGGCGCGGCTGGAACGTGCTCGCGCCGGTTCTGGAGCGGCTCGGCCGCTTCGACGACGCGGTGCGCGCCTATCGCAACTCGCTCACCTACAATGGCGAAAGCGCGGAGCGCAGGTCCGATCTCGGCGAAGCGATCTCGGCTGCCGCCGGCGGCGTGGTGACCGCCGAGGCCAAGGCCGAATTCGAGCGCGCACACGCCTTGAACGCCGACGATCCCAAGGCGAATTACTTTCTGGGCCTTGCCGCCGAGCAGGACGGCCGCAAGGACGACGCGGCCAATATCTGGCGCGCGCTGCTTGCGAAAGCGCCTGCGGATGCGCCGTGGCGTGCCCTGGTGCAGTCCTCGCTGGCGCGGGTCGGTGGCGGCGGCACGCTGCCGGCGCTGTCCGACGAGACGATTGCTGCCTCCAAGGACATGGCCGAAACCGATCGCAACGCCATGGTGCGCGGCATGGTCGATCGTCTCGCGACGCGGCTGAAACAGAACGGCGACGATGTCGAGGGCTGGCTGCGCCTGGTGCGCGCCTATCTGGTGATGGGCGAGCGGGACAAGGCAATGGGCGCTTCGGCCGATGCCCGGCAGGCGGTTGCCAGCAACGCCGAGCGGCTGCGCCAGCTCAACGAAGGCCTGAAGACTCTCGGGATCGGCGGATGATGATTTCGGGACGAGAGATGCGGAGAACGGATACGCCATGACGCGCAAGCAGCGACGTATGACCATCATCGGCGGATCGCTCGCCGTGCTCGCGCTCGCCGCCGCGCTGGTGCTCAACGCGCTGCGCGACTCCATCGTGTTCTTCTCGACCCCGACCATGGTCGCCGAGAAGCATGTCGAGCCCGGCAAGCGGTTTCGCCTCGGCGGCTTGGTGCAGCCCGGCTCGCTCCAGCGCGGCGACAATCTCGCGGTGACGTTCGAGGTCGCCGACGGCAACGCCAAGCTGCCGGTCGCCTTCAAAGGCATTCTGCCCGACCTATTTCGCGAAGGGCAGGGCGTCGTGGCGGAAGGCGCACTCGATGCCAACGGCGTGTTCAAGGCCGATACCGTCCTTGCCAAGCACGACGAGACCTACATGCCCAAGGACGTCGCCGATGCCCTGAAGAAGCAGGGGCACTGGAAGGACGATTACGGCGCCCAAGCTTCTGGCGCTGCCAAACCCGCGGCGACGACCGCCCAGGGCAATCCGCAGGGAGCGGTGCGGTGATCGCGGAATCAGGACATTACGCGCTGGTGCTGGCGCTCGCCCTCGCACTGATCCAGTCCGTCGTGCCGCTGGTCGGTGCGCGCCTTGGCGACGCCGCCCTGATGAACGTGGCGCGCTCCACCGCGCTCGCGCAGCTGCTGTTCGTCGGCGCCTCGTTCACCGCGCTGGTGATGCTGCACGTGAACTCGGATTTCTCCGTCGCCAACGTCTACGAGAATTCCCACTCGATGAAGCCGCTGCTCTACAAGATTACCGGCGTGTGGGGAAACCATGAAGGCTCGATGCTGCTGTGGGTGTTGATCCTCGCGCTGTTCGGCGGCTTGGTCGCCAGCTTCGGCAATAATCTGCCGCTCTCGCTGCGCGCGCATGTGCTGGCTGTGCAGGCCTGGGTCGCCAGCGCGTTCTACCTCTTCATCCTGATGACATCGAACCCGTTCCTGCGCATCGCGAGCCCCCCGATCGAGGGACGCGATCTCAATCCCGTGCTCCAGGACATCGGTCTCGCCGTGCACCCGCCGATGCTCTATCTCGGCTATGTCGGCTTCTCGATCTCGTTCTCCTTCGCGATCGCGGCGCTGATGGAGGGACGGATCGATGCGGCCTGGGCGCGCTGGGTGCGGCCCTGGACGCTGGTCGCCTGGATCTTCCTGACCCTCGGCATCGCCATGGGCTCGTATTGGGCCTATTACGAGCTCGGCTGGGGCGGCTGGTGGTTCTGGGATCCGGTGGAGAACGCTTCGCTGATGCCCTGGCTCGCCGGCACCGCGCTATTGCATTCGGCGCTGGTGATGGAGAAGCGCAACGCGCTGAAGGTCTGGACCATCCTGCTCTCGATCCTGACCTTCTCGCTGTCGCTGCTCGGCACCTTTCTGGTGCGCTCGGGCGTCATCACCTCGGTGCACGCCTTCGCCACCGATCCGACCCGCGGCGTGTTCATCCTCTTGATCCTGTGCCTGTTCATCGGCGGCAGCCTGTCGCTGTTCGCGGGCCGCGCCGCCTCGCTGAAGCAGGGCGGCCTGTTCGCACCGATCTCGCGCGAGGGCGCGCTGGTGCTGAACAATCTGCTGCTCACGGTGGCTTGCGCCGTGGTGCTGTTCGGCACGCTTTATCCGCTCGCGATGGAGATGCTCGCCGATTTCAAGATGTCGGTCGGCGCACCCTTCTACAATCTGAGCTTCGCGCCGCTGTTCGCGCTGCTGCTGCTCGCGGTGCCGTTCGGGCCGATGCTGGCGTGGAAGCGCGGCGACCTGCTCGGCGTGATGCAGCGCCTGCTCGCGGCCGGCGTTGCCGGGCTGGTCGTGGTCGCCATCGTCTGGGCCTGGGTGCGGGGCGGCAGCGCGCTGGCACCGCTCGCGATCGGGCTCGGCGTCTTCGTCATCGCCGGCGCGGTCACCGACCTCGTCGAACGGACGGGCCTGGTGCGCCTGCCGTTCGCAACGGTGCTGCACCGGGCGCGCGGCCTGCCGCGCTCGGCCTGGGGCACCGCGTTCGCACATGCCGGCCTCGGCGTTGCGCTGATCGGGATCGTCTGCGAGACCACCTGGAACAGCGAATACATCGCGACCATGAAACCGAACGAGACTGCCCATGTCGCCGGCTACGATCTGAAGCTCGACGGGCTGTTTCAACGCCAGGGCCCGAACTACCGCGAGATGATCGCAGAGTTCAAGATCAGCCGCGATGGCGAGGCGGTCACGGTGATGACGCCGTCCAAGCGCAGCTTCACCACCCGCGGCTCCTCGACGACGGAGGCCGCGCTGTTGACCAGCGGCGCGAGCCAGCTTTACGTCTCGCTCGGCGACGCCACCGCCGAAGGCGCCATCGCCGTGCGCATCTATCACAAGCCGCTGGTTCTCCTGATCTGGTGGGGACCGGTGCTGATGGCGTTCGGCGGCGTGCTCTCACTCTCCGACCGCCGTCTGCGGGTCGGCGCGCCGAAGCCGGCGCGGGCCAAGCAGCGCCTCCAGCCCGCGGAATGACCCGATGCGCCGGATGATGGCCGCGTTCATCGCGTTGGTGTTGCTGGCTTTGCCGGCGGCCCACGCCGTGCAGCCCGACGAGATCATGCCGGATCCGGTGAAGGAATCGCGCGCGCGCGAATTGTCGCGCGAGCTTCGCTGCATGGTTTGCCAGAATCAGTCGATCGACGATTCCGATGCGCCGCTGGCACGCGATCTCAGACTGCTGGTGCGCGAGCGCATCGCGGCCGGCGACAGCAATTCGCAGGTGCTCGATTTCCTGGTGGCGCGGTACGGCGAGTTCGTGCTGCTCAAGCCGCGCTTCGAGCTGCAGACCCTGCTGCTGTGGCTGCTCGGGCCGGTGCTGCTGATCGGCGGCGGCCTGGCGCTGTGGCTGCAAATCCGCCGCCGCTCGCGAAGTGGTGTGGACGTACCAGCACCGCCGCTCACGCCCGACGAGAAGGCACGGCTCGCGGCCTTGATGTCGGACGAACCCAATTCGCCCTGAAGCCGTCTACGTCGTGCCACGCAGTGCGCGGCAACGGCTGCATGGTTCATGCTAAATTGACCTTTGTCTGGAAGCTTGTCGCGAGATTTGATTCCAGCTCCTGAGTCCCCCGATGTTCGCGAACAGCAATCTGACGATCCGCTTCCTGGTCGGCGCCGTCGTCGCTGCGTTATTGTTCCTGCTTGGCATCGGCGGCGGCACCGGCTTCATCGCGGTCCTCTATCTCAACAACGAGATCACCAGCCTGTCCTCGAACTTCGCCGCGCTGAGCGGCCCGGCGCGCGACCATGCCATGCAGATCTACCAGCAGGCGCAGACCGCGTTTTCTTATTTCCTGGTCGCCTGCGGCGTGATCGCCGTCGTCGCTTTCGCGATCTGCTTCACCACCTGGTTCGCCGTGCGCAACGGCATCCTCAATCCCCTCGCGGCCATCGTGCATGCCATGCGCCAGGTTGCCGACCAGAAGTTCGAGACATCTGTTCCGGGGCTCGGCCGCACCAACGAGATCGGCCTGCTCGCCGGTGCGCTGGAGGTGTTCAAGACCAACGGCATTGAGCGGCGCCGCCTCTCCGAGCAGCAGCTGCATGAAGCGCAGCACCAGGCCGAGCGGTCGAAATTCCTCGATAACAGGATCAAGCGCTTCAACGATCTCGTCGCCAGTGTCGTCGCCAGCGTGGCGTCATCGGCCGTGCATCTGAAGACCAACGCGGAGACGCTGTCGCGGACCGCCAACGACACCAGCACCAAGGCCAATGCGGTCGCGAGCGCGGCGAGCCAGGCCAGCGCCAGCGTGCAGACGGTTGCGGGGTCTGCCGAGGCGATGACGAACTCGATCGGCACGATCAGCCGCCGCGTCACGGACGCGACCCAGCGCGCCGAAGGCGCTGCAAGCCAGGCGGAGAAAAGCCGCGATACCATTCACACGCTGTCGGATGCCGCCGAAAAGATCGGCGAGGTCGTCCAGCTCGTCCAGGCGATCGCATCGCAGACCAATCTCCTGGCGCTCAACGCCACCATCGAGGCGGCACGGGCCGGCGAAGCGGGCAAGGGGTTTGCGGTGGTCGCCTCGGAAGTGAAGAACCTGGCGCATCAGACCAGTAAGGCGACGGAGGAGATCACCTCGCAGGTCGCCAGCATTCAGGGCATCACCGCGGAGACCCGCGGCGCGATCGACGGCATTTCCAGGACGCTGTCGGAGATCTCGTCGATCATGTCGGGCATCGAGGTCGACACCGCCCAGCAGCGCAACGCCACCCAGGAGATCACGCGCAGCGCCCAGGACGCCGCGCGCGGAACCCTCGACGTCTCCAACCATATCGTCCAGATCACCTCCACCTCGGCCGAGACCGGCCGCATGGCGGCCGAAGCCAGGGATTCGGCCGTCGATCTGTCGCGGCAGGCCGAGACCTTGAAGCGCGAAGTCGACGAGTTCATCGTCAGTGTCAGGGCGAGCTGAGGGGCCAGAATTCGCGCTTGGCGCGTGGTCGGGGGAACTCGATTAAGTTCCTGTAAGGCCACGATTTTTGGCCTGTGCTAAACTGCCGCATCGGCCCCGACCATCATTACGAAAGTTTAACCCCGCCGCCAGCGCGCGGTAAGGCGGGAGTCCCCATCTTCAGGTCCGCAAGGTGCCGGCATCCGGCACCAACAGGAATTCAGGGCTCTGGAGATTTCCGCATGAACGATCGTATCGACCTTTCGAACCTCCCGTCCTACCGGCAGCCGCGCCGGTCGGTGTTTTCCGCGCGCAAGCTCGCGCTGATGGCTTCGGTCGTCGCCGGTCTCGGCGCGGCCGTCTATGGCTTCAGCCCGTCGACCTCGCCGGCCGACCTGTTCTCCAGCCCGGCGCATGCGCAGGTCAACAACGAGGTCCGCAAGGTCGAGCGTCCGGTCGGCTTCGCCGACGTGGTCGAGCGCGTGAAGCCTTCGGTGATCTCGGTGAAGGTCAACATGAAGGAGAAGACCGCCAGCAATGACGACGGCGACGATTCCTCCTCGCCGTTCCAGCCGGGCTCGCCGATGGAGCGCTTCTTCCGCCGCTTCGGTGGTCCGGATGGTTTGCCCCCCGGCCTGAAGGGCGGCCGTGGCCGCGTCGTGCAGGGGCAGGGCTCCGGCTTTTTCATCTCGGCTGACGGCTATGCCGTGACCAACAACCACGTGGTCGATGGCGCCGACAAGGTCGAGGTTACCACCGACGACGGCAAGACCTACACCGCCAAGGTGATCGGCACCGACCAGCGCACCGACCTCGCGCTGATCAAGGTCGAAGGCAGCACGAACTTCCCGTTCGCCAAGCTCGCCGACAGCAAACCGCGGATCGGCGACTGGGTGCTCGCGGTCGGCAATCCCTTCGGTCTCGGCGGCACCGTGACCGCGGGCATCGTCTCGGCGAGCGGCCGCGACATCGGCAACGGCCCGTATGACGATTTCATCCAGATCGACGCGCCCGTGAACAAGGGTAATTCCGGCGGTCCGGCCTTCGACACCAACGGCGAGGTGATGGGCGTCAACACCGCGATCTACTCGCCCTCCGGCGGCAGCGTCGGCATCGCGTTCTCGATCCCGGCCAACACCGTCAAGAGCGTGGTTGCGCAGCTCAAGGACAAGGGCTCGGTCAGCCGCGGCTGGATCGGCGTCCAGATCCAGCCCGTCACCTCCGACATCGCCGACAGCCTCGGCATGAAGAAGGCCGAAGGCGCGCTGGTGGCGGAGCCGCAGGCCAACGGTCCGGCCGCGAAGGCCGGCATCGAGTCCGGCGACGTGATCACCGCGGTCAACGGCGACCCCGTCAAGGATGCCCGCGAGCTCGCCCGCACGATCGGCGGCATGGCGCCCGGCGCGTCCGTGAAGCTCAACGTGCTGCACAAGGGCCAGGACAAGATCGTCAATCTCACCCTCGGCCAGTTGCCGAATACGGTCGAGGCCAAGGCCGATACCGACAAGGACAGCGGCAAGGGCGCCAGCAAGGGCACCGACGTGCCGAAGCTCGGCATGACCGTTGCGCCGGCCAATTCCGTGGCCGGTGCCGGCAAGGAAGGCGTCGTGGTCACCGAGGTCGATCCGAAGAGCGCGGCGGCCGAACGCGGCTTCAAGGAAGGCGACGTGATCCTCGAGGTCGGCGGCAAGAGCGTGGCGACCGCCGGCGAAGTCCGCGACGCCATCAATGCGGCGCGGACCGACAACAAGAACAGCGTCCTGATGCGCGTGAAGAGCGGCGGCCAGTCGCGCTTCGTCGCGGTGCCCATCGCCAAGGGCTGAGGCCTTCAGGAGGCCCACGAGATGAAGGGTACCGCCGGCATCAGTCGCCCCCGCCGCCGGTGCCCTTCTGGGAAGCAGCGCAACGCTGGCTTCCCTCATCTACCTTCCGGTGGAATTACGCCCCCCTCCGTCGGAAGGCCTAGGGCGGTGAGGTCCCCCCAGCTTCACCGCCCGCCTTTTTCCCCGCTTCGAGCCTCTCCTGCTCGGCTTGCATGCGGTCGCCGCTCGCGCCATGTTTAGAGAAGGTTGACCTCCTTGACCGCCGCCGAACGCACGATGCGCCTCCTCATCATCGAAGACGACCGTGAATCCGCCGATTACCTCGCCAAGGCGTTTCGCGAAGTCGGACACATCGCCGACCACGCCGCCGACGGCGAGGAAGGCCTCGCCATGGCCGAGAATGGCGAATACGACGTGCTGGTGGTCGACCGCATGCTGCCCAAGCGCGACGGCCTGTCGCTGATCGGCGCATTGCGCGACAACGGCAATACGACGCCGGTGCTGATTCTCTCCGCGCTCGGGCAGGTCGATGACCGCATCAAGGGTCTGCGCGCCGGCGGCGACGATTATCTGCCGAAGCCCTATTCCTTCGCCGAGCTGCTGGCCCGCGTCGAAGTGCTGTCGCGCCGCCGCGGCGGTCCCGCCGAGGAGACGCTTTATCGCGTCGGCGATCTCGAGCTCGACCGGCTCTCGCATCGCGTCGCCCGCGGCAAGGACGAGCTGACGCTGCAGCCGCGCGAATTTCGCCTGCTCGAATATTTGATGAAGCACGCCGGCCAGGTGGTGACGCGCACCATGCTGCTGGAGAACGTCTGGGACTATCATTTCGATCCGCAGACCAACGTCATCGACGTGCACATCTCGCGGCTGCGCTCCAAGATCGACAAGGGCTTCGAGCGCCCGCTGCTGCACACGATCCGCGGCGCCGGATACATGATCCGTGACGGCATGAGATAGGGCGTTCGGCGTCGATCTACGGCGCGCCTGCAATCATCGGCTGCGTCTTCATTTGCACCGCCGTCCGAGGGTTGCGGGCGATACTGGCCTAACGCCTCGTCCGATGGCAAGAATATCCGACGTGTGGTAGTGGACGTTTCACCGGGGTGAATCCGTCCACGATCAGGAAGGATATTCAAGCTTGCAAGTCGCCGCCTTCCCGTCCGACCGAGCTGAAGAGATCCTCGTGTCGGCTTCCAAGCTGTTTGCCCGCCATAGCTATGCGAATGTGACGATGGAGCAGGTCGCAGCATCGGTTCGATCGGTGCCGGGAGCGCTGTACCACTACTTCCGCGACAAGGAAGACCTGATCTTTCACTGCTACCTGCGCGGTCTTGCGATCTACAGGCACGAAATCGAGACGGCGGCCGAACCCGGGATAGACGGGCTCGAAATCGTCAGGCGCTTCATAAGAGCCCGGCTGCGGCCTGAAGGCCAGCGCATGATCCTGTTCTCCGACATCGATGCACTGGCTGCGTCTTACAGCAAAGACGTGCATGCCAGGCGCTGGCAGAATGCCGCGCTGCTCGCCGACTTTCTGAAGCGTGGCATTGCCGACGGCTCGATTGCCTGCGAGGAGCCGCTCCTTACGGCCGTCGCCCTCATCTCCATCCTGGATTGGGTTCCGTTCTGGTTCTCCGAGCGCGACTATTATTCGCGCCAGCAGGCGATTGATGCCATTGACGACATCATCACGCACGGGGTGTATCGGCGTGAGATTGCCTTACCGGACATGCCTGAAGCGCCGAGCCTGGCACCATTTCTCCAGTCCCGCTCGAAATTGAACAAGCGCGCCGCGAAGCTGGACAGGATGCTCTCGATTGCTTCGGACAGTTTCAATCGAAGGGGCGCGTCCGGTACGTCGCTCGAGAGCATCGCGGCGGAGGCAGGCATGACCCGCGCCGGCATCTATTATCATTTCAGCGAGAAGGAGCGCCTCTTGCTGGCTTGCCTGCGAAGAGGTCTGGCCGGTGAGATCGGGATTCGAGAATATTTGCAGGACCTGAGGCTCGGGGCGTTCGATTACGTCGTCCAGAGAGTCCGCCTGTTGTTGATGCTGCACGATACCCCTTGCGGCCCGAAGGCGACCTACCACAACATCAACTATCTCAACGACGTTGACCGCAAGCACTATGTCAGACAGGTGCTCGCAACGATCCAGCAGGACCAGAGAAACCACCAGTGTTGGATCGACGAGGGATACTTCCGCAGCGTCGACACTTACTTCGCCGAACGCGTTCTGACTGGAATGGGCCACTGGTACCCGATCTGGTTCAGGGACGAGCGGAGCTGGTCTCCGATGCAGATTGCCGATTATTTTTCGCGGCTGTTCCTTTTGGGGCTCAAGCCCCGTCGGGCAGTGGTATAAAGCAACCAATCTGAGACCCTGATCGCGCTCTTCATCCTTTCCCGTTCGGACTTGATGACAGCCGCAGATTGAGCGCGGCTTTGATCCCAAAAGTTGCCTGTGAATTCAATATTCCGGACGGCGCGCGGCAATCTTCACGTTGAGGCCGCAATTACTTCTTGCACCAAAACTTTACACAGTATTCAATATTGGAGTAGCGAAGAGTGGGCGCGACCGACGTTGTGAGTCAGCTTCGATCGCCAAGGACAAGAACATACAAAAGGGAGAAGGCCAGGATGCACAAGCTCGCAATTGCTGCGGCGGCAGCGCTGACGATGCTCGGAGGAGCGGCATTCGCGCAGGAAACAATCAAGTTCGGCTACATCGATCCGCTGTCCGGCGGTGGCGCCAGCATCGGTGAAGGCGGCTTGAAGACGTTCCAGTATCTGGCTGACGAGATCAACGCCAAGGGCGGCATATTGGGCCGCAAGATCGAGATTCTGCCTCTCGACAACAAGACCAACCCGCAGGAAAGCCTGGTGCAGGCGCAGAAGGCCATCGATGCCGGCGCCCGCTTCATCACGCAAGGCAACGGCTCGTCGGTCGCCGCAGCGCTGTCCGACTTCGTTACCAAGAACAACACGCGCAATCCCGGCAAGGAAGTGCTCTACTTCAACTATGCCGCCGTAGATCCGAGCCTGACCAACGAAAAGTGCAGCTACTGGCATTTTCGCTGGGATGCGAGCTCCGACATCAAGATGGAAGCGCTCACCAGCTACATGAAGGACGTCCCCGCGATCAAGAAGGTGTACCTGATCAACCAGGACTACTCCTTCGGCCAGTCGGTGCGTGCGGATGCGCGCAAGATGCTGGGCGCCAAGCGGCCCGACATCCAAATCGTCGGTGACGAACTGCATCCGCTGTTGAAGATCACCGACTTCTCGCCTTATATCGCCAAGATCAAGGCTTCGGGCGCCGATAGCGTCGTGACCGGCAACTGGGGCCAGGACATCGCACTGCTGCTCAAAGCCGCGGCGGACGCCGGCCTGAAGGTCAATTGGTACACCTACTATGCCGGCGGCGCTGGTGGTCCGACCGCAATCAAGCAGACCGGTCTCGACCATCAGGTCTTCCAGATCACCGAGGGCTTTGCCAATTCCGGCCACCAGCCGGCGATGGACTTCGAAAAGACCTTCCGTGCCAAGGTCAACATGTCGCTTTGGTATCCGCGCGCCGTCAACGAGATGCGCATGTTCAAGGCCGCGGCCGAGAAGGCCAACTCGCTCGACCCGGTGAGGGTCGCGGCTGCCCTCGAGGATCTCAAGTTCGAGGTGCTGGATGGCGGTGAGGGCGTCATGCGCAAGGACGATCACCAGTTCTTCCAGCCGATCTACATCTCCTCCTTCGGCAAGCTCGCTGCAGACGAGCCGTTCGACGAGGAAGGCACCGGCTGGGGATGGCATCTGGTTTCCAAGATCGACACATCCAAGACGATGGTTCCCACAACCTGCAAGATGACCCGGCCGTAAGCCTGGAATAGCTTTGCCTTCCCGCAGCCGACAGCGGCTCGCGGGAAGGTTGCTGCTCGCATCCGGACCGACTTCGCCGGGGCCGTTTCTGTCCCGGCCAGAGGTGTGATTACTGTGCTTGAACTGATCGTTATATCGACGCTGAACGGTCTGCTGTTCGGCATGCTGCTGTTCCTGCTGTCGAGCGGCCTGACCGTCATCTTCAGCATGATGGGCGTGCTCAACTTCGCCCATGCCAGCTTTTACATGCTCGGCGCCTTCTTCGGTTTCCAGCTCACCAAATGGATTGGCTTCTGGCCGGCCCTGCTGCTGGCTCCGCTGCTGGTCGGCGCGATCGGCATGGCGGTCGAGCGCTACGGCCTGCGCAATACGCACAAGCACGGCCATGTGGCGGAGTTGCTCCTGACCTTCGGTCTTGCGTTCGCGATCGAAGAAATCGTGGCGATGATGTGGGGCAGGAGCCCCGTCGATTACCGCGTGCCGGCGCTGCTCGACTTTCCGGCCTTCACGATCTTCTCGACGAATTATCCCGCCTACAAGATTTTCATGCTGGCCGTGTCGATCCTGATATTCATCGTGTTGCTGATGGTGCTCAAGCGCACGAGGGTGGGCCTGATCGTTCAGGCCGCGCTGACGCATCCTCATATGGTGGGGCATCTCGGTCACAATGTCGGACGCATATTCATGCTGGTGTTCGGCGTCGGCAGCGCGCTGGCGGGAATTGCCGGCGTGATCGCCGGTCCGGCGCTGGTGACGCAGTCCGACATGGCCGCGGCGCTGGGACCGATCCTGTTCGTCGTCATCGTGTTTGGCGGCCTCGGCTCCTTGCCGGGCGCCTTCATCGCCTCGCTGGTGATCGGCCTGATACAGACCTTCGCGGTGGCGCTGAACGGTTCGTTGGCGAGCGCCTTCGGTCCGCTCGATCCGTCGGCAGGGCCGTCCGTGCTCACCGACATCTGGAACGTCACCATTGCCCAGGTGGCGCCGATCGTACCCTACCTGCTGCTGGTGATCATTCTGATCGTACGCCCCATGGGCCTGATGGGGACGCGCGAGACATGAACGCCAAAACGACATCGACGCCGACATCGACAATCGCAGGGAAGCCGGCCGGCGACGGCCTGCGCTTCTACGGCATATGGCTTGCCGGCATCGCCGTGCTGATCGTGCTGCCGCTGATCTTCTCCTCCGGCGGCTCGCTGACGTCCTTCAGCCTGATCGGCATCGCGATCGTGTTCGCGCTGTCCTACAACATCCTGCTCGGCCAGACCGGCCTCTTGTCGTTCGGCCATGCGGTGCATTACGGCCTCGGCGGCTTCGCAGCGTGCCACATGATGAATGCAGTGGTCTCGCACGGCTGGCCAATCCCGCTGCCGTTCATACCGCTGTTCGGTGGACTCGGCGGCCTCGTTTTCGCGATCATCATCGGCTGGCTGATGACCAAGCGGGCTGGTACCGTGTTCTCGATGATCTCGCTCGGCATTGCCGAACTGGTGGCGTCGTCCTCGCTGATCCTGCGTTCGGTGTTCGGCGGCGAGTCCGGAATATCGACCGACCGCACGGCTTTGCCGAAGATCTTCGGCTTGAGTTTCGGCCCGCAGCTTCAGGTCTATTACCTCATCGCGTTCTGGCTGGTGATCTCGGCCGTCGCGATGTATGCGCTGACGCGGACCCCGCTGGGGCGAATCAGCAATGCGGTGCGGGACAACCCCGAGCGCGTCCAGTTCATCGGTTATGATCCGCACGTGGTGCGCTACATCGCCTTCTGTTTTGCCGGCTTCTTCGCTGGCGTGGCAGGGGGCCTGGCCGCGATCAACTTCGAGATCGCCAACGCCGCCTATCTCGGCGCGATCCAATCCGGCCTCGTGCTGTTCTCGACCTTCATTGGCGGCGTCGCGTACTTCTTCGGACCCATCCTGGGTGCAATCCTCGTGACCTATCTTCAGCTCGGGCTGACCAGCGTCACCGGCGTGTGGCAGCTCTATTTCGGCATTATCTTCATCGGCATCGTGATGCTGTCCCCCGGCGGCATCGCCGGGCTGGTCATGATGCACCGGCCGCTGGTTCGCGCCGGAACTCTGCCGACGGTGATCCCTTCCTATCTGATCGCGGCGGTGCCGACCTTGGCACTGGCTTGCGGTGTGATCCTGACGATCGAATCGATCGCGCGCACGCATAGCGGTCAGGGCAATCCGATCAACCTGTTCGGCGTTGCCTTCAGTCCGGCGTCGCCGCTGACGTGGGCGAGCGCGGCGGTCCTCCTCATCGGCGGCTTCTTCGTCGCGCGCCTGAGCTGGCGGCGCGTCGCCGAGGCATGGGACCGCGCGGCGACGGTCGCGCGCGATCGGGGGTACTTGGCATGACGGCAGCGATCGAAGTCCGCGCCGTTGAGAAGCGCTTTGGCAATGTCGGCATCATCCGCGATCTCAATCTCAGCGTCGCGCAAGGTGAGCGTCACGCCATCATCGGTCCGAACGGTGCCGGGAAATCGACGACGTTCAATCTCATCAGTGGCCACATCAAGCCGACCTCGGGCGAGGTGAGACTGAACGGCGATGTGATCTCCGGCCTCAGGCCGTTCGAGATCAACCGGCGCGGCCTGTCGCGGTCGTTCCAGGTCACCAACGTATTCGCGCGCATGTCGGTCTGGGAGAACGTCCGCTGTGCCGTGCTGTGGGCGACGGGGCACCGTTACGCCTTCTGGAAGAACGTCGATAGCCTGCCGGAGGTGCGCGAGCGCACGGCGCAAATCCTCGACGACATCCATCTGACGCATCGGCGCGATGTTCCGGCCGGCTTGTTGACCTACGCGGAGCAGCGCGAACTCGAGATCGGCATCACCATCGCCAGCGGCGCGACCGTCGTGCTGCTGGACGAACCGACGGCGGGCATGAGCCACGCCGAGACCGACCGCGCGGTGTCGCTGATCCGGCGCCTGACCGAGGGCAAGACCCTGGTCATCGTCGAACACGACATGAGCGTTGTGTTCGGCCTGGCCGACCGCATTTCCGTGCTGGTCTACGGCCACATCATTGCTTCCGGCACGCCGGAGGAGATCAGGCGGGACCCGAAAGTTAAGGAAGCCTATCTCGGCGAGGAGGCGCACTGATGCTGGAGGTCAGGGACCTGCACGCCTATTACGGCAAGAGCCACATTCTCCAGGGCGTCGATCTCGACGTTGCGGCAGGCGAGGTCGTCAGCCTGCTCGGCCGCAACGGCGTCGGACGTTCGACCACTGTCAAGGCGATCATGGGCGAGGTTGCGCCGCAAGGCACGATCCGCTTCAAAGGCAAGGACATCGCGGGGCTGCCGAGCTACAGGATCGCGCGCCTCGGTCTCGGCTATGTGCCGGAGCATCGGGACATCTTTCCGGGGCTGACGGTCCGCCAGAATCTGCTCCTCGGCATCAAGGATACGCGGCGTCCCGGCAAATGGCAGCTTCAGGACATGCTCGACATGTTTCCGAATCTTGCCGCGCGGGCAGATACGCCTGCGGGGGTGCTGTCAGGCGGCGAGAAGCAGATGCTCACGACGTGCCGGACCCTGATGGGCGACCCCGATCTCATCATGATCGACGAGCCGACCGAAGGTCTTGCGCCCTTGATCGTGCAGCAGGTCGGCGATCTCATCGCCCGCATTGCGCAGGCCGGCGTCGCAATTTTGCTCGTCGAGCAGAAGCTGTCGATTGCGATGAAGATCTCCAACCGCGTCTACGTCATGGGGCACGGTCGTGTGGTCTTCGAAGGTACGCCCGAGCAACTGAAATCAAACAGCGACGTTCGCGCGCAATGGCTGGAAGTGTGAGGGAAGCCGGCGGGTTCGACCGCAATGGCGCGATGCCCTCGACAAGGACGTCCGCCCGTAACGGCTGATGTTCCTCAGCGTGGTCGGAAGGGGAGGCCCACAGCGGATCACTGCTCCCGCAGGCTCCGTCCGGTGTCCGCATGGCCCGAGCTTGCGGGGATTTAACTTGGTTCCGATCGAGTGCCCCTTTAACGTTCCGCGTGCGCCTATCACGTGTGGTCACGAATGCCTTTCGCGTTGCTCGTTCCACAAGGGACCTAGGCGCAGGTGCGACAATCTAAAGGCTATGTTATTGTAAACAAAGCGAAATACGTGAGTGTCGATGCTCGTGATGCAGGCGCGTGGTTGAAACTGGGTACATGATCCGTGACGGCATTCGGTAAACTCGTCCGCACCACGGCGTTCCGGCTGACGCTGGTCTATCTGCTGCTGTTCGCGATGTTCGCGGCCTCGCTGCTGGCCTATTTCGCCTGGAATACGCGGCGGCTGATCACCGAGGAGATCACGCAGACCGTCAATGCCGAGACCTCGGAGATCAACGAGATCTACGACCGCCGCGGCCTAGTCGGTCTCGTGCGCACGATCGAGTATCGGGCGCTGCGGCCAGGCGCCAATCTCTATCTCGTGACCACGCCGACGGGCCAGGCGATCGCCGGCAATGTCGGCTCGCTGGCGCCGGGCGTTATGGCGACGCGCGGCTGGTCGGAGACAGCCTACCGGCGGATCGAGGACAGCGATGACCGCGATCATCGCGCGCTCGTTCGCGTCACCGAATTGGAGAACGGCTTCCGGCTTCTGATCGGCCGCGACTTGGCCGAGCGGCGGCGCCTGTTCGGCATCGTCGCCAAGGCGGCGCAATTTTCGGTCCTGATCGTCGTCGTGCTCGGCCTCGGCGGCGGCATCTTCGTCGCGCGGCGGGTGCTGAGGCGCATCGACGCGATGACCGGCACGGCGCAGCGGATCATGACCGGCGATCTCAGCGAGCGCCTGCCCGTAGGGCGCAGCGGCGACGAGATCGATCGCCTCGCCGAGAACCTGAACGCCATGCTGGAGCGGATCGAGGCGCTGATGGCGGGACTGAAGGAGGTTTCCGACAACATCGCCCACGACCTCAAGACGCCGCTGACACGGCTGCGCAATCGCGCCGAGGAGGCGCTGGCGAGATCGGGCTGCGAGGCGGATTATCGCGCCGCGCTGGAGCGGACCATCGAGGAGTCCGACGGGCTGATCCGGACCTTCAACGCGCTGCTGATGATCGCGCGCGCGGAATCCGGACAGGCGCGCGGCAACATGGACGACTTCGACGCCGCAGAGGTCGCGGAGGGCATCCACGAGCTCTACGAGCCGCTCGCCGAGGACGACGGCATGACCCTGAAGGTCAAGTGCGAGCCGACGCCGGTTCATGCCAATCGCGAGCTGATCAGCCAGGCGCTCGCCAATCTTGTCGAGAACGCGATCAAATACGGCCAGCCCGCGGCACAGCCAGCGGGAACCGTGGTCAGCATGGACGCGAGGCAAATCACGATCGAGGCGAGGCGCGACGGCGACCAGGTGCTGCTCAGCGTCACCGATCGCGGCCCCGGCATCCCCGAAGCCGACCGCAAGCACGTCATCGAGCGATTCGTGCGGCTGGAGGCCAGCCGCACGCTGCCGGGCTCGGGCCTCGGCCTCAGCCTCGCCTCGGCGGTGGCGACGTTGCACGGCGGCGAATTGCGCTTGGGCGATGCCCATCCCGGCCTCGTCGCCACGCTCGTGCTGCCGGCGCGCGCGGGCGCCGGCGACAGGGTTGCTCCGCCAACACCGGATGTGCCACAGAAGGTGGCATGAACCACTCCGCGCCGGGAAACGCGGACAAGCATGGTGAGAGGCTGGCCGCACGCTTCGCGGAGGCTCCCCATATTGCCGCTTCCGCAACCGACGAACGCCGTTTCGAAAGCTGGCTGGCCGAGCTCGAGCCGGCGCAATCGGCCCGTCTTGAAACGCATCTCGGCCATCCCTTCGCCCGCGAGATACTGACCGGGATTGCGGAATTCTCGCCCTATCTGTTCGACCTGGTGCGCGCCGATGCCTTGCGCCTGATCCGGCTGCTCGAATGCGATCCGGATGCGCATCTGACGGCGCTGATCGCGGAGGCGCGCAGCGCGGTGCTCGCGGCTTCGGAGGAGGCCGAGGTGATGCGGCTGCTCCGCCGCATGAAGGCTGAGGCTGCGCTCCTGATCGCGCTGTGCGACATCGGCGGTGTCTGGCCGGTGATGCGGGTGACGGCGGCGCTGACCGATGTCGCGGTGTCCTCGGTGCAGGCGGCGCTGCAATATCTGCTGCGGCAGGAAGCCGCACGCGGCAAGCTCTCACCGCCCAATCCCGAGGCACCCGAAGAGGGCTGCGGGCTGATCGTGCTCGCGATGGGCAAGATGGGTGCGGGCGAGCTGAACTATTCCAGCGATATCGATCTCATCGTGTTCTTCGATCCCGATGCGACGACCCTCGCGCCCGATATCGAGCCGCAGCCGTTCTTCGTCCGCGTGACGCAAGGCATGGCGCGCATCCTGCAGCAGCGCACCTATGATGGTTACGTCTTCCGCGTCGATTTGCGGCTGCGGCCCGATCCGTCCTCGACGCAGGTGGCGATCTCGCGGGACGCCGCGCTGAACTATTACGAGCGGGAAGGGCGCACCTGGGAGCGCGCCGCGATGATCAAGGCGCGGACCTGTGCCGGCGATTCAAAAGCGGGCGAGGCATTGCTCGCCGAGATCGGGCCGTTCGTCTGGCGCAAGCATCTCGACTTTGCCGCACTTGCCGACGTACACGACATGAAGCGGCAGATGCAGACCTATCGCGGCCAGAGCGAGGTTGCGGTCGAGGGCCACAACGTCAAGGTCGGACGCGGCGGCATTCGCGAGATCGAATTCTTCGCGCAGACCCAGCAATTGATTGCCGGCGGCCGCCATCCGGAATTGCGAGTGCGGCCGACACTGCGGGCGCTTGACGTGCTCGCCGCCAGCAACTGGATCACTGTGGCGGCGCGTGACGAGCTGGCGACCGCCTACGAATTCCTGCGCCGTGTCGAGCATCGCCTGCAGATGATCGCCGACGAGCAAACCCACACGCTGCCGGAGGACAAGCAAGCGGTCGAGCGCTTTGCGTGGTTCTTCGGCTATCGGACTCGGGAGGCCTTTGCGCGCGACCTCTTGCGCCAGCTCCAGATCGTCCAGGGCCATTACGAAAAACTGTTCGAGGGCGATGACCCCACCGGCACGGCGAGGCTGCCGGCGCTCGACTACGGTGCGGGCCCCGATGATCCGCGCCTGCTGCAGCACCTCGCGACGCTCGGCTTCAAGAAGCCCGCCGCGGTCGCGCAGACGGTGCGCGACTGGATCACCGGCGACTATCGCGTCTTCCGCGTTGAGGCGACGCGAAGCGCCTTCGTCGAGTTCGTGCCGGCCTTGATCGACGGCCTTGCCCATGCCGAAGAGCCGGATCGCGCCGTCGTTTCGTTCGATCATTTCCTCGGCGCGCTGCAGCGCGGCGGCCGGCTGATCACGCTGCTCGGCCAGAACCGCGATCTCGTCGCGCTGGTGGCGCTGGTGCTGGGAGCCGCGCCGCGGCTCGGCGACATGCTGGCGCGGCAGCCTCAGCTGATGGACGGCCTGATCGATCCGCGCTTCTTCGGCGCCATGCCCGACAGGCAGGAAATGTCGGGGCGGCTCGCGACCACCGTGCAGGACGCCGGCTCATACGAGGAGTTCCTCGATCGCCTGCGCCTGTTCGGGCAGGAGAGCCTGTTCCTGATCGGCACACGCATCCTCTCCGGCACCGTCTCGGCGCAGCAGGCGAGCACGGCCTTCGCCGACGTCGCGGAGGGAATCGTCCACACCGTGCACGGTCTCGTCGCCGATCGCTTCGCCGCCCAGCACGGCCGCATCAAGGGTCAGGAGACCGCGATCGTCGCGATGGGCCGGCTCGGCAGCCGCGAGATGACGGCCTCGTCCGATCTCGACCTGATCCTGCTCTATGATTTCGACGGCGACCATCCGGACTCCGACGGGGTGAAATCGCTTCACGGCGCACACTATTTCGCCCGTTTCACCCAGCGCCTGATCAGCGCCTTCACGACCCGCACCAATTACGGCGTGCTCTACGAGATCGACATGCGGCTGCGGCCCTCGGGACGCGCAGGTCCGGTGGCTTCGAGCCTCGTCTCGTTCGCGGACTACCAGGCGAACGAAGCCTGGACCTGGGAGCACATGGCATTGACGCGTGCGCGCGTGGTCTCGGCTTCGCCCGAATTCCGGGAACGGATCGAGCGCGTCATCCGCGATGTCCTGACCCGCCGCCGCGATCCCGCCATCACCGCCAACGACGTCGCCGACATGCGGCGCGCGATCGCGCAGGAGAAGGGCGAGGCCGATTGCTGGGATCTCAAGCATGCCGCCGGCGGCATGGTCGATATCGACTTCATCGCGCAGTATCTCCAGCTCGTGCACGCGCACGACAAGCCCGAGATTCTCGACGTCAGCACCATGCAGGTGCTGGAGAATGCCTGCAGGATCGGCGTGCTCGCGCAATCCGAGACGGAGATTTTGCGGGCCGCGGCGCGGCTCTATCACGACCTCACGCAGATCCTGCGTCTCTGCGTCAGCGAGCGCTTCAAGCCTGATACCGCCGGCACCGACCTGCAGCGCGTCATGGCGCGCGCCGGCGACGCGCCGGACTTCTCCTCACTGGAGGCGCGGGTGAAGGAGACCCAGAGCGAGGTGCGGCGCGTGTTCAGGGCGCTGCTGGAAGGGTCATAGCCTGCTTCAGCGCGGTGACCGAGCTCATCGCTCAGAAGCTGCGATTGCGGATTCCGATCGATTTGCAACCGCAATCCATCGATACGGATTGGTCATGAAAGTTGGGTCGGCTGCGGGTTTTTGCGTGTTGGTGCAGGCCCGGCGTGCTAGCTTGCGTGCCACGATGGAATCCGAGGGGACGGCCGGTTGATCGACAAGCTTGAACTATTGCTGGCGCTGGCGAAGGAGCGGCATTTCGGACGCGCGGCCGAGGCCTGCGGCGTGACGCAACCGACGATGTCGACCGGGCTCAAGCAGCTCGAGGAGATTCTCGGCGTGATGCTGGTCCAGCGCGGCTCGCGCTTTCAGGGATTTACCCCCGAAGGCGAGCGGGCGCTGGACTGGGCGCGGCGGATCGTCGGCGATGCCCGCGCAATGCGCGACGAGATCAACGGGCTGAAGCATCAGCTCTCCGGCGAGATCCGGATCGCGGCGGTCCCGACCGTGCTCGGCATGGTCGCCGCGCTGACGACGCCGTTCCGTGCCAAGCATCCGGAGGTGCGCTTCCGCATCCAGTCCACCACCTCGTCCGAGGTGCTGGGGCTCTTGGAAAATCTCGAGGTCGATGCGGGGCTGACCTATATCGAGAACGAGCCGATCGGCAAGGTGCGCACCATCCCGCTCTACAACGAGAGCTATCGCCTGCTCACCGCGCCGGACGCCATGTTCGGCGATCGCGAGACGGTGACCTGGACCGAGGTCGGGCAGGTGCCGCTGTGCCTCTTGACGCCAGACATGCAGAACCGCCGCATCATCGACCGCGCATTGCGATCGGTCGGCGCGGAGGCGACGCCGACGCTGACCTCGAACTCGCTGCTGGTGCTGTTCACGCACGTCAAGACCGGGCGCTGGGCCAGCGTGATGCCGGCCAAGCTCGCCGAGACACTCGGCCTGTCCGACACCGTGCGGTCGATCCCGATCGTCGACCCCGAAGTCAATTACAGCATCGGCCTGGTGATCCCGCAGCGCGATCCCATGACGCCACTGATCGCGGCTCTGGTCAACGTCGCGCGCGAAGTCGCGCCGACGCTGCAATCGTAAGCGGAAGGTCTTTTGGCTGAGCCGAGTGAACCGAGAGCTCTTCTTCCCCTCTCCCCTTGTGGGAGAGGGTGGCTCGCCGCGTAGCGGCGAGACGGGTGAGGGGTATCTCTCCTCCCGAAAGTATTGCGCGTGGATAGACACCCCTCATCCGGCGCTTCGCGCCACCTTCTCCCACAAGGGGAAAAGGGCATCCCAGATCGAAACTGACTCGATCGTTGCTCGCGGTTTTAAGCCGCAGCCGATATCCCCGATCCCGCCTTCACCGCATCCCGCGGCAGGGTCACGCGCACGACGGTGCCGACGTCGATCTTCGAGCGCAGGCGCATCGAGCCGCCGTGGAGCTGCGCCAGTGAGCGGGCGATGGCAAGGCCGAGGCCCGAGCCGTGATAGGTCTTGGTGAGCTGGCTCTCGACCTGCTCGAAGGGGCGCCCGAGCCGCGCCAGCGAATGCGGTGCGATGCCGATGCCGGTGTCGGCGATCATCAGCACGATCCTGTCGTCGAGCTGCCGGCTGCGTACCACGACGCGTCCGCCGTCGGGCGTGAACTTCACCGCGTTGGAAAGCAGGTTGACGATGATCTGCTTCGTGGCGCGGCGGTCGGCGACGACCGAGATGGATTTCGCGATGTCGGCATCGAGCGTCAGGTGCTTGTCCTGCGCACGGCCGGTGACGACCCGCAAGGATTCGGCGAGCGTCTGCGCGAGGTCGAGCTCTTCCATGTCGAGCTTCATGCGGCCGGCCTCGATCTTGGACATGTCGAGGATGTCGTTGATGACCTCGAGCAGATAATGGCCGCTGGTCAGGATGTCCTGGCAATATTCCTGGTACTTCTCGCTGCCGAGCTCGCCGAACATGCCCGAGCCCATGATCTCGGAGAAGCCGATGATGGCATTGAGCGGCGTGCGCAGCTCGTGGCTCATATTGGCGAGGAATTTCGACTTGGTCTGGTTGGCTTCCTCGGCGCGGGTCTTCTCGCGCTGGTACTTTTCGGCGAGGTCGGCGAGCTCGACCGCCTGACGCTCCAGCGCGGCCTGCGAGCGCTTGAGGTCGATGACGGTGGCGCGCAGGCGCAGATCGTTGTCGACCAGCTTCTGCTCGTGCTCCTTGATGCGGGTGATGTCGGTGCCGACCGAGACGTAGCCGCCGTCCTTGGTGCGGCGCTCGCTGATGTGCAGCCAGCTGCCGTCATCGAGCTGCGCCTCGAAGGTGCGTGCGCCCGGGCCCTGGGCCGCGGTCTCGTTGTGGCGGGTGCGCACCTCCGGCATGCGGCCGACCTCGAGCACGGTCTCGTAGGAGGTGCCGGGGATGACCGCGGTGTCGGGCAGCTTGTGCAGGCGCTGGAAGTGCGAGTTGCAGAGCACCAGGCGGTCGCTCGCATCCCACAGCACGAAGGCCTCCGGAATGGTCTCGATCGCGTCGCGCAGGCGGAGGTCGGCTTCCACGGTCTTTTCGGCGAGGCTCTTCTGCTCGGTGATGTCGACCGCGATCCCGATCAGGTGGACGCTGGAATCGGTCGCCCCGCGCGTCTTCTCGCAGCGGACGCGGAGCCAGATCCAGTGGCCGTCGACATGCTGCATGCGGAAGGTCTGGTCGATATGGTCGATCTTCTCGGAGATGAGCTGGTCGGCGATCGCGAACAGGTCGATGTCGTCGGACTTCACCAGCGCATTGACCTCTCCGAAGGTGAGGAGTTCGTGACGGCCGTCGAGACCGAGGATCGAGAACATCGACTGCGACCAGAAGATCCGGCCGCGCGACAGGTCCCAGTCCCACAGCCCGCAGCGGCCGCGGTTGAGCGCGGTGTCGATGCGGCCGCGCACCGCGTCGTTGATGAGATCGCCTTCGCGGGCGCGGGTCGACTGCCAGTGGAAGGCGAAGCCCAGGATCAGGACGACGAAGCCCGTGGTCGCCGACAGCGTCACCGAAAGCGCGGCGTCCGAGCCCCAGATCGGCTCGTTGCGCTCCTGGATCACGGTGACGAAGCCGGGCAGTGACTTGATCTGCCGCGAGGTCGCCATCGCCGCGTTGCCGCTCGGCAGCGTCAGGTCGGAGACGTTGGCGTCGCGTGGCGGCGCCGCGACCAGCTGCGCGGTCGTGATCGCATCGAGCAGGCGGTCGTTGCCGATCGGGTCGCTGTCGGCCGGGATGCGCGCGAGGATGCGGCGGTCGATGCCGGCGGAGGTGACGATGACGTGCCGGCCCGAGGCCGTGGCCCAGGACGGAATGAGATCAGGCAGCAGCGTCGGCAGGCCCTCGATGGTCTTGAGCCGCTCCTGGCGAACCGAAGTGAGGCGGTCGATGCGCTCGGCGAGCAGGTCGGCGAGCGCCGAAATGTCGTGTCGGATCACCAGCCGCTTCTGGCGCGTTTGATCGACCACCTGCACGAAGGCACCGAGGCAGATCGTGATCAGGAAGGCGATGATGAGCGTCGGCACGGCGCGACGCAGCGCCGGCTCCGCGATCAACAGCCGATGATAGGCAGGTTTCGCGATCGATTGCGCCAATCCCTTGATCGAATCGGATTGGACGCACGCGTTCGCGGCGTCTGCACGCGACATGCCTTCGGCCCCCTGAAAAACGAGTTCCGGAAGCAGCCCCACGTCACTTCCGAATCACACCGATTTGAATCCAGTTTTCGCGAGCTGTCGAGAGTCAACGAATCGTTAACGCGAAATTATTCTTATCCAACACGCAGTTTGTGCGTCGCGCGTCCGCAAAGGCACGGGTGCAACGAGTCCGAAACGAGAACGTGTGACTCGCCGCGCATTCTTCATCACGCCCGCGGCGGCTCGGCGTGGCTGATGACGCGCTTCACGCTCGGGAACGCGCGCCGCAACGCACGCTCGATCGCGTCGACATGCTCGTGCACCTTGATCACGCTCATCGACGGTGTTGCGCGGCAGTGGAAGTTGACGATCTCGCCGGCGTCGGTGTTGCGGACCCGCACATTGTGGATGTCGTGGATCTCGCTGCCGGCGGCATATTCCGTCAGCGCGGCGGCGATGGTCCGCACCCGGTCCGGCGTGGCATCGACCCCGAACGGAAGTTCCGGTTCCAGCGGCTCGATGTGAACGTCGACCTCGACGTCCTCGCCGAACTCCTCCTGGATGTTGCGCTCCAGCGTGTTGGCGATGTCGTGCGCGGCCTCGAGCTGCATGTTGGCATCGACCTCGAGGTCGATGCTGACGATCAGCTTGACGCCGAGATCGTGCACCGTGACGTGGTGGACGGCGAGGGCGGAATTGCGCGCGATCACCATGATGCGGTCGCGCACGGTCTCGTTGTCGCGCGCGACGGGCACTGCGGCGAAGGTAAGGTCGGCATCGCCGAAAGCCTTGGCGACGGCGGCCTGCGCGTTGCGCTTGATGTCCTCGACCCGATCGATCGGATAGGTCCGCGGCACCTTCGCGATAGTGTCGATGAACGTGGTCGCTCCGACCATGCGCACGCGCAAGCGTTCGACGTCGATCACGCCGGGCACGCTGCGGATCGCCGCTTTGGCCTTCTCCTGCGCGCCTTCGGGAGCGCGATCGACCAGCGTCTGCACGGTCGAGCCGGCCATGCGCAGGCCGAGCGCTGCGATCATCACGGCAACCGCTGCGGCCGCCGCGGTGTCGCCCCACCAGAAGCCGAGCCCAGCCAGGATCAGGCCCACGATCACGGCGCAGGAGCCCATCACGTCCGAGGCGAAATGCAGCGCGTCGGCCGCCAAGGCCTGGCTTCTGGTCTCCCGCGCGGCATGGTGCAGGGCGCGGGCGCGCCAGAGATTGACGGCGATATCGATCACCAGCACCACGAACGGCACGGCCGAGATGGTCGGCGGCGGGGTTCCCTCGCGCAGCCGGCTATAGGCCTCGACCAGGATGCCCCCGGCCAGCACGTAGAGCAGGGCGGTGACGCCGAGCGCGGAGATGCTTTCCAGCTTGCCGTGGCCGTAATGGTGCTCCTCGTCGGCGGGCTTGTCGGACACCCGCACCACCGCCCAGGTGATGATGGTCGCAACCAGGTCGATCAGGGAATGCAGGGCTTCCGAGATCAGCGCCAGCGAGCCGATCGCGATCCCGACCGCGAACTTGGCCGCCGCCATGCCGCCGCTGGCGAAGATCGAGATGGCCGCGACCGAGGTTTTGTCATGCTGGGAGGTCATGGGCGGGGATTTAGCAGCCCCGTGTGGGACATCAAGCGATGATCCACAGGATGTAGTCGCTAGTGAGTTGCAGGAGCGGTCTACGCCTTGCTCCGGCCCCGTAGGGTGGGCAAAGGCGCGTTAGCGCCGTGCCCACCATTCGTCCGCGATGGATGCAGATCGTGGGCACGCTTCGCTTTGCCCACCCTACCGGGCCGCTGCCGGCGCCCTACGGCACCGTCACCACGATCTTCCCCAGATGCTTGTTCGCTTCCATGTGCTCGAACGCCTTGTCGATGTCGTCGAACGCGAACACCTTGTCGATCGGCAGTTGCAGCTTGCGCGATTCCACCGCGCCCCAGATGTCCCTGCGGACCTCGGCAAAGATCTCGCGGACCTCCTCGATGGTACGGGTACGGAAGGTGACGCCGACATAGTCGATGCGGCGGGCCGCGTGCAGGTCGAAATTGAAGTCAGCATGGGTGCCGCCGAGGCGGCCGACATTGACGATGCGGCCCTTGATCTTCGTCGCGGCGAGGTTCTGGTTGGCGACCTTGCCCGAGACCTGGTCGACGACGAGGTCGACGCCTTCGCCGTTCGTCGCCTTCAGCGCCTCGTCGACCCATTTCGGATCGGAGCTGTCGACGGCGAGGTCGGCGCCATACTCCTTCAGCCGGCCGCGGCGATACGCGTCGGTGGACGAGCCGATCACCAGCTTCGCGCCCTTGAGCCGGGCGATCTGCATTGCCATCAGCCCGACGCCGGAGCTCGCACCCTGGACCAGCACGCTCTGGCCAGCCTGCACCCCGCCGATCGTGACGACGGCGTTGTGCATGGTCGCGAGCGCGACGGGGAGGGTGGCGGCCTCCTCGAAATTCATGTTCGAGGGCGCGTGAAACAGCCGGCCGTGATCGGCCAGCGTATATTCGGCGAACGCCGCGCCGCCCGATCCCATGATGCGGTCGCCGATCTTCACGCCCTTCGCATCGGGCCCGAGCTCGGCGACCTCACCGGCCCATTCCATGCCCAGCACGGTGCCGACGCCGCCGGCCGCGCCATGGGCGTGGCCCTTGCGCATGCCGGTGTCGGCGCGGTTGAGGCCGCAGGCGCGAACGCGGACGAGCACCTGCGTGCCTTTGGGCTTTGGTTGAGCGACGTCGGAAATCCCCGCGCCTTCAGGGCCGTAGACGTAGGCTTTCATGCAATACTCTCACGTCTTGCAGTGATTATTCCGCCGCTTCGCGTTGTGACTGAACGATCATCCCCTCGAGCCGGCTGCGAATGATCGCCTCCGCCTCGCGCACGATGCGGGAGACGAGCTCGGCACAGCTCGGGATGTCCTGGATCAGGCCCTGCACCTGGCCGGCCGACCAGATGCCTTCGTCGGAATTGCCGGTGGCATAGACCATCTTGCCGCGGGCACCGGCGACGAGCTCGCGGATGTCCTCGAACTTGGCGCCTTCCTTCTCCATCGCGACGACCTTGGTCGAGACCGCGTTCTTGGCCACGCGCGAGGTGTTGCGCATGGTGCGGAAGATCAGCTCGGTCTCGCGCTCGTCATTGGCGACGATCTTCTCCTTGATGAGCTGATGGATCGGGCTCTCCTTGGTGGCCATGAAACGGGTGCCCATGTTGATGCCCTCGGCTCCCAGCGCCAGCGCCGCGACCAGGCCGCGGCCATCGGCAAAGCCGCCCGAGGCGATCATCGGAATCTTGATCTTGTCGGCGGCGGCCGGGATCAGGATCAGGCCGGGCGTGTCGTCCTCGCCGGGATGGCCGGCGCATTCGAAGCCGTCGATCGAGATGGCGTCGACGCCCATCCGCTCGGCCGAGAGCGCGTGGCGGACGCTGGTGCATTTGTGCACGACCTTGACGCCGTGCTTCCTGAACTCGTCGACATGCTCCTGCGGCTTGTTGCCGGCGGTCTCGACCACCTTGATGCCGCTCTCGATGATCGCGGCGCGGTATTCGGCATAGGGCGGCGGCTTGATCGCCGGCAGGATGGTGAGGTTGACGCCGAACGGCTTGTCCGTGAGGTCGCGGCAGCGCGCGATCTCCTTGGTCAGGTCCTCCGGCGTCGGCTGGGTCAGCGCGGTGATGAAGCCGAGCGCGCCGGCATTGGCGACCGCGGCGACCAGCTCGGCGCGTCCGACCCATTGCATGCCGCCCTGAACGATCGGGTGCTGGACGCCGACGAGCTTGGTGAACCGTGTCTGCAACATGATCTGTTTCCCCCCGCGCCCCGCGTGGCGCTTTGTTCTCGGTTGATGGCGGCAGGATGCCGCTGGGGGTGGGAAAAGTCTATTGCGCCGCCCGGCGGGGCGACCATGCGGAAGGCGAGGAGATTCCGCGGGGCGGATAATTGGGGTGCGCTGCTGCCTCATGAGGGCAAGCTCTTTCCTCAAACTCCGCCGTCATACCCCGCGAAGGCGGGGTATCCAGTACGCCGCGACCTCTCGGCTCTACCCTCGCAGTCTCTGGAATACTGGATTGCCCGCCTCCGCGGGCAATGACACCGAGTATGGGGCGAAAAGCTACTTCGCCGACAGCCGCACCATCTGGCGCCCGCCGTTGATTTCCTTGAGGCTGTTGACGAAGTTTTCCGGGCGCTGCCAGCGATGGGGGACCTTCAATCCCATGAACTCCGCGATGTCGCCGATGAAGCCGGTACAGTTTATGGTCTCGGCATTCCAAACTGGAGAGCTGGCCTGCAACTCCTTGATGTAGGCGAACACGCGCTTGGCGTCGGCTTCGTTCAGGTAGACCCGATAGCTCGCGGTGAGATATTCCGGATCGAGATCGCCGTAGCTGGCGCCGGTCTCGGATGGCACAAAGGTGATGTGACCGAGCACGTAAGCGAGCGTATCGCCCGCCGGCGTCAGGCCCGCAACCTCGACGGCCTTCTCGCTGGTCTTGCCGTACCAGACGAAGGCATGGCCCCAGCTCGCAGCCGTGCGGGCGCGGAAGTCGACGTAATAGGGGCCTTTCTCCGCACGCGCGACCGAGCGCCGCGTCGATTGCGGCTGTGGCCGCGGGGCGGTGTCGGTCGTAGCAAGCGCGTTCGCATCGGCAACGCGCCTGTCGGTCTGCTTGTCGGTCTCATGGGCTGAGGCCGAGGGCGTCGTGCATGAGAGCATAGCCGCAAGAGCGAAGCCCGCGAGGATGCAGGATCCCGATCGACCAGCTTTGTTCGTCACGCTATTCCCCCTCGACCATTGAGCGCAAATGTCTGACGCGTATTTCGCTGCGCGTCAGTAGCGCGCGGCGACCGGGCCCGGCGCCTTGCCGATCGGGGCCTTTCCAATCGGGCTCTTGCCGATCGGCATCTTGCCGATTGGCGCCTGCTCGCCCGGATAGGCTGGCACCGGCTGCCGGCGCGGCAGATCTGCAGCGTTTGCAGCCGTCGCAAAAGCAAGCGTGGCACCCAGAGCAAATACAATCTTCTTCACAGCGATACCCCTAGAAGGTTTGGTCCAAACACGGTCATGCCGTGCCCCCAGACACGCCTCCCAAAAGGGCGGCCGAATGCGTCCAAGTTGCGGCGCGCACGGGACATGTTGGCGGCATTGCTCGGGCGCGCGGAGATGTGATGTGTCTGGATGTTTCGGAGCGCGACCGACCCTTGGTGCCGACAGGGGCCCGCTGGGCTTGCCGGGAGCGCGCAGCACCGGGATTCCGTCAACGCCAGGCGCTGCGGGAAGATGCGAGGTGGCGCCCACGTCCCTGTGCCGGCCCGCTTGCACCCAGGCCAGCCGCCAGCGCTAGGACGAAGCAACGTGCCCTGGGGCTATCGCTTCCCGAGCAAGTTCGACCGAATCCTATCGGCGAACCAGACCACGAAGATCGCGGCGAACGAGAGAGCGAAGTACAGCACGGTCCACAGCAGTGCGTTGCCGGCATTCGACATGTGCGTCCTCCCTTGCATCAGAAATCAATCTTTTGCCGGGGAGGGTAGCCTTGGCCGCGACGGCGGGTTTGCGCCAGATCAATTTTGCTGCTCTGCGGCGGCGAAAAAGTCTACAGCCGAAACTCGTTGGTGAGCTCGCCGATGCCGTCGATCGCGACGGTCACCGTGTTGACGGGCTCCTTCATCACGCCGACGCCGACCGAGGTGCCGACCGCGATGAGGTCGCCGGGCGAGAGGGTCATGTCGTGGGAGATCCTGCTCACCAGCTCCTGCGCGCTGAAGATCATGTCCGAGATCGGGTAGTTCTGCCGCTCCGCGCCGTTGAGGATGGTGCGAACCGTGAGTTTTGCTGGATCGAGACCGGTCGCGATCACAGGGCCGAACGGACCGTAATCGTCGATGCCCTTGGCGCGGGCCCATTGGGCGAAGGTGGGGTCGCGCGTCAGGATGTCGTTGGCGGTAATGTCGTTGACGCAGGTGTAGCCGAAGATGTAGCCGTCGGCCTCATCTGGCGAGACACGGGCGCAGGTCCTGCTGATGACAATGCCGAGCTCGCCCTCATAGGTGGTCTTGCCGTCGTAATAAGAGGGGCGGCGGATCACGGCGCCGGGTGCGGCGATGCTGGTGGTGGCCTTGAGCAGGTACAGCGGCTCCGGCGGTTCAGGCTGGTTCAGCTTGGCCGCGAGCGCGTGGAAATTATTCCAGAGCGCGACGATCTTGCTGGGCACGCAGGGCGCAAGCAGCTCGACCTCCGAGAGCGCCAAAATCTTGCCCGTTGCGGCGTTGCGACCGAACATGTCGCCCTCGTGCACGGTGATGCCGGAGGACGTCAGCGTGCCGAAGCCCGTCGTCCCGGCATGGCGGAAGCGCAGCCATTTGGTCACGCTCGTCATCACGCCACCGCCAGTGCGCGCGGATCAGCCGGTGTCGAGACGCCGTCATAGAGGCCGGCGATGCGGGCGCGCTGCGTCACCATGGCCAGCACCGAATCGAGCGCGGGCGTGGCGATGCCGGTGAGCCGGCCCATCTCCTGCACCACGGTGACGAGCGGATCGATCTCCATCGGGCGGCCGCGCTCGAGATCCTGCAGCATCGAGGTCTTGTGCGCGCCAACCTTGCGCGCCCCCTCGATGCGGCGCTCGACGTCGACGCGGAACTTGACGCCGAAGGTCTCGGCGATGGCTTGCGTCTCCACCATGATCGCGCGCGACAGCGCGCGCGTGGCGGGATCGGTGCAGATCACGTCGAGCGTGGCGTGGGTCAGCGCACTGATCGGGTTGAAGCAGACATTGCCCCAGAGCTTCAGCCAGATCTCGTCGCGGATGCGGTCGAGCACGGGAGCCTTCAGGCCGGCGGCGGCGAAGAGATCGGCGAGGCGCTGCACGTCGGAGGTGATCTCGCCCGAGGGCTCGCCGAGCGGAAAGTTGTTGCCGTAGACGTGGCGGATCACGCCGGGCGCCTCGATCTCGGTGGCGGGATAGACGATGCAGCCGATGGCGCGCTCGGCCCCCAGCTCACCCCACTGCCGGCCGCCGGGATCGATGCTCTCCAGCGTCGAGTTCTCGTATTGGCCGCCGTGCTTGTAGAAGTACCAATAGGGAATGCCGTTGACGGCGGTGACGATGCGGGTGTGAGGCCCGAGCAGCGGCTGCATCTTTTCGATTACGCCGGTGATCGAATGGGCCTTCAGCGTGATGATGATGAAGTCCTGCACGCCGAGCTCGGTGGGGTCATCGGTGCAGCGCGGATGAACGGTGTGCTTTTCCTCGCCCGCGAGCAGCGTCAGGCCGCGCTCGCGCATGGCGGCAAGGTGCGCGCCGCGTGCGATCAGGCTGACGTCGGCGCCCGCGCGCCCGAGCTGAACCCCGAGATATCCGCCGATCGCGCCGGCGCCGTAGATGCAGATCTTCATGAAATCCTCGCGAGCAGAGACGGATTTTGGGACGAAAGATCCGGTCCGGCTCGGAAGGATCCGAGCCGGGGCCGGCAGTCGCAGGGGGAAGTTTTGCCGCTCTAAAGCGCGATGCGCTTTAGTCTATTGTTTGAGCATGATCTTGTCGGAAAACCGCTGCGCGCTTTTCCGGATCATTTAAGCCGCCGCTTGCGGCGTGCCGTTGAGCGCCTCGTCCATCGCCGCGGCGATGTCGCGCATGCTGATGACGGAGACGAGGCTGTAATCGTCGATCACGGGCAGATGGCGGATATGATGACGGTTCATCAGATGCCGGACGTGCTCGATCGTGTCGGTGGAGGTGCAGGACACCAGCTGCTGCACCGAGACCAGCTGGGAGACCTTGACGTTGACGGCGCCCGCGCCGTGCTCGGCGACGGCGCGCACCACGTCGCGCTCGGTGAACATGCCGACCGCGGTGTTGCCCTCGGAGCGGACCACATCCTTGACCACCAGCGCGCTGATATTGTTGGCGCGCATCAGCTTGGCCGCGATCCCCACCGTTTCGTTCATACGCACCGTGACAACGCGCGGCGTCTTCTTGCGCAGAATGTCTCCGACCAGCATTGCAACCTCCCTGGGTGAGTAGTGAGGAAGTGTGGTATACATAATGCCAATCGTCAAGCGCTGGATTTGGCGGATCCGAAAAATCTTGCGACAGGCGTACTGACATTATCGCCGTGCCCCAAAAAGAAAGGGGCGCATCGCTGCGCCCCTTCGCAAGCCGGCAAGGTTCAGCCGCTCACGCCGTCTCGGTCTTGGCAGTGCCGGTCGCTTTGTCCGTGCGCTCGGCTTCCTGGCCGTGGATGAAGGCGCGGCGCAGCGGCTTGATCACGAGCAGCGCCATCAGCGCCGCCATGGCATTCAGCGCCACCGCCAGCACGAACACGGCCTTCCAGCCATAGGCGGTCGAGATCACGCTCGCGAGCGGGACGAGCAGGGAAGCCGTGCCCTTCGCGGTGTAGAGCATGCCGTTGTTGGTGGTTGCGAACTTCGCACCGAAGGTGTCGCCGCAGGTCGCGGGGAACAGCGAATAGATCTCGCCGAACACGCCGAAATAAACCGCGGTGGCCAGCACGAAGACGACAGGCACCTGGCCATAGGCCGAGAGCGTCAGCAGCATCAAGGCCGCGGTGCCGAAGGCGATGAACATGGTGGGCTCGCGGCCGATCGTGTCGGAGACCCAGCCGAAGAAGGGTCGCCCTAATCCGTCGAAGATGCGGTCGAGCGAGATCGCGAAGGTCAGCGCCGCCATCTGGAAGCCGGCGAGCGTCACCGGCTTGTCGGCGATCTTGAAGTCGTGTGCGATCGGGGCGATCTGCGCCGCAGTCATCAGTCCGCCGGAAGCGACCATGACGAAGACGAGATACATCGCCCAGAAAACAGGGCTGCGCAGCACTTGCGGCGGGGTGAAATCGATCCTGGTCTGCGGCAAATTGAGCTGCTTCTTCTTCGGCGGAATGGAGAGGCGCGGCGGCTGGATGAAGAAGGCGAGCACGAACACGACGAGGCCCTGGGCGATGCCGAAGGTGAGGAAGGCGTGCTGATAGCCGCTCGAGGCGATCATGCTCGCGATCGGCACGATGGTGATCGCGGCCCCTGCGCCGAAGCCGGCGGCGGTCGCGCCCGCCGCGAGGCCGCGGCGGTCGGGAAACCATTTCAGCGCGTTGCCGACGCAGGTGCCGTACACGGCACCCGCGCCCATGCCGCCGACGATCGCCGCCGCATAGAGCAGGGTGAGGCTGTCAGCGGAGGCGTTGAGGATCCAGGACAGTGCGATCATCACGCCGCCGAACATGATGACGATGCGCGGGCCGTATTTGTCGACGAACCAGGCCTCGACCGGCACCAGCCAGGTCTCGGTGACGACGAAGATGGTGAAGGCGAGCTGGATCGCAGTGCGCCCCCAGTGGTGGGCGGCATCGATTGGATCGACGAACAGCGTCCAGCCATATTGCAGATTGGCGATCATCGCCATGCAGACGATGCCCATGCCGAGCTGGAGCCAGCGGAAACCGGTGCGAAGCGGCGCGACGGTGACGGCGCCGTCCGGGCTGGAAATCATCGAGAACCTCCCAGCGCCTGATTGTCCGTGACACAGGATCGCAAGACGACCTGGTGTCGCGAGTATTGTGGCTTATCGTCGCAGGCGCGACGCGGAGATTGGTATACGATATTCCAGATTGCAAGCCCTAACTTGTCACTTCTTGGTGGCTCCGCCCGCGCCCCGGCGAGGCGATGCGACGATCGCCAAAGAAAAACGCCCGGCCGTGAGGCCGGGCGTCGTGCTTGCTGAATTGTATCGCCGGTCAGATCGTCGATTTCGCGACCACGACCTTGCGCCAGGGCTTGAGCACCGCGATCGCCAGCACCGAAGCCAGGATGTTGGCGCCGGCCGCGATGATGAACACGCTGTCCCAGGTCCCCGATGTCTGCTGCATGTAGTTGGCGATCGGCACCAGCAGCGCGGCGGTGCCCTTCGCGGTGTAGAGCAGGCCGGCATTGGTGGTCGCGAACTTGGTGCCGAACGTGTCGGTGCAGGTCGAGGGGAATAGCGAGTAGATCTCACCCCAGGCGAAGAACACGAAGCCCGAGAGCAGCACGAACCAGACCGGATCGTGACCCCAGAGGTAGAGCATCCAGATGCCGAACCCTTCCATGCCGAAGGCGATGAACATCGTGTTCTCGCGGCCGATCATGTCGGAGATCCAGCCGAAGAACGGACGCGTCAGGCCGTTGAGCACGCGGTCGATCGTGGCCGCGAAGGTCACCGCCGTCATCGTCACCGCCATCAGCGTGACCGGGACGCTGTCGACCTTCCAGTCAACCGCGATCGGCTTCAGGTTCGCGGTGACCATCAGTCCACCCGCGCCGACGATCACGAACATGAAGTACATCAGCCAGAAGATCGGCTGGCGCAGCACTTCGGTCGGCTGATAGTTGCGCCGGGTCTGGATGATATTGGCATTCGCCACCACGTGCGGCACCTGGCCCGCTTTCGGCGCGAGCAGGAAGAAGGCGAGGAGGCAGATGATGATGCCTTGCCCGAGGCCGAAATAGAGGAAGGTGGTCTGGAATCCGCTGTCCTTGATCATGGCCTGGATCGGCGCCACGGTCAGCGCGGAGCCTGCCCCGAAGCCGGCCGCCGTGATGCCGGCCGCAAGACCGCGCTTGTCCGGAAACCATTTCAGCGCGTTGCCGACGCAGGTGCCGTAGACGCCGCCGGCGCCGATGCCTGCGATGATCATGCCGAGATAGTAGCCGTTCAGCGAGGTCGCCTGCGCGTTGATCGCCCAGCCGATAGCGCAGAGCACGCCGCCGACCAGCACCACGATGCGCGGGCCGTATTTGTCGACGAACCATCCTTCAACCGGCACCAGCCAGGTCTCGAACAACACGAAGAGCGTGAAGGCCCATTGGATCGAGGCACGATCCCAGCCGAACGTCTTCTGGATGTCGGGGACGAAGAACGTCCAGCCATATTGGTAGTTGGCGATCATCACCATCGCCGCCACACCGATCGCCAATTGCGCCCAGCGATAGGCATCGCTTACGCGCGCGGCACTCGGGGCCGCTGCTGCCGACTGCACCATGTCCGTCATCAAAAACCCTCCCAAACGCGCCATCATTTTTATGCATGCGCTGGCGCGCACTCTGGTATGCAATATGCCAAGATTCAAGCGAGGACGGGAGGGTGCGGCGAAATAGCGCGGGCTTGTTCACATGCGCTATGAGCGCGGAAATGTAAAGCCCGATCGCGTCGGCGTGATGGCGGCGATTGCAGTTGATTAAAGCTAAGAGGCTGTTTTTACAGCGCTTTATCTCGGATCGGCGACGTCGCGGGGCGTTGTTGAAAGCCTATGCACTTGGCGTTCTTGCAGGCCTGCATTGGTCGCGTGCGCCGAGGCGCCGTCGGCGGGGGACGGCGCAATCTCTGGAATTCTATATTCCAGAAGTCTGGAGTGCGGCAATTTGGCGTCGGTACCGATGCGGATTGCGCAGATCCCGCCTCACGCCATCGACGTGCGCAGCCGGCTGTAGCCTTCCTGGATCGCGGACCAGAACAGGGCGACCAAGCCGAGCGCCATGATGGTGCTGACGAGGCCGTTGGAGAAGAACACCCCGAGCGATCCTTGCGAGCCCAGCAGCGATTGTCGGAAGGCTTCCTCGGCCTTGTCGCCGAGCACGATGGCGAGCACCAGCGGCGCGAGCGGGTAATTGCACTTCTTCAAGAGATAGCCGATCACGCCGAACACCAACATCAGCATCACGTCGAAGGTGCTGTTGTGCACCGAATAGGCGCCGATCGCGCAGAGCACCAGGATCAACGGCGCGATGATGCCGAAGGGTACGCGCAGGATCGCGGCGAAGATCGGCACGCAGGTGAGTACGACGATGAGCCCGACGAGATTGCCGAGATACATCGAGGCGATCAGGCCCCAGACGAATTCCTTCTGCTCGACGAACAGCATCGGGCCAGGCTGCAGGCCCCAGATCAAGAGGCCGCCGAGCAGCACGGCGGCGGTCGGCGAGCCCGGCACGCCGAGCGACAGCATCGGCAGCAGCGCCGCGGTGCCGGCGGCATGTGCGGCCGTCTCCGGCGCGATCACGCCCTCGATCTCGCCCTTGCCGAAATTGTTGCCGCGTCGCGCCAGCCGCTTGGCGATGCCGTAGCTCATGAAGGAAGCAGGCGTCGCGCCGGCCGGGGTGACGCCCATCCAGCAGCCGATCAGGCAGGACCGCAGCGATGTCAACCAATAGGCGGGCAACTCGCGCCAGGTCTGGAGCACGACACGAAGGTTGATGCTGGCTTTGCCGCCGCGGAAGGCGAGCCCTTCCTCCATGGTCAGCAGGATCTCGCCGATGCCGAACAGGCCGATCACGGCGATCAGGAAGTCGAAGCCGTTGAGCAGTTCGGTGATGCCGAAGGTCAGCCGCAATTGTCCGGTGATCGAGTCCAGTCCGACGGCCGCGAGCGCAAAGCCGATCATCATTGCGGCGATGGTCTTGAACGGCGGCTCCTTGCTGAGGCCGACGAAGGAGCAGAAGGCGAGGAAATACACCGCGAACTTCTCCGCCGGCCCAAATCGAAGCGCAAAGCCCGCGACGAGCGGCGCAACCAGCGTGATCATGACGACGGCAAACAGCGCGCCGACGAAGGAGGAGGTAAAGGCCGCCGTCAGGGCCTCGCCGGGCTTGCCCTGCTGGGCCATCGGATAGCCGTCGAAGGTGGTCGCCACCGACCATGGCTCGCCAGGGATGTTGAACAGAATCGAGGTGATGGCTCCCCCGAACAATGCGCCCCAATAGATGCAGGACAGCATGATGATGGCCGATGTCGGCGGCATGCTGAAGGTCAGCGGAAGCAGGATCGCGACGCCGTTGGCGCCCCCGAGCCCCGGCAGCACGCCGATGAGGACGCCGAGCGTGATGCCGATCACCATCAGCATGATGTTGTAGGGCTGCAGGGCGACCGCGAAGCCGTGAAACAGATTGGCCAACTCTTCCATGTCAAAACGTCCTGCAGCAGCAATTGAATGGGTGGATGGGTCTCACAGGCCGAGCCATTCCTCGAGCGGCCCCTTGGGCAGAGGGACGAGGAACCAGCGCTCGAAAACGAGGTAAGTCACGACCGGCATGCCGACCGCCACCGCTGCGACGGTCAGCCAGCGATAGCCGCCGAGCCAGCGCATGAACCAGGCGATGAAGAGCATCGAGCCGACGTAAAGGCCGATGAACGGCATTGTGCCGACGTAGATGGCGGTCGGCACCACGACGCTCATGACCTGGCGCAGCTGCCCCCATTCGGCGAACAACCGTCCGTCGTCGTCGCGCTGCGCGTTCCAGACGTTGATCGCACTCGCCGCGACGATGGCCGCGCCGATATAGAACGGGAAAAAACCGGCGCGCGGCCCCTCCGGGCCCCAATTGATGCCGGCCTTGAGGCTGCCGAAGATCACGATGAGGCCGAACACGCCGATCAGCAGCCCCATGCCGATTTCCAGCGTCTTGTGGGCGGGGCCGGATTCGGCTCGGGATCGTTCAGTCATGAGGCCTCCAGGCGGAAATGCAGTCTTTCGCAGTCGCTGCCGGCGCGAGGACGCGCAGCATCCTCGGCCGTCATCGATGCCAGGCTCAATTCGATGCGAGGAAGCCGGCTTCCTTCATCAGGCTTTCGTGCCGCTTCTCCTCCGCCTCGATCCACTTGGCGTAATCGGCGCCGGTCAGGAAGGTCGTGTTGAAGGCGCCGCTCTTCATGAACTCCTGCCATTCCGGCGTGGCGCGCACCTTCTTGAACAGCTCGACGTAATATTCGACCTGGTCCTTCGTGGCCTTGGGCGACATGAAGATACCGCGCAGCATGAGATATTCCATCGCAAGGCCCTGCGACTTGCAGGTCGGAATGTCCTTCCAGGCCTTGCCGTCGGCGATCGGCTCGTCATAGGCCATCGGCTGGGCGTCGAACACGCAGAGCGGACGGAGCTTGCCGCCGCGCCATTGCGCGACCGCCTCGATCGGGTTGTTGACGGTCGAATCGACGTGGTTGCCGACCAGCTGCACCGCGACTTCGCCGCCGCCCTTGTAGGGAATGTAGGTGAACTTGGCGTCGATGGCCTTCTCGATCCCGACCGTGATGATCTGGTCTTCCTGCTTGGACCCGGTGCCGCCCATCTTGAACGTGCCGCTTGGTGCCTTCTTCGCGGCCTCGACATAGTCCTTGACGGAGCTGTACGGCTTCTCGGCATTGACCCAGAGCACGAACTCGTCGAGCGCCAGCATCGCGACCGGAGTCAAATCCTTCCAGTTGAAGGGGATGCCCGTCGCCAGCGGCGTCGTGAACAGGTTCGACAGCGTGATGATGATCTTGTGCGGATTGTTCGCCGACGTCTTCACATCGAGGAAGCCTTCACCGCCTGCGCCGCCGGCCTTGTTGATGACGACCAGCGGCTGCTTCATCAGATTGTGCTTGGTGACGATGCCCTGGATGGTGCGCGCCATCTGGTCGGCGCCGCCGCCGGTGCCCGCGGGCACGATGAACTCGACCGGACGGACCGGCTCCCAGGCGGCACGGCTTGCGGTGCTGCTCGCGCACGACATCACCATTGCCGCCAACGCGACATTCAGAACGAATGGCTTCATCTTGTTCACTCCCTGTCGAACCCTCAACGCAGCCGCTCTTTGTCGGCTTGCGTCAGCCCATCCCGAGTCACATGCCCCGGGTTTACCCTTGCGGTCTAGCACCCATGGCAGTCCCGATAGAAACTGTATGAGCAGGGATAACGCGCGGCATCCGCATCTTTCGGCTAAGGCTTCGCCAAGGGCGCGGCAAACATGCCACTCGGCCTTCCGTCCTGCGTTACGCTTCCCCGTCCTTACACTTTTGAATCGTGCAACCGTTCTTGTTTGAATGGATGGTATGCGAAATGCCAGTAGACAAACAACCGGAATCGTCGGTTGGCCTCGGCGGACTAATCGTCGCAGTTGCGCTCGCCTGCGTGGGAGGGCGCTGCCAAACAGAAATGGCCCCGACAGGCGGGGCCATTTGGTCAAACACCGTGTTTTTGGCTTCTGTGCCGTCGCCCGTTCGGTGAGGCAGCGAAGGCCTTCTTACAGGCCGAAACGCGGCAAGTCCCCGTTGCGATTGGAGATTTCGGCGCTCGCCAGCAGTAAGCCGTCGATCGCGGCCATCAGGCGGGCGAACAGCGAGGAGGAGGGCGCAAGAGCGACGGAAGCGGTCTTGGACATCGGAAATCCCTTTCTTGAGAACAGTCAGTCTTGCTGTCTCATTTCTGGGAACAATCTATGTATGCCAGATGCCAGCGTCCATGCTCTTGTTTGCATAGCAGCATTCTTTCTTCCGCATTGCGGCATAGGCGGTGAACCCCGGGCGGGCCGAGCGCCTTGACACGGGTCAGGTCGAACAGAGAATGTAATGTTATAACATTACATAGTGAGATGCCGTGTCTCGTCGTCCTCGGCCCATCCCCTCAAGAGGCTGTTCGATCTCCATGCCCAAACTCCCCGTTACCGTCTTGTCCGGCTTCCTCGGGGCTGGAAAGACCACTTTGCTGAATCACGTCCTGAACAATCGGCACCGCTTGAAAGTGGCGGTAATCGTGAACGACATGAGCGAGGTGAACATCGATGCGGACCTGGTCCGCGATGGTGGTGCCAACCTCTCGCGGACTGATGAGAAACTGGTGGAGATGACCAACGGTTGCATCTGCTGCACCCTGCGCGACGATCTCCTGAGGGAAGTACGTGCGCTCGCCGAAAGCGGGCGCTTCGATTATCTGCTGATCGAATCGACGGGCATTTCGGAGCCGCTCCCGGTCGCAGCGACGTTCGATTTCCGCTCGGAAGAGGGCGAAAGCCTCTCCGACATCGCTTACCTGGACACGATGGTGACGGTGGTCGACGCCGCCAACCTGCTGAAGGACTATTCCTCGACCGAGTTCCTCGGCGAGCGCGGCGAGGCGCTGGACGGCGACAAGCGGACGCTGGTCGATCTCCTCGTGGAGCAGATCGAGTTCGCCGACGTGATCGTCCTCAACAAGGTGGACGATGCCTCGCCGCAACAGCGCGAGGCGGCACGGCAGATCATCCGCTCGTTGAATCCCGAAGCCGACACCATCGAGGCCAATCACAGCCGCGTGCCGTTCGACCGCGTGCTCAACACCGGCCGGTTCGACTTCGAGAAGGCCCAGCAGCATCCGCTCTGGTACAAGGAGCTCTATGGTTTCGCCGACCACGTGCCTGAAACGCAGGAATATGGCGTGAAGAACTTCGTCTACCGCGCCCGCCGGCCGTTCGATCCGGCGAAGTTCGACAAGTTCGTCAAGGCATCCTGGCCAGGCGTGATCCGGGCGAAGGGTCATTTCTGGCTGGCGACGAGGCCGCAATGGATTGGCGAGATCAGCCAGGCGGGAGCGATTGTGAGGACCGAAGCGCTGGGGTTCTGGTGGGCGAGCGTTCCAAAGGAGCGGTGGCCGAACGATGAGGCCTGGCGCAAGCGGCTCGGCCAGTATTGGGACAAGCTGTACGGCGATCGTCGCCAGGAGATTGTGTTCATCGGCACTGGCATGGACGAGGCCGAGATCCGTGGCAGGCTGGACGCATGCCTTGTCCCTGATACGTCCACCATGGACATCGCCGCATGGTCCGCTCTCGCCGATCCGTTTCCGGCCTGGCGTCGAGGCGATCAGTCCAACTGATCGACGTGCCTGCCAGCCACGCGACGTGAGGTCCGGGCTCGACCATCTCGGACCAGGTCTTGCAAGGGGACGGCAAAGCCGTTAGTGCTCTGCCCCCTTTCCAAGCATCATTCAGAGTGGTTCATGTCGAGCGCCTCGCCCGCCGTCTCGATCGGCATCGATTTTGGCACGAGCAACACGGTTGTTGCGCTGGCGGCGGACGACCGCCGGGTCGAAGCCATTCGCTTCGACCATGGCGGGCAGCGCCACAGCGTCTACGTGTCGGCCCTGTGCTTCTGGGAGGACCGGCCGGGCGCCGGTGCCCAGGCCGAGGGCGGGCCATGGGCGATCGAGCAGTTTCTCGAAGGACGCCACGTCTACCGCTTCCTGCAATCGTTCAAGACCTTCGCAGCGAGCTCGAGCTTCAACACCACGCAAGTCTTCCGGCAGCGCTACAAATTCGAGGACATCCTGGCGGCGTTCCTGCGCACGCTGGCGCGCCATGGCGGGGACAAGTTCGGCTTCGAGGCGGCGAACATCACGGTCGGCCGCCCTGTGCGCTTTGCCGGCGGCAATCCCGACGAGGCGCTGGCGATGCAGCGCTACCGCGCCGCGTTCGAGCGCTTGGGCGCCGGCCACGCGCGCTATGTCTACGAGCCCGTGGGCGCGGCGTTCTCGTTTGCCCGCAGGCTGGAGCGCGATGCCACCGTGCTGGTGGCCGATTTCGGCGGCGGCACCAGCGACTTTTCCGTGATGCGTTTCTCGCGCGCGGGCGGCGTTCTTCGAGCCGAGCCGCTCGGTCATGCCGGTATCGGCGTTGCCGGCGACACCTTCGACTATCGCATCGTCGACCACATCGTGTCGCCGCGGCTCGGCAAGGGCTCCAGCTTCCGCTCGTTCGACAAGGTGCTGCCGGTCCCGACCGGGCACTACACGAACCTGGCGCGCTGGCATCAGCTCGCGATGATGAAGAGCAACGGCGATCTGCGCGAGCTCCGCGAGCTCGCGCGCACCGCGCTGAAGCCCGAGCTGCTCGAGGACTTCATCACTATCGTCGATCTCGACCTCGGCTTTGCGCTTTACCGCGCGGTGTCCGACGCCAAGGTGGCGCTCTCGGCGCAGGACGAGGTGGACTTCCGCTTTAGGGGCGGCGGCGTCGACATCGGCGCGGCCATCACGCGGAAGAAATTCGAAGCCTGGATTGCCGACGACATCGCCCGGTTAGGTGCCACCGTCGACAAGGTGCTGGCCGAGGCCCGCATCGCCTCGCGCGAGGTGGAGAAGGTGTTTCTGACCGGCGGCACCTCGTTTGTGCCTGCGGTCCGAAAATTGTTCGCCGACCGCTTCGGCAACGAGCGCCTGATGTCCGGCGACCAGTTCGAGTCGATCGCCTATGGCCTGGCGCTGATCGGGCACAGTCCGGATCCCGAGCGCTGGACGGCAGGCGGAGGGCCTGCCGCGAAGGCATAGCAGGCGGCGTTCGGCGTCTGTGCGGCGACGCTGTTCGATCGCTATTTCTGCTGAATTCGGTTCAGGTAGTCGATCACCGCGAGAATGCGAGTCCGCACGACGACCTCCGGGTTCTGCTGCGGCCCTGCCTTTTGCCAGTAATAGGAATCGACGGCGTGAGGCAGGTTGACGATGGGGTTGAACCGCTCGCCCCAGATCGGCATTTCACGGGTGCCGTGCGCCGGAACCGATTTCGACCCGTATATGGTTTCGTAAACGGCGTTGGTGGGAAACACCCCGTTGTTGTTCTTGGTCAACATGGTCAAGTCGGAAGGCCGGATCTTGAGCTGGTTGCTGACGGGTCCGCTGCCCCTTGCATCGGCGCCATGACAGCTCGCGCACGAAGACTGAAATTCCGCCTTGCCGATATCGACGTCTTCGCCCTTGGCCGCGGTGACGAAACCGGCGGCAACACCGGCAATGATCAACCATTCGACAGCAGATCGCATCATTTCGCCTCCGACGCGCGCAGGGAAGACTTCTGCTCCTAGCCGCTTCGCCGTCTTGACGGCTTGATGCATATCAAGACCGCACACCAGTGCCGCCGCGTGGGCAAAGGCGCGCTCCGCCGTGCGCGCCATCTGGCAAGTGCCGTAGGGTGGGCAAAGGCGCGCTCTTCGCGCCGTGCCCACCATCTTTGCGAGGTTGAGAGACCGTTGGTGGGCACGCTTCCGCCTTCGCTCGTCGAGCTACGGCGGACAAGTCGCTTTGCCCACCCTAAGATACTGACCGCTATTCATTGATCTCCGGCTCGACGAGCTTGGCCAGATTACGCAGCGATTCCTGCCAGCCGAGATAGCACGCCTCCGGTGGAATGACGTCGGGGATACCGGCCTGCGTGATGTCGATCTCGGTGCCGACCGAGACTTTCTTCAGGATCACGGTCACCTGGATTTCGCCGGGCAGGTTGGGGTCGTCGAATCTGTCGGTGTAGCGGAGACGTTCGCCCGGCACGAGCTCGAGATATTCGCCGCCGAACGAATGGCTGTTGCCCGTCGTGAAGTTCCGGAACGACATCTTGAACGTGCCGCCGACCTTGGGCTCGAAATGATGCACGGTGCAGGTAAAGCCGTTCGGCGGAAGCCATTTCGCCATCGCATCGGCTTCCAGGAAGGCGCGATAGACCTTCTCCGGGCTGGTGGCGAGAACGCGGTGCAGGCGGACGGTATTGGGCATGGTTGTTATCCTTCGATGATTGATGGGCCCGAGCTGGCCTCTATGGCCCATTCATGTCACGAGGACGACGGGCAAGCCGCCGATCCGACAGGAGTCTTGCAGATTATTTGTCGCAGGGGCGGTCAACCTCGCGAGCCCGCCAATCGCCTGACTTGTCCGCCCTTGCTCTCAGGGCCCGATGCACGTCCCTTCTGCGCAAAGGGGTATCGCATTTGCACATTCACCAGAGGTCGTCATGCGGGACAAGTCCCGCCATGACGACGTGGAGACTCCAGGTTTAACCACTGCAGGTGAGGAACACGGAGCGTTGCGACGTGTTGTTCGCGATCAGAACAGGAGACAGTCAGATGATCAAGAAGCTCATGCTGGGCGCAGTGATCGCCTCGATCATGGGATCCACCGCAATGGCGCAACCCAGTCAGCAACAGGGAGGCGCGCAATCCGGGGTGGGCGGAACAAGCGACACCACGAAGAACAATGACAAATCCAAAGGCAGCATGACGACCGGGACCTCGTCGACCGGCACCACGGACGGCTCGGGCAGCAGCACCCCTGGCGGACAATCCTCCAAGAAGAGCTCGACGCCCAAATGAGTTCAGGAGGCGCTCATTGTTCGGTCTACGACCAAACGATGGGCGCAAACTTCATGCCGTTGCAAAGAAGCTCTTCGCGGAGCAGCGGCACGCTCTTTGATCGGCTCGGCCTAAGCCGCAACGTCATTCGGTGTCATTGTGAACGCCAACCTGTAACGACCTGGCGTCGGACCATCCTGCGCGCCCGCTCTTTGAAGCGATGGCGGCGAGAGCTGTCCGGCGATGACAGCGTCAACCATATCGATATCGTAACCTGACACCAGAATGATCCAGTCGGCGGCACCGTCATTGCCGCGGATTTGCTGTTCAGTGGTGGGCGAACTCGTCTTGGGCGTATCGGTCAGGAGGAGGTGGGCGCCCGTCAGCCCCGGCTTCGAGGCAAGGGCGCCAAGCGTATCGAGAAGGTGGGCCTGTAGCTCGGCGGCCCGTCCGTTGAGCGGCGACAGCCTGATGGTGGCGAGCGCGCCTGCGATGCCGCCGCCAAAGCTCGCGGCGATCCGGCACTGGCTGCGCACCATGCCGAGATGATGCGGCATCATCTTTGTCGACCACGGTGTCGGCGCATTGAGCCGGTCGAGATAGCCCTTCGACGCGAGAACGCCGTAGTGCTCGAGGTCGTAGAGCACGAAGAAGCCCTCGGCATCCGTCGCGCTGGTCCAGCGCGAACCCCGGCGAAAGCCGGGAATGCTCATCCGCTCGGGAAAGTGCTCATGCGAATGCCAGTCGCCGAACTCGCTGCGCTGCTCCGGGCGGACGCTCCACCACATCGCGACGGCGGCCTTGCCGAGCAGTGACATGCTGACCTCCCTGCCTTGCGCGGGGCTATCGCATTTGAAAGCTTCTCCTTGCGGCCATCCTTCGAGACGCCCGCTTAGGCGGGCTCTCAGGATGAGGGCGGAGTGCGCGCAGGCCGCCACTAGTCATATGCGATAGCCCTGACTTTCTTGCGGACACTTTGCCTCAACACCAACAGCGGCGGCAAGGTGTCTCCGCCTGGCAAGCCGCAGCCACGACGCGATCGGAGGCGATCATGGTGCGTGGTGGACGCGAGCCAGCGGATCGCGGGACTGCGCGTCCGATCACATCGGCTCGCCGACATCGCGGCGATAATGCCTCGGCGAAGTTCCGAAGCGGCGGCGGAAACAGCGGTTGAAGTAGGACACCTCGTTGAAGCCGCAGGCATAGGCGATATCGCTGATCTTCGATCGGTTGTAGCGCGAATCGAGCAGCATCTTTCGTGCCTTCTGCAGTCGCAGCTCGGTGACACGTTCGGTAAAGCTCGATCCGGTCTCCTGGAGCAGTTCCTGGACGTAACGCGGCGAAAGCCCTAACTTGAGTGCAAGTTCGCTCGGCGAAAACGACGCATCAGCGAAACGCGTCCTGATATTCGCGATCACGTCCTGCAGCCGCGCGGCACGCAACCCGCGGCGCGTCGCAAGTTCGGCTGAATCGCCGCGGGCGCCGAGGACCAGCGCGACCAGATCGATGAGATGCGTACTGATGTTCTCCTTCAGCACAAGGTCGGCATCGATATCGGAGTCGATGACGATGGCGAGATAGCGCTCCAGGTGACGCAAGGCGGGCGATGCAGCCAACGGCGTCAAGGCAAGGTCCTCGAAATTCGGCAGCCGCTCGGCCAGCAGCGCGCGCGGCACGGTGATGCCGCGAAAGGCGATCGGCCCATCAAGTTGCGACGCGATCGGCGCGGCGTTGGTATAGAGCATCGCCTCCCCCGCGCCGCGAATGGCTTCGCGGCCTTCCTGCCTGATCAGCGTACTCACACCGTTGAACGTGGTGCCGATGATGTAGTCGCCGCGCGTATCCGCTTCGACGTGACGCTGGGTACGCACTGCCGTCTGAATATTAGCCTCAAGCTGGGTGACCGCGATATCGCCGAGTTTCAGGAATTCGGACCGCGAATAAAACGGCGCATCGGGAAAGAACGAAATGTCCGCCGCGCACAAATGGTCGGTGAACAGGTCGAGCCACAGCCGCTGGCGCGCACCTTCGTCAAGATGCGCGGGAAGCTGATCCGAAGCGAATACGACCTTGGACATCGTTGCACGGCAAAGTTCAGGTGTAACGTGATACCGCCGCAGAGTTTATCGCGGCGCAAGCACTACGTGTGCGGTAAAGCGCCGCATTCTCTGCGAGAACTAATTGGCTGCGCGCGCCAGTCTAAGTCGAGCGCGCCGCTGTCAAACTTCGTCATGCTTTGAACGGGCGAATGTATCCACCGAGCAACATGGATTCCGAAAAGGGCAGACGATGCGGAATCGTCCAACTCGGGTGCAGGCCAGGACAAGAAGCCGATGGCCATGACGTGTCAGTAACTTAGCCATCAAACGAAGGCGGCAAGGGCGTGGTGCGCTACGCCTGTTGACGGGGGGCGTTCCGGTAGTTTTGGAGCGCCTGCTTTGGAATTGGGGGGTAGAGTGAAAAAGCTGACATCACTGACGGGCGCTTCATTGGCTGGCGCCTCGATCATGGTTTCTGCAGGAGCTCTGGCCGCCGACCCCACTGTGAAGGCGCCGCCCCGACCGGCTTGGGTCGATAGCTGGGCCGGGCCTTATATCGGCGCCTATTTCGGCGCGGGTGCCGGACGTGTGACGGAATCCTCGACGGGCCGTTTCGGTAACAGTTCTGTCTCGACAAACGCCGGTGTTGTGACGTCGAGCTCGACCCTGGCCGGAACGACCGCGAGCAATCTTGCGGGCGATGTGACCGGTTCGATGGTCGACCTGTTCGCGGGGTATAATTGGCAGGCCGGGAGTATCGTGGCGGGCGGACAGGTCGAAGGCACGGTCTTTTCCGATGTCGCGTTGAAGCCGTTCGGCAACGAGACGCTCAACAGCGTCAGCACCAACGTGCTGCTCGGGGCGGTGACCTCGACGAGTACCCGCACGGCGATCGTGCAGAGCAACCAGCAGCTGCGCTCGCGGGTCGGGCTGATCGGCCGGGTCGGTTTTCTCGCGCGTCCGGATCTGCTGCTGTATGGCCTCGGCGGCCTCGAGTTCGGTCACTTTACCTTTGCCGACGGCGCCGATCCTTTCGGCGGTGACAACAACAAATGGGTGACCGGCTACACGGTCGGCGCCGGCGGCGAGCTGAAGCTGACCGGCAATTGGTCGCTGCGCGGCGAGTATCGGTATCTGAACTTTGGCTTCAACCGGAGCGCAGCCACCAGCTCAACGGCCAACTCGGCGACGGGCGCAACCACGTCCGTCTCGACTAGCAGTCAATCCTTTTCGTCACGCATAAATGCTGATTTCCACCTGGCCAAGATCGGTCTGGTCTACCAATTCGGTGATTCCGGGCCGCTGTCCGCAATGGCGGCGATACCTCCGGCAGCACGCGGGTCTTCGTTCGCAAGCGCCTGGGGTGACAGCTGGGCCGGCCCCTATATCGGTGCTTACGTCGGCGCCGGCGCCGGGCGGGCAAGGCAGACCTCCACGAGAATCGACGACGAAGGCAGTGTCAGCGTTCCCGGCGGAACGTCGGCGTTCACGCAATCAGGATTCGGCAATCTCGCCGGCGATATGACCGGTTCGATGGTCGATCTGTTCGCGGGCTACAATTGGCGAACCGGCAATGTCGTGGTCGGCGGGCAGATCGAAGGCACCCTGTTCAGCGACGTCACCACAAGGATGGTCGGCAACGAGGCATACAGCTCGGTGTCGAGCGACAACGGCGTCGTCACCTCGACAGAATCGGGGACGAACAGCATCGAGGACCGGCAGCAATTGCGCTCGAACGTCGGCGTGATCGGCCGGGCCGGTTATCTGGTGACACCGAATGTGCTGCTGTACGGCCTCGGAGGCCTGGCGCTGGGGCACCTGACCTATCCCGACAATTATCCCGACCCGGAAGCGCAGGTCAGCGACAAGAACGGCAAATGGGTGGCCGGTTATGTCGCGGGCGCGGGCGGCGAGGTCAAGCTGACGGACAGCTGGTCGCTGCGCGGCGAATACCGCTACATGCATTTCGGATATGACCGTAACGAGCCGTCAGGCAACTCGTCGACGTCCGTATCGGGCGGCGGCACCAACACGTCCACCAACAGCACCGTCCACCGGCGGCATATCGATGCCGATTTCCACGTCGGCAAGGTTGGACTGGTTTACCAATTCGGCGCGTCAGGCGCGCGGTCGGCGATGGCGGCACCGCCGGGCCCGGCCTGGAGCGACGGCTGGGCGGGACCCTATATCGGTGCCTATTTTGGTGCCGGTGCCGGACGTGCGGCGGAAACCATCGCAACGAACAACAGCTGGACCAGCACGACCACCAGCGTCGGGACCACGACCTCCACCAGCACTGAATCGGCGCGCGGCCGTCCCGTCGGGGACGTGACGGGCTCGATGGTCGATCTTTTCGCGGGCTACAATTGGCGCGCCGGCAATGTCGTGGCCGGCGGGCAGATCGAAGGCTCGGTGTTCTCCGACGTTACGTTCAACACCATCGGTCCTCAGACATTCACCTCAGTCGACACCTCGAACGGAGCTGTCACCTCGCGGTTCTCGGGCTCGCAAACCGCTGCGAGCCAGGCTCAGCAGCAGCTGCGTTCGAATGTCGGCGTGATCGGCCGGGCCGGTTATCTGTTGACACCGAACGTGCTGCTCTACGGCCTCGGGGGTCTGGCGCTGGGGCATTTCACTAACGCAGACGGGGACTTCAGCCGCGGCGATTCCAGCGGCAAGTGGGTGGCCGGCTACACATTGGGCGCCGGCGGCGAAGTGAAGCTGACAGGCAATTGGTCGCTGCGTGGCGAGTATCGCTATGCGCATTACGGCTTCGACCGCGACGAATCCAGCAAATTCGCATCGAACTCGCAATCGACCGGATCCTCCAGGACCTCTGTGTCCACCGACAGCACCCATCGTCAGATCAATGCCGATTTCCACACCGGGAAGATCGGCATGGTCTACCGGTTCAGTGAAGGCGGACCGCGTTCGGCCATGGCCGCGATGCCTGGCGCGCCCAGCGACCACTGGGCGGGCCCCTATCTCGGCGCCTATTTCGCTGCCGGCGCAGGCCGCGCCCGACAGAACCTCGCCTCGACGGCCGACTCCGCGCAGCAGAATTTCAATGGCGCCGTGCTAACGACGAATGGCGTCGTCAGCACGACGACCCGCGGCAATGCCGTCGGCGACACGATGGGCTCGATGGTCGACCTGTTCGCAGGCTACAATTGGCGAGCCGGCAATGTCGTGGCCGGCGGTCAGATCGAAGGCACGCTGTTCTCCGATGTCGCGTTCAAGACGGTCGGCGAGCAAACGAGGAATACCCGGCAAGTTTCCAACGGTGTCGTGACGACAGGTGTCAATCAGGTGGCGATGCAGGCCAGCGAGCAATTGCGCTCGAACGTCGGCGTGATCGGCCGGGCCGGCTATCTCGTGACCCCGAACTTGATGCTTTACGGTCTCGGCGGCCTGGCGCTGGGCCATTTCACTTTTCCCGATCCCGGCAATTTCGAAGGGCCCAACGGCAAGTGGGTGGCGGGTTATACGGCCGGCGCGGGCGGCGAGTTCAAGCTGACGCAGCGATGGTCATTGCGCGGCGAATATCGCTACATGCACTTCGACATCGACCGCAACGAGACACGGACCAGCTCGAGCACGCAGACCCTGGGCACCACGACCATTTTCAGGTCGAACGCAGACACCACGTCGCGAAAGACCAGTGCGGATATTCACATTGCGAAGATCGGTGCCGTCTATGGCTTCTGCTATTGCGACTAGGTGCACGGTGGCAAACGCGCATGCAGATGGTGGTTGCGATCACCTCTGTGAAATAGGCAGGCGAAAAGCCGCTACTGAATCGTTCCATGGGTGCGCCGCCTCTCGGCGCAATTTGAGGGAAGTCATGAAATCCATTGTCTCTGGTACTCTCCTGCTCTCGGCTCTCTGTCTCTCCCACGCCGCCTCCGCGGCCGATCTTGCCAGGGCCTACACCAAGGCGCCGCCCGCGCCGGTCGCATTCAGCTGGACCGGTTTTTACGCCGGCGTGCATGGCGGTTATGGCTGGAGCGATCCGACGGCGACCTTCGATCCCGGCGCGCTCGCGACCGGGACGGTGCCCGGCTATGTCGTCACGGGCGGGACTGGGCCGTTCACCCTGGATGTGAGCCCCAAGGGCGGATTCGGCGGCGGCCAAATCGGCTATAACTGGCAGTCCGGCACGTTCGTGTACGGCCTGGAAGCGGATGTCAGCGGCGCAGCCATCAGGGAGACGGCGAGCCGCCCGTTCAGCGTCACCGGCACGATCGGCGGCGACAATGGCGCCTTCACCGGCGTATTCAATCTCAAGCAGGAAATCGACGTCTTCGGCACGGTCCGCGGACGTCTCGGATACGCGGCGAACAATGTGCTGATCTACGGTACCGGTGGCTTCGCCTGGGGCCACGTCAAGAACAGCATCTTCACCTCCAACCTCGCCACGCCGAATATCGCCAATTTCAACGGCTTCTTCCCGGCCCTGACGCGAAGCGCTTCCTCGTCGGAGGTCCAGGTGGGTTTCTCCGCGGGTGGCGGTCTTGAATGGGCATTCGATCCGCGCTGGACGTTCAAGGCCGAGTACATCTACATCAATCTCGAAAAGTCGAACGGCAATGCTCTTGCATTCCCCGGCGCGTCCTTCACGGACACCGAGGTTCAGCTTCATACGGCCAAGGGCGGCATCAATTATCGGTTTTGACTGAATGGATTTTGTGGTGCTTAGTGGTGGTAACGCAGGCGCGGCCAGTAGCGAACCACGGGCAGGGCAGAGCAAGTCTGCTCTGCCCCGAACTCAGACGTCAACTTGTTCGGCTATCGCGAGGGCGTCATCGACCCCGATGTCGAAATAATCGAACGGTACTCTCGGTCTTCCGAGACTAGCCGCTGAGCAAAAGAGGAGTCCGAGTCAATCGGTGGTGCCGGATGAACGAGTTATCAAGCACTTTCGACGGCCTCTTCAAAAGTGAATTCTCGATCAATCAAATGGTTGGCCGGAGCGTCACGTATGTGCGCCGGGGCAAGTTGCTGGGCGGCAATTCAGGGTTTGCTCATATCGGGAATTACCATGTCGAGGGGGACTCAATCCGTGTCGATGTGACCAGCCGACGACACAATTTTGGCGCTGATCATCAGTCTTTGCTGGGTTCCGACGTCTCGTCAATTTCCGTCGTTGGAAGAGCCGTTGGCAAGGCGTTTCACTTCGAGGGCAGTTCCCCGCAGGTGCCGGGTGCCGTCTTTCGATCCATCATGACCCCGCTGGATGAAAGCGACCTTCCGGCGCCCGGGATGATTGGTGAAGGTGGCATTTCCAACGGATTGTACTCCATCCATCTCAAAATCTTGGACGGCGTCCCCGGCGGCCTGACTGGAGTGATGCTATTGAACAACGGCCGTATCCTGGGTGGCGATGCCTTCTTCTACTATCTGGGGTCATATTCCTCCTCCAGCGGTCGATGGAGAGGGCAGATGGTCAATCAAGAGCATACGCCGGCGCGAGGGGAAGACCCGGTATTCGGCGGACACGAGATTGGAATTGGTTTTTCCGGGACGTGCGATGCCAAGGGCGGTTTCCTCGAGGGCACGGCGCTTGCGGGCAAGCGCAGCATCAGGTTCGAAGCTGATCTGAAATTGATCTGCGCTGCTTAAGGGGCGCGAAAGCTGATGCGCGCAGCTGCCGGGCGACGCTAGAAGATCGGTTTCGCTCGGAGTTGGTCCGTCCGCGTCAATAGCACTGAGCCCTGCAAGGGAGGCGAGAAGTGCACTCAAAGAAAAAACGAGCACTACTCTATGGACGCTGATCTTAATACTCGTCTCAATCTGGGGGGGCGCCTGGATTGAGGAGAAGCTGTTCGGCCACACGACCCACTTAGGCACCTTTATCGGGTGGATTGTCGGACTGACGATCCACTATGGCATAGATCACTTCCGAAATTCGAAACGGGACGCCATCGAGGGGGAGCGCCGGGGAGCCGGAGAGCAATGAACGTCAGGCTGAAGGGAATGCATCAGCTCCCCTGAGAGGAGTGACGGCGAGTGAAAATCGCCTATGGGCTCGTCGCTGACGTCCTTGCGCCTCGCGAGCCTGCGATGCCGCCGCCAAAGCTCGCGGCGATCCGGCACTGGCTGCGCAGCATGCAGAGATGATGCGGCATCATCTTTGTCGACCAGGGTGTCGGCGCATTGAGCCGGTCGAGATAGCCAACGAGCACGGACGCCGATGAACCTCATCCTGAGGAGGCGCGGGAGCGCCGTCTCGAAGGACGAGGCGTGCGCGCAGGCCGGCACCAGTCAATGCGAAGGACAGGGCCGTGATCGATCCTGCAAGGGTCGGCTTCGTCGGTTTCTCGCTCGGCGGGGCGACCGGCCTCGTGCTGATGGGGATCAAGCCGGATTTCGCCAGGGTCGCCAGCCTCTGCAAGGAGACGACCGGCATGTGCGCACAGCTTCACAACGGCGAGACGCCGCCCGAGCCGATACAGGACGCGCGCATTCGCGCCGCCGTCATCGTTGATCCCGCACCGGCGACCCTGACGCGAGACACCGCGGACGGTGTAATGCTAAGGGACACGACGAGCGACCATGGTGCGAGCTACGATCTGATTGCAATTAAGCCGGACCGCGCCCCAGTTGACCTCGCCTCCGTGCTGCCGCCGGCCCGTTTATTTGTGCGTGCCACCTGGGGAATACCTGATTAGTTCGGCTGTACTTCTTCCGCTTCTGGCCCTTGGCAGACCTATTGCGGCTTCGTGTTCGACAGCAGCTTTTTGACCCGAAGCAATCATTGCACCCGGTATAGTCTGACGAAAAAAGTGCTAAGCTGATCTTCCCACAGGCGTGATCCCTAGAGGGAGCGACGCATGCGACGGCGGGAATTCATAGTCTTCAGCGGTGCCGTAGCAATCCTCCCATATACTGCGGGGGCTCAGGCCCAAGTCCGCCGCGTGGGTGCGCTCCTAGCTAGCCCTCTAAGCAGGCCAATTCTCGAAAGAGTATTGAAGGAGAAAGGTTGGCTGTTGGGTCAGAACCTGCTCATAGACTATTGCATAAGCGATGGCGATACTGAGGAGAGCCGCAAGTGCGCGCGCGAATTGATCTCGTTGAAGCCTGATGTCTTGTTCGCGGTTACCAACACGTCGATGGCGTCACTGCAAGCTGAGGGGTCTAACATCCCGACCGTATTCGCGATGGTCAGCGATCCGATTGGAATGCGCTATGTCGAGACTTTCGCGCGGCCCGGTCGTAATGTTACCGGCTTCACTGCCTTTGCACCATCTCTCGGGGGTAAGTGGGTCTCCCTGCTGAAGGAAATCGCGCCGCAGATTGAGCGGATCGGCGTTATCTACAACCCAGAACCAGGGAATAACTCTGCTGCGTTTCTCGCTTCGATAAAGGCCGTCGCACAAACCTCCGGGGTGGTTTCGGTGGAGACGCCCCACGGCGATAGCTCCAGCATCGAACGGCTAATCGTATCTCTCCAAGACGCGCGGAACGCTGGTCTTGTTTTTCTACCTGACGCACTGACTGCCGCACGACGGAAGGAAATGACCGCGCTTGTTGCTAAGTGCAGGTTGCCCGCGATCTACTTCCTACGACTATTCTGCGATGTAGGGGGTCTTGTTTCGTATGGAGTAAACCTCAATAAAATATATGCAGGCGCGGCATCCTACGTTGATCGAATTTTGCGCGGCGCCAATCCGGCAGACCTGCCAGTGCAAGCTCCGACCGAATTCGAATTCATCATCAACCGCAACACCGCGAGAGTGCTCGGCTTGGAATTACCCGAAAGCCTCCTAGCCCGCGCCGATGAAGTTATCGAATAGAGAGCCGACTTCCGCTTGTGGCCCATCGCAGACGTCCCGAGCGGCCACACAAGCCACTGTGCGGTGAATCGTTCTTAGCGTGTAACCCCGACGCTTCCATCTCAATCCATCGACCTAAAATTTAATGCCGGAAGAAAGTGACGAATTCTGACCGGCGGCATGCTCCCAACGGATTATCCTGTTGCCTCACCAGAGGAGGTGACCATGGTACAATTTATTCCGACTTCCATCACACGACGAAGCATGGTCGCAGGAATGGCGCTGACCGCCGCCCCGACGACTGCATTGCAGGGAGCGAGTAAGGCATACGCGCAGGCCCAGCAAACCTCTCCTGAGAAAAGTCTGTATGAGCGGCTGGGCGGCGTTTTTGCTATTGCGGCCGTGGTGGATCACTTCAGCGACGCTGTCGTGAAGAATCCCGTCGTGGGCCAGAAGTCCAAGAATCCGCAACTACGAGAATGGCACACCAAGAACCTGACAAGGTTGCCGGGCCTCAAGTTCATGCGGACGCTGTGGGTCTGCGACGTTTCGGGCGGGCCCCTTAAGTTCGCGGCCACCAAGCCTGGCGCGACGCCGCTCGGACTTGAGGAAGCGCACCGCAATCTCAGAATATCTCCGGCAGAGTTCGATGAGGTCGCGGCGGAACTCGGGCGGAGCCTCGACTTTGCCAAGGTCCCTAAGCGCGAGAAAGCCGAGGTGCTGGCTGCGTTTGCCGCGCACAAGGACGAGGTTACCGCCGGGTCTGCGACGGTCGGCAAGCGCGGCTGAAGGGTGATCTTCCCGGTCTTCGCTAGCACCGACTGGCTCCGGCTGGGCGGGCACGTTGGATCGCGCCGCGATCCGTCCAGTTGTGGCCCATGCTGACGTCCCTCGGGCTGACGTCCGATAAGCGCCCTTGGACTCCAGATCTCTGCAGCCCCTTCCGCGAACAGCGTGTGGTCGGGATCCGCTCCGATGTGCAGCAGCCAGCGCCTGATGTGCGCTCCCGGCATGATAGCCACGATGGCATAATACCCCTGTTTTGCCCGACGGGTCAGAAGTTTTTCGTCGAATCAGAAATATCGTTGCGTGCCAACGGGATGGCTACTGTGCATGGGGTTGTTTTCCAGTTTTGATTTTGAGCCTGCGATTGCACGCCTTCACAAGCAAAAGGGGCCGCCCCTTCGGACGGCCCCTTTGGTCTCGTGAAATGTGGTCCGCTTACTCCGCGGCCTGCTTCTGCGGCGGGTCGAGCGCGCCCGACTTGTGGATCTCGGCGACCTGGTGATCGCTGAAGCCGAGCACCGAGCGCAGGATCTCGTCGGTGTGCTCGCCGAGCAGCGGCGATCGCGTCACGTCTGCCGGGCTATCCGACAGCTTGATCGGGTTGCCGACCGAGACGTACTTGCCGCGGGTGGGGTGGTCGACCTCGACCACCGTGCCGGTGGCGCGCAGCGACTGGTCTTCCGCGATCTCCTTCATCGACAGGATCGGGCCGCAGGGGATGTCGTCCTTGTTGAGGATCTCCATCGCCTCGAACTTTGTCTTCGTCATCGTCCACTGCTCGATGCGGGCGAAGATCTCGTTCAGGCGCGGCAGGCGCGCGGCCGGCTTGGCGTAGTTCGGATCGGTCTTCCAGGTGGGTTCGCCGATCACATCGCAGATCTTCTCCCAGACCGGGGCCTGGGTGATGAAGTAGATGTAGGCGTTGGGATCGGTCTCCCAGCCCTTGCACTTCAGGATGCGGCCGGGCTGGCCGCCGCCGGAATCGTTGCCGGCGCGCGGCACGGCGTCGCCGAACGGCACGCCTTCGCCGAACTGGCTGTATTCCTTCAGCGGGCCGTGGGCGAGGCGCTGCTGGTCGCGCAGCTTGACGCGGCAGAGGTTGAGCACGCCGTCCTGCATCGCGGCAGTGACGCGCTGACCCTTGCCGCTGTGGGTGCGCTGGTAGAGCGCGGTGACGATGCCGAGCGCGAGGTGCAGGCCGGTGCCGCTATCGCCGATCTGGGCGCCGGTGACGAGCGGGACGCCGTCGCGGAAGCCGGTGGTGGAGGCGGCGCCGCCGGTGCACTGGGCGACGTTCTCGTAGACCTTGCAGTCTTCATACGGTCCGGGGCCAAAACCCTTGATCGAGGCGACGATCATCTTCGGGTTGATCGACTGGATCTTCTCCCAGGGAAAGCCCATGCGGTCGAGCACGCCGGGGCCGAAATTCTCCACCAGCACGTCGCACTTCTTGATCAACTCGGTGAGGACTTCCTTGCCCTTGGGGTTTTTAGTGTCGAGCGTGATCGAGCGCTTGTTGTGGTTGAGCATGGTGAAATACAGGCTGTCCACGTTCGGGATGTCCTGCAGCTGGCCGCGGGTGATGTCACCCACGCCCGGGCGTTCCACCTTGATCACGTCGGCGCCGAACCAGGCCAGCAGCTGCGTGCAGGTCGGTCCTGACTGGACGTGGGTGAAGTCGAGAATGCGAACGCCCTCGAGCGCTTTGGTCATCGTATTGCTCCGTACTCTGTCTGCCCCTGCACCCGGCAGGGAATAAGGGTTGAGGGGTGGACTTACTTCTTCTTCTGCAGAACGCTCTGTGGATTGAGGTTGCCGATGCGGCCGCTCTCCGAGCCGGCGGCCGGATCGATCACGGCGTTGATGAGCGTCGGCTTACCGGACTTCATGGCGTCGTTGACGGCACGCTTCAGCTCGTCCGGCGAGGTCGCGTTGACGCCGACGCCGCCGAAGGCTTCCATCATCTTGTCGTAGCGCGCGCCCTTGACGAACACGGTCGTTGCCGGATCGGAGTTGGCGCCGTTGACGTCGGTGCCGCGATAGATGCCGTCATTGTTGAAGATGACGACGCAGATCGGCAAATTGTAGCGGCAGATGGTCTCGACCTCCATGCCGGAGAAGCCGAACGCCGAGTCGCCTTCCACCGCTAGCACGGGGTGGCCGGTCTCGAGCGCGGCCGCGATCGCCTGGCCCATGCCGATGCCCATCACGCCCCAGGTGCCGACGTCGAGACGCTTGCGGGGCTTGTACATGTCGATGACGCCGCGGGCGAGGTCGAGTGTGTTGGCGCCTTCGTTGACGAGGATCGCCTCGGGATAGTCCTTGATGACGTTCTTCAGCACACCGAGCGCGCCGTGATAATCCATCGGCGATTTGTTGTTCATGAGCTTCGGCGCCATCTTGGCGACGTTCTCTTCGCGCTTGGACGAGACCGCCTTGGTCCATTCGGCCGGCGGGGCGGTCCAGGATGATCCCATCGCCTGGTTGAAGGCGGAGACCACCGAGCCGATGTCGCCGACGACGGGCGCGACGATCTCGACGTTGGAATCCATCTCCTTCGGCTCGATGTCGACCTGGATGAACTTCTTCGGCGCCTCGCCCCAGCTCTTGCCCTTGCCGTGCGACAGCAGCCAGTTCAGCCGCGCGCCGATCAGCATGACGACATCGGAGTCCTTCAGCACCGTCGAGCGGGCGGCGCCGGCGCATTGCGGATGGGTGTCGGGCAGCAGGCCCTTGGCCATGCTCATGGGCAGGAACGGAACGCCGCTCTTCTCGACGAAGCTCTTGATCTCCTCATCGGCCTGCGCGTAGGCCGCGCCCTTGCCGAGGATGATGAGGGGGCGCTTGGCGCTCTTGAGCACGTCGAGCGCGCGCTTCACGGATGCGGGCGAGGGGATCTGCGCGGGCGCCGCGTCGATCACCTTGACCAGCGACTTCTGGCCGGCCTCGGCGTTCATGACTTGGCCGAACAGTTTTGCCGGCAGGTCGAGATAGACGCCGCCCGGACGGCCTGAGACCGCAGCGCGGATGGCGCGGGCGAAGCCGATGCCGATGTCTTGGGCGTGCAGCACGCGATAGGCCGCCTTGCACAGCGGCTTTGCGATCGCAAGCTGGTCCATCTCCTCGTAGTCGCCCTGCTGGAGGTCGACGATCTCGCGCTCGGAAGAGCCGGAGACCAGGATCATCGGATAGCAATTGGTGGTGGCGTGGGCGAGGGCGGTGAGACCATTGAGGAAGCCGGGCGCCGACACCGTGAGGCAGACGCCGGGCTTCTTGGTGAGATAGCCGGCGATGCCGGCGGCGTAGCCGGCGTTCTGCTCGTGACGGAACGAGATCACGCGAATACCCGCGGCCTGCGCCATGCGGCCCAAATCCGTGATCGGGATGCCCGGCACATTATAGATGGTGTTGATGCCGTTCAGCTTGAGCGCGTCGATGACGAGATGGAAGCCATCCGTCAGTTCCTGCTCGGTGCCCGGTGCTTCGGACTTGGTCGCGGTATTCAGCATGGGCCTTGTCTCCCTGGTCTCAAGGTCGTTGGGGCGAGTTGTTCGCCCTTCTGGTGAACGTTGCTTAAGTGAACAGTTACGTAAACAGTTCTTGGCCGTGCGCTTCGACGTAAGCGGCAAGGCCGAGGGTGTGATCGCGGGCGCGCTTCTCGGCAAGCTCGGTGTCGCGCGCTTCCAGCGCCTCGATGATGCCGAGATGCTCGGGCAGTGACGTCGCGGTGCGGTCCTTGCGTCCGATGGTCAGCTGGCGATAGCCGCGCACGTGCAAGAGCAGGTCGTTGGTGAGATCGACCAGCACCGGCGATTCCGACAGCGAGATCAGCGCCTGGTGGAAGGCGATGTTGGCGCGCGAATATTCCTCGACGTGATCCTCGGGCAGTCGGTCCTTGCCGAAATCCTTGAAATAGTCGCGCAGCGCCGTGATGTCCTTCTTGCGCGCGGTGGTGGTGATGAGGCGGGCGGCCATGCTCTCCAGCGCCGCCCAGGCGCGGATCATGTCGACGATCTCGCTCTTGGTCCTGCGCACCACCATGATGCCGCGGCGGGGCACGGTCTTCACGAAACCGTCCTGCTCCAGCATCGCGATGGCCTCGCGGATCGGCGTGCGGCTGACGCCAAGCCTCTCAGACAATGCGCGCTCGTCGAGCATCACCGGCTCGGGCGTCGAGTAGATGTCCATCTTGAGGATGGCTTCCTTCAAGGCGTCATACGCCTTGTTCTTGAAGCTGCTCTCCGGGGCAATACGAACGATTGCGATGTCTGCCTCGGCCATGTTCGGCAACGCCTTGGTTGGTTTCCGTAGTGACACGACGAATCTCCTCCAGTGGGGAGTCGTCTTTTACAGGAATATTAACTGGAAAGTTTTTGGCATACCACATGCCAGAATGTCAAGCTGCCTATTTTTTGCGGCCTTCTAGGCCATGCACCAGCTTGACAAGTTGGCTTCTGGCATACCAAATGCCATCGCCAGCCATTTTTGATCCATGCCGGCGGAGTAGTCTTGAGGCTTATGCCACTCCGTACCGCCGCATGGAACAGAGCGCGGCGAATGGCAAGCATCATGGGCAGCCGCAAACACGCGCGCGCTTTGAAAAGAACGAACTGAGGTCAAGGGAGAAGCCACATGTCCAATTCCAAAGATGCCGTCCGCAAGGTGCTTGACCAGGTCAAGGCGGACAATCGCACCAGCCTGACGGCCCCGGAAGGCAAGCTGGTCTGCGACGCCTACGGCATTCCGGTGCCGAAGGAGGGCGTGGCCAAGTCGGCGGGCGAGGCCGGCAAGATGGCTTCGTCCATGGGCTTCCCCGTCGTGATGAAGATCGTCTCGCCGGACATTCTCCACAAAACCGAAGCCGGCGGCGTCATCGTCGGCCTCAAGACGACCGAGGAGGCTGAGAAGGCCTACGAGACCATCCTCGGCAACGCAAAGAAATATAAGTCCGATGCCAAGATCGAAGGTGTGCAGGTGCAGCAGATGTTGGCCGGCGGAACCGAGGTCATCGTCGGCTCGATCACCGACGGCTCGTTCGGCAAGCTGGTCGCCTTCGGCCTCGGCGGCGTGCTCGTCGAGGTGCTCAAGGACATCACCTTCCGCCTCACGCCGGCGACCAAGGAAGACGCGCTCTCGATGCTCGACGGCATCCAGGCGCACGAGATCCTGAAAGGCGTGCGCGGCGGCGAGCCGGTGAACCGCAACGCGCTCGCCGACGTCATCGTCAAGGTCTCGCAGCTCGTCACCGATTTCCCTGAGATCGTCGAGCTCGACCTCAACCCGGTGTTCGCGACGCCGAAGGATGCCACGGCCGCAGACGTCCGCATCGTGGTCGACTTCGCCTACAAGCCCAAGCCGAAGCCGCGTCCGACCGATGAGATCGTCGCGGCGATGAACCGCATCATGCAGCCGAAGGCGGTCGCCGTGGTCGGCGCCTCCGCGGAGGACGGCAAGATCGGCAATTCCGTGATGAAGAACCTCATCAACGGCGGCTACAAGGGCGAGATCTATCCGATCCATCCCAAGGCCGCCGAGATCCTCGGCTACAAGGCCTACAAGAGCGTCAAGGACGTGCCTGGTGTGATCGACGTCGCGGTGTTCGCAATCCCCGCGAAATTCGTCGCGGCCGCGCTGACCGAATGCGGCGAGAAGAAGATCCCGGGCGCGGTGCTGATCCCGTCGGGCTTCGCTGAAGCCGGTGCGCCGGAGCTGCAGGCCGAGATCGTCGAGGTCGGCAAGAAGTACGACATCCGTCTGATGGGGCCGAACATCTACGGCTTCTATTATACGCCCGCCAATCTCTGCGCGACCTTCTGCACCGCCTATGACGTCAAGGGCCATGCGGCGCTGTCGTCGCAGTCGGGCGGCATCGGCATGGCCATCATCGGCTTCTCGCGCTCGGCCAAGATGGGCGTGTCCGCGATCGTCGGCCTCGGCAACAAGTCCGATATCGACGAGGACGATCTGCTCGCCTTCTTCGAGCAGGACCCGAACACCAATCTGATCGCCCAGCACTGCGAAGACCTCAAGGACGGCCGCGCCTTCGCGGAAGCCGCAAAGCGCGTGTCCAAGAACAAGCCGGTGGTGGTGCTCAAGGCCGGCCGGACCTCGGCCGGCGCGAAGGCGGCGTCGTCCCACACCGGCGCGCTCGCCGGCAACGATCGCATCTATGAGGACGTGTTCAAGCAGTCCGGCGTGATCCGTGCCCGCTCACTTCGCCAGTTGCTCGAATTCGCCCGCGGCGTACCGGTGCTGCCGACGCCGAAGGGCGAGAACGTTCTCATCATCACCGGTGCCGGCGGCTCGGGCGTGCTGCTGTCGGACTCCTGCGTCGATAACGGCCTGTCGCTGATGTCGATGCCGCCGGATCTCGATGCGGCCTTCCGCAAGTTCATCCCGCCGTTCGGTGCTGCCGGCAATCCCGTGGATATCACCGGCGGCGAACCGCCGATCACCTACGTCAACACCGTGAAGCTCGGCCTGTCGGATGAGCGCATCCACGCGCTGATCCTCGGCTATTGGCACACCATCGTCACGCCGCCGATGGTGTTCGCTCGCAACATGGTCGAGGTGAAGAAGGAGATGGAGGCCAAGGGTTTTGTGAAGCCGATGGTTGCCTCGCTCGCTGGCGACGTCGAGGTCGAGGAGGCCGCCGAATATCTCTATCAGAACGGCATCCCGGCTTACGCCTATTCGACCGAGCTACCGGTCGAGGTGCTTGGCGCCAAGTACAAGTGGGCGCGCGGGGCAGGGCTGCTCTGAGCTTGCGTTCACCTCTCCCCGCTTGCGGGGAGAGGCCGGAATTTGCACAGCAAATTCCGGGCGAGGGGGAGCTTCCGCGAGTCCAATTGCCACTGTCCTTGCGGAAGCTCCCTCTCACCCTGACCCTTTCAGAGCGAGCGTTGCTCGTCTCGGCCCCGCAAGCGGGAGAGGGGAAGAGAAGAAATGCAGGTCGCGATGAGCAAGAACGTGATCCGGCGCAAATCGCTCGAGCCCAAATCGGCCTCGGAGGCCGATCACGAGAGCCGCGACGGTGGCGTGCAATCGGTCGACCGCGCGCTGTCGATCATCGAGACGCTGGCCGAGGACGACGAAGGCTATCGTCTGAGCGATCTCGCGATCCGCACCGGCCTGTCGGCGTCCACCGTGCACCGGCTGCTCGCAACGCTCGAAAGCCGCCGCTTCGTGCAGTTCGACCGTGGCGAATCCAAATGGCATGTCGGGGTGCGCAGCTTCACGGTCGGCGCCAGCTTTGCGCGGCGACGCAATTTCTCCGCACAGGCGATTCCATATTTGCGCAAGCTGCGCGATCTCACCCGCGAGACGGCCAATCTCGCCGTGGTCGACGATGAGTTCATCATCGTGCTGACCCGTATGGAAAGCCGCGAGATCATGCGCTCGCTGACCAAGGTCGGTGGCCGCGTCCCCATGGTGACCTCCGGCGTCGGCAAGGCGGTGCTCGCAACCTATTCAGACGAGGATGTCGGCGCCGTCATCCGCCATCACGGCATGCCCCGCCTGACCGAGAAGTCGATCGTGCGGCCGAGCGACCTGTTCAGGGAGCTCGAGAAAATCCGCAAACAGGGCTTTGCTGTTGACGATGAGGAGGCGCAGATCGGGCTACGCTGCGTCGCCGCGGTGGTATACAACTCACTGGCTGAACCGCTTGCCGCGATCTCCGTATCCGGCATGACCAGCCGCGTTACCGACGAACGGTTGCCGGAGATCGGGCAGATCGTCCGGGAAGTTGCGGCCGAATTGACGGCCGCGCTTGGCGGGGTGATCCCAGCGCCCCGCTAAAAGGACTCTTGGGGATCTCACTGGACAGCATCGGCCGTTTTGGCTGATATGCGACCAAACGACACAATGCGGCAAACGTCCGCATGAGCCTGGAGATGCCCTCATGTTCCGATTTCTCGCGCGCCTTGTCGGCGCAGCCGTCGCGTTGACCCTCGCGGCAGCCAATCCGGGTTTTGCCCAGCAGCTCGAGCTCAAGCTGATGGCGCCGGCGGCTCCGGGCGGAGGCTGGGACCAGACCGCGCGCTCGATGCAGCAGGCGCTGGTGGCTGCGGGCGTCGCCCGCAGCGTGCAGGTCACCAATGTTCCCGGTGCAGGTGGCAGCGTCGGCATCGCGCAGTTCGTCAACGGCGCCAAGGGCGACGGCAACCAGATGATGGTCAACGGCTTCGTCATGGTCGGCGCGCTCGCCATGAACAAGTCGCCGGTGACGCTGGAGCAGGTGACGCCGATCGCGCGCCTGACCGAGGAAATCCAGGTGATCGTGGTTCCCGCGAACTCACCGATCAAGACTGCGCAGGATCTGGCCGCCGCGGTGAAGGCCGATATCGCCAAGGTCACCTTTGCCGGCGGTTCGGCCGGCGGCGTCGACCATGTGATGGCGGCCTTGTTCGCCGGCGCCGTCGGTGCCGACGCCAAGAAGATCAATTACATCCCGTTCTCCGGAGGCGGCGAGTCGCTGGCGGCGATCCTCGGCGGCAAGGTCACCGCGGGCATTTCGGGGCTCAGCGAATATGAAGGGCAGATCAAGTCCGGCAAGCTGCGCGCGATCGGCGTGACCTCGGAGAAGCGCATCGCAGGCAGCGACATCCCCACGTTCAAGGAGCAGGGCATCGACCTCGTGATCGCCAATTGGCGTTCGGTGGTCGCGCCTCCCGGCATCACGCCGGAGCAGCGCAAGACCTTGAGCGATGCGGTCGAGAAGATGGTGAAGTCTGACGCCTGGAAGGAGATCCTCAAGCAAAAAGGCTGGGAGGACGCCTATCTGGGCGGCGACGCTTTTGCCGACTTCCTGAAGAAGGAAACGGCCCGGGTCACCGACGTGCTGAAATCGGTCGGCTTGGTCAAGTCATGACCTCGGGCGATCCCGTCCAGCCGCCGCGGCGCGTCGACCGCGCCGGCCTCGTCATCGCGGCATCGCTTGCGGTGCTCGCCGCCGTGCTGGTCTGGGACGCGCGCGGCCTGCAATCCGCCGCGATGTACGGGATGGGGCCGGAGGCGATGCCGGTCGTGGTCGCCTGCGGCCTTGCGCTGCTTGCGATCGGCAATTTCGTCGATGCACTGCGCGGCAACCTGCCGGCACGCGAAAGCGCCGATCCCGTGCCTGTGGTTCTGATCCTCGTCGGTCTGGCGCTGCTGATCGCCATCATCGGCTTTGGCGGCGGCTTCATCCTGGCGACCTCGGCCCTGTTCGTGACGACCTCGGCGGCCTTCGGACGCCGTGCCATCCTCATCGACGCCATCATCGCTCTCGTGATGTCGACCCTCATCTATCTCGCGTTCGACCGGTTGTTGACGCTGAGCCTGCCTGCCGGCCCGCTGGAGCGACTGCTGTGATGGATACCTTTGCCGCGCTGGCTCACGGCATGGCGGTCGCCGTCCAGCCGATGAACCTGCTTTACGCGCTGATCGGCGTGTTCCTCGGCACGGCCGTGGGCGTTCTGCCCGGCATCGGCCCGGCATTGACGGTCGCGCTGCTGCTGCCAGTGACCTACAAGCTCGACCCCGGCGGTTCGCTGATCATGTTCGCCGGCATCTATTATGGCGGCATGTACGGCGGATCGACCACAGCGATCCTCATCAACACGCCGGGTGAAAGCGCCTCGATGGCGACCGCGCTCGAAGGCAACAAGATGGCCAAGGCCGGCCGCGGCGGGCCGGCGCTTGCGACCTCCGCAATCGGTTCCTTCGTCGCCGGCACCATCGCCACCATTGGCTTGGCCTTCCTTGCGCCATGGCTGGTCGATGTCGCCGTGCGCTTCGGTCCGGAGGATTATTTCGCGCTGATGTGCGTTGCCTTCGTCACGGTGTCGGCGACCTTCGGCGATTCCCCAATCCGCGGCCTGACCAGCCTGTTCATCGGTCTGACGCTCGGTCTCGTCGGCATCGACAAGTTGACCGGTCAGGCGCGGCTTGCGTTCGGCGTTCCTGAATTGCTCGACGGCGTTGAAGTCACAACGCTCGCGGTCGGCCTGTTCGCGGTGGGCGAGGCACTCTACGTCGCATCGCGCCGCCACCACACCGAGGAGAAGCTGGAGCCGGTGCGCGGCTCGCTGTGGATGACCAAGGAGGACTGGAAGCGGTCTTGGAAGCCATGGCTGCGCGGGACCATGTTCGGTTTCCCGATCGGTGCGCTCCCGGCCGGCGGCGCGGAGATCCCGACCTTCCTGTCCTATTCGACCGAGAAGCGGCTGACGAAGCATCCCGAAGAATTCGGCAAGGGCGCGATCGAAGGGGTCGCCGGCCCCGAAGCCGCCAACAACGCCTCCGCTGCCGGCACGCTGGTGCCGCTGCTGACGCTAGGCCTGCCGACCTCGGCGACCGCCGCGATGATGCTGGCGGGCTTCCAGCAATACGGCCTCAATCCGGGCCCGCTGCTGTTCGCCGAGCGGCCCGACCTCGTGTGGGGTCTGATCGCAAGTCTTTTCATCGCCAACATGATGCTGCTGGTGCTCAACCTGCCGCTGGTCGGCCTATGGGTGCGGCTGCTCGCGATCCCGCAGCCCTGGCTCTATGCCGGCATCCTGGTGTTCGCGACCATGGGCACGATCGCGGCAAAGCCGTCCGTGGTGGAATTGTCGATGCTGGCCGGTTTCGGTGTGCTCGGCTTCCTGATGCGCCGGTTCGATTTCCCGATCGCGCCCGTCGTCGTCGGCCTGATCCTGGGCCCGATTGCCGAAAGCCAGCTCCGCCGCGCGCTCGCGATCAGCCTCGGCGATCTCATGACGCTGCTGCAGAGCCCGATCTCGGCGACGCTCCTCGGCGTCGCGCTGATCGCGCTGGTGGCACCCTTCGTCTTGAAGGGGCTCGGGCGGTTCAAGGCGAATGAGGACTAGCGGAACTCATCAACGGCCAGTTTGCCCAATGCGTAAGCAAAGGTGCCGTTTTATTTGAGTTGCCCCTGCCCCCGTCGGGGGCAACCATCGCTGGGCTGTCCAATATCCGTGAGAGCCCCGATGACCAAACTCACCCGCTTCACCGTTGCTCCCCTGCACAGCATGACGCGGCGCTTGGCCGATGTTGCGTCGGCCCGCGTCGCGCCGGATCTCGTCGTCACGGGGGCGCGGGTGCTCTCGACCTATTCGGAGCGCATTCATCAGGGGCGGGAAGTCTGGATCACAGGCGGCCGCATCGCGGCGGTGAAACCGGCAGGCACAGCCAAGAAAGCCTGGAGCGATGTTCCGCTGTATGACGCCGCCGGTGGCATCATCGCGCCCGGCCTCGTCGATCCGCACATCCACATCGAATCCTCGATGGTGACGGCCTGCGCCTATGCCGAGGCTGCGTTGCTGAACGGCACCACCACGATCTTCTGCGACAGCCACGAGATCGGCAACGTCATGGACGTCGCCGGTGTGGAGGCGATGCTGGAAGATGCGCGCGAGGCGCCGCTGTCGATCTTCTTGACCGTGCCGAGCACGGTTCCCGCGACCTCGGCTGAACTGGAGACGGCGGGCGGCGACCTCACGCCGGACAAGATCGCCGGTCTGTTCGATCGCTGGCCCGAAGCGGTGGCGCTTGGCGAGAAGATGGATTTCGTGCCTGTCACGATGGGCGACGAGCGCAGCCATGCCATCCTCTCCGCAGCCTTGAAGCGGGGGCGTCCCGTTTCCGGGCATGTCTACGGCCGCGAATTCGTTGCGGCCTATGCGGCATCCGGCGTCACCGACACCCATGAGGCGATCGACCGCGACATCGCCGATGACCTGCTCGATGCCGGCGTTTGGGTGTTTTTGCGCGGGGGACCGCCGACCACGCCCTGGCATTCGCTGCCGCAAGCGATCCGAACGATCACCGAGCTCGGGGCCTCGCACAAGCGCACCACCGTTTGCACCGACGATCGCGATGCCGACGATCTCCTGCTGTTCGGTCTCGACTGGGTGGTGCGCGAGGCCGTGAAGGCGGGGATGTCGCCCGAGCAGGCCTGGTCAATGGGCTCTCTGCATGGCGCGACCCGCTTCGGGATGGAAGGCGATATCGGCGGGCTTGGCGGCGGCCGCCGCGCCGATCTCGTGCTGATGGACGATCAGCTCGAGCCACAATGCACCTGGTATGGTGGCGAGCTCGTGGTCGAGCACGGCAAGATCACCCCGCGTCTCGATCAGGCGCTGTCGCATCGCTACCAATATCCCAAGGGAGCCTATGCGACCGTCAAGCTGCCGCAGACGATGAAGCTGACGCCCGAATTGCCGGCCAAGGCCTGCGCCGTCAACGCCATCAAGACCGCGCTGCCTGGCATCACGCTGATCCACGAGAAGGTCGCGATCGAACCCGCAAAAGACTGGCCGTCGCTGTTCGCGCGCTATGGCCTCTGCTTCGTCGCGGTGGTCGAGCGTCATGGCCAATCCGCGGGCAACGTCGCCCATGGCCTCTTGAAGGATTTCGGCCTGAAGCGCGGCGCGGTCGCCTCCAGCGTCGGACACGACAGCCACAATCTCATCGTCGCTGGCACCAACGAGGGCGACATGCAGGTCGCCATCGCCGCCATCAAGGAGCGGCAGGGCGGCGTCTGCGTCGTCGCCGACGGCGAGGTGAGGACGCTGGTTCCGCTGCCGATCGCAGGACTCCTGTCCGACAAGCGTGTCACCGAAGTGGCGGAAGAGGTGAAGATGCTGAAGAAGGAATGGGCCGAGGCCGGCTGCACCATCCCGTACATGGGCTTCAATTTGATTCCGCTATCGGTCATTCCGGAAATTCGCATCACCGATAAGGGACTCGTGCTGGTGCCGCAGATGCAGCTGGTGCCGCTGTTCGAGTGAGCTGCTTTCACGCATCTGTTGATCTAACCGATTGACACGTCCACGATTTTCTCGTGGTTGCCGCATCGTGGAAAATAAAATCGGTCTCGTTGAGATCGGCTTCTGCGTATCTGATGATCTCGCTCGCTGACGCAATTTGAGCGAGGTCCGATATGGCGAAGATGCGAGCTGTCGATGCGGCCGTGCGTATCCTGGAGAAGGAAGGTATATCGACGGCCTTCGGTGTTCCCGGCGCTGCAATCAATCCACTTTACTCGGCGCTGAAGAAGCGCGGCTCGATCCGCCACATCCTGGCGCGCCATGTCGAGGGCGCTTCGCACATGGCCGAAGGCTATACACGCGCCAAGGCCGGCAATATCGGGGTCTGTATCGGCACCTCCGGGCCGGCTGGCACCGACATGATCACCGGTCTTTACTCCGCGATCGCCGATTCCATCCCGATCCTCTGCATTACGGGGCAGGCGCCGCGCGCGCGGCTCTACAAGGAGGATTTCCAGGCGGTCGACATCGAGTCGATTGCAAAGCCTGTCACGAAGTGGGCACTGACGGTACGTGAGCCGGCGCTGGTGCCGCGTGTGTTCAGCCAAGCCTTTCACGTGATGCGCTCAGGCAGGCCGGGGCCGGTGCTGATCGACATGCCCCTCGACGTACAGCTCGCCGAGATCGAATTCGATGACGAGACCTACGAGCCGCTGCCGGTCTATAAGCCCGCCGCGACGCGCAAGCAGGTCGAGAAGGCGCTGGAGATGCTCAACGCCGCCGAACGGCCGCTGATCGTCGCGGGCGGCGGCATCATCAACGCCGACGCCTCGGACCTGCTGGTCGAGTTCGCCGAAATCGCCAACATACCCGTCGTGCCGACGCTGATGGGATGGGGCGCGATCCCCGATGATCACGTGCTGATGGCCGGCATGGTGGGTCTCCAGACCAGCCACCGCTATGGTAATGCCACGCTGCTGGAGTCCGACTTCGTGCTCGGCATCGGCAATCGCTGGGCCAACCGCCACACCGGCTCGGTCGAGACCTACACCAAGGGTCGCAAATTCGTTCACGTGGACATCGAGCCGACGCAGATCGGGCGCGTGTTCAATCCCGATCTCGGCATCGTCTCGGACGCAAAGGCCGCGCTCGAACTGTTCGTCGCCGTCGCCAGGGAGTGGCGGCGGTCAGGCAGGCTCCGCGAGCGCCAGGCGTGGCCTGCGGCCTGCCGCGACCGCAAGAAGACGATGCTGCGCAAGAGCCATTTCGACAACATCCCGATCAAGCCGCAGCGCGTCTACGAGGAAATGAACAAGGCGTTCGGCCGCGACACCACCTATGTCACCGTGATCGGCCTGTCGCAGATCGCCGGCGCGCAGTTCCTCGGCGTCTACAAGCCCCGCAACTGGATCAATGCCGGGCAGGCGGGGCCGCTCGGCTGGACGCTGCCGGCCGCGCTCGGCGTGCGCGCGGCGTGCCCGGAGCGCGAGATCGTCGCGCTCTCCGGCGACTACGATTTCCAGTTCCTGATCGAGGAGCTCGCGGTCGGCGCGCAGTTCAATCTGCCCTACATCCACGTCGTCGTGAACAATTCCTATCTCGGCCTGATCCGACAGGCCCAGCGCGGCTTCGACATGGACTATCACGTCCAGCTCTCCTTCGAGAACATCAACGCGCCCGAGATCGGCGTCTACGGCGTCGACCATGTCGCGGTCGCCGAAGGCCTCGGCTGCAAGGCCATCCGCGTCACCGACCCGAAGGACACGCAGGCAGCGTTTGCGACCGCCCGCGAATTGATGGCCAAGCACCGCGTGCCTGTGGTGGTCGAGTTCATCCTCGAACGGGTCACCAACATCGCGATGGGCACGGAGATCGACAACATCGTCGAGTTCGAGGAGGTGCTGGACCTTCCGCTCGACGAAGTCGATACCACGCGCGTGCTGCAGCCGGCGGAATAGGGGACGAAGCACCATGCCGAAATTTGCCGCCAATCTCACCATGCTCTTCAACGAGATGCCGTTCCTCGACCGCTTTGCGGCGGCGAAGGCGGCGGGCTTTGCCGGGGTCGAATATCTCTTCCCCTATGATTTCGATAAGGCGCAGCTGCGCGAGCAGCTCGAGGCGCATGGCTTGACGCAGGTGCTGCACAATCTCCCCGCCGGCAACTGGGCGGGGGGCGAGCGCGGCATTGCGATTCTGCCCGACCGCATCGCCGAATTCCGCGACGGCGTGTTCCGCGCGATCGATTATGCCAGGGCGCTCGATTGCGAGCAGCTCAACTGCCTCGTCGGCATCGCCCCTGTCGACGCCGATCCGCACGAGCTTCGGGAGACGCTGGTCGGGAATCTGCTTTTTGCAGCTTCGTCGCTGGCGCGAGAGAACATCAAGCTATTGGTCGAGCCCATCAACACGCTCGACATTCCCGGCTTCTTCCTCAACGGCACCGAGCAGGCGGTGCAGCTGATCTCCGAGGTGAGATCGAACAACCTCTTCATCCAGTACGACATCTACCACATGCAGATCATGGAAGGCGATCTCGCCCGCACCATGCAGGAATATCTGCCTCAGATTGCTCACGTCCAACTTGCCGACAATCCCGGCCGTCACGAGCCCGGCACCGGCGAGATCAACTATCCCTTCCTGTTCCGCCACCTCGACGCGATCGGCTATCGCGGCTGGATCGGCTGCGAATACAAGCCGCGCACCACGACGCTGGAGGGCCTGTCGTGGCATGCGGCACAGACGTTTGAGACCTGAGAATATTGCCACGTCGGCGGTGCGCTCCCTCTCCCGCTAGCGGGAGAGGTGCACCGAGTGCGCGGATGAATTTTGCTACTTCAACTGTGAGAAATCAAACATGACCAACATCGGCTTCATCGGACTTGGCACCATGGGACGGCCGATGGCCGGCCATCTCCTGGCCGCGGGCCATCGCGTTCTCCTGCATGACGTTGCGCCGATCGCGCCAGAGCTGATGTCCGCGGGCGGCATCGCCTGCACATCCGCCAGCAAGGTCGCGGAGCAGGCGGACGCGGTCATCATCATGGTGCCGGATACGCCGCATGTGGAGGCCGTGCTGTTCGGCAAGGAGGGTGTCGCCAGCGGCATCTCCAAGGGCAAGATCGTCGTCGACATGAGCTCGATCTCGCCGCTGGCGACGAAGGAGTTTGCAAAAAAGATCGAGGCGCTCGGCGCTGATTATCTCGATGCGCCGGTGTCGGGCGGGGAGGTCGGCGCCAAGGCGGCGAGCCTCACCATCATGGTCGGCGGGCCCGAGCGGGCTTTTGGCACCATGAAGCCAATCTTCGACAAGATGGGCAAGAACGTCACGCATGTCGGCGCCAACGGCGACGGGCAGACGACAAAGGTTGCCAACCAGATCATCGTCGCGCTCACCATCGAAGCCGTGAGCGAGGCCCTGTTGTTCGCATCCAAGGCCGGTGCGAATCCCGCGCTGGTGCGCAAGGCGCTGATGGGCGGCTTCGCGTCCTCGCGAATTCTGGAGGTGCATGGCGAGCGCATGGTGAAGCGCAATTTCGATCCTGGCTTCCGCATCGAGCTGCACCAGAAGGATCTCAATCTCGCGCTCGAAGGTGCGCGTGCACTCGGCCTGTCGCTGCCGAGCACGGCGGTGGCGCAGCAATTGTTCTCGTCCTGCACCGCACATGGCGGCAAGGCCTGGGATCACTCCGCCATGGTGCGGGCGCTGGAACTGATGGCGGGGCATGAGATCGCCAGGGCCTGAACTGTTACGCGGTAACACTGTCCAGTGATCCATCTTTCGTCGCAGGGGAACCGGAACAATGCTCCGGCCCCGCGGGTTGAAGGCGCAGGACAATCACTGGAGACAGAACACCATGAAAACCCGTCTTGCGATTACGTTGGCTGCAGCGTCGCTGCTGGCGTCGAGCGCAGCCTTTGCTCAGTCGACGACCGAACAGGGCGCCAGGGACGGCGCGCGTGCAGGTGGCGACATCGGCGGCCCGATCGGTGCAATGGTTGGCGGCACCGTGGGTGCAGCCGTCGGCGCCGGTCTCGAAATTCCGAATGCGGTCCTCGGCGGAATTCCTCGCAGCGACTCCGTCGTGGTCCAGGAGCGCGTCGTGGTCGGCGAGCCCCTGCCTCCGACCGTGGTGCTGCGGCCCGTGCCGAACTACAACGAATATCGCTATGCGGTCGTGAACGATCGCCGTGTGATCGTCGAGCCGCGCACACGCCGCGTGGTCAAGATCATCGACTGATCGACGCAATTCTTTGTGCTGAGCAGGGCCCTGCGGAGCATCACTCCGCGGGGCCTTCGCTTGTCATGGCGGAGCTGGTGCGAAAGCGCGAGAGTAGCCGGTCTACGGCGGCGGCGAGTGCAAAGCCGAGGCACGCGGTGGCAGCATCGACCAAAAAATCCACCAGCCGCGCGTGACGGCCGGGTGCCCAAAATTGCATCAGCTCGAGAACGCCGATCAGGACGACCGCGGCCGCTGCGCTCAGTAGGCGCCGGCGTGGATAGGCGAGGCCGAAGGCCAATCCCACCATGACGAAGGCAAGCGCATGTTCGCCGTCCTGACCGAGGTCGGAATGGGGGCGAAGGCCGGGAGGACCGAGGGTGGCGAACGTAACGGCAGCGGCGAGCAGCCAGGCAAAGGTACGAATGAACATCCGGGTCGCTTAGCACGAATTTGGTCGGGTTGTCGCGAGGCTCGTATCAGATCGCCGTGTAGTTAATGACAAAAATGTTAAAGCGGATCGCGCACGCCGAGGCCATGCATGAACCGTTCCCGGATCTGCACGGGGTCGCGCCGGGTGGTGCCCACGCCGGGCTTGTCGTCGATCCTGACCGCGATCAGGCTCGGCTCGGAAGCGGCCATGGCGTCGTCGACCAACCGCTCGAAATCTTCCTCGTCCGCGGCCCAGGCGCTGCTCGCAAGACCAGAGCCAATGGCAATGGCGACGATGTCGGCAACGTTCGCTGCCGGCGTCGGCTGCGCCCCGGTGATTTGGTAGATGCCGTTGTCCATCACGATCATCGTGAGGTTCTTCGGCTTCAAGGCTGCAATCGTCGAGAGCGCACCGAGCTGCATCAGGAGCGAGCCGTCGCCTTCGAGCGCGAAGACGCGGCGGTCGGGCTGCGCCAGCGCCACGCCGAGCGCGATCGGAAAGGCGAGTCCCATGCTGCCCAGCATGTAGAAGTTCTGCGGGCGGTGGCCGGCGGCCCACAGATCGAAATTGGTGTTGCCGATGCCGCCGATCACGGCTTCCTCGTGCTTCAGCTTCGCGATCAGCCGCGAGGTGACGTCGAAGCGGTTCATCACCTTGGTGTTGCCAGTGTTCACCGTCGGCCTCACTTGTCGAAGACCTTGCCGCCCGTCAGCAGCGGGTTGAGGATCAACGCCACCGGCGCCTGCGTGGTGACGGCCTGCTTGATCGAGCGGTCGGCGATGAATTCGAGCTCGTCGAGCCGGGTGATGGTGTGATGCTCCAGCGCCAGCGAATCCAGCACCGGTCGCATGGTGCGGCAGACCAGGGACTGGCCGTAGTTGAATTCGCCGAGCGTGCCGCGCTCAGAGACGAGCATGATCAGCGGAATCTGGTAGGGCACTGCGAGCGAGGCCAGCACGTTTGCGAGCGTCGCAAAGCCGGAGGTCTGCATCAGCACCGCGCCGCGCCGACCGCCCATCCAGGCGCCGGCGACGATGCCGACGGCCTCTTCCTCACGGGCGGTCGCGAAAGTGGTGAAGAAGGGATCGGCGTGCAGGTTCTTGATCAGCGGCGTCAGCACGCGGTCCGGCACGTAAGGGATCAGGTTGATCTCGTTCCGCTTCAAGGTTTGCAGGACGATGCCGTGCCAGCTTCCGTCGCTGCTCCCCTGCGGCTGCTGTTCCGCAATCGCCATCGCGCTCTCCCTGGGGCCGCGCATGCTTCTTGGTTCTTGCCGTCGCGGCGGTCTGCCGAACTTGACGCGGGCAGCGGGATTGTCAACATGTCCGCGCCGTCACCTTGATCTGCGCCAGCAGGCCTGCCGTGGCCGGCACCGCCATGGCATAAGCGGCGACAACCAGAACACGGGAGGGGGCATAGGAGGGCGCGCATCGCGCTGACCGTGCGGATCTCCCGCGAACGAGCCGGAAGGGTCCTGATGTCCGTCAACAACAAGCGCGTCGTCTACTCCAATTATTTGGCCAATCCGATCTATATCGACATCCTGAAGGCGCGGTCCGACGTGCGGGTCGATCGCATCGAAAATGGAAGCCCTGAGGATGTTTATGGCCCGCTCCTCGGCGCTGCCCACGTCTACCAGGTCGGCGCCGCCCGCGATGAGCTCGCCCCGCATTTCCATGTCGATGCCGCCTTCCTGAAGCGGACGCCGAATTTGCTGCTGGTCTCCAGCAACGGTGCCGGCTTCGATCCCGTCGACGTCGAGGCCTGCACGGAGGCAGGCGTCGTAGTCGTCAACCAGTCCGGCGGCAACGCCCATTCGGTCGCCGAGCACGCGCTGGCGATGATGCTGACGCTGTCCAAGCGCATCATCCAGTCGGATCGCCGGCTGCGCCGCGAGCGCGACGTGAACCGCAACGATCTCGTCGGCAACGAGGTCGAAGGCAAGACCGTCGGCATCATCGGCCTCGGTAATGTCGGCCGGCGCATCGCCGCCTTGTGCAAGGGCCTGCTCGGCATGACAGTGCTTGCCTACGATCCGTATTTGTCGGCTGAGGTGATGGCCGAGCGGGGCGGGGAGAAGGTCGAGCTCGACGAGCTGTTGCGCCGCGCCGATTTCGTCTCGATCTCATGCCCGCTCAACAAGGGCAGCCGCAACTTGATCAGCACACGCGAATTCGCGCTGATGCAGCCGCATGCCTATTTCATCACCACCGCACGCGGCTTCATTCACGACGAGGACGCGCTGCTGCAGGCGCTGCGCGACAAGCGCATCGCCGGTGCCGGCCTCGACGTCTGGTCCAAGGAGCCGCCGCCGCCGGAGCATCCGCTGCTCCAGTTCGACAACGTGCTGGCGAGCCCGCACACGGCAGGCGTCACCATCGAGGCGCGCCAGAACATGGGCCGGATCGCCGCCGAGCAGGTGCTGGATGTGCTCGACGGCAAGCGCCCGCCGCGCATCATCAATCCCGAAGCCTGGCCGCGCTATGCCGAGCGCTTCAAGCAGGCTTTTGGCGTGACGCCGGGGTAGGGTGCGCGAAGCCCAGTTGCGCGCCGATCCTTGGTTATCAGGATGAAAACGGAGAGCGGTGGATTTTACTGATGGCGTGAATGAACGCGTATGACCTCTCCTGTAGATCAGGGAGCATGAGCATACTTTCGATTGCGACATCCGGACTTTCTGCGGCGAGTTTGCGCGTGAACGTGGCGGCGAGCAATATCGCCAACATCAGCACGACCGGCCCACTACCCGCGTCAGGCGGGTCGAGCGCATCGGCCGGTGCGGGCATTGCTCCAACGTTTCCTGCAGCCTACGTGCCCTTGCGGGTCGATCAGGTCTCCCAGTCGAGCGGTTCGACGCCGGGCGGTACGGTTGCGACCGTATCGACGGTATCGCCGAGCTATACCGCGCAATCCGACCCGAGCGCTCCCTTCGCAAACCAGGACGGCCTGGTGGCAGCGCCGAATGTCGATCTTGCTAGCGAATTCGCTCAGCTGGTGACCGCAAAATACAGCTTCGTTGCCAATGCGAAGGTCATTCAGGCCTACGCCGAGACGCAAGACACGCTCCTCGACATCAAGGCGTGAGGACTGGACGTCGGCCGTGTCTCGCCAGCCTGGGCCACTACCCCAGCTTTGCGCCGAGCTGCTGGAACACGGCCTCGCAGGTCATGAGGTCGAGATGGCCGCCGCCCGCGTTCTTGAAGAACGTGATGTCGGACGGTGACGTTCGCCCCTGCACAAGGCCGCCGACGAGGTCGTAGAGGTCGCCGAGGACGTCCGCCTCGCTGATCGCGCCGCTCGCGACCGGCTGCAGGATGTCGCCGACGCCATGGAAGGCGGATTCCCGCCGGTCCACGAAGACGCGGGAGCGCTTGGCCGCCTCGTCATCAGCCTCCCGGGTTTGCGGTGTGTAGCCGCCGACGAGGTCCAGATGCGTGCCCGGCCGCAGATTGCGGCCCTTGATCAGCGGCTGATGCGCGCGGGTGCAGGTGGTAATGACATCGGCCTCGCGCGTCGCGGCGTCGAGATCCGTGATTGCTTCCGCCTTGATGCCGGCCTTCGCCAAGCGCTGAGCGAGATCCACGCCCCGGTCCGGGCTGCGATTCCAGATCAGCACGCGCTCCAGTGACGGCCGCACGGTGCGATGACCCCGGATCAGCCATTCGGACATCTCGCCGGCCCCGACGCAGAGCAGCGTCTCGGGATTGGGCGGGGCGAGCAGTTTCGTGGCCAACGCGGAGTCGGCTGCGGTGCGCCAATGCGTGATCTCGGTCCCGTCCATCGCCGCCAGCGGCCGGCCGTTGGTGCCGTCGAACAGCACGCACACGGCCTGCACCGCCGGCATCCTGCCTTCGGCCAGATTGGCCGGAAAGCTGGTGAACATCTTGCTGGCCATGTATCGGCCGGAATCGACGGCGCTGCGGATGACGTATTGCCCCCTCTCGTCTCCAAGGAAGGCGTCCAGCACCTCCATCTTCGGCCGGCGATGCGCTTCTTCGAGGGCCGCAATCAGGATCGGAAAGGTCAGAGCCTTCGTGACTTCGGTATCGGAGACAAAGTGCAAGGCAAGTTCCTCATTGGCGACCGGCATTTGCCCATAAACCCGCGCGGCAGGTTCCGCAACGAATCTTCCGCCGGGATGGACAAGCCTTGATCCGCGTCAAAATCTCCTTTCCCCGTCCGGCCTAAATGGGACTAGAGTGCCGGCGGGCAGGCAGGGAGGTCCCATGTCAACTTATGTCGTCAGGTTCATGAAGGACGTGCTCGGCGAATACGGCCGGCAATGCGAGGTCTGCCAGGGCACGCTCGAGATCGACGCCGCCGACGAGGACGAGGCCAGGGAACGGGCGAAAGCGAGGTTCTGCAAGGACCAGGCGTTGCATCACTGGTCACTGCATGCCGACCGCATCCATGTCAGACCCGCCGACTTCCCGTCGTAGCGACTAGCGCCCGGGTGCCGTGACGGGCGGGGGCGTCGTCGTCCCCGCGCCGAGCGAGCGTTGCACCATGACGGTGTCGGACCAGCGGCCGTGGCGGTAGGCAACGCCGCTGAGCAGGCCGGCGCGCGCGAAGCCGAACCGCTCGTGCAGCTTCAGCGAGGGCGCGTTATCGGCATCGATATAGCCGATCATCTGGCGGAAGCCGGCCGCAGCGCAGGCGTCGATCAATTCCTGCAGCAACAGCCGTCCGACCCCGCGGCCGAGATGGGCGTGATGGACGTAGATCGAGTGCTTGGCGGTGTATCGATAGGCCGGCCTTTTGCGGAACAGCACGGCATAGGCATAGCCGACGACCTCGCCGCGCCAGGTCGCCACCAGATGCGGCAGGCGGGTCTGCTTCAGGTTCTTGCGCCGGTCGCGCAGATCGTCCGGCTCTGGCGCACCGGTACCTTCGACATCGCGCGGCACGCCGTTGCGGACGTGATGGCGGTAGATCGCCAGCATCGCCTCGATGTCGCTCTCACGTGATGGCCGAACCAGGACGGGTTCATCGCCCACGCGCGCAGCTGCTTCGTTCATCGGCACCTACTCGGTCACGACATAAGTGTAGAGCCCGATGCGCCCATTCGCATCGACCTCCTTGTAGACGCCCTGGATCTCGACGTCGAAGCCCGGAAATGTGTTGAAGCAGGTCTCGAACATCTTGAGATAATCGATCATGGGCTTGGCTCGTTCCGTCAGCCGCTCGCCTGGCACGATGGTGGCGATGCCGGGCGGGTAGACCACGAACGGCGTGGTCGCGATTCGGCCGGCGATCGCCTCGATCGGGAGGTAGTCGACGTCGTTCTTGAACAGATAGCGCGCGGCATCGCGGGGCGACATCGCGATCTCGGGCATATGCTCGGGCATGAACTGCCGCGCCTGGAGCGCGCTGACATCGGCGGTGCGGAAGAAACGGTGCATCTCGCCGCAGAGGTCACGCAGCCGTGCACCGGCGTAGCGCGCCTGCCGCCTCTGATAGAATTCGGGGATGACGTCGGCGAGCAGCGCATTGTCGTCGTGCAGTCGCTTGAACGCGACGAGGCCGGAGATCAGCGTGCCCGCCTTGCTCGCCTCGACGCCGGGCGTGAGCAGGAAGAGCAGGGAGTTGAGGTCGTTCTTCTCGGGGACGATGCGGTTCTCGCGCAGATATTGCGCGACGACCGGCGCGGGAATGCCGTGCTCGGCATAAGCTCCCGTCGCACGATCGAACCCGGGCGTGAGCAGCGTCAGCTTGTTCGGATCGGTCATGGCAAAGCCTTCCGCGAGATCGGGAAAGCCGTGCCAGTTGGTATCCGGGGAGAGCTGCCACAGCGCGGGGTTGGTGGCGAGCTCGTCGGTCGAGAGAGTCTCCCAGGCGACGTTATGCGCCGCGCCGGGACGGCTGACATCGGCAATGGCGACGCGATCGGGAACGAAGGGCTCGAAGAACCAGCGGCGATCCGGGTTCTGCTCCTTCTCCTCGAACTCCTGGCGCATCGCGCGGATCTTCTTGCGCAGCTCGATGCCGAGCCGGATCGTGTCGTCCCACAGCACTTCGCCGGAGCGGCCCTTCATCATCTGTGCGCCGACGTCGAGCGAGGCGAACAGCGGGTAGAACGGCGAGGTCGAGGCGTGCTGCATGAAGCTCTCGTTGAAGCGGCGGTGCTCGACGCGACGCTTCTGGCCGCGGATATGGCGGTCCTTGATGTGGATCTGCGAGGCCTGCGAGAAGCTTGCCAGCTGCTTGTGGGTCGACTGCGTCGCGATGATGCCGGGGGCGTCGGGCGAGAGATTTACCAGCCCCATGGCGAAGCGGCCGGCATAAAGGGGGTGGAATTTCATGAAGCCGGCCCAAGCCTCGTCGAACAGGATGTAGTCGCAGAGATGGCCGATACGCTTGATGATCATCTCGGCGCTGTGGATCGAGCCGTCATATGTGCACTGCTCGACCACGGCGACACGGAACGGCCGCTCCTTGCGCCAAGCGTCGCGATCGTTCACCAGGGGATGGTTGCGGATCGCCTCGCGCAAGCTCTTCTCTTCGAGCCGGTCCCAGCGCATCGGGCCGATCAGTCCCCAGGCGTTGCGAACGGTCGGCACATAGACCGGGATGCCGCCATTGATCATCAGCGCGCCGTGATGGGCGGCCTTGTGGTTGTTGCGGTCGAACAGCACGAGATCGCCGTCGGTGACGAGGGCGCCCAGCGCGACCTTGTTCGAGGTCGAGGTGCCATTGAGCACGAAATAGGTCTTTTCCGCACCGAAGATCGCCGCCGCTTCCTTCTGCGCCCTCAGCGCCGGGCCCTCATGGGTGAGGAGGTCGCCGAGGTCGAGCACGGAATTGTCAAGGTCGTCGCGGAACACGGATTCGCCGAGATGCTCGACGAACACGCGCCCGATCGGGCTGCGGTTGTAGAACACGCCGCCATTGTGGCCCGGGCAGGTCCAGAGCTGGTTGCCTTCCTCGGCATAGTCGACCAGCGCGCCGAAGAACGGCGTCTTCAGCGTCTCAGCATATTGCTTCAGCCGGCTGATCAGGTTCTTGGCGATGAAGGTTGGCGTCTCCTCAGACAGGAAGACATAGCCGTCGATGAAATCGAGCACCTCGACCGGCAAATCCTCGAACCGCTTGCGACGGATCAGCAGGATGATCGGGAAGTCGAGGCCTCGGCGGCGCATCAGATTGATCAGCGCCGAGGTCTTGCCTTCCAGGCCCTTCTTGCCCCAGTCCACCACCATGCAGCCGATCGCGGCATCGGTCTGCACCGCCATCTCGGCATCCTCCAGCTTGCGGGCCCGGACCACCTCGAAGCCGGAGCGCTGGATGTCCTCGATGATCTGGTTGAAGCGGACGCCTTCGAGATCGTCGGCATCGAACACAGGGGCGGCGAACAGGAAGTTGAAGCGCTTGAAATAGTCCATGGCAGGTCCCGAATGTGCAGGAAGATACAGCTCTCTGCACATTCGATGACATCTGGATGACATGCCCGAGTGCTGCGGCAAGGTTAGCCTGACGCTTCACTCCAGCAGCTTGTCCAGTGTGATCGGGAAGCGCCGGATGCGCTTGCCGGTGGCATGATAGACGGCGTTCGCAATTGCGGCCGGGACGCCGACGATGCCGATCTCGCCGAGCCCCTTGATTCCCAACCGGTTGATGCGGTCGTCGGGCTCGTCGACGAAAATGACGTCAATGTCGTGGACGTCGGCGTTCACGGGAATGTGGTATTCGGCAATGTTCGCGTTCATGATGCGGCCGAAGCGGTGATCCATCACCGTTTCCTCGTGCAGCGCCATTCCAATACCCCAGACCACCCCGCCCATGATCTGGCTGCGGCCGGTCTTGGTGTTCAGGATGCGCCCGGCCGCGACCGCATTCACGATCCGGGTGACGCGGATAATTCCCAGCTCCTCGTCGATCTTCACCTCCGCGAAGACCGCCGAATGTGTGTTGCGGGCATGCGATTTATCCTCCGCGAATTGGTTGAGCTTCTCCTTTTCGATCCGCTCGAGCTTGCTGTGGCGCATGACATCCGCAATCGAGACAGCGGCCCCGCGACCGTCGCTGCTGGCGATCATGCCGTCAGTCAGGGTGACGTCGGCGGCGTCGAGGTCAGCGAGCGGTGTGCCGGGCATGGCCTTGGCAAGACGTGCGAGTTCCCAGCGAATTTCTTCGGCCGCTCCCAAGACCGCATGCGCGCTTGATGCCGCCATCCAGGAGCCGCCCTCGACGGGGGCTTGCGGCAAGGTCGAATCGGCGAGCCGGACGCTGATATTCTCGATCGGCAGCCCGAGGGCATCGGCCGCGACCTGCGCCACGATGGTGTACGTGCCGGTGCCGATATCGGACGCGGCGCAGGAGACCTCGGCATGGCCGTTGGCCGTCAGCACGATGCGGACGGCGACCGGCATCTGCAGCGCCTCCCACACCCCGGTCGCCATGCCCGAGCCGACCAGTTCCTTGCCGTCTCGCATGGAACGCGGCGCCGGATTACGCCGGCTCCAGCCGAACGCTTCGGCGCCGCGGGCGTAGCACTCGCGCAGCTGCTTGCTGGTGTAAGGCAGGCCTTGGCTCTGGTCGCGATCCGAGTAGCACCTCAGGCGCAGCTCGACCGGATCGAGCTTCAGCGCGACGGCCAGTTCGTCCATGGCGCATTCGAGCGCGCAGACGCCCGTTGCCGCACCCGGCGCGCGCATGTCGCAGGGCGTCGAAACGTCGAGTTCGACCAGCTTATGCGAAAAGTTGCTGTGGGGACTCTTGTAAAGCTGCTCGGCCCAGCCCGTATCGTTGCGCGAAAAATCCTCATAACGTGAGGTCACGGCAACGGCTTCGTGGGTGATCGCATCGAGCGTGCCGTCCGGCTTTGCACCGAGCGCAACGCGCTCGATGGTCATGGGACGATAGCCGAGGCCATACATCTGTTGCCGCGTCAGCACGACGCGGACGGACTGCTTCAGTGCGAGCGCGGCAAGGGTTGCCAGCACCACCTGGTGCTGCGGCCGCAGGCCCGAGCCGAAGGCGCCGCCGACATAGGGCGAGATCACGCGGATGTCGTCCGGTTTCTTGCCGAAAACACTGCAGAGAAACTTCTGGACGTTCTGGACGCCCTGCGTCTTGTCGTAGACCGTGAGCCCGCCACTGCCGTTCCAGACGGCTGTCGTCGCGAAGAGCTCCATGGGGTTGTGGTGCTCGGTCGGAATGACGTAATCCGCCTCGTGGCGCACGGCCGCGCGCGTCAGGGCTGCTGCGGCATCACCACGCGGCTTGTGCGGTTGATCCACTTTTTCGGCCTTGCCGCGTTCGGATTCAAGATCGGTCGAAAACGCCTCCTGCTCATATTCGACGCGAACGCGGGTTGCGGCGAACTTGGCGATCTCCCAGTCCTCCGCGACGACCAGTGCGATCGGCTGGCCGTTGAACTTGACCCTCTCATCATAGAGCGGCCGGAACGGCGAGCCCTTCTCCGGCGCCACCTCATCCTTCCAGGCTTCGTCCTTGTCGGCGAGGGGCGGCCGATGTTCATGCGTGAGCACGTCGACCACGCCCTTCACCTTCAGCGCCTCGCTGGTGTCGAGACGAGCGATGCGCCCACGCGCGATGCTGGCCTCGACGACGAAGCCGTGAAGGAGACCGTCTGCTGCGAATTCGCCGGCATATTTGGCGGCCCCGGTGACCTTGGCGCGGCCGTCGACGCGCGACGTTGGTGTTCCGACATAGGCGTTCATCGGGTCCTCATGCGATCTTCTTGTGAGCTTGTGATTGCGGCGTGGCGCTTGCGGCCTGCATCAGCGCACGCACGACGGCTCGGCGCGCCAAGTCGATCTTGAACCCGTTGTGGGAGCGTGCCGTCGCTCCCTGCAGCAGCAGGTCGGCGGCGCGCCCGAAATGATCCGGTGTTGCCGCCTGACCGCGCAATGCGGCTTCGGCCTCGAGGCTTCGCCAGGGCTTGTGGGCCACGCCACCGAGCGCAAGGCGCGCTTCGCTGATCGCGTTGCCCTCCAGGTCGACCGCGGCCGCGACCGAGACCAGAGCAAAGGCGTAGGACAGCCGGTCGCGGATCTTCAGATAGCTGTAGTTCCGGGCAAAGCCGTGCGGCGGCAGCTCGATGGCGATAATGATCTCGCCGCTGCCGAGATTGGTATCGAGATGAGGCTTGTCCTCGGGAAGCCGATGGAAATCCGTCAGCGCGATGGTGCGCTGCCCCGAGGGGCGTGCGATATGCACGAGCGCGCCGAGCGCGGCCAGCGCCACGCTCATGTCGGATGGATTGGTCGCGATGCAGGAGTTGCTGGTGCCGAGGATGGCATGGTTGCGGTTGAGGCCATCGAGGGCCGAGCAGCCCGTGCCGGGGCTTCGCTTGTTGCAGGGTGTCGTGGTGTCATAGAAGTAGGGGCAGCGCGTACGTTGCATCAGATTGCCGCCGACCGAGGCCATGTTGCGCAGCTGCGCGGAGGCGCCGGCCAGGATGGCGCTGGCAAGCAGGGGATAGCGCTGCTCGATCAACGGGTGGTAGGCGAGGTCCGAATTCGGCACCAAGGCGCCGATGCGCAGACCGCCGTCCGCCGTCTCCTCGACGTCGCGGAGCGGCAGGCGGGAGATGTCGATCAGCCGGGAGGGCCGTTCGACGTTCTCCTTCATCAGATCGATCAGGTTGGTGCCGCCGGCGATCAACTTCGCACCGGGATCGGCGGCGAGCAGGCGGATGGCGTCGGCAACATCGCTTGCGCGGGAATATTGGAAGTTGTTCATGACCGGCTCATTGCCTGCTCGATCGCAGCCACGATGTTGGGGTAGGCACCGCAGCGACAGAGGTTTCCGCTCATCAGCTCCCGGATCTCATCCGCATCGCGCGCACGGCCTTCGGCCAACAGGCCCGCGGCAGAGCAAATCTGTCCCGGCGTGCAATAACCGCACTGAAAGGCGTCGTGGTCGATGAAGGCCTGTTGCAGGGGATGCAGCGCGCCGTCCCTGGCCAAGCCTTCGATGGTCGTGATCTCGGCGCCATCCCTCATGACGGCCAGGGTCAGGCAGGAATTGACCCGTCTTCCGTCGATCAGCACGGTACAGGCACCGCATTGGCCGTGATCGCAGCCTTTCTTGGTGCCGGTCAGCTGCAGACGGTCACGCAGCGCATCCAGAAGCGTGGTCCATGGCATGACCTCGAGCGCGCGGCTTTCGCCATTGACGACGAGGTTGATCGGAATGCGTTCGGGCATCGTAATATCGGCCATGTTCTATTTCCCTGCGGAAAGGCCGAGCCGGGCAAATTGTGCAAATGACGCGAGACTGCGTTGCCGCCGCTGGCCGATAGCGCCCAACGGATGACGAGTTGCTTGGTTCCCAATCGGTTCTCCCGATTGGATTTACGAGATCAGCGCTTGGTCTCGCCGAACACCACGGTCGGCACCGCGCGGTTGACGATCTCGCGCAGCGCGAAGCTCGATTGCACCCGCGCGACGCGGGGCAGGCGGGACAGCTCGGTGCGATGGATGCGCTCGAAATCCTGGATGTCGCGGGCGAGCACGATCAGGATGTAGTCGTCCGTCCCCGACATCAGGAAGCAGCGCACGACAGAGGGGCATTTCGTCACCTCTGCCTCGAACGCCTTCAGTGCCTCGTCGCTCTGGCTCTCCAGCGCGATGCGAACCAGCACCGTGGTGGTGAGGCCGAACTGGGCCAGGTCGAGCGCGGCCTGGTAGGCCTGGATGTAGCCGTCATCCTCCAGCGCCTTCTGCCGCCGCGCCAGCGCCGTGCTCGACAAGCCGATCTTGTTGGCAAGCTCGGTGTGGCTGGCTCGCGCATTGGTCGTGAGTTCCGCGAGGATGGCGAGGTCTTTCCGGTCGAGGGCCAAGGTTTCGTTTCCAGCGTCAAAGGACCATTTCGCGCCGGAAACCGGCGCGGGCGCTGCCAAGGTAGCGGATATTTGCACGAAACCAAACCGACCCTCTCGCTACGATCAACAATGGAATCAAAGCATTGGCGAGGGAGATCAAGATGCGCGTCGGAGTCCCGAAGGAGATCAAGGTGCAGGAATATCGGGTCGGGCTCACCCCAGGTGCGGTCCGCGAATACGTTGCCGCCGGGCACCAGGTGACGGTCGAGAGCGGCGCCGGCAGCGGCATCGGTGCGTCCGACGAGGTGTACCGGCGGGCAGGGGCGTCCATTGCCGAGACCGCTCGCGAGATCTTTGCAAAGTCCGACATGATCGTGAAGGTGAAGGAGCCGCAGAAGAGCGAATGGGCTCAGCTTCGCGAAGGCCAGATCCTTTTTACTTACCTTCATCTTGCGCCGGATCCCGACCAGGCCAAGGGCCTGCTTGCTTCCGGCTGCACCGCAATCGCCTATGAAACCGTCACGGACGCGAGCGGTCACCTCCCGCTGCTCGCCCCGATGAGCGAAGTCGCCGGCCGCCTCGCCATCGAGGCCGCCGGCGCCGCGCTCAAGCGTTCCAGCGGCGGCCGCGGCCTGCTGCTCGGCGGCGTGCCCGGCGTGCAGCCGGCACGCGTCGTCGTGCTCGGCGGCGGCGTGGTCGGAACGCAGGCGGCACGCATGGCCGCCGGCTTAGGTGCCGAAGTCACCGTGATCGACCGCTCGATCCCGCGCCTGCGCGAACTGGACGATCTGTTTGTTGGACGCGTACGCACCCGTTTCTCCACCATCGAGGCGGTCGAGGACGAGGTGTTCGCCGCCGACGTCGTGATCGGTGCAGTGCTGGTGCCTGGCGCCAGCGCGCCGAAGCTCGTCACCCGTGCGATGCTGAAATCGATGCGGCCGGGAGCCGTGCTGGTCGACGTCGCGATCGACCAGGGCGGCTGCTTTGAGACCTCGCACCCGACCACCCACGCGGAGCCGACCTACGAGGTCGACGGCGTCGTTCACTATTGCGTCGCCAACATGCCGGGAGCCGTGCCGGTGACCTCGAGCCAAGCCCTGAACAACGCCACGCTGCCGTTCGGCCTGATGCTCGCCAACAAGGGATTTGCGGCCATCTTGGAGAATCCGCATCTGCGCAACGGGCTCAACGTGCATCGCGGCCGGGTGACGAACAAGGCGGTAGCGGAGAGTCTGGGGCTGGAGTTTGCGCCAGTAGAGAGCGGACTGGCGGCGTAGCGAGATGGGCCATCGTCGGTGCGGCGCCATCAACCGACTGGAAGATGGCGCTGCCGCCGTGCTCCCGAGCCCTCGGGGAATCCCGACGCGGTGAAGGCGTTGTGACCGGAGCGGCGGTGTCCAAATAGGCGGAAAGAAGAAAACTATTGCCGCGGTCCTGTCAGGAGGAAGGAGTTTCCCCTTCCGAGCGCAAAAACGCCAATCGCTTCCATTGCTGTTTGCAGCCGAAACGACGACATTTCCGCCAGAAATTGGTGGATCGGCAGCCATGGAACGCACTGGATTTGAGCCCTTCGGCGAGCAACTGGTGTCCGCAACGGACACACAGCCGAAGTCGCGCGCCTCGAAGCTCCTGCTGCGGGCCGGCACCACCCTGTTCTGGTCGCTGGTCGCGGGCATCGTGCTGGCCCGTGCAGCCTTCTTCGAGCCCGGCATCTATGACGGTTTCAGCCGCGTCGCCTCGCTGGCCAAGAACCTGATCTTCTGAGGCCGTTTATTCCGGTCCGAGGACAGAACTTCTCTCGGCCCTGATATGTCGAAAACATATTTCCCAATCGGGTCGTGGTGCGTATAAATCTTTCTCCTTCGGGAGAGATTTGTGTCGCAGAATCAAGCATCCAGCCCGGCCGATTCCAAGCCGGTCACCGCCGCGGGCCGTATTGCGGCGCTGATTCCGGGCATCCTCCTCTGCGTTCTCGTGGCCGGTGTGTCGGCCCTGCTCGAGCGGGCCGAACTGGGCATGTTCGAGCACCCCTATGTCGAGGCGCTGGTCATGGCGATTCTGCTCGGCATGGCGGTGCGCAGCTTCTGGAAGCCGGCCCCGCGGTGGCAGGCCGGCATCGCCTTCAGCGCCAAGCAACTGCTGGAAGTCGCGGTGATGCTGCTCGGGGCCTCCATCAGCTTTGCCGCGATCGCGGCTTCCGGCATTGCGCTGCTCGCCTCCATCGCCGCGGTCGTCGTGGTCGCGCTCTGCGTCTCCTTCGGCCTCAGCCGGCTACTCGGCCTGTCGACGCGCCTGTCGATCCTGATCGCCTGCGGCAACTCGATCTGCGGCAATTCCGCCATCGCCGCAGTGGCGCCCATCATCGGCGCCAGCAACGACGAGATTGCATCCTCGATCTCCTTTACGGCGATCCTTGGCGTGATGATGGTGCTGGGCCTGCCGCTGCTGATCCCGCTGCTGCAATTGTCCGCAACGCAGTACGGCATTCTCGCCGGGCTCACCGTTTACGCAGTGCCGCAGGTGCTCGCCGCGACGGTGCCGGCAGGTCTCGTCTCAACCCAGATCGGCACGCTGGTGAAGCTGATGCGTGTCCTGATGCTCGGCCCGGTCGTCGTCGGCCTGTCGCTGGTCGCTTCGCGCTGGCAGAGCGATGCCAAGAAAACCAGCGTCGGCTTCTTCCGCCTGGTCCCCTGGTTCATCCTCGGCTTCCTTGCGCTTGCGACCCTGCGCTCGCTGGAGATCGTGCCGGCGACGGTGGTTGGCCCCGTGACGACGATCACGAGCTTTCTCACGGTGGTCTCGATGGCCGCCCTCGGCCTTGGCGTCGACGTGCGCGTGCTCGCCAATGTCGGCGGCCGGGTGACGGCGGCCGTGACGCTGTCGCTGCTGCTGCTGCTGGGGATCAGCATCGCGCTGGTGCACTGGTTCAAGTGATCAGGGCAAAGCTGCAGTAGGGTGGGCAAAGGGGCGCAAGCGCCGTGCCGACCGTTCTTAAGAGACGGAGAACCGTGGGCACGCTTTCGCTTTGCCCACCCTACGAGACCGTCATTGCTGCGAGCGGTAAGCTAAATCACGTCCGCGAGCGAGTGGCCGTGCAGCTCGATGTTCAGCCCCTGCATGCCCAAGTCGTTGATCTCGCCGCCCATCGCCTTCAGGCTCTCTTCGCGGATCAGCGACATCAGCCCGCGGCGGAGCGCCAAGAATTCCGACGACATCATCATCGATTGCTGCCGCGGCCGCTCCAGCGGGATCGGGATCTCCGCCTTGATCGAGCCCGGCCGCGCGGTCATGCAATAGACGCGGTCGGACAGGAAGATGGCTTCGTCAATGTCGTGGGTGACAAACAGCACCGAGATCTTCAGCCGCTGCCACATATTGGTGAGGATCTGCTGCATGATGACGCGCGTCTGCGCGTCGAGCGCGCCGAAGGGCTCGTCCAGCAACAGCACTTTCGGTCCCGTCGCGAGCGCGCGGACGATGCCGACGCGCTGCTTCATGCCGCCGGAGAGCTTTTCCGGATAATGCTTTTCGAACGCTTCGAGTCCCGCAAGCCCCAACAGCGTGCGCGCGGCGCGTTCGCGCTGCGAGCGCGGCATGCCGCGCATCTTCAGGCCGAACTCGACGTTCTCGCGCACGGTTTTCCACGGAAAAAGAGAATATTGCTGAAACACCATGCCGCGTTCGGCGCTCGGACCGTTTACCCGCTCGCCGTCGACGGTAACTACACCGGTCGTCGGCTTGAGGAAGCCTGCGACCGCATTGAGCAGCGTCGACTTTCCGCAGCCGGACGGGCCGACGATCGACACGAACTCGCCGGGCCGCACATGGATCTGCGTGTCGGTGACAGCCTGCACCGCGCCCTCGATGGTCTCGTAGGCGAGGGAGAAGTTCTTGACTTCGATGTGGCCTTTTGGGCTGTTCGCTAGCACCTCGCTCATGTCGATCTCCACGGCATCACCAATTGCCCCGCGCCCCGGATCAGCAGGCTCGATCCGAGGCCGAGCACCCCGATCGCGATCATGCCGAGCGCGATGTCGGCATATTGGACCAGCGAATAAGCTTCCCAGGTGAAGTAACCGATGCCGTACTGACCGGAGATCATCTCGGCCGCGATCAGCGACACCCAGGCGACGCCCATGCCGACGGTGAGGCCGGTGAAGATGTGCGGCAGCGAGGCTGGGAAATAGACCTCCCGAAAGATCGAGCGTTCGCGCGCGCCGAGACATTGTGCGGCGCGTACCAGCACGGGGTCGACCAGCGACATGCCGTGCAGGGTGTTGACGAGAATCGGGAAGAACGAACCGAGGAAGGTGATGTAGACGATGCTCTGCTCGTTGGTCGGCCACAGCATGATCGCCATCGGCACCCAGGCGATTGCCGGGATCGGCCGCAGCACTTCGGCGACCGGGAAAATCACCTCATGCACCAGCTTGAAGCGCCCCATGATCAGGCCGAGCGGCACGCCGACGATCGCCGCGAGCGAGAATCCGATGAAGATGCGCCGGCAACTGAGCAGGATGTGCATCAGGAATTTAGGATCGTGAATCGCCTTTATGAAGCTGTCATAGACCGCGAGCGGCGAGGGCACGTTGGTGAAGCGCACGAAGAACACGACCCGATAGGTCGTGAGCAGATGCCAGACCAGCAGAAAGGCGAGCAGCGAAATCACGCCGATTGCCGCCGCGCGCAGACCTGCCCGATTGAGCCGGTACCAGCGCAACCCCAGTGTGGCGAAGGAAGGCGGCGTCGAAGGCCGGATGATGGCGGCGGGCGCGGAGCCCGCCTCAGCAAGTGCTGTTGCCGGCATGCTGTCCTCGGGCTGTCTGACGAGGGCGGGGCTGCTCACGTCTTGCCTCCGCCGACGGCGGCCTTCATCGCTTCATCGAAGCCGAGCACCTTGCCGCTGATCTTGGCAGCGTAGGCTTCGGCGTCCTTCTTCAGCAGGAACGGGGCGACCTCGCTATTGCCGACCGCGAAGAAGGCCTGATCGGCGAACAGCTTGATGCCGCGCGTGGTGTCGAAGACGTAGGCGACGTCGATCTTCTTGCCCTTGGCCTTGTAGTCGGCATAGGCGCCGAGCGTGCAGCTGGCGGACGAGAAGGGCATGATGCCGGCACCGTCGACCCAAACTTCGCCCGCCTTGCGCGGATCGGTGATGGGCTTCTTGCAGAAGCTGTCCTCGCCCGAGATCTCATAGTTGTTGGTGCTCGCGAGCTGGGCGTCGTAGTCGAGCTTCATTTCAGCATAGGCCTTGCGGATGTATTTGTCGTCGACCCATTTTTTCGGATCGAACTCCTTCATGCGGCCGAGATTCTGCAGCACCTTGACGTCGGTCGTGGCCGCATCGATCAGCGCCGGCTTGATAGTCGGATCGGTCGTCATATTGCCGCTGGGCCCTAAGAAGATGTAGACGACCTCCTTGTTGATGCCGGTCCATTCCTGGATCTTCTCGGCGGCCAGCTTGGGATCCGCGCGCAGCCACTGATTGGCGGCGATTAGCGCCTTGAAATAGGCGACGACGACCTCGGGATATTTTTCGGCGAAGTCGGTGCGAACCACGATGCCGTGGAAGGTCGGCAAGTTCGTTTCGACGCCGTCGAAGATCTTCCGCGCGAAGCCGCGGAACGGCAACAGCTCGGCGAAGGGGACGAAATCGGCGTGCCCGTCGATCTTCTTCTCCTGCAGATTGGTCGAGCCGACCTCCGGGCTCTGGCTGACGAGCTGGAAGAAATCGGACGCATAGCCGCGATCCTGCATCGCTTTCAGCACCATGCCGTGCGCGGCGGAGCCGAAAGGCACGCTGACGAGCTTACCCTTGAGATCGGCGAGGTCGTAATAGGGTGAGTCCTTGTGGACGACGAGGCCGTTGCCCGAGCCGGACAGGCTGTAGGCGGCGATGCCGACGAGGCGGCTCTTGCTCTCCGGATTGCTCTCGAAGGTGAATCCGTTCACGATGAGCGGATAGTCGCCCATCATCCCGATCTGCAGCTTGTTCGCCATCATCGCGTTGGTGACGGGCGGACCGGAGGTGAAGTTCTGCCATTCGAGCTCGAACTTGATGTTGGCGTATTTGCCGTCCTTCGGCAGGTACTTCTCAAGCAGTTGCAATTGGCGGATGACGACGCCTGCGGTGACCGTGTTGGTCGTGGTATCCTGCGTTCCGATGCCGAGCTTGACGGTTTCCGCAGAAGCCGGCTGCGCGACGAGCAGCGCCAGCGACGTCACCGACATCGCGATCGAGAGCGTGGGAAGATGGCGGGCCATTCTCATCCTCATTCGGTTGGATGTGCTGTGGGTGCCATGATTGGGGGAGGGCGCAGGCAGGGCAAATCCGGAGTGGCCGCCGCAGTCGATTAGTTGCCGGGAAAAGCTGATTGCATACTCCTTGGGCAGTCCTGCACTATAAAGCCGCTTGCCTGTGCACCGGCCATGGTCGCGGGCCCCCTTCAATCCGCCGCCTGGCCGCGCATCTCCTCCAGAATGTCGGTCCGGCAGACCACGATCTGCGACCGTTTGGTCAGCACGATTCCCTTCTCCTGCATCCGCTTCAGGCTGATCGTGACCCATTGTCTGGTGGCGCCGACCATGTGGGCGATGTCGGCGTGGGTGAAGGCCGCAGCGATCACGGTGCCGTCGGCATCCGCGACGCCGTAAAGCTCGACGAGATGCAGCAAGAGATGGGCGAGACGCTGCGTGATCGAGCGCGTCCCAAGCATCTGGGCCAGCGCCGAATAGCATTTGCCTTTGAACGTCAGGCCTTCGATCAGGCCAATCGCGAGGTTCGGGATCTCTGCGGCAAGGGACCGCAGTTCCTTTCCGGGCAGGTGCACGACGCTGCAATTACTGGAGGCAACGCCGGACCATTGATGCACGGTGCCTTCGAACACTTCGGGACCGCCGACGAAATTGCCAACATGCCAATAGGCCAGCGTGATCTCGCGTCCGAGTGGCGAGGTGTAGAAGACACGGATGCGGCCGCTCTCGATCAGCCAGATGCCGTCATGCTTGCCGCCCTGGCTGAACAGCGTTTGGCCGCGATTGAGCACCTTGCGGCGGCCCTGCTTCAGCACCAACTCCCGCTCGCGCGGTGAGAGCTTGTCCATCAACGGGGGTGGACCGCCGATCCATTGCTGGTTCTCGGTGAGCAGCAGCGAGGAACTGCTGGCAGGCCTGACTGCTGGGGGAACAGCCCCGCGAACCGCATTCGCTGCCTGCAACATCGCCTGCCTCCCGAACGTTTCAAATCGTTCTAAAGAGGAGCAATGTCCGTGCCAGATGGGGGCAGACGCCTCGCGCGGGGAAATGACACCGAATACCGGGTCACCGCCCCGCCAAGTTCAGCAGATACGGCTTCGGATAAATCCCCCGGTTGTGCCCATCCGAAAACGAAATGTTCAGCCCATAGCCGAGATCGCCGATGTCAGTAATCGCAATCCCCGGAAACGCTTTGGGGAAGCGGCCGTCGAAGCGGGCGCGGGTGCAATGGGCGCATTTGCAGGAGAGGCGGAGTGTTTCGGCGGAAACGCTGAGCGCGCCGCCCTGCGCGGTGCGGACCAGGAGCGAAGCGAGATCGGCGCTGGCTTCGTAGCCGGCCGCGGTCGGTGCCACCAATGTCATCGTCATGACGAACCTCTGACTTCATTCTACGTCGAGGCGGGAACGCACGAATAGCAACTAATTGCCGGTGCGGGCGGGATCGCGAGCCCGCTCTTCGAGCAACCCACGCTAAATGTGAAACTAATCGACCGGGAACTTCACTTCCGAATTGCCGGACTCTCCTCTCTCCGAAACCTTGCGCGTCATCGACGACAAGGAGAGACGATGAGTGCATTTCAGAAGGAAACGGTTCTGTCGGTCAGGCACTGGACCGATTCCCTGTTCAGCTTCACCGCGACGCGCGATCCCGGCTTCCGCTTCCAGAACGGCCAGTTCGCAATGATTGGACTGGAGGTCGAGGGCAAGCCGTTGATGCGGGCCTACAGCATGGCCAGTGCCAATCACGAGGAGGCGCTCGAATTCTTCTCGATCAAGGTGCAGGACGGCCCGCTGACCTCGCGCCTTCAGAAGATCAGGGAAGGCGACATCATCCTGGTGGGTCGCAAGGCGACGGGCACGCTGATCACCGGCAACCTCATTCCGGGAAAACGCCTGCTGCTGCTTTCAACCGGAACGGGCCTAGCGCCCTTCGCCAGCCTGATCAAGGACCCCGACGTCTATGAGAATTACGAGACCATCGTGCTCGCCCATGGCTGCCGCCAGGTCTCGGAACTCGCCTATGGCGAGCACCTCGTCGAGGACCTGCGCAATCACGAATTCTTCGGCCCCTTGATCCGCGACAAGCTCGTCTACTACCCGACCGTCACCCGCGAGCCGTTCCGGAATCGCGGCCGCATCACCGACCTGATCGCCTCGAACCAGCTCTTCGAGGATATCGGACAAGCGAGCCTCGAGATCGAAACGGACCGCATCATGCTGTGCGGCAGCCCGGCGATGCTCGAGGAACTCCGCGCGATGTTCGCGGCGCGCGGCTTTGTCGAGGGCAACCATAGCCAGCCCGGCCATTTCGTCATCGAAAAAGCCTTCGTCGAGCGCTGAGCCACAAATCGCGTCCCAGCGACAACTAATTGCTATCGCGGCGACGCCCCCTGAACAAATCTGACGCAAAGGCGCCGGGATCGGCGAACCAGGAGCAAGCGATGGCACTAGATCAGATCGTCGACGGACTTTCGGAGGTTTCCTGCGATGTGCTGGTGATCGGCGGCGGCACAGCCGGCCCGATGGCGGCACTGAAAGCGAAGCTGAAGAATCCGAAGGCCAATGTCGTCCTGCTCGAAAAGGCGAACGTCAAGCGCTCCGGCGCAATCTCGATGGGCATGGACGGGCTCAACAACGCCGTCATCCCCGGTTACGCGACGCCGGAGCAGTACACCAAGGAAATCACCATCGCCAATGACGGCATCGTCGATCAGAAGGCGGTCTACAAATACGCCCAGAATTGCTACAAGATCATCGAGGAACTGGACAGCTTCGGCATCCGTTTCCTGAAGAACGAGAACGGCGACTACGCCGTCAAGAAGGTGCACCACATCGGCACCTACGTGCTGCCAATGCCGAACGGCGAGACCGTGAAGAAGGCGTTGTATCGTCAGCTCCGCCGCGCCCGCATCCTGATTTCCAACCGCTACATGGCGACGCGGCTGCTCAAGTCGACCGACGGCCGCATTGCCGGGGCCATCAGCGTCAATACGCGTACCGCCGAGATGCTGGTGATCAAGGCAAAGGCCGTGATCCTCTGCATGGGCGCCGCCGGTCGCCTCGGCCTGCCGACCTCCGGCTACATGTTCGGCACCTACGAGAACGCCGCCAATTCCGGCGACGGCTACGCCATGGCCTATCACGCCGGCGCAGCGCTCGCGAACCTCGAATGCTTCCAGATCAATCCGCTGATCAAGGATTATAACGGCCCGGCCTGCGCCTATGTCGCCGGCCCGTTCGGCGCATATACGGCAAACAACGAAGGCTCGCGCTTCATCGAATGCGATTACTGGTCCGGCCAGATGATGCTGGAGTTCTACAACGAGCTCCTCTCCGGCAAGGGTCCGGTGTTCCTCCAGCTCAAGCATCTCCACCCCGACACCATTTCCGAGATCGAATCCACGCTGCACAAGGTCGAGCGTCCGACGCGCGGCCTGTTCCAGCAGGGGCGCGGGGTCGACTACCGCAGCGAATCCATCGAGATGCATATCTCCGAGATCGGCTTCTGCTCCGGCCACAGCGCCTCCGGCGTGTTCGTCGACGACAATGCCCGCACCACCGTGCCCGGCCTCTACGCCGCCGGCGACATGGCGAGCGTCCCGCACAATTACATGCTCGGCGCCTTCACCAACGGCTCGGTCGCCGGCATCGACGCGATGGAGTTCGCCGACAACCATGATTTCGCGGAGTTCGACGCGGCCGACGTCGCCACGGAACGTGACCGCGTGATGGCGCCGACCAAGCGCGAGGACGGCATTCCGCCGAACCAGATCGAGTACAAGACCCGCCGCCTGGTCAACGACTATCTCCAGCCGCCGAAGGTCACGCGCAAATATGAGCTCGGCATGCGGCGGCTCGCCGAAGCGCGTGAGGATATGCAGGAGCGCATGATCGCGCGCAACGCGCACGAATTGCTGCGCGCGCTCGAAGTGCAGTCGATCATGGACTGTGCCGATATGGCCGCGCACGCTTCGCTCTACCGCGAAGAGAGCCGCTGGGGTCTCTATCACTGGCGGACGGACTTCCCGGAAAAGGACAACGAGAACTGGTTCTGCCACACGCTGCTGTCCAAACAGGACGGCAGGATGACCAGCGAGAAGCGCGCCGTCGAGCCCTATGTCGTGCCGATCGCGGACGACGAGAAGGACCTCTACGACAAGCAGCGCATTCGCGCCTCGGCCTGATCCACCAGAACATAGCCAACAGGAGACATCACATGCCTCTCGCGTCCTATCAGACATCGGTTCCGGTGGTCGTCGACGACGCCAAATGCATCGCGGACAAGGGCTGCACCGTCTGCGTCGACGTCTGCCCGCTCGACGTGCTGCGCATCAGCGACATGACCAACAAGGCCTACATGGCCTATGACGAGTGCTGGTACTGCATGCCCTGTGAAGCCGATTGCCCGACCGGCGCGGTTACCGTCAACATTCCCTATCTGTTGAGGTGATCATGTCGAGCCCGTTCGAATCCTACGACGATCTCGAGGACGCCGACGAGCGGCTGCAAGCGGCCGATCCCGCCGAACGCCGCGTCGCCATCATTGCACTCGGCCATTCCGGCGATCCCGTCGCGGTCGCACATCTCGCCAAAATGGTCGCCGATCCCGATGCCGGTGTGCGCCAGCAGGTCGCGATGGCGCTCGGCGAGTTCGACGGACCGGAGGCAGCAAGCGCGCTGGTGAAGCTGCTCGTCGATCCCGAGAGGATCGTCGCGGCGGCTGCGGCCGATGGCATGGCTGAATTCAAGGATCCCGCCTGCGCCGACGCTATCCTGCCGCTGGTCAGGCATACCCACGCTTTCGTCCGCATGGGCGCTCTGCGCGCGCTGAAGGAACTGCGCCGCAGGGATACACTCAAGCCCGCCCTGGAAGCGCTCCAGGATCCCGACGCGGCTGTACGTGTGCAGGCGATCGGCGTGATCGGCTTCCTCAAGCTGGAGGAATCCATTCCGGCGCTCACCGCGCTGATCAACGATCCCGATGCCCATGTGCGCCGCGCCGCCGTGAGCGCATTGGCCTTTTCGCAGATGAAGCCGGCGGCGGAGACCATCACCCGCGCGCTGAAGGATGGCGACTGGATGGTCCGCGAGATGGCAGCGGAGACGCTGGGTCTGAACGTGAATGGTGCAATCGCGGCTGATCAGCTCGTCGCTTGCCTCGCGGATGATTTCTGGCAGGTGCGGCTGAAGGCGATCCGCAGCCTTGGCAAGATGAAGATCGAACGCGCGGTGCGGCCGATCGGCAATTGCGTCAATCACGACCAGGCGAATTTGCGCAAAGAGGCCGCGGCCGCGCTAGGCGAGATCGGCCATCCCGACGGCGAGGCATTCCTGGCCGTGATCGCCGACGATCCTGATCCTGATGTCCGCAAGAATGCGCGCTGGGCACTGCACCAGATTGCGGCGCGAAAGGCGCGGGCAGGGGCATAAGCGCACGGCGCGCCGCCGCTCTGGACTTCCAGCGCCAGACGTTTATTGGTCTTCGCTAACGGGAACGGCCGCTGCGAATGCGGCCATTCCTTAGAACAGCGAGGACGCGGCCATGACGACATTGACTGTAAAGGACCTTCTCCCCGAGGACGGCACGAACGGGACGCTGGTCGGCCGCGTCTGGCTGCCGCAGGTCAACGGTCCGGCCGTCGCCGCCATGCGCGGTGACGGTGTGTATGACGTCACAGCAAAATTTCCGACCATCAGTGCGCTCTGCGAGACGGACGATCCCGCCAAGGCGCTTGCCGCCACCAAGGGCGAGCGCATCGGTGATCTCGAGGCGATCGTCGCCAACACCCCGCCGGACGGGCGCGATCCCCAAAAGCCCTGGCTGCTCGCGCCCGTCGATCTCCAGACGCTGAAGGCCGCCGGCGTCACGTTCGCGATCTCGATGCTGGAACGCGTTATCGAAGAGCGCGCCAAGGGCAATCCGGCCTCGGCCGAAGCGATCCGGAAAGAAGTGACGCGCCTGATCGGCGACGATCTGTCAAAGCTCAAGCCGGGCTCGGATCAGGCGATGCACCTGAAGCAAGTGCTGATCGATCAGAATGCCTGGAGCCAATATCTTGAGGTCGGCATCGGTCCGGATGCCGAGGTTTTCACCAAGGCGCCCACCTTGTCGTCGGTCGGCACCGGCATGGATGCCGGCCTGCACCCGAAATCGACCTGGAACAATCCCGAGCCCGAGCTCGTGCTGTTCGTGTCGAGCCGCGGCAAGATCGTCGGGGGCGCGCTTGGCAACGACGTGAACCTGCGCGACTTCGAGGGCCGCTCGGCGCTGCTGTTGTCGAAGGCCAAGGACAACAACGCGTCCTGTTCGATTGGTCCGCTGCTGCGCCTGTTCGACGACACCTTCACGCTCGACGACGCGCGCAGGCTGGACATCAGCCTGAACGTCATGGGGACGGACGGCTTCGTTCTCGACGGCCATTCCTCGATCAGCAAGATCAGCCGCGATCCGACCGATCTCGTCGCGCAGACCATCGGCAAGGTGCATCAATATCCTGACGGCTTCGTGCTGTTCCTCGGCACCATGTTCGCACCCGTGAAGGATCGCGATGCGCCGGGGCAGGGATTCACCCACAAGCGCGACGACATTGTCACTATCGCAGCGCCTCAGCTCGGCAAGCTCGTCAACCGCATGCGCACCAGCGACGAGTGCGAGCCCTGGACGTTCGGCATCGGCGCACTAATGAAGAACCTGGCGCAGCGGAAGCTGATCTAGCGCTGCTGCCCTTCGCCTCCCGCAAGCGGGGCGCACCTTCGCCCCGCTGACAGCTGAGGCTCCATCGCGCCGCCTAATTTTTTCATCCCTCCGTTGCATGAAGGGAGCAAAATCGCGCTGAACGTGTCATAACTCAGCTCGCCCCACCTCGCTGCGTTTGCTCCAAATAGTCAAATAATATGACTAGTCGGAACTCAACTTCCGTGAAATAGTGCCCGCCGCTGGCGCGAAGGCCGGCCTGTGGGTGCCATGCTACCAATCGGCGCCCCCGGATAAAACATCTTGGGAGACGCGCCTGATGCCCCCTAAAGCTCTCTGTGCGGCCAGCGCCATGGCCGCCTTGTTGCTCGCGACGCCGGCCAGCGCCCAGCTCACGATCGGCTTCTCGCAGATTGGATCGGAATCCGGCTGGCGCGCGGCCGAAACGTCCGTCTCAGCATGAAGTCGACCTCCTGCACCGCGCCAAAGCTCTTGCTGATCCCCCGCACCTCGGGCGTGCTTCTATTCGCCTTCATTGCCCTGCTGCAGGGGCTGGTCGCGCTTGCGCGCCGGCCGACGGCGAAGCATGCGGGAGCGGCGTCATGACCTCGCGGATTGTCGTCATCCCGACGCGGCGGGCCCATTCCAACCATGCGGAGGTGGCGCGTTCGATCGGCGTCGACATCATCGCCGGCCGCTATGCGGAAGGCACGCGCCTGCCGGGGGATGCCGAGATGATCGCAATGTTCGGCGTGTCGCGGCCGGTGCTGCGCGAGAGCGTCAAGACGCTGGTCGCCAAGGGCCTGCTCACCACCAAGGCGCGGGTCGGCACCGTCGTGCGCGAGCGAGGTGCCTGGAACATGTTCGACGCAGACGTGCTGGCCTGGCACCTCGATGCCGGCATCGACAAGCGCTTCCTTGACGACCTCGCCGAGATCCGTCTCGCCGTGGAGCCGCGCGCGGCGATGCTGGCGGCAACACAGCGATCCGAGCAAGACATCAGCGAGCTGCGCCGCAGCATGGATCGGATGCGGCATGAAGCGTCCGACTCGGTCGGTTTTGCAGATGCAGATCTCGCGCTTCATGTTGCCGTGGCGCGTGCCTCGGGCAATCTGTTCATGCGCTCGATTGGGCATGTCATTGAAGCAGCGCTGCGCGCCTCTTTCCTGCTCAGCGCTCCGGTCGAGCCGGAGGATCGCGATACCGTGCTGCTCTGGCATCAGAAGATCGTCGATGCCATCGTCGCGGGCGATGCCCATGCCGCATCCGAGGCCATGGTCTATGTCATTCACAACGGCATGCGCCGCCATGACAGTACGGCGATCGAGACCGCCCCGGCCGAGCCGCCACCGTCGGCCGACACTGGAGAACAAGCGTGACAGACCTTCGCATCGCCATCGTCGGCTTCGGCAAGATCGCGCGGGACCAGCATGTGGCGGCGATCGCCGCCACACCGGGCGCAACGCTTGCCGCCGTGGCGAGCCGCAACGCCTCGCTGCAGGGGGTGCCGCATTTTACGACCATCGAGGAATTGCTTCAGAAGGGGCCGCCGATCGACGCGGTCTCGCTCTGCACGCCGCCGCAGGTGCGACGGGCCCAGGCCGCGGCGGCGCTCGCCGCCGGCAAGCACGTCATGCTGGAGAAGCCGCCGGGCACCGGCGTTGCCGAGCTTGATCCGTTGATCGCGATGGCGGCGGGTACGAAGCGGACATTGTTTGCGACCTGGCATTCGCGCTATGCGCCGGCGGTGGAGCCGGCCCGGCAATGGCTCACTGATCGGCACATCAAATCCGTTCACATCAGCTGGAAGGAAGACGTGCGTGTCTGGCATCCCGGGCAGGGCTGGATCTGGGAGCCCGGCGGCCTCGGCGTGTTCGATCCGGGCATCAATGCGCTGTCGATCCTGACCAGGATTCTGCCGAAGCCCGTGTTCGTCACCGCGGCCGAGCTGGCCTTTCCAGCCAATTGCCAGGCGCCGATCGCGGCGAACGTGAACCTGACGGATATCAGCGGCCTGCCCGTGACCGCTGAGTTCGACTTCCGCCAGACCGGGCCGCAGAGCTGGGATATCCTCGTCGAAACCGATCAGGGCCGGCTGACGCTGTCCAGCGGTGGCGCGCGCATGGCCGTCGACGGCAAGGTGCTTGCCGAAGGGCCCGATGAGGAATATCGCGGGCTCTACCGACGCTTCGTCGCGCTCGCAGCAACCGGCGCAAGTGACGTCGATCTGACGCCGCTCCGTCTCGTCGCCGACGCCTTCCTGCTCGGCAAGCGCACGATCGTCGAACCGTTTGTGGATTGAGCATGGCCGCATCAACAATCACAAGAGACGTGTTCGGGACGCTGCCCGACGGCCGCGAGGTCGAGCGCGTCGTGCTGCGCGGGGAGGGCGGCTTCGAGGCGCGCATCATCAGCTACGGCGCGGTGCTGCAGGCGTTGATCGCGCCGGATGCCAACGGCGGATATGAGGACGTCGTGCTTGGTCATGATGCCTTCGCCGGCTATCTCGCCGAACGGAAGTTTCTGGGCGCCACCGTCGGCCGCTATGCCAACCGCATCGCCAAGGGACAGTTTTCGCTTCAAGGCGAGACGGTGCAGCTTGCGGTCAACAACGGTCCGAATGCGTTGCATGGCGGGCTCGAGGGTTTTGATCGCAAGCTCTGGGAGATCGCGGACATCGACGAGGGCGCCGAGCCCGCCGTGACGCTCACTTATGTCAGCCCGCACGGGGAGGAGAGTTATCCCGGTAGGCTCGACGTTCGCGTGACCTATCGCATCACCGGGCCGACCGAGCTGTCGCTGCTGATGGAAGCGCGGACCGACCGGCCGACCGTCGTCAATTTGACCAACCACAGCTTCTTCAATCTCGAGGGTGCGACGTCAGAGACGTCCATTCTCGACCACCGCCTGATGGTCGCCGCCGAGCAGTTCCTCGCCATCGATCCCACCGCCATTCCGCTGCCGGAGCCGCCGCGCAGCGTGGCCGGCACGCCGTTCGATTTCCGCAAACCGTGGCCGGTGGGCGAGCGCATCCGCGAAGGCGACCCGCAATTGCAAAACGGCAGGGGCTACGACCACACCTATTGTCTCGGGCGCGACGGCAAGCTTGCGCTCGCGGCGCGGCTGGAGGCGCCGCGCTCCGGGCGCATCATGGAGCTGCTCACCGATCAGCCCGGACTTCAGGTCTATTCGGGCAATTATCTCGACGGTACGATGTCCGGCAAGGGCGGCAAGCTGATCCGGCAATCGGACGCCATGTGCCTGGAGCCGCACATCTGGCCCGACGCGCCGAACCGGCCGGACTTTCCGAGCCCGCGCCTCGATTCCGGCGAGGTCTATCGCCATCACACGGTCTATCGCTTCTCAGTGAGGTCGCCATGATGGAGCAGGTGCCGACGGCTGTCCTCTCGAACCATCCTTGCCATCTCGGCGAAGGTCCGACCTATGACGTGACCACGAATACGGCCTGGTGGTTCGACATCCGCGAAGGCAAGCTGTTCGAGGCGCAACTCGGCAGCGGCGCTGTCCGCACCCACGCGCTCGGTCGGATGGCGAGCGCGCTGGGGCGCATCGACGCCGAGCGGCAGCTGATCGTCGCCGAGGACGGCCTCTATATCCGCAAGCTCGCTGATGGTGCGATGACGCTGTTCTGTCCGCTCGAAGCGGACAATCCGGCGACGCGCTCAAACGATTGCCGCGTGCATCAATCCGGTACGTTCTGGATCGGCACCATGGGCAAGAAAGCCGAGCCGAAGGCGGGCGCGATCTACGCCCTTCATCGCGGCAAGATCTCGACGCTGTTTCCCGGCATCAGCATTCCCAATTCGATCTGCTTCTCGCCCGACGGCGCCACCGGCTACTTCACCGACACGCCGCGTGCGGTGCTCTATGCCGTGCCGCTCAACCCCGCGACCGGCCTGCCGCGCGGCGAGCCGGAGGTGCTGTTGCGCCACAGCGGCATCGGCGGTCTCGACGGTTCGGTATGCGACGCCGACGGGCAGATCTGGAATGCGTGCTGGGGCGCGAGCCGGATCGACGTCTACTCGCCGCAAGGCGAGCGCCTGCGTTCGCTTAGCGTGCCGGCGAAGCAGGCGAGCTGCCCCGCCTTCGTCGGCCCCGACCTGTCGCGCCTGCTCGTCACGTCGGCCTGGCAGGATATGGACACGGCGGCACGCGCTGCCGATCCGCAAGCCGGCTGCACCTTTCTGCTCGAAGCAACCGCGCGCGGACGCGCGGAACCCGACGTCAAGCTCGCATAGGAGGCCCAAGCCGTACACGACCGTCGTTCTCGACATCACGAAGAAAGTCTGACACCCAAAGGGAGTGAAACATGCTGAAACTGAAGACAACATTTCTCGCGCTGGCGTTGGCCAGTGCCGCCACGATGGCCACAGGCGTCGCTGCCTTCGCCCAGAAGGCGACGGTCGGCATCGCCATGCCGACGAAGTCCTCGGCGCGCTGGATCGACGACGGCAACAACATGGTCAAGGTGCTGAAGGAGCGCGGCTACAACACCGACCTGCAATATGCCGAGGACGACATCCCGAACCAGCTCTCCCAGGTCGAGAACATGGTGACCAAGGGCGCCAAGGCGCTGGTGATCGCCGCGATCGACGGTACCACCTTGTCCGACGTGCTCAAGCAGGCGAAAGCAAAAGGCATCACCGTGATCGCCTATGACCGCCTGATCCGCGGCACGCCGAACGTCGACTATTACGCGACCTTCGACAACTTCCAGGTCGGCGTGCTCCAGGCGGAGTCGATCGTGCAAGGTCTCGGCCTGAAGGACGGCAAGGGCCCCTTCAACATCGAGCTGTTCGGCGGCTCGCCCGACGACAACAATGCCTACTTCTTCTACAACGGCGCCATGAGCGTGCTGAAGCCATATATCGACAGCGGCAAGCTCGTCGTCGTGTCCGGCCAGATGGGCATGGATAAGGTCGCGACCCTGCGCTGGGACGGCGCCACGGCGCAGGCCCGCATGGACAACCTGCTCAGCGCCTACTACGGCAACAAGAAGGTCAACGCCGTGCTGTCGCCCTATGACGGCCTCTCGATCGGCATCATCTCCTCGCTGAAGGGCGTCGGCTACGGCAGTGCCGGCCAGCCGATGCCCATCATCTCGGGCCAGGATGCCGAGGTGCCCTCGATCAAGGCGATGCTGCGCGGCGACCAGTACTCGACCATCTTCAAGGACACCCGCGACCTCGCCAAGGTGACCGCCGACATGGTCGACGCCGCGCTCGCCGGCAAGCAGGTCACCGTCAACGACACCAAGACCTACGAGAATGGTGTCAAGACTGTGCCGTCCTATCTGCTGAAGCCGGTTGTGGTCTACAAGGACAATTGGGAGAAGACCCTGGTCGACAGCGGCTACTACAAGAAGTCGCAGTTCCAGTAAGACTCTCTCTTTTTCCCCTCTCCCCGCCTGCGGGGAGAGGGTTAGGGTGAGGGGCCTCTTTCCATACGGGCAGTGGTTGGTATGCACTCCGTCATTGCGAGCGCAGCGAAGCAATCCAGTCTGCCACCGCGGAAATAGTCTGGATTGCTTCGCTGCGCTCGCAATGACGATGTGGATGCACCGATATCAGTCAACCTCTCCCCGCACGCGGGGAGAGGCGAAGTAACGCAAGGGACACCAAAGCCATGACCGCCATGCTGGAGATGCGCAACGTCAGCAAGAGCTTTGCCGGCGTGCAGGCGTTGCGCGACGTCAACTTCTCGGTTCGCGCCGGGCAGATCCATGCGCTCGTCGGCGAGAACGGCGCCGGCAAGTCGACGCTGATGAAGGTGCTGAGCGGGGTCTATCCGCACGGCAGCTACGAGGGCACCATCGTCTTCGAGGGCGAGGAGCGCCGCTTCCGCGACATCAATGATTCCGAGGCGCTGGGCATCATCATCATCCATCAGGAGCTGGCGCTGATCCCGCTGATGTCGATCGCGGAGAACATCTTCCTGTCGCATCCGCCGTCGAAGTTGGGGGTGATCGACCGCGACGAGGTCTACCGGCGCACGCGCGAGCTGCTGGCGCAGGTCGGCCTGAAGGAATCGCCGGATACGCTGATCACCGATCTCGGCGTCGGCAAGCAGCAGCTCGTCGAGATCGCCAAGGCGCTGTCCAAGCGGGTGCGGATGCTGATCCTGGACGAGCCGACCGCGAGCCTTAACGAGGCCGACAGCGCCGCGCTGCTCGAACGCCTGATGACCTTCCGCGAGCAGGGCATCGGCTCGATCCTGATCTCACACAAGCTGAACGAGGTCGCCAAGGTCGCCGACCACATCACCGTGCTGCGCGATGGCCGCACGGTGGACAGCATCGACTGCCATGCCGAGCCGATCCAGGAAGACCGCATCATCCGCAGCATGGTCAACCGCGATATGGCGCACCGCTTCCCGGAGCGCAACGTGAAGATCGGCGAGCCCGTGCTCGACGTCGAGAACTGGTCGGTCTATCACCCCATCCATCCCGAGCGGCAGGTGATCAAGAACGTCAGTTTCGGTGTCAAGCGCGGCGAGGTCGTGGGCATTGCCGGGCTTATGGGGGCAGGGCGCACCGAGTTCGCCATGAGCCTGTTCGGCCGCTCCTGGGGCACCAATATCAGCGGCACTATCCGGCTCGAAGGCCGTGAGATCGCGCTGCCGAGCGTCGCCGCCGCGATCGACGCCGGCCTAGCCTACGTCACCGAGGACCGCAAGCAGCTCGGCCTGATCCTTGCCGACGACGTCCGCAAGAACATTACGCTGGCGAGCCTCGACCAGGTTGCACCTGGCAGGGTGATCGACGACATCGCCGAGCTCAAGGTCGCCAGCGACTACCGCAACCGCATGCGCATCCGCTGCTCCGACGTCTACCAGGAGACCGGCCAGCTCTCCGGCGGCAACCAGCAAAAGGTCGTGCTGTCGAAATGGCTGATGACCGACCCGAAGGTCCTGATCCTGGACGAGCCGACCAGGGGTATCGACGTCGGTGCCAAATATGAGATTTACTGTATCATCAACGAGCTTGCGGAAGCCGGCCGCGGCGTCGTGGTGATCTCCTCGGAGATGCCCGAGCTGCTCGGCATCTGCGATCGCATCTGCGTCATGAACGACGGCGCCTTCGTCGGCGAGTTCAAGGGCTCAGAGGCGACACAGGAAAAGATCATGCGCGCCATCATGCGCAACGAACGAAGCATTGGGAACGCCGCGCCCGCGGCCGCGGAGATGGGAGGATCGCAGCTATGACCGACAAGACGGTTTCGCTGCCCGAGGAGCGCCGGCACGGCAGCTTCATCAAGAACAATTTGCGCAATTACGGCATGTTGATGTCGCTGGTTGCAATTATGCTGTTCTTCCAGGTCGTGACCGGCGGCACGCTGCTGCAGCCGCTCAACCTCACCAACTTGGTGCTGCAGAACAGCTACATCGTCATCATGGCGCTGGGCATGCTGCTGGTCATCGTCACTGGCCATATCGACCTTTCGGTCGGCTCGGTCGCAGGCTTCATCGGCGCCGTGGCGGCCTTGCTGATGGTGACCTACAAGGTCGATTATACGCTCGCCTTCATCGCTTGCCTCGCGCTCGGTGGCGCGATCGGTGCGGCGCAGGGCTATTGGGTGGCCTATTTCAAGATCCCCTCCTTCATCGTGACGTTGGCGGGCATGCTGGTGTTCAAGGGCCTAGCGCTCGCGGTGTTGCAGGGCCAGTCGCTCGGGCCGTTCCCGGCCACCTTCCAGAAGCTGTCCTCGGGTTTCATTCCGGAACTGCTGCCCGAGGCCGGCACGCTGCATCCGACCTCGATGCTGATCGGCGCCGTTCTCGCGCTCGGGCTCGTCTATGCCAGCGCCAAGGGAAGGTCGCGCGAGCAGTCGCACGGCATCGAGGTCGAACCCTATGCGTTCTTCCTCGGCAAGAGCATCTTGCTCGCCTGCGCCGTGCTGTATTTCACCTATCTGATCGCCTCGCATCGCGGCCTGCCGAACGTGCTGGTGATCATGACCGCGCTGATCGCGCTCTACGGCTTCGTCACCCGCCGCACCGTGATTGGCCGGCAGATCTACGCCGTCGGCGGCAACGCCAAGGCGGCGAGCCTGTCGGGCATCAAGACGGAGCGCCTGACCTTCCTCACCTTCGTCAACATGGGCGTGCTCGCCGCGCTTGCCGGCCTCGTCTTCGCCGCGCGGCTCAACACGGCGACTCCGAAGGCCGGCCTCGGCTTCGAGCTCGACGTCATTGCCGCCTGCTTCATCGGCGGCGCCTCGGCCTATGGCGGTGTCGGGCGAGTCGGCGGTGCCGTGGTCGGCGCCATGATCATGGGCGTGATGAACAACGGCATGTCCATCCTCGGCATCGGCATCGACTATCAGCAGGTCATCAAGGGCCTGGTGCTGCTGGGCGCGGTGTGCATCGACGTGTACAATCAGCGGCGGTAGCGCTTCGTAGCCCGGATGCAGCGCAGCGTAATCCGGGTCTCTGCGCTTGGTGAGATTTCCCGGATTGCGCTGCGCTGCATCCGGGCTACGGTCCTAAGCACTACGGCAGCGGTGATTGCGTCGTGAACAGCACGGTCGCGATCCCGATCGAGAGCCCCACCGCCGATACGGTTCCCACCGTCGACAGCACGCCCATGCGCCTGAGCGCGATGGCGAAGGCAATGATGATGGGTGTTGCGGTCATCAGCCCGATCTGTGCATCGCTCATGGGATCGTCCGGCGCTCCGTGAAGCTCTGAGCCGGTTCGTACCGCGAAACGGCTGGCTGAACGTTGTGTCGGCGCAAACAGGAGCCCTGCAGTCCTCCAGTTTGTCCGGCAACAAATTCGGAACCGGGTGGCCGAGCTAAGTCTGACCGGTGTCCTGATCCGGAAAGACGATGTCGACGGCCGAGTGCGAACAGCAGGAAACAGGCTGGGGAATCCTGCAGGATCTCCCCGGCGATCCCATGATCTGGGTGCTGATCTTCAGCGAACTCGTCGCCTTCGGCCTGCTCCTCGGCGCCTTCTCTGTCGCCCGCGCGATTCACCCCGCGATGTTCGCGGCCGGGCAGGCCACGCTCGATTCGCATCTCGCCGGCCTCAATACCGTCGTGCTGGTGACCAGCGGCTGGGCGGCGGCCCGGGCGACCAAGGCCGTGCGGAATGGACAACGGGCAACGACACGATACTGGCTTCTCGGCGCCATGGCGCTCGGCTGCCTTTTCATCGCGATCAAGCTCGCAGAGTACGCCGAAGAAACCGGGCGCGGGGTCGGGCTTGAGACCAATCCCTTCTTCACGCTCTACTTCCTGCTGACCGGCTTTCATCTCCTGCACGTTGGCCTCGGCATCATCATTCTCGCCGTGGTCTGCCGCCGAGCCGGGATATCAGGCGTCGAGACGGGAACGGCCTTCTGGCACATGGTCGATCTGGTCTGGATCGTGATGTTCCCGATCCTGTATCTGGTGAAATGACGATGCCAGATCGTGTCGACGTCACCTGGATCGCCTTGATCGGCCTTGCGCTTGCGACCGTCCTGCTGCCGCCGCTGATACCACGGGCGCTGCTCGGCAACGCTCTGCTGCTTGCCTTCGCCGCGCTCAAGGGGCATCGCATCGCGCTCGACTTCATGGATCTTCGCGCCGTCGTCGCACTCTGGCGCGGTCTCGTCGCGAGCTGGATCCTCATCGTGCTGCTGCTTGCCTGGCTCGCCTCGGCGCTCGTCGCCCTGATCTGACGCGCTCATTGCGCCCTGACAAAGAACGGGCCGGGCAAAGCGGCAATAAATCACACCATCGCAATTTCGCAGGAATCAACCGGAAAGGATTGGCAATGGCTGAACGCCTGACCAAGTCGGCCGCTCGAAACGTCTTCTACGGCGGCTCGGCCTTTTTCTTCGCCATCTTCATAGGGCTAACGGCGCACAGCCATTACTACATGGCCACGACATCGACCGACGCAGCCACGCTGACGTCTTCGGTTGCCCGCGGCAAGCACGTCTGGGAGAAGAATTCTTGCATCAACTGTCATACCCTGCTGGGCGAGGGCGCCTACTTTGCGCCTGAAGTCGGCAATGTCTGGGATCGCTGGGGTGGCAACGAGGATCCGGCCGCCGCGCGCGAGACATTGAAGGCCTGGATGCAGTCGCAGCCTTCGGGCGCACCGGGCCGCCGGCAGATGCCTCAATTCAACCTCACCGACCAGGAGCTCGATGATCTCGCCGACTTCCTGCAATGGACCAGCAAGATCAAGCGCCAAGAGTGGCCGCCGAACAAGGCGGGCTGAGCGCATCGCTTCCTGAAATCCCTCAAGACAGAGAGCCTGAGATGAAATATCAGACCCAGAAAGTCGCGATGCTGTATTTCTACGGCGCGCTGACCCTGTTCGTGGCGCAGGTCCTATTCGGCCTCGTCGCTGGAACGATCTACGTCCTGCCCAACACGCTGTCGACCCTGCTGCCGTTCAACGTCGTCAGGATGATCCACACCAACGCGCTGATCGTGTGGTCGTTGATCGGCTTCATGGGCGCGACCTACTTCCTGCTGCCCGAGGAAACCGAGACAGAGCTCTACAGCCCGCTGCTGGCCAAGATCCAGTTCTGGATGTTTTTCGGTGCTGCGGGTGTAGCTGTGGTCGGTTATCTCTTCCAATACCACGAGGGCCGCGAATTCCTCGAACAGCCCTTCATCATCAAGGTCGGCATCGTCGTCGTCTGCCTGATGTTCCTGTTCAACGTCACCATGACGGCGCTGAAGGGCCGTAAGACCACGATCACCAACATCCTGCTATTCGGGCTGTGGGGCGTTGCGATCTTCTTCCTGTTCGCCTTTTACAACCCGGTAAATCTCGCGGTCGACAAGATGTACTGGTGGTATGTTGTTCATCTCTGGGTCGAGGGCGTCTGGGAGCTGATCATGGCCTCCGTGCTCGCTTATCTCATGATCAAGCTCAACGGCATCGACCGCGAAGTGGTCGAGAAGTGGCTCTACGTCATCATCGGGCTGGCGCTGTTCTCCGGCATCCTCGGCACCGGCCATCATTTCTACTGGATCGGCGCGCCCGGTTACTGGCAGTGGATCGGCTCGCTGTTCTCCACGCTCGAGGTCGCGCCGTTCTTCACCATGGTGATCTTCACGGTGCAGATGACCTGGAAGGCCGGCCGCAAGCACCCGAACCGCGCTGCATTGTTGTGGTCGGTCGGCTGCTCGGTCATGGCGTTCCTCGGCGCCGGTGTCTGGGGTTTCCTGCACACCCTGTCCTCGGTCAACTACTACACCCACGGCACCCAGGTTACCGCCGCGCACGGCCATCTCGCCTTCTTCGGCGCCTATGTGATGCTGAACCTGTCCGTGATGGCCTATGCGATCCCACAGATCAGAGGGCGTGCGCCCTACAATCAATGGCTCTCCATGGCGAGCTTCTGGATCATGTGCACCGCCATGATGGTGATGACCTTCGCGCTGACCTTCGCCGGCGTGGTCCAGGTCCATCTCCAGCGCGTGCTCGGCCAGGGCTACATGGACGTGCAGGACCAACTCGCGATGTTTTACTGGGTCCGGCTGGGGTCCGGCGTGTTCGTCGCGATCTCCGCGCTGATGTTCGTGTGGGCCGTGCTTGTGCCCGGTCGCGCCCGTCAGCCGGTCATCCCCGGCGCGTTGCAGCCGGCCGAGTGAGCGCCCAAAGGCGGCCGTGGCTCGCTGCGGCCGCCGTCACTATGTGAATTCCGGAGAAAGACCATGAATGCAGCACTTCTCGCCGTGGCGAAGCCCGAACCTCAGCCGCCCGCCTATATTGCCAGTGGCAACGAATGCGCGCTGTTCGAGCACGCTTGGCGCAATCAGCTGCCGGTGCTGCTGAAGGGGCCGACCGGCTGCGGCAAGACGCGCTTCGTCACGCATATGGCGGCGCGGCTGGGATTGCCGCTGCACACCGTCGCCTGCCACGACGATCTCACCGCGGCCGATCTCACCGGCCGCTATCTGCTCAGGGGCGGCGATACCGTGTGGAGCGATGGCCCGTTGACGCGGGCGGTGCGCGAGGGCGGCATCTGCTATCTCGACGAGGTCGTGGAGGCGCGCAAGGACGTAACGGTGGTGCTGCATCCCCTGACCGACGATCGCCGCATCCTGCCTCTGGAGCGTACCGGCGAGCAGCTTGCTGCGCCGAACAGCTTCATGCTCGTCGTCTCCTACAATCCAGGCTATCAGACGCTGCTCAAGGCGCTCAAGCCGTCGACGCGGCAGCGCTTTGTCGCGATCGAGTTCGGCTTCCTGCCGCCGGAGCAGGAGATTGCGGTGGTCGCCGCCGAGAGCGGACTATCGCCGGAGCGCGTGCGGCCGCTGGTCGGGCTGGCTGGCCGGCTGCGCGCGCTGAAGGGCCACGACCTGGAGGAGGGTGTCTCGACCCGGCTCGTCGTCTATTGCGCGACCCTGATTGCGGCCGGCATGCCGACGGCCGATGCCGTGCTCGCTGGCATGATCGAGCCGCTGACCGACGATGCCGATGTCAAGGCGGCGCTGCTGGACGTCGCGCGTGCCGTGATCGGCTGAGGCGGCTCCGATGCTCGATTTCCTCGAACTGGAAGAGACCGTCGGCCGCGCCTGGCACCGCATGGTCGGTGGCACCGCCAGCTATCCGGTTCATGCCGAGCATGCGGTCTCGCTTGCGGAAATGAGAAACAGGCTCGCGGTGATGTTCCGCGCGCTGGGCGGTGAGGCGGGTGTGCAGATCGCCGGTGCCGGCGCGCGCAAGTCCGGGCATCGGCTCGGCTGGCGGCAACGCATCGGTCTCGGTGACGAGCGCCTGGAGCAGCCGGGCCGCGATGCCACCTCCATCTTCCTTCCTGAAAGCATCGCGATCTTTCCCGACAACGCGCTGAATGCAGCGCTCTATCGCTGGCTCGCGACATGGTTCGCAGCCGCGCCGATCGAAACCATCACCGAATCCGATCCGCTGCGGCGGGATCTTCTGGTGTTGCGCCGGGCCAGCGAGACGGCGGTCTTCGTGCTCGCGCAATTTCCCGGCCTCGTCGACGACTATGCGCAACTCGCCGCAGCAACTGCCGAAGCCAGGCCGCGTCGCCCCTTGCCGCGCATCGAGCAGGAGGTCGAGCAGATCGTGCTGGGGCTACTCGGAACCGGAAAGGCGCCTGCGGGCAAGCTGTGGCCCGCGATGATGGGAACGGAGCCGCTGCTGGTCAAGGCGCCGCCTGGCTATCGCTCGATGCTTCCGTGCCCGCTGTGGGGCGATTGCTGGACCCGCGAGCTGTCGCCTGCGCATGCGGGCGTGGATGAATGCGCCGATGGTGCGGAGGCCGCGAGCGAGGACAATCGCAAGCACTTTGCCGTGCGCGAGCGCGAGGACGGCGCCAATCGCCGCGATCCCTTCGTACTCAACCGCTTCGAGAAAATTCTCGCGATGGCCGAGATGGTCAATGTCGACCGCCCCACCGATGACAGTGAGGAGGAGGATGCGCAGAAGGCGGCGGACGATCTCGAGGAGATAACGCTCAGCCGCCGCAGCGGCAAGCCGGCGGGCCGGTTCAAGTTTGATCTCGACCTCCCGCCGGAGGCCCTCGATGCCTCGCGCTTGACTGCGGACCTGACCTATCCGGAGTGGGATTATCGCAGCGGCTCCTATTTGCCGGATCATTGCCGCGTACTCGCATCTGCCGCCCCCGAGAATGGGGAAAGCTGGACGCCCAACGAGACCATGCGCCGGCACATCCGCCAGGTGCGCCGCCGCTTCGAGGTCCTGCGGCCGCGCCATGAGTTGATGCGGGCTCAGGCCGACGGGCATGATCTGGATCTAGACGCGCTGGTGCGTGCGCGGTGCGATCTCCGCGCCGGCAGCAGCAGCGGTCTTGATCGCGTCCATTTGGCGATGCGCCCGCAAGGTCACGATCTCGCTGTCACGCTGCTGGTCGACGTCTCGCTCTCCACGGACGCCTGGGCCAATGGCTACCGCGTGCTCGACGTCGAGAAGGAGGCGCTGCTCGTGCTTGCCCACGGCCTATCCGCCTGCGGCGATCACCACAACATCCTGACCTTCACCTCGCGCCGGCGCTCCTGGGTGCGGCTCGAGACGGTTAAGGCGTTCGGCGAGCCGATGAGTGACGTGGTCGAGCGCTGCATTGGCGCGCTCAAGCCCGGCTATTACACGCGGATCGGTGCGGCGGTACGGCATGCCGCCGCCGAGCTTGCACGCCAGCCGCAGCGCAAGAAGCTGCTGCTCGTCCTCACCGACGGCAAACCGAACGACGTCGACCACTATGAAGGGCGCTTTGCGGTCGAAGACACCAGAAAGTCCGTGCAGGAAGCGCGCCGGCTCGGGATCACGGTGTTCGGCGTAACGATCGACGCGGGGGCGCAATCCTATTTTCCGGCCCTGTTCGGGCGCAGCGGCTATGCGATCGTCGGCAACATCAAACGATTGCCCGCGGCACTGCCGGCGATCTACCGGCAGGTGGCACACTGATGCGGTTCATGCAACTGGGCGTTGGGCTATTGCTCAAGGCTTGGGTATATGATCGAATGGCCGGATGGAGCAGGGCCGGCCAAATCCCGATCTGATCATCTTCGACTGTGATGGTGTGCTCGTCGACAGCGAACTCTTGAGCTGCCGCTGCCTGTCCGAGGTCCTGGCGGAATTCGGTCTCGTGCTCAGCGAGGAGCAGGCGCTCGAGCTGTTTCTCGGACGCAGCACCAAGGCCGTCGAGCAGCATTATCGCGATCTCGGGCACTCGCTGACGGACGCCTTCCCGCCCCGACTGAAGTCGCGTGTGCTGGAGAATTTTGCCGCCTCGCTCGCGCCGATTCCCGGGGTGGAGGCGGCGATCTCCGGACTGACCGTGCCGTTCTGCGTGGCCTCGTCGAGCGATCTCGACCGCGTCTCGCTCTCGCTCGACGTCACCAGTCTTCGGGCATATTTCGGCGATCGGATCTACACCGCGCAGATGGTCAGGCACGGCAAGCCGGCGCCTGATCTCTTTCTTCATGCGGCCGAGAGCATGCGCACGCCGCCATCGCGCACGCTGGTGATCGAGGATAGCGTCAGCGGCGTGCAGGCGGGTAAGGCGGCCGGCATGACCGTCTGGGGATTTGTCGGCGGCGGCCATTATCGCAGCCGCGATGGCCGGGCTATATTATCGGCCGCCGGGGCCGATCGGGTCTTTACACATATGAGCGATCTCTGGGAGGTGTGAGCGCGCATGGCCGCCGAGAACGACAAGTCGAGACTCGACGACGCCGCGCGCGCCGGCTGGCTCTATTTCATTGCCGGTCACACACAGGACGAGATCGCAAAGATGCTTCAGGTGTCGCGGGCTTCGGCGCAGCGGCTGGTCTCGTTGTGCCTCGCCGAGCGGCTCATCACCTTCCGGCTCGAGCACCCCATCGCAGCCTGCATGGAGCTGGCGGCGCGCTTGAAGCAACGGTTCGACCTCGTTCATTGCGAGGTGGTGCCGGCCGATCCGGCCGCGCCGCAGGCGGTGGCTGGAATCGCCGAGCGCTGCGCCAATTTGCTCGATTCCACGCTGCGTTCGGAGACGCCCGTGATCGTCGCGCTCGGCACGGGCCGGGCGGTGCGTGCCGCCGTCGAGCGCGTCACGCCGATCGAGCGGCCCAATCACCAGATCGTCTCGCTGGTCGGCAATATCTCCGCCGACGGCTCGGCGAGCTTCTACGACACCGTCGGCCGGCTCGCCGACCGCACCGGCGCGCGGCACTATCCGATGCCGCTGCCGTTCCTGATGTCGTCGGAAGACGAGCGCAACAGGATGGTGCGCATCGAGCCGATCGCGAAGGTGAAGGCGGTCGCGGCAAGGGCTGACTTGCGCCTCGTCGGCATCGGCCAGATGGATCAGAAGGCGCAGGTGCACGTCGACGGCTTCGTCACCCGCGACGAATTGTTCGAGATGATGCGGCTTGGCGCCATCGGCGAGATCACCGGCTGGGCCTATGACGCCAAGGGGCGCCTGCTCAAGGCCGGCACCAACAAGCGCCTCACCAGCATTCCGCCGGAAGTGCCGGCGAAGACCACGACCATCGGTGCGGCGGTGGGCGCAGCCAAGGTGGCGGCGATTGCAGCCGCGCTGAGCGGCGGGCTGATCAACGGATTGATCACGGACGAGGCGACGGCAAGAGCGATTCTGGAGCGGTAAAGCGCTCACGCTTCGCGTGCCTACCACACTGGATGCTCCGCGTTCGCGGAGCACGACAGCCGTGGGTGAAGCAAAACCTCCCCATCCTTCCCGCACCGCAGCACTCACAAGTTGCTGGAATGCCCACGCGCCTGCTTGACAACGTGCCGCCCTTGCGCTGAACATACGCCCAACGCGTGGGCATATGCCCAAAACGCGAACTGAGGGGAGGTCACCGTGAAACATGTCCTGGGCGCCGTCTGCGGCGCGTCTTGCCTGCTACTGGCCGTCCCGGCGATGGCCGAAACGACCCTGACGATCGCCACCGTCAACAATGGCGACATGATCCGCATGCAGGGGCTGACGGGTGAGTTCACCAAGAAGAACCCTGACATCACCGTGAAATGGGTGACGCTGGAGGAGAACGTGCTGCGCCAGCGCGTCACCACCGATATCGCCACCAAGGGTGGCCAGTTCGATGTCCTCACCATCGGCACCTACGAGGTGCCGATCTGGGCCAAGAAGGGCTGGCTGGTACCGCTCGCCAACCTCGGCGCCGATTACGACGTCGCCGACCTCCTGCCCAAGATCAAGGACGCGGTCTCCGCCGACGGCAAGCTCTACGCCGCGCCGTTCTACGGCGAGAGTTCGATGGTGATGTACCGCACCGATCTGTTCGAGAAGGCCGGCCTGAAGATGCCGGAAAAGCCGAGCTGGGATTTCGTGATCGATGCGGCCAAGAAGCTGACCGACAAGAGCGCCGGCACCTACGGCATCTGCCTGCGCGGCAAGGCAGGCTGGGGCGAGAACATGGCGTTCCTCTCGGCAATGGCCAATTCCTATGGCGCGCGCTGGTTCGACGAAAAGTGGCAGCCGCAGTTCAACACGCCGGAATGGAAGACGACACTCACCACCTACGTCAACCTGATGAAGGAAGCCGGGCCTCCCGGCGCCAGCTCCAACGGCTTCAACGAGAATCTGGCGCTATTCAACGCCGGCAAATGCGCGATGTGGATCGACGCCACGGTCGCGGCGTCCTTCGTCACCAACCCCAAGGAGTCCAAGGTCGCCGACAAGGTCGGCTTCGCGCTCGCGCCCAACACCGGGCTCGGCAAGAACGCCAACTGGCTGTGGGCCTGGAATCTCGCAATCCCTGCCGGCTCCAAGAAGACGGAAGCAGCCGAGAAGTTCATCGCCTGGGCCACCAGCAAGGACTACACCAAGCTGGTGGCCTCGAAGGAGGGCTGGGCCAACGTGCCGCCGGGCACGCGTACCTCGCTCTACCAGAACGATGAGTACCTGAAGGTCGCGCCGTTTGCGAAACTGACGCTGGCCTCGATCAACGCCGCCGATCCCAACAAGCCGACGGTGAAGCCCGTTCCCTACGTCGGCGTGCAATACGCCGCCATCCCTGAATTCCAGGGCATCGGCACGCAGGTGGGCCAGCAGTTCTCGGCGGCGCTTGCGGGATCGATGACGGTCGATGCGGCGCTCACGGCTGCGCAGTCCGCTACCGAGCGCGAGATGAAGCGCGCCGGCTACATCAAGTGAACCCGGGCTCTCCCTGAGCTCAAACTTGCGGCCATCCATCCTTGCTGGATGGCCGCCCTTCTTCCTCCGAGCGGAGCGCCAAGAATGGCAACCCGGCAGACGCAGCTTCTTGCGCGGTCGCTCCTGACCCCGGCCGTCGGACTGCTGTTCATCTGGATGATCGTCCCGCTGGCGCTGACGATCTACTTCTCGACGCTGCATTACAGCCTGCTCGATCCCGGCTCGGAATCGTTCGTCGGCCTTGAAAACTTCCGCTACTTCCTCACCGATCCTGCCTTCCTCGCCTCGCTTCAGAACACGCTGGTGCTGGTCGGCTCGGTGCTGGCGCTGACCATCCTGCTCGGCATTCCCCTGGCGCTGCTGATGGACCAACCCGTGGTCGGCCGCAATTTCGTGCGGCTGATGGTGATTGCGCCGTTCTTCGTGATGCCCACGGTGAGCGCGCTGGTCTGGAAGAACCTGTTGATGCATCCGGTGTCGGGATTGTTCGCCTGGCTCGCTTCGCTGTTCGGCCTGACGCCGATCGATTGGTTCAACGACGTGCCGCTGTTTGCGGTGATTTTGATCGTGACCTGGCAATGGCTGCCGTTCGCGACCCTGATCCTGCTCACCGCGCTGCAATCGCTCGACGAAGAGCAGAAGGAAGCCGCCGAGATGGACGGCGCCAGCGCCGTCTCGACCTTCATCTACATCACGCTGCCGCACCTCGCGCGTCCCATCACGGTGGTGATCCTGATCGAGACCATCTTCCTGCTCACGGTGTTCGCCGAGATCTTCGTCACCACCGGCGGCGGGCCGGGCCTGCAAACCACCAACATCGCCTTCCTGATCTATTCGCAGGCGCTGATCCAGTTCGACGTCGGCAGCGCCTCGGCGGGCGGGCTCGTCGCGGTGGTCATCGCCAACATCGTCGCCTTCTTCCTGGTCCGCATCGTCGGCCGCAACCTGGAGGCCTGACATGGCACGGATGGCGACGACGCGGCGGGTGATGATATCGACGGCGGCGGCCTGGCTGTTCGGCTTCCTGATCTTCTTTCCGATCCTATGGATGGGGCTGGCGAGCTTCAAGACCGAGCTCGAGGCCTTCGCGATCCCGCCATCCTTCCTGTTCTTCCACTGGACCACCGAAAACTACGCGACCGTGCAGGAACGCAGCGATTATCTGCACCACGCGATGAACTCGATCATCATCGCCGGCGGCTCGACGCTCATTGCGCTGCTGATCGCCATTCCGGCGGCCTGGTCGATGGCGTTCTCGCCAACCAAGCGCACCAAGGACATCCTGCTCTGGATGCTCTCGACCAAGATGATGCCGCCGGTCGGCGTGTTGGTGCCGATCTACCTGATCTACAAGAGCCTCGGGCTGCTCGATTCCCGCATCGGCCTCGTCTTCATCCTCTGCCTCGGGAATCTGCCGATCGTCATCTGGATGCTCTTCACATATTTCAAGGAGATCCCGCGCGACATCTTAGAGGCCGCGCGCATGGACGGCGCCACGATCGGCCGCGAGCTGGTCTATGTGCTGACGCCGATGGCGATCCCGGGACTGGCGTCCACGCTGTTGCTCAATCTGATCCTGGCCTGGAACGAGGCGTTCTGGACGCTGAACCTGTCCACCTCGAGCGCTGCGCCGCTCACCACGTTCATCGCCTCCTATTCGAGCCCCGAAGGGCTGTTCTGGGCAAAACTGTCGGCGGCGTCCACGCTGGCGATCGCGCCCATTCTCGTCCTGGGTTGGTTCAGCCAGAAGCAGCTCGTGCGCGGGCTCACCTTTGGCGCGGTGAAATAGGGGGCTGCCGGATCATGGGTCAGATCACACTTCAGGGCGTGCAGAAATCCTTCGGCCCCGTGCACATCATCAAGGGCGCCGACCTCGAGATCGCCGATGGCTCCTTCGTGGTGTTCGTCGGTCCCTCCGGCTGCGGCAAGACCACGCTGCTGCGGCTGATCGCGGGGCTCGAGGACGTCAGCGGCGGCAAGATCCTGATCGACGGCAAGAACGTCGTCGATACGCCGCCCGCCAAGCGCGGGCTGTCGATGGTGTTCCAGTCCTACGCGCTCTATCCGCATATGAGCGTGCGCGGCAATATCGGCTTCGGCCTCAAGATGGCGGGCTTGCCGAAGGACGAGATCAACCGCAAGGTCGAGGCGGCCGCCGCGACGCTGAATCTCACGCCCTACCTCGACCGCAAGCCGCGCGAGCTCTCCGGCGGCCAGCGCCAGCGCGTCGCGATCGGCCGTGCCATCGTCCGCGAGCCCAAGGCATTCCTGTTCGACGAGCCGCTCTCCAACCTCGACGCCGCGCTGCGCGTGCAGATGCGCATCGAGGTGACGCGACTTCAGAAGCAGCTCGGCACCACCGCGATCTACGTCACCCACGACCAGGTCGAGGCCATGACCATGGCCGACAAGATCGTCGTGCTCAACGGCGGCAAGATCGAGCAATATGGCTCGCCGCTGGAGCTTTACGAGCGACCCGCCAATCTCTTCGTCGCCGGCTTCATCGGCTCGCCCAAGATGAATTTCGTCACCGGAGAGCCTGCTTTGCAGAAGGGGGCGGCGACGATCGGCGTTCGGCCGGAGCATCTGAAGATCGAGCGCGACGGCGGTGGCGGCTGGCAGGGAACCATTGCGGTGGCCGAGCATCTCGGCAGTGACACCTTCCTCTACGTCGACGCCGGCGCGCTCGGCATGCTGACGGCGCGCTACATCGGCGAATTGAGCCTGCATGGCGGCGACCGGGTGTCGCTGATGCCCGACCCTGCGCGCATTCACCGCTTCGACGAGAGCGGCAACGCTCTTCGGGGCTGACAAGAAACGGCAAGAAGACGGAAAGACGATCATGTATCTGGAAAAATTCAGGCTGAGCGGCAAGACCGCGTTCATCACCGGCGGCGGCCAGGGCATCGGCCTCGCCTGCGCGGAGGCACTGGCCGAGGCCGGCGCGAAGGTCATCATCGGCGACCGCGACGGCAAGGTCGCCGACGGCGCCAAAGCCAGCCTGAGGGCGAAGGGCTACGACATCGAGACCGCAATCATGGACGTCACCAACACCACACGCGTGGCGGAGGTGGCAAATGATCTCGTCGCCCGCCATGGCAAGGTCGACATCCTCGTCAACAATGCCGGCATCGCGCGGAGCGAGACGCCGGCCGAGACCGTTACCGACGAGCACTGGCTCAACGTCATCGACGTCAATCTCAACGGCACCTTCTGGTGCTGCCGCGAGTTCGGCAAGCACATGTTGAAGGCTGGAAGCGGCGCCATCGTCAATGTCGGCTCGATGAGCGGCTTCATCGTCAACAAGCCGCAGGAGCAGTGCTTCTACAACGCCTCCAAGGCCGCCGTGCACCATCTGACCAAGTCGCTGGCCGCCGAATGGGGCGCGCGCGGCATCCGCGTCAACGCGGTGGCGCCGACCTATATCGAGACGCCGCTCAACGCCTTCGTGAAGAGCAATCCGAAAATGTATGACGCCTGGATTGGTGGAACTCCGATGGCGCGCATGGGGCAGGTTGAGGAGATCGCCTCCGTCGTGCTGTTCCTCTCGTCGGAGGCCGCGAGCCTGATGACCGGCAGTATCGTGCTGGTGGATGGCGGCTACACTTGCTGGTAGGCTCACCGTCAAAACGGACGGACCGGGAGAGACCATGCCGCGAGCGTATATCGGCGTCGACGTGGGGACCACGAGCACGCGGGCAGGGGTGTTTGACGAGGCCGGCACGCTGCTCGCGACGGCCCGGCATCCGATCAGGATCTGGCACGAGGCCGGCGACATCGTCGAGCAGTCGTCGGAGGACATCTGGCAGGCCTGCGCCAAATCGGTGCGCGCGGCGATGTCGGAAGCAGCGATTACGCCGGGCAGCATCGGCGGCATCGGTTTCGACGCCACCTGTTCCCTCGTGGTGCTCGATCCGCAAGGCGAGCCGCTCACCGTCAGCACCTCCGGCGAGGCGCAGCGCAACGTCATCGTCTGGATGGACCATCGCGCCACGGCCGAAGCGCGGCTGATCAACGAGACCGAGGATGCCGTGCTGCGCTATGTCGGCGGCTCGATCTCGCCGGAGATGGAGATGCCGAAGCTGCTATGGCTGAAGCGGCATCTGCGCGCGAGTTTCGATGCCGCCGGTCACTTCTTCGACCTGGCCGATTATCTGACCTGGCGGGCGACCGGCGCGCTGCAGCGCTCGACCTGCACCGTCACCTGCAAGTGGAACTATCTCGCCCATGACGGCGGCGGCTGGAGCGCGCCGTTCTTCAAGCGCATCGGCCTGTCCGACTTCGTCGCCGAAAAATACGCGCGCATCGGCACCGAAATCGTTGCGCCCGGTACGCGCCTCGGCGTCGGGCTCACGCCGGCAGCAGCAGTCGAGCTCGGCCTTCCTCCGGGCACCCCGGTCGGCGCCTCCCTGATCGATGCCCATGCCGGCGGTATCGGTGCGATTGGCGGCCGTGACGGGGCAGCCGGCCCGAGCGATGTCGGCGATCGTCTCGCCTACATCATGGGAACGTCGGCCTGCATCATGGCGACGACGAAGGAGCCGTGCTTCGTGCCGGGCGTTTGGGGTCCCTATTATTCCGGCATGGTGCCGGATTTCTGGCTCAATGAAGGCGGGCAGTCCGCCGCGGGCGCTGCGATCGATCATCTCCTCAAGTCGCATCCCGGCCATGGCGAGGCGAGCGCGGCGGCACGCAGCGAAGGCCTCGATCTCATCGATTTCCTCGAGCGCCGCATCATCGCGCGCTCCGGCGGTGCTAGCCGCGCCGCGCTGCTGGCGCGCGACGTCCACGTGCTGCCGGAATTCATTGGCAACCGCTCGCCCTATGCCGATCCCGACACGCGCGCGGTGATCGCGGGCCTTGATCTCGACACCGACATCGCCGCGATGGAACGGCTGTTCGTCGCCGGCCTCTGCGGTCTTGCCTACGGGCTTGCGGAGGTCATCGAGGCTTTTGCCGCGCATGGGGTCCGCTCCAGCATCATGATCATGGGTGGCGGTGCCAGCCGCAGTCCTTTGGTGCGGCAGATCATGGCGGATACCACCGGTCTCACGGTCGCGTTGCCGCAGACGAAGGAGCCGGTGCTGCTGGGCGCCGCGATGTTAGGGGCGGTCGCCGGTGGCGCCTATGCCTCGATCGGTGAGACCATGGCCAAGATGTCGGCGCTGGGGCGCAAGAGCGAGCCGACCGCGCCTGATATGGCCGCGTTTCACGCCCGCAAGCGCGAGGTCTACAAGCTGCTGCGCGAGCTCGATCGCGGCAGCCGTGCCGCGATGCGCAGCGTCGCGAGAGGTTGAAGGACATGCTGATTGCCTGCGGCGACGCGCTGATCGATTTCGTGCCGACGCGAAACGTCGAAGGGCGCGAAGCGGTGATGCCCGCGGTCGGCGGCTCCTGCCTCAACGTCGCGATCGGCATGGCGCGGCTGGGCGCGCCGACTGGTTTCGTCGGCGGCATCTCGACCGACCTGTTCGGGCGCATGATCGCCGATCATGCCTCCGCATCGAAGGTTGCACTCGATCTCGCCACCCGCAGCGACCACCAGACCACGCTCGCCTTTGTCCGCATTGTCGAGGGCGAGTCGCACTACGCCTTCTACGATGCCGAGACCGCGACGCGGAACTGGACTTACCGGCATGGGTCCATTCCGTTCGATACTGTCGAGGCCGTCCATGTCGGCTCGACCACGCTGGTCAACGACCAGGGTGCGGCCGAGACCGAGGCGCTGATCGCAGACGCGCGGGCGTCGTCCACGATCTCCTTCGATCCGAACTGCCGACCGAACCTCGTCAAGGACAAGCCAACCTATCTCGGCCGAATGGCCGAGTTCGCCGGAAGCGCCGATCTCATCAAGATGTCGGACGTCGATTTCGCCTATCTCTTCGGCGAGGAGCCGTATCAGCAGCGCGCGAGCACATTGCTGGGGCAGGGGACGAGCCTCGTCGTCATCACCCGCGGCAACAACGGTGCCATAGCCTGGCATGCGCAAGCAGGGCAGATCGAAGTGCAAGCACCGAAGGTCGAGGTGGCGGACACTATTGGCGCCGGCGACAGCTTTCAGGCGGCGCTGCTGTTGGCACTTTACAAGCAGGATCGCATCGCCCGGCCGAGATTGAAGGACATCGGCGCGGACGAGCTCCGCCGTGCGCTTTCCTTCGCCGCCAATTGTGCCGGCCTGACCTGCACCCGTCCGGGCGCCGATCCGCCTTGGAGCCACGAGATCAATTGGGACTGGTAGCCCACGTCACATCCGCGCGACGGCCTTCTCGGCACATTTGAGGAAGGTTCCGATCAACGGACTGTGGGAGTCCCGCCGCCAACAGACTGCGATGTCGAGGGAGTCAGTGACGTCACGCAGGGGTCTGAACACGACTCCGCGTGGCGCGCCGAGCTGTGCGCAGGCCGGCAGGATGGCGAGACCTTCGCCGGCCAGGACCAGGCTCATCGCCGAATGCACCGTCTCCACCCGGCTGGCGATCGGCATCACCACCTGGTGCCGACGCAATAAAGGGACGACCGCGGAGGAGGCGGGCCCATGGTCCGGATGCGGGAGTGCGATCAGCGGGCGGCCCTGCAGCCGGGCCATCGGCACCGAGCTCAAGCGGGCGAGTGGCGAGCGGATCGGCATGGCCAGCATGAAAGGCTGTGCACCGATCTTTGCCACCTGGATCTCGGGATGATTGATTGCGGGCATACACAGCGCGACTGTGACGCTGCGGTCGAGCACGCGGGCCTCGCGCGTTGAGGCGCTCAGCTCAACGAAGCTGAGATCGACGCCGGGAACTGCGCGGCGCAGTTCGGGGATGAGTCGCGGCAACATCGCATTCGCCAGCACGAACATGTAACCGACTGACAGCCGGCCGCGCCGTCCCGAAGCAACCGCGCGTGCGGCTTCGGCGCCGTCGGTTGCCAACGCCAGCGCTTCGCTGGCGCGCGCCAGCAATGCCTGGCCGGCCTCGGTCAGATCCATGCCACGGGTGCCGCGGCGGAACAGCGGCGCGCCGATCTCGGCCTCGAGCTTGCGGATCTGGACCGAGAGCGGCGGCTGCGCCATCCGGAGCTGCTCGGCCGCCTTGCCGATGCTGCGCGCCTCGGCGACGGCGACAAAATAGCGGAGCCGGCGAAGATCCATTGGCATACCGAGAGCGTATGGGTTGGCGATAAAAATCGTATTGGACGGCGAGTTAACAAAACTGTCATTCTCGCTGTCAATGTCTTCGGGCCAACGGCGGCCCGCTTCGGAGCGTGATGTGACGATGAACGGCGATCCCTGTCTGTTGTCCGCGACCGAGCTGCGCGGTCTCGTCGCGGCAAAGCGGATTTCGCCAGTCGAGCTCACCCGCGCTGTGCTTGCCCGCGCCGAGGCCCTCCAGCCCGAATTGAACTGCTTCATCACGTTGTGCGGCGACGAGGCGATCGCAGCGGCGCGCGAAGCCGAGCGCAAGGTGATGGCGGGCGAACCGCTCGGCCTGCTGCACGGCATCCCCGTAACCGTCAAGGACATCGTCAATACCAAGGGGGTCAAGACCACCTTCGGCGCCGTTCCCTACAAGGATAATGTGCCGGCCGAGGATGCCGTCGCCGTCGCGCGGTTGCGCAGCGAAGGCGCGATCCTGATCGGCAAGACCACGACGCCGGAGTTCGGCAGCAAGTGCCTCACCGATTCACCCTTGTTCGGCCGGACCCGCAATGCGTGGGACGCCTGCCGTTCCTCCGGCGGCTCCAGCGGCGGCGCGGCGGTCGCTGTGGCGAGCGGCATCGCGCCGCTCGCTATTGCGACCGACGGCGGCGGCTCGACACGAATTCCGGCCGCCTGCAACGGCGTGGTGGGCCTGAAGCAGAGCAACGGCGTGATCCCGCACAGCCAGGCGCTCGACGTGTTCGGCAACCAGACCTATGTCACGCCGACCACCCGCACCGTCGCCGATACTGCGCTGATGATGCAGGCGATGGCGGGCGAAGATCCTATCGATCCCTGGTCGATCGGCGTGCCCGTGCCCGACTTCATCGGCACCGCCGCCCCGCATGGTGATTTGCGCGGGCTGAGGATCCTGTACTGCCTGACGCCGCCGGGCCGTCCGGTATCGGCCGAAGTCGCCGCCAATTTCAAGGTGAGCCTCGACCGGCTGGCCGGGTTAGGGGCCGAGCTCGAGGAATTCTCCGGTGAGGGGTTCGACATCGAGCCGATCTGGCGCGCCATCAACCACACCGTCTGGCGCACGCGCTTTGCCAAGCTTGCGGCCGAGCATCGGGACGAACTGAGCGAGGCCTTCCTCAAGCAGCTCGCGCTCGCCAGCGAAGTCAGCGGCATCGACTATCAGGAGGCGATGTTCGCGCGCACCGCGTTGTTCCGCCGCGTGCAATCGCTGCTTGCGCGCGGTCACCTGCTGGCGATGCCGACGCTGACGCGCACCGCGCTGCCGATCAAGCAGGACCTGTTCGGCAATATCGAGATCGACGGCAGGCATTACGACAGCGTCCGGCCGCATTGGTTCCCCTTTACAATGCCGTTCAACATGACCGGTCACCCCGCGATCAGCCTTCCCTCGGGCTTTGCCCGCGACGGGCTGCCGATCGGGCTCCAACTGGTCGGCCGTTTCCGGGCCGACGCGGAATTGCTGCGCGTGAGCGCTCTGTTCGAGGCGTCAAGCGACCTTCTGTCCCGCTGGCCGTCTTGAGGAGATGGAGATGCAGCAAAGAGCTTGCTTAAGGCGTCCGGACATGTTGATCGTGGCCTGGGTGAGCCCTGAAGCCGAGCGCGCATGAGCGTCTTTGTCCTCCGACGTCTGTTGACTCTGCTGGCGACGCTGGTCGGCGCATCGCTGATCATCTTCCTGGTGCTGGACGCGCTGCCCGGCAACGCAGCGCAGATGCTGATGGGCGCTGATGCTTCGCCCGACGCGGTGCGCGCGCTCACCGTCAAGCTCGGGCTCGACCAGCCGCTGGCGGTTCGCTATTTGCAGTGGATCAAGGGCCTCCTCGTCGGCGATCTCGGCAATTCCTACGTCTACGGCACCCCGGTCGGCAGCCTGATCGCCGAGCGGCTGGTGCTGACCATTCCGCTCGCGATCATGGCCATGACGATCACGGTGACGCTGGCGCTCTCGGCCGGTATCTACACCGCCGCCAACCACAACAAGCTCGGCGATGTCGGCGTGATGTCGTTGACCCAAGTGGGCATCGCGCTGCCGAATTTCTGGTTCGCGATTCTCCTGGTGCTGCTGTTCTCGGTGCGGCTGCAATGGCTTTCGGCCGGTGGCTTTGCCGGCTGGGAGGACGGCATCTGGCCGGGGATCAGGTCGCTGCTGTTGCCCGCGATCTCGCTCGCGGTGGTGCAGGCCGCGATCCTCGCGCGCGTCACGCGTTCGGCCGTGCTCGAAGTGCTGCGCGAGGATTTCGTCCGCACCGCCCGCGCAAAGGGCCTCGGCAAGCGCGAGGTGCTGTGGAGCCACGTGCTGCGGAATGCCATGATCCCCGTGATGACCGTGATGGGCCTGCAATTCGCCAATCTGCTCGCCGGCACCATCGTGATCGAGAACGTGTTCTACCTGCCGGGCCTCGGTCGCCTGATCTTCCAGTCGATCGCCAACCGCGACCTGATCGTGGTGCGCAATTGCGTGATGTTGCTCGCCGCGATGGTGGTGATCGTCAATTTCGTGGTCGATGTGCTCTATGCCTTCATCGATCCCCGCATCAAGGTGCACGACCTGTGAGCGCGCCCATCACCATCGACGCGCCCGTCGCAACGCGTCCGCTGCCGGCGCGCACGTTCTGGCGCCGCGCGCTGCGCCACCGCAGCTTCGTCCTCGGTGGCACGCTGAGCCTTCTGGTGCTGGTTTCGGCGCTGTTGTCGCTGGTATGGACGCCGTGGTCGCCTTACGAAATCGACATCGCCGCAAAGCTCCGCCCGCCCTCGGCGGCGCATTGGCTCGGCACCGATTCCTTCGGCCGCGACATCGTCTCGCTGCTGCTTGCGGGCGCCCGGTCCACCATCATGGTCGGTGTCATCGCTGTCAGCATCGGTCTTACCTTCGGCGTCACGCTGGGCCTGATCGCCTCGGCCCGGCGCGGCTGGACGGAGGAGATCATCATGCGCTTTTCCGATTTCACCTTCGCCTTTCCGGCCGTGCTGTCCGCGATCATGCTCGCCGCCGTCGTGGGGCCGGGCATGGTGACCTCGATCGTCGCGATCGGCATCTTCCAGATCCCGACCTTGACCCGGCTGACGCGCGGCTCGGCCAATGCGATCTGGGCGCGTGAATTCGTGCTGGCGGCACGGGCGGCGGGCAAGGGGCGCTTCCGCATCACCATCGAGCATGTGCTGCCGAACATCCTGTCGATCCTGATCGTGCAGGTCACCATCCAGTTCGCGCTCGCCATTCTCGCCGAGGCCGCGCTGTCCTATCTCGGCCTCGGCACGCAGCCGCCGCAGCCGTCCTGGGGACGGATGCTGAACGATGCGCAGACGTTGCTGTTCCAGTCGCCGATGCTCGCGGTCTATCCGGGCGTTGCGATCGCAATCTCGGTGCTCGGCCTCAACCTGCTCGGTGACGGATTGCGCGACCTGCTCGATCCCCGGCTGGCGCGGGAGCGATGACGATGGCCGAGTGCTCCAACATGCCGCTAATCGTGGTCGACAATCTCGGCGTTCGCCTCAACACCAGCCGCGGGCCAGCGCAGGCCGTGCGCGGTGTCAGCTTTGCGCTGACGCGCGGCGAGACGCTCGGGCTCGTGGGCGAGTCCGGCTGCGGCAAGTCGGTCACGGCGTTGTCGTTGATGGGGTTGCTGTCGGACAGTGCCGTCGTGACCGGCAGCGTCAAGCTGGACGGCGACGAACTCGTCGGACTTCCGGATTCCGACTATTGCCGCCTGCGCGGCAACCGCATCAGCATGATCTTCCAGGAGCCGATGACTGCGCTCAATCCGATGCACACGATCGGCAACCAGGTCGCCGAGCCGCTGCGGCGTCACAAAAACTATTCGGCGGCCCAGGCACGTCAGGAAGCAATCGCCTTGCTCGACCGCGTCGGGCTGCCTGACGCCGCGCGTCGCGTCGATGCCTATCCGCACCAGTTCTCCGGCGGGCAGCGTCAGCGCATCACCATCGCGATGGCGCTTGCCTGCGAGCCGGACCTGTTGATCGCGGACGAGCCGACCACCGCGCTCGACGTCACCATCCAGGGCCAGATCCTCGACCTCATCGCCGATCTCGTTGAGGAGCGCGGCATGTCCATGATCCTGATCTCGCACGACCTCGGCGTCATCGCCGAGAACGTCCAGCGCATGATGGTGATGTATGGCGGCACCGTGGTCGAGAGCGGCCCGACCAACGAGGTGTTTCGTCGCATGGGCCATCCCTACACACAGGGCCTGTTCCGTGCCCGGCCCAAGCTCGGCGCGCGCAAGGGGACGCGGCTGAAGACGATCTCCGGCACGGTGCCGGAGCTTGCCGATCTGCCGTCCGGCTGCACCTTCTCCGATCGCTGTCCGCTCGTGATCGACCAGTGCCGCGCGGCGCTGCCGCCGATGGTGGACGTCGGCCCCGGCCATTTTGCGCGCTGCATCCGAACGGACGTGTCGATGGCCGAACGCGTCGGAGCGCTGACCGCATGAGCACCGCGCCGCTTCTCGAGGTCAGGGATCTCGAACAGCGCTACACGCTGCCGCGCGAGAGCCTGTTCCGTCCGCCGGGGCAGGTGCGCGCGCTCAATGGCGTCAGTGTGCAGGTCCGGGCCGGCAAGAGCCTCGGCATCGTCGGCGAGTCCGGCTCCGGCAAGTCCACCTTCGCGCGCGTCGTGATGGCGCTGGAGCGGCCGACCGCAGGACAGGTCGCGCTGCTCGGGCGCGATCTCAACCGCTTGCCGGCCGACGAGCTGCGCCGCGCCCGGCGTGATTTCCAGATGGTGTTCCAGGATCCCTACGGCTCGCTCGATCCGCGGCAGACCATCGCGCGGATCGTCGCCGAGCCGCTGACCGTGCTGGAAGGTGCCGACCGCACCACGTTCCGCGACCGCGTCGCCGCGGTGCTGCGCCAGGTCGGCTTGCGCGATGCGGACATGGAAAAATATCCGCACGAATTCTCCGGCGGCCAGCGCCAGCGCATCGCGATTGCGCGTGCGCTGATCACCCAGCCGAAGCTGATCGTTGCCGACGAGCCGGTCTCGGCGCTCGACGTCTCCGTGCAGGCCCAGGTGCTGAACCTGATGCAAGACCTCCAGGAGCAGTTCGGCCTGAGCTACATCCTGATCAGCCATGACCTCGCCGTGGTCGACTATCTCTGCGACGAGGTCGCGGTGATGTATCTCGGCCGCATCGTCGAGCAGGGGCGGCCAGAGGATTTGTTCGAGCGCTGCGCCCATCCCTATACGCGGGCGCTGCTGGAGGCGGTGCCGCGGGCTCGCGCCGGAGGTGGCCGGCGCCGCCGCGGGGCCCAGGCGATCGCCTCGCACTCGGCGGTGACGACCGGATGCCCCTATGCATCGCGCTGCCCGCTTGCCGACCAGCATTGCCGCGAGGTTCCGCCTGAGTTACGCAAGGTGGGCGAGGGGCACCTTGCCGCCTGCCACAAGGCCGAGGCTGTGATGGCGTTGCCGCAGGCGGCCATGGAAGGTTAGTGTCCGGGGCAGGATTGGCGTTAAGCTGGAAACAGGATTGGCCGGGGAGTTCGCGCATGTTCAGGAAACTATCGATCGTCGCATTTGCCGCTGCGCTCGTTGCGGCGCCTTTGCCGGTGCTGGCGCAGAGCAAGAAGGACAGCGTCGTCATGGGGATGACCCTTGAGCCGCCGGGGCTCGACCCCACCAACGCCGCCGCGGCCGCGATCGCCGAGGTCACGCTCTACAATATCTATGAGACGCTGACCAAGATCAACGAGGACGGCTCCACCTCACCGCTGCTCGCCGAGAGCTGGACCGCGTCGCCCGATCTGAAGACCTATACGTTCAAACTGCGCAAGGGCGTCAAATTCCACAATGGCGAAGCGTTCGATTCCGCGGCCGTGAAGTTCTCGTTCGAGCGCAACGCGGCGCCCACCAGCACCAACAAGGACAAGAGCCTGTACCAGGCCTTCGAGAAGGTCGAGACGCCCGACGCCGACACCGTCGTGATCACGGTGAAATATTCCGAGCCGAACCTGCCGTTCCTGCTCGGCCAGGCGGGCGGCTCGATCGTCGAGCCGAAGAGCGCTGGCACCAATGTCACGCAGCCGGTCGGCACCGGACCATACCAGCTTGGCGCCTGGGCCAAGGGCTCTTCGATCACGCTGAACAAATGGGCCGACTACCGCAACGCCTCTGCGATCAAGCTGTCGAAGGTGACGATCCGCTTCATCTCCGATCCGGCGGCGCAGGCCGCGGCGCTGCTCTCGAACGACGTCGACGCGTTCCCGCGCATCGCAACCCGCGTGGTTGCTCAGTTCAAGTCTGATCCGCGCTTCACGGTGCTGATCGGCGGCTCCAGGGCCAAGACCATCGTGGCCATCAACCATCGCAAGAAGCCGCTCGACGACGTCCGCGTTCGCCGCGCCATCCTCGCCGCGATCGACCGCAAGGCCTTGATCGACGGCGCGGTCGAGGGTTACGGCACGCCGATCGGCAGCTTCTACACGCCGGGATCGCTCGGCTATGTCGACACCACCGGCATCAACCCGTACGATCCCGAGAAGGCCAAGAAGCTGCTGACTGAAGCCGGCGTCACCACGCCGCTCGAACTGTCATTGAAGCTGCCGCCGCCACCCTATGCGCGGCAAGGCGGCGAGATCGTCGCCGCCCAGCTCGCCAAGGTCGGCATCATCGCCAAGATCGAGAACGTCGAATGGGCGCAATGGCTGTCGCAGGTGTTCGCCGGCAATGGCCCGCACAATTTCGATCTCACCATCGTCAGCCATGTCGAGCCGTTCGACCTCGTCAAGATCACGGAGCCGGACTACTACCTCGGTTACAACAACGAGAAGTTCAACGCGCTCTACAAGCAGATCGTCTCGACGCCGGACGAAGCCGGCCGTGCCAAGCTGCTTGGCGATGCCCAGCGCATGCTGGCGACCGATGCAGTCTCGGCTTACCTGTTCCAGCCGCAATGGCCCACCGTCATCAACAAGAAGCTGAAGGGCGTCTGGAAGGAAGTCCCGCAGTTCGAGAACGACTTCTCCGCTTGGTATTGGGAATAGGCGAAGGGGCGCGCCGCTGAGGCCGCGCGCTGCCTTTCTTCCCCTCTCCCCTTGTGGGAGAGGGTGGCTCGCCGTGCAGCGGCGAGACGGGTGAGGGGTTCTCTCCGCGAGCACATCTCTCATCGGAATTCGCGGAGAGATACCCCTCATCCGGCGCTTCGCGCCACCTTCTCCCACAAGGGGAGAAGGAAGACGCCAAACAAAACCTGAAAAACAACCCCATGCACAGTAGCCGGGGTCAGTCATTTCAATGGCTTACACGTTGCGCCTGTGTGATCGACGCGATGCGCCCGAAAGTTGACCCGTCGGGCAAAACACTGGCATGATGGCATGCTCGAGTCTCGTGGTGGAGACGCGCGCCGTCGGTCGAGGCAGCCGTGCAGAAATCATCCCGCCGCAATGCCGGCATTGCCGCGGCGGCCGTCAGCGCCGAGGCGCCGATCTCCCCAAAGCTTGATCATGCAAGGCTCGATCATGCGTCGATGAGCGATATCGCTCATGCTTTGGCCGATGGGCATGTCACTGCCACGGCGCTGCTCAAAGCCTATCTCGCGCGCATTGAAGCCTACGACCGCGACGGGCCCAAGCTCAATGCGGTCCGCGCGCTCAATCCCGACGCGCTCGTGATTGCGGACAGGCTCGACGGGCGTCAAGCCGTCGGCCAAGCGGCCGCTGGCCGGCATCCCGATCCTGGTAAAGGACAACATCGCGACCGGCGACGCTCAGCCGACCACGGCGGGCTCGCTGGCTCTGGAAGGCGCGCGCGCACGGGACGATGCGACGCTCGTCAAACTGCTGCGCGAGGCCGGCGCGGTGATCCTCGGCAAGGCGAATCTGACCGAGTTCTCCAACATGCTCGCGGTCGACATGCCCTCCGGCTATTCGTCGCTGGGCGGTCAGGTCAAAAATCCCTATGCGCCGGCGCTGGCCGACGATCACGGCATGCCCGTCGTGTCCCCGGGCGGCTCGAGCGCGGGTTCGGCGGTCGCGGTGGCGGCAGGCTTGTGTGCGGCTTCGATCGGCACGGAGACTTCGGGCTCGCTGCTCTTTCCCGCTAGCCAGAATGGCCTCGTCACCGTGAAGCCGACGGTCGGGCTCATCAGCCGTGCCGGCATCGTGCCGATCTCACATAGTCAGGACACCGCGGGGCCGATGACGCGGACCGTGCGCGACGCGGCGCTGCTGCTCAACGTGCTCGCGGCCAAGGACCCGCTCGATCCGGCGACGCAAAAGCAGCGGCGGCCGGCCGATTTCACCGCCGGCCTGACGCGCGATGCGATGAAGGGGGCGCGTATCGGCGTGCCCAGCGATCCCGCCGATCCGCTGAACGATCCCTTCTTCCGCAAGCTGCCCCCCAAAGGAGCGAAGGTGGTGGCGGAAGCGATCAAGGTGCTGGAGGATCTCGGCGCCGTGATCGTGCGCGCTAGCATGCCGACAGCCGGCTGGATGAGCGGACCGGGTACGATCATGGCCGTGCTCAACCGCAATCCGCTGAGCGCCAACAGGGGCAATGCGGTCGCGCAGCGGATCGTCTTCATCTACGAGCTGAAACGAGACCTCAACCTCTACCTGAGGGATTGGGCGACCAACACCACCTTCAAGACCATGACCGACATCGTGGCCTTCAACGAGGCGAATGCGGGCAAGGCGCTCCGCTTCGGCCAGGACAACTTCCTCGCAGCCGACCTCACCCGGGGCGACCTGAGCGAACGCGAGTACAAGGCGGCACTCGCCATGGACCTGCTCAGCGCCAGGACTCGCGGCATGGATGCCTACATGAACCAGCACAAGCTCGACGCCGTGCTGTTCCCGGGCAGCGAAGGCGCCGCGATCGCCGCTAGGGCGCGCTATCCCAGTGTCATGGTGCCGTGCGGCTTTGTCGCCGGGGTCGACGGCAAGGATACGCCCGACTATCCGTTCGGCGTCACCTTCGCCGGCCCCGCCTGGAGCGAGCACAAGCTGCTGCGCCTGGCCTACGCGTATGAGCAGGCCTCCAATATGCGCAAGCCGCCACCCGGCTTGCCGGCGCTTTAGAGTGCACTGTGCGTGCGCCGGCTGGTGGCATGTGCTGACAAATCCGCTGTCCGTTCTCACCGATACAGCGGACGCGCCGACCTGCCCTGGGCGTATTGCAGACCTACTCTCCTTCAATCCAAATTCCTGCTTCGCTAAGGGCGCTTAGAATGCGGTCGATGTCTTTCGGGTCCAATACTCGGCTGTCACACAGCTCATTCAACTCATCGAAGGTAATCTTACCGTCACGTTGACCGATTTCGATGGCTCGTCGAATGATTTCTGGCACGCTCATGCTCTCTCCATTTCAGCAGCCTCTACTATAATGGGAGAGAGTCGGGTTGTGGCCCTTAGCCGAACCGGGCTGAGGCATTTGCGATTTCGGCTGAGGGAGCCAGAGCGGACGCGGGGCTTGAGCTTGCCCGACCGCCGCTTTTGACCCATTGCGGAAATGCAGCCGTTAGGTGGATGCCCTATCCCTGAGGGAGGGGACGCGAGGACACAGAGTGCGGGAACTCGCCCGATCACTCCGCGTTAAGTTACAAAAGTGGGTATTCCTTAGCTCTCTCAAGCCTTGGAGATAACCCGTGCCACACGGAAAGTTGGCTGCTCAAACCACGAACCTATCCGACGAACTGCTCAAGCGCGCGGATGATGCGATTATGGAGAGCCGTCGCCTGCACGGGGAAAACCGAACGGCCCGCGAGCAAAGTCGCCAATGTCTTGGTCAGCTGCATTGGATGGCTCGAGAGATGAGGCCAATCAAACTTTGCCCCCCTTCAGCGAATTCTAAACAAGGATTAGAGCTATTCCGCGCGCGCCCGTTGGCTCCGCTGAGGAGTAGGGAATGTTCAGTAATCGCCCTACGTGGATGATGCATCTATTGGCTTGGGCAATAGCCGCCATCGGTCTCCTCATGATTCTTTCGATGGCGCTAGGGCCCTCTTGAGGAGAGCGAACCGGCACCCTGAGGGAGCGAACGGGACGCAGACCCGGCCCGGAACGATAGGTCGTTTGCCACGTTTTCCCGATCGCTGATGCCGCGTTTAAGGCGAGGCACCGGCTCGCATCCCCATTTCCCGCGACCTGGTGCCTCTCCGACCTCAGGCGGAGCAACTCGATGAAGTCTCTTCTGGTGATCGTCACCCTCGGACTACTCGCATCGCCCTGTTTTGCCGATCCCTGGAAAGATGAAAGCGGCAAGGGGCGCTGGGGCTACGATCGTGGTCATTACCGCGCCTACAACTACGATCGCGAATACAAGCAAGAGTACCGCCGAGGCCCCTGCAAGATCGAGCGCAAATGGGGCAAGCACGGCGAGTACAAGGAAGAGACCAAGTGCAAGGGCTATCGCGACTGACCTGGGAGGAGCGAAGACGGGTGAACGTCGGCTATTGGCCCGTAGCTGCCATAGTCGAGGCGAGGGATCGAAGTCTGCTTGGACCTCTAACGGTGCAGGAACTGAAGCACCGCTTCAGGTGATGCAGCCGCCAGCGCTCCGACACAAAACCCGACGAAGCCAACCGCAGCAGCCCCGACTAATCCGTGAGATGCCCAGCCGGTCGCCGCGCCAATCACGGTGCCCAACGTAATCGTGCAAATCGCCCAGATCACATGAAGGACGGTTTTTATCGTTCTGCCCATTCGCTCAATCTACCACGGGCTCTTTCAACGGCCGTTCACAACTTCATTAGAAGTTGTGCAATGCTCTCTGAAGAGAATTGAACTGAAACATTGCCAGTATCCACAACTGGCCCGAGGCTGTCTGCAGCGAGAAATCGCTTCCCCGCCATCCACGGCGTTCGGGAGTTTGTGGAGGCTGGAGGCCTCATCGCTTATGGCGCGAGCCTATCGGATTTGTCCCGGCGCGCTGCGACCTACGTAGACAAGATCCTGAAGGGCACCAAGCCTGCGGATCTTCCAGTTCAACAGCCAACTAAGTTCGAGTTTATTGTTAATCTCAGCGCTGCCAGGGCGCTCGGGCTGACCATGCCGCCATCGCTGCTCGCCCGCGCCGACGAGGTCATCGAATGAGGGCGTAGTTTGCTGCGGTGCATGAGTCCGTTGCTGGCCCGATGGCGAAGTTCGGTTTGGATCAGAAATGGGCTGCTAATCGGGGCACACCGGGAGTGAAGCGGCGCCGTTCAAACCGGCGCTTTTGATCCGAAGGCGACATCGACCAGACGTCTAAACGGCCGCTTCAACTCACCTGTGTGCCCTTGTGCTATTGTATCCCCTTCGAGAACTCGATGGAGGTAAGGATGGACATTCGATCGAAATTGACGGCGCTGTGTGAAGCGTTCAACGCGCACGACTTGGATTCCATCATGGAGTTCTTTGCTGACGATTGTGTCTTGGAGATGCCGAGGGGAAGCAAGCCTTGGGGATCTCGCTTCGAGGGCAAACGCAACGTACGAGACGGGCTCGCGACGCGCTTTGAAGGCTTACCGGATGTTCACTACGGTGACGCCGAGCATTTTGTGGATACGATGGCAAACACGGGCATTTCAAAATGGACGCTAACGGGCACTACAGGCGAAGGAAAAAAGATCGAGGTCCGAGGATGTGACTTTTACACTTTTCGCGCGGACGAGGTGATCCGCAAGGACTCGTATTGGAAGATTGTTGAAGGACCTTCGTCAGCCTAACGACGCACATGTCCGAATGTGGCCCAGAGGTGCAGGTCCAGGCAGCGTCTCTGTTCTCGGCTCATCGCGGAAATCGGAAGTAACCTGCGTGCCGACAATTGGCGCTCGGACGGCAGAGCGCGCAGGCAGAACGCTTTCATACATTTCCTTTCCAGATCAGCCATCGGTAGACGCCGAACACGTTGATAAGTGTCACCACCGCGTTTTGCACCATCAGCGCATATTCCGCTGTTAGATAGCCGACGACGATCCAGATCACCGATGCACCGCTCAGTACGACGAAGGCCCAGCCGGTAATGAGTGGCCGCGCCCGGGCAGCTAGGATCAGCCCGGCGCCGATCGTGCCGACTGTCGCCACCCAACGCAGGATTTCATCCATGACGCGTGTGCTCCCCGAAAATCGACGTCGGAGCGTCGTTCCGCGATTTGCCTATACGGACGCCGTCACAGGCAGGCCGCCGGAGTGGAACTTTCCGGCTCGTGCCGACCACCATGCGACCCCCGCCCGAGCGACTTGGCTCCACAGCGGCGGCGGAAGGTCAGGGTACCACTGTGTTGATCCCGTGCGGTATCAACTCCGCTGCGCCGAAATCGGAAGCTCCTTTTTTTTCTCATCCCCGACCGCGTTTCCATCAACCGGCGTGCTGGCACATTGCCCGGGCTAACGAAATGAAATCTGAGCCCAAGGACTTATCTGCGCAACGAGCTGATCGAATGAGCGCGACTTCCGCGTTTGCTCAACCTGAGTTCTTCGCGTTGTGACCCTTTACAGACGCCGAACACTCAACGGAACGAGCCAGTTTCCGTGGTTGCCGAAGGGGCGAGATCGGCGTTTCGAAAGCGATCAGCGAGCGCAAAGACGTCCGCACGCTCGATGATCAGATCGCGGAACAGTCGTGCCCGGTGTGACATCCATTGCGGGTCGGGATAGACGACATGCATGGGCAGCGGCGGCACGACGAAGTCGGGCAGCACATGGACGAGACGGCCGGCCGCGATGTGCTCGACGGTACACCAGTTCGGCAGCACGGCGACGCCGATCCCCTCCAATGCAGCCAGCGTCATCACGTCCGCATCGTCGCAGGTCATCGCCGGCGCGATGTCCACGACGTAACGGCCGGTTTCGGATTCGAACGTCCACTGATTCTTCTGCGACAGGCGTGAATAGGTGACGCAGGGCATGCGGCGCAGATGATCCGGCAGCGAGGGCACCTGATGACGCGCAAGCAGCGCGGGCGTCGCCACCAGCAGCCGTTTGATGGTGCCCACCCTGCGCGCCACCAACGAGCTTGAATTGAGGCTGCCGATCCGGATCGCAAGCTCGGTCCCGGTTTCGATGAGGTCGACAAACTGTTCCGTAAAGCTGACGTCCAGCCGGACATCAGGATAGCGGCGGGTGTATTCGGCGAAGATCTCACGGAAGAAGAAGCGGCCGAACGACGTCGGCACCGTCATCCGCAACGTCCCTGACGGATTGCCGACCCGGCTCTGCGTCGGCGCGCCGGCACTCTCGAGCAGCGCGACGATGTCCTTGGCGTATTTCAAGACGCGGTCGGCTTCCGGGGTCGGCCGCAGCTTGCGCGTGGTGCGCACGAACAGCCGGCAGCGAAACTCGGCTTCCAGCAGCGCGATGCGCTTGCTGATCGCCGGCTGCCCCAAACCGAGGTCGTCGGCGGCCTGGGTGAAACTCCCTGCCTCCATCACCCGGATGAAGGTCTGCAGCGCCTCGATCCGGTCCATTCATTCCTCGCCGGAATTTATATTATTCTGACCATTCCATATACGGCATGGCTGGTCCGGTCTAGCCTTCCTGCGATCAGGGGAGGACACGAATGAGCAAATCGATCGGCATTCTCGGGGCCGGCATCGGCGGCCTGCATCTGGCACTCTACCTGCAGAAGCAGGGCATCGCGGCAACCGTGCTGACGGATCGCGCCCCGGAGCAATATGCGGCGACGCGGCTGATGAACACCGTCGCGCATCACAGCGTCACCATCGCGCGCGAGAACGAGCTCGGGGTGAACCACTGGGACGATCCCGGAGTGGTCTATCACCACCACGATCATTACTTCAATTTCCCGGACGGCGGGCTCCTGTTCCGCGGTGCATTTCAGCGGCCGAGCCGCGCGGTGGATTATCGGATCTACCTGCCGGCACTGATGAAGGACTTCGAGGATCGCGGCGGCCGGATCGAATATGCCAGCATTCAGGACGACGACATCCCGGCGCTGGTCTCGCGCTTCGACCTTCTCGTCGTCTCCACCGGCAAGGGCGCCCTCGGGCGCATGTTCGCTCACCGGCCCGAACTCTCTCCGTACAGCCGGCCGCAGCGCCTGCTTTGCGTTGGCCTGTACGACGGCGTCGATCACGGCAGCCCGGATGGCGACGATCCGCGCGGCGTCACCCTGTCCGTCTCGCCCGGCCATGGCGAGATGATCGTCATTCCCACGCTGACCTTCGGCGGCATGAAAACGGCGCTGCTGATGGAAAACATTCCCGGCGGCGACATGGCCGACCTGGTCTCGCTCAGCTACGATGCGAGCCCGGCAGCATTCCGCCAGACCCTTCTGGACAAGCTTGAAAAGCATCATCCGCACACCTACAACCGGATCGACACGCACCGCTTCGGGCTGGCCCAGCCGCTCGACCTGCTGCAGGGCGCGGTGGTGCCAACGGTGCGGCAGTCCTGGGTGGCTTTCGACGGCGATAAGCTCGCCATTGCCCTGGGCGACGTTCACTCCGTCGTCGATCCCTTGATGGGCCAGGGCGCCAACATGGCCTCATATGCGGCCTTCGAACTCGGCAAGGCGATCGTCGATGCGGTGGCATTCGATGCGCGCTTCGTCGAGGACGTCGACCGCGCGCGCGAGAACCGCGTGCTTGCCGCGGCCCGCTGGACCAACATGATGCTGCAGCCGCCCTCGGAAGCCATGGGCCGGCTGATTTTCGCCATGTCGCAGGACCGGGAGCTTTGCGACGAGTTCACCGAGAACTTCAATTATCCGGAGCGCCAGTGGGATCGTCTGGCGAGCGACAAGCGCATCCACGCCTGGATCGATAACTGCGGCAAGATCGCGGCCTAACGACGAGCCGCAATACGGAATCAGTCCCGCTCCCGGGCGGTTGGCTGAACCATGTCTGAGAGGAACACCAATGCACTGCCTGACCGTTCTTTACCCGACGCCCGACGATCCCTCGGCCTTCAGGGTCTATTACGTCGACAAGCACGTCCCCCTGGCAGCGACGCTGCCTGGTCTGGTGCGTCATCATTACGCTTTCCCCCAACGGCTTGGACCGGGGGAGGCGCCTTTCTGCATCTTCCAGGCCTTCTTCCCCGACGCGGCTGCGATGGAGGCGGCGCTCGGCTCAAGCATCGGCCGGAAGGTCGCAGCCGACGTGCCGAACTATTCGCCCAAGGGGGCGACGCTCTGCCATTTCACGATCGAAGGCGCGTAATGGGCTATCATGCCGAACCGGCCGGTTTTCGCGCGGCCGCATCGCGGTTCGCAACGGGCATTACGGTCGTCGCGACCGTCGACCAGGATGGTGCGCCGCTCGGCATGACCGCCAACAGCTTCACGACCGTCTCGGCGAATCCGCCGACGGTGCTTGTCTCTCTCATGCACGGGCGGACGTGGCAGGCTGTCGCCAGGTCCGGCGTCTATTCGGTCAACGTCCTGCATGCGGAAGACGCTGCGCTCTGCGCGCACTTTGCCGGAAGGCCTTCGTTGCGCGACGCTCCGCCACTCGTCCCTCGCCAGGGATTTTTCGTGCTCCCGCAGGCCATCGCGCAGTTCGCCTGCGATGTGGTCCAATCGATCGATATCGCCGACCACACGCTCTTCATCGGCGAGGTGCGCTGGTGCCGGCACAATGAAGGGACGCCTCTCGCATTCTACGCCAGCCGTCTTCGAAGGGGCGTGGGGATGGAAATCTCTTCCGCGGAGAGTGTTGCCTATCCGGGTGAGGGATGGTGGACTTGAGACCTCTGTTGTTGCGCCAGAAGCATTTGGGCGCTTTCGCTGCGGCCATCCTTCGAGACGCCCGCTTTGGGCGGGCTCCTCAGGATGAGGATCGAATGCGCGGAAGCAGTTTCAACGGGCACTGATGCTGATGAGCCTCATCCTGAGGAGGCGCGTTAGCGCCGTCTCGAAGGACGAGGCGTGCGCACCGATCGCCGCCACGATTCAGATGCCGTAGCAATTATACCTTCCGCTTGCGAACGCAACCCAGCGCATTGCAGATGATCCGCGCGACCGCAATCGCTCCAAGATTCTGCACGTCGCGCTCGGGAACGAATTCGACGATGTCCAGGCCGACTATTCTGGACTTTGCCGCGACGCGCCGTATGAGATCGACCATGTCGAAATAGGACAGGCCGCCCGGCTGCGGGACGAGCACGCCGGGGATGACCGATGGATCGAGACCGTCGCAATCGATGGTCATCAGGCACTCGCCGTCATCCTCGATCGCGTCGAGCACGCTTGCGATCCCGTGATGCTGGACATGTCTTGCCGTGAAGATCTTCGCGCCCCACGCCTTTGCATCGTCGAATTCGGCGCGACCGGAGCCGCCGATGCCGCGCAAGCCGACCTGCACGATGCGCTTGACCCAGGGCAATTCGCTGGCGCGCCGCATCGTGCTGGAGAAGGTATAGCCCGATCCGTTGCGCTGATCCCGCCAATCAAGGTGGGCGTCGATCTGCACGACTGTCAGTCCCTTGCAGTCCTGGAACGCCTCGAAGAAAGGAATGGGGACGGAATCATCACCGCCCAGGAGGATCGGAACGGCGCCGACCGAAAGGACGGCCTGCGTGGCTGCTCTGATGGCATCACGGTTGCTCTCCGGCGTCATTGGGTCGGTCGGGACGTTTCCACCGTCCAAGACCCTCATTTTGCTCGGATCGAGCAGCTCGGCGTCCTGATCGAAATCCCAGCGGGTGAGATCGCTCTCATAGTGACGCAGCGCGCGACGGATGACGTCGGGCGCTCTTGCGGCATGGCTGGTCTGACCTGCGAGGTACGGGGTGGCATCCGACGCGCCGAACAGGATCGCGTCAGCCGCCGGCGGTGGGGCGGTCAGGTCGCAGGCCTCAACACCTAGGAATGTCGTCATGTCGGGATGCACTACGCGTATCCATGGATCACCCGCGCGTCCGTCAACGTGCATCGCTCGACCGTGTTCCGGGTCGGTATCTCGATGTCCCCTGGAATGCCGCTGTCACTTGGAGGGTCTTGAACGTCTGGAACTCTCATGCGTTAGTCGGCGGCGCCATCCGGCATGACGATGCGGCCACGGAGTTCGGTTCTTGCTCAGACTTTACAGGTGGCCGTCCGACGACTGGCACGGCATCGGCGCGGAAATGCCCACGGAGGTCATCTGGGCCGATCTTCTAAACGGTACCGACGAGGAAAAGCAGTTCGTCGAGCGGCTGCTCGGCATCCGCATTCCCTCGGAAGACTCGCTCAGCGAGATCGAGGCGTCGAGCCGCCTGATCTTCGACCACGGCACGCTCTATCTCAGTTCGCCCGCGGTCCGGGTCACCGAGGCCGACGAGGCCGAGATCACGCCGGTGGGCTTCGTCATCGGTCCGCATGTGCTGGTGACGGTGCGCTTCGCAGAGCTGCCGATCTTCGACGACATCGGCAAGCGCATCGGCTCCGATGACAGCCTGGAGAACGGCATGTGCGTGTTCGTCAGCCTGCTCGAGGCCATGATCGATCGCGGCGCCGATGTCCTGGAGCATCTCGGCGGCAAGGTCGACCAGCTCTCGCGCGGTGTCTTTAGGGGCGGGCTGGTGCGCACCCAGCGCCCGGTGCGCTCCAGCCGCAGGATGCGGGAGGCCCTGGAGACTGTCGGCGAGCTGGCCGACCGGCTCGCCAAGGCGCGCGATGTCCTGCTCGGGGTGGGCCGCGTTGCCGCGTTTGCCGGCGACGTCGGCAGCGAGTGGATCACGGCATCCTCGAAGAAGCGTCTGGAAGCCGTGTCCAAGGACGTCGTCTCGCTCAGCGATTACGAGACGCGATTGTCGGACAAGATCCAGCTGCTGCTCGATGCCGTGCTCGGCTTCATCAACATCCAGCAGAACGAGCTGTTCAAGATCCTGACGATCGTCTCAGTCGTCGGCGTGCCGCCGACCATCATGGTCGGCATCTGGGGCATGAACTTCAAGCACATGCCCGAATTGGACTGGAGCTTCGGCTATCCGCTGGCCTGGCTCGCAATCATCGCCAGTGGCCTGTTGCCGCTGATCTGGTTCAAGCGGCGCGGCTGGTTCGAGTGATGGCAGCGGCGCATCGTTCAAACGATGCGCCGCTGCTCGATCATGCGGCCTTGGCGTCCGCCTTGCTGATCCAGTCGCGGGCGAGCGTTACGTCAGTATGCGACAATTGATGGCCTGCCGGCAGCACCTTGTGGGTGACGCTCGCACCTGCCTGCGACAGCAGTGCGGCGAGCCGTGCCGAATTGCTCGCCGGCACGATCGGGTCGGCCTGACCGGACAACAGCATCACCGGCTTGCCGCCGAGCGCAGCCTTGGGCGGATCCGACAACGGCACCATCGCGCGCAGCAGGATCGCGCCGGCAAGCACGTCCGGCTGCAGCAGCAACAGCGCCGCGGCGATGTTGGCGCCGTTGGAGAATCCGACTGCGATCGGCGCGGCGAGGCCGTAGCGTTGCCGCGCCTCCGCGACGAAGTCGCCGAGCTCGTTCGCGCGGCGAGCTACGTCCTCCTCGTCGAACACGCCTTCGGCGAGACGGCGGAAGAAGCGCGGCATGCCGTGCTCGAGCACGCGGCCGCGCGGCGAAAGCAGGGCAGAGCCGGGCGAGATCATCTGGCCGAGGCCGAGCAGGTCGTTCTCGTCGCCGCCGGTGCCGTGCAGCAGCAGCAGAGGTGGAGAGCCCGCGTCGCCTGCGGGCTCGAAACGATGGATGAATGCAGTCTCGGTCATGACGCGGTCTCTTCCAGATTCGGCAGAACGCCCTCGATCTGCTTGCGGTGCGGTTCGAGGAAAGCAGGCAGCTTCAGCTCGCGCCCGAGGCTCGCCACGGGCTCGTCGACCGCGAAGCCGGGGATGTCGGTCGCGATCTCGAACAGCACGCCGCCGGGCTCGCGGAAGTAGATCGAGCGGAAGTAGTTGCGGTCGCGCTGCTCGGTCGGGTGCAGGCCGTGATTGCTCACGAGCCTCTCGGCCATCTGGCCCTGCTCGGCATCGTCAGCCGCGCGGAAGGCGATGTGATGCACCGAGCCGCCGCCCTGATGGCCCCGCAGGAAGCCCTTGGCCTCGTAGATGTCGACGACCCTGCCCTCGGCGTCGCCGGGTGCCTTGAAGCGGATCACCGAGCCCTCACGCCCGCTCTCCTTGAAGCCGAACACGTCGGTGAGGATGGCCGCCGTCTTCGCTGCGCTGTCGAGCAGCAGGGTCACGCCGTGGAAGCCGCGGATCGCATGCTCGGCCGGCACGTCGCCATTGCTCCAGCCGGGCTCATTCTCGGCGCCGGGAATGCCGACCAGCGCGAGCGCCATGCCATCGGGATCGGTGAACGGCAGCACGGACTCGCCGAAGCGCTTCTCCAACGCCTCATACGCGATGCCCTTCTCAGTAAAGCGCTGGGTCCAATAGCCGAGCGAGCGCTGCGGCACGCGGAAGGCGGTCTGATGGGTCTCGCCGACGCCGCGGCGCCCGGCCGAGACGCCCGCCCACGGAAAGAAGGTCAGGATGGTGCCGGGGCGGCCGGTCTCGTCGCCGTAATAGAAATGGTAGGTGCCGGGATCGTCGAAATTGACCGTCTTCTTGACGAAGCGCAGGCCAAGATCCCGCGTGTAGAAGCCGAAATTGCGGATGGGATCGCCAGCGATCGCGGTGACATGGTGCAGTCCAGACATTGTCGTCCTCCAGATTCGGGGAGCGGTCTTGCTCTGGCCGGAAATATCGTTCCGCTTTGGATTGGAGACAATCCATGCAAATATGACGGCTATGTCTACGATTTGGAAACAGTCGACGGGGCGATCCCTTGGATAAGCTCGGCAGCCTCCGGGCCTTCGTGAAAGTGGTGGAAAGCGGCAGCTTTGCCGAGGCCGGCCGGCAGCTGCGGCTGTCGCGCTCGGCGATCAGCAAATACATCGCCGACCTCGAGGAGAGCCTCGGGGTCCAGCTTCTGAACCGCACCACAAGGCACGCCAGCCCGACCGAGAACGGCCAGCGCTATTTCGAGCGCGCGGTCGTGATCCTCTCGGAGATCGAAGCGGCGGACCAGGCGGTGACGCAGGCGCAATCGGCGCCGCGGGGACTGCTCCGCGTCAACGCGCCGATGTCGTTCGGCACGATGCGGCTCGGGCCGGTCCTCGCCGATTTCATGGCGCGCTTCCCGGAGCTGCAGCTCCAGATCGTGCTCAGCGACGATCTGCTCGATCCCGTGCAGGACGGCTTTGACGTCACGTTGCGGATCGCGGAGCTGGAATCGTCGAGCCTGATCGCGCGCAAGATCATGCCGGTGGCGCGCATGATCTGCGCGTCGCCGGATTATCTCGCCCGGCACGGCACGCCGAAGCATCCGCAGGATCTGCGCGAGCATGCTTCGCTGACCTACGGCTTCCTGCTCACGGGTAATCAGTGGAAGCTCACCGGCCGCGACGGCGACCACTGGATCCAGCCGGCCTGGTCACTCTGCGTCAACAATGCCGAGGTGCTGCGCGATGTCGCCATCAAGGGCAGGGGACTGGCGCTGCTGCCGGAGTTCATTGCGGCCGATGCGTTGCGGAAAGGCGAGTTGCGGACAGTGCTGGATGATTATTCCGCGCCGCCGCTTGCGCTCTATGCGGTGTATCCGCCGACGCGGCATCTGTCGGTGAAGGTGCGGCTGTTCATCGATTTTCTGGTGGAGCGTTTCGGGCGGGAGGATGAGGAAGTTGGCGGGCGCAGACGTGCGGAGGCTGGGTCGTGAAGCCACGAATCTGCCGGGGCAACGGCTCGCAGCGCCAGTCTAGGGACTCTGCCGCTGAAATTGCGAGTGGCATGGGTTCTCCCATTGTCAGCGTTGTTGACAGTGATTCCTCGGAATTACTCTTGCGCGAATGATAAGATGAAGTCCGGCAACCAGCAGAGGCCATGATGATTGTGCCTCTGCTGAGAGTCCCGCGCAGTGGCTGGATAAGATTATATCGCAACGGAGACTTGAACTTTCTTCCCGTGGCTTGGGACTCATATTCGCGTCCCGACTTCGCCTCAGGACAGAGAGAGTTCAGCCGCTGTCGGGCGTTGCCGAGGGCTCTCTTCCGTGCCACCGCGAAGAGCCTGGCTCGATGAGTCGCCCGCACTTCTCGACTTGGTTTCAACAAGCGCAGGAGGAAGCTATGCGGAAGTCTCTCACCTTTTTCCTTTCTGGTGTGGCATTGGCCGTCGCGGCGTCAACCGCCGTAGCCGGTGAGCGGGTGCTCGAGTTCAAGCTCGTCACCAAGCCGCTCGACCTCAAGGTCATAGAGGCCGCAAATGTTGAAGGACAGACGGTCGTGTCCGGGAAATTCTTCGGAGTGGCCGTCTTCAGCGATGGCCGTATCGGCGTGAAAGAGTTCGTCAATAGTTCGGACCAGCTCAAAGGGTCTGGCCCCTTCTTCGGCTATAGCACTTACACGTTCGAGGAAGGCTCGATTACGGCGCGCTACACCGGATCGGCCAAAGACGGCAAATCGACGGGCGAATACACGATTCTGTCGGGCACTGGTGCCTACGCGAATGCAACGGGTACGGGAACCATCGAAAGCGCGCCGAACCCATTCAAGGGTGTCAACCTGCTCAACATAAAGCTGGTCGTTAAAACTTCGGGCTCGTGATAGCGAATGCTAACAGGTCCCGCACGAAGGTAGTTGATCTCTTGGGGGGCGCGCTGCCCCGGCCGGAAACACAGCGCCGGCCGGGCGACCTGCTGAAGAACCGGCTGGAGTCGTGGGATTGATCTTTCCGCTTGGCCAGCCGCTGGTGCCGCAGGAGAGAACGCTTGGGAGCTCCGACCTGCGCAAATCTAGCTGACAGATTGCTGTCCGGCAGGTTCAAGCAGATCATTCAGCGCTTGCATCGACGCCTGCCGAATCTCGGCGAGTTCGCGTGCGGCACTATCGAGTTCGGCAGGTGACATCGCGGGTGCCGCCAGCTCGACGTCGCGGCTGCGCTCGAACAGGCGGACGAGGCCGAGCGCACTTGCCGCGCTGCCAAGTTGATGCGCGGATCGTGCGAGGTGCTTGTGATCGCCCGCCGCCGCGGCGTCGGCGATGTCGTGGATCAATCGTTCTCCCGTCTGCTGGAGAAGCTGCTGGAGCTTGTCGATTTGCGCGGCGCCCAGCAGCTCCCGCTGGTCGTCGAGGAAAGGCCGATCGATCAGTTCGGTCGCCGGGCGTTGCGCGACTGCCGGCTCGGCCACCAGATCATCCTCGATCGCCTCGCGCAGCGCGTTGACCAGGATCGGCTTGCTGACGACCTTGGCGATGTCGGCGCCGGCAAGCCGATCGCGGGCGCGGCCGGAGACGTCGGCGGTCACGGCGATGAGGCGCGGCATCTTGGCAAGTCCGAGCTCGCCGATCCGGAAGGCCGCCTCCACGCCGTCCATGTCGGGCATGTGCAGATCCATCAGGATGACGTCGAAGGCCTGATCGCGGGCGAGCTCGACGGCTGCGGCGCCGTTCCTGGCGATCGTCGTGTGGTGGCCGAGCCGGTGCAGGATCGCTGCGCCGACCTCGCAATTGACGGGGTCATCGTCGACCAGGAGCACGCGGAGCTGCCGCGACGGCGGCGCAAGCGCGCCTTGCGCCACGCTGCTTCCGGCAAGCCCGAGCGGCACTTCGAGCGTGAACGTGCTGCCCGCGCCGGGCGCGCTCTCGACCTTGAGCTCGCCGCGCATCAGGCGGGTGAGACGGCGCGCGATCGCAAGGCCGAGGCCGGTGCCGCCGAAGCGACGCGCGATGCTGTCGTCGGCCTGGACGAAATCCTCGAAAATCCGCTCGTGCAGCTCGGGCTCGATGCCGATGCCGGTGTCGCGCACGATGATGCGCAGCAGGAGGTGATCGCCGCGCCGCTCGGTTGCCGCGCTCACGCCGATGCCGCCGCTCGGGGTGAACTTGATCGCATTGCCGATCAGGTTGAGCAGGATGCGGTTGAGCCTGACGGGATCGCCATGCGCGGCGGTGTCGACCGTGTCATCGCAGGCGAGATCGAAGCTCAGGCCCTTGTCGAGGGCTTGCGGACGCATCAGGTCGCCGGCGGCTTCGATGAGCTGGTCGAGACGGAAGTCGCGCGTCTCCAGCATTTCCGTGCTGGCCTCGAGGCGCGCATATTCCAGCACCGCATCGACCAGCGCGATCAGCGTTTCGCCCGACGCCGCTGCGGTGGCGAGATGGCGGCGCTGGGCCTCGCTGAGGCTGCCGTCGTCCAAGAGTTGCAGCACGCCCATGACGCCGTTGAGCGGCGTGCGCAGCTCGTGGCTGACGACGGCGAGGAAGCGCGACTTGGTCTCGTTGGCCGCCACCGCCGCGCTGCGCGCGCGCTCGGCGGCGTCGTGCTCGGCGAGCGCGTGGTCGCGGGCCTTCTCCAGCTCGGAGGTGCGCTCGATCACCTTGCGCTCGAGTGTGGCGTAGGATTCGCGCAAATGCGCCGCCATGCGGTTGAACTGCTCGCCGAGCGCCTCCAGCTCGTCGCCGGTCTTGATCGCGAGTCGCGAGTTGAGGTCGCCGCTGCCGATCCGCCTGGCTCCTTGGGTCAGCAGCTGGATCGGCACGGTCATGCGCCGGCTGAGAATGAGCGAGACCAGCACCGCGCAGGCGAGCAGGATCACGAGCAGGAAGGTCGAGCGGCCGATCGAGGCATAGATCGGCGCGTAGGCTTCGGTAAGCGGCAGCTCGACGAACACCAGCCAGCCGAGCGAGGGCACGGTCGCATAGGTCGACAGCACGCGCTGGCCGGAGAGATCCTCCTTGACGAGGCCGCCCGAAGGCGGCCCGATGCCGTCGAGCGCGGCGCGGACGTCGGCATGGCCGGAGAGATCGCTGCGCTGGAGCGCCCGCCATAAATCGGGATGCGCGATCAACACGCCCATGCGGTCGACGACATAGGCCTTGCCGGTGTTGCCGACCCTGATTCCCGTGACGAGGTCCCAGATGAAGCGCAGATTGACCTCGGCGACGATCACATCGGGAGCGCGCCCGGTGCCGCGCGTGGCGAGCGTCATGAAGGGCTCGGTGTCGCCGAAGAAATAGACGGGACCGTAATAGGCCCGGCTGTCATTGGCACCGCGGAAGGCGGCTGAAGCGGAGAGATCGGCGTTGCTGCCGACCTTGTCGGCGATCCGGCGCGATACGCGCAGCTGCTCGCGGCCTTCCGAATTGAGCTGGGCGATCTCCGCGATCGCAGGCGAGAGGCGCAGGAGGCGGATGGCGTTCAGCCGCTCGTCCTCGTGGGTCGACAGCTCCGGCGGCAGGCGCGCGAGCCACCTGATCTGGTCCTCGATCTGGCCGATGAACTGGCCGATCTGAATCGCTGCGGAGGCGGCCTGTTCGCGCTGGGTCGCCGCCAGCAGCTGCTTCTGCTCGCGATAGGAGAACCAGACGTCGAAGCTGGTGTTGATGGCGAGCGCGGCGAAGGCGAGGGCGACGATCGAGTAGAGATATTTCCTGAACAGCCGGCCGGAAGGCGTGCGCGAAGGTTCCTGGTCGCCGGGATCGTTCACTCGCGGATCTCGTCGGCGCGCGCGAGCAGCGTGAACGGGATCGTCAAGCCGAACGAGCGGGCGACCGTGCGGTTGATCAACAGCTCGTATTTGCGCGGCGATTGCACTGGAAGGTCGCCGGGCTTGGTGCCGCGCAGGATCAGGTCGACGTAATCGGCCGAGCGCACCTCGAGCGTTGGGCCGTAACTCATCAGCCCGCCGGCATCGATGAAGTAATGGAACGGATAGATCGTGGGCACGCGGTATTTGGCGGCGGCCGCGACCACCGCCTTGCGGTTGACCCGAGGAAGCTGTCGACCAGCGCGACCATCGCCGCCTTGGGCAGTTCGGAAAAGCGCTTGACGGCGTCGTCGATCTCCGCGGGCGCGTTGACGGGCGCGGGGATCACGGAGACGCCGGATGCGGCAGCCTCCTGCTCGATCGATTCGAGGAAGAAGCGTCCGCCGCGCGGCGTGGTCGCGGGGTTGAACAGGATGCCGACGCGCGCGACGTCGGGCACGGCCTCGCGGATCAGCTGGAGCCATTTGCCGCCCATCTCGGCGCTGCTGTTGGTGAAGCCGGTGGCGTTGCCGCGGGGATGCGCGAGGCTTTCGACGAAGCCGTTGCCGACCGGATCGTTCGCGGTCGCAAACACGACCGGGATGGTCTTGGTGGCGGCAAGGACGGCGGCGGTCTCGATCGTCGACCCCGTCAGGATCACGTCCGGCTTGAGGTCGAGCAATTCCTGGACGGCCATCTTCAGCCGGTCCGGCGCGCCGAAGGTGGAACGGAGCTCGAGGCGGAAGTTGACGCCTTCGACCCAGCCGCGCTGCCGCAAGCCGGCGACGAGGTTGCCCAGGCGAGAGCTCGCGCTGTCGATCATGCCGCGTCTGGTCAGCTCGTCGTCGAGCGGCAATGCGGTGAGCGAGGCGACGATCCGCATACGATCCGGCGTTGCGCCGAGCGCGATCCATCCCGCGACCGATGCAGTCGCGAGGCGAATGAAGCCGCGGCGATTGACCGCCGAGGAAACGAAAGATCGCCCCGTCATGGACTACGTTGCACGATCGCCTTGCTTTGCTCGATGCTTAGCGCGAAAGCGGGGTGCCCACAATCGACGAAAGGCGCATGTGAATGTTCGTTCGCAGGCTTTCGATCTGGTGCCCGGCGGCCTAGCGCCGCAGCGTGAACGCGTCCGCGCTGCGCCGTTGCTCCCATTTCGCCTGCTCCAGCTCGGGCCGGTCGCACTCGATCTCGGGATAGCCGATGCAGAGATAGGCGATGAACTTCCAGCTGTCAGGCACGTCGAGAACAGCGTGCATGCGCGCAGGGTTCAGTATCGACACCCAGCCGAGGCCGATGCCCTCGGCGCGGGCGGCGAGCCACATCGCGGTAATGGCGGCGACCACGGAATATTCCGTCGTTTCAGGCATGGTCGCGCGGCCGAGGCCGTGGCCGATGTCGCTGCCCATGTCGGCGAACACGGCAAGATGGCCGGGCGCCTGCTCGAGGCCGGACAGTTTCAAGGTGGCATAGCGGGCGGCGCGGTCGCCGGAGTAGCAGCTCAGCGCGTCGGCATTGCACGTCCTGAAATCTTCGACCACGGCGCGGCGCGTTGCAGCATCATTGACGATCACGAAGCGCCAGGGCTGGCTGAGGCCGACCGAAGGCGAGAGGCAGGCGGTCTCGATCAGGCGATCGATCGCCCCCTCCGGCAGCGGATCGCTGCGGAAGCGGCGCACGTCGCGGCGCCACACGAACAGCTCGCGTAAGTGCTGGCGGAAGCTATCGTCGAACTCGACCATGAGGTCATCGCCCCATTTGGAAGGACGCCGCCACCAGCAGGATCAGGATCTCGCCCGTCTGCTCGAACGCGCCGAGGATGTCGCCGGTCTGCCCCCCGATTTGGCGGATGGCAAGCCGCGCCAGCAGCAGGCCGGCCAGTGACAGCAGGATCAGGCCGACCAGCGCCTTGCCCGGCCCCAACGTCAGGGCAAGCGCAAGCGTTCCAAGCGCGAAGGCGATGGCCACGCTGCGCCCGGGCGGCGCCCCGGCGCCGGCAGAGAGGCCATCAGGCCGCGCCGACGGGACTAGCGACATGAAGGCCGGCAGGCCGGCACGGGCAGCAACGTGCGCCGCGCACAGCGCGAGCATGACGGCCCATGGATTTGCGATCGTCGCAAGCGCGCTCCAGCGCAGGCCGAACGATAGGATCAGGGCGCAGACGCCATAGGTCCCGATCCGGCTGTCGCGCATGATCTCGAGCTTGCGCTCGCGCGTGCGGCCGCCGCCGAGGCCGTCCGCGGTGTCGGCAAGTCCGTCCTCGTGCAGCGCGCCGGTGATGAGGGCGGTCGTGGCTAGCACAAGGAGGGCGGCAAGGCTCGGCGTCAGTCCGAAGCGAATGGCGATCTTGTAAGTGAGGGCGCCGGCGAGGCCGACCAGCAGTCCCGCGACCGGCAGCGCCCACATTGCCCGCGCAACGGCGCCGTCGCCCGCAGGCTTCGAGGATGCCACCGGCAGGATCGTCACGAACGATGTCGCCATCTTGAGATCGGCGAGGATGTCCTTGAGGTGCTCGGCGCGCGGGATCATTTCAGCTTCAACGGCAGGCCGGCGACGACGAACTCGACCTCGTCGGCGACACCGGCAATGATCTGGTTCATGATTCCGGCGGCATCGCGGAAGCTGCGCGCCAGCGCGTTGTCGGGCACGATGCCGAGGCCGACCTCGTTGGTGACGAGCACGACGGGGCTGTTGAGGCGGGGCAGCGTGTCGGCGAGCTCTCTCACCTCTCGCTCCCAATCGCGCGCCGCATGCATCAGGTTGGAGAGCCACAGCGTCAGGCAGTCCACCAGCCTCGCGCCGCCACCTTCGGTCGAGAGCAGCGCGGGCACGAGATCGAGCGGCACCTCGCGCTCGATCCAATCGGCTCCGCGCCGCGCGCGATGTCTTGCGATGCGTTCCTGCATTTCGCCGTCGAGCGCCTCGGCCGTCGCGACGTAGACGGGCTGGCCGGCAAAGCTGCGCGCGCGCGCCTCCGCCCGGGTGCTCTTGCCCGATCGCGCCCCGCCGGTGATCAAGATGATGGCCATAAAGGTCTCCTGCCGCAGCACTAATCATCAAACGCGGCCAAAGACAAAGCCGAAATCAGGCAGCGAGGGGCTTGCGCTAGGCCGCCGTCTTGCGCAACAGGGGCGGGACAGGAGCTGGATGTGGACTTTGCGGGCGCGATGGTGGTGGCGATGGCGGTGGATGCCCTTCTGGGCTGGCCGGCGTGGCTGTTCGCGCGGATCGGGCATCCCGTCACCTGGCTGGGCGGGCTGATTGCCGGCATCGACACCGCCTTGAATCGCGCGTCCGATCCGCCGGCGTTGCGCCGAGCCGCGGGCGTCGCCGGCGCGCTTGCGGTGATCGCGCTCTCCGCGGCGCTCGGCTGGGCGCTGCAATCACTGCTTCCTTCGGGCTGGATCCAGATCGTGCTGATTGGCATCCTGGCCTGGCCATTGGTCGCGCTGCGCTCGCTGCATGATCATGTGGCTGCCGTCGCCACGCCCTTGCTGGCCGGCGACGTTGCCGCGGCGCGCGACGCGGTCTCGCGCATCGTCGGCCGCGATCCCGCAAGCCTCGATGAGGCCGGCATTGCGCGCGCGGCAATCGAGAGTCTTGCCGAAAACACCTCCGACGGCATCGTCGCGCCGGTGTTCTGGGGCGCGCTGTTGGGCTTGCCCGGTATCCTCGCCTACAAGGCGATCAACACGCTGGACTCCATGATCGGCCACCGCAGCGAACGACACGAAGCCTTTGGCTGGGCGGCAGCGCGCATCGACGATGTCGCCAATTTCATCCCGGCGCGGCTGACCGGATTTCTGTTCGTGCTGCTGGCACCGCAACGGTCGGAGGCATTGGCGTGCATGACGCGCGATGCGCGCCGGCATCGCTCGCCCAATGCCGGCTGGCCGGAAGCGGCGATGGCGGGCGGACTCGGCGTGCGGCTCAGCGGCCCCCGCATCTATCACGGCAACGCGACCAACGAGCCCTGGCTGAACGAGGGTGCGCGCGATCCGCGCGCCGCCGATATCACCGAGGCGCTGACAGTCTATCGTCGCGCCATGCTGCTGGTCGCCGGCGTGCTTGCGATCCTGGCTTTCGCGTGAAACAACGGGGCATGCGCGAGCACGGTGGAAATCTCGATCTGGCCCAGCGGCGTTTCGGCGGACGCGCAGAGGATTGGATCGATCTGTCGACCGGGATCAACCGGGTGCCCTATCCCGTGGGCGAGGTAAGCGCACGCGCGTGGAGCGCGCTGCCGTCACGCTCCGAGATCGAGGCATTGCATCAGGCGGCGCGGCACGGCTACCGCACGAGCGCACCGATCGTTGCGATGGGCGGTGCTCAGGCCGCCATTCAATTGCTGCCGCAACTCGCGGCGCCGGGGCGGGCGCGCATCCTCGCGCCGACCTACAATGAATACGCCGGCGTCCTGTCGGCCGCCGGCTTGGATGTCCACGAGATTACGGAGTTCGATGCGCTGGCGGGTGCAGACCTCGCCATCGTCGTTAATCCCAACAATCCCGACGGGCGGTGCCATTCGCGCAAGGATCTGCTCGCGCTGTTGCCGCGCGTCGGCCGTCTCGTTGTAGATGAGAGCTTTGCCGATCCCGATCCGCAGCTGTCGCTTGCACTGGACGCGGATCGACCAGGACTGTTGATCCTGCGTTCCTTCGGAAAGTTTTATGGGTTGGCCGGCCTGCGGCTCGGCTTCGCCATCGGTCATGCCGCCGACATCGACAAGCTTGCCGCCGTGTCGGGTCCATGGCCTGTTTCGGGCGCGGCGATCGAAATCGGCTGTCGTGCCTTGCGCGATCAGACTTGGGCCGAGGCGACGTCGGCGCGGCTCGCGCGCGACTGTGTTCGCCTCGATGCAATGGCGCATTCGCGAAGCTGGCGGCTCATCGGCGGCACACCGCTGTTTCGCTTGTACGAAACGGGCGACGCGGTGGCTGCGCAGGAGAGGCTCGCGCGCAGCCACATCTGGTCCCGCGTGTTCGCGCAACAGCCGACATGGCTGCGCCTCGGGCTCCCCGGCAGCGAAGCCGAATGGACGCGCCTTGCCGAGGCCCTAGCGCGCTAGCGCGAGCAGGCCTTCGACGTCGAGATGCTTTTCGATGTGATCGGCCAGCGCCTCGAGCGCGCTTTCGACGCTGGCGTGATAGGGCTCGTCGCCTGCGGGAATGTCGAGTTTGGCGAGGTAGGCCTTGCGGAAATCATCCGACGTGAACAGGCCGTGCAGATAGCTGCCCTGCACACGGCCGTCCCTGGAGATCGCGCCTTCTGCCTCGCCGTCCAGCTTGGCGAAGGGGCGGGCGCGATCCGGGCCGTCGGTGTGGCCGATATGGATCTCGTAAGCCTGGATCGGCTGATCCGTCGCCGCATGCACGGCCGCAACACGTGTCAGCGTTTTCTGCGGGCTCATCACCGTCTCGACATCGAGAAGCCCGAGGCCCGGCGTGTCGCCCGCAGGCCCCTCGATGCCTTCGGGGTCTGCGACGCTGCGCCCCAGCATCTGATAGCCGCCGCAGAGGCCGAGCACGTGGCCGCCGCGGCGGTGGTGCGCGAGCAGGTCGATGTCCCAGCCCTGCGCGCGCAGGAAGGCGAGGTCGCCGCGGGTGGATTTTGAGCCAGGGATGATGACGAGGCGCACGTCGCCCGGGATCGCCTCGCCCGGGCGCACCATCACGAGATCGACGCCCGGCTCGAGCTTGAGAGGATCGAGATCGTCGAAATTGGCGATGCGCGATAGCGCCAGGCAGGCGATCTTGCATTGGCCCGGCTTGCGCGCATCGCGCAGGCCGAGCGCGTCTTCGGCCGGCAGCTCGCCGGCACGCGGGAACCAGGGCAGCACGCCGAGGCCGCGCCATGCAGTCTTTTGCTCGATCAGCCTGTAGCCGTCGTCGAACAGCGTGGGATCGCCGCGGAACTTGTTGATGACGAAGCCAGAGATCATCGCGGCATCGTCGGGGTCGATCACCGTCCTGATGCCGACCAGCTGGGCGATGACACCGCCACGGTCGATGTCGCCGACCAGCACGACCGGCACATTCGCCTTGCGGGCAAAGCCCATATTGGCGATGTCGGACTTGCGCAAATTCACCTCGGCCGGACTGCCGGCGCCTTCGACCAGCACCAGATCGGCCCGCGCCTTCAGCCGTTCAAAGCTCTCCAGCACCGCGCCCATCAGCGACGGCTTCATCGCCGCGTAGTCGCGCGCGCGTGCGGTCGCGATGCGCTTGCCGTGGACGACGACCTGCGCGCCGACATCGGTCTCGGGCTTGAGCAGCACCGGGTTCATGTCGGTGTGCGGCTCGACACCGGCGGCGAGGGCCTGCAGCGCCTGGGCGCGGCCGATCTCACCGCCATCGACGGTGACCGCGGCGTTGTTCGACATGTTCTGCGGCTTGAACGGCAGCACGCGCAGACCACGGCGCGTAAAGGCGCGCGCGAGGCCGGCGACGATGAGCGACTTGCCCACGTCCGAGCCGGCCCCCTGGATCATCAGCGCGCGTGCCATGATGACTTCAGAACTCGACGCCGGCCTGCGCCTTGATGCCGGAGCGGAACGGATGCTTCACGAGCGTCATCTCGGTGACGAGATCGGCGATCTCGACCAACTCGTCCTTGGCGTTGCGACCGGTGAGCACGACATGCGTCATCGCAGGCTTTTGCGTCGTCAGGAATTCGACGACTTCGGCGATGTCGAGATAGTCGTAGCGCAGCGCGATGTTGATCTCGTCGAGCACGACCATGCGCAGCCGCTCGTCGAGGATCAGCTCCTTGGCTTTCTCCCAGCCGGCGCGCGCGGCAGCGATGTCGCGGGTGCGGTCTTGGGTCTCCCAGGTGAAGCCTTCGCCCATCGCATGGAACTGACAGAGTTCGCCGAAATGGTCGGTGAGCAGGCGCCGTTCGCCCGTATCCCAGGCACCCTTGATGAATTGCACCACCGCACAAGGGAAGCCATGCGCGACGCAGCGGACGATCATGCCGAAAGCCGAGGAGGATTTGCCCTTGCCGGCGCCGGTATGGACGATGATCAGGCCCTTTTCGCCGCTCTTGGTCGCCATGATCTTGTCGCGAGCGGCCTTCTTCTTCGCCATTTTGGCGGCGTGGCGGGCGTCGGTTTCCTCGGTCGTGTGGGTTTCCGGTTCAGGCGTCATCGGTCCCGGTCCTTCGGCTTGACAAGTGGCGGCCACCGGCAAATGGTGGCCTGGCGTTGGTTCCTGTCCTATGACAGGCGAAGAGGGAATGCGATAGGGTCCGAATCCGCAAAGATTTGGGTCCAAACTGCAGCCGCCCCCGCGACCGTGACCGGAGAGATGCCCGAAGCCACTGATTCCTTTTGGGATCGGGAAGGCGGGGATCGAAGGGCCAAAACCCTGCTCCGCAAGCCGGGAGACCTGCCAGCGCGGACGAGTTTTGGACCGGCGGACGGGGTGTTCCGCGACGGGGAAGCGGGCCTTCAGGAGAATGGTCCGTGCGCCTCATCGCCTCCCGCTGTTATCTGGAAGAGGCGATGACCGTCACACTTCATGTCTGCATCACCTGCCGCGCCGGCCAGACGCTTGGCGAGGGCGAGACGACGCCCGGCAAGCGCCTGCATGGCGCGATTCTCGAGGCCGGCGTGCCCGAGGGCGTCAGCGTGGTTCCCGTCGAATGCCTGTCGGCGTGCAGCCAGGGCTGCTCGGTCGCGCTCAGCGCGCCCGGCCGCTGGTCCTATGTCTATGGCCGCCTGTCCGATGCGAATGCGCAGGACGTGGTCGCAGGTGCTGCGGCCTACGCGGCGGCGCCCGACGGCATCGTGCCATGGCGCAGCCGTCCCGAAATCTTCCGCAAGCAGTCGCTTGCCCGTATTCCCCCTGTTACCGTCGTGCCGGAGGCCGCTGAATGAACTCGCTCGCAAAAGTCCCGGTTACGGTGGTCACGGGTTTCCTGGGCTCCGGCAAGACGACGCTGATCCAGCATCTGCTCAGCAATGCCGGCGGCAAGAAGCTCGCGGTGCTCGTCAACGAGTTCGGCAGCGAGGGCGTCGACGGCGAGATCCTGAAGTCCTGCGCCGATGCGAATTGCCCGGAGGAGAACATCGTCGAGCTCGCCAATGGCTGCATCTGCTGCACCGTCGCCGACGATTTCATTCCGACCATGGAGCGGTTGCTGGCGCGGCCGGTGCGGCCCGATCACATCCTGATCGAGACCTCGGGCCTGGCGCTGCCGAAGCCGCTGCTGAAGGCGTTCGACTGGCCGGAGATCCGCTCGCGCATCACGGTCGACGGCGTGATCGCGCTGGCCGATGCCGAGGCTGTCGCCGCCGGCCGCTTCGCGCCGGATCCGGCTGCGGTGGAAGCGCAGCGCGCGGCGGACGACAATCTCGATCACGAAACGCCGCTGTCGGAAGTGTTCGAGGACCAGATCGCCTGCGCCGACATCGTGCTGCTGACCAAGGCCGATCTTGCGGGCGCAGCCGGAATCGAAGCCGCAAAAGCGGCGATCACCGCCGAGATGCCGCGCCGCGTGCCGATGCTGCCGGTCACCGACGGTGCGATCGATGCGCGCGTCATTCTCGGCCTCGGCGCTGCCGCCGAGAATGATCTCGCCGCGCGGCCATCGCATCATGACGGCGAGGAGGAGCACGAGCACGATGATTTTGCCTCGGTCGTGATTGACCTTCCGGAGGTCGCCGACATCGACGCGCTGGTCGCATCGGTCCAGAAACTGGCGCGCGAGCAGAACGTGCTGCGGGCGAAGGGGTACATCGCGGTCGCTGGCAAGCCGATGCGCCTGTTGTTGCAGGCGGTCGGCGAGCGGGTGCGCCATCAGTTCGACAAGCCATGGGGCGCGGGTCTCAGACAGTCGAAGCTCGTCGTGATCGGCGAGAATGGCGATATCGACGAGGCCGCCATCAAGGCAGGACTTGGTCTTTCAGGATCTGGCATCTGATGCACGTCGTCTTCCGCGAGAGCCGCGGTCTCGAGGAGACCGCGACGCCAAGAGACATCGGCCAGGACCCGGCCGATCTCGTGGTGCTCTCGTATTCGGATTCCGATTTGGCCGCGTTTGCGGCCGGCTGGCGCCGCGGTCGGGGCAGCCTGCCGTCGCTGCGGCTGGCCAATCTCGCGGAGCTGCGGCATCCGCTGTCGGTCGACACCTATATCGAGCGCACGCTGTCGCAGGCCCGCGGCATAATGGTGCGCCTGATCGGCGGGGAATCCTATTGGGCGTACGGGCTTGCGGCGCTCCAGCAACTCGCGCAAGAGCGCAACATCGTGCTCGCCGTGCTGCCGGCGGACGGCCGCGACGACGCGCGGCTGGATGCGTACTCGACCCTGCCGGTCTCGACGCTGCGGCGGCTCAAGGTGCTCTGCGACACCGGTGGTCCGGTCGCCGCGCAAGCCGCGATCGCGCAGCTCGCGCTGGCCTCAGGCCTTTATGCCGGCCCGGTCATCGGCGAGATGACCGTGCCCGAGATGGGATTCTATGATCCCGCGCGCGGTGTCATTGCCGCGCCAGTTGGCGAGGGCAAGCCGCGCGCACTCGTGACGTTCTATCGCTCCTATCTCACGGCCGCCGATACGGGGCCGGTCGACGCCTTGATTGCGGCGCTGCGCGAGAAGGGATTTGACGCCTACGGCGTGTTCGTCACCTCGCTGAAGGCGCCGGGCGTTGCCGACTGGCTGCGCGCGCATCTGGCGCAACATCCTGCGGCGGCGATCGTCAATGCGACGGCGTTCTCGGCCCTTGGCGATGACGGCACGACGCCGTTCGATGCCGCGTCCTGTCCGGTGTTCCAGGTCGCGCTCTCGACGGCGCGGCGCGAAGATTGGGCGGAATCACTGCGTGGCCTGTCGCCCGGCGATCTCGCGATGCATGTCGTGCTGCCGGAGGTCGACGGCCGCCTGTTCGCAGGCGTGGTGAGTTTCAAATCGGCCGGTCAGCGCGATCCCGATCTGCAATTCGCGCATCTAGCGCACAGGCCCGACGAAGAGCGCGTCAACGCCGTTGCCACGCGCGTCGCGGCTTGGCGTCGCCTCGCGGAGAAGCCCGCCGGCGAGAAGCGGCTGGCGATCGTGCTCTCGAACTATCCGGGCCGGCCGCATCAGATCGCGCACGCCGTCGGGCTCGACGCGCTGGCGTCGGTCGAGGCGTTGATCTCCGATCTCGCGGAGGTCGGCTTCGACGTTGCGCCGGTCGATGCGCTCGGCGCAAAACTATTGAAGCAGAGCTTGACCTGGAGCGTCGCCGAATATCGCACGGGGCTGGCGCGCCTGCCGCAATCCTTGCAGCACGATCTCGTGCAGGCCTGGGGCGCACCGGAGAACGATCCGAGCTGCCGCGACGGCGCGTTCTACTTCGCTGCGATCCAATGCGGCCGGTCGATCATCGCAGTCCAGCCCGAGCGCGGCGATGCGGCCTCGCGCGATGCCGATTATCACGATCTCGCCCGCACGCCGCGCCACGCCTATGTCGCGTTCTATCTCTGGCTCCGGCAGCAAGGCTGTGATGCCGCCGTGCACATGGGCGCGCACGGCACGCTGGAATGGCTGCCCGGAAAATCCGTGGCGCTGTCGCAAGCGTGCTGGCCGGAAGCGCTGATCGGCGACCTGCCCGTCATTTATCCCTTCATCGTCAACGATCCCGGCGAGGCCGCGCAGGCCAAGCGGCGCATCGGCGCGGTCACGATCGGTCATCTGCCGCCGCCGCTTGAGACATCCGCGGTGCCGGAAGGTCTACGTCGGCTGGAACGGTTGCTCGATGAGTATTCGACCGCTGACGGCCTCGATCCCGCCCGTCGCCAACGCCTGATCGCGGCGATCCGCGACGAGGCGCGAGTGGCGGGCCTCGAAGACGATCTCGGCCTCGATGCCTCGGCAGCACCAGCCGAAGCCATCCCGCGAATCGACCGCTTCGTCTGCGATCTCAAGGAGAGCCAGTTCGGCGACGGCCTGCACGTGTTCGGCCGCGGCGCTTGTGCCGATGCGGAACGCGATGCATTGCGTTCCGCGCTCGCCGGAAAACGCGTTGCCCCCGGGCCGTCGGGCTCCCCGTATCGCGGGCGTCAGGATGTGCTGCCGACCGGGCGCAATCTCTTCGCCGTCGACCCGCGTGCGGTGCCGACACCGTCGGCGCATGCGCAGGGGATAAAACTCGCCGAAGAGCTGCTGCGCCGTCACTTGCAGGATCACGGCGACTGGCCGAAGGGCCTCGTCATCGATCTCTGGGGGTCGGCGACCATGCGCACCGCAGGCGAAGAGTTTGCGATGGCGCTGCATCTGGCGGGCCTTGCGCCGCGCTGGGATCACGCTTCCGGCCGTGTCACCGGTTATGACATCATCGCGCCGGCCGAGCTCGGCCGTCCGCGCATCGACGTCACCCTGCGGGTATCCGGCCTGTTCCGCGACGTCTTCGCGGGGCTCGGGCAATTGTTCGAAGCCGCCGCCGAGGCGCTCGCCGCGCGCGAGGACGAGGGCGATGAGAATCCCTATCGCCAGCGTGCGTCCCGCGTGTTCGCGCCGCGGCCGGGACAATACGGCGTCGGCCTCTCGGCTATCCCGGATGCCTTCACGCCGGACACGCGCGAGGCCGCAGGCGAAGCGTGGCTGTCGGCATCGTCCTGGGCGTTCTCTGCCGATGGCGCGATGCAGCCGGATCGCGCTGGTATCGAACAGCGTCTCGCGTCCGCCGATGCTTTTGTCCATGTCCAGGACTTGCCCGAAACCGATCTGCTGCTGGCCGCCGACTATGCCGCGCATGAGGCAGGCATCGCCGCGGCAGCCGCGAACCTCGGCGCAGGCGTGCCGTCGCTCTATCACCTCGATGCGACGCGGCCCGGCGAGCCGCATGCGCGCACGCTGACGGAAGAGATCTCGCGCGTCGTTCGCGCACGGGCGGCCAATCCGGCCTGGATCTCCGGCATGATGCGCCACGGTTTCCGCGGCGCCGCCGAGATCACCGCGACGCTGGAGCACATGGCCGCCTTCGCGCATCTCGCCGGCGCGGTGCCGCCGCATCTGTTCGACCTCTATTACGACGCGACACTCGGCAACGACGACGTCCGCGCCTTCATGGCGCACGAAAATCCGTCCGCACTCGCCGCGATGGAAACCTGCTTCACGCGCCTGCGCGAAGCCTCGCTCTGGCGAACCCGCCGCAATTCGATTGCAGCGGCGCTGCGGGAGGCCTCATGAGCGCGACCACGGTCAAGGGTTGGTGTCCCGGCGCGCTGCGCCCGATGCAATCGGGCGACGGGCTCGTGGTGCGCGTGCGTCCGTTCGGGGGACGCCTTGAAGCACCACAAATCTCCGGGCTTGCGGAACTCGCCGAGCGCTTCGGCAACGGTCTAATCGACGTCACGAGCCGGGCCAATCTGCAGATCAGGGGCGTTCAGGAGGACGGCCATCGGCCGTTGCTCGATGGTCTGGCGCAACTGGCGCTGCTCGATCCCGACGCCGACATCGAAGCCAGGCGCAACATCCTGGTGACGCCGTTCTGGAGCAACGGCGACGAAACGCAGTCGCTCGCCGCGGAGCTCGAGGAGGCGCTTGCCGATTCTGGCCTGGCGCTTCCCACCAAGTTCGGCTTCGCCATCGATGACGGGCGGTCGCGTGTTCTCGCCGGCGATTCCGCCGACATCCGCATCGAGCGCGACCGCTCGGGCGGTCTCCTGGTGCGGGCCGATGGCGCCAAGCTCGGTCGTTCCGTTGAACGCGGACAGGCCGTGAGCGCGGCGCTGGCGCTCGCAAGCTGGTTCATCATCTCCGGCGGTGCAAACGGCGGGCGAGGGCGCATGGCAGCCCACATCGCATCCGGCGCCGTGTTGCCTCAATCCTTGCGCGGCGAGACCGAGCCTGCGCCGGTGATGGCCGCGGTGCGTCCCGGGCACTATCCGCAAGGCGCAATGGTCGGGGTGGCGTTCGGGCAGATGCTGCACGCGACGCTGCATCAATTCTCTGCTTGCGGCCATGCGCTGCGCATGACGCCCTGGCGGATGGTGCTGAGCGAGGGCAAGCGCGAGATGCCGAGCGCGGCGGGGCTCATCACCAGGCCCCATGATCCGGCGCTGCGCGTCATCGCCTGCAGCGGCGCGCCGCGCTGCCGCGAGGCCCATGCCGATACGCGCGCGCTGGCCGCGGCGCTGGCGCCGCGCATCCCCGCCGACGCGCGACTCCACGTCTCCGGCTGCGGCAAGGGCTGCGCCCATTCCGGCGCGGCTGCGGTTACCCTGATTGCGACGCGCGCCGGGTTCGATCTCGTCCGCGACGGCTCGACCCGCGACGCGCCGGTCCTGCGCGGGCTGAACGGCGCCGACATCGTCAGCGATCCCTCCATCCTGGTCGGAGGGAACTGATGCCGCACACCTACGAGACCGACGGCGCTGTGATCTACCGGCAATCCTTTGCCACCATCCGGGCCGAGGCCGATCTCGCGCGCTTCACGTCGGACGAGGAGCAGGTGGTGGTGCGGATGATCCATGCCGCCGGCATGGTCGGCCTCGAGGCGCATATCCGTTTCACCCCTGATATGGCGATTGCCGCGCGCGCGGCCTTGCAGAAGGGCGCGCCGATCCTGTGCGACGCGCGCATGGTCTCCGAAGGCATTACGCGCGCGAGGTTGCCCGCGGCCAATGCCGTGATCTGCACGCTCGGCGATCCCGCCGTGCCCGCGCTGGCGCAGTCTATGCGCAACACGCGCTCGGCCGCGGCCCTGGAGCTGTGGCGGCCGCATCTTGATGGCGCGATCATCGCGATCGGCAATGCACCGACCGCGCTGTTTCATCTGCTCAACATGCTGGAGGATCGCGACTGCCCGCGGCCGGCTGCGATCATCGGCTGTCCGGTCGGCTTCGTCGGCGCGGCCGAATCCAAGGCCGCGCTGATGGCCGATCCGCCGGCACCGGCGCTCACCGTCGAAGGCCGCCTCGGCGGCTCCGCCATCACGGTTGCTGCCGTGAACGCGCTGGCAAGCCGGAGCGAATAGCCATGGGACGCATCATCTGCTGCGGTCTCGGCCCCGGCGATCCTGATCTGATGAGCGTGCGTGCCGATCGTACGGTGCGGGGCGCTAGCCACGTCGCCTATTTTCGCAAGAAGGGCAGGCCCGGTCAGGCGCGCCGCATCGTCGATGGCATGCTGGCTGCGGGCGTTACCGAATATCCCATGGAATATCCTGTTACGACGGAGATCGCTTTCGACAGCCCCGAATATGTCCAGCTGCTCGCCGGCTTCTACGACGAATGGGCCGAGCGCCTGGCGCGGCTTTCGCGCGCCGTCGACGTCGTCGTGCTCTGCGAGGGCGATCCTTACTTTTACGGATCGTTCATGCATCTGCACACGCGCCTGCAAGGCCGCGTCGAGATCGAGGTGATCGCCGGCATTCCCGGCATGGTCGGCTGCTGGAACGGCGTCGGCCGGCCGATCGCGCTCGGCGACGACGTGACGACGGTGCTGATGGGCACGCTGTCCGAGGCCGAGCTCGAACGGCGCATGCGCGATTCCGATGCACTGGTCGTCATGAAGACCGGCCGCAATCTCGCAAAAGTGCGCCGCGCGCTCAGCTCCGCCGGGCGGCTCGCCGATGCCTGGCTGGTTGAGCGTGGCACCATGCCAGGCGAGCGCGTGGTGCGGCTCGCCGAGATCGATGCGGCCGATTGTCCCTATTTCGCGATCGTGCTCGTGCACGGCAAGGGCCGGCATCTGGATGCCGCCGAATGACAGGCACACTGACCATCGCGGGCCTCGGGCCGGGCAGCGACGCGCTGGTGACGCCGGAAGTTTCCGCCGCGCTTGCGACGGCGACCGACATTCTGGGCTATGCGCCCTATGTCGCGCGCGTGCCGCCGCGGCCTGGGCTCACTCTGCATCCATCCGACAATCGCGAAGAGCTGCAACGCGCGAGCGAAGCCCTGCGGCTTGCCGCCGAAGGCGGTCAGGTCGTCGTCGTCTCTTCTGGCGATCCCGGCGTGTTCGCGATGGCATCCGCCGTGTTCGAGGCGCTCGAGCAGGCGCCGGAATTTCGTGAACTTTCGATCCGTGTGCTGCCCGGCGTCACCGCGATGCTGGCGGCCGCCGCGCGTGCCGGCGCGCCGCTCGGCCATGATTTCTGTGCGATCAATCTCTCCGACAATCTCAAGCCGTGGGCGGTGATCGAGAAGCGCCTGCGCCTCGCGGCGGAAGGCGATTTTGCCATCGCGATGTACAACCCGCGCTCGGCCAGCCGCCCGGAAGGATTCGGCCGTGCGCTGGCGCTGCTTCGCGAGGCCGGCTGCGGCGAGCGTCTCATGATCTTCGCGCGCGCGATCAGCGCGGCCGATGAAAAGATCGAGATCGTGACGCTGAACCAGGCGACGCCCGAGATGGCCGACATGCGCACGCTGGTGATCCTCGGCAACTCGCAGACGCGCCGCGTCGGCCGCTGGGTCTATGCGCCGAGGCGGGCAGAATGACCGAGCCACTGCATCACGTCAGTGACACTCTCGACCCTTTGGCGCTCCGGCAGCTCTGGTCGCGAGATCATGATTACGGGAAGGCCGAGCATGCGCGCCGCGTCGATCTTGGCGCGCGCGCCGTCGCCGCCGGAATTGCGGGCGACGATCCAGGCGATGCCGCGCGTGTGCAGCATCTCCAACTCGCCGTCGAGGGTGAAGGGGCCACGCGATACGATCACATCGGCCGCGAAGGGCAGCGATGCTTCGGGCGGATCGACGAAACGCAGCGTGTAGGCATGTTGCGGCTTGGCCGCGAACGGCGCGATGTGCTGACGGCCGATGGCGAGGAACACGTTTGTCGGCACCTCGGGCAGGGCCGCAACGGCGGCGTTGACGTCGGCGACCTCGATCCAGTTGTCGCCGGACACCCTGGTCCAGGGCGCGCGCTCCAGCGCGATCAGCGGCGCATTGGTGTCCGCGCAGGCCTCGACCGCATGACGGCTCATTTCGGCAGCGAACGGATGCGTCGCGTCGATGACATGCGTGATGCCTTCGCGGAGGATGTAGTCGGCCAGCCCGCTCACGCCGCCAAACCCGCCGATGCGCGTCGGCAGCGGCTGATCGGCGGGCGCGCGGGTGCGGCCGCCATAGGAATAGACGGCATCGATGCCGGCGCGCGCGATCTCCGCTGCGAGCAGGCTCGCATCGGCCGTTCCGCCCAGAATGAGGGCGCGAATCATGAATGAGCCCTGGCTGACCATCATCGGTATCGGCGAAGATGGCCTTGCCGGGCTGTCGGAGGCAAGCCGAAAGGCGCTTGCCAGGGCCGAAACCGTGTTCGGCGGCGAGCGTCATCTTGCGCTTGCCGACATTGGCAGCCGCGGTCGTCCATGGCCGGTGCCGTTCGATGCGAATGTTGTGCTGAGCTGCCGCGGTCGGCCGACAGTGGTGCTCGCCTCCGGCGATCCGTTCTGGCATGGCGCCGGCGCGAGCCTCGCCGAGAAGCTCGGCAGCGGTGAGTGGATCGCGCACCCCGCGCCGTCGACCTTTTCGCTCGCCGCCGCGCGGCTGGGCTGGCGTCTGGAGTCCACCATTTGCCTCGCCCTGCACGCTGCCCCGTTCGAACGTCTGGTTCCTTATCTTGCGCACGGTGCGCGCATCATTTGCCTGGTACGCGATGGCAAGGCCGGCAGCGATCTTGCGAAATGGCTGACGGAACGCGGCTGGGGCTCCTCGACATTCTGGACTCTCGCCGCGCTCGGTGGGCCGCGCGAAAGTGTCCAGGAGTATCACGCCAGGGATTGTTCTGGTGATCTCACTGGAAACCCAGTGGCAGTAGCCGTGGAGGCGAGGGGCGCACATGGCATTGCTCGCAGCTCGGGCCTGCCGGACGACGTCTTCGTTCACGACGGCCAGATCACCAAGCGGCCGGTGCGTGCGCTTGCGCTCTCGGCGCTGGCGCCGCGTGCCGGCGAGCGGCTGTGGGATATCGGCGCAGGTTCAGGCTCGATCTCCGTGGAGTGGGCGCTGTGTGGTGGGACGGCGAGTGCAGTCGAAGCGCGCGAGGATCGCGCCGCGAACATCCGCAAGAATGCAGCCGCCTTCGGTCTGGCACATCGGATCACAGTCGTCACGGGCAGGGCACCGGAAGCTCTTGCCGGGTTGGAAGCGGCGGATGCCGTCTTCATTGGCGGTGGTCTCGACGAAGTGTTATTTGATGCGATCTGGCCGCGGTTCTCGCCGGGTGCGCGGCTCGTGGCGCATGCTGTGACGCTGGAGACGGAAGCTCTGCTCGGCGAGCTGCATCGGCGTCACGGCGGCGAACTGATGCGGGCCGAAATTTCTCATGCCGCCCCGCTCGGCCGCTATCGGTCGTGGGAGGCAGCACGCCCCGTGGTGCAGTGGAGTGTGGTGCGATGAAGGTCGCCGGACTCGGCTTCAAGCGCGATGTGACGCTGGCTTCGCTGCGTGAAGCGCTGCTCGCTGCGGGCGGTGCGGAAGGGCTTGCGGCGATGGCAACCGTCAGCGATAAGGCCGATACCGAGGCGCTGAAGCAGCTCGCACGCGAATGCGGCGTGCCGATCAGGGCCGTTCCGGTCGCGACACTGGCCGGCATCGACACGCCCACGCAATCGAAGCTCGTCGCGGAGAAATTTGGCACCGGATCTGTAGCCGAGGCTGCTGCGCTCGCGGTCGCCGGTCCGCGCGCGCGGTTGATTGCAGCACGGGTTGTCTCGCAGGATCGCACCGCGACCGCGGCGATCGCCGAAGGAGACGGCACATGACGGTGCATTTCATCGGCGCAGGGCCGGGCGCACCCGATCTGCTGACGTTGCGCGGCCGCGATCTGATCGCGGCCAGTCCGGTTTGTCTCTATGCCGGCTCGCTGGTGCCGGAGGGCGTGCTGGCGCATTGCCCGCCCGGCGCACGTATCGTCAACACCGCGCCAATGTCGCTCGACCAGATCATCGCCGAGATCGCAGGCGCGCATGCGGCAGGCCTGGATGTCGCGCGGCTGCATTCCGGCGATCTCTCAATCTGGTCGGCGATGGGCGAGCAGCTCCGCCGTTTGCGGGCGCTCGGGATTCCCTACTCGGTGACACCCGGCGTTCCCTCGTTCTCGGCTGCCGCGGCCGCGCTGGAGGCTGAGCTGACGCTGCCCGGTCTTGCTCAGACGGTCGTGCTGACGCGCACGCCGGGCCGTGCCAGCGCGATGCCCGAGGGCGAGAAGCTCGCCGCGTTCGCTGCGACCGGCGCGGTGCTCGCGATCCACCTGTCGATCCATCTGCTCGACCAGGTCGTCGCCGAGCTGACGCCGCATTACGGCGCGGATTGCCCGGTCGCGATCGTCTGGCGCGCGAGCTGGCCGGAGCAGCGCATCGTGCGTGCGACGCTCGCAACGCTCGATGCGTTCGTGGGTGGCGAGATGGAGCGCACGGCGCTGATCCTGGTCGGCAAGACGCTTGGCGCTGCCGATTTTGACGAGAGCCGTCTCTATGCCGCCGATTACGACCGCCGCTACCGGCCGGTCGGTGCCGAGCCGCGCTTTCCGGAGGCGTCGTGATGCCGGCGAGCCTCGTCATCTCCGCGCCGGCCTCCGGCGTCGGCAAGACCACGCTGACGCTGGCGCTCGCCCGCGCCTGGCGCAAGCGCGGCCTGAACGTGCAGTGCTTCAAGAGCGGCCCCGACTATATCGATCCCGCCTTCCACGCCGCGGCCACGGGACGCGCCTCGGTCAACGTCGACAGCTGGGCGATGGATCGCGGCACCATCGCGCATCTCGTCAGCCGTGGCGGCAATGCAGATGTCGTTCTCGCCGAGGGATCGATGGGCCTGTTCGACGGTGTCGCCGCGCGCGGTGTCTCCGGCACCGGAGCGACCGCTGATATCGCGGAGATGCTGGGCTGGCCAGTGGTTCTGGTGATCGATCCCTCCGGCCAGGCGCAGACTGCGGCAGCGATCGCCGCCGGCCTTCGCGATTACCGCGCCGGCGTGCGCCTTGGCGGCGTCGTGCTCAATCGCGTCGCCAGCCCCCGCCATGAGGATCTGGTGCGGCGCGCGCTGAACGAGGCCGGCATCAAAGTGTTCGGCGCGCTGCCGCGCCATGCCGAGATCAGCCTGCCGAAGCGGCATCTCGGTCTCGTGCAGGCCGAGGAGCAGGCCGAGATCGGCAAGCTGATCGACGAGGCCGCGCGCTTTGTCGCCGAGCACGTCGATCTCGATGCGGTGCTCCACTCGGCAGGCCAATGGTCGCCGCAAGCTGCGGCGAACGGATTGAACGTGACGCCGCCCGGCCAGCGCATCGCGCTGGCGCGCGATGCGGCGTTCTCCTTCGTCTATCCGCATATGCTGGAAGCTTGGCGCGCCGCGGGCGCCGAGATCGTGCCGTTCTCGCCGCTGGCCAACGAAGCACCCGATGCGAGCGCCGACGTGTGCTGGCTGCCCGGCGGCTATCCCGAGCTGCATGCGGCAAAGCTCGCGGCCAATGCGCGCTTTCGCAGCGGCTTGCGCGTTTTCGCCGAGACCCGGCCGGTGCATGGTGAATGCGGAGGCTATATGGTGCTGGGCGCAGGCCTCACCGACGCCGACGGTATCAGCCATGAGATGGCGGGGCTGCTTGGCCTCGAGACCAGCTTTGCCAAGCGCCGCATGCATCTCGGCTATCGTCTTGCTGAACTGGCTGCGCCGATGCCGGGGCATCAGCCTGGCGCGCGCCTGCGCGGCCACGAGTTCCACTATTCGACGATCCTCGCCCAGCCCGATACGCCGCTCGCGGTCGTGCACGATGCCACCGGCGCGGTCATTGCCGAAACCGGCTCGCGCCGTGGCCATGCCACCGGCACGTTCTTCCATCTGATCGCGGAGGACCGGTGAGCGGTTTTGTCTCTTTCGTTTCCGCCGGTCCGGGCGATCCCGAACTCCTCACGGTGAAGGGCGCCACGCGGCTGCGCGAGGCCGACGTCGTGCTTTATGACGATCTTGCCTCCGGCGCGATCCTCGATCTCGCACGGCCCGGCGCCAATCTCGTTGCGGTGGGAAAGCGGGCCGGGCGTCCTTCGACCAAGCAGCACCACGTCAACCGTCTCCTGGTCGACTATGCCGCAACCGGCGCGCGCGTGGTGCGGCTCAAGTCCGGCGATGCCGGCATTTTCGGCCGGCTGGAGGAGGAGATCGAGACGCTGCGCGAGGCCGGCATCGGCTACGAGATCGTTCCCGGCGTCACCTCCGCCTGTGTCGCCGCCGCCCAGGCCGGCATTCCCCTGACCCGCCGGTATACCTCCCGCCGGGTGCAGTTCATCACCGGCGCTGACGTCACGGGCGAGCTGCCGCCCAATCTGAATTGGGCGGCACTGGCCGACCCCGAGGCCACGACCGTGGTCTATATGGGCCGGCGCACCTTTCCGGCGCTTGCCGCAAAATTGATCGCGCACGGCCTCGCTCCCAGCACTCCGGCGCTGTTCGCCGAATCTCTCGGGCGTCCCGACGAACGGCTGGTCCGCACCACGATTGCCGAGCTCGCCGAGCAGCTCGGGCGCGGCGGCGCCGCTTCCACTGCGGCCGTCATCCTGTTCGGCGCGCTGGCGGGAGAATATCCGGCATGACGGCTCCGGCAGCGGTTCGCCCCTTGACGCCCGCGATACGAAAGGGGCACACAAGAGCGGCATGGTGCTCGACGCGGCGCAAAGCGCCGGAGCATAATCGGGAATGGGGATGGGCGGACCCAGTTGCGGCGCCCAAAACCCCAGCCGCCCCCGCGACTGTAAGCGGTGAGGGCCTCCGAACCGCCACTGGACCGCAAGGTCCGGGAAGGCCGGAGAACCCAGTGAACCGCGAGCCAGGAGACCGGCCGTGCACGTATTGAGGCCAAGGCCGTCGGGTGTGACGGCGGAAAGGAATTGAGCCATGCATATCGAACCCGGGATCGTGACGGGCGCCAAGCTCGTGTTGAGTTACGCAACCGGCATCGCCGCAGGCGGCGTTGCCTTGAAGCTCGCGGTCGAGACCATGCGCGAGCAGGGCGCCGGCTCGTTCGCGGCGCGGACACTGGCCACCACCGCTCTCGTCTTCGTCTTCTTCGAGATCCTGCCGCACTTTCCGGTTGGGGTATCAGAGGTGCACTTCATCCTCGGCTCGACCTTGTTCCTGCTCTTTGGTGCTGCGCCCGCCGCCTTCGGCCTTGCATTTGGCCTGCTGCTTCAGGGCATGCTGCTGGAGCCAGTCGATCTGCCGCAATACGGCATGAACGTCACCACGCTTCTGGTGCCGCTGTTCGCGATCCAGGCGATCGCCAAGCGGATCATTGCCCGCAACACCGCCTATGTCGATTTGAAGTACGGTCAGGCGCTGGCGCTTTCGACGACCTACCAGGCCGGCGTGATCGCATGGGTGGCGTTCTGGGCGCTCTATGGCTCCGGCTTTGCGATGAGCAATCTCGCCAGCGTCGGGACGTTCGCTGCCGCTTATGCGCTGGTGATCGTGATCGAACCGCTCGCCGATCTCGCGGTGCTGGCGCTGGCGAAGTCACTGCGCGGCGTCACCGCGCCCGGCCTCGTCACCCCGCGCCTGCACAACGCGGCGTAAGAGATCAGCGATGGGCCGCCGGTGTGGCCGCCCATCGCGCTCGCGATGCTAACGCTCTCCCTGATCGGCATCGGTTGCGGCGATCCCGCGCAGCTCACGCGCGCCGCCGTTGACGCCATCAACGCCGCCGATCTCATCCTGATCCCGCGCAAGGGAACGGCGAAATCCGATCTCGCAGATCTCAGGCGAACGATCTGCGCCGGTGTGCTCACCAACAAAACGACGCGCATCGCCGAATTCGATCTTCCCGTGCGCGATGCGACCGAGGCGGACTACCGCAAGGGCGTCGACGATTGGCACGATGCGGTGGCCGCGATTTGGTCGCAGACGATCGCTGGGCATCTCGAAGATGAGGGCAAGGTCGCGCTGCTGATCTGGGGCGATCCTTCGCTCTATGATTCTTCGCTGCGCATTGCGCGGCGGCTCGATCCATTGCCGACAATCGAGGTCGTGCCGGGGATCACCTCGATCCAGGCGCTGTGCGCGGCGCATGCGCTGCCGCTCAACGACATCGGCGAGCCGTTCCTGGTCACGACAGGGCGGCGCTTGCGCGAAGGCGGCTGGCCGCAGGGCGTCGACACCGTCGTCGTGATGCTCGATGGCGGCACGGCGTTCCAATCGCTGGATCCAGAAGGCCTGCAGATCTGGTGGGGTGCCTATCTCGGCATGCCCGATCAGATCATCATGTCCGGCGCGCTGGCTGAACTGGGCGCGCGCATTGCCGCCGTGCGGCAGGACGCACGCGAGCGGCACGGCTGGATCATGGACAGCTACATCATCAAACGCAGGCGTTGAGCAGCATGCTTCCCGAATGGGTTACCCAGAACTGCCCAGAGGTCTCCGCTGTTCATCGTGAGGCGGCCATAGCGCGGCAGGCGCAACTGACGAAGCCGACCGGTGCGCTCGGCCGGCTCGAGCAGCTCGCAATCGAGCTTGCGGGCTTGCAGGCCACCGAGCAGCCGCGCGCCGCGCGGGTGCCGATCATCATCTTCGCCGGCGACCACGGCATCGTCGCGCAGGGCGTGTCGGCCTATCCGCAAGCCGTCACCATCGCGATGATGGCGAATTTTGCCGCCGGTGGCGCCGCGATCTCGGTGCTGGCGCGCGAGCTGGGTTCGAGCCTCGAGGTGGTCGACGCCGGCACGCTGGCCGAGGCGCAGATCGCGGGAATCGTCACCGACAAGCCGCGCAGCGGCACCCGCGATTTCAGTGTCGAGGCCGCGCTCACGCCGGCGGAATTGGCCTTCGCCTTCGAGGCCGGGCAGCGCGCGGTGGTGCGCGCCGAGGCCGGCCGGCCTGATCTCTTGATCTTCGGCGAGATGGGGATCGGCAACACCACGACCTCAGCAGCGATTGCTGCGAGCCTGCTCGGTGTGAGTGCCGACGAGATCGCGGGCAGCGGCACCGGCGTCGATGCGTCGGGCCGCGCGCACAAGGTGCGGGTGATCGATGCGGCGATCGCGCATCACGGCGTTGCGGGGGCGTCACCCGAAAAAATCCTGTGCGCGGTCGGCGGCCTCGAGATTGCGGCGATCTCGGGTGCGATCATCGCGGCCGCGCAACGCCGCATCCCCGTGTTGATCGACGGCTTTATCGTCTCGGTGGCGGCGCTGACGGCGGTGCGCCTCAACCCGTCCTGCCAGCCGTTCCTGTTGCCTTCGCATCAATCGGCCGAGCAGGGACATCGGCTGGTGTTGCGCGCGCTGAACGTGCAGCCGCTGATCAGCCTCGATCTCAGGCTCGGCGAGGGATCGGGCGCCGCCATCGCGCTGCCGCTGGTGCGCTCGGCGTGCGCACTTCACAATGGCATGGCGACGTTCGCGCAGGCCAATGTGCCGGATCGGTCTTCTTGATGCGGCTCAAGCCACGCGCTGGTTGACCGACACGACGCGCCAACCGCCCGCCAGCCGGTCGATCCGGGTCAGCGACAGCGGATCGACGACGAAGCGCAGCGCGGCTTCCGGTGTGAGATCGAGCGCGATGCAGAGCGCAGCGCGTATCGTGCCGGAATGGACGACCAGTGCTGCGGAGCCTGCGCCAATCTGGGCCAGGCCCAGGCGGACGCGGGCGACCTGATCCGCAAAGCTCTCGCCATTCGGCGGCCGTCCGTGCGCCGGATCGCGCCAGACCTGCGCGTAGGCCTCGCCACCGGTCGCGGCGAGCTCGTCATGCCGATGGCCGGTCCAGTCGCCGAAATCCTGCTCGCGAAACTCGCTGATCAGCTCCGGTTCGAGCCCCAGCGCGCGCGCCGTCTCGACCGTGCGCCGCGACGGGCTGGCATAGCCGGCGAGATCCGCGGGCAACAGCTGCCTTAGGGCCGCCAATGCAGCGTGATCGCCGAGGTCGGCCCGCGCATCGGCCGCATGGATCGTCCCGGGCACGCCCGCGACGGCCGCATGCCTGATCAACCAGAGGAAGGTCTCGCCTTCCATGCTCATCTCCAAGGAAGTTGGTTGCTGTGGCCCCAACGCCGCAACTGGCACATTGACTCTGTCTTGGTGGTAATCCTAGATGCTCGCGACGGTTTTCCCGAGAGGGAATGAAAAGGGAATGCGGTGCGGGGAAAATTGTCCCCAATGCCGCGGCTGCCCCCGCAACTGTAAGCGGTGAATCCTTCGTCACGAGCCACTGGGTCCTCGGTCCCGGGAAGGCGACGAAGCGGTCACGACCCGCGAGCCAGGAGACCTGCCGTCAGCCGTGGTCACACGCGAAGATGTCGGTCGGGGAGTACAGACATTGCTTCATCGGACGGCTGCAAGGCCAAAGGTGAGACCTCGTTCGCTGTGACGTGCCACTGACGTCATACCGAGGTTTTCACCTGTGTCTTCCATCCGTATCGCACGACCGCGCCGCGTCCTGCTTGCCTCCGCCGCGTTCACGTCCTTTGCCGCTCTTGGTCTGCCGGCCGCTCTGGCGCAGCAGGCCCGAGAGCCGCTGCCACCCGTCGAGGTGTCGCCCGCCCAGGTACGCAAGCCGGCCAAACCGGCAGCAGGAACGGCGCAGGGCGCGCGCCGCGCGGCAGCGCGCAGGCCGGCGGCTGTATCCGCAGCGCCAAGACCCGTCACGCCGGATTCGACGCCGCAAACGCCGCTCAACTCCAACGCCGTTGCCGAAAGCGCCTCGCGGCTCGGCCTGACGGTGCGGCAGACGCCCGCGACCGTCGAAGTTGTCTCCGCCGAAACCATGCGCGAGCAGGGCTATCGCACCGTGTCCGAGGTGGCGCAGGGCGCCGTCGGCGTCACCTCCGGCGACAACCCGGCCGAACCTTCCGCCTTCTCCATGCGCGGCTTCACCAACAGCCAGATCAACACGCTCTACAACGGCATCAAGATCGGTCCGCAGAACATGACCTCGCGGATCGTGGATACCGCCAATCTGGAGGCTGTGGAATTCCTCAAGGGCCCGGCCTCGCTGATTTCGGGCGAGGGCGCCGCGGGCGGTGCCATCAACTTCGTCACCAAGCAGCCCCACACCGGACCTGTCCGTAACGATGCCAATTTCTCCTGGGATTCGCTGAACTCGTTCCGTGCCCATTACGGCTCCGGCGGCAGCACCAATGTGCAAGGCCTGGACTATCGCTTCGACATCAGCCGTTCCGCCCTCAACGGCTTTGCCGATGACACCAATGTCAAGACGTTCGGCACGTCCGGCCAGCTCAACTACCGTGTTTCCGACAGCCTCAGGATCTGGGGTGCGGTCGAATATCGTGAAGACCGCTCGAAGGCCTATTGGGGCGCGCCGCTGGTGCCGGTGGCCTTCAGCGGTTCGCATGCGACGACGGGGATCGTCTCCGGCAATTACGTCTCGAATTACAACGGAACGAATCTCGGTGCCGTCACCATCGACGACCGCACCTTCAACACCAATTACAACGTTCTCGATAACCGCAACGTGGCGCAGGAAGTGTGGCTGCGTGGCGGCTTCGAGCTGAAGCTCGCGCCTGACCTCACGCTGAAAAGTCAGGCCTATGGCTATGGCGCGGAACGGACCTGGTTCAATAACGAGATCGAGGCGTTCAATTCCACCACGAACCTGGTCGATCGCGAGCGTTTCTATGTCGCCCACAGTCAGCGACTGGTCGGCAACATCACCGACCTGATCTGGGATACAAATATTGCGGGCTTCGACAACCGGCTGGTCACGACGCTGTCGTCGAGCTATCTCGATTTCGTCAGGCCCGGCGCGGCAAACTTTCCCGGCGATTCCGTCTCGCTGGTCGACCCCAACCGCGGTTTCTACGGCCTGCTCACGACGCAGCAGCAGACCGCGCGCATCGACAACGAGGCGCTGTCATTCGAGGACAGGCTCAAGCTGACGCGCAGCTTCGCGCTGATCGGCGGCCTTCGTGTCGAGCACATCGGGCTCGACCGCAACTCGACCGATAAGAACGGTGTGGAGAAGGCGGGCTTTCCATTCACGAAAGACTGGGCACCGGTCACGGGGCGCATCGGCTACACCTGGGAGGCCGTTCCCGGCCTCACCTTCTTCAGCCAATACGCCACCGGCGCCGACGTCGCAGCCAACAACATCTTCCTGCTCTCGCCCACCCAGCCGCTCGATCTGACCACCGCGCGCACCTATGAGACCGGTGTCAAGCACCTGTTCTGGGACAATCGGGCGGAGTGGTCGTTCTCGGCCTATGACATCCTGCGCAAGAACGTCTATGCGGCCGCCGGCGGCATGCAACTCAACATCGCCGGACGACAGGAGTCGAAAGGCGTCGAGCTTGCCGCCTCGATACGCCCGATCGAGCCGCTGCGGCTGTGGGGCAACATCGCCTATGTCGATGCGCGCTATGCCGACTACAATTTTGCCGGCGGCTCGTTCTCCGGCAACACGCCGCCAAACGTGCCGCGTATCGTCGCCAATGCCGGCGCGTCGTATCGCTTCTTCACACCATGGCCGGTGGAGCTTGGCATCACCGGCCGTCATGTCGGCGACCGCTACAACACCGATGCCGACGTCGTGACGATGAAGGCTTACACCGTGGCCGACGTCTACGCCTTCGTCGACATCCCCAAGACGGCGTTCAATGCGGTCGACCAGGCCCGCCTGACCTTCCGTGTCCGCAACATCACTGATAAGCGCTATGCGATCTGGGGCGATCCGTTCTATCCGGACCAGATCCTCCTGGGCGCGCCGCGCACCTACGAGATCTCGGCCGCGTTCAAATGGTGAGGCCCTGAGCGCATGATGGGCGCGATCGTCATCACGCATCGCTGGCTCGGCATCGCGTTCTGCCTGCTGTTCGCGATGTGGTTCGCGACGGGAATCGTGATGCACTTCGTCCCGTTTCCGTCGCTGACGGAAGCGGAGCGATTTGCCGGACTTGTGCCGGTCGATCGCGACGGGACGAAGATCTCGGTCGCGGACGCCGTTGCGGCGAGCGGGATTGCCGATGCCACGCGTGTTCGGCTGATCCAGCGGAGCGATGGACCGGTCTACGTCGTCTCGGGCTCCACAGGTTCGCGAGCGGTTCGCGCCTCCGATGGAGGAGACGCGTCGGTGACATCAGCCGATGTCGCGCTCACCATCGTGCAAGCTTATTCACGTCAGCGCGGGCTTGAGGCGCCGCGCGCCGCGATCGTCGCGCGGTCGGATTACGATCAATGGAGCGTGCCGAACGGTTTTGATCGCCATCGCCCCTTGTCTCGCGCCGCTCTCGGCGATGCCCCTGGAACGGAGGTCTACGTTTCGTCGCTGACCGGCGAAGTCGTCCTGGATACGACGCGCAGCGAGCGCGCGTGGAACTGGGCCGGCAGCGTGCTGCACTGGATCTATCCGACAATTCTGCGCAGCAGCTGGGCGCTGTGGGATCGCGTGGTCTGGACGCTGTCGCTGCTGGCCCTAATCGCGGCATTGCTTGGTGCGGTGCTCGGAATCGTGCGTGTGAAGATACGGGGACGCCAGCTCTCGTCGCCCTATCGTGGCTGGCACGCCCTGCATCACATCATCGGTCTCGTCGCGACCGTGTTTGTGCTGACCTGGATCTTCAGCGGCTGGCTGTCGATGGATCACGGCCGCCTGTTCTCGCGCGGGCAACTGACTCCGACAGAGGCCGGCGTGGTCGATGCCGCCCCGGATTGGCGAGACGCGTCGTCGCTCGATCCGCAGCCAATATCGCCGTTGGCCCGCGAGGTCGAATGGTTCGCCTTCAACGGCCATGTCTATCGGCGCGACCGGGTTGGTCTCGGCCGTCAGGCGTTGATCAGGGCAGGGGACGCGCCGCGCGATGGACCGGCGCCATACCTGGATAGGCAGGAGATCGGCGACCTGACGGCGCGCCTTGGCGCCGGCTGTGCCGCACCGTTCCTGCTCGCCGGCAACGACGACTATCCGGCGCAATCCGCACTTCCGGGGGCTCCAGTCTACCGCACGACCTGCGGCGATCTCTGGTTCGATGTCGATGCCGCCGATGGCAAGCTGCTGCAAAGGCTGGACCCGTCGCGCCGCGTCTATCGCTGGCTCTACAGTGCGCTGCACACGCTTGATTTCCCGATTCTGCTGGCTCATGCGCGGCTGCGTGACGCTCTCATTGTCGGGCTCTGTACGCTCGGGCTGATCTTCTCCATCACCGGCATCGTCATCGGTTGGCGGCGCTTGCGGGCATGGCTGGCGAGCGCATAGCCAGTCGCGAAATCTCCGTACCCGGCGCGACCCGTTCGGCGCGCCCGGTTATCCACCAGCGGCCGGTGATGTCCTCGCTTACCGACCGTACAATAAAGAGAGGCTGAGCCGACCTGCGTGCATAGCTCTTGGTCAGTGCTGTCTCCCGCACCGCCGACCGATCGCCTGCAAATTAGACAAACGGCCTTGTGCGATCCGATTGCAGTGCAACGGGTGCTTCTATTTGCCTCGAAGAATCCAAGGGTGCGCTGCACATTTTGACTTCGCGGCCTTCTGCTCTCTGCGCGAGCAGCGCTGCACGGAAACGTGCAGCCGATGCTGCGCCGCGCAAGGCCGGTGGCTTGCTAGCGCTTTGGTTTGCGACAACTCTGACCCTATCCCGCGGCCATCGCTCTGTCGCACGCTCGCACGTGATGGCATGACAGGGAATGATGATGAACGTCACGCGTAGCTGATTGTGCAGATGAGCGATCCCGGCAATCATTGGGAGGTCGGCACCGATATCGGTGGCACCTTCACCGACATCATCGCGATCCGGCGCGATTCCGCGGAAGCGCGAATTGCGAAGGTGCCGTCGCGCCCCGACGCACCGGTGCAAGCGATGCTGGAGGCGATCGAGGCGGTCGGCCTGCGCAAGAGCGAGGTCAAGCGCTTCGTCCACGGCACCACGCGCGTGACCAATGCGATCGTCGAGAACCGGCTGCCGAAGGTGGCGCTGGTCGCGACCGAAGGCTTTGCCGACGTGCTCGAGATCGCGCGCTATCGCCGCCGAGACCTCTACCGGCTCGACATTCCGCCGAAATCACCGCCTTTGGTGCCGCCTGAACGCTGCTTTGGGCTCGCCGAGCGCCTCGATCATGAGGGGCGGGTGCTGAAGGCGCTCGAGGAAGCGGAGGTCGAACGCCTGGTGGCGTGGGTGAAGGGGACCGGCGTGCAGAGCGTCGCGGTTGCCCTGCTTCACGCCTATGCCAATCCGGTGCATGAAAAGATGCTGGGCGAGCGGCTCAGGGGCGTCGTCGCCCACGTCTCGCTCTCGCACGAGGTCAATCCCGAGGCGCGCGAATATGAGCGAACCTCGGCAACCGTGTTCAACGCGGCCGCGATGCCGATCGCGGTGGAATATCTCAGCGAGCTGGAGCAGCGGCTGCCGATCGGGCCCGGCCTGCAGGTGTTTCACTCCGCCGGCGCCATGGTGCCGATTTCGGCGGTGAAGCAGCGTCCGCTGGTGATGGCGATGTCAGGCCCGGCGGCCGGCGTCTCGGCGTCGGTCAGCATCGCGCGCCAACTCGGCTGCGCGCGGATGCTGACCTTCGACATGGGCGGCACCACGACGGACGTGTGCCTGATCGTCGACGGCCAGGCCGAGATGACCGACGGCCGCATGCTCGGCGACAAGCCGCTGCGCCAGCCGATGCTCGCGGTGCACTCGATCGGCGCCGGCGGTGGATCGATCGTGCGCAACGGTCCCGGCGGGCTGACGGTCGGGCCGGAGAGCGCCGGCTCCGAGCCGGGCCCGGCCTGCTATGGCCGTGGCGGCACGGAGCCGACCATCACCGATGCCAATGCGGTGCTCGGCTATCTCAATCCTGAGACCAAGCTTGGCGACCGCATCGGCATCGACATCGCGGCCGCAAAGCGCGTCATCGCGCCGATTGCCCGCGCGCTCGGGCTGAGCCTGACGGAGACGGCGCTCGGCATCATCAAGGTCGCGAACGCGACCATGGCCCGCGCGCTCCGCCGCGTCACGGTCGAGCGCGGCATCGACGGGCGCGATTGCACGCTGCTGGCCTTCGGCGGCGGCGGCCCGATGCATGCCGCGGGCCTTGCCGATCTCTACGGCATTGCGGAGGTGGTCGTGCCCAGTGCCTCGAGCGCATTCTCGGCGCTGGGCTGTCTCACCGCCGATTTCAGCTTCCTGCAGCAGCAGACCCTTCGCGCTGCCCTCGACGGCATCGATTTCGCGCGCGTTTCGGAATGGATCGAGGCCCTGATTGCCGATGCCTCGGCGCCGCTTCTCGCCAACAATGTTGCGAAGGCCGAGATCCAGGTCGAGCTGGTGGCCTTGATGCGCTACGCGGCGCAGAATGACGCCATTCCGGTCTCCTTCACGCTGCCGCTCGACGTTGCCAGGCTGAAGCAGGACTTCCTGACGCGGCATCACGAGCTGTTCGGCTATGCGACCGGCGAACCCTGCGTTATCGAGTCGGTTCGGGTGCAGGCGCGTCGCCCGTCGACGACAATTGTCAGCCGGCCGGCGACTGCGGCGAGGGCAGTGTCTATGACCACGCGCACCTGCTCGTTCGACGGCTTCCACGACATCGCAACCGCAATCTTCGACCGCGCCTCACTCACCGAGACCATCAATGGTCCCGCCATCATCGAAGACGCCTGGTCGACCGTGGTGGTGCCGCCGGGCTGGCAGGCAAAGCCCGATACATCAGGCAATTTGTTCCTGACGCGGAGGGCGGCATGAAGCTCGATCCGTTCGTCGTCGAGGTCATCAGGCACGGGCTCTCCGCCGCGGCCGAGGAGATGAGCCTCGTCATGACGCGTTCGGCGCGCTCGCCGCTCTTGCGCGAGGCCGGCGACCTCTCGTCGGCGATCACCGATGGCCACGGCGGCCTGGTCGGGCAGGGCCGCGATATCCCGATCCACCTCGGCGCGATGGCCTACACCATCCCCGAACTGTTGAAGGTGATGCCGCGCGATGGCCTGAACGACGGCGACGTCGTGATCTACAATGTCGGCGCGCTCGGCGGCAATCATCTCAACGACGTCAAGGTCGTGCGGCCCGTCTTCCTCGACGGCGAGATCGTCGCCTTTGCAGTCAGCCTCGCGCATTGGCCCGACATCGGCGGCACCTGGCCCGGCAGCTATTTCGCCAAGGCGGTCGATACGTTCCAGGAGGCGATGCGGATTCCGCCGGTGCTGATCGCAACCGCAGCCGGCCTCAACGCGCCGATCGTGCAGCTGCTCAAGGCCAATGTCCGCGATGCCGAATCCTGCGAGGGCGACCTTCTTGCCCAGATCGCGGCGACCAAGGCCGGCGAGAAGCGCATCGTCGAGCTCTGCCGCGAGCATGGCAAGGCGGTCTTCATGGCGGCGCAGTCGCGCCTGCACGACCTCTCCGAAATCGAGATGCGGGAAGCGCTGCGCGATCTGCCGGATGGCATCTATGAGGGCGAGGATTATCTCGACGACGGCAGCGCAAACAACGCGCCGGCGCGCATCCATGTCAAGATCACCATCCGCGGCGACGAAGCGACCTTCGACCTTTCCGGAAGTTGCGACCGCGTCTCCAATTTCTGCAACACGACGCCATTCATGGCGCGCTCGGCGGTCGCCTATGCCGCGCGCATCATGAGTGGGCGCGACATGCAGCAGAATGCCGGCGCGCTGCGGCCGCTGACCATCATCACGCGCCCGGGCTCGATCCTCGAGCCCGGCTGGACCGCCTCCGTTGCCGCCGGCAATCACGAGACCTCCATGCGCATCGTCGATGCAATTTTCCGTGCCATGCAGGACACCATTCCCGAGCGCCTGTCGGCGGGCGGGGCAACCACCGCGGGCGTGCTGTTCTTCGCCGAGCCGCGGCCGAACGGTTCCTGGAAGATGCTCTATGAAGTCCATGGCGGCGGCGAAGGCGCGCGGCACGATCGCGCCGGCACGTCCGCAACCCGCGTGCATCTGTCCAACACCTCGAACACGCCGGTCGAGGTGATCGAGGCGAATTACGCGATCCGGCTCGAGCAGCAGGCCATCCGCCGGAATTCCGGCGGCGCGGGCGCGCATCGCGGCGGTGACGGCTCGGTCCGCACCTACCGCATTCTGGCGCCCTCGATGCACCTGACCACCTGCGTCGAACGCATGGTGATGGCGCCGTGGGGCATGCAGGGCGGCTCTCCCGGCAAGGCCTGCCGCATCTCGCTGGTCAGGCAGGGCGCGAACGTCGCCATCGACGGCAAGTCGAACCTGGTGTTGCAGCAAGGCGATCTCGTCACGATCGAGATGTGCGGTGGCGGTGGCTACGGCGCCGTTCCGGCGGAGTGAGGCAGTTGGCGATGAGCAGATTGTTGCGAACCGGGCTAAATGCGGGCGAGGCTGCGCCGATGGCCGTGGTCGGCGGCGAGGGCGTCTACTTTCACCTTGCGGACGGCCGCAAGCTGATCGACGGCAGCAACACCGGCGGCGGTCTCGGCCATCGCCATCCCGCAATGGTGGAGGCGATCCACCGCGCGGCGGACACGCCCGTCGTCAATGAGGGGTGGACCTGGGTCGGCCGCGAGCAGGCCGCCGACGATCTGATGGCTATCGCCTTCAGGGGCGAAGAGGACTGGGTCGGCGCGGTGCGCTTCTGCATCAGCGGTAGCGAGGCCAACGACATGGCGCTGTCGCTGTGCCAGGCGCTGACGCAGCGTTCGGCGCTGGCGACGCGCGAGCGCGCCTATCACGGCATCACTGGGCTGTCGCGCAGCATGACGGTGCAGCCGCAATGGCACGGCGGCCTCGCCGTGCACGTCGGCGGCTCAAAACTGCCGGCACCGATGGCGCCGGTGCGGATCCTGCCGGCGCCGGATGGGGCGATCTATGGCGCGCCGGCCAACAATGCGCCGCCGAGCGAATATCTCGCGGACGCCCCGCGCCTGCTCTCGGACACGGCGGCGACGATCATCGACTACACGCAAGGCGGCATCTATTACGACGGTGCCTATCAGGATGAGGTCGCGCGCTGCGCCCGGCAGGCCGGCTCGTACTGGATCGCGGACGAGGTCGTCACGGGCGCCGGCCGCGCGGGCCGCTGGTTCGCGTTCCAGGGCGCGCAGAGCCGGCCCGATATCGTGACGCTCGGAAAGTCGCTCGGCGGCGGCGCGGCGGCCGTGGCCGCTGTCGTGGTGTCCAAAGACATCGTCGAGCGGCTGAAGGGCACGAGCTGGCAGAACTACGGCACGCTGCGTGGCCATCCGATCAGCATGGCGGCGGTGAGCGCTTATCTGAAGGTCATCAGTGAGGACAGGATTCTGGACCACGTGCACAATCTAGAGAAGCTGTTCACCCGCCGCCTCCTCGCAATCGCGCAAAAGCACCCGAGCGTGTGCCGCGTGGCCGGGCAGGGGCTGCACTGGACGGTGGAGCTGCATGGCCCGGATTGGCGCAGCTGGCACGCCGACACCACCGAGGTGCCGATCGCCTCGCGCGTCGCGGAGCGCGCGCTGGAAGCCGGCGCCGTGATCGGCACTAGCGGCGAGCAGACCTCGCTGTTCCTGGCGCCGCCGCTGGTGATTTCCGAGTGGGAGGCTAACCAGCTTCTGGACGCGCTCGACCACGGTCTTGATATCGCCGACGAGGAGCACGGGTGAATCACACAACGTCCCTGAGGTCACCGGCCTGGCCGGCGGACGAGCCCTGGCATCTCGCGATGCCGGAGGGGACGCTCTACGACGCGCTCGCGCGTGCTGCACGTGAACGTCCCTCGCATCCGGCGACAATGTTCTACGGGGCGAGCCTGAGCTACGCCGAGCTGCGCGACCGGGTCGATGCCATGGCCGGCTTTCTGCAAGGCGTTTGCGGCGTGAAGCGCGGCGACCGCGTCATGATCGCGCTGCAGAATTCGCCGCAATACGTCATCGCTTACTATGCGACGATGCGGGCGGATGCCGTGATCGTGCCGGTCAATCCCATGAACAAGACCGCCGAGATCGCGTATCTCGCCGCGGATAGCGGCGCAAAAGTTGCGATCATCGGCAGCGAGCTAAGCGATGTGTTTGCACCGCTGGTGGGGAAGGCGATTACGCATGCGATTGTCGCGCAGTACCGCGACGAAGTTCCAGCCGCGACGCCCTACACGCTGCCATCATGCATGACCGAGGCGCCGTTGGAGCCGCCTTCATCGCCGGGCTGGTATTCGTGGTCGCCCGCGATAGTGCAGGGCCTGCAGCCGGGTGCGATGGAGGCGGGGCCGGACGATCTCATGATCCTGCCCTACACGTCCGGCACGACGGGTAAGCCCAAGGCGTGCATGCACACCCATCGCAGCGCGCTGTTCACCGCCGTGTTGCAAGCGCGCTGGTATGGGCTCAATGGCAGCGACGTGATGACCGGCTTCATGCCGCTGTTCCATGTCGCGGGCATGCAGGGCTCGATGAATGCCGCCATCGTCGCCGGCGCCACGCTGCTGCTGATGGCGCGTTGGGACAAGGATCTGCTGCCGGATTTGTTCGAGACCTATGGCGTCACGTTCTGGAACGCTGCGCCGACCATGATCGTGGATGTGCTCGCCAGCGCCAGCTTCCGCGACAAATGTTTTGCGAAGCTCAAGGTGCTGACCGGCGGCGGCGCGGCGATGCCGACCGCCGTCGCGGAACGGCTGAAGGGGCGGTTTGGGCTCGATTTCGTCGAGGGCTACGGCATGACCGAGACGATGTCTCCGACGCACCTCAATCCGATGGCGGCGCCGAAGCGGCAGTGCCTCGGCATCGCCGTGCACGAGACCGACGCCAGGGTGATCGATCCCGAAAGCCTGGTCGAGCTCGACGACAATGTCGTCGGCGAGATCATCGTGCACGGGCCGCAGGTGCTGCAGGGTTACTGGAACAGGCCGGAGGCGGATGCTGAGGCCTTCATCGAACGGGACGGCAAGCGGTTCCTGCGCACGGGCGATCTCGGCTACCGCGATGCCGGCGGCTATTTCTTCGCCGTCGACCGCCTGAAGCGGATGATCAATGTCAGCGGCTTCAAGGTGTGGCCGGCCGAGGTCGAGGCGGCGATGTACCAGAACCGCGCCATCCGGGAATGCTGCATCGTTTCAGCGCCGGACGGCTATCGCGGTGAGACCGTCAAGGCGCTAGTGGTGCTCGATGACGCCGCGCGCGCGACGACGTCGGAGGGCGACATCGTCGGCTGGGCGCGCAGCGCGATGGCGAGCTACAAGGCGCCGCGCGCCGTCGTCTTCGTGGAGTCCCTGCCGCGCACCGCCAGCAACAAGATCAACTGGCGGCTGTTGCAGGATGCCGAATGGGGGCGGACGGCATGAAAGCTGCTTGGCTGGAATATCGGCACGGAGCCGCGTTATGCTCGGCGCCGCGGAAGATCCTGCAAGCCGACGCTTCCCCTCAGACATCACCAGGAACTCGCTGATGCGCATCGTCAATGTCGCCGCCGCCCAGATGGGCCCGATTCAGAAAGCCTACAGCCGCGAGGCCGTGGTCAAGCGCATGATCGCGCTGATGGACGAAGCCAAGAGCAAGGGTGCCGACCTGATCGTCTATCCCGAGCTGGCGCTGACGACGTTCTTCCCGCGCTGGTACGTCGAGGACCGCGCCGAGTTCGACATCTGGTTCGAGCGCGAAATGCCGAACGCGGCGACCAGGCCGCTGTTCGAGCGCGCGGCGCAGCACGGAATGGCGATGAATTTCGGCTATGCCGAGCTGACGCCCGATGGCCACCACTTCAACACCGCGATCCTGACCGACAGAACCGGCAGGATCGTCGGCAAATACCGCAAGGTGCATCTGCCTGGCCATGTGGAATACGACAGCAAGCGCTCGCATCAGCACCTGGAGAAGCGTTATTTCGAGCCGGGCGATCTCGGCTTCAAGGTCTGGCGCGAGCTCGGCGGCATCATCGGCATGGCGATCTGCAACGATCGCCGCTGGCCCGAGACCTATCGCGTCATGGGCCTGCAGGGCGTCGAGATGGTTCTGATCGGCTACAACACGCCGTCCGTGAATGCGGAGAAGAGCGAGGAGGGCGTCGAGAAGCGCCTGTTCCACAACCGCCTTTCGGTGCAGGCCGGCGCCTATCAGAACGCGACCTGGGTGGTCGCCGTCGCCAAGGCCGGCGTCGAGGACGGTCATCCCCTGTTCGGCGGCAGCCTGATCGTCGATCCCAATGGCGAGATCGTCGCCGAAGCCAAGAGCGAGGACGACGAGGTGCTGGTCCACGCCTGCGACCTCGATGCCACCTCCTTCGGCAAGACCACCATCTTCGATTTCGCCCGGCATCGCCGCATCGAGCATTACGGTCTGATCACCAGCCAGACCGGCGCGGTGCCGCCGCCGGAGAAGTGACGCCGATGGCCGACAAAGGCATTTCCTTGCGTGAGCTCGATCCGCGCGATCGCTACAAGCTGCTGTGCGGCGTGGTAGTGCCGCGGCCGATCGCGCTGGTGACGACGCTGGATGAGAACGGGGCGGTGAATGCCGCGCCGTTCAGCTTCTTCAACGTGTTCTCCGAAAGCCCCGCGCTGATCGTGCTCGGCCTGCAGCACAAGCCGGATCACTCGCCGAAGGACACCACCCGCAACATCCATCGCGACGGCGAGTTCGTGGTGCACATGGTGGACGAGGCGCTGTCGGTCGCAATGAACGACTGCGCGGTCGATTTCCCCTCCGGAGACAGCGAGGTCGCCGCGACGGGCCTGGCGACGCTTCCCTCCGTCGACGTGAAGGCGCCGCGTCTCGCCGCGGCGCCCTTTGCGCTGGAATGCCGGCGCCATGTCGTGCTGACCTTCTCGCCCGATCGCGAGCTCCTGGTCGGCGAGATCTTGCGGGTTCACGCCCGCGAGGGCCTGGTCGATACCGCCAGCATGTATGTCGATCTCGACGCCTATCGGCCGATTGGCCGCATGTTCGGCAATCTCTACACCACTCAGCGGGATACGTTTGCCCTTGTCCGCGAGAGCCATGCGCAATGGCTCGCGCGCCAGGGTGCCAAAGAGCTGAAGGACGCCTAGTGAGCCGAGAACTGCACCGTACCCAGCGCCATGGTAACGGCCGCCTGCGTCGGGTCGATGACGGGAATCCGCAGCGCGTCTTCCAGCGCACGGCGGTGGCGCGCCATGCCGGCGCAGCCCATCACGACGGCGCGGGCGCCGTCCTCGTCGCGCAGCGCGCGGCCGACCTCGATCATCTTGGCGAGCGTACCTTCGCCCGAAGCGGTTTCGGCGACGCTCATGTTCAGCGGCCGCTCGCCGGAGAAGCGGTCGGTCAGGCCCATCTGCCTGAGATAGCGCATGTGACGCGGGATCGACCGCTGGGCGATCGCGATGACGCCAAAAGTCTCCGCGCGGGAAAGCGCCGTCAGCACGCCGCACTCGGCGATGCCGAACACGGGGCGGTCGGTGCCTTCACGGCAGACCTGAAGCCCGGGATCGCTGTAGCAGGCAATGACGAAGGCGGCCGAGCTGTTGTCGCTTTCGACCAGCTTTCGCAGCGGGATCGCAACGCTATCGGCGTCCGCCTGGCTTTCGATGCCGAACGGACCCTCGGCCAGCGTCTGGCAGACCACTTCCGGCCCGCCCTCGAAATCGAGCGGCTTCAACGCGTCCTCCAGCCCCTGCGTGACCTTGTGGTTGGAGTTCGGGTTGATGACGAGAATGCGCGGCCGGGACATGATGGACTTCCTGCGAAATTGAGAGAACGTGCCTTGAGCCTATCACGGAGTGCCTCATGACTGAACCAGCTTACGACCTGATCATCCGCGGCGGCCGCGTCGCCACCACGACCGACGTCTTCGAGGCCGACGTCGCCATCTCCGGCGAGACCATCGCGGCCATCGGCCGCGGGCTTTCGCCCGCAAAGCGCGAGATCGACGCACGCGGCAAGCTGGTGCTGCCCGGCGGGGTCGACAGCCATGCCCATATCGAGCAGTTGTCGGCCGCCGGGATCATGAACGCTGATACGTTCGAGAGCGCGACCGTCTCTGCCGCCTTCGGCGGCACCACCACGGTGATTCCGTTCGCGGCTCAACATGTCGGCATGAAGCTGCCTGAGGTCGTCGAGGATTATCACGCACTGGCGAAGAAGGGTGCGGTGATCGACTACGCCTTTCACATGATCATTGCGGACGCGACCAAGGAGACGGTCGAGGAACACATTCCCGCACTGGTGAAGCAGGGCCATGCCTCGATCAAGATCTTCATGACCTATGACCGCCTCAAGGTCGACGACGAGCCGCTGCTCGACATCCTGCTCGCGGCGCGCCAGTCCGGTGCGATGCTGTGCGCCCATGCCGAGAACCACGGCATCATCGCCTGGATGGTGAAGCGGCTGCTGTCGCGCGGCTACACCATGCCGAAATACCACGCCGTCAGCCACGCCCGCGTGTCGGAGGCGGAAGCCTTCACCCGGCTGATCGGCATGGCGGCGCTGATCGATCAGCCGATCATGATCTTCCATGTCTCGACCGCCGAGGGCGCCAAGGTGATCCGCGACTCGCGAGGACAGGGGCTGAAGGTCTTTGCCGAGACCTGCCCGCAATACCTGTTCCTCACGGCCGATGATCTGGATAAGCCCGGCGCCGAAGGCGCCAAGTGGATGTGCAGCCCGCCGCCGCGCACGCATGCCGACCAGGAGGCGCTGTGGCAGGCGCTCTCGCTCGGCGATCTCCAGACCATCTCGTCGGACCACGCGCCGTATCGCTACGACGAAACCGGCAAGCTGCGCGCCGGCCCCAATCCCAACTTCAAGCAGGTCGCCAACGGGCTGCCGGGCCTGGAGCTGCGGCTGCCTCTGCTGTTCGATGCGATGGTGTCGAAGGGCCGGCTCGGCCTGGAAAAATTCGTCGAGCTGACCGCGACCGCCCCGGCAAAGATCTACAACCTGCATCCGCGCAAGGGCTCGATCGCGGTCGGCGCCGACGCCGATATCGCGATCTGGGATCCGAACCGCGAGGTCACCATCGCCGACGAGATGATGCACGACCTCACCGGCTACACGCCGTTTGCCGGCCGCAAGCTGAAGGGCTGGCCGGTCTCGGTGCTCTCGCGCGGCCGCGTCATCGTCGAGGGCAACAAGTGCCTCGCGAGTGCCGGCAGCGGAAAATTCCTGGCGCGCAGCGGCGGCGAGGCGGCCAGGCCCACCGGCCGGCTCGTTGCCGACATGGATCCGGAACGGAATTTTGGAGCAAAGCTGCTGTGACGGTGGATCGCGCGCGATGAGGATCGTCATTTTCGGCGGCACCGGCTTTGTCGGCCTCAATCTGGCTGAGGTGCTGCTCGCGCGCGGGCATGAGGTGACGCTGTATGATCGTAAGCAACTGCCGGCTGGAGCGGAGCGATCCTTTGCCGACTACCGGGAGCGGCTCACGATTATTCAGGGCGAGATCTCGGACGTCGAGAGGATCGAAACGCTTGTAAAGCAGGGCTTTGACGCGATTGTCCTTGGCGCTGCCATAACTGCCGGGGATCAGCTCGAGCGGTCCACGACCTCGAGCATTCTCGAGATCAATGTGATGGCTCAGTTCCCGATTCTGAGCGCTGCGATCCGCCGCGGTGTTCGGCGTGTGATCAATCTGTCGTCAGCATCTGCCTATGGAGCCGCGGGGCAACGCTATCCGATATTGGACGAGGAGACGCCGTGCGATCCCGTCTCCTTCTACGCCATCAGCAAATTCACGTCAGAGAGATCCGTGGCGCGGCTTGCCGAGTTGTGGGGAGGCGATTTTCTGAGTGTGCGCTTAAGCGCAGTGTTCGGTCCGTGGGAACGCATCGGGAAGGTGCGCGATACGCCAAGCCTCCAGTTTCAGATTCTAGCCGCATTCGCTCGCGGCGAACCGGCGCTGCTGCCGGCGCCAGGCATCAAGGATTGGACCTACGCGCCGGACGCTGCCGAGGCCGTGGCTGTGCTGATCGAAGCTGAGCGACCGCGCCACCGGCTCTACAACATCTCCAGCGGCACGGCCTGGTCGGCGTTGCAATGGGGCGAGGCTTTTGCGGCCCTGCATCCCGGGCTGGAGTGTCGGCTGGCGGAGCCGGGCGAGAAGACCTTCATCAAGCTTCATGGCGGCGATCGCGCGCCGCTCTCAGTAACGCGAATGGCCGACGAATTCGGCTGGCGCGCGCGGTTCGGCTGTGCGGAGTCGGCTGCCGCGATGAGCGCCTGGTGGATGCAGCACAAGGAGGGGATCTGAGATGCGGCTGCAGGGGCGCACGGCCATCATCACCGGCGCAGGCTCGGGCATCGGCCGCGCCAGCGCAAAACTGTTCGCGGAGGAGGGCGCGCGCCTTGCTTTGGTCGATCGTGACGCCGCGGGCCTCGAGGAAACGCTGAGCCTTATCGGCGAAGCGACGACGCATATCGGCGACGTCGGCGATGGCGCATTCGCCGAAACCGTCGTCGGCGACGTCGTGGCCCGGCATGGCCGGCTCGATATCCTCATGACGGCGGCTGGCTTCTCCTGTGGTGGCACGGTGCTCACGACGAGCCTGGACGACTGGGACGCGGTGTTCCGCGCCAATGTCGGCGGCACCTGGCTGTGGGCGCGGGCCGCGGTGCCGCAGATGCAGCGGCAGAACAGCGGCTCGATCATCACGCTGGCATCGCAGCTCGCCATTGCCGGCGGCAAGGGTAACAGCGCCTATATCGCCGCCAAGGGCGCGATCGTCAGCCTGACGCGGACCATGGCGGTCGACTTCGCCACCGACGGCATCCGCGTCAACGCGATCGCGCCCGGCGCGATCGACACGCCGATGCTTCGCCGCAGCTTTGCCCGTCACGCCAATTCCGAGCAAGTGCGCGAGGCCTCGCGCAACCGCCACGCCATGAAGCGGTTTGGCGTGCCTGAGGAGATCGCGCAGACCGCGCTGCATCTCGCCAGCGATGCCTCGTCGTTCACGACCGGCACCGTGATGGTGGTTGACGGAGGCTGGCTCGCCGCATGAGTGAGGCGCTGGCCCAGCTCGAAGCCGACATTCGCGCCGATCTCGCGATGATCGCGCATCCCGGCGCGGCGTGGCTCGAACCGAAAGCGGGGCCAGACGGCAAGCCGGCGCTGGATGTTCTCATCGTCGGCGCCGGCCAGTCCGGCATCGCCATCGGCTTCGGCCTGCTGCGCTCGCGCGTCAGCAACATCCTGCTGATCGACAAGGTCGAAGAGGGCAAGGAGGGCCCGTGGCTCACCTACGCCCGGATGCCGACGCTCCGCAGCCCGAAGGACTACACCGGGCCCGACCTCGACATCCCCGGCCTGACGTACCAGTCCTGGCACGAGGCCCGCTTCGGCAAGGCGAGCTGGCAGGAGCTCGGCCTGATCGCGCGCGAGCATTGGGCGGAGTATCTGCTCTGGCTGCGGCGCGCGGTCGGCTTGCCGGTGCGCAACGATTGCGAGCTCAAGGAGATCGCGCCGGCGGCTGACGGCCTGCTCGCTGCGCGCGTGAAACGGGCAGCAGAGGTCGAAACGCTCTATGCCCGCAAAATCGTGCTGGCGACAGGGCAGGAGGGCATGGGCGGCTGGATGATTCCGGAGCAGCTGGTGCATCTGCCGGCGAGCTCTGTTGCAACCGTCGCCGACGACATCGATTTCGAAAGCCTGCGCGGCAAGCGCGTCGCCGTGATCGGTGCCGGCGCCTCCGCTTTCGACAATGCGGCGACTGCGCTGGAGGCCGGTGCCGCTGAAGTGCACCTGCTGTGCCGACGCGCGCAGATCCAGGTGATCCAGCCCTATCGCTGGCTGACCTTTCGCGGCTTCCTGCGCCATCTCAGCGATCTCGACGATGCCTGGCGCTGGCGCTTCATGCGCAAGATCCTCGAGATGCGGGAAGGATTTCCGCAGCCGACCTATGACCGCTGTGCGCGTCACGCCAACTTCACACTGCACGAGGGCGCGCCGGTCGAAGCCGCGCGCAAGACCGATAACGGCGTTGAACTCCAGACGCCGCGCGGCGCCATCACCGCCGATTTCGTCATCTGCGGCACCGGCATCGACATGGACTTTGCCGGCCGCGGCGAGCTCGCCCAATGTGCCGGCAACATCGCGACCTGGGCCGACCGCTACCAGCCGCCGGAAGACGAACGCAACGAACGGCTCGGCCGCTTTCCCTATCTCGCCGACGACTATGCCTTCACCGAGCGCGAGCAGGGAATGACGCCGTGGATCGCCGACATCCATCTGTTCGCCATCGCCTCGACCATGAGCTTCGGTCCGTCGGGATCGTCGATCAATGCGATGACGACGGCCGTTCCAAAGCTGGTCCACGGCCTGACGCGCGGCCTGTTTCGCGCCGATGTCGAACGGCACTGGGATTCGCTCAGCGCCTATGACGTGCCGCAGGCGGTGGTGACGCGTCAGGCGCGAGAAATGGGGGAATCGCTGTGATCACCCATGCGCCGTCACGACCTCGCGTCCCCCGAAATGTCCGATCGGACTGGCGCGCAACTTGCTTCCTTCTGAACCTGCCTTGCTGGCGTTCTCGTTCGAAATTCAGGGAAAAACCAATGCGTTTTGTGTCTTTCAGACTGGCGACCTCAGTTCTCGCCACCACTGCGCTGCTGCTCATCGCCACTGCGCCGTCGCAAGCGCAAACCAGGGCAGAGACCTTGCGCTACGTCACCGGCGCCTCCGTCAACACGCTCGATCCCAACATCCCCGGCTCGACCCGCGAATCCTTCGCGTTGAGCATGAGCACCTATGACCGGCTGGTGGCATTCGGCCGCAAGCAGCTCAACGGCAAATGGGTGTTCGACCTCGACACGATCACCGGCGAGCTCGCCGAATCCTATGACGTCAGTCCCGACGGACTGAAGATCACCTTCCGCCTGCGCAAGGATGCAAAGTTCCAGGACGGCTCGCCTGTTACGGCCGAGGATGTCAAGTGGTCGCTCGACCGCTGCGTCACCGCGCCGATCCTCGGCAAGGCGCAGTTGCTCACGGGCTCGCTGACGTCGGCCGATCAGTTCAAGGTGATCGATCCCCTCACCATCGAGGTGACGCTTCCCAAACCCGACAAGCTTGCGCTGCCTAATCTTGCCACCGTGTACCCGATGATCATCAACTCGAAAGTGGCGAAAGAGCACGCGACGGCTGACGATCCCTGGGCCACGGCCTGGCTGAAGGAGCACACCGCCGGCAGCGGCGCCTATGCGGTCGAGAGCTTCAAGCCGGGCGAGCAGGTGATCATCAAGCGCAACGAGGCCTGGAACCGGGGATCGCCCGGCAAGCCGGCGTACTTCAAGCGCGTCATCGTGCAATCGGTGCCGGAGCCGGCGACCCGCGCCAACCTCGTCGAGCGCGGCGATGCCGATCTCGTGCTCGACCTGCAGGCCAGCGACGTGCAGTCGCTGGAGGCCAAGGGCAAGCTCAAGGTAATCTCGACGCCGCAATACAATGCGGTCACCTACGTCTCGATGAACAACCAGATCCCGCCCTTCGACAACGTCAATGTCCGCCGCGCCATCGCTTCCGCGCTGCCCTATGAGGACATGTTCAAGGCGGCCCTGTTCGGCCGCGGCGCGCCGCTGTTCGGCGCGACCTGGCCGGACGGCAAGCCGGCGAACGGCATCTATCCGTTCCAACAGCCGGTGAAGATGGATCTCGACAAGGCCAGGGAATACCTCAAGGCTGCAGGTCTGCCCGAAGGCTTCTCGACCACCTTCAGCTTCAATGTCGGCCAGGCCTCGACGGCCGAGCCGATGGCCGCCCTCGTCAAGGAGTCTCTTGGCAAGATCGGCATCAAGGTCGACATCCAGAAACTGCCGGACGCGCAGATGTCGACGCAGATCAACGAGAAGAAGCTGCCGTTCTTCACCGAAGGCATCGTCGCCTGGCTGCCGTCGACCGACTATTTCTACCGCAACTTCTACACCGGCACTCAGCGCTGGAATTACTCTTCGATCAACAATCCGGACCTTGCCGCGATTGCGCAGGAGGCCCGCTTCGAGCCCGATAAGGCCAAGTACGAGGAAGCCGGCCGCAAGCTCAACGCGATGCATGTCGACCTGATGCCGCAGATCATGCTGTGGCAGCCCAATCAGGACGCGGTGATGGCGCCGTCGATCGAAGGCTACACCTATGAGTTCCACCGCCAGGTGGATTATCGCGATGTCAGCCGCAAGTGACATCCGCGGCGAGCAGGGACGCTGAATGGTGACGACCGGTCTTGGTGCAACGATGGTGCGGGCGGGCAGGCGGCTCTTGTCGTCGCTGCCGGCACTGTTCGGTGTGCTGGTCTTCACCTTCCTGTTGATGCGCGTCCTGCCCGGCGACCCCGCGGTGTTCTTCGCCTCGGGGCCCAATGCCGGCAAGGAGGAGATCGAGCAGATCCGCAAGCAGATGGGGCTCGACAAATCCGTGCCGGAGCAGCTCGTGTTCTATCTCTCCGACATCGGCCACGGCAATCTCGGCCGCTCGATGATGACGGGACAGCCGGTGCTGAAGGACCTGCGCGAGCGATTGCCGGCTTCGCTGGAGCTCACCTTCACCGCACTGCTGATCGCGCTCATCGCGGCAGTGCCGCTTGGGGTGCTGGCGGCGCTGCGGCCGGGATCAATCATCGATCACGGCGTGCGGCTGTTCTGCGCACTCGGCGTCTGCGTGCCGACCTTCGTCTCGGGCCTGCTCTTGATCTATGTCTTCTATTATCTGTTCGGGCTGGCCCCTGATCCGACCGGGCGCATCGACGTCTTCACCTCGCTGCCGCCGCAGCGCACCGGCTTCCTCTCGATCGATTTCCTGCTCGCCGGCGACGTCGAGGGCTGGTGGGCGGCCTGCAGGCAGTTGATCCTGCCGGCGGTGAGCATGGCGCTGTTCGTGATCGCGCCGCTGGCGCGGATCACGCGGGCCTCGATGCTGGTCTCGCTCGGCAGCGATTTCGTGCGCACTGCGCGCTCGGTCGGATTGTCCTGGCGCAAGGTGGTCGTCACCTATGCGCTCCGCAATGCGATCCTGCCCGTCATCACCATCGCCGGCATCGTGTTCTCGACCATGCTGGGCGCCAACGTGCTGGTGGAGAAAGTGTTCTCCTGGCCGGGCGTGGCCTCTTATGCGCTCGACGCGTTGCTGTCCTCCGACTATGCGCCGGTGCAGGGTTTCGTGCTGCTGATGGCCAGCCTGTTCGTGCTGGTCAATCTCGTCGTGGACATCTGCTACGGCATCGCCGATCCCAGGGTGTCGATCGAATGACCAGCGCCACACTTCGCCATTCGGTCTGGATCCTGCGCGGCAATCCGCTCACGGCGGTGGCCGCGGCCGGGGTGACGCTGTTCGTCCTGGTCGCGATCTTCGGACCGTGGATCGTGCCCTACGATCCCGTGGCCTCGAACGTGTCGGAGGCCCTGCTGCCACCGAGTGCGGCGCACATTGCCGGTACGGACCAGCTCGGCCGCGACGTGTTCAGCCGTCTCATCATCGCTGCACGGCTCGACCTTGCCATCGCAGTCTCCGCGGTCGGAATCTCCTTCGTGATCGGGGCCGTGGTCGGCGCGTTCTGCGGCTATGCCGGCGGACGGCTTGATCGCGCCGTCGGCCGCTTCGTCGACGTGATGATGGCGTTTCCGCTGTTCGTGCTAGCGATGGCGATGGTCGCCGCGCTCGGCAACCGGATCGAGAACATCGTGATCGCGACCGCGATCATCAATCTTCCGTTCTACATCCGCTTCGCGCGCGCCGAGGTCAACGTCCGCCGCAATGTCGGCTGGGTCGAGGCTGCGCGCGCCTGCGGCGAGAGCCATTTCTCGGTGGTGCTGCGCTTCCTGCTGCCGAACATCCTGCCGGCGATGGCGGTGCAGATCTCGCTCAATCTCGGCTGGGCCATTCTCAATGCCGCCGGCCTGTCGTTCATCGGTCTCGGCGTCAAGCCGCCGACGCCGGAATGGGGCATCATGGTCGCGGAAGGCGCGCGCTTCATCTCCACCGGACGCTGGTGGCTGGTGGCCTTTCCCGGCCTCGCACTGATGCTGGCCGTGCTGTGCTTCAACCTCCTCGGCGACGGCATGCGGGACATTCTCGATCCCCGGATGCGCACATGAGCGAGGATCTGCTCAGGATCGACGACCTCCACGTCGCGTTCTCGACGCGGCGGGGCATGGTCGAGGCCGTGCGCGGCGTCACGCTCACCGTCAAGGCCGGCGAGATGCTCGGCCTCGTCGGCGAGAGCGGCTCGGGCAAGTCGGTTACCGGCTTTGCGACGACGCGGCTGCTCGATGCAGCCGGCCGCGTCACCGGCGGCAAGATTCTGTTCCGTGGGCAGGACGTCACCAAGCTCCGCGGCGATGATTTGCGACAGCTGCAGGGCGCCGCGATGTCGATGATCTTCCAGAATCCGCGGGCGGCGCTCAATCCGATCCGCGCGATCGGCCTGCAGATCGCGGACGCGATCCTCACCCACAAGCGTATCTCGAAAGAGGCCGCGCGTGCCGAGGCGCTGGACCTGCTGCGCGCCGTTCAGATCCGCGATCCCGAGGCGCGGATGAACGCCTATCCGCACGAGCTCTCCGGCGGCATGTGCCAGCGCGTCATGATCGCGATCGCGATCTCCTGCAATCCTGCGCTGTTGATCGCGGACGAGCCGACCACCGGCCTCGACGTTACCACGCAGAAGGTGGTGATGGATCTGCTGGCAGACATTGCCGCCGCGCGAGGCATGGCCACGATCCTGATCACGCACGACCTCGGCCTTGCGGCACGCTACTGCCGCCGCATCGCCGTGATGGAGCGCGGCCGCATCGTCGAGGAGGCGAGCCCCGGCATTCTCTTCAGCGCGCCGCAGCACGCCTATACGAGGCGCCTGGTTGCGGCGTCGCCGACGGCGACGTCACGGATCGAAGATCTCGTGACGGAGGAGGACAGAGAGCGTTACGCCAACGTCGTCACCAGACCCAGGCAGGAGCGAGCGCACGGCACGCCGCCGCTCCTGGAAGTGCGCAAGCTCGCCAAGCGTTTCGATCAGGGCTCCGCCGCGGTTGCCGACTTCTCGATGACCATGGCGGGCGGCGAGAGTGTCGGGCTGGTCGGCGAGTCCGGCTCGGGCAAGAGCACGACCTCGCGCATGATCTGCCGCCTGATCGATCCGAGCGAGGGCGACATCGTGTTCGACGGGCAGTCGATCGGGCACGTGGCGGCGCGCGATTTCCACCGCTCGCCGTTGCGCAAAGACATCCAGATGGTCTTTCAGGACCCGAACGAGAGCCTCAACCCGCGCTTCACGGCGTTCGATTGCATCGCCCATCCCTTGATGCGGCTCGACGGCATGCGCGCGGGCGAGGCCCTGCGCAAACGGGTGGAAGAGTGCGCCGAGCGGGTCGGACTGCCGCTCGATCTGTTGCCGCGGTTTCCGCATCAGCTCTCCGGCGGGCAGAAGGCCCGCGTCGGCATTGCCCGCGCCATCGCCTGCCGGCCGCGGCTGCTGGTGCTGGACGAGCCGACCGCCGCGCTCGACGTCTCGGTGCAGGCGGTTGTGCTGCAGCTGCTCGATCGCCTCAGGCGCGAGAACGACATTGCGCTGCTGTTCGTCAGCCACGATCTCAATGTCGTGCGCATGCTGTGCGACCGCACCATCGTGCTGCGCAACGGCGGCATCGTGGAGCAGGGCGAGAGCCGGGCGCTGTTTGACAATCCAAAGACCGACTACACGCGCAAACTGGTCGAGGCGATCCCGCATATCGAGACCGGGCCGACGCTGGCGGCCGCTCTGTGAACCCCGAACTCGTATTCCTGGGCCGCCAAATGGCGAGATCCCGCTGGCGAAGCCGCATTTAGTGGCATACCATTTGCTTGCAAATGGGTTCGGTTTCACTTGCCCTTTGCCAATGAATAGCTGGCATCACGGCATCTCTGGGAGGACTTCATGGATCGCAGGACGGTATTGAAGGGACTGGCTGGCGCGGGCAGTCTGGCGTTGACGGGTGGCCTGTCGGCCCCGGCGATCGCCCAGGGTGCGGCGGCGCGCACCCTGCGATTCGTGCCCCAGGCCAATCTCGCCAATTTCGACCCGATCTGGGGCACGCAATATGTCGTGCGCAATGCCGCCGCGATGGTCTGGGACACGCTCTACGGCATCGATTCCTCGTTCCGGCCGCAGCGGCAGATGGTCGAGTCCGAGGAAGTGACCGACGACGGCACCACCTGGACGTTCAAGCTGCGGCCCGGCCTCAAATTCCACGATGGCGAGCCGGTGCTCAGCAAGGACGTCGTGGCAAGCCTGACGCGCTGGTCGGCGCGCGATCCGATGGGCCTGATGATCAAGGCGCTCCAGCAGGAGCTCACGGCCGTCGACGACCGCACCTTCAAATGGGTGCTGAAGCAGCCTTTCCCGAAATTGCTCTATGCGCTCGGCAAGAACAATTCGCCTTGCAGCTTCATCATGCCGGAGCGCATCGCGCAGACCGATCCGTTCAAGCAGATTTCTGAATATATCGGCTCCGGTCCGCTGAAGTTCGCCAAGAGCGAGTGGGTCCCCGGTGCGAAGGCCGTGTTCGAGAAATTCGCCGACTATTCACCGCGGCAGGAGAAGGCGTCCTGGCTTGCTGGCGGCAAGCAGGTGATGGTCGACCGCGTCGAGTGGGTGATCATGCCGGATCCGGCAACCGCGGCGGCCGCGTTGCAGAACGGTGAGATCGACTGGTGGGAGAACCCGATCGCGGATCTCGTTCCGGTTCTGAAGAAGAACAAGAATATCAGCGTCGATATCGGCGATCCCCTCGGCAATATCGGCTCGTTCCGCATGAACTTCCTCTATCCGCCGTTCAATGACGTCAAGGCGCGGCGTGCGGTGCTGATGGCGCTCAGCCAGGAAGACTACATGCGCGCGATCGTCGGCGACGACAATTCGCTGTGGAAGCCGCTGCCCGGCTTCTTCACGCCGGATACGCCGCTCTACACCGAAGTGGGCGGCGAGATCCTGAAGGGCAAGCGCGATCTGGACGCCGCCAAGAAGCTGCTCGCCGAGAGCGGCTATTCCGGCCAGCCGGTGACCTGCCTCGTCGCGCAGGACCAACCGATCACCAAGGCAATGGGCGACGTCACCGCCGACCTTCTCAAGAAGCTCGGCATGAATGTCGATTTCGTCGCAACCGATTGGGGCACCGTCGGCTCCCGCCGCGCACAGAAGACGCCTCCGGGACAGGGCGGCTGGAACATGTTCCACACCTGGCACGCAGGCGCGGATTGCGTCAATCCGGCTCCCTACACCGCCATCCGTGCCAACGGCGACAAGGCCTGGTTCGGCTGGCCCACCAGCGCGGCCACCGAAAAGGAGGTCGCCTCGTGGTTCGAGGCCAAGAACGTCGACGAAGAGAAGGCCGCCATGGGCCGCCTCAACAAGGCGGCGATCGATGACGTCGTCTACGCGCCCACGGGTTTCTTCCTGAGCTACACCGCCTGGCGCAAGAACGTCTCCGGCGTTGCCAAGGGACCGCTGCCGTTCTTCTGGGGCGTGTCGAAGTCCGCATGATCGTGCGCTGAGGCCAGATGCTCTCCTACATCCTCCGTCGCATCGTCGCGACCTTGCCAGTCATGGCCATCGTCGCGCTGTTCGTGTTCAGCCTGCTCTACATCGCGCCCGGCGATCCGGCCGTGGTGATCGCGGGCGATCAGGCAAGCCCGGAGGATGTGGAGCGCATCCGCCAGAGCCTCGGGCTGGACCGGCCCTTCCTGGTCCAGTTCGGAGGCTGGGTCTGGCGCATCCTGCACGGCGATCTCGGCACCTCGATCTTCACCAACCTGCCGGTCTCGACGATGATCGGGCAGCGTCTCGGACCGACGCTGTCGCTGATGATCGTCACGCTGCTGCTGACGATCGTGGTGGCGGTGCCGCTCGGCGTGGTGGCGGCATGGAAGGCCGGCAGCCTGATCGATCGCGTCATCATGGGCTTTGCCGTGTTCGGATTCTCGCTGCCCGTCTTCGTGGTCGGCTACATGCTCGCCTACATCTTCGCGCTGGAGCTGGAATGGCTGCCGGTGCAGGGCTACACGCCGCTGGCCCAGGGTTTCTGGCCATGGCTGGAAAACCTGATCCTGCCGGCGATCGCGCTCGGCTGCGTCTACATCGCGCTGGTCGCCCGCATCACGCGGGCAGCCATGCTCGAAGTGCTGCAGCAGGACTATATCCGCACCGCCAAGGCCAAGGGCCTCGGGCAGGGCGGCATCCTGTTCATTCACGCGCTGAAGAACGCGGCGGTGCCGATCGTCACCGTGATCGGGATCGGCATCGCGCTGCTGATCGGCGGGGCGGTCGTTACCGAGAGCGTGTTCGCGATCCCCGGCCTCGGCCGCCTCACCATCGATGCGATCCTGCGCCGTGACTATCCGGTGATCCAGGGCATCGTGCTGCTGTTCAGCTTCGTCTACGTCCTCGTCAATCTGATGATCGACGTCGTCTACACGCTCGTTGACCCGAGGATCCGCTATTGACCGACACCACCGTTAATCCGCATTCGCTTCCGGCCGGCCTCGTCCTTGCGCCGCAACTGCCCGAGATCCTGCGGCCGGTCAGGATACGGCGCGGCTTCGTCGGCCTCCTGCGCGGCCACCCGACGGTCGCGATCGGAGGCGCGCTGCTGCTGATGCTGGTGCTGATCGCGATCTTTGCGCCATACCTCGGCACGGTCGATCCGACCGCGCTTGCGCCCGCCAAGCGCACCCGCGCGCCGTCGGCCGATTTCTGGTTCGGCACCGACGTGCTCGGCCGCGACATCTATTCGCGCGTGCTGTTCGGCGCGCGCGTCTCGCTCACGGTCGGCCTGTCGGTCGCGATCTGCGCCTCGGCGATCGGCCTTGCCATCGGCATGGTCTCCGGCTTCATCCGCTGGGCCGACGGCATCCTGATGCGGTTCATGGACGGGCTGATGTCGATTCCGCCGATCCTGCTGGCGATCGCGCTCATGGCCCTGACGCGCGGCAGCGTCGGCAACGTCATCCTGGCGATCACCATCGCCGAGATTCCGCGCGTCTCGCGCCTCGTCCGCAGCGTCGTGCTGTCCTTGCGCGAGCAGCCCTATGTGGACGCGGCCGTGGCCTGCGGCACGCGCACGCCGATGATCATCCTGCGCCACATCCTGCCCAACACGGTTGCGCCGATGCTGGTCCAGGCAACTTACATCTGCGCCAGCGCCATGATCACGGAGGCGATCCTGTCCTTCATCGGCGCCGGCACGCCGCCGACCATCCCGTCCTGGGGCAACATCATGGCCGAGGGCCGCGCGCTCTGGCAGGTGAAGCCCTACATCGTGTTCTTCCCGGCGGCGTTCCTGTCCGTCACCGTGCTCGCCGTGAATCTGCTCGGCGACGGTCTTCGCGATGCGCTGGACCCGCGCATGGCCAAAAGCCTGTGATGTTGTCTGTGATGGATCGAGGCTGATTGCGATGGCTTTGCTCGAAGTCGAGAACCTCCAGACCCATTTCCGCACGCCCGGCGGCATCAACCGCGCGGTCGACGGGGTATCCTTCCATATCAACGAGGGTGAGACGCTCGCCATCGTCGGCGAGTCCGGTTGCGGCAAGTCGGTGACGTCGATGTCCTTGATGCGGCTGATTCCGGAGCCGCCGGGCCGGATCGCAGGCAGCATCCGCTTCGCGGGCAGGGATCTGCTGAAACTGTCCGATCGCGAGATGCGCGCGATCCGCGGCAACGACATCTCGATGATCTTTCAGGAACCGATGACGAGCCTGAACCCGGTGCTCACCGTCGGCCGCCAGATCCGCGAGACCTTGATGATCCATCAAGGCCTCGACAAGCAGGCGGCGGAGGCGCATGCGGTCGAGATGCTGACACTGGTCGGCATTCCCGAGCCGAAACGGCGCGTCGGCGAATATCCGCACCAGCTGTCCGGCGGCATGCGCCAGCGCGTGATGATCGCGGTCGCGCTGGCCTGCAATCCGAAGCTTCTCATTGCAGACGAGCCGACAACCGCCCTCGACGTGACAATCCAGGCGCAGATCCTCAAGCTGATGCTGGACCTGAAGCGCCGGGTCGGCGCCGCCATCATCCTGATCACCCACGATCTCGGCGTCGTCGCCGAGATTGCCGAGCGTGTCATGGTGATGTATGCCGGCCGCAAGGTCGAGGAGGCGCCGGTGGCCGAGCTGTTCCGTTCCCCGCGCCATCCCTATACGCAGGGCCTGTTAGGCGCGGTGCCGAAGCTCGGCTCTTCGCTTGCGGGCACCGCGACGCGGCTCGCCGAGATTCCCGGGCAGGTGCCTGATCTGCGCAAGCCGATCACGGGCTGCGTCTTTGCCGGGCGCTGTGCGCTCGCGACCGATCTGTGCCGCCAGTATGCGCCGGGGCTGGAAGAGAAGGGCCCCCGCCACATCGCTGCGTGCCATTACGCCGCCAAGGGAGCGATCGCGGCATGAGTGTTCCGCTGCTCCAGGTCAACGACCTCAAGAAGCACTTTCCGATCAACAAGGGCCTCTTCGGACGGCAAACCGAATTCGTCTACGCGGTGGACGGCGTCTCCTTCGAGATCGCGCGCGGCGAGACGCTGTCCCTGGTCGGCGAGTCCGGCTGCGGAAAATCGACGGTCGGCCGCGCCATCCTGCGACTGTTCGAGATCACCTCGGGCCAGGTCATCCTCGATGGCCAGAGGATCGACGACGCAGCACCTGGCACGATGCGCCAGATGCGCCGCCGCGTGCAGGTCGTGTTCCAGGACCCGTTCTCCAGCCTCAATCCGCGCATGCGTGTGCGCGACATTCTCGCCGAGCCGATCCGCAATTTCGGCCTCGCCAAGTCCGCAGAGGATCTCGAGGTCCGTGTCACATCACTGATGGACACGGTGCGCCTGCCGCGCGAGGCGCTGAACCGCAGGCCGCACGAATTCTCCGGCGGCCAGCGTCAGCGCATTGGCATTGCGCGGGCGCTGGCTGCCGAGCCCGAGCTGATCGTCTGCGACGAGGCGGTCTCCGCGCTGGACGTTTCGGTCAAGGCGCAGCTCGTCAATCTACTGCAGGATCTGCAGCGCGAGTTCGGGCTCGCGCTGCTCTTCATCAGCCACGATCTTGCCATCGTCGAGCACATGACCCATCGCGTCGCCGTGATGTATCTCGGCAAGATCGTCGAGGTGGCTCCGCGCCGCGAGATCTTTGCCGCGCCAAGGCATCCCTACACCAAGGCGCTGCTTTCGGCCGTGCCGCTGCCGGAGCCCGGAGCCCAGCGCAATCCCATCATCCTCAAGGGCGACGTGCCGAGCCCGATCAATCCGCCGAAGGGATGCCGCTTTCACACCCGTTGCCCGTTCGTGTTCGATCGTTGCCGGACCGAGGAGCCGACGCTGCGCGCGACGGGACCCGAGCAGTGGGTGGCGTGTCACCTGGAAGAGGCTGCGCCGGCAGTCAGCGGTTAGGGACCTGACGCCAGTCCGCGTCGCACACCGCGCCGACGCTGGGCAGGTGCCTGGATGGCGGGCGCAACTGACATCGGGTGATGATTACATTATGCCCCTGTTTTGCCCGACGAGTCAAAATCCACCGCCGATCCGGGTCGGCATTGGCCTCGGATGCGAGGTCGCGCGGTGCATCGGAAATTCGTAAGCGAAAACAAGCCCCGTTCTACTGTGCATGGGGTTGTTTTCGCACTTTGTCGTGGCGGACCCTCAACCCTGCCGGCGCAGGAAGCCGGTGATCGTCACCTTGTCCCAGATGCCGGCCGCGGCAAACGGATCGGCGCGATTGAAGGCCTCGACCTCGCTACGGCTAGGGGCCTCGATCAGGAACAGGCTGCCGATCATGGTCTGGCCGTCGTCGGAGACGAGCGGACCGGACATCACGATCTTGACGCCGAAGCGCGAGGTGTCGCTGAGGAAAGCCTTGTGGGCGTCGTAATTGGCGAGCCGCGTCGGCAACGCGCCGGTGCGGTCGAGGGCGTGAATGGCGAACAGCATGCTGTCTCCGTTTCTTGGCTTCATTCTTGGGACGGCCGCGGGCTGCGGCCGTCCGGTCCTGATGTGGGGGGATGGCCTACTTCGCGCTGAGCTTGCCGGCGTCCTCGAAGGTGGGGCAGGTCCGCTGCTCCAGCGGCACGTCGAACGGCCCGTAATTGTCCTTGGTGATCACCGTCGGCTTCAGCACGATCTCGCTGATGACAGGCTGGCCCCGCAGGGAGCGGATTGCCATCATGGTGCCGAGGCAGCCTTGCGCAAAGCCGTTGTAGTCGCCGCTCGCCAGCAGTTTGCCGGACTTGATCGCGTCGATCGCCTCCTTGGTGCCGTTGATGCCGATCACCTGCGCCTTGCGGTTGGCACCGTCGAGCGCCTCGATCGCGCCGACCGCCATGGCATCGTTGGCGGCGAGCACGCCGTCGATCTGCGAATTCGACTGCATCAGGTTTTCCATGACCTGGAGCGCCTGCAGCCGCTGATAATTGCCGGGCTGCGAAGCCAAAAGCTTGGCGCCGGGGGCTTCCTTCAGCGCGTCGTTGAAGCCGCGGACGCGGTCGACATTGGTTAGCGAGCCCTTGACGCCTTCGATGATGACGATGTTGCCCTTGCCGCCGAGCGTCTTCAGCAGGAAGCGCGCGGTCTCCAGCCCAAGGCTGTAATCGTCGGCGCCGACGAAGGACAGGAACTTGCCGCCGGCCGAACGGTCGGTGATGTTGACGACCGGGATCTTGGCTTCGTTGATCTTCTCGACGCCCGGCACCATCGCCTTGTAGTCGACCGGCGTGAACACGATCGCGCTCGGCTTCTTCACCACGACGTCCTCGATCTGACTGAGCTGCTCGGGAATCGAGTCCGGCTTGGTCGGGATGTATTGCAGCGTCTTCGCGTTCAGCACCTTCGCCATGTTGTCGGCGCCGACCCGCACCGTCTGGAAGAACGGATTGGTCTGGTTCTTGGTGAAGACGGCGATGGTCTCGCCGTCGGCACGCGCCGCAGTGGTGAGCGCAGTCGCCATCAGCAGCGGCAGCGCCACATAGCCAATTGTCTTTCTCATATTGCCTCCATCCCTCATTTTGCTTGTTGGATTGCTGGAACTCATTGCGCGCGGCGGCGGGTCTTCATGTCGAGCCAGACCGCGAGAATGACGATGACGCCGGTGACGAGCGGCTGCCAATTGGCGCTGACCGCGAGCAGGTTCATGCCGTTCAGCACCAGGGTCAGTATCAGCGCGCCGATGAAGGTGCCGAACACGGTGCCGACGCCACCGAACAGCGAGGTGCCCCCGATCAGAACGGCCGCGATCGCCGGCAGCGTCAGGCTCTCGCCGATATCGGCCTCGGCCGAATTGAGCCGCGACAGGAAGATGATCGAGGCAAGTCCCGCCATGGTGCCTGAGACCGCGTAGACCAGCAGCAGGCGGCGCGCGACGGGAATGCCTGATAGTCGTGCGGCGACAGGATTGGCGCCGATCGCGTAGATCTCCTGGCCCCAGACCGTGCGCTGCGCGAAGAACGTCCCGATGCCGAGGAACACCAGGAGCAGGTAGACCGGAATGGGCAGGCCGAACAGATAGCCGCTGCCGATCTGGCGGAAGCCGGCCGGGAAGCCGTGCAGGGTCTCGCCCGCCATGTACCAATAGGTGAGGCCGTTCAGCACCCAGAGCATGCCGTAGGTGGCGATGAAGGAGGGGATGCGGAGCGCCGTGACCATGACGCCGTTGATCAGGCCGACGAGCCCGCCGCAGGCAAGTCCGGTGAGGATGCCGAGCGCAGGCGAACCGGTCGTGTGGATCACGGTACCGGCGAGGCAGGCGGACAGCGCGACATTGGCGCCGACGGAGAGATCGAGGCCTGCGGTCAGCACCACCAGCGTCAGGCCGGAGGCGATGAAGAAGGTCAAGCTTGCCTGCCTCAGCACGTTGAGGATGTTGCCGAGGCTCAGGAAGGAATCGCTGAGCACGGCCAGCACCGCGCAGATCAGGAAAGCCGCGAGCAGGCGATAGAATAGCTGGACCGCGTCCTGCGACAGGAAGGAGCGGGGCGGCGCCATGGCGCCCTTGGTGATGTCGGTCATGTGCGGCTCCTGAGGCCGTCGAGGAACAGGGCAACGATGACGAGCACGCCGACGCTGGCGACCTGCACCGAGGAGGGGAGCGAGATCAGGTTCAGGCCGTTGCGCAACACGCCGACGGAAAGGACCCCGAGCAGCGTACCGAGTAGCCAGCCATTGCCCCGCTCGAACGAGGTGCCGCCGACGGCGACGGCCGCGATGGCATCGAATTCCAGGCCGAGGCCGGCGGTGGGATGGCCGGAGTTCATGCGTGCGGTCATCAACAGGCCTGCGATTCCGGCCATGGCGCCACCGATCGCGTAGACCGCGATCAGCAGCCTGTTGGGCGAGAGCCCGGCATAGCGCAGCGCCTCGCGGTTGCCGCCGAGGGCGAAGATGTAGGTGCCGAAGCGGGTGTGATAGAGCAGGCCGTGAAAGGCCGCATATGTCACCAGCGCCATCACGATCGGCACGGGAATGCCGAGCAGCGTCGCCGAGTAGATGTCGCGCACGCTGTGGGGAATGCCGACCACGCTCTGGCCGTCGCTGACGATCAGCGACAGGCCCTGCGCCATGCCGAGCGTGCCGAGCGTCGCGACGAAGGGCGGTATGCCCAGAATGGCGACCAGCCAGCCGTTCGCAACACCAAAGGCCGTACCGACCAGAAGGCCGGCGCCAAGGCCCAGCAGCATCGACTTGGTCGCAAGCGACACGATAGCGACGCAGAGCGAGGTCAGCGTCAGCACCGCGCCCATCGACAGGTCCAGCCCCTCCGTCATGATGATCAGCGTCATCGGCAGCGCGAGCATGGTCAGGATGGTCGACTGCACCAGCACGTTGGAGAGGTTGGCGACCGATAGGAAGCCGGGCGCGATCGCGCTGAACAGCGCGATCAGCAGCACCAGCACCATGGCAACGCCGGGAATGCGCTGCAGTGGATTTGGTTGAGCGACGACCGCGGCCTCACGCATGATGCATCCCCAATCGCACGATATTCTCCTCGGTCAATTCGCTGCGTGTCAGATGTCCGGCGATGCGTCCCTCGCGCATCACATAGGCGCGGTCGCAGACATGGCAGATCTCGACCTGCTCGGACGAGATCATCAGGGCCGCCGCGCCGTCCGCCACGAGGCGGTCGATCAGCGCGAAGATCTCCGACTTGGCGCCGATGTCGATGCCCCGCGTCGGCTCGTCGAAGATGAAGAGTTTTGAGCCGGCGGCGAGCCATTTGCCGATCACGACCTTCTGCTGGTTGCCGCCCGAGAGCAGGCCGACGGTCTGGCGTGCGCTTGGTGTCGCGATGCGGAGCTGCCGGATCAGACCGTCAGCGGTACGCTGGGCCGAGCGTTGGTCGAATAGCCCGCTCGGAAACAGCTTTTTCAGCGCCGACACCACCAAATTGTCGCTGACGGATCGCAGCAGCGCGAGGCCTTCGCTCTTGCGGCTTTCGGGGATCAGCGCGATGCCGCGACGGGCGGCGAGATCCGGCTCGCCGGAAATGCTCTTACCATCGAAGATGATCTCGCCCGAGGTCACGGGGTCGGCGCCGAAGATGGCGCGGGCGACCTCGCTGCGGCCGGAGCCGACCAGGCCGCATAGCCCGACGATCTCGCCCCGGCGCACCTCGATGTTGATGTCGGAGATGCCGGTGGGCGCGGAGAGGCCCTTGACCTGGAGCAGCACCTCGCCGGGCTTGTCGGCGAAATGGCGCGGATAGGTCATGTCGACGTTGCGGCCGACCATCATGCGCACGAGCTGGTCCGGCGTGACGTCGGCGGGCCGGACGCCGTCGATGCGGCGGCCGTCGCGCAGCACCGTTATGCGATCGCCGAGCGCGAACACCTCGGCCATGCGGTGCGAGATATAGACGATCGAAACGCCGTCGGCCTTCAGCCGCGCAATCAGCGCGAACAAGAGCTCGGTCTCGCGGTCGGACAGTGCCGCGGTCGGCTCGTCCATGACGAGGATGCGGGCGTTCTGGCTGATCGCCTTGGCGATCTCGACCATCTGCTGCTGGGCGACGCCGAGCTTGTCGACGGTGGTGGCGGGATCGATGTCGAAGCCGATGGTGTCGAGCACGCGCCTTGCGTCAGCCAATATCCTGCGGCGGTCGATGGTGCCGGGAATGCGGCCCTTCGGCTCGCGGCCGAGGAAGATATTCTGGGCGATGTCGAGATGGGGGACCAGCGAGAATTCCTGGAAGATTACGGCGATGCCGAGCTTCTGCGCATCGGCAGTCGAGGAGATCGCGACCCGCTCGCCGTTGTAATAGAACTCGCCCGCGTCGGCGCGATATGCGCCGCACAGCACCTTCATCAGGCTCGACTTGCCGGCGCCGTTCTCGCCCAGCAGCATATGGACTTCGCCGGGGTAGACGGCAAAGGACACGTCGTCGAGCGCCTTGACGCCCGGAAACTCCTTGCTGATGCCGCGCAGTTCCAGCAGCGGCGTGGGCGAGGTGACCTCGATCGGGAGCGCGTCGCTCATGGCTTGTTGCTCATGTTGTGGCTCTGCCAGCAAAGATCTTTCCGGGGTTCATCAATCCGTCGGGATCGAGCGCCGCCTTGATCGATCGCATCACGTCCACGGCCTCGCCGAGCTCGTCGGTGAGATAGTCGATCTTGCCGAGCCCGATGCCGTGCTCGCCGGTGCAGGTGCCGTCCATGGCGATGGCACGCGCGACCATGCGGGCCTGCAGCGCCTTGGCGCCTTCGGCCTCCTCCGGTTTTGTCGGGTCGATTAGGATCAGCATGTGGAAATTGCCGTCGCCGACATGGCCGACGATCGGCGCGGTGAAGCCGTGCTCGTCCGCATCGCGTCGCGTCTCGGTCAGGCATTCCGCCAGACGCGAGATCGGCACGCAGACATCGGTGATCACAGCGCGCGCGCCGGGGCGCAGGCCGAGGCCGGCATAGAGCGTGTTATCGCGGGCATGCCAGAGCCGGCTGCGGTCTTCCTGCGCCTTGGCCCAGGCAAAGCCATGGCCGCCATGATCGGCCGCGACCGCCTGCGCGGCTTCGGCCTGCTCGGCGACGGAAGTCTCTGAGCCATGGAATTCGAAGAACAGGGTGGGAGCCTCGCGATAGCCGAGCTTTGCGTAGGCATTGATGCCGCGCATCATGACATCGTCGAGCAGCTCGATGCGGGCCACGGGGATCGCGGACTGGATCACGGAGATCGCGGTGTCCACCGCATCGTGCAGGGTGTCGAAGCTGCAGACTGCCGCCGAGATCGCCTGCGGCACCGGGTGTACCTTCAGCGTGATCTCCGTGATGACGCCGAGCGTGCCTTCCGCACCGACGAACATGCGCGTCAGGTCGTAGCCGGCCGCCGATTTCCGCGCGCGCCGGGCGGTACGGATCACGCGGCCGTCGGCCAACACCACCTCCAGCGCCATGACATTGTCCTTCATGGTGCCGTAGCGCACCGCCATCGTGCCCGAGGCGCGCGTCGAAGTCATGCCGCCGATCGAGGCGTCGGCGCCGGGATCGATCGGGAAGAACAGGCCGGTGTTGCGCAGCTCCGCATTCAGCTGCTTGCGCGTGATGCCGGGCTGCACCACGACGTCCATGTCGCTGTCGTGCAGGCTGAGCACCTTGTTCATGCGCGCGAAGTCGAAGCAGACGCCGCCGGCGACCGCGGCCGCATTGCCTTCGAGCGAGGTCCCGGCGCCGAACGGGACGATCGGCATGCCCGCGCCGGCGCAGAGCTTGACGATTTCAGCGACCTCCTGCGTCGTCTCAGGGAAGACGACGATGTCCGGCGGCAGGCTGCGATAATGCGACTCGCTCTGCCCATGCTGATCGAGCACGCCGCGCGCGACGCTCGCGCGCGGTCCGATCATGCCGGCGAGGCGCTCGGCCAATATGTCCGTGCTGACCCGCGGTCCCATCCGTAAGCTCCCGTTTGCTCCCTGTCTCCGGACTCTTGTTGGTCCGTCGTTCAGCTTAAGCGGCTCTTGCGTTGCTCGCGAGCTGCTTCAGGCCGAAGTCATAGTTGAGATGAAAATAGTCGCGCTCCACCATGCGACCATCCGGCGCACGGCCGGCGGGATGACGGACGAACTCCCGGATCAGGCTGTCCTTGACGCCGAACACCACGTCGCTGTCGAGATATTGGTCGCCGGCAACGAAGACGTGCGTCACCAGCTGCTCGAAACCGGGCGCTGAGATCATGAAGTGCACGTGCGCCGGGCGCCAGGGATGGCGTCCCTGCACCTCGAGCATCTCGCCGACCGGTCCATCATGCGGAATCGGGTAGGCGGCCGGCTTGATCGACCAGAAATGGAAGCGGCCGTTGGCGTCGGTATGGAAGCGGGCGCGCATCGCGAGATCGCCGATCTTGTCGAGCTGCTGCACGTCGTAATAGCCGTCGTCGTCGGAGTGCCAGACGTCGACCACCGCGCCCACGAGCGGCTTCCCGTCCACGGTCGCGACCGAGCCGGTGACCAGCATCGGATCGCCATCCATCGGCCCGGAGATGTCAGCGCCGCTGTCCTTCTCCGGCGCGGCCTGGACGAAGAACGGCCCGAGCACCGTGGTCTCGGTCGCGCCTTCGGGCACCGGATGGTTGATGGCGTCGACCAGCATGGAGACGCCGAGCGTGTCCGACAGCAAGATGAACTCCTGGCGCTTGTCGTTGCACATGTGCCCGGTGCGGGTCAGGAAATCGATGCCGAACTCCCACTCCTTCTGGGTGGGCCGCACCTCGCGGACGAAGGCGTGCAAGTGCCGCACCAGCGCTTCGCTCACCTGCTTGATGCGTGGATCGGTCGCGCCCGCGATCCGCTCCAGAACGGCGCCCGTGATCGTGTTTTCGTTGAAGTTACGCATGGGTATCTCCGCGATCAGGGTTTTGGTTCGCCGAGGCCGGACAGCCGTTCGAGATGCTTGACGGTCGCGATGAAGTCGGTATCACCGTCGCCCTGCGCGACCAGCGCGCCATAGGTCTCGCGCACTTGCGCGGCGAGCTGCAACGGCACGCCGACGGCGTGGCCGGCGCCCAGGATCAGGTCGAGATCCTTGGCCATCTGCCTGCAGGAGAAGGTGGACTCGAAGTCGCGAGTCCGCAGCGGCGCGGTCTTGTACTTCACCATGGGAGAGGCGATCGCGCTGTCGTCGAGCACTTTTAGGATGTCCTGCCAGGCGATGCCGCCCTTGCGCGCCAGCGCCAGGCTCTCGGCCATCATCGCCGCAGACACCGCGATCATCAGGTTGACCGAGAGTTTTGCGTAGCGCGCTTCCTCGGCCGGGCCGAGATAGGTCTGGGCGCGGGTGAATGCGGTGAACAGCGGCTTTGCGCTCTCGAAGGCGTCCTTCGGCCCCGACACGAAGCAGGTCAGCGCGCCTGTGTGCACGATGCTGGCATTGCCGGAGACCGGCGCGCGCAAATAGGCAATGCCACGCGCCTGCGCGGCGGCCGCAACCTCAGCCGAGGCGTCGACACTCACGGTGCTGGTTTCGATCAAGACGGCACCTTGTGCCATCGCGGCGATCAGGCCGGCGGAGCCGAGCAATGCGCCGCGCAAAGCGGCGTCGTCGGGCAGGGACGTGATCACAGCGGCCTTGCCGCTCACGGCCTCGGCCGGCGAGGCGGCAATCGCAATGCGCTGCGCGCGTGCCTCGTCGATGCGCGCCGCGCTCTGGTCGAACGCGGTAACGGCGAAGCCCGCCTTGGCGACGAGCACCGACATCGGCAGGCCCATCTTGCCGATCCCGATGAAACCAACTGTTTTCAGAGCGTCAGTCATTGTTCTTGTCCATTGGCGCCTCAGGCGGCGCGTCCCTGTCGTTCAATATCCTGCACCAGCCGCCGGCCGGATTGCGCCAGCAGCTCCTTCTTCGTCTCGAGTCCCTCGACCAATAGCCGCCCGTTCTGCTTCTTCCAGGCACCGCCGATCATGACGGCCTCGATGTTGGCGAGGCTCGTCTGCATCACGACGGTTGCGACGGGATCATGCACTGGATGGAGATTGAGGTCGGAGGCGTTGATGATCACGAGGTCGGCGAGCTTGCCCGGCGTCAGCGAGCCGATCTGGTGCTCGCGGCCGAGCATGCGGGCGCCTTCCGTCGTGATCCAGCGCAGCGCTTCGCGCACGGGAATCGTGGTCGTCGCCGGAATGGCGCCACTTGCTTTGCGCGATTCCACATTGTCCAGTGCCCGCTGCATCGACAGCGCAACGCGCGCGGCGGAGAGGAGATCGCCGGCCAGCACGGACTCCAGGTCGATGCCGATGGTCGGCCGCACGCCGCGCTTCAGAAGGCGGCCGGTGATCGGAAAGCCATGGCCCTGGATCATCTCGTTCTCGGGCGTCACCGAGAACGATACGCCGAGATCGACGAGACGATCGAGCAGATCATCCGGCAGATCGTTGCCGTGGACGATGTTAATGCCGGGGCCGACGAGGCCGGCCTCGAGCAGCTTCTCCCAGCCGCCGGGCGTCTTGGCCGGACCGCCGCCCTGATGCATCGATGCGATCAGCTTCAGCTCCCGCGCCAGGCGGAAATCGTGCATGGCGACGTCGAGCGTCGAATAATGCGGACCGAGGATGGCGAGCCCGAGCGTGACGAGGCCGTCGCGGTCGGCGAGGGGCCCGGCCAGCAGCCGCTCGACCTCACGGCGCGGATGCGGCACTTCCGAGAAATGCGGCTCGCCCGGCTTCGGCTCGGGCTTCGGTGAGCCGTGGAAGAACGCGGCGCGGACGCCGCTTTCGATCAGGCCGCGCACGGCGGCGTCGGTATGATCCGGCGTCGGGTTGTTGTGGCACCAATCGACCAGCGTGGTGACGCCGTGATTGATCTGGTTCAGCGCGCCGACGAGGGTTGCGATGTAGATATCGTCGGGCCGGAACACGGTGGCGAGGCCCGCATGCATGCGGCGGAAATATTCCAGCAGCGTCCAGTTCGCGGCAAAGCCGCGCAAGCCGGTCTGCCAAGTGTGCATATGTGCGTTGATCAGGCCGGGAATGACGATGCGGCCCGTGCCGTCGACGACCGCCGTGTCGGCCGCAGCGTCGATCGACGGGCGCACCTCGGCGATCCGGCTGCCCTCGACCAGCACATCGCCGGTCGAGAGATCGCCGATCGCGTCATCCATGCTGATGACGGTGGCGGATCTGATCAGGGTGCGCCGCATCGCTTCAAGCTACCGCTTTGATGGCGCCGGGTGGCTCGCCGGTCCAGGCGCGCGCGATCAACTCGCGAATGGCGCCTCGTTCGAGCGGCCGCGGATTCCAGTAGGCATTCGTGACTGCGAGGTCAGCCGCCTTGTCGATCCCGCCCTCGGGCATGCCGACGTCGCGTAGCGCGACCTTCGCACCCAGCCGTTTCGCAAGTTCGAAAAGCCCCCGAGCTGCATCGGCTGCCCCGATCGCGCGCGCGATCCGCACCATCGCGTCGGGCACGGCCGGCGCGTTGTAGGCCAGCGCATGCGGCAGCACGATGGTGTGCGTTTCGGCGTGCGGCAGGTCGAAAGTGCCGCCGAGCGTGTGACAGAGCTTGTGATGCAACGCCATGCCGACCGTGCCGAGGCAGACACCGCACAGCCAGGCGCCATAGAGCGCCTCGGTGCGGGCCTCGCGATCGTCGCTCTTCGCGGCAATGGCGGGCAGGGCGCGCGCCAGCGCGCGGATGCCTTCTTCGGCCATCAGCGAGGTGACAGGATTGGCATCGCGCGCGTAAAGCGCCTCGACGGCATGGGCGATCGCGTTGATGCCGGAGGTTGCGGCGAGGCTCGCCGGCAGCGTCAGCGTCAGGTCGACGTCGTAGATCACGGTCTCCGGCAACACGGCTGCATCGCGCACCGTGGTCTTCAGTCCGTTCTCGGTCTGGCCGACGATCGGCGTCATCTCCGAGCCGGCATAGGTGGTGGGAATGCAGAGCTGGTTGACGCCGGTGCGCAAGGCCAAGGCCTTGCCGAGCCCGGTGGTCGAGCCGCCGCCGAGCGAAACGACGCAATCGGCTTCGCATGCCTTCATTGCCGCGAGCGCGCGTTCCGTGACCTCGACCGGCGTGTGCATGGTGGCGCCGGAAAAGATGCCGGCATAGAGCGGGCCGAGCGCGGCTCCCAAGCTCTTGCCTTGTGCCTCCTGCTGCGGCGTCGTCAGCACCAGCGCACGCTTGCCGCCGAGCCGCTCGACCTCGGCCTTGGCTGAGGCAAGCGTGCCGCTGCCGAACACGACGCGGCAGGGCAGGTTTTCGAAGGTGAACGAGCCGATCATGCGCCGGTCTCTTTGATGGGATAATCGACCTGGAAGCGCCCGATCCGCAAGTCGCCCAGCGCCTCGCGCACGCGCAGATGCTCCGGGTGGTTGGCATAGGCGGCGAGCGCCGCCTGGTCGGTGAATTCGGAGAACAGCACCACGTCGCAGGCATAATCAACCGCGCTGACGTCCATGCCGACTTCGATATGGGTGAGGCCGTCGATCCGGCCCTTGAGGCCCTCGAACAGGGTCTTGACCTTGAGCCGGGCGGCCGAGCGCTCCTCAGGGCTCTCCCCGCGCAGTCGCCACATCACGATGTGCCTGATCGGGCCCGACATTTCCTGATTTCCTCGCCTGCAATGGTGCTTTGTTGGCGCCATTTTGCCTTGCAGAAAACGGAAATAAAGGTCAAAATTTGTAAGTCTCTTTTCCTCTTTATGCAAAAATGGACCGGCTGCTTCAACTCGAGGTGTTCTCCAAAACCGCTGAGCTCGGCAGCCTTTCCAAGGCCGCCGAAATCCTGCGGATGTCGAACGCCGCTGCGAGCCGCCATCTCAGTGCGCTGGAGGAGCGGCTTGCGGTCCGGCTGATCGAGCGCAACACGCGCCGGCAATGGCTGACCGAAGCGGGACAGGAACTGCTGCAGCGGTGCAGCACGCTTCTGAACGAGCTCGCCGAGGCTGAGGACGCCGTCTCCGACCGCGCGCTGTCGCCGAAGGGCATGCTGCGCGTGACGAGCTCGCTCTCCTTTGCGATGATCTACCTCGCACCGATGCTGCCAGCCTTCCGTGCGCTCTATCCTGATCTCAGCGTGCAGATCATCAGCGCGAACCGCTACCTCGACTTCATCGAAGCCGGCATTGACGTTGCGATTCGTACCCGCGAGCACGAACCGGATTCCAACATCATCGTCCGGCGCATCGGGCAAATGCACCGCGTGCTCGCGGCCGCTCCGTCCTATCTGGAGAAGCACGGCCGGCCCGAGCATCCCGCCGATCTCGCCCGGCACAACATGCTGATCTACAATCTCGCCAATGATCCCTATTCGCTACGGCTGAGCCAGGGCAGCACGACGCAGACGATCCGGATCGCGCCGACGCTCGACAGCAACGACGGCCAGATCATCTGTGGTGCGGCGCGCGCGGGGCTCGGCATCCTGATCCAGCCGCTCTATATCGTGCAGGGCGATATCGCGGCTGGCCGGCTGGTGCCTGTCCTGAGTGATTGGCAGCTGCCGTTGCTCACCATGAACATCGCCTATCAGAACCGCGTCAGGCTGCCCGCCAAGATCAGGGTGTTCTCCGACTTCCTCGTCAGCTACATCCGGGAGCATTCAGAGCCGGGGATCTGGATCGACGCGGCGAAGTGAGCGGAAGCAGCATGTATCTCGGCATCGATCTCGGCACGTCGGCGGTCAAGACGGTTCTCGTCGACGATGCCCAGCGCGTGATCGCAAGCGAGAGCTGGTCGCTCGCGACCGTCTCGCCGCAACCGGGCTATTCCGAGCAGGATCCGGCGCAGTGGATCGATGCGACCTTCGCCACGCTGGATGCCCTCAAGGCGTCGCATGCCGATGCATTGACAGCGGTCGCAGGCATCGGGCTGTCCGGCCAGATGCATGGCGCCACGCTGCTCGATGCGAGCTTGAGGCCGCTGCGGCCCTGCATCCTCTGGAACGACGGACGCTCTGCGACTGAGTGCCGTGTCCTGGAGCAACGCTGGCCCGCCTTGCGCGAGGTGACGGGCAACAAGGCGATGCCGGGCTTCACCGCGCCAAAACTGCTCTGGATCGCCGCGCACGAGCCCGAGATCTTTGCGGCGACGAAACTCGTTCTTCTGCCAAAGGCCTATCTGCGACTGGTGCTATCGGGCGAGGCCGTCGAGGATGTCTCGGATGCCTCGGGATCCCTGTGGCTCGACATCGCGCGCCGCGATTGGTCGGACGCAGCGCTGGCAGCGAGCGGCTTGTCGCGCGAGCACATGCCGCGCCTGGTCGAGGGATGCGCGCCCGCAACCACGCTGCGCAGCGAACTCGCGCGGCGCTGGGGGATGATCAGGCAGCCGGTGATCGCGGGTGGGGCCGGCGACAATCCCGCGGGCGCCATCGGCATCGGCGCAATCCGGCCGGGAGCCGCTTTCGTGTCGCTGGGAACCTCGGGTGCGCTCATGGTCCCGACCGACCGGATCGCCGCCAATCCCGACCGTGTCGTGCACACGTTCTGCCACGCCATTCCAGGGATGTGGATTCAGGCCGGCGCGATCCTCTCGGCCGCTTCCTGCCTTGCCTGGCTCGCGCGCCTGTTCGGCGCCGCCGAGGCCGAGCTGCTGGCGCCGCTTGGAGCACGACCGCAGGCGCCGTCGCCCGTGAGCTTCCTGCCTTATCTCGCCGGTGAGCGGACGCCGCACGACGATCCCGTTGTGCGCGGCATGCTGGATGGCCTGAGCCATGGCACCGATCGCGCGGCGATCGTGCGGGCGGTGCTCGAAGGCGTTGCCTTCGCGCTTGCCGATTGCCGCGATGCGCTCGCGGATGCCGGCATCGGGATTGCGGAGGCCGACGTGATTGGCGGCGGTTCACGCTCTACCTTCTGGCTCTCGGTGCTGGCGAACGTGCTGAGCATTCCGATCCATCGCTTTGCCGGAGGTGAAACCGGCGCCGCGTTCGGTGCGGCGAGATTGGGGCGGCTTGCTGTCACGGGTGAGTCAATCGGTGACGTATGCATGCAGCCGCAGCGCATCGAAACATTCGAGCCCGACGCTGCACTGGTCGATGCCTACGCTGAACGGCTTCCCGCCTGGCGCGACCTGTATCGGCCGCGCCACTAGCTGGCCCAATCTGGTTTGCATACTTCAGTATATTCGCCTTCGGTATTGCCCTGCGTCACCCGCTTTTGTTTAATGACCAAACCGCGTTGCCGAGAAACGAGACGCGGGTGGGAAACGCATTGTGCGCCGGGAGGCACGATGAACGATCCGATCCTCGAGATGCGCGGGGTCTCGAAGACCTTCTTCGGCATCAAGGCGCTGCGGGCCGTCGATCTCACCGTCTATCCCGGCGAAATTCACGCCCTGATGGGTGAGAACGGCGCCGGCAAGTCGACGCTGATGAAGATCCTGTCCGGCGCCTACCGGCCCGACCCGGGCGGCGAGATCCGCATCGAGGGCAGGGCGGTGCGGATCGAAGGCCCGCTCGGCGGCCGCGCGGCGGGCATCTCCATCATCTACCAGGAGCTGTCGCTCGCTCCCAATCTCAGCGTTGCCGAGAACATCTATCTGGGACGGGAGATATCGCGGTCAGGCTTGCTGGCGCGCGGCACAATGCGCGAGGGCGTCGGCCCGATCCTGAAGCGCCTGGGCGCGGACTTCCTGCCCTCGACGCTGGTGGCGCATCTGTCCATGGGGCAGCGGCAGCTGGTCGAGATCGCCCGTGCGCTGCACGTCAGATCGAAAATCCTCATCATGGACGAGCCGACCACCTCGTTGTCGGCCGCCGAAAGTGAGCGGCTGTTCGCGCTGATCCGCCAGCTTCGCGCCGAGGGCCTTGCCATCATCTACATCTCGCATCGCATGGACGAGGTCTATGCGCTCGGCGATCGCGTCACCGTGCTGCGCGACGGCCGCCTGGTCGGCTCGCTCGACAAGCCCGAGATCCGCGCCGACACCATCGTGCGCTTGATGGTCGGTCGCGACGTCTCCTCGTTCTACAAGAAGGACCATGATCCGGAGGCGGGGCGGGGGCATCCCGTGCTCGCGGCGATCGACATGGCCGATGGCGGCCGCGTCAAGGGCTGCTCTCTCACCGTGCATGCGGGTGAGGTGGTCGGCCTTGCCGGCCTGATCGGCGCCGGTCGCACCGAGCTTGCGCATCTCATCATCGGCGCGTCACCGAAAACCTCCGGCCGGCTCGAGCTGGAGGGACGTCCGGTCGAGATCCGCACGCCGGGCGAGGCGCTCGAGGCCGGCATCGCCTATCTGACGGAAGACAGGAAAGCGCTCGGCCTGTTTCTCGACATGTCGTGTCTGGACAACATCAACCTCGCCGTGCTCGGCCGCGATGCGAAGCTCGGCTGGTTTCTCGACCGCGACAAGGCACGCGAGCGCGCCGACCGCGCCTTTGCAGGCCTCAGCATCCGCGCCGCCAATGCCGGCGTTCCCGCCGGCGGCCTGTCAGGGGGCAACCAGCAGAAGGTGCTGCTGTCGCGACTGCTCGCCATCGCGCCGAAGGTCCTCATTCTCGACGAGCCGACGCGCGGCGTCGATGTCGGGGCCAAGTCGGAAATCTATTCGATCATCGACAATCTCGCCAAGGCCGGCACCGCGATCCTCGTCATCTCGTCCGATTTGCCCGAGATCATCGGCATCTGCGACCGCGTCATCGTGATGCGTGCCGGGCACATCGCCGGCGAGGTCAGCCGCGGTCCGCATTCGCCGCTGGCGCAGGAAGACATCATGGGGCTTGCCACGGGGATGGAGCATCTCGATGCCTGACAATGGTGCTGTGGGGGCAAAGCCGGCATCGACGACGACCAACGGCGCTGCCGCGGAGACAAGACGCCAGCGGATGAGGATGCTGATCAGCGCGCTCGGCATGTTGCCGGTGCTGCTGATCCTCTGCATCGGCTTCAACGTGCTGTCGGAAGGCCGCTTCTTCACCGGACAAAATCTCGGCATCGTATTGCAGCAGGCCGCGGTGAACACCGTGCTCGCCGCCGGCATGACCTTCGTCATCCTCACCGGCGGCATCGACCTGTCGGTCGGCTCGATCCTGGCGGCCTCCGCGATGGCGGGTTTGACGCTCTCCAAGATGCCGGAGCTCGGCTTGCTGTGGCTGCCGGCCGCACTGCTCACCGGCCTCGTCTTCGGCATCGTCAACGGCGCGCTGATTGCGCTGCTGCGCCTGCCGCCCTTCATCGTCACGCTCGGCTCGCTCACCGCAGTGCGCGGCCTGGCGCGGCTGCTCGGGGCTGACACCACCGTGTTCAATCCCTCCATTCCCTATGCCTTCATCGGCAACGGCTCGCTGACGCTCATTCCTGGCGTCGCGTCGATCCCGTGGCTCTCGGTGATCGCCTTGCTCGTCATTCTCGTCTCCTGGCTTGTGCTGCGCCGAACCGTGCTCGGCGTGCATATCTATGCCGTGGGCGGAAACGAGAGCGCAGCACGGCTGGCCGGCATCAAGGTCTGGGCCGTCCTGATCTTCGTCTACGGCATCTCCGGACTTTTTGCCGGGCTCGGCGGCGCCATGCAGGCGGCGCGGCTCTATGCGGCCAACGGCCTCCAGCTCGGCCAGTCCTACGAGCTCGATGCAATCACCGCCGTGATCCTCGGCGGTACCTCGTTCGTCGGCGGCATCGGCTCGATCTGGGGCACGCTGGTCGGTGCGCTCATCATCGCCGTGCTCTCGAACGGGCTCATCCTGATCGGTGTCTCCGACATCTGGCAATATGTGATCAAGGGCCTGGTGATCATCGGTGCCGTGGCGCTGGACCGCTATCGGCTGCAAGGCTCCGCGAGGACTTGAAGCCTGGCGCGCAGCGGGTGCGCATGGCTTGAGACGAGATTCCGTTGCGGCAACTGGTCTGCCGCGCCGGGGACGAAGACAGACCAGGGAGGAAGTCCATGTTGAAGACGATCATGCTCGCCGGCGCCGCCATGGCGCTTGCCCTCACCACCGCACCATCCTTCGCCAAGGAGCTCAAGTCGATCGGCGTCTCGCTGGGATCGATGGGCAATCCGTTCTTCGTCGCGCTGTCGAAGGGCGCCGAGTTCGAGGCCAAGAAGACCAATCCCAACGTGAAGATCACGACGGTCGGCTTCGAATACGACCTCGGCAAGCAGGTCACCCAGATCGACAATTTCATCGCCGCTGGCGTCGACCTGATCCTGCTCAATCCCGGCGATCCCAAGGCGATCGGGCCGGCCATCAAGAAGGCGCAAGCCGCAGGCATCGTCGTCGTTGCGGTCGACACCGCGGCCGAGGGCGCCGATGCCACCGTGACCACGAACAACGTGCAGGCCGGCGAGATCTCCTGCCAGTACATCGTCGACAAATTGGGCGGCAAGGGTGACGTCATCATCGAGAACGGGCCGCAGGTCTCCGCCGTGATCGACCGTGTGGTCGGCTGCAAGAACGTGTTCGCGAAGAATCCCGGCATCAAGGTGTTGTCGAGCGACCAGGACGGCAAGGGCTCGCGCGAGGGCGGCCTCACCGTCGCGCAGGGCTATCTGACCCGCTTCCCCAAGATCGACGCCATCTTCGCCATCAACGATCCGCAGGCGATCGGCACCGACCTTGCGGCACGCCAGCAGAACCGAACCGGCATGATCATCACCGCCGTCGACGGCGCGCCCGATATCGAGGCCGCGCTGAAAGATCCGCAGTCGCCGCAGATTCAGGCGTCCGCGTCGCAGGATCCGTTCTTCATGGCGCGGCGGGCCGTGCAGGTCGGCGTCGGCATTCTCAACGGCCAGAAGCCGGCTTCGACCGTCGAGCTGCTGCCGTCCAAGCTGGTGACCAGGGACAACGTTGCCGCGTACAAGGGCTGGACCTCGGATCGCTCGCAGTAAGGCATCGGGGCGTTCGAAGCACGAGAGATGGCGGGTGGCGGTTCGATCGCGCCGCCCGCCGCCGATACCTCGCGTGCTCACCAGTAGCACGCAGCAATGCCTGTGCTAGCTTTCCACGATCTCGTTCGGTCGATTCGGAAAGCAGATCCGGTGAAATCCACGACGTCAGGCACCGCGTGGCGGCATGCCAATATCGGCCGCCTGCTCAATAACGCGGTGCGGCGCTTCGAAGGCCGTGTGCTCGAATTGATGACCGAGCGGGGCCACGACGAGACGCGCATCGCCCATGTCAGCCTCACGCGCAATCTGGACGTGGAGGGGACGCGGCTCACCGAGCTCGCCCGCCGCGCCTCCATGAGCAAGCAGGCGATGGGCGAGCTGGTCGACCAATGCGCCGCGCTCGGCCTCGTCGATCGCATCGCCGATCCGACCGACCGGCGCGCGCGCATCGTCGTGTTCACGTCCACGGGGCGCAAATGGCTCGATGCGTTCCGTGATGCCGTCGACATCGCCGAGCGAGAGATGCGCGTCGAGCTCGGCAAGGCCACGATGGATGCAATCCTGAAGGGGCTCGCGGTGTATGGCACGGAATTCGACACGCTCGATGACCCGGATTAGTCAGGCAGCTTGACGAAATAGTCAGGTGTCCTTACCATGCAGGTTGGTATTGGTAGGGAGAAGCATCTTGGAAATTCGTCTGACGGCCGCGGTGCTCATCGTTGGCGGGGGCCCTTGCGGGCTGATGCTGGCCAACGAGCTCGGCCGCCGCGGCGTGTCCGCGATCCTGGTCGACGAAAAGCCGGGCACGGCCTTCAACCCGCAAGCCAATGCGACGCAGGCGCGCTCGATGGAGCATTATCGGCGGCTGGGCTTTGCCGACGAGATCAGGCGCGAAGGTCTGCCCGCGGACTACCCGACCGATGTCGCATATTTCACGCGCTATACCGGATACGAGCTGGCGCGGTTCGCGCTGCCGTCAGCGTCGCGGGCGGGTGAGCTGATCAAGGGCATGTCAGGCTCCTGGAGCGCGGCGGAGCTGCCGCAGCGGGTCTCGCAGAAATATGTCGAGGCGGTGCTGCGCCGCCACGCTGAACGGCTGCCCGGAATCCAGCTCAACTACAGTCACCGGCTGATCGGCTACACGGAAAGTGATGACGGTATCGCCGGCAATATCGAATGTCTCGACGATGGCAGCCGCTTTCGGGTCCGCGCCGACTTCCTGGTCGGGGCCGACGGGCCGCGCTCGATGGTCCGGCAATCGCTCGGGATCGTCTATGGCGGCGAGAGCGGGACGCAGCGCGACTTCATGGGCGGCCGCATGCTGGCGGTCTATCTCCGCTCGCCCGATTTCTACGCGCGCGTTCCCCACGCGAAAGCGTGGATGTACAATTGCTTCAACGGCGACCGCCGCGCCTTCATGGCCTCGGTGAACGGTCGTGATGAGTTTGCATTCCACACCCAGTTGCGACCGGGCGAGGACGAAACTGCGATCACGATCAACCAGGCCAAAGCCGCGTTCCAGCGCGCCTGCGGTGCGCCGATCGATTGCGAAGTTCTGTCCTTCCTGACCTGGACCGCCGGTCACGCATTGGTGGCAAGCGGGATGCAGCGGGGCAGGGTCTTCCTCGGCGGCGACGCGGCGCATCTGTTCACGCCGACCGGCGGGCTCGGCTACAACACCGCCATCGAGGATGCGGTCAATCTCGGCTGGAAGCTCGCAAGCGTCGTCAAGGGCGTGAGCCCGGCGGCACTGCTCAATAGTTACGAGGTCGAGCGGCGTCCGGTGGCGCTCCGCAACACCGATCATGCGCGCCGCTTCGCCGATTCGCTTGGCCTCTTCGCGCCGGCGCCGGAGATCGAGGATGCCACGGAGGCCGGCCACAAGGCGCGGCGAATCGCGGGTGCCTATCTCAATCAGCACGCCCGTGCCGAGTTCAACATCCCCGGCGTCACCTTCGGCGGACGCTACGACGGCTCCCCAATCATCGTCCCCGATGGTAGCGAGCCGCCGCCGGATGCTGCCAACGTCTACGTTCCCACCGCCTCTCCCGGTGGCCGCCCACCGCATGCGTGGCTGGAGGACGGCATGTCGCTATACGACCAGTTCGGATTCGAATGGACCTTGCTTCAGTTTGGGGACGTCATGTCGGCCCATGCGTCATTCGCTGACACCATTCGCGCGATCGGGGCCGACGTAAAGCTCGTCACGCTACCCAGATCGTTGCGCGATCTCTATGAGGCGGATCTCGCCCTGATACGTCCCGACCAGATCGTGGCTTGGCGCGGCAACGCATCGCAGGCCGGAACGATCGCACGCGTTCTTAGCCGCGTACTCGGGCGCGAAGACGCGCGGCTGCTAGCCGGCGGTGGAGGGATTGGTTCGCGCAGGTGACACGGCCGATGGAATTGCGCTCGTAAAGAGACTGGTCTTGGGCTGGACGCGCGATCCGTCGATCAGCTCGAGCCGCCCGCAGCGATTCAAGGTGTGCAGCTTCCTGCCCGGCCATGCCGGTCCGGGTTTCAGAGTGTGGCGGACGACCTGCTTGAATACCGTCGGCGACAGCTCGACCACTTCCGCCAAGGCAAGCGCTGCGCCGTATCCGTCGGTGCAATCCTGGACGGGTCGCCACAGTCTGTCATCGAGCGTGACGAAGTTTCCTGCCGGCCGCGTGCTGGCGCGGTCGATCAAGACGGGATTGCTGGCGTGGGGAAGCCAAGGCCCCAAGAGCCGATCGGCGTAATAGATCGCCAGCGAATCCGAATAGCCACCCGTTCCGTCGCGCCAGGCGCCAAACAGGTAATACAGACCGTTGTGGCGCGTGATCGTGACGTCGGCCAGCTCGAGGCCGGAAAGGAGCGTTGCGTATCGCTCCCATTTGTCCGGAAACCGAGTGCATTTGTAGAGGGCGACGTCCCCGCGGGTCGAGCTCTCCGGGATCATCCACAGCTCGCCATCGTCCTCGATCAGGAACGGATAGGATAGGTGACAGGGCTCCTCCAGCACCGGCATCACCTCGCCGATCGGCCCCGCGTCGTTGAACGCGATCGCGGAAATGATACCTTTTCCGACGCGGTGATCGAGATCCTCGAAGAAGGCGAAGGTCCGTCCCTGCCACGTGACGGCAAAGGGATCGGCGTAGAAGTGGTTTCCAGGATCTCCCAGAACGTTCCAGCTTGGACCTGACAGGTCTCCGGTCTGCCAGACGCCCGGGCCGTCGTTGAAGCGCCATCCGACATGCCAATGCGGAGCATAGCAGCAGAGGCGATAGATCTCCTTGGCGATCGATACGGCAAGGCCGCGCGCCACGTAGCCAACGGGTCCGCGGTGCGGGACAGTTGAAGCGGGGCGCGGCAGGTGCGGCACGATGCGCGGCCTTCCCGACAGGATCGCCGCCAGCATGGTCAGGGTCCGTGCTATGACCGTTTCGAGCGCACCACTGAGGCCCGCAGCAATCTCACCGGACGGATGGCCGCGGTCGAGGACCGAACCGTCGATCTCGTTGACGATCTCGATCACGGGCAGGTCGCCGGCGAGGATGGCGCCGAGCGCGGCGTTTTCGCCTGCGACGCCGTTGAACCGCGGCCGGAGATACAGCCGGGCCGGGCTCGCCGGATCGCGCGGGGCATTCGTGAAATCGACGATTACGTCGGCGGTGCCGATGCTGACCCGTGCTGGTTCGGAGCTGATCGTCAGCCTGTCGGCGGCGCTGTGCTTGCCCTTGTGCAACACGATGCGTTCGAGCTCGAACAGCGCATCGAGACCTGCCGGCCGCGGCTCCGCCGTTGCCGTCCATGCAACTTGCACCGGCATGTCCCGGCCGTCGACCGACAGCGTCCTGCGGTCCATCCAGCGCCGCGCATAGTCACGTTCACAGCGAAACTCGATGATCATGTCGAGCCAATCTGTTCCGACGTATCAGGTCAAACGACCCGGTCGAGAATCCGGACGTATTCCTCGACCATGGCATCTACCGAATAGCGCAGCCGCAGGCCTTTGGCGTTTTGTCGCAGCTCGTCACGTAATTGCTTGTCGGTTACCAGTCTGGAGACCGCCGCGGAGAGCTTCGCATGATCGGAGGCATCGACGAAGAGCGCCGTCGGTCTGCCCTCGTAGGACAATACTTCGCGCAGGACGGGAAGATCGGTCACGACGGAGGGAACACCGGCGTTGGCGGCCTCGACCGCGGCCAGACCGAAGGTCTCGGCCTGGGTCGGAAAGACGAACACGTCGAGACAAGCAAGGAAGTCCGCCATCCGGCCAGGAGGAATCTCTCCCAGCAAATGCAGACGGTCCGCGACGTTCAAGTCGTTCGCGAGCTGCCTCAGCCGGGCCTCGTCGGCTCCCTGGCCGGCCAGCGCAAGATGCCAGGACGGTTGATCCGGCAGCAGACCGATCGCCAGATCGAGCCGCTTATGCGGATGCAGCCGTGCCGCGCAACCGAGCAGGACGCGGTCCGGTGGCAGGTTGAATTGACCTCGTGCCGCCTCCTTCGACAGGGTAAGGGCCTTGTCGTCGAAGCCGTGCGGCACATGCACCATGCGCGACCGGTAGGCCGCGGGGTAGCGCGAATATTCGCGCTCCATGTCCTGCGAATTGAGCGTGATGCAGTCGAAGAAGCCGAGGCTGCCCATGGCGATGTCGGCGGTGCGGACCGGCCAGCTCATCGCCAGCGCGGATGAAACCTGATTGGCGACGACGGGTGCACGGCTGACGAGGCGCGTGACGCCGGCGCCGATGACGTTGCCGAAATGCTGGAAGGTCAGGACGGCGTCGGGCCTGGTGGTTCTGATGTGGCGGCCGAGCGTCCACAGCATCCGCAGCAGCGCCAGCGGATTGCCCGGCCGGCTCGGCGCGCAGTAGAGCGTGGCGGGCGGTTCGTCAAAGGAGTCCGATTTGCGGAAGAAGAACAGATTGGTGACCCGGTGACCGCGCGCGGTCAGCCCGGCGCCGAGCAGCCGCGAGATCTCCTGTGCACCGGCGTTCTCGGCCTGGGTTTGCGCAAGAAGCACGTGGAGTTTTCGCCCACTGCCGTTCGGCCGCGCAGGTGCCGTCGCGCTCGTCTCGTCCAGGTCTTTGTTCGGCTGATAATGGAGCACGGATCCCGACCCGCTAAAGCAACGAAATCTTCACCTTCTTAACTCCGTACCTATCATGCGGGCATCCCGCGGACACCGGCTAGCAACAAACGGAGTTAATGCGGCGCGATGGCCGGTGTCGTTGGCGCAGCATTTCCGCTGGTTCCCGGCTGGCGCGTTAACCAATCGGTCCTGCGCGTTCACCCCGGCGGCGCGTGCTGACACCTAGTCACGCGAGTCCGCGCTACGAACGGCATAATTGCCGCGCCTCGATGCTGGGAAGCGCAAGAGCACCAGAACGGAAGGATCCACCCCGCTGCGCCGGCGGCAGAGGACGTTCAGGGCGATGGTCGCGAGCGCGAGCGACACGGTCGTCGAAATCGCCGCGCCAAGCACGCCGAGGAAGGGGACCAGGACGAGAAATCCGACGAGCCGCAGCCCGACGTTGGCAGCGACCACCGGCACATAGATTCGTTCATGACCGGTCAGCTGCAGGATCGCAGCAGCCGGGCCGCCCGCCGCCTGAATGGCGGTTCCGATTGCAAGCACGATCAGGACCGAATGCTGCTCGGCGAAATGAGGTCCGAACAGGTTGAGGAGATAGGGGCCGCCGATCCAGATCGTGGCGAGACCGGCGACGACGCAGAGCCCAGTCACTTCCGCCATCAAGCGCGAGGTCCGCTCGAACTCCCCGTGGTTCTTGCTGAAATAGAGCGACGGGAGCCGGCGCGCACCGAACGTGTAAAGCGCCGCGGACACCATGGCGAAAATGTTGGCGAGGCGCGAGGCGGCAAAGTAGATTCCCGCGGTCGTCGGATCCAGCATCCAGTAGACCAGAATGACGTCGAGATACTGATTGGCGACTTCGAGGATCGATGCGAGCCAGAAGTGCAGGGCACTTGATCGCCAGCGTGACGTCTCCGAGCGCGCCGGCGTACTGCGCAGATCCGGCAGCACGCGCGCGACGGATACGATCTGCGCAACAAGGCCAACCGACATGGCGACCGTCATCGCCGCGAACAGCTCGGCCGGATCGAGTTGGCGATGGGCGAGCAGCATGACGAGCAGGAACACGACGACGAGGGCCCGCCAAAGGAACTCGCGGTTTCCTTCGCCCATGAGAATGCTGACCAGCGAGCGCGCGATTTGGCTGCCGAGCATCAATCCGGCATTGACGGCCGTGTAGGCCGACACCGCAAGGATCAGCAGCCACCAGTCGCCTCTCATGCTCGCGACGATCGCGATCCCGCCGATCACGATCAGCATTGCGACCGAGGCGATCTTCAAGCTCGATTGCAGCACGCCTTTGGTAAGGTCCGGCCTTTCGCCGACCTGATATTCGTTCAGGAATCGCACCAGCAGGGATTCCTGGCCGACCAGTCCCACGACGGCTGCGATCTGCGCGACCGACAGCCAGGTCGCAAAGATGCCGAAGCCGTCAGGCGACATCGTCCGCGCAGCCAGCGAGAACAACGCGAACGCGAGCACGCCGCTGCCGACCTTGAGCAGGATGGTCCCGGCAACGCCGCGCGTGACGTCGCGCCGCATGAACTGGAGAATGGATGCGATCATGGAAGGGTTAAGGGAGCCGCGCTCCCCTGACGAGACATGTTCCGATACCGGCGAGAACCTAGCATGTCGAGCAATCGCGAGTGTTAATGGACGAGTTGGAGGATTTCGGCGATCGCGGTGATACGGGTTGCTTCGTTCTGGAACATCGCTGTCTCCATTGTCCAACATCTGCGAGTTTCAACTCGCGCGACGGACGGCATAACGCCGCATCGACGACTGAGAAGGCGAGATCCGGGGCTCGCGTGCAGAATGGTTTCGGGACAGCAAGACGCGTGCCGCGGCGAGTCGGCGAACTGGGCACCTGCGGTCATTAACCTCAATCTCAGGAAATGTTCGCACCCGGCCCTGCGATGCGACATCAGGCGAGGGAATTGCACTGCAGACGCTGTTAACCGTGGGAGCCGGAGCCATGACGAGAACCGTGACCGAGCCGGTCGACGGGGACGAGACCGCAACCATCGACTCGGACGTCGCCATCGTCGGTGGCGGTCTTGCGGGATCGCTTGCGGCGGCCGTGCTGGCGCGGGCAGGGCGTCGCGTCGCTCTGATCGACAAGCGGGCAGTCCATCCGGATGAGTTTCGGGTCGAGAAGATCGGCGGCCATCAGCTGGAGCTGTTCGGTAAGCTCGGCTTTCTCGATGCGCTCGAAGATGTCGCGTGCCGATATGATCAAGTGCTCAACATCCGTGAGGGCAAGGTGGTCGATGTCAGCGTCGGCAGGGCTTACGGATTTGCCTATGCCGATCTCGTCGCAATGGCGCGTCGCCAGCTTCCGGATCCTTCCAACCTGATCGTCGACGAGGTCACAGCGATTGGCAGCAGCGGCGATGTCCAGCATCTCGAGCTCGCCTCCGGACGGCGCGTGGCGGCGCGCCTCGTCGTTCTGGCCACCGGCATGGCGGGAGCCCTGGGCTACAAGCTCGGCATCAGGCGGCGCGTGCTTGCCGAGCGCCATTCGGTGTCGTTCGGTTTCACGATCGCGCGCAAGGATGGCATCCCGTTCGATTTCGAGGCGTTGACCTGTTACGGCGAACGCACCGCCGATGGCATCGACTATCTCAGCCTGTTTCCCGTCCACGCCGGAATGCGTGCCAATCTCTTCATGTTCCGCGATCCGACCGATCCTGTTATGCGCGAGTTGCGCCGCGAACCGGAGGCGACAGTTTTGCGCCTGCTGCCGGGATTGCGGAGCTACCTCGGCGATTTCCGTGTGACCGATCGCGTCCAGAACTGGGTGATGGATCTGACCGTCGTCGAGGGGCATCTCCGGCCCGGAATCGTACTCATCGGCGATGCGTTCCAGACCAATTGTCCCGCGGCCGGCACGGGTGTCGCCCGCCTGCTCGTGGACGTCGACCGTCTCTGCACCGAATATGTGCCGCGATGGCTCATGACTGCAGGCATGGGCCTGGAGAAGATCTCGCAATTCTATGCCGATCGCGACAAGATCGCGGCGGATCAGCAATCGCTGAAGATGGCACGCTTCCGCCAGGCGCTGACCTCGCGCAACGATATCGGCTGGGACGTGCGGCGACGGTTGCACTTCCTGCGGCGCAGTCTTGCACACCGCGTCGATCAGATGCATCCGGGCTGGCTTGGCCGCGTCCGCGGCGTATTGCGCGCCTGATCTCTGCGACCCCCGCCGGTCAGCGCGTGGGCCTCGCGGTGTGGGCGGGCTGAACCTTCAAATCGGAGAGCCGCTTGGCCGCCAGCTTGAGCCAGGGCGCCTGCTTCAGCGCGAAGAGGGCGATTGCGCCTACGGCGCTGCCGACCTGCGTGACCTCCCACATCGGTGAAGCCTGTGCGCCGAACGATTTCTTGTATGGCTCGTCGCCGATGGTGAAGTCGAGCATCTGATCTCCGCGCTCGATACAATCCCGCGCCACTTGTTCGAACATCAGCGCGCCGATGGACTGGCTCTTGTAGCCGGCGATGTCGAAGGCGCTCATGATGACGAGGAAGCTGTCGCGGTGGCACAATCCGAGCACGGCGGCGATCACTTCGCCGTCCATCTTCATGGCATAGAGGCGAACGAAGGACCCGAGGCCCCGAAGGGCGACGCCGGAATAGAAGCCGTAATATTCGGGCCGCTGCAGCAGGTCTCCGTCGCCTTGTGCGTGAAAGCGCGGGCCGCGAAACTTCCTCATCACCTCCATCGTCTCGAGCACGGCGGCGCTGTCGCTGCAGCATGAGAAGCTCAGCGCGCCCTTCTTCTGCAGCTGGCGATATTTCTTGGCGAGCTCCTTCTGGTAGGAGCGATCCATCGCACTGGCCCGCCATTGCTCGTACGGCGCGACCAGAACCGTGGCATAAGCATTGGTGTTCATCGAGACACGGCGGGACGTGGCGAGGAGGTCCTCGATCGGAAGCCGTCCGTCAGGCAGCTTGGCCATTCGCAGCAGATCGAAGGGGCGGACAAGGCGCCGAATCTGCGCGCATGCAGCCGCATCATGGAGCAATTGCGAGAACACGTCCGGGCTGCAAACCGGTGCCAGATAGTCGGAAACGCGCAAGTCGGCGAACTCGACGGTCCGTATCGGACCGCGCCGGATCCGGAGCAGCGGCAGCACCATGGCAAGGGCGCCGGTGTCGCGGTAGCGCACCACGACGACCAGAGCCGTTGCATCCGTTTCCGGCGCGAGCCTGGTGTAGAGGCTATGCAACCAGACCGGATGCTGGAAGGCAGTGGCAGCCGAACGATCGAACAGCTCTGCATATTCCGGAGACAGAAAGTCGAACGACGGCTCGATGGCGATCTCGAACGTATTGCTGGGCTTATTCATGCGCACAAGGAAACCGGATCATCCGCGAACGTCGTTCGAACCGTAGCTGCGCTTATACCAAGGCCGTTACAGGTCAGACACTGCCGCCGCGCGATTTGCGCCAATGCGTTCAACCATGCTCGTATGGTTACCAAATTCTGAAGCCGGAGGCCGAAATGGCGCATGGAGCGCACCTTGCGCGGCGCCATCGTCTGCATGGCGCAGGCAATGATCTACGATCCTCGGCTGCAGGAAAGCTATGGTTCGCAAGGTCGAGCTCGTTCCCTCCGCTCCGATCCTCGGGCCGATCGGGCTCAAGCGCGAGTGAGACTTCTTAGAGCCGCACCCCGGTGGTGGCAAACGCGTGCGCGGCGGGCTCCTGCACGCGATCGAGGATCACCATCCCACCAACCGCGATCACCACGGCCGCGACGCAGCCAAGCAAAAAAGCCTTCATCCTCAGCCTCCCTCGATTGGACCACGCCATCTATACGACAGGGCCTGCGGCGAGCAAGCTCGTCGATCGCATCAGCCATCCGCCCGCTATGGGCTTTTGAACACAGGATCGGCGGAAAGACGCATCATCGAGCCAAGGGACCGGAGCTCGGCGCTGCTGCGCTGCACGATCCGGAACGGATGCGGGTCTTGCAAGTTTTCTGCAGGCCTGGTGAGCGCATCGGAGGCTTTGCGTGAAATTACCGAGAACGATCCTGTGCTTCGTAGCACTTTGCATTGTCGAGGGCGCCCTGGCCCAGCCGGCGCAAACCAACTCGCCGACGGGGCAAACGCCTCCCGAGGACAAGGGCCAGCTCCAGCCGCAAGGTTGGACGGGTCCGATCAATACCGGCTCGGGTGGTGCGCCGCCCGAAAGCCCCCAGGGCCAGAGTCCGCCCGGAATGCAGCCCGCGCCGGAGGGGTCGTCCAAGACCACGACGGCACCGGCCAAGTAGACTGTTTCAAGTAGACCGTTCCAGGATATTCATTTCCGTTGCCTCTTCTGGCAATCTCGAGCGGGTGAATGTCAGCGGGCGGCCAGGAATGAACAGATCGGCTCTGTGCACGAAGGTGGCCGCAGTGCTGTGGACCATGTTTGCCGCATCGACGGTGCATGCCGACATGGTCGGACACGGCGGCCCGATACGGGCTCTCGCCATTTCGCCCGATGACGACAGCCTTCTCTCCGGCAGCTTCGACACCGCCGTCATCCGCTGGTCGCTCAGGACAGATACGGCAGAGCAGGTGCTGCGGTATCATGCCGATGGCGTCAACGCCGTTGCCTTTCTCAAAGATGGCCGCATGATCACGGCCGGAGCCGATGCGCGCATTGCGGTGTGGACGGCGGGCCGGCCGGAGCCGGACCGGGTGCTGGAGGGACATGTCGCACAGATCGCGGCGCTTGCTGTGTCGTCCGATGGGACGCTTCTCGCATCGGCGTCATGGGACCAGACAGTGCGGCTCTGGTCGCTGTCGGACGGCACATCCCGCGTGCTCGAAGGGCATACGCAGAACGTCAATGGGGTCGCTTTCCTGCCGGACGGCAGGCTCGTCAGTGTCGGCTACGATCTTGCGCTGCGCATCTGGCGTTTGCCGGATGGCCAACCTGACATCGTGACTTTGCCGGCGCCGCTGAACGCGGTGGCTGTCGCGCCGGATGGTGAAATCGTCACGGGCGCGGTCGATGGCAGGCTGCGCATGCTGACAACGGACGGCAAGGTCAGCGGCGAGGTCGCGGCCAGTCCGACGCCGGTGGTGGCCTTGGCCATGTCGGCGGACGGTGCGCTGGTCGCTGCGGCCGGGATCGGCGGCACGGTGGCGATCATCGATCGCAAGTCGCGCAACCTGCTGCGCACCCTGGTTGGGCCCGGGCTGCCGGTGTGGGCGGTCGCCTTCCTTGCCGATCGCGAGACACTGATGACGGGTGGTGCGGACGGCAGGATCAGGCGCTGGAATGCCCGCACCGGCAATCCCATCGGTTCAAGCCTGGTCGGCACACCGGCCGACCCGCTTGCGGCCTATGCCGGCGATCACGGCGCCGATGTGTTTCGGGCCTGTGTTGCCTGCCACACGCTCTCGGACAAGGAGGTGCAGCGCGCGGGTCCCACACTTGCGGGACTCTACGGCCGCAAGATCGCTTCGGTGCCGGGATATCGCTTCTCTGATGCACTGAAGACGATGGACATCGTCTGGACGCCGGAAACCGTCGCACGATTGTTCGAAATCGGGCCGAATGCCTACACCCCCGGCACCAAGATGCCGGAGCAGCGCATCGGCTCGGCCGAGGACCGACGCGCGCTGACCGAATTTCTGGCCCGCGCGACGTCGAGATGATTGCCTTGCGTCGATTCGACGGCGTCCGCTTTAGTCCTTGCCATTGCGTTCGCGGAGATAATCATCCGTCGTTCGCGGCGGCGTTCGTTCCGGAACGCCCTTGAACGGATCGAATTGCTGTTCGCTCATGACCACGACGCGGCAGTCCGCGCACATCCTGAGCGCCTCGATTCGCTTGTCGCCGGCCGGATACATCCAGTGCCGGCCTTCGAGCTTGGCGGCGATGCGGTCGATCGTGCTCTTGACGCCGAAGGGCGTGCCGCAGCGGACGCAGAGCGCGGGCTCCTCTTCCTTGATGACAACGGCGGGCGCGCGCGCCGCCCGGAAATCGATCTGCGGCTTGAGGCTGATGACCTTTTCCGGACAGGTGCTCTGGCACAGGCCGCACTGCACGCAGGCATCCTCGATGAATTTCAGCACCGGCCGCTCGGGATCGTCGCGCAGCGCGCCGGTCGGGCAGGCCGAGACGCAGGACAGGCACAGCGTGCAGCCATCGGCCTCGACGCTGATTGCGCCGACCGGCGCACCTTGCGGCAGCGCGATGACGTCGACCGGCTGCGGCGCCAGCCGATGCAACTCGCTGAGGGCGAACCGCAAGAGGTCGCGCCGCTTGCCGACGGTCTTGAAAGTTGCCGGCGTCGGGACCGCGGCGAGCGTGCCGATATCAGTCAAATGCGCGCAGAGCGCGTCGGGATCGTCGGTTTCGATGGTGGCGAGGCGACGGCCCGCAAATCCAAGGCCGCCGAGGATCGCCTCAGCCATCGCGATCGTCTGCGTCAATCCGGTCACGTCGTGGCGCGGCTTGCCACGGAGCAGGAAGCGCACGGCAGAGACGCCATAGGCGAAGGCGCCGACGATCGCCTCCAGCCCGACCTGCGTGAGCTCGTTGACGGCAAAGGGAAGCACGTTCGCCGGCAGGCCGTCGCCATGCCGCGCGAGGGAGTCGATCAACGGCGTGCCGTGCGGGCTGTCGTGAAAGAGCAGCACCGCATTCGCGCCGCCGGCCTCGCGATAGGCGAGCAGCATGGCGCGAAGTTTATGGAGCTGCGTATCGGCGGGCGGCAGCGCGTAGGAGACCGCGCTGGTCGGGCAGGCCGCCGCGCATTGGCCGCAGCCCGCGCAGATATTCGGATCGATTGCGACATGATCGCCGACGGGCGTGATTGCCCCGGTCGGGCAAAGATCGAGACAGCGATGGCAGCCCGTACGCTTCGAGCGCGAATGGGCGCAAAGCGCCGGCGCAACCTCGACATATCTGGGCTTGTCGAAGCTGCCGACGAGATCGCGCGCGGTCAGCACCGCGCGCAGCACCGCGGCGGGATCTTTCGTGTCGGCGCGGAGATAGCCGTCGCGCAGGTCGTGGGCGGGAAACATTGGCAGACCGCCGGAAAGATCGAGCACGATATCGCAGCGCGAGGTGACCCCGCTTCGCGGCGAGTCGAGCACGAAGTGATCGCGCGAGGAGGGGCGGGGACGCGCATAATCGTCGATTACCAGCTCGAACGCGCCGAAATGTCCCTTCGCGGAGCGGATCGTGCCCTTCACGATCGGGAACACCGTGGCAACCGGCGGCACCGTGTCATCGAGCTGCTTCAGCATTACGGTGACGTCGAGGTGATCGGCAAGCAGGCGGCCGGCCTCAATCGCGGCCTCATCGCGCCCGTAGATTAGGATGACGCCCTCGCTCGACAAGGTGACGAGCGGATAGTCCGGGGCGGGGATGGAGGCGGATGCGAGCAGGGCGGCCATTTTTGCGCCGGCGTGCGCGCCGTCGCGGGACCAGCCAGCCGTCTCGCGGATATTGACGAAGCCGATCGCGTCAGGCCGCTCGCCGGCCTCGTCCGAAAACTGCGCCGCCTGCTGCGTGCAGGCGACCGTCAACACGCCTTCTGTCGCGGCCATGTTGCGGAAATGATCGAGCTCCGCCCCGCAGAGGTGGCGGAAGCTCTTGACCTCGCTGTTCGGACATGCGCGCCGGATTGCAGCCACGTCGAGGCGCATCGTGTCTTCGCACGAGCAGATCAGGATGGTCTTCGACGGCTGCTCCAGGTTAACTCCTCCGCCTTTCGGACGACGACGACGGACTCGCGCCGGCCCTTCGCCTCGTATAGACATTATCCGTCGGGAAGAAAAGGAAAGCGGAGGACGGTCTGCCGTCGATCCCAGTGAGCCATGTTTCCGCGGCGGAACCGATCCACCTGCCGCCGCCGTTCACATTGGTGCGATTGCGCGAGAGCGGCGACGCTTTTGCCCATGCATGCCGCATCGCACCGGAGAGCGGCGCCGGAACGCTCGTCTATGTCGGCCGCTTCGACCTCGCCGAGTTCGCCGTGGTGCTCGAGCCGGCCGAGCCGTTGCGCAGCGCGCGGCGTGCGTTCTACGCAGGCATGGTCGCGCTCACCGACGCGCTTCGCGCCTATGCACCGCCGAGCAAGCCGATCACGATCGGCTGGCCGGATGCGGTCAGGATCGACGGGGGGCTGGTCGGCGGCGGACGGATGGGTTGGTGTTCCGGAGCTGACGAGGACGCGCCGCCGCCCTGGCTGGTCTTCGGCGCGATGATACGGACGGTTGCCATGAACGATGACGATCCAGGCGTCCACCCGCTGGCCTCGGCGCTTGACCAGGAAGGCTTTGGCGAGGCGGGCGCGGCGCAGATCACGGAAAGCTTCGCCCGGCATCTGATGCTGGCGCTGGACGGCTGGCGGGTCGACGGCTTCGACAGCGTCGCGCGCGACTATCTCACGCGGATGCCGCGTGAAAGGCAGACGATACAGCGCATAGATGATTGCGGCGACCTCCTGACGCGCCGCATCGGGACGGAGACGATCGAACGAAGCGACCTGGTCCGGGCGCTCGCGGTGCCGTCCTGGCTCGATCCGGCCCTCGGAGGACCGCGCCTGTGAAACTCCTGCGCACGATCGCGCTCGATCCCTCGGACACTTTCGTGTTCGACGTGGCGGCAGAGCCGGGCGAATGGGCCGTTTCCGGCGCCTTCCGCTTCTGGGATTGCGATGGCGCGAAGCTCGAGGGCAAGGCCCGCGCGGCGTTTCGCGGTGGGTTCCTCGGGGTGCAATCCTGGGGCTGGTCGACGCTGGCGCAGATCGTTCCGGCGACCGCGGACGATTACCACGGCCTGGTCGATCTGCTGGCGAGGCAATTGGTCGATCGTTTCGGCGCGCCGGATATGGCGGCGGCGAAAACGGCGGCCGAAGAGGAGGTCGCTTTTGCCCAGTCGCTCTGCAGCCATCCCATCAGCTCGCTTATTGCAGTGCACCGCACCTCGAGCGACGGGGAGGTCCGCGAGTCGTTCCGCCGGCTGCAGCTTCGGGAAGGCCAGGGGCATGGCAAGGCGTTCTCGTTCATCGAGATGGAGGACGACGTCGAGCCGGACGGCGATCTCAGGCTTGCGGATCTCGGCCGGGAGCCGACCGTCCGATGAACGATTTCTGGATCTCCTGTGGTCACCACCTGCTCGATCGCGACGAGGGCGGCGGCCTGCGTGTCACGGACGAATTTCTCAAAGCCTATTTTGCCCGTCCCGAGCTGATGCCGCCGGACGACGCGTGCCCGGTCGAACGCCGGCTGCACCGCGATCTGCTCGCCGACCCGCGCCAGGCCGTCGGCGCCGGCGAGATCGCCGCGATTGCCGATGCTGATGCCAGGGAGAATTGGCAGTTCGTGCTGGCGTTCCGCGATCTTCTGCTGCGGCATCCGACGCTCGAAGCGGCCTATCTTGCCTGGCTCCGCTCAGGGGCGAACGATCTGCCGCCGCTGTTCGTCAACCAGCTCGTGCACGTCATCCTGCGCAACGCGCTCGACGGCTGCGACGACCCGTTCGTGCTGCGCGCGGCCGAATTGTTCTTCCGGATCCAGCGCGTTCTCCCACATGAGCACGCTTTGTTGCTGGGAGACGAGGAGGTCGTCGGCGGCCGGAGCCCGACCCCGGTGCTCTCGCTGATGTCGATGCTCGGCGCCACCACCGATGCGGTGGTCGAGGTGTTGGGCGAGGAGAATGCCGAGGCCTATTGGCACCGGAGCGACCAGTTCGACATGGCCCTCGACCTGACCGCCGACGGCCGCGGACCTGTAGCGCTGGCGCAGGCGATGACGCGTTGGGTCTCCCATCTGCTCGGCATCGATGTCGTGATCGAGCCGCTACGGGCGCTGCACGAGGCGAAGCTGAGCTGGTATGTCGGGCTCGATGCCGATGCCACGAGGCTCGGCGACCGTCTGTGGCACGGCGAAGAGCTCGGCGAGCGCGACGCCGATCGCGTGCTGGCGCTGTTCCGGCTGACGTTTGCGGATTCCAGCCGTGCCCTCGACGATGTCGGGGATGAGCCGGTCTACCTGATCCTGTCGATGACGGCGGATCAGAAGCTGCGGATGAAGCCGCAGAATCTGCTGACCGGGTTGCCGGTGAAGCGGCTGGAGATGGCGACGTGAGCCCCGCGGCATTGCCGTCCCTCTCGATTGCCGTCGGCGTCGTAGTCGAGCGGCGCAAGGCCGACTCGCCTTGGGTCGATTTCATCTGGCGCGGAATTGCTGTCCTGCCGGACGAGCCGTCGACCGAGCCATGGACCGTGCTTCGCGAGCAGGACGGCACGACCCTGTTCTATGCCGGAAGTGCGACCATCGATCTCTATCCGTCGGAGACGGCGCGCTATCGCGACAATCTCGCCTCCGGCGGTCCGAGCATCTGGGTCGTGTTGTCGCCTGCGGAAGGCGTCTGGCCCTATGCAGTCACCGCGGTGACCGCCGACCCCGCCGAGGGCGAAGGCTTTACCGAAGCCGCCGACAATCTCGTCGAGGCCGTGCCGATGCCGGAAGTGCTGCGCGAGGCGATTGAAAGCTTCGTGGCCGAGCACCATGTCGAGCGCGAATTCGTCAAACGCAAGCGGCGCCGTGCCGATCCGGAGGCGCTGGCGCGGCGCGAACATGAAGGCGGAAAGGAATGAGTGAGGAGGACTTCCTTGCGCGTTGGTCCCGCCGCAAACAGCAGTCGCGAGCGGAGCCGGCGAAACCTGCCCCGGCGCAGCCGACGCCGCCGTCCGAGGACAAAGAGGACGAGACGGAGTTCGATCTGTCGAGCCTGCCGTCGATCGACGAGATCAATGCTGCCACCGACATCACGGCCTTCCTCGGCAAGGGGATTCCTCGCGAGTTGAGCCTTGCGGCTCTTCGCCGCGCTTGGGCGACCGATCCCGCGATTCGCGACTTTGTCGGGCTCGCGGAGAATGCATGGGACTTCAACGACCCGACGGCGATGCCGGGATTTGGCCCGCTGGATTGTTCCTCGGAGGAGCTGGCCGCACTGGTCGATCGCATTGTCGGCGGCGTGCGCGAGGCGGCCAAGTCTGCGGCCCAGACTCTTGCTGAGGCGTCGATCGGAACGGCGGATTCTCCGGCGGAATCGCATCAAGCCGATGTGGCACTTGTTTCCAACGTCGTCGAGCCGCCCGATGAGACGCGGCACCTGGCAATCCCTGCTGCAGTGCAACCGACAGTGGGTGAAAGACCTGCGGATTCTGCAGAGCCTGTGAGGTCCCGCACGCATGGTGGTGCACTGCCGCGCTGAACCACGACCAAAGACTATAGGTACAGGCTATGGCAGGCGATTGACCGTTGCTGGAACCCGGATTACGCTACCTACTGCTTTGTAACAAAAGCGATAATCAAGCAGACGGGACTGGGATGGGAGGTCCACGTGCGCGATGACGGACTTGATCGAGCGATCGATGCCGCAGGCGGCATCGCTCAGCTTGCACGCAAAATAGGCATCAGCCAGCCCTCCGTCTCGAATTGGACCCGTGTGCCCGCACAACGGGTGGTTGCAGTCGAAACGGCGACTGGCGTCTCCCGAAACGATCTGCGGCCCGATCTTTACGGTGAGCAAGCCGGCTCCGCCGAACTCGTCGATCCCATCGATGCGGCGCGCGCGCAGGAATACGTCTTGCTCGCGGCGCTGCTGTCTGCGCCTCCGTCGAAGCGCCTGCTCGATCAGCTCGCCGCGCTCAGCGGAGACGCGACGCCGCTCGGTCGCGCGCATGCGGCGCTTGCCGAGGCCGCCTCGAGCGCCGTCCCAGCGAAGGTTGAGCGGGAGTATTTCGATTTGTTCGTCGGGCTCGGCCGCGGCGAATTGCTGCCTTATGCCTCCTATTATCTCACGGGCTTTCTCAACGAACGGCCCTTGTCGCGCCTGCGCGGCGACCTGATGACGCTCGGCATCGAGCGTATCGCCAACGATTCCGAACCCGAAGATCACGCTGCCATCCTGTGCGAGATCATGTCGGGCCTTGCCGATGGCCGCTTCGATGCCTCGCACGAGGCGCAGCGCGCCTTCTTCGAAAAGCACGTGTCGCCATGGATGGGGCGATTGTTCGCCGACATCGAGAACGCGGGGACTGCCCGTTTCTATCGCGCAGTCGGCGCGCTCGGCCGCACTTTCATCGAAATCGAGACGGAAGCATTTACATTCGCCAGCTGACCGAGGCGCTTCGGTCCGGGAGAGATGCGATGAGTGACGAGACGAAAGCAAAGGTCGGACGCCGCGATTTCCTGCGCAAGGTCGGCTTGGGTACCGCCGGTGCCGGCGCGGCGCTTGCAACACCGTTGGTCGGGTCCGCCCAGGCCGACAGTGAAACCAACGATGAGAAGCGCAAGGCGCGCTACAAGGAATCCGATCACGTGAAGACGTTCTACCGCGTCAATCGTTATCCGGCCTGAGAGGGAGGCTGCCCGTGCTTATCAAGCGAACACACCAGCGTTCCGATCGCCGCGGTTCCGTCGCCGAATCCCTTGCGGGACAGGGCGGGGGACTTGATCGCCGCACGTTCCTGCGCAAGTCCGGCCTGGCCGGCGGCGCGCTCGCCGCGCTCGGGGCCATGCCGGTCGGCAACGTGCGAAAGGCGGAGGCGGCCGCCGCCGGCCCGCTCGCGGCCGGCGCCACCGTCAAGAAGAGCATCTGCACGCATTGTGCCGTGGGCTGCACGGTGACGGCGGAAGTCCTCAACGGAGTCTGGATCGGGCAGGAACCGAGCTGGGATTCCCCGATCAACCGTGGCTCGCATTGCGCCAAGGGCGCCTCGGTGCGCGAGCTCGTGCACAGCGATCGCCGCCTGCGCTATCCGATGAAGCTGGTGAACGGGCAGTGGACGCGCGTGTCGTGGGACACGGCGGTGAACGAGATCGGCGACAAGCTGCTGCAGGTTCGCGAGAAGTCGGGCAGCGATTCGGTCTATTGGCTCGGCTCGGCCAAGATGACCAACGAAGGAGCCTACCTGTTCCGCAAGTTGGGCGCGTTCTGGGGCACCAACAACACCGATCACCAGGCGCGGATCTGCCACTCCACCACCGTCACCGGCGTCGCCAATACCTGGGGCTACGGCGCGATGACGAACAGCATCAACGACATGCGCAACTCCAAGACGATGCTGTTCATCGGCAGCAACGCGGCGGAAGCGCATCCGGTCAGCATGCAGCACCTGCTCGAATCCAAGGAGCTCAACAAGGCGAATTTCATCGTCTTCGATCCGCGCCTGACCCGCACCGCGGCACATGCCACCGAATATGTCCGCATCCGTCCCGGCACCGACATTCCCGTGCTCTACGGCATGATGTGGCACATCCTGAAGAACGGCTGGGAGGACAAGGAATTCATCGCCCAGCGCGTCTACGGCTTCGACGACCTGCGCAAAGAGGTCGAGAAATGGAATCCGCAGGAGGTCGAGCGCGTCACCGGTGTGCCCGCCGCGCAGCTCGAGCGTGTCGCCAAGACGTTCGCGACGGTCAAGCCCGCGACCATCATCTGGTGCATGGGCCAGACCCAGCACACGGTCGGCACCGCCAACGTGCGGGCGAGCTGCATCGCGCTGCTGATGACGGGCAACGTCGGCAAGGCCGGGGCCGGCGCCAACATCCTTCGCGGCCATGACAACGTGCAAGGCGCGACCGATGTCGGCCTCGATATCGTGACGTTGCCGTTCTATTACGGCCTCGCGGAGGGCGCCTGGAAGCACTGGTCCCGGGTCTGGGAGGTCGACTACGACTATCTCGTCTCGCGCTTCGACGAGAAGAAGCAGATGGAGACGCCAGGCATCCCGCTGACGCGCTGGTTCGATGCCGCGCTGTTGCCGAAGGCCGACGTCGCACAGAAGGACAACGTCAAGGCCGTGTTCGTGCAAGGCCACGCCAGCAACAGCATCACGCGCATTCCCGAATCGCTGAAGGGCCTGAAGGCGCTGGAGCTGCTGGTGATCGCCGATCCGCACCCGACCACCTGGGCGTCTCTGGCGGTCGAGGCCGGACGCAAGGACGGCGTCTATATCCTGCCCGTGGCGACGCAGTTCGAATGCGCGGGATCGCGCGTCGCCTCCAACCGCTCGATGCAATGGGGCGAGCAGATCGTCAAGCCGATCTTCGAATCCAAGGACGACCTCGAGATCATCTATCTGCTGGCGAAGAAGTTCGGCTTCGCCGACAAGATGTTCAAGAACATCAAGGTCGAGAACAACCTTCCGGTCCCCGAGGACGTGCTGCGCGAGATCAACCGTGGAAGCTGGTCGACCGGTTATTGCGGCCAGTCGCCGGAGCGCATCAAGGCGCACATGAAGAACCAGCACAAGTTCGACCTGGTGACGATGCGCGCCCCCAAGGACGATCCGGAAGTCGGCGGCGATTATTATGGCCTGCCTTGGCCGTGCTGGGGCTCGCCCGAGGTGAAGCATCCCGGCTCGCCGCTGCTCTACAACAACAATCTGCACGTCATGGACGGCGGCGGCGCATTCCGTCCGCGCTTCGGCATCGAGCGCGAGGAGAAGCTGCCCGACGGCACGACGCGGAAGGTGAGCCTGCTCGCCGACAAGTCCTTCTCCAAGGGATCGGAGATCGAGGACGGCTATCCCGAGTTCACGCTGGCGAGCCTGAAGAAGCTCGGTTGGGACACGGATCTCACCGAGGCCGAGATGGCGACCATCCAGCGGGTCAACCCGGCCAATCCGGATGCGGTGTCCTGGGCGCTCGACCTCTCCGGCGGCATCCAGCGCGTCGCGCTGAAGCATGGCTGCGTGCCCTTCGGCAACGGCAAGGCGCGCATGAATGCGTTCGGTCTACCGGATCCGATCCCGGTGCACCGCGAGCCGATCTACACGCCGCGCGTCGACCTCGTCGAGAAGTATCCGACCTTGCCCGATGCCAAGCAGTTCCGTCTGCCCAACATCGGCTTCTCGGTGCAGAAGGCGGCGGTGGAGAAGGGAATCGCCAAGCAGTTCCCGCTGATCCTCTCCTCCGGGCGTCTTGTCGAATACGAAGGCGGCGGCGAGGAAACCCGCACCAATCCGTGGCTCGCCGAATTGCAACAGGACATGTTCATAGAGATCAGCCCGGCTGATGCCGCCGATCGCGGCATCAAGGACGGCGGCTGGGTCTGGGTGAGCGGCGCTGAGAACAACTCGCGGGCCAAGATGAAGGCGATGGTGACCGAACGCGTCGGCAAGGGCGTCGCCTGGATGCCGTTCCATTTCGGCGGCTGGCTCGGCGGTAACGACCTGCGCAAGAACTATCCTGCCGGCACCGATCCGATCGTGCTGGGCGAGAGCGCCAACACGATCACGAGCTACGGCTACGATCCTGCAACCGGCATGCAGGAGCCGAAGGTCACGCTTTGTCAGATCGTCGCAGCCTGAGAGGAGCACGCACATGGCTCGGATGAAATTTCTCTGCGACGCTGATCGCTGCATCGAGTGCAACGCCTGCGTCACCGCCTGCAAGAACGAGCACGAGGTGCCCTGGGGCATCAACCGGCGGCGTGTCGTCACCATCAACGACGGCAAGCCGGGCGAGCGCTCGATCTCGATGGCCTGCATGCACTGCACGGACGCGCCCTGCGCGGCGGTCTGTCCGGTGAACTGCTTCTACACCACGGCCGATGCCGTGGTGCTGCACTCCAAGGACCTCTGCATCGGCTGCGGCTATTGCTTCTACGCCTGTCCGTTCGGCGCGCCGCAATATCCAAAGGTCGGAAACTTCGGCTCGCGGGGCAAGATGGACAAGTGCACCTATTGCGCCGGCGGCCCTGAGGCCGACGGCAGCAAGGAGGAATATGCGAAGTACGGTGCGAACCGGCTGGCCGAAGGCAAGCTGCCGCTGTGCGCTGAGATGTGCTCGACCAAGTCGTTGCTTGCGGGCGACGGCGAGATCATCGCACAGATCTACAAGGAGCGCGTCATGAAGCGCGGCTATGGCTCGGGTGCATGGGGCTGGAAGACCGCTTATCGCGAGGCGATCGAGTCCTGAGGTGGCAACAGAAGGGCGCGCAAATACCGGGGAGGACGTGATGGCGTCATTTGGAAGGTTCATTCGCCTGGCGTTCGGCGTTTGCACGCTGCTTCTCTTGGCGATGGCGGCGCCTGCGAGTGCTCAGCAGGTCAATCCGACTGCAAGCTCGGTCAAGGAGCAGCAGCTTCTGCAGGAGCTGAACCGGATTCAAGGGCGTGTCAGCATTCCGGATCAGCGGTCCGGCGTTCTCGAGCAGCCGCAGGGGCGGGAATGGCGGGAATTCCGCATGGTGACGCTGCCCTGGATCGGCGGCGTTGCCATCATCGGCATGATCGCCCTGATCATGATCTTCTATCTCACCCGCGGCATGGTTCGGCTGGAAAGCGGCCACTCGGGCCGCACCATCGTGCGCTTCAACGGTTTCGAACGTTTCGTGCACTGGATGACGGCAACCTGCTTCATCATCCTGGCGATCTCCGGCCTCAACGTCACCTTTGGCCGGCAACTGCTATTGCCGCTGATCGGTTTCGAGGCCTTTTCCGAATGGTCGCAATGGGCCAAATACGCCCACAATTATCTGAGCTTCCCGTTCACGCTGGGGGTCGTGCTGATCTTCCTGATGTGGATCGGCGGCAACATTCCCAGCAAGGTGGATATCGAATGGGCCAAGCGGGGTGGCGGCCTGATCGGGCATGACCATCCGCCGGCCAATCGCTTCAATGGCGGCCAGAAGATGATCTACTGGATCGTCGTGATCGGTGGTGGGCTCGTCGCGGCGAGCGGCTATGCGCTGATGTTCCCGTTCTACGGCACGGGTATCGAAAGCATGCAGATGGCCCAGATCGTCCACTCCATTGTGGCGGTCCTGTTCGTCGCGGCGATGATCGGGCACATCTATATCGGCACCATCGGCATGGAAGGTGCGTTCGCGGCCATGGGCTCGGGCGAAGTCGACGTCAACTGGGCGCGCGAGCACCACAGCCTCTGGCTCGACGAGCAGATGGCGCGAACGGGACCGAACGACGGGCAGCGGCAACCCGCGACCGCAGCGGCCGAATAAAGCGGACCTGCCGGCCTACCGCGGCTCTTTCGCAAACAAGACGGAGCGGTCCTGCAGCTCCTGCTCGGGAAGCTTGTCGGCTTGGCCCGTCTGCATGTCTTGAATGGACGCCATGCCGGGCTGACCGAAGTGAGGTACTGCATGCGGCCTGAACACGCTATTGGCCGCACCGGCGAGAAGCATGGCTGCGATTAGCGAGAGCATGAGGAATTTCATGCGCGTCTCCGTCTGCCATCTCCACCCGGCACGATGAATACATCGGGATCGTCGAATCGGATGTGAGCGGCTTCACAGCAACGGGTTCCAGTTGCGTGGGTCGAGCTCCCCCTGACGACCGTCAACTTCGGCGTCAAACTGGATATCTGCTTGCCAATGCGAGCGCCCATCCCGCATCGGCGCGGTGATCCCGCTGACGCGGAATTCCTCCATCAGGCCCGCCATTTGGCTCGCATTCCGTCGGCTCGTCAGGGGGCAGACCGAAACTGGTCCGGCTCTTGCTCTTGCCAGTATGAGAAATTTTGATAAACGTCATACTGTAAGGGCGAGCGAATGGAACGAGCAGCGATGCGGACTTTGCGGGCGGTCGAGCCCGGAACGGTGGCGCTGCTTGGCGGGCTCGTCGCCGCCAACATCGCCGCATGGGCCTGGGCCTTCACGCTGTTCGGCGACCGGCCGACGGTGATGGCGACGGCCTTGCTGGCCTGGGTGTTCGGCCTGCGTCATGCCGTCGATGCCGACCACATTGCCGCGATCGACAACGTCGTGCGCAAGCTGATGCAAGGCGCCGAGACGCCGCGCAGCGTCGGCCTCTATTTCGCGCTCGGCCATTCCACCGTCGTCGTGGTGGCGACCATGCTGCTGGCACTGGGCGTCGTGAGCCTCGGCGGCGACAGCCTGCTCAAGGAGATCGGCGGTCTCATCGGCACCTCAGTCTCGGCGCTGTTCCTGCTTGCGGTTGCCGCGATCAACCTCGTCATTTTCGTCGGCCTGTGGCGGACGTTTGGCGCGGCGCGGGACCAGGGCGTTCACGATGCTGCGCAGCTCGATGCGCTGCTTGCCAGCCGCGGTATTCTGGCCCGGCTGCTCGGCCCGATGTTCCGCCTGGTGACGAAGCCCTGGCACATGTACCCGCTCGGCTTCCTGTTCGGCCTCGGCTTCGACACCGCGACGGAGATCAGCCTGCTCAGCATCTCCGCCAGCGAAGCCGCGCGCGGCGCCTCGCTCGCCGATGTGCTGGTTTTCCCCGCGCTGTTCGCTGCAGGCATGGCGCTGGTCGACACTGCCGATTCCGCGCTGATGGTGAGCGCCTATCGCTGGGCTTTCGTCGATCCCTTGCGCAAGCTCTGGTACAATCTCACGATCACCGGCGCCTCCGTCGCGGTTGCACTGTTCATCGGCGGGATCGAAGCGCTCGGCCTGATCGGCGAGCGGCTCGGTCTCTCCGGCGGCGCATGGGTGCTGGTCGAGGACCTCAACGAGTCGCTTGCCAATGTCGGCTTTGTCGTGATCGCGCTGTTTGCGGTCGCATGGCTCGTCTCGGTCGTGCTCTATCGCCGCATGTTCGGGAACGAGCCTCGCCGCGCCGACACGAAAGTTTTGGAATGCACCGATGCGACCGAGGCGGCCTGAGCACGGTCGTCACGGCGGCGCTTTGACGGCACTCTCGGTCTTGGCGCTGCTCGCGGATGACGGCCGCGCCTTTGCACAGAGCAATGACGCCTCACGCGAACTGCCGCCGGTCGAGGTCAGTGGTGGCGCCGCGTCCGGGCGCAAGATGACGGCCGCATCGCGCCGTGCCGCCAGATCGCCCGCGGCCGGCCGCCGGATCTTCGTGTCTTCCGCGACGGCGCAGGCGTCGGATCCGCGCAGTGCCGGCTCGGGTGCAAGGGCCGCAGCCGGCATGGCCAGCGAGATCACTGTCTCCGGCGACGAGATCAACGCGCGCCCTTTCACACGGCCGGGCGAGGCGCTCGAAGCCGTGCCCGGTCTGATCGTGACGCAGCATTCCGGCGAGGGCAAAGCCAACCAGTATTTCCTGCGCGGGTACAATCTCGACCACGGCACCGATCTGGCGATCATCGTCGACGGCGTCCCCGTCAACATGCGCACCCACGCACATGGCCAGGGCTATGCCGATCTCAACTGGCTGATCCCGGAAACCATCGCCGCAATGGACGTGCGCAAGGGACCTTACTTCGCCGACGAAGGCGACTTCGCCTCGGTCGGAAGCGTTCACATCGGCCTGATCGACAGCACAAGGCGGCTGGCGCAGGTGAGCGCCGGCAGCTTCGGTTACCGCCGTCTGCTCGGCATGGATTCCGCGAAAGTTGGCGACGGTTCGCTGCTGGTGGCCGGCGAGATCGGTACCTACGACGGCCCGTGGGACAATCCGGACAAATTGCGAAAGCTCAACGGCCTCGTGCGCTACAGCCAGGGCACCGCGACCGACGGCATGTCGCTCACCGGCATGGCCTACGTCAACAAATGGAATGCGACCGACCAGGTGCCGCAGCGCGCCGTCACCAGCGGCCTGCTCGGCCGGTACGGTTCGGAAGATCCGAGCGACGGCGGTCATGCCAACCGCTTTGCGCTGTCCGGGCGCATCGCGCAGACCGACGACATCGGTTCATGGAAGGCCAACGCCTATCTGGTGAAGAGCCAACTCGACCTCTTCAATAATTTCACTTACTTCCTTGACGATCCCGTGCTCGGCGACCAGTTCCACCAGCACGACGACCGCTTGATGGCGGGCGCCAATGTCTCGCGCACGCTGGACGGCTCCTTGGCCGGCCTGCCGATGCAGACCACCTTCGGTCTGCAATCGCGTTATGATGCGATCGACCTCGCGCTCACCAATACGTTCCGTCGCGGCTTCATCGGCAATATCCGCAGCGACAAGGTCGGCGAGGGCAGCGTCGGGGTCTTTGCCGAAAACACGGTGCGCTGGACCGACTGGCTCAGGACGACGTTGGGCTGGCGCGGCGATTATTACGCCGCCGACGTCATCTCTCTGTTCAACGCCGCAAATTCCGGTCGCGCCGATGCCGCGCTCGGCAGCCCGAAATTCAGGATGGTGCTTGGTCCGTTCAATCATACGGAATTCTTCCTCGGCGCCGGCTACGGCATGCACTCGAACGATGCCCGCGGTGCGACCACGACGGAGGATCCCACCGATCCCGCGACAAGGCTCACGCCGTCGCCGCTCCTGGTGCGCACCAGAGGCGCGGAGGTCGGGGTTCGCAGCAGGATCGTTCCCGGCCTCGAGAGCTCTCTCAGCCTCTTCATCCTGGACCAGGATTCCGAGATCCTGTTCTCCGGCGATGCCGGCGATACCTCGGCAACCCGCGCCAGCCGCCGCTACGGCTTCGAGTGGACCAATCATTACCGGCCGCGGTCCTGGATCGACATCGATGTGGATCTTGCAATGACGCATGCGCGCTTCCGTGGCCATGACGGCGAGCAGGCCGCGGTCTATGCCTCGCTCGCCGGCTATCCCGAGGCGCAAATCGGCAATGCGCCCGGCAACTACATTCCCAACGCCCCGGCGATGGTGGCATCGGCCGGAATAACGCTTGGCGAGAAGACCGGCTGGTTCGGCAGCGCGCGCTGGCGCTACATCGGCGCGAGCCCGTTGACCGAGGACAATGCGTTCCGCTCGCGGCCGACCGGCATCGCCAACGCGCGGCTCGGCTACCGCAGCGAGAACGGCTGGCGCATCCAGTTCGACGTGCTCAACCTGTTCAACAGCAAGGCGAACCAGATCACCTATGCCTATGGCTCGCTGTTGAAGACCGATGCGCTCTACAATCTCTGCGCCGCCAATGCCGCACCGGCCGCAGTCTGCGGGAACGGCGTGATGGACTATGTGCTGCACCCGGTCGAGCCGATGGCGTTTCGGGTCACTGTGGCCGGAATGTTTTAGGCCTGTTGCGCGAGCACACTGGGCTAGCCTGTCAAAGGATTTGCCTTCACGGTTGCTCGGACATCGTCAGGCGGCCGCGTGCTGGAGGGCGCGTCCTGCGCGCGGCGATGGCCGGCACGAGCGTGGGCGATTCCCCGGCGAGACGGAGCGCAAAGTAGGCGATGGTCGCTTGAAGGCCGTCCTTCAATGCCACCCTCGGACGCCATCCCAGGATATTCTCGGCGGCGTCGATCACAGGCTTGCGCCGCCTGGGATCGTCCTTCGGCAGGGGCTCGAAGCGCAGCGGGGACGCAGATTCGGTGCATGCGAGCACCTCACGGGCGATGGCCTCGATCGTGACCTCGTGCGGATTGCCGAGATTGCACGGACCGCTGACCGAGGCGGGGCTCTCCATCAGGAGCTGAAGCCCCCGCACAAGATCGTCGACGAAGCAGAAGCTGCGGGTTTGCGTGCCCTGGCCGTAGATCGTGATCGGCTCGCCACGCAACGCCTGCACGATGAAGTTGGACACGACGCGGCCGTCATTCTCGAGCATGCGCGGGCCGTAGGTGTTGAAGATGCGCGCGACCTTGATCTCCGTCCCGTGCATCCGCCGATAGTCGAACATCAGCGTCTCCGCGGCCCGCTTGCCTTCGTCGTAACAGGCCCGCGGCCCGACGGGATTGACGTTGCCGAGATAGGATTCCGGCTGCGGATGCACCTCCGGGTCGCCGTAGACCTCGCTGGTGGAGGCCTGAAGAATCCGGGAGCCCTTCTGCCGCGCCAGTTCGAGCAGGTTGATCGAGCCGAGCACGCAGGTCTTCATCGTTCCGACCGGATCGACTTGATAATGGCGGGGCGAGGCCGGGCAGGCGAGGCTGTAGATCCGGTCGATCTCGCCCTCGATCTCGATGGAATCGCGTACGTCATGCTCGATGAAGCGGAAGTTCGGATGGTTGAGCAGGGGCCGGATGTTGTCGGTGGTTCCCGTGAACAAATTGTCCAGGCAGATCACCATGCTGCCGCGTTGCAGGAGCGCGTCGCAGAGATGCGATCCGATGAAGCCGGCGCCGCCGGCGACCAGGACCGTCGGCGAGCGGCGGGACGCGTGGATGCGGGTCTGGAGCGTCATGACGTGGCCTTTCAGAGTTGGGCGACCTGCATGGGGCGAACGACGGGGAGTGGCGCCGTCTTGCGGCGGCGCCGCGCGGCTGCCTCGGCGTAATAGGTCTCCAGCTGCCGCGCGCGATGGTCGGGGGTGTGGTCGGCGAGCACCCGCCGCCGCGCGTTGTGGGCGATCGTGCGCCGTTGCTCGTCCGGCATGTCGCGCAGGATCTCGACAACCTCGCGCGGGCTGGCTGCCAGCAGGATTTCCTTCGAGGGCGCGAAGATCGTCTCGATCCCCGGCCAGCGGTCCGAGATCACGGGCGTGCCGCAGGCCGCCGCCTCGAACAGCCGCACGCTCGGGGAGAAGCCCAGCGCCTTCATGTCGGCGCGGGTGGCGTTCAGCGTGAAACGCTGCGCCGCGTAGAACTCCGGGTGCTGCTTCGGCGAGAGGTGCTCGATCCGCGTAACGTTGGCGGGCCAGGCGATATTGTCCGGATATTGCGCGCCGGCGACGACGAATTGATCCGACGGCAGCGTGCGCGCCGGTGCCAGCAGCAGCTCCTCGAGAACGGGCTGCCGGTCCTCGCTGTAGGTCCCGAGATAGCCGAGCGCCCATTTCGGCGGCGCCTGCTTCGGCGCGTAGATCTCCGCGTCTGCGCTGCAGTAAAGCACACGCGCGAGCGGACTGCCGTAGCTCTGCTCGATCATGCCGGGCACCGGTCCGCCGGTGAACGACAGATAGAGATCGAAGCGCGGGATCATTGCCGCCGAGAGATAGTCGAGGCCTTGCTCGAGCCGCGCCAGAGTGACTGGCGTGTCGATGTCGTAGAACGCGGTGATGCCCCTCGCGTGCGTCGTGGTCCATTCGGCGAGCGCGATCCCGTCAGGAACATAAGAGCCGATGATCACCAGATCGGCACCGCGGATCAGCTTGCCGAACTGGCGCGGAACATCTTTCGAAGATTGGTACAATTCGACAGTCCAGGCAGAGGGCTTGGTCAGGTCGCGGTGATCCCGATACCAGGGCACGTCCCGCTCCAGGAACGTGACGCGGTGACCTCGTCGCGCCAGCGCTTCGATCAGGGCGCGGTAGGTCGTCGCATGACCGTTGCCCCAGGACGAAGTGACCGAAAGACCGATGACGACGATGGAGAGGTTCATTCTGCTGCCTCGATTCGGGAGCTGTGGGCGACGAAGAGATCGTTGAACTGGCGGGCGCGCTGCCGGTAAGTGTGCTGGCTGAGGATGCGTGCGCGGGCGCGGCGGGCGATCGACCGGGCCCGCTCGGGATCGAGCGCGGTGAGGTGCTCGGCCACCTCGGCTCCGTCGGCGGCCACCAGCACCTCGCGGCCGGGTTCGAGGAAATGATCGATGCCGGCCCACTCGTCAGTGATCAGGCACGCGCCGGCGCCGATCGCTTCGAACACCCGCGTCGGCGGTGAGAAGCCATAGCGCGCCATGCTGTCGCGATTGACGTTGAGCGTGGCGAGCGCGGAGCCGAAGAACGCGTTGTGATCGGCGGTGCCGACATGGCCGACCTTGCGCAGATTGGCGGAGGCGTCCTTGTCGTCCCAGCCGGAGCCGCCGAGCACGAAGGACTTTTCGGGCAGATGGCGTGCAACGTCGAGGAAGAAATGCTCGACGCGCGTCTCGCGGTCGGGCAGGCGGTTCGCCAGCAGGCTGAGATCGCAGGCAAAGCGCGGATTGGGCGGTGACGGAAAATGCGTGGAGGGATCGAGTGCGTTGTAGATCGGCACGCAGTCCCGCGCGCCCACCGATCGATACGCGGAGACGACGGGTTCGCCGCCGCCATAGGTCAGGACCATGTCGTAGTATGGGATCGCGCGACGCAGATGATGCTGCGGATCGCTTTCCATCGCCTCGAGCGTGGCGGGAGCATCGACGTCCCAATAGATCCGCGTCAGCCGCGAGGGCAGCGCGGCGACGGCGTTCTCCAGCTCGAGATCAAAGACGCCGACGCCGCTGGCCTTGACCAGCATGTCGGCCGATTGTGCGGCGGTGTCGAGCGCGCGGCGCCAGCCGTCCGCAGTCGCGGGATACACCACCACCCTGGCCCAATCCGGCTCGTCGATGTCGCGATGCGACTGGCGGTCGAAGGCGTCGGGTTCGTAGAAGGTGACCTCGTGGCCGAGCGCCGCGATCTCCTTCAGCATGCCACGATAGTAGGTGGCAGCGCCGTTCCAGTAGGACGAGACGAGGCTGGATCCGAAGAAGCAGATCTTCATGCAACGGCTCCGATGTCGTGCTGAGGCCGTGCCGAACGGCTGGAATCCCTGAGGTCGGTGACGATGTCGATGAGCTGCTCGGCGCGGTGGCGGCAGGTATGACGATCCCGGATGACCTTCAGTCCGGTCTCCACCATCGCGGCAGAGAATTCCGGATCGTCGATGATGATACGAAGCGCATGCTTCATCTGCGCGCCGTCGGCAACGCTGAGATAAGCGCCCTCGGGGAACAGGCCTTCCTCATCCGACCAGGGTGCCGAGACCAGGGGAATGCCGCAGGCCAGCGCCTCGAACACGCGGATGGTCGGGATGCCCGGAAGCAGGGCGACGTAAGGCCCGCGCGGCACATGGATGGTCGCGCGCGCGCTAGCGAACGCGACGGGGGCCCAGTGCGCCGGCAGCCAACCGCCATAGCGGATGCCTGCGCTCCTGATGGTGTGGAGTGCGTCATCCGAGTAGCGGACGCCATGGACGCTCGCGCGGAGCTTCAGCTCCGCCACGGGCTCGACCAGGAACTCGTTCAGCTCGGCGCTGCGCTCGCCGTCGCCCCAATTGCCGATCCAGACCAGATCGTCGGTCCGCTCGACCTGGGGCAACGGGTGATACAGCGCAACGTCCGCTGCCTCGTGCCATGTGAAGACCCGGTCTGCCCAGCCGAGCTTCAGATAGATCTGCCGAAGCACCTCGCCGAAGGCGAGCACGCCGTCGAATCCGTCGAGATCGAATTGCGCAAGCTCGTCGGGCGCGCTGACCGCACGGTGATGGGTATCGTGAAAGAGCAGGGTGAAGGACCCGCCTTGCACCCGCCTGCGCCCGATCTGCGCGATGAGATCGGGCGAATTCCATTCATGCACGATGACGAGATCCGCGCCATCAAGCGCCCGCTCGAGATCGAGGCTGGTGTCGTAGCGGCGGATGTCGATGCCGGGGAAGAGGGCGGGAATGTCCTCCATCGCATGACTCCCTCCTTCGCGAATGGCGTTCAGGCGGCTCCAGCCGTCGATGGGCTCGAACACGACCACCTCGTGCCCAAGCGCATGGAGCTCGCGTGCATAGCCTCGCAGGAAATGCGCGTTGCCGTTGTTCCAGCAGGAGGTGAAGGCATGATAGAACAGGACGCATTTCATGCGCGCACCTCGATTTGGCTGGCCGCGGCGCTCGTCCGGCGCGATGCGATCAGATCCTGGTAGAGACCGAGATAGGCGCTCGTCATGCGCGTCAGCGAATAGGTCAGGGATTGCTCATAGGCGGCCCGCTGCAGCTTTGCGCGGCCCATCTCGTCAGCGCAAAGATCTGCCAGAGCCCGGTGCAGCGCCTCGCTGTCGGCGGGATCGACGAACAAGGCGGCGCCGCGCCACAATTCCCTGAAGGTCGGGATGTCAGAGAGGACCAGCGCGCAGCCGGCGGCGGCGGCTTCCAGCACCGAGAGACCGAACGGTTCATAGAGTGCGGGGCTGACGAAGATCGCTGCATGCTGCAGGCGCGTCTCCAGCGCCGCGTGCGGCAGCTCTCCGAGCCAGGTGATACCCGCTGGCAGGCGTGCTTCGATAGGACCGGCCACCTCGACCGGCCAATCCAGCCTGGGCGCGGCGGCGGCGAGCGCTTCGATGTTCTTGGCTCGGTCCCACAGCCGTCCTGCCGCGAAAATCAGGTCCTGCTTTCGCCCAGACGGGGCGCGTGGCGAAATTCCGTTCCAGATCACCGCGCCGCGCGATCGCGGCTGGTAGATCGCCGTGATGTCGTCGTGGAAGGCCCGGCTCGGACAGACCCAGGCCTGCGCCGCGTCGAGCGCGGCGGCGACCCGCTCGCTGTAGCGGCGCCATTTGGGCTCGCCAAGCCAGGCCGTATCGTGGCAGGCGAGTGCCCACGAATTTACGCAGGAATGCGCCACCAGCACTGTCGGGGCCTGCCAGGCAAAGGTCGCCTCGCGGAAGCTGTTGAGATGCACAACGTCGGGCATCAATCTGGCTTCCAGGTTTGCAAGCACGCGCCTTGCGTCGGAAACGTTTTGGCCCTCCGGGTCCTGCCATTCGAGTGCGAGGTCCGTCTCGATCAGGTGAACGGTGGTCTCGTGCAGCATCTGACGCTGATAGGCCCGTGCCCGCGGGCCCAGCGTCACCAGCGTGACGTCGGCCCCGGACGCAGCGAGACTGGCGGCGAGGGCGCAGGAATAGGTCCACACGCCGCCAACCGTGTCGGTCGTCATCATCATCCTGATGTCGGCGCCACGGCTCATGAGGCCACCTGGAGTTCGAGGCTGTCGAGCGGGACCGGGCGATCGTTCTGCACGTCGCTGAACTGGTCGAACATCGCGAGATAGTGCCGGTGTGCGCGCTCCCAGGCGACGTCGTCGGGCTCGCCCCAGAGCCTGCGGTAGTCGGGAGAGCCGGGATAGGGATAGAGCGGCACCGGATCGTTGGCCCAGACGCCGGCATCCTGCATGGTGCGGCGCCAGCGCTGCACCACGGGATCGTCGTCCTCGGGCACCTCGATCAGGTTGGCCTGCACGAAGGGGACGTGGCGGCGGGCTTCGACCAGCCGGTCGGCGAGCTGATCCGTCGTCATCTTGCAATTCTTGGCGAGGGCCGCGCGCCCTTCCACGGTGAGGCTCTCGATGCCGGCTTCGATCGAGACGCAGCCGGCGCGCCCGAGCAGGGCGAGCATGTCGGGCTTCCAGAGGTCGATCCGCGTCTGCACGCCGAACTTCAGCCCGCGCGTCGTCAAGCCCTCCAGCAGCTCGCGGTTCGGAAGGAAGATCTCATCGATGAAGTAGACGTACTCGATGCCATGGCGGCGCAGACGATCGATCTCGTCGAGAATGACGGTGGGCGGCCGCTTGCGATAGGCGTTGCGGAAATTCTCCTTGGCGCAGAACGTGCAGTTAAAGGGACAGCCGCGCGAGGCCTCCACCTCGGCGCCGGGCGCCGTCGGCTCGGCCTCGAAGCGGTGATGATGGTGATGGTGACGCCGGATCATCTCGTCAGGCCAGTCGAGCGCTGGCTGATCGCTGAACGCGACCGCCTGCGGACCGCCATTGACCCGGAGCGAAGCACCGTCGGCGAAGCACAGGCCGGGAAAGTCTCGCTCGCCATTGGCGAGACGCAGCAGGGACGCCTCGCACTCGCCCATCACGACGATATCGACGCCAAGCTTCCTCAGGGCGGTCTTCGGCGTACTCGAACCATGCGGGCCGACCGCGATCAGGGTCGGCGCAAGGTCCCGCACCGCGATGGCGAGTTGCTGCGGCACGCGCAGCTCGGGCGGCGCGCAGCGCCAGAACAGATAGGTCGGTGCGGTGGTGAAGACGATCTGGCCGGGACGAAAGGCGCGCAGCTCGGCCTCGATGTCGCGGAGGGAGAGATCGAACATATGCGCATCGAGCAGCAACGTGTCGTGGCCGGCCGCCTTCAGATAGTGCTGGGAGATGCCGAGCTCGAGCGGCAGGTGAGGCGAGCGGCAGCCGAAATAGATGCTGCCCGAAAAGTCCCAGTTCGGATTGATGAGGGCGACCCGCGTCATGCCAGGGCCTCGCTTCTGTCCTGTGATCCGAAGCGGCTGTCGAGCCAGGTGTGGAGCGAGCGCAGGCCATCGGCGAGAGGCATTTGCGGCGTCCAGCCGAGCGCGGTGGCGAGCGCCCGCGTGTCGGTCACGTACCAGGGCTGATCGCCCGGTCGCCAGTCTGCAAAGCGATAGCTGACCTTGCGGCCCGTCAGCTCGGTGATGCGGTCTATCAACTCGAGCAGGCTGATCGCATTCGCCGGACCGCCGCCGAGATTGAAGACGCGCCCGCGCGCCAGCGCGATGTGGTCGAGCGCCGCGAGCCAGGCGCTCACCGCGTCCGACACGTGCAGCGCGTCGCGGACCTGCTTGCCGTCGCCATAGATCGTCAGCGGATTGCCGCTTATGGCGCTGAGCAGGAAGTGTGCGATCCAGCCCTGGTCCTCGGTGCCGAACTGCCGCGGCCCGTAGATGCAGCTCATGCGCATCACCACGGTCTGCAGCCCGAACACCCGGGCATAATCGTGGACGTATTGATCGGCGGTGCCCTTGGAGCAACCATAGGGGCTGTAGAAATCGAGCGGGGCGTTCTCCGAAATGCCGCCGGCGAGCAGATCGTTGACCGGCGTGTAGCGACGGCCGGTGAGCGCGATCTCGCTGTCCTCGATCAGGCGCCCGTAGACCTTGTTGGTCGAGGCGAAGATCACCGGGGCCGAGGCGTTGTGCAGGCGGACGGCTTCGAGCACGTTCAGCGTGCCACGGGCGTTGATCTCGAAATCGGCCGAGGGATCGCTGACGCTGTCGGTGACGGCGACCTGGGCCGCGAGGTGCAGCACGGCGCGTGCCTCGCGCACGGCGTCGATCACCGGAATGGGGTCGCGGATATCGGCCACCGTGATCGCGACGCGGTCGCCATGCCGGGATTTCAGCCATTGCGCGTTCTCGCGCACGCCGGCGCGGGCGAGATTGTCCAGCACCAGCACACGGTCGCCGCGCTCGGCCAGACGGTCGGCGAGATTGCAGCCGATGAAGCCGCAGCCGCCGGTGACCAGGACGGGTCTGTTGTCTTGTTCACTCATCACGCGACCAACCCTCGTTGCAGCAGCTCACGGGTCGCCCGCTCCGCCTGATCGTCGGCGATCTGGTCGGCGAGGTACCCGGCGAGCTCTTCGAGCCCGTCCTTGAACGCGACATGCGGCTCGAAGCCGAGCAGGTCGCGTGATTTGCCGATGTCGGCGAAGCAGTGCCGGATGTCGCCAGCACGGTATTTCCGTGTGATCTCGGCAGCGATCTCGCACCGTCCCATCACCTGGGCAAGATCCTCGGCTACCGACAGAATGGTGCGGCTCTGGCCCGAGCCGACGTTGAAGACGTCCTGGGCGTGGTCGGATTCGAGCGCCATGCGGCAGGCGCGGGCGACATCGTGCACGTGGACGAAGTCGCGCCGCTGCAGACCGTCTTCGAAGACGAGCGGCGGCCGGCCATTGAGCAGCCGCGCGGCGAAGATGGCCAGCACCCCGGTATAGGGATTCGACAGCGCTTGCCGCGGACCGAACACGTTGAAGAAGCGCAAGCCGACCGTCGGAATGCCGTAGGCCTTGCCCGTGATCAGGCACATCCGCTCCTGCGCATATTTGTTCAGCGCGTAGATCGAGCTCAAAGACGGCTGCTTGGTCTCAGGCGTAGGCACGGGATCGAGCGTATGGCCTGCATGATCCCGCAGTTCCCACTCTCCTTGGCGAAGCTGCCCGATCGGTCGTTCGTCGCAAGCCACGACGTTGCCGACGGCATCACGATACAGGCCCTCGCCGTAGATGCTCATCGAGGACGCCACCACCAGCCGTGCGACCGGTCGCTTCGCCAGCGCCTGCAGCAGCACGGCGGTGCCGAGCTCGTTCGTCCTGACATAGGGCTCGATGTCGTACATGCTCTGGCCGACGCCGACGGCGGAGGCGAGATGCAGGACCATGTCGGCGCCGCGCAAGGCCTGTTCGACGGCGACGCTGTCCGTGACGTCGCCGACCACGAGCTCGGCATCGTCCGCGAGATAAGCGGGCCGCTGACGGTTGCCGCCATGGACCTGCGGAGAGAGATTGTCGAGAAGGCGGACCTCATAGCCAGCCGCAAGCAGCACGTCGGCCGTATGCGAACCGATGAATCCCGCGCCTCCGGTAATCAATACTCGCGTCATTCACCGCTCCGTGCCGCATGGGACCGATCCGTTCGGGACCAGCCGATGATGAGAGTTGAAGCGCGCCTTTGCTTGGTCGGGCGACCTGCGCGCCAGTCACGTCTGGGAGTTAGAAGCGGTGCAAGGAATGTTCGTTCCTGCGAAACCTACAAACGAAAGTTTCTCTAACCTGGATCAATAACCCAAGTGAATCCCAGCTAGAATCCCGGCTAGAAATGCGCGCCATGAAGTGGCGCCGGCAGGTCGAGATGTCTTGCAACCGTCGCGCCGATGTCGGCAAAGCCGGCGCGTCGGCTGATCGGAGCCGTTGACTGCGCGGTCCACGCCAGGATCGGGACCTGCTCGCGCGTATGATCGGTGCCGCTCCAGGTCGGATCGCAGCCATGATCGGCGGTGATGATGAGGAGATCGTCGCTTCGCAGCCGGCTCAGCAGCTCGGGGAGGCGGGCGTCGAAAGCTTCGAGCGCCGCTGCGTAGCCGGCGACGTCGCGGCGGTGGCCGTAGAGCGTGTCGAAATCGATGAAGTTGGCGAACAAAAGCCCGCCTTCTGCAAGGCCTCCAAGCCCATCGAGCGTGGCATCGAACAGCGCTGCATTGCCGTCGCCGCGCAGGTTTCTCCCGGTGCCGCGATGAGCGAAGATGTCGTCGATCTTGCCGATCGTGACGATGTCGCGGCCGGCAGTTTCTGCAAGGTCGAGGATGGTTCGCTCGGGCGGCGGAACCGAGAAATCGCGCCGGTGCGAGCTGCGCTTGAAATTGCCTGCGTCCGTTCCGACGAACGGACGCGCGATGACGCGGCCGATGTTCAGGGGATCGACCAGCCGTCTCGCGATCGTGCAAACGTCGTAAAGCCGCTCAAGCCCGAACGTCTCCTCGTGCGCCGCGATCTGGAACACGCTGTCGGCCGAGGTGTAGCAGATCGGCTCGCCGCTGCGCATGTGGCGCTTGCCGAATTCGGCGATGATGTCGGTGCCGGAGGCGTGGCAGTTGCCGAGGATGCCGGGCAGTCCGGCTTGTTCGCACAGCTTTGTTACGAGATCGCGCGGGAAGCAGGGCTGGATCTTTGGAAAATAGCCCCAGTCGAACGCGACAGGCACGCCGGCGATCTCCCAATGGCCGGATGGCGTGTCCTTGCCCCTCGATATCTCGCTGGCGCATCCATGGCGCGCACCCTGAACCCGGCCGTCGAGCCCGGGCGGGACGCGCCCCGTCGCAAGGCGGCAGGCCTCGCCGAGGCCGAGCACCACGAGATTTGGCAGGCACAGCGGCCCCTCCCGCTGCGGACTATTGGCACGCCCGGCCATGCATGCATCCGCAATGTGGCCGATGGTGTCGGCACCTTCGTCGCCGTAATTGGCGGCGTCGGGCGCGGCGCCGATTCCGACGGAATCCATCACCAGGATCAGGGCACGCATGTCGGCTCCCTGATCGGCGGGGAGACGCCACTAGAGGAGGCGAGACCGGTCTTCGTGCAATAGCGCTCGACCATCTGCGCGCAGAAATCGGCGAACTCGTTCACGTCGAGCGGCGGGCTGGTGTGATGCGGTTCGAGACCGCGGTGTTCCGGCGTGAAGCAGAACGTCACAGTGATCTCGAACTCGGCCAGCGCATCCATCTGGCGGTCGAACCAGTCCAGTGCGTTGGGGCGGAAGCTGTCGGCCCATGACAGGCCGGTCCGCAAGTGCCGCACGCCGAACCGTCGCATCCAGCGCACGGCGTCATCGAGACGATGGTCCTCGAAATGAAACCACTGGCAGAGGCCCATGTCGGCGGCGTATTGGCCGAACAGCTCCGCCGCGGCTTTCGGCGTTCCATCCTCGCGCAGCAGGCCCATGTGGAAATGCCGGTAATAGGAGGACCCCTCGGCCTCCTTGTGCCGCGTGGTCGCCTCCCAGGCCGAAGGGAGATCATAGAGGCTGTACCAGTGGATGCGCGGCGCGCGGCCGATCAGAAGGTCGGCGGTGCGCGACAGGCCCCAGGCTTGCACCTCCTCGGCGCCGAACGAGGAGACGCCGACCTCGGTCACCCAGACCGGGAGCGAGGTAACAGCCTTGATCTCCTCGATCTTGGCCGGCCATTCTCCGATCTGCCATAAATTCCAGTCGAGCGGAAAGCCGTGCACGGCGACGGCGTCGACGTGATCGAGCACGCCACGCGCCTGCATGCTGCGCATGAAGGACGGGTCGATCGGCGAAATGCCGCCGAGCACGCGCGGCAAGGTCGGATGCGCGCTGCGGATGGCCTTGCCGGCCGCGAGCGCCAAGTTGGCAAACATCGCCCAGTCCGGGTCGATCAGCAGGTCCCAATGCGACTTGTTGTTGGGCTCGTTCCAGATCTTGGCAGCCTCGATCATCGACCCGCCTCCCGTGATGGATAAACCGGTCCGTCAGCCTGCGGCCGTACCGTGCGCTTGCACAGATAGACCTCCTCTTCCGGATGGGCCGCGATCGCAAAGCCGGCGCTGCGCAGCATGGCCTCGACGCAGGCGCGATTGGGCACCCACCAATTGGTGGGGTCGTCGGCATATTTGTGCTCGATGAAGTGCAGCTTCGGGTAGCCGGAGGAATCGAACTGGTCGGTGGTCCAGAAGTCGTAATTCTTCTCGATCGCATCGACCCGGCTGTCGCCGCGCAGCATCGACTGAAACAGGAGGAGATCGCCGGCGACGTGCTCATGGATCAGGTCCAGCGCCAGCAGCGGGTGTCGCAGATGATAGAGCACGCCCATGAAGATCACGAGGTCGAACTTTTCGCGGAGCTGCCCGACATCATAGGCCGACATCTTGCGGAATTCGATCCTGAGCCCGTTCACCTCGGCCGCGAAGCGGGCCTGGGCCAGATATTCTTCGTCGGTGTCGAGGCCGAGCACGCGTTCGGCGCCGCGCCGCTTCATCTCCATGGCGTAGAAGCCGGCATTGCAGCCGATATCGAGCACGGTCTTGCCTTCGAGCCGGTCCGGAATGATGCCGGAGAAGCGCTGCCACTTCACATTGGGGTAGTCGCCGAGAAAGTGCGACGGCGCTGTCGGCACGCCCTTGAGGTCGAGATTGTGAAACCATGGCCCCAGCGCATCGACGCGCTGGCGGATTTCCTCGCGGGAGAGGGCGCCTCTGGTCATGCAATCGCTCCGTTATTCATTGAGACCGGCCGGGCCCCGTCCGATGAGGCGCGGGTCCGCGACTTGGAACGGCCCTCGACGCCCTCGGCGAGCAGGGCCATTGCCGTGCGATAGCCGTCGATGGTGCCGACATCGACGTAGGATTCGCCGGCCTTGACCCCGATGCCGTTGCCGCCGGCCGAAAGGTAGGCATTGACCAGCGTCCCGAAATATTCGTCGCGGCGTTCGCGTGCGTGCCACAGCGCCTGGAGCTGGCGGAAGCCGTGGGCCGACATCTTGAAAGCACCCCAGATCCAGCGCGAGGCTGCATTCGGCTGCTTGACCTGGATCTCCGTCACCTGCTCGCCGTCCAGCACCACCGCATCGAAGAATTCGGGGTGCTCGACCGGGAACAGCAGGAACGAGAGGTCTGCCTCGGGCAGGGATTGCAGGGCCGCCTTGGGAAACCACACCGTGTCGGGCAAGCCGACCATGACGTCTTCGTGCCGCCCGACGACGGTGCTTGCCCTGAACACCGCGTCGCACAGGCCGGAGGCTTCGGGCTGCACCACATAGGCGAGCTCGGCGCTGCCGTAATGGTCGCCGAAATATTCGAGGATGTCGGACTTGCCGGGCGAGATCACGAAGCAGATCTTGTCCGCGCCGCCGAGGATGAGGCGCTCCAGCAGATATTCGGAGACCGCGCAGGGACGGTCGGTACCGTCGTCATGCCGGCTGCCGACCGGCAGCAATTCCTTCGAGAACGCAAGCGGCTGGATACGGCTGCCGCGGCCCGCGGCCGGAACGATGCCCCACATGATCAGGCCTCCTCGATTTGTTGCCGGCTGATGCGGCTCGACGCAATCTGCTCGAGCATCGAGATCAGTTCACGCGCCCGCTTGTCGGATGTGTGCTGGTCCATGGTGCGCTCATAGGCGCGCAGGGCCATGCGCCTGAGCTCGGCATCCGGCATCGCGAGTGCGGCAAGCGCGTCGTGCTCGTCGCGTGCGATCAGGATCTCTTCTCCGGGCGCGAAGAAGTCCGCTATTCCGGGCCAGTCGTCGCTCAGCAGCGGGGCACCGCAGGCCGCGGCCTCGAACAGCCGGCCGGACGGGCACCAGCCCATCTCCGCCATGGCCCGGCGGGTGACGTTGAGGGTCAGCCGCGATGAGGCAAAGAACGGCGCGTGCTCGGACGGCGGCAGGTGCCGCACGAAATAAATGTTGGGCGACCATGGGAAATCGTCCGGGTACTGCGCGCCGCCGATCAGGAAGCGGAGATCCTGGCGCGCCCGCGCGGGCGCAACGAAAAGCGCCTCGAGCGTGTGCTGGCGGTCTTCGGAGTAGGTGCCGAGATAGGACAAATCGGCGCGATAATGCGGCTGCGGCGCGACCGGATGGTGGATGTCTGTGTCGACATGCCCATAAAGCGGCCGCGTGTCGCGCGCGCCGAGCCTGTTGCGGAATTCGTCCGCAACGTGAGGCCCGCCGGTAAAGCTGAGCACCAGCGCGAAGTCCCGCAGGCCGCGCGGGCCGATATAGGGAACGGCCTCGCCGGCGATGAGCCTTGCCAGCGTGACCGGAGTATCGAGGTCGTAGAACACGGGAACGGCACGATCCTCAGCAAGGATCAGCTCGGTCGCGGCGATCGCATCGGGGCAATAGGAGGTCACGATCGCAACGTCGGCGTCACGGACCTCCGCGCTTGCCGCCTGCCGCACATCGTCCCAGTTCGCGAACAGTCGGAGCGCGCCGCCCGGCAGCTCGTAGAGATCCCGGGCACCGGAATAATAGGGCACGTCGCGCTCGAAGAAGACGACGCTGTGTCCCGAACGCGCGAGATGCTTGCAGAGGCCGCGCCACAAGGTGGCGTGACCGTTGCCCCAGGAAGACGAGATTGTCAGGCCGAAGATGACGATCTTCACGCCGGCACCCGCTGGTTGATCCCGGTGATCTTCATGCCCCTTCTGTCGGCGCGGAGCGTGCTGATGCTGGCAGGATCGATCTCGATCGAAAGAAACTGATCGAGCGGCATGCGCGAATAGTGCAGCAGCGCGGCACGGATCGGCTCGGCGTGGCTGACGAGGACGACCGCGTCGAGATTGCGGTCGCCGCGCAGCTGCTCCAGATGAGCGACCATGCGGTTCTGAAGCGACCGCATGCTCTCGCCGCCGGGCGGGCGGCTGGTGCCGCGTCGCCCATTCCAGCGCGACCATCGGGGATCCGGCGCCAGCTCGTCGAACGATCGCCCGGTCCATTCGCCATAATCGAGTTCGTCGAGGGCAGGAACGATCTCGACCGGCAGCCTGAAATGCGCCGCGAGGATGCATGCCGACTGCATACAGCGCCGTTGCGGGCTGGACTGAATGAGCGATGGCCGCGCCGCGATGGTGCCGGCACAGCGCGCCATTTCCTCACAGCCGAGATCGTCGAGCGCGACGCCTTTCATCCGGCCGCACAGGATGCGGCCGAGCAGGGCATGATGACCGTGGCGGACGAGATGGATGATCCCAGCCATCACGCAAACGCCTTGTCGTCGATGAAGGCGCGCGTCCGCCGTCCGGCCTCCTCGTCGGTGAACTGCTGCGGCGGCGATTTCATGAAATAGCTCGAAGGGCCGGTCAGCGCTCCGGCCTGGCCGCGGTCCATGGCGAGCTTGGCACAGCGCACCGCGTCGATCACGACGCCCGCCGAATTCGGGGAGTCCCAGACCTCGAGCTTGACCTCGGCGCTCAGGGGAACGCCGCCAAAGGTCGTTCCCTCCAGGCGGATGAAGGCGAGCTTGCGATCGGTGAGCCACGGCACGTGGTCGCTCGGTCCGACATGGATGTTGTCGGGGTCCATGGGGACGTCGAACTGGCTGGTCACGGCCTGGGTCTTGGAGATCTTCTTCGAGGCCAGCCGCTCCCGCTCGAGCATGTTCTTGAAATCGGTGTTGCCGCCGACATTGAGCTGGTAGGTGCGGTCGAGCCGCACCCCGCGCTCGCGGAACAGGTTAGCGAGCACGCGATGCAGGATGGTGGCACCGACCTGGCTCTTGATGTCGTCGCCGACGATCGGCAGGCCGGCCTCCTCGAAGCGGCGCCGCCATTCGGGATTGGAGGCGATGAAGACCGGAATGCAATTGACGTAGCCGCAGCCGGCCTCGATGGCGCGCGCCGCATACCATTCGCTGGCGCGCTGCGAGCCGACCGGAAGATAGGAGACCAGAACGTCGGTGCGGGACATCGCCAGCACTTCGGACACGTCGGCCTCCGGCACGTCCGCAATCGGAACGTCGTCGGTGAGATAATGCCCGATGCCGTCCAGGACCGGTCCGCGCTGCACGATCACGCCTGTCGGCGCGACGTCGGAGAAACGGTGCGTGTTGTTGGGCGAGGCGAAGATCGCATCGGCGACGTCGCGGCCGACCTTGTTGGCGTTGACGTCGAACGCCGAAGCGATCTGGATATCGCTGATATGGTAACCGCCGAGATCCGCGTTCATTAGCCCCGGGACCGGCTCGTTCGACTTGGCGTTCCGGTAGTAGGTGAGGCCCTGGACGAAGGAGCTCGCGCAATTGCCGACGCCGACGAGTCCGACGCGCACGCGGCGCCTGTGTTGGAGACGAGAATGCATGGAATGAAGCCCTCCGGAAAACGCGCGGCGTCGGTGCAAGAGTCGGTGTAAGTACGTCGGCGAACGTGTGGAAGGTATGTTCGTTCCTGGAAAGGAGATGGCGGGCGGCACGCCTCGGCCGATTCATCGCGAGAAAATGCGACGCGCTTAACATGGGATAAAATCCCGCACCGCCTGCTCGGAACGAACGGCTTTCATGATGAAGATGAAGAAGATGATGCTCGCCTCACGCGGACCGTTTCGTATCTGCCGCGAAGAACCAATCACTCCGGCCCGCGTTTGTCGGCCAATGGTTCGATGCGGTGCGGCGTTCATCGCCCGCCTAGTGAACGAGGTGTGACATGACATCCAAGGCACAGAACAGCGAAGCCCACGAGACCACCGATCACAACGTCATCCAGAAATGGGCCGAAGAACGCGGCGGGAAACCGGCGACCGTGAAGGCGACGGAGGAGGGTGGCCACGCCGGAATCCTGCGTATTGATTTCGATCCGCCGGATGAAGCGTTGGATCGCATCAGCTGGGACGCGTTCTTCGAGAAGTTCGATGAAGCCGGCATCGCGTTCCTGCATCAGGATCGAACCAAGGACGGCAAGCTCAGTCGATTCCACAAGTTCGTGCGACACTAGCGACCGCGCGAGATGGCGGGCGGCTGGGCGGAAGCGATCAGGGCGGGCGATTTCGCACGCGCCTGGACCATCAACGATGGTGATTTGCTGGAGATCGCGCATCCGCCCAAGCACACTGGCCCGCGCCACCTCCAGCGGATCTGGCGCGGCGAGGACCTGAAAGATAAGCACGTGCTGGTGCGCTGCTATCACGGGCTCGGCGACACCATCCAGTTCCTGCGCTTCATGAAGCCGCTTCGCGCGATTGCGCGCAGCGTCACCCTGTGGTGTCAACCCGAGCTGCTGCCGATGGTCGAGGGCGCAGCGGGCGTCGATCGCGCCATCCCGCTGCATGATGGTGCGCCCGAGAGCGCTTTCGAGGTCGACATCGAGATCATGGAGGTGCCGCACGCCATCCGAGCGCGCCGCGACCAGGTCGAGATCCGCGTTCCTTATCTGGGGCTGCCTCCAATCGCCCTTCAGCCGCTTCGGCGAGAACAAGGGCTGGCCGTCGGCCTGGTCTGGAAAGTCGGTGAGTGGGACAAGCGGCGGGAGGTTCCGGCCGTCTTGCTGCGCAATCTCGCTGGATCCGGCGTGACGCTCCATTCGCTCCAGCGCGGCGCCAGCACCGAAGTGCTCGCGGCGATCGGGGCACGGGACATCAGCACGCCTGATATCGTCGCTCTCGGCCATCGCCTGCGGCAGCTCGATCTCGTCATCTGTGTCGACACCATGGTGGCACACCTTGCGGGCGCGCTGGGATGCGAGGCCTGGGTCTTGCTGCATGCCGATTGCGACTGGCGCTGGCCCCAATCCGGTGCGCGTTCGTTCTGGTACCCGAGCCTGCGGCTGTTTCATCAAACACGGCCGGGCGATTGGGTCGATGTCATCGCCGACGCCCGCAACGCGCTACGGGTGCGGCTCGAAGGAGGTCGAACGACCGCGGCGATGTGATTTCCAGACGTTCTTTCCAAGACATTGATGAGGAACGAGCGCCGCCCACGCGCTTTGGTGCAACGCCCTCGCAATGGAAAGACGCTCATGCAAAGTTCCGACGCCGGTGTGTCGACTGCCAGCCTGTCGCAGGTGACCGACGATATCTGGATCGTGAACGACAAGCCGATCAACGCCGCCGGCCTGCAACTGCCCGTGCGGATGACTGTCATCCGCCTGTCGAACGGCGACCTCGTGCTGCATTCGCCGGTGAGATATTCGCCGGCTTTGCGCCAAGAGCTGGAGCGGCTGGGCACGATCAGATACCTGCTGGCGCCGAATATTGCGCACTGGATGTTCCTGCCAGAATGGCAAAGGCAGCTGCCGCAGGCCGCGATCTTTGCTGCGCGCGGCCTTGCGGCGCGCAGGCAGGTGCGGGCGGCCGGCCTCCGCGTCGATCGCGAGCTTGGAGACACGACGCCGGAGGAATGGGCCGCCGACCTCGAAACGGTGTCGGTGAATGCTCCGATGTTCTCGGAGGTCGAACTGTTCGACAGGCGGAGCCGGACGCTGGTTCTGACGGATATCGTGCAGAACCTCGATCCCCACCACCTCAGCGCCTCGAATACAGCCGCGGCGAGCCTGCTCGGCATTGCCAAGCCGGACGGGAAGGCCCCGGTCTATCTGCGGCTGCTGCTCCGCCTCGGCGGCCGTTCGGCGCGGGCTGCGGGCGAGCGGCTCGTGAAGCTGGCTCCGGAGCGGGTGATCTTTGCGCATGGCGACTGGTTCGAAACACAGGGAACGGCACGCCTGCGGCGATCCCTGCGCTGGCTGCTTCCCGCGGACGTCTCGGGACGCGAGCACGGGCAGATGGTCGGCACGCGCGTCGTCATCACCGGCGCCTCCAGTGGAATCGGCCGCGCCGCGGCGCTGGCCTTTGCCCGCGAGGGCGCAAGCGTGGTCCTCGCCGCACGCCGCGGCGAGGTCTTGATGCGGCTTGCTGCGGATTGTGAGGCGCTCGGAGGCCGGGCCCTGGCCGTGCCGACCGACGTCACTGACGCGGAGGCGGTGCAGCGTCTGGCCGGTGAGGCGGATGAGGCCTTCGGCGGCATCGACGTCTGGATCAACAACGCCGGCACGGGCGTGTTCGGGGCCTATCAGGATGCCGACATCGCGCTCCATCGCCGGACCATCGAGGTCAATCTGCTCGGCCCCATGCATGGCGCGTTCGCGGTGCTTCCGATCTTCCTCCGCCAGAACCGCGGTGTCCTGATCAACAACATCTCGCTCGGCGGCTGGGCGCCGACGCCCTTTGCCGCAGCCTACACCGCCAGCAAGTTCGGCCTGCGCGGCTTCACCGCAAGCTTGCGTCAGGAGCTCCGGGCTCATCCCGACATTCACGTCTGTGGCGTCTTTCCGTCCATTATCGATACGCCGGGCTTCGTCCACGGCGCCAACGTTTCCGGACGAAGGCTCGATCCTGGCCCGCTGCTTTATCAATCCGAAGATGTAGCCCAGACCCTCCTGAGCCTCGTCCGCGCGCCGCGTGACGAGGTGGCCGTGGGGTGGCCGGCGCGCGCCGGGCAACTGGCCTATGCGATTGCCCCTGAGATCACCGAGAATGTCATCGGAGCCGCATTCCGCTGGCTGCTGTCGCGCGCGCGTCCAGCAGCAAGGAACGAAGGCACCTTGCTCGAAGCGGGTCCGCAGGGCACGTCCGTCGACGGCGGCTGGCTGGTGCGGAAGCAGGTTCCGCCGGCCGCTGTGCTCAGCAAGGGGCTCGTGGTGCTCGGGATCGCTGCCGGCCTGGCATTCGCGGCATCGATGGCGGGCCGTTCCAGACCCCGCGCGAGGACGCGGCGGCGCCGCGCGTGAGTCCGCGGCAATCTCGCGCCGAGGACCGACGGCGATGCCCGCCTGCCGGACCGCAGATGGCTCCGGCGCCGGAACGAAGCCCTGAGACCGCGCGTTCCTGCGGGAACACCCGAGGACCAGACGTTGCCGCGCTATCATTTTGATTTGGTGGATTCTGAAACCGTAGCCGACGAGGGAGGCGCCGATTTGCCGGACGACATCAAGGCTCTGGATGTCGCCGAAGAGATTGCGCGGCGCCTGCTCGAGGAGCGTCCCGAGCTCAAGGGCCGCCACCTCTCGATCCTCGTCACGAATGAGGATGGTGAGGAAATCGGCCGGATGCCGCTGGATGTAGTGCACTGAAGCCGTGATCTGACATGACGTTCATGATTGGGGTGATCGCCGACACGCATGGACTGCTGAGGCCCGAGGCGGAGCGCTGCCTCGCCGGCGTCTCGCACATCATCCACGCCGGCGACATCGGCGCCCAGGCGGTGATGGACGGGCTTTGCCGCATCGCACCCGTCACCGCGATCAGGGGAAATGTCGACCGGGGCACGTGGGCTGAACGCTTTCCCGAAACACAAACGCTGCGCCTCGGCGGCCGCAGCTTCCACGTCCTGCACGACCTTAACGAGCTGACGATCGATCCTGCCGAGCTCGGGATCGATGTCGTGGTCTCAGGGCATTCCCACCGCGCGCGGATCGAAACCGTCAACGGCGTGCTCTATCTGAATCCAGGCAGCGCAGGGAAGCGCCGCTTCAAGCTGCCGATTACGCTGGCAACGATGGAACTGCACTCCGGCGGGCCGCTGCGGCCGGTCATTCACGATCTCGACACGCCAGCAGGCCTCCGCTGCTAGTGCGTCTTCGATTTCTGCCACCGCTCCAGATCCAGCGGCGGCCGTTCCGGATCGATCTGTTCCTTCTCGGGATTGCCTTGCCAAGGCTTATCCGTCTGCCGGTGCGTCGGCATATCGGTCTTCCGGCGCGGATCGTCGAGCGGTGTCTCTCGCGGATCGGTTTCAGGTTCAGTCGCCTTTGGCATGTCTTTCCCCGTCGAGAGTTTCCCTGTCGAGCTCGCAGGATGGGCTGCGGCAGCACCCTCTGATCAACCCGGGACGCAGCGCGGTGTTCCCTGTCTCGCGCTGCGGCGATCGGCGCAGGAACGACCCCTGCGACAACTCATTGTTCTATTTCGACATTGCGAACCATCGACACAGGAGCAGCACATGTCAAAGATGCCTCCAGTCCCCGAAGAACAGCGGAGCAACAAGGGACCCGGTTCCGATCCGGCCGTCGAGCCGACAGAACGGGAGCCGGGCCGCGAGAATTTCGATACCCAGGGCCGCCACGGCAACATCAAGCAGAACACGACCAACCAGGGCTACCAGCAGGATCGATGATGCTCGACCTCAACAGATGCACCAAGAGACAGTCGATGAGCAGGACAGGTCTGGTGCTGCTCGCCGTGCTGGTGACCGCCTCCGCCGGAGCGGCATTCGGGCAGGGAGGTGGCGGCGGGGGAGGAAGCGCCGGTGGCGGGG
>NZ_JADYVU010000007.1:0-373292 GCF_020194115.1 Bradyrhizobium sp. NBAIM01 | reverse complement strand
GCCGGGGTGGGGTGAAGCTGCAACAAAGAAAGTCGCCGGTACGTCGTGTGGAGAGATCACCCACCCCGCCGCACCTCGCGGTGCGTCGACCCTCCCCCTCCAGGGGAGGGTCAGAGCATCACGCTGCCTTGGGCAGAGCGGCCTTGGTCTCGGCGAAGGCCCAGTCGATCCACTGCGTCAGCAGCTCGACGTCCTTTGCTTCCACCGTGGCGCCGCACCAGATGCGCAGGCCGGCCGGCGCGTCGCGGTAATAGGCGAAGTCGTAGCCCGCGCCTTCCTTCTCGACGAGGGCCACCAGCTTCTTGCTGAACTCCGCCTGCGCGTCCTCGGAGAGCGAGGTGATCGCGGGATCGGTGAACTTCAGGCACACCGAGGTGTTGGAGCGGATCGAAGCGTCCTTGGCGAGGAAGTCGATCCAGGGCGTCTTCGCCTTCCAGTCCGCCAGCACCTTGGTGTTGGCATCGGCGCGCGCGATCAGCGCCTTGAGACCGCCGATCGACTTGGCCCAGTTCAGCGCATCGAGATAATCCTCGACGCAGAGCATCGACGGCGTGTTGATGGTCTCGCCGACGAAGATGCCTTCGTTGAGCTTGCCGCCCTTGGTCATGCGGAAGATCTTCGGCAGCGGCCAGGCCGGCTTGTAGGTCTCGAGCCGTTCCACCGCGCGGGGCGATAGGATCAGCATGCCATGCGCGGCCTCGCCGCCGAGCGCCTTCTGCCAGGAGAAGGTGACGACGTCGAGCTTGGCCCAGTCGAGCGGCTGCGCAAATGCGGCGGAGGTCGCATCGCAGATGGTCAGGCCTTCGCGGCTCGCGCTGATCCAGTCCGCGTTCGGAACGCGCACGCCCGACGTGGTGCCGTTCCAGGTGAAGACGACGTCGCTCTTGGGATCGACCTTCGACAGATCGGGGATCTCACCGTAGGCCGCATTGAGCTTGGTGACGTCCTTGAGCTTCAATTCCTTGACGATGTCGCTGACCCAGCCCTCGCCGAAGGATTCCCAGGCGAGCGTGGTGACCGGCCGTGCGCCAAGCAGCGACCACAGCGCCATCTCGACCGCGCCGGTATCGGAGGCCGGCACGATGCCAATGCGGTAATCGGAGGGGACCTCAAGCACTTCGCGCGTCAGGTCGATCGCGAGCTTGAGCTTGGCCTTGCCGATCTTCGCGCGATGCGAGCGGCCGAGAGCTGCGTCCTTGAGATTTTGGGCGTTCCAGCCGGGGCGCTTGGCGCAGGGGCCGGAGGAGAAATGCGGCACGGTCGGCCGCGAAGCGGGCTTCGCTACAGTCATGATCTACCCTTCCAGATAGTAAGCCTCCCGTTGGGGGGAGGTGTCCCGCCGCGGCTGATACGGGAATCGGGAAGGTCCGTCAAGGAAGTTCCGGGGCCTCACGCGCCAGTGATGGCGCTTCCGGTGCAATATCAGGGGATTCGACAACAGTGAGCGCGTTCAGCAAGTCCGTGGCATCGCTGATCAATTGCGCCGCCTTGCGGCGGCTTCCGACCTTCAAAATGCATTTGTCATTGGCCTGCACGACGTAGTCGTTGCCGACCTTGATCATCGAATAGCTTGTCATTGAAATGTCCCGAACCGAGCGAGCCCGGTGTCAGATGCCCCCGTAGCACCCTTCGTTCCTTCATCAATGTGAACGACGGAGCGGTAGTTTACCGGCTCTTAACACGACCGAATGAAAAGCCCGCTTTTCGCCGGCTGCGCAGCGCTCGCGTCGCGCTGCCTCAAAAGCGGACAGTCATGCCGACGTGACTCGCCGTGAAGCCGAGCCGCTTGTAGAAGCGCTGCGCATCGACGCGCGTCTGATGCGTGAGCAACTCGACCAGATTGCAGCCGCGCGCCTTTGCTTCCGTCACGGCCCATTGCACCAATTGCTCGCCGATGCCGCGGCTGCGACACTCGGTGGCAACGCGAACATCCTCGAGCAGTCCGCGGGATCCGCCCTGCGAGCTCAGGCCCGGCAGGATCGCGAGTTGCAGGCAGCCGACCACCCTGCCCTCACTCTCGGCAACCACCAGCGTCAGATTCGGATCGCGCGCGATCCGCGCGAATGCGTCGTAATAGGAGGACGGCAACGGATCCTCCACGCGCTCGCGCGCGCGGCCGAGATGATCGTCGGCGAGCATCGCCACGATCGCGACGACGTCCTCGCGGCGCGCGGGACGGATAGAGACGGCTTCGGCATTCATGTCAGGCGACTCCGCACCTCAGCGCGCCGGCGGAAGGCCGAGAAACGCTTCGACGTCGCCGATCCAGCGGCGGACGGAGGCATAACGGCCGAGGTCGAAGCCACCTTCATGCGCGAGGCGCGTATAGGCGAGCAGCGACACGTCGGCGAGCGACACCTCCTCGCCGGCGAACAAGCGGCTGGCGGCGAGATGCTGCTCCATGCGGTCGAGCGCCGCATAGCCGCGCTTGACCTTTTCAGGATCGAGCTCGGAGGCATCCTTGCCAAGATAGACCATGAGGAAGCGGCACACGGCGATATAAGGCTCGTGGCTGTACTGCTCCCAGAACAGCCATTCGTCCATCTTGGCCGCCGTGAAGGCGTCGCGCGGAACCAGCACGCTGTCGCGGGCGACATAGCGGATGATGGCGTTGGACTGCGCCAGCGTACGGCCGTCGTCGAATGCGACGGTCGGCACCTGGCCGGCGCCGTTCATCTTCAGGAATTGCGGCGTGCGCGTCTCGCCCTTGCGGGTGTCGATCTCGATCCACTGGTAGGGCACAGCGAGCTTGTCGCAGACCCACTTCACCTTGAGACAATTGCCGGAATTGCTGTCGCCGTAGATCTTCATCGCTGCCGCCCCGCTTTCGGAACGAGAGAGCATCAGGACGAAGCGCAGCTGTCAACAGGAAGCGGACGGCTCAGAACTTGTAGCCGACGCCGAGGCGCGCGTTGTTCAACGTCACCTGCGTGTTCATGACGGGCGAGAATCTCACATATTCGTATTCGATGCGGGCGAACAAGCCGTCCCAAACGCAGTATTCGAGCCCGAGGCCGGCGGTCCAACCCACTGCGTACGTGTTGGTCCTGTGCTGACCTTGCGTGCCCGACTGCGCAGGAACCGGGCCCCACGTTCCAAGTATCGTCGTGGTGTTGCCGAAGAAATCCGTCGTCGTCGTGTCCTGTCGCATCGAGACGCTGCTGGTCACGGTGCGCGACACGTCCATTCGCCCGACGGCAGCGCCCATGAAGGCATAAGGCATGAAGCTGCCGCCGTCCCAACCCACGCGGCCGCGGAGCGTCACCATGTCTTTGACCTGTGCCGCCGCGGCACCCGTCAGCGTGACGGCATAGTTGTTGGTGACGCCGGGCGCCCGCACCTCACCAGGCGGGTTGACGATGACGAGCGAGTTGGTTCCTGACGTCAATGTCGCCATATCGTTGAAGTAGCTGTAAGTGCCCTCGAGACTGAGAACGGCATCATACCATTGCCAGTTGCGGCCGACGAAGCCACCGAAATTGGTGCTTTGAGTGTTGGTCTTGTTCAGCAGCGACCACGTCGAGGTCGGCCCCTGGAGTACGCTGTCGCGGAAGATGTAGTTGGTCAGTCCGACCACGCTCTGGCTGAAATCCGTGGCATCTGCGGTATAACCGCCATGACCGCCGACATAGAAGCCATTCCAATTGACGGAGGTCTTCGACAGACCGTCCGCGAAGCCGCCGCGCAGCACGGGCAGGTCCGGCATGTCGGCCGCTTGCGCGGCAGACACCGTCCCCAACATCGCCGCTGCCAACACCAGCCTACGCATCACCACGCTCCATCGGACTCGAACTGTTGCGATGATCATCGCCTGTTAACCTTAACCAATGGTTGCGCCAGGCGCCTTCGCCGCACCTCGCCATGAAAAATACGCAAAGCAAAACGGCGCGGGATGATCCCGCGCCGTTAAGGAGTCCTAACCGATCAGGTTGCGATCAGCCCTTGGTGACCAGCGGCGGCGGCACGTAGGCCGGCGGGCTGTTGAGATCCCAGCGCACGCCGAGCTTGACGTCGTGCGAGGTGATGTCCCTGACCTTGATCGAGGTCGGGCCGGAAGCGCTGTTGTCGAACAAACGGTAGTTGCCGGGCGCGGCATCGCCGAGGTTCATGTAGCTGTAGGCCAGTTCGACGGTGAAGCCGGGATTGACCTTGTAGGCAAGACCGGCGTGAGCGGCCCAGGCGAGATTCCACTTTCCGTTGTCGGCAAAGTAGGCGACGCTGTTGTTGAGCAGCGGGCTGTAGGACACGCCGTCGTCGCGGAAGCCGCTGAGCTTGTTGTAGGAGCCGCCGACGCCCGCGCCGATGAACGGAGTGACGCACCACCAGGTGCCGAGGTCGACATAGGCGTTGGCCATCACGAGCCACTCGGACTTGCTGCCGCTGTAGTTGTTGACGCCGACGAAGCCGGGTCCCACGACATTGTCGCTACCGTGCAAATTGGCCTTGCCCCGGTACTGGCCGATGACGTCGGCGCGGAACCAGTTGTTGAAGCGATAGCCGACGCCGAGGCCGAACAGCGGCGAGGAGTCGAAGCCGAGGCCTTCCGTCGTCTTCGAGTACCCGGCCGGCAGGGCGCTCTCGATGCGCTTCGCGCTCTGGTTGGTCATGCCGATGTCGCCGCGCAGATACCAGCCGCCGAAGTCGGCGGGCGGAGCCGGCGGCGCGTACATCGGAGGGGGGGCGGCGATCGGCATATCGGCGGCGAACGCCATCGACGAGATCAGGGTTGCCGCACCCGCGGCAAGGAGAGACTTAACGCTACGCATTGGCTTCGTCCTTATGGCCGGTGAGGCTGAATACGAGCGCCTCACGTTCTGGAAACTCACGGGGGGACGATGCCAGCAAATGTTTAAGCGCCACTTAACCCTAATTTTTAAGGTTGATTTTTTCTCACCCTACACGCGCGCGCCGTGCGAGCGTTGCAAAAATGCCGCGCCAAATGCGACATCGGCGCCGCATTCCCTAACGATGTGTGAAGCCGCAACGCGGCAAGAGAGGATGCGTTAACGCGCGTTTCGCGGCAGCTTGGGCAGGAACACCGCGAGCAGTCCGATCGCCGGCAGATAGGCGCAGATCTGGTAGACGAACTCGATCGAGGTGTGGTCGGCGAGCTTGCCGAGCACGGCCGCGCCCAGGCCCCCGATGCCGAAGGCGACGCCGAAGAACACGCCGGAGATCATGCCGAAGCGGTGCGGCACCAGCTCCTGCGCAAACACGATGATCGACGACGTCGTCGAGGAGATGATCAGGCCGATGGCGACGCTGAGCACCGCGCTCGCAACGAGCCCGGCATAGGGCAGCGCCAGCGTGAACGGCAGCGCGCCGAGGATCGAGATCCAGATCACGATCTTGCGGCCGAAGCGGTCGCCCAGCGGACCGCCGAGAAACGCACCCACGGCGTTCGCCGCGAGAAAGACGAAGAGATAGATCTGGGCTGCCTGCGTCGACACGCCGAAACGGTCGATCAGGTAGAAGATGTAATAGCTCGACAGGCTCGAAACGTAGAGCTGCTTGGAGAACAACAGCACGACGAGCACTGCGAGCGCTACCGCGACACGGCGCGAGCTCGGCGCACCGGGCTGGGTGTGGACGGGCGCCGCTTTCTTCGTCGCGATCTGCGGCGCGTACCAGCGCCCGATGCGCCAGAGAATCAGGATGGCGAGAAACGCGATCGAGGAGAACCAGGCGATGCTGCCCTGCCCGAACGGCACCACGATCAACGCGGCGAGCACCGGCCCCATCGAGGTGCCGAAGCTGCCGCCGAGCTGGAACACCGATTGCGCAAAGCCGTAGCGTCCGCCCGAGGCGAGCCGCGCGATGCGCGCCGATTCCGGGTGAAACACCGCCGAGCCGAGGCCGACCAGCGCGGCGGCGACGAGGATGACGAGATATTGGTGCGCGACGCTAAGCAGCAGCAGGCCGAAGAAGGTCGAGGCCATGCCGACCGCGAGCGAATAGGGCTGCGCCTTCTTGTCGGTGTAGTGCCCGACCACCGGCTGCAGCAGCGAGGCCGTGAACTGGAATGCCAGCGTGATCATGCCGATCTGCGCGAAGTCGAGCGCGTAGGCGTCCTTCAGGATCGGGTACACCGAGGCGATCAGCGACTGCATGGTGTCGTTGAGGAAGTGCGAGACGCTGATGCCGGCGAGCACGATATAGGCCGGCCCCTTGGCGGCGGCCGGCGCCAATTCGGCGACGACGACGGGCTCGGTCAGCGTTTCCTCTGAGACGACGACAGGCTTGTTCAAGGCGGCAATCCGGCGCGGCAGATTGCCGCGAGGTGCTGATTACGACGCAAGCGACGGTGGGACCAGCGTCAATCGCAAATGGCTGGGATGCGCCTCTTACCCTCTCCCCTTGTGGGAGAGGGTGGCTCGCCGCGTTAGCGGCGAGACGGGTGAGGGGTTTCTATCCTCACGAGCTGTGTTGCGAGCGGATAGAACCCCTCATCCGGCGCTTCGCGCCACCTTCTCCCGCAAGGGGAGAAGGAAGGACTCAAGCCGCGGCCTGCCCCAATGCCGAAACGATGGTGTCGACGACGTCCTCGACGAGGTGACGGTCCTCGCCTTCGCCCATGACGCGGATCACGGGCTCGGTGCCGGAGGAGCGGATCAAGAGGCGGCCGTGGCCGTTGAGGCGCTTCTCGCCGTCGGAAATCGCCGACTTGACGTCGGAATCATCGAGCGGCTTGCCGCCCTTGTGGCGGACGTTCTTGAGGATCTGCGGCAGCGGATCGAAGCGGTGGCAGACCTCGGACACCGGGCGGCGCAGCTTCTGCACCACGGCGAGCACCTGCAATGCGGCGACAAAACCGTCGCCGGTCGTGGCGTAGTCGGACAGGATGATGTGGCCGGACTGCTCGCCGCCGAGATTGTAGCCGCCGTTCAGCATCTGCTCGAGCACGTAGCGGTCGCCGACCGGCGTGCGCACGAGCTCGAGCCCCTGCCCTTGCAGGAAGCGCTCCAGCCCGAGATTGGACATCACGGTGGCAACGATGCCGGGACGCGAGAGGCGTCCATCCTCCTTCCAGCTCTGCGCGATCACCGCGAGCAGCTGGTCGCCGTCGACGACATGGCCGCGCTCGTCGACCAGGATGACGCGATCGGCGTCGCCGTCCAGCGCAATGCCGATGTCGGCGCGCATCTCGCGCACCTTCTTCGACAGCGCCTCCGGCGAGGTCGAGCCGCAATCCTTGTTGATGTTGAAGCCGTCGGGCTCGACGCCGATCGGCACCACGTCGGCGCCCAATTCCCACAGCGCCTCGGGCACCACCTTGTAGGCGGCGCCGTTGGCGCAATCGATCACGACGCGAAGGCCCTCGAGCGAGAGGTCGCGCGGCAGCGTGCGCTTGGCGAATTCGATGTAGCGGTCATGCACGCCGTCGATGCGGCGGGCACGGCCGAGGCTCGCGCTCTGCGCGAGCCGCTTGTCGAGCGATTCGTCGAGCAGCTGCTCGATCTGCCGCTCGACATCGTCGGACAGCTTGAAGCCCTGCGGGCCGAACAGCTTGATGCCGTTGTCCTCGAACAGATTGTGCGAGGCCGAGATCATCACGCCGAGATCGGCGCGCATCGACTTGGTCAGCATCGCGACCGCCGGCGTCGGCATCGGGCCGACCAGCAGCACGTCCATACCGACCGAGGTGAAGCCTGCGACCATGGCGTATTCGATCATGTAGCCGGACAAACGGGTGTCCTTGCCGATCACGACGCGGTGGCGGTGGTCGCCGCGCTGAAACGCAAGGCCCGCGGCCTGGCCGACCTTGAGCGCGAGCTCCGGCGTGATCAGTCCGTTGGCGCGGCCCCTAATCCCGTCCGTCCCGAAATATTTCCGGCTCATATCGTCCCCCAAGCAGCAACCAGGGACTCCCCTCTACAACCACGGGCTGCCCCAACGGGACCCGCATCCCTGATTTGCCGAGGTCTTATAAAGCTATCGCGGCTAACTTGGCTTCAAAAAATATGATGAATCATTACGGAACCGGCGCCGCGACCGCCCCCGATAACAGATTGTTAACATTGCAATTCCGGCGTGACTAGCGAAAAGCGGTGGAACTCGCCTTAATCCGAGCGCTTCACATGGCCGTCCGCGCGGCTGGGCGCCGGCTGGGTGACGTTGACGGGATCGGAGCCCGGGAAGGTCTCCTCCAGCCCCTCTTCGAGCGCCTCCTCGAGATCATGCTTCTCCTTGATCTCTTCCGGCGAAGGTCCTGCGTGCGGCTTCGTCATGACGCTCTCCTTGGCACTCTCCTTCCAAAACGTTCTGCAAACGATTTGGCTGTGCATCCAACCATGCTAGATGACCCCGAAATCTTCCGATGCAAGACTGTTTGGTACGTGACGGGCCGGGGAAACGACATGAAGCATATTACCTGTATCGACGATCTTCGCACGCTGCATCGGCGCCGCGTGCCGAAGGCATTCTTCGACTATTGCGACCGCGGCTCCTACGCCGAGGAGACGCTGCGCGCCAACCGCGAGGACATGCAGGCGATCAAGTTCCGCCAGCGCATCCTGGTCGACGTCTCCAAGCGCGACACCTCGACCACGATCCTCGGCGAGCCGTCGACGATGCCGCTGATCCTCGCGCCGGTCGGCCTGCTCGGCATGCAGCACGGCGACGGCGAGATCCACGCCTGCCGCGCCGCGCAGGCCGCCGGCATCCCGTTCACGCAATCGACGATGTCGATCTGCTCGATCGAGGACATCGCCGCCAGCGTCGAGAAGCCGTTCTGGTTCCAGCTCTACGTCATGAAGGACCGCGGCTTCATCAAGGAATTGATCCAGCGCGCGATGGCCGCCAAGTGCAGCGCGCTGGTGCTCACGGTGGACCTGCAGGTGATCGGCCAGCGCCACGCCGACATCAAGAACGGCATGACGGTGCCACCGGAATGGTCGCTGTCGAAGCTGCTGGACTTCGCCAGCAAGCCCGCCTGGGTCTCCGGCGTGCTGCAGGGCAAGCGCCGCACCTTCGGCAATATCGCCGGCCACGTGAAGAACACTGAAGATCTCAACCGCCTCGCCGAATGGACGGCCTCGCAGTTCGACACCTCCTTGAACTGGAAGGACGTCGAGTGGGTCCGCAGCATCTGGCCGGGCAAGCTGATCATCAAGGGCATCCTCGACGTCGAGGACGCCGAGGAAGCCGCCAAGACCGGCGCGCAGGCGCTGGTGGTCTCCAACCACGGCGGCCGCCAGCTCGACGGCGCGCCGTCCTCGATCGAGGTCCTGCCCGAGATCGCGGACGCGGTGGGCGACAGGATGGAGATCATGTTCGACGGCGGCATCCGCTCCGGCCAGGACGTGATGCGCGCGCTGGCGCTCGGCGCAAAGTCGTGCATGATCGGCCGCGCCTATGCCTATGGCCTCGGTGCCGGCGGCCAGGCCGGCGTCGCCAAGGCGATCGACATCATCCAGAAGGAGCTGCTCACCACGATGGGCCTGTGCGGCGTCAACCGGGTGGACGAGATCGACGATCACGTGATTGCGGTGTGAGTGCGTCTGCCGGGATGCCGCAGCAATAATCACTGTCGTCCCGGACAAGCGCGCCCAAAGCGCGCGCCGATCCGGGACCCATAGCCACAGAAGGGTGTGGCTATGGGGGCTCGGAGTGGCCTGCTTCGCGCAACAACTTTTCCCTGTGGTTATAGGTCCCGGACCTGCGCTGACGCTTGTCCGGGACGACGGCGGCATTTCAGGCGGCAGGTGCGCGTCTCACAGCCCCTCACATCGGCGGCGTCAGGCCGTCGCGGCCGACGCTGACGCGGTTGGTCTCGAACGAGCCGTCGGGCAATTGCTTCATGAAGGCGATGACCTTGGCGCCGGGCTTCAGCTCGGATTTGTCGCCGGGCACGAAGGTCACGACCGGCGTGTCGTCGGCGACGAACACCTTCTTCTCGCCGTCCTTGTACTTGACCAGCAGCGTGTGGCCGTCATTGCCGACGACGCTCTCGGCCACGGTCGCATTGGTCATGCTGGAGTTGGGCTTGAGGTCCCAGGGTCGCGAGCCTTCGCCGGTGCCGCGCATGCTTTCCGGAAACACGTGCACCTCGACGGCGTTCTGGCTGCCATCCGGTCCCGGCACGGTGGTGGCGCCGATGAACGAGCCCGGCTTGATGTCGGCGAGCGAGATCTTGATAACGCCCGACACGTTCACGTCGGAGGCGAGGTGAAGCTTGAGCTCTTCACCGCTGCGCGACTTGACCTGCATGGTGTCGCCATTGACGCTTTCGATGGTGCCGCGCACGCGCGTCGGCACCGGCGCTCTCTGGGCGAAGGCGCAGTAGGTCGAGACGACCACCATCGCGACGGCGATCAGGGGGCGTGTGAAAGTTGCACGTTGAACAGGCATGACGGTCTCCGATTGTCCCACGACGTAGAACTCCAGAGATGGTGTGCTATTCGCCGCGCCCCTCTCAAGTCTTCGTGAGATCGGCTTCGACCAATGCGCGCAGCTCGGCGGTGACCTCGGGCCGCCGCCCGAACCACAGCTCGAAGCCGCGCACCGCCTGATGCAGCAGCATGCCGAGCCCATCGGCGGTCTTCAGGCCGCGCGCCGTCGCTGCGGCGAGCAGCGGCGTCACCAGGGGAACGTAGACGAGGTCGGCGACGACGGCATCTTGCGGCAGGCGCGCGAGGTCGACGTCGAGTGAAGGCTGGCCATGCATGCCGAGCGAGGTCGTGTTCACGAGAAGCTTTGCGCGCGGCAGCACGTCGCCGATCGCGTCCCACGGCAGCGGATGCACGTTCGATCCGAACTGTTGTGCCAGCGTCTCGGCCCGCGCGATGGAGCGATTGGCGACATGCACGCAGCTGATGCCGCGTTCCAGCAGGCCGAACACGACCGCGCGCGAGGAGCCGCCGGCGCCCAGCACCAGCGCATCCTCGGCCATGTCCCAGCCGGGCGCGCTGGCGTCGAGATTGTTGATGAAGCCTTCGACATCGGTGTTGGTTGAGCGCAGCTCGCCGTCGGCGAACCACAGCGTGTTCGCGGCGCCGACGGCCCTGGCGCGCGCGTCGGGCGTCGACAGCGCCAGCACGGCTTCCTTATGCGGGATGGTGGCGTTGGCACCGACGAAGCCGCGCAGCGACAGCCGCAGCACGAAATCGCGCAAATCCTCGGGCGGCACCGCCTCGATGACATAGCCGCCCTCGATGCCGAGCGTGCGCAGCCAGTGATGGTGGATCAGCGGCGAGCGCGAATGCGCGGCCGGCCATCCGATCAGACAGGCTGCAGGGGGCTTGGGCGCGGTCATCTTTCCCTCGGGTCGTTTCCGAGGCGATCCATTTCGCGTCGCGCCCGCTCTGTCAAGCGCGCGCGGTCAGCTCGCAGCGGTCTCGTCGGCGGCCCGGCCCTTGATGTCGGCGATGGCGCGCTCGAGGCTCGTGCGGTAACGCGCGCGCGGCGGCGTGACGCCATGGGTGAGCAGCGCGCGGCGGACCGCGGGCGAGGCCCCGGTGATGAACAGCCTGATGCCCTGGCGGTGCGCCTTGGCGGCGACGCGGCCGATCACGTTGGCCGCGGTCGAATCCAGGAACGGCACCGCGGCGAAATCGACCACGAAGGCCTTGCGCCGGTCGGCAATGCCGTCGAGCACGCCGCCGATCGCCGAGGCCGCGCCGAAGAAGAACGCGCCGGTGATGCGATAGACCAGCACGTCGCGGTCGACCGCAAGCGCGGGATCGTAACGCACACGGTCGCCGTTGCCGTCGTCGGGGCGATCATCCGCAACCAGCGGCGAGCGCTCCTCGATGCCCGTCATCTCCGCCATGCGATGGATGAACAGCACCGCGCCGAGCGCGAAGCCGACCAGGATGCCCTCGGTGAGATCGCGGAAGATCGTGAGCAGAAAGGTCGCGAGCAGCACCACCGCATCGCCCCATGACGAGCGCAGCAGAGTTGCGAATTCATGCTTCTCCGCCATGGTCCAGGCCACCACGACCAGTACCGCGGCGAGCGCGGCCAGCGGGATGTAGCTTGCGAGCGGCGCCGCGACCAGCATGAACAAAAGCAGGAACACCGAATGCAGCATGCCCGCGAGCGGCCCGCGCGCGCCGGCGCGGATGTTGGTCGCGGTGCGCGCGATCAGCCCGGTGACGCAGATGCCGCCGAACAGCGCCGAGCCGATATTGGCCGCGCCTTGCGCCACCAGCTCGCAATTGGAGCGATGACGGCGGCCGGTCATGCCGTCGGCCACCACCGCCGACAGCAGCGATTCGATCGCCGCCAGCAACGCAAAGGCGATCGCATCCGGCAACACCGCCCTTGCCTTTTCCAGTGAGAACGCGGGCAGCGCCGGCGATGGCAATTCGCGCGGGATGCCGCCGAAGCGCGAGCCGATGGTCTCGACCGGCAACGACAGCACCGCGCTGGCGATGGCTGCAAACACGACCGCGATCAGGATCCCGGGCCAGGACGGCCGCCAGCGGCGCAAGGCGGCGATAATGCCGATGCTGACGAGGGCGACCGCGACGGCGGACGGATTGATCGTGTTGAGGCCGCCGGCGAGCGCGACGAGCTTGGGCACGAACTCGCTGGGCTCCTTGCCCGCGAGCGTGATGCCGGAGAGATCGCGGAGCTGGCTGGCAAAGATGATGACGGCGATGCCAGCGGTGAAGCCGACGGTGACGGGATAGGGAATGAACTTGATGTAGGTGCCGACCCTGAGCAGCCCTGCGCCGATCAGGAACAGGCCCGCCATCATGGTGGCGAGGATGACTCCGTCGACGCCATGCCGCTCCGCAGTCGCCGCGACCAGAACGATGAACGCACCGGCAGGGCCGCCGATCTGGAACCGGCTGCCGCCGAGCAAGGAGGCGATGAAGCCGCCGGCGACGGCGGTGTAGAGGCCGCGGTCCGGCGTCACGCCCGAGGCGATCGCGATCGCCATCGACAGCGGCAGCGCGACGATCGCGACCGTGAGGCCGGCGAAGACGTCGGCGCGGAAATCCGCAAGGCCGTAGCCTTCGCGAAAGACGGTGACGAGCTTCGGCAGATACAGTTCGGCAAAGGTCGGCTGACGCAGCTGGTGCAGCCGTCCTGCCTGATCGCTCGTGATGCTCATGTCAGCAAAGTGCTCCGCTGGCCCCACAATGCTCCGAAGCATCGTGCGTCCTAAGGTGCGACGATGCGCTAGCCCATCTTGATCCCGGGCACGATCAACGCGCGATCATGCTCCGACACGGCGCGGCGGCCCCGGCTCCTTCAAGCGAACGCCACGTCCGCCGCTGTCGCTGCGGGCCTGCTCGCCGATCAGCTCGACGCCGGCCCGGTCGAACGCCTCGACCACCTTGATCAAGGTCTCGACCACGCCACGAACATTGCCGGTGGAGGCCTCCATCCGCTGGATGGTCGGCAGCGACACGCCGGCGAGCTCGGCCAGGGTTTTCTGATCGATGCCGAGCAACGCGCGGGCTGCCCGCATCTGGAACGAGGTGATCACCTTGGCCTCACTTACGAGCAGTTATAAGTGATATCTGGAACATATACAATGATGTAAAATACATCATCTCGGGATGAATGCAAGCGACTGCCCGTCTGGCTCCTCCGTCATTGCGAGGAGCCCTTGCGACGAAGTCCAGGCCGCCTCCTCGGAGATTGCCTGGATTGCTTCGCTGCGCTCGCAATGACGAAGGCGAGGAGAGCGCGAGAGTCCAACGTTCACCGCACGCGTGGATACAGCCGCTCACTTCACCCCTCTCCCCGTAAGAACGGGGAGAGGGAGTGAGAGGGCGTGCGGCCCTTACAGCGGGAGCCGCCTCACGCCGCGTGCTGATGTGCGGCGATGATCTGGTCGGCGGCGCGGCCGGTGACTTCGGCCATGTGGTCGAACTGGCGCGTGAAGCTGCCGGCGCCGGCGGTGGCCGAGCGCAGCTCCACGATCAGCTCGCCGATCTCCGCTTCCGGCATCATGGCGCGGACACAGTCCCAGCCGGTCCAGCCCTCACGGGTGTCAAAGCCGAGAATCTGGCCGCGCCGCGCCGACAGGATCGCGTTGATCTTGGCGGTGGCGTCGGTCGGGCAGACGATCTCGACCATGTGGATCGGCTCCAGCAGCACCGGCTGGCATTGCGGCAGGCCTTCGTTGAGCCCGACCCGCGCGGCCGTGCGGAAGGCGAGATCGGAGCTATCGACGCTGTGATAGGAGCCGTCGGTCAGCGTCACCTGCACGTCGGTGACGGGGAAGCCGAGCGGACCGCGCGCCAATCCATCGACGACGCCCTCCTCCACCGCCGGGATGTAGTTGCGCGGCACCGCGCCGCCCACCACCTTCTCGGCGAACTTGAAGCCGTCGCCGCGCGGCAGCGGCGTGATGTCGAGCACGACATCGCCGAACTGGCCGTGGCCGCCGGACTGCTTCTTGTGACGGCCGCGCTGGGTGATCGGCTTGCGGATGGTCTCCTGATAGCCGATCGCAGGCGGATGCGAGGTGATCTTGACGCCGAAGCGGTCGCGCAAGCGCTCGCTGGCGACGCGCAGATGCATCTCGCCCTGGCCCCACAGCACAGTGTCGTGAGTCTTGGCGTTCTGCACGATCATGAGCGAGGGATCCTCCTCATGCAGGCGCGTCAGCGCCTGGCCGAGCTTGACGTCGTCCTTGCGGTCGGTGGCCGCGACCGAGATCGCGAGCACCGGCGGCGTCGGCTCGATCGTGATCAATGCCGCGGGCGCCGTCTTGCCGCTCGAAACCGTGTCACCGGTCTTGACCGGATCAAGCTTGGCGAGGGCCACGGTCTCGCCGGCTTCGGCCGAGGCGCGCTTGGTGTCGTAGGCGCCGTTGACGGCGAGGATGCCGGAGATGCGCCCGGCACCGCCGGATGAGGATTGCAGCGTGGCGCCGTCGTCGAGATGGCCGGCGAGCAGCCGCGTCAGCGACAACTTTCCGCCGTGCTGCGAATGCAGCGTCTTGAAGACATAGCCGAGCGCGTCCTTAGCCTCGGGTACGCCAAGACGTTTTGCGGTCTCCGCAACGCCGGGCGCCTCGTGACGCAACGCCTTCATCAGGCGCAACACGCCGTTTTCGCGCACGGCGGCGCCCAGCAGCACCGGGCAAATCAGCCCTTCCCGCAATTCGCGGGCGAGATCGTCGAAGACGGCATCGCGCGGCGGCTGGATGTCCTCGAGCAGCTGCTCCATCAGCGCATCGTCGTGATCGGCGAGCTTCTCCAGCATCGAGAAGCGGGCTTCCTTCTCGCGATCGAGATCGCCGCCTTCGAGCGCGATCACCTCGGAGGCCTTGTGCTCGCGATAGATGAAGGCGCGCTCCAGCGCGAGATCGACGAAGCCCTCGATCAGCTCGCCCTTCCAGATCGGGATCTGGCGCAGCACCAGCGGCACGCGCGAGGCGGGCTGCAGCATCGCCAGCGTCTCGCGGATGCGCTGACTGGCGCGGTCGATCTTGTTGAGGAACAGGAAACGCGGGATCTTCAGCTCCTCCAGCTCGCGCAGGATGATCTGAAGCTGCGGCAGCTTCTTCTCGTCGGCCTCGCAGACCACGATTGCGGCGTCGACCGCCGGCAACGCGGCGCGCATGTCGTGGGCAAACTCGACGGAACCGGGACAATCGAGGAAGGTGTAGCTGTCGCCCATGAAACTCGTGGTGGCGGCAGTGAGGCCGACGGTCATCTTGTGATGACGAGCCTCGGGCGTGGCGTCGCCGACGCACGTTCCGGCATCGACGCTGCCGGCGCGCGGGATTACACCCGTTCGCGCCAATATTGCTTCCAGAAGTGTGGTTTTACCGCTTTGGAAAGGGCCCACCAGCGCGATGCACCGTGGACCTCGGGGACTTCTGACGTCTTGTCCCATTTCGCCGCCTCCTTGGTGTGGAGCTCGGCCCGTGATTGGGTCGGCAAACGCCGATGCTCTGCCCCTCCCCGAGATTTGGCAAGCATCAAACGTCGCTGCGGTGCGTCGTCAGTTGGATCAAGTCTTATAATTCCACGGACTGCAGGCTCGGTGTTCCACCCTCCCGAAGGGAGAGGTAAGGAGAGAGCTTCGCCCGTATATCTCAACGGCCCGGACGGAGTTCCAGGCTCTCGAGGCCGGCGGCGATGTTGAGGCCGACCTGGCCCTGCACGCTCAGCGGCTGCAGCGCGATCGAATTGTTGGAGCCGCCGACCAGCACGTTGCCCCCCAAGCCGACACCGACGGAGGCGCTGCCCTGCGCGCCGACGTAATTGCCGGAGAGGTCGCCGGGGCCGAGCCGGTCGACCGGCGCGAACACGCCCCAGGCCAAAGCCGTCTCCTGGGTGATGCCGATGTCGAGGCCCACTTTCCGGATGGTCGCGACATAGCGGTCGTCGGGCAAGCCGTCGGCGCGCAGCACGCAGCCGAGATGAGTCACCGACCCCACGATGAAGCCGACGCTGGCGCCGCCGCGGCATTCGAGCACGCCGACCCGCGCCATCCGCTGCTGCGCGCCGGTGTTCACGACGGACGCGATGAGGCTGGCAGCGGTGAGTCCGGCGAAGAGGAACGAACGGCGCATGAATGTCTCCGGCGATGATGTGATGCGAGCAGAGAGAGCGCCCCACCCGTGTTGCGGGTCTATGCCACAAGAGCCGCGGCCGTGCCAGCTCGCGCGCGTTTAGAATCGAACTTGCGGAGAGACCCCTCACCCCACCCTCTCCCCGTAAGAACGGGGCGAGGGAGTGAGAGAGCCGTGCGTCCCTCACAATGCAACGTCGCCGGCCTTGCTTAACCTCTCCCCGCTCTTCCGCGGGGAGAGGTCGGATCACATCGCAGATGTGATCCGGGTGAGGGGCCGGGCACAACGCCGACCAGAAACAAAAAGTCCATCCGACTCCTCTTATCGAAAAACAACAAAAAAGGCCCGCCGAAGCGGGCCTTTCCGATTCTTGTCGCGACCGTCTTACCGCAGATTGCCGCAGAAGCGCTGGATGCGCTTGCAGGCGTCTTCGAGGTCCGAGGTCTTGGTCGCGTAGGATATGCGGAACGCCGGTCCAAGGCCGAAGGCCGACCCCTGCACCACGGCGACGCCTTCGGTCTCCAGGAGCTCGGTGACGAAGTCCTCGTCATTGGCGATCACCTTGCCCGACGGCGCGGTCTTGCCGATCGTGCCGGCGCACGATGGATAGACGTAGAACGCGCCTTCGGGACGCGGGCACTCGATTCCCTTGGCCTGATTGAGCATGGAGACGACGAGGTCGCGCCGCTCCTTGAACACCTTGTTGTTGGCGGGGATGAAGTCCTGCGGACCGTTCAGCGCCTCGACCGCGGCCCATTGTGCGATCGACGACGGGTTCGAGGTCGACTGCGACTGGATCGTCGACATCGCCTTGATGAGCTGCGCGGGACCGCCGGCGTAGCCGATGCGCCAGCCGGTCATGCAATAGGCCTTCGAGACGCCGTTCACGGTGAGCGTGCGGTCGTAGAGTTTCGGCTCGACCTGCGCGACCGTGGTGAACTGGAAGTCGTCATAGACGAGATGCTCGTACATGTCGTCGGTCATCACCCAGACGTGGGGATGCTTCACCAGCACGTCGGTGAGCGCTTTCAGCTCCGAACGCGTGTAGGCGGCGCCGGTCGGGTTCGACGGCGAGCACAGGATGACCCATTTGGTCTTCGGCGTGATCGCGCGCTCGAGCGCCTCGGCCTGGAGCTTGAAGCCGGTCGCGGCGGTGCAGACCACCGGCACCGGCTCGCCGCCCGCGAGCGCGACCATCTCGGGATAGCTGACCCAATAGGGCGCGGGAATGATCACCTCGTCGCCCGGATTGATGGTCGCCATCAACGCGTTGTAGAGCACCTGCTTGCCGCCGGTGCCGACGATGATCTGGTTCGGCTTGTAGGCGACGCCGTTCTCGCGCTGAAATTTCGCGATGATGGCTTCCTTCAGCTCGGGGATGCCGTCGACCGCGGTGTACTTGGTCTTGCCGGCCTCGATGGCGCGGATCGCCGCCAGCTTGATGTTGGCGGGCGTGTCGAAGTCGGGCTCGCCGGCACCGAGGCCGATGACGTTGCGGCCCGCCGCTTTCAGCGCGCGTGCTTTATCCGTGACCGCGATGGTCGCGGACGGCTTCACACGGTCGAGCGCAGCGGCAAGGAAGGACATCATCATCTCCTGGCGAGCGTCGTGAAGCCCTTCGCCTCACGACTCTGATTGTGGGAATGAGCCACCCTAAAACGTGTGCCGCTGGGCCGCAAGAAACTTCGGCCCGATCCCGGAAAAGTTTACGAGTTGGAGCGCTGCGAGGCGCGGTTTCCCGCAATATTCCGTAACTTTTGCCTCCGGAATTGCTCATATCCGACAAGGCCTGTCCTCGGAGCAATTCTGGATGGTGCACGTCTCCAGGAAACCGCTCGTCGTCATGCCCGGGCTTGTCCCGGGCATCCACGTTCTTCGTGCGCCAAGTGAGACGTGGATGGCCGGGTCAAGCCCGGCCATGACGATGCGGAAACACTGGCGTCCTAATCTCGATCGTCTATGCGGTAGCCTACGTAGAGCGATGTGTCCGCAGATTGACGTACATGTGAACTGAACTGCATCGTCGCGAAATGATCTTCCCCTCCATTGCAGTGCGGTAGGGTTTTCGAGTTTTTCTATCGGCCGGCACTTGCGGCGGATTCGCATCGGCATCATTGTTTAGCCGCCTCGCGGGGCAACGGGCGCCGCGTCTTCTCGTCCTCGGATTTCGAACGCCAGAATGTACAAGCTCTATTCGATGCAACGCTCGGGCAACAGCTACAAGGTCCGCCTTGCGCTGGCGCTGCTCAACCTGCCTTACGAAGCGGTGGAGGTGGACATTCTGCGCGGCGAGAGCCGCACGCCGGATTTCCTGTCCAAGAACCCGTCGGGGCAGGTGCCGCTGCTCGAGGTCGGCGAGGACCGCTATCTCGCCGAGTCTAACGCCATCCTCTGGTACGTTGCCGTCGGCACGCCGCTCGCGCCGGAAAACCGCATCGACCGCGCCGAGGCGCTGCAATGGATGTTCTTCGAGCAGCACGCGCTCGAGCCGAACATCGGCGCGGCCTATTTCTGGCTGTCGCTGGTCAAGGGCGGCCGCGACCTGCAGACCCATTCGCTGGAGGACTGGATGGAGCGCGGCTATGGCGCGCTCCAGGTGATGGAGAATCACCTCAAGACCAATTCCTATTTCGCCGCGCGCCAGCTCACGGTCGCCGACATCGCGCTGTACGGCTACACCCACCTCGCCGACCGCTGCGACTTCGACCTCCAGGCCTTCCCGGCGATCCGGGACTGGCTCAAACGCGTCGAAGCCGCGCCCGGCTTCGTGACCATGGACTGGCGCCCGGCCGACATCGACGACCCCGCCAGCATCGCCGCGAGCGCCTGAGGCGCGTCCGCTCCGGCGAATAGCGGGCATAAGGGCCGCCTCTGCCGCAATCCCGCCACTTTCCGCGCGGTCGCCGCCGCAATATTGCCGGTTGAAACTGGGAAATCTGGAAAGTCGCGGGTGATTCGCTCGCGTGTTGAAGGATTTAGACCATGATGCGGGCGTCCGGCACAGCGGGGTTTCAGAGCCCATCCGCTACCGTCGCGTCTTCCCGGCTCACCCATGCGGTCGCGGCTTCGCTCGCCGTCGCCGCGCTTTCGCTGTGCCTGATCGTCACCCTGACGGTGTTGTCGACCAAGGCGACCATGGCGATGGGCCTGCCGGTCTGATTCCCGTTTCATCCTGGACCAGCCTTCAGGGCGCCGTGCGGCCCGCGCCGACCGGCATCGCGACAGGACGTCGATGAAATCACCTGTGGTAGTCGTTGCAATCACCCTGACTGCGGCCATCCTGGTCGCGGCCTCGCTGCTGATCATCGTCGGCACGCGCAAGGGCACGGGCACGTCGACGCTGCATGCGCCGACGCTGCAGCAGCGCGCGCACATGGTCTAAAGCGCGATGCGATTAGGATGAATCGTCATCGCGCTTTAGGTTAATTGTTTGAGCATGATCTTTTCGGAAAACCGCTTCACACTTTTCCGGATCATGCTTTAAAATCATCCGAAAGCCTTACGCTTGCACGCAACCGCGCCTTAAGCACGCCGCACGAAATCGCATCGCAGTCACGCAACAATCAGCCAGTGTTGCGGCCTTACCTCTTTCGGGAGGAGCGAGACAGGTCCATGCGGTTCGGATGGCGTGCGATCTCCGGTCCGGCGCTGACGGCAGCGACCCTGCTGCTGGCGATGCTGCTCGATCGCTTCGTCCCCGCGCCCTCGCCCGCCCCGCTGTTCGTCGCCATCGTGGCTCTCGCCGGCGCGCTCGCAGGTCTCGCCTCCGCCGTGACGACCGCGATTGTCGCGGTGATCGGCGCGGCGCTGTTCTTCCTCAACCGCCACGGCGTCTCCGGCCATGGCGCCGCCGATCTGGCGCCGCTCGGCCTCCTGGCCGTCACTGTTTTCGGAACCGCCGGCATCACCGGGCTGATGCGCGAGCGGCTGCTCGGCAGTTTCGCGGCCGAGCGCCGCAGCCACGCCATTGCCGCGCGGCTGTCGGCCGCGCTCGACAAGGTCGATATCGGCATCGTGCTGCTCGATGCCGAGACCCGGGCCGAATTCATCAACCGCGCGTTCCGCGACTATTTTGCGGTGCCGGACGAGGTCGCCGAGGCGAAGCCACCCTTCATCGCGCTGATGTATCACGGCCGCGACACCGGCGCGTTCGCGCTGCCCGAGGACGAGCTCGGCACTTTCATCGCGCAGCGCATGGAGATGGTGCGGGTCGGCGATGCCACGCCGATCAACGTCGCGCTGCGCAACGGCGAGGTGCTGCGCTTCGTCTGCACCGCACTGCCGGACGGCGGGCGGATGCTGAGCTACACGCCCGTGACCGACCTCGTGCGCCACACCGATGCGCCGGCGCGCGCCGACTACTACCGCTCGCTGCGCGATCCGACCGGCCGCAAGCTGATCCAGTACTTGCGCGTTGCGGAATGAGGCGAGTGTGCGATTGATCGGCAATACGATCATCACGTATGAAGGACATCCCTTCATCGCGCACCTCCGAGATCGCGGAAATTCACATGTCGCTCATCATTCGCGCCGTCACCAGGCAGGATTACGATCAATGGCTGCCGCTGTGGGACGGCTACAACGCCTTTTACGGCCGCTCCGGTCCGACCGCGCTCGCGCCCGAGATCACTGCGATGACGTGGCAGCGCTTCTTCGATGCTTATGAGCCGATGCATGCGCTGGTCGCCGAGGACAACGGCCGCCTGCTCGGGCTGACGCATTATCTGTTCCATCGCAGCACCACCGCGATCGAGCCGTCCTGCTATCTGCAGGACCTGTTCACCTCCGAGGCCGCGCGCGGCAAGGGCGTCGGCTCGGCGCTGATCCATGGCGTCTACGAACGGGCGAAGCTGGCGGGATCGCCGCGTGTCTACTGGCAGACGCACGAGACCAATCTCACGGCGCAGCGCCTGTACGACAAGGTCGCGGAGCGCTCCGGTTTCATCGTCTATCGCAAGATCTTCTGAGTCGTGCCGGGAGCCTGTGGATAACTCCACCTGTCACCCGCGCGTAACACAGCAAGGCTAGGCTGCCCCTGCGTCTGGTCAGGCCCCCCGTCACCGATCATGCGCCCCAGCGGTCCCCGTCAGTCGCCGCGTCTGACAGGGGCCGCATTTTTTTGCTGGCAGCGCTACTTGGCAGCGTTACTTGGCGCCGCGCCCCACGGTCTGCATCACCTCGAAACCTTCGAACTGGGGATGGCCGAGATAAAGCGGCTTGTTGTCGCCCGCTTTATGATGCGCCGCGCGAAATGCTTCCGACTTGGTCCACGCCTCAAACGCCGCATAATTCGCCCACACGGTGTGCGAGGCGTACAGCGTGTGGTCCTCGGCTTCCGGCCCGCGCAGCAGGTGAAACTCGACGAAGCCCGGCACCTTGTCGAGATGGGTGTCGCGCGTGAGCCAGACCTGCTCGAAGGCAGCCTCGGAGCCCTTGGCGACGCGGAAGCGGTTCATGGCGATGTACATGGGGTGGTGTCTCCTGATGCTGCGCCATTATCTCGTCATTCCGGGACGCGCCGCAAGGCGCGGGCCCGGAATCCATAACCCCGATCGGGAGTATGGATTCTCAGATGCGCAATTGCGCATCATAGCTCGCGCCAAGAGGCGCGCCCTGGAATGACAGCATCTGTGGGTTAGGTAACCAGTCCCTTCATCGGCCTTGCGCTTGCGCTGTCGGGGAACACCGTCTCGGCCAGCGTGCGATCGGACAGGCCGAACTGATCCTGCAGCACGCCCTTGATCACCGAGCGCAGATCCGTGGTCGGCTTGAGGTCACGGCCCTCATACAGGTTCGCGAGCTTGAGGCCGGGCCAGTCCGCGATCACCCGGCCGCCTTGCACCGCGCCGCCGGCGAGCAAGGCGATCGTGCCGGTGCCGTGATCGGTCCCCTCGGTGCCGTTGATGCGCGCGGTGCGGCCGAACTCGGTGGCGACAACCACGACGGTGTCGCGCCAGCGATCCCTTAAGCCGCTTTCGAATTCGGCGAGTGCGCCGTCGAGGCCGCCGAGCAGGAAGGCGAGACGCCCCACAGGGCCGCCTTCATTGGCATGCGTGTCCCAGCCGTCGAAGGCGAGCGCGGCGATGCGCGGGCCATCATCAGCCGCCATCAGCTTTGCGGCGCCGCGCGCGACCTGCCGCATCTGCGCGACCGCATTGCCGCGCGTCGCTTTCATGTCGTCGCCGCTCGCGACCTTGTCGAGCTGAAGGCCTTGCGACAGTGCCGAGGCCAAAGCGGGATCGCGGTGCCGATAGAGCTCGACGAGGCGCATCGCGGTGTCGTCGTCGGCCTGCGGCAGCGCGACCGGCGCCCAGCCGACGGTCGGCGCATTGCCGCGCAGCACCAGCGGCGTGGTAGGACCGACCGCAAGCCCGCTCGACACGCGCTCGCCGCGCGGCAGCGCTTCCAGTGCGCGGTTGAGCCAGCCGGACTGCACGCGGCCGGGGCCGGCATAGCCGCTTTCGAGCACGTCCTGGCCGTCGAAATGCGAGCGGTCGCGATAGGGCGTCGCCACCGCATGGATCACCGCCGCGTGCGTGTCGCGATACATGCGCGCAAACTCCGGCATTGCCGGATGCAGGGCGAAGAACGAGTCGAGCATGATCGCGGGATGGGCACCGTCGGCGCTGAGCGCGATCGATCCATGCAGGCCGGCATAATCGGGATCGCCCAGCGGCGCGACGGTCGAGAGCCCGTCCAGCGCCCCGCGCAGGATCACCACGATCAATCGCGGATCGCGCCCGTCGGCCGCGCGGGCAAATTTCGGCAGGTAGGCCCAGGCTGCAAAGGACGCGCCGCCGAGCAGGAGACCGCGGCGGGAGGTGAGGAGCCGGTTCTCGACGCAGTCGGTCATCATCATCTCCTCTGCATTTCCGGCGACATCAGCAGCAGCGCCAGCGCCTGCTGCCGCGACTCCGCGCGCTCGATGGTCCGCCGCGTCTCGGCCGAGGCGGCACCGGCGGCGGCGAACTGCAGCAGGTCGAGCGGATCGATGTTGTTGCCGAGCCGCGCGCCGATCTGCGCCGCGATGTCGAGCCTGAGCTTGATGCTTTCAGGCGCGCCCCAGGCGGCATTGCTGTCGGGAAAGCCGTTGGGGCCCGGCGGCGACCACAGCGGCTGGCCGAGCAGATTGAGGTTGTTGAGATAGGCGCCGGGATCCTCCGGCACGCGCGCCAGCAGCCGGCCGCTCGCGACCAGGAAATCGTATGGCGAACGCAGCTTCGTGAGCGGCGCTTTCCATGCTTCATCGGAATCGAGGAGCGTGGTCGCCATCGCCTTGAGATCGCCGTCGGTCCTGACGAAGACGTCGCGCAGGCGCGCAACGAGCGCCGGCGGCGGCTCGTCCGCAACGAAGTGACGGACGAATTTGGTGGCGATGAAACTCGCGGTCGAGGGATGCCGCGCGAGATCGGCGAGCGCAACTTCGCCCTGTGCGAGGCCGGCCTGATCGTAGGTCTTGCCGAGCAGGACCTGCGGCCCGGGCTGATGCGCATTGGTGTTGAAGACGAAGGAGCCGGGAACCCCGAGCTGCCCTTGCCTGCCGGCAAAGGTCCAGCCGGTGATGATGCGCGCGAGCGAGGTGACGTCGCCTTGGGTGTAGCCGCCGCCGACGCCGAGCGTATGCAGCTCCAGGATCTCGCGCGCGAGATTTTCGTTCAGCCCGCGCTTGCGGTTTTGCCCCGCGCGCGAGTCAGGTCCAAGCGATTGCTGGTTGTCGAGGAAGAACAGCATCGCCGGGTGCTGCTCGACAGCCCTCAGCATGTCGGCGAAGCGCCCGAGCACGTGCGGCCGGATCGCCTCGCGCTCGAACGCGCCGGCCCAGATCCGCGCCAGCTCGCCCTTACTGGCAGAGATGCAGAAATGATTGGACCAGAACGCGACGAGGCGCTCGGTGAAACCGCACTCGACGAGCGTGGCGCGCTGCAGCCGCGCCAGTGCCTCGGCGCGAAAGGTTTTCTGGATGACATTGAGCGGCTGCGGCGCTGGCTTGGCAGCAGGCGGCGCGGCGTTCGGCTGCATGGCCTCGGGCCGAACGGTGTTCTCGGCGGGCTTTGCATCGGCCATTTGGCCGGTGATCTCTGCCGCTGCATTCAGCGAGAGATTGCGGCGCAAGGGCGCGTTCTGATCGGCGGGCGGCGTCTCGGCGGGCGCAGCAGCCTTCGCCGCCTCACGCGCCTGCTTGACCTGGTCCTGATAGGCAAACACGGCCTGCCCGAGCTGCGGCGTCGATTGCAGGCCCGGCGCTTCCAGCAGCACGCCATTGGCACGCGAAAGCTCCGCCTTCACGAAGCCGCGCGGGTCGGAGCTCGCATTGACGAGATCGCTCGATGCACCGCCGCGGGCGCCGAAGCCGAAGCGGTTGAGCGCGACGAGGGCGGCTTGCGAATCGCGGGCCATCGATGATCTGTCCTTCGCGCGTTGCGAGGTGCTTTCCTTTCGACGCGGTCGGCGCGTAATATACTGCAGCGGCAGATGAACCCGCCATGAAAATGACGGCGAAGCTTCGACGTAAAACATGAAAAATCCGAAAGAAATCCCGTCAGCGCCGGCCCTTGCGCGCCGTCTCACCTGTTCCCGTTGCGGCAGCGAATTCGGCTGCGATCTCTCAGGCAATTGCTGGTGCGCGGAGGAGACGGCAAAACTGCCGATGCCGCTCGAGGGCGACGACTGCCTGTGCCGGGAGTGCTTGCGGAAAGCGGCGGCGCGTAGCCCGGATGGAGCGCAAGCGTAATCCGGGAATCGTTCCGCTAGCACCGGCCCCGGATTACGCTTGCGCTCCATCCGGGCTACGAAGTTTACACCTCATGTCCTGGCGATTTGCGCGCCATGCCGTCGAACGCATCCAGCAGCTTTTCGCGCCAGGCATAGACCGGATCATCCGCTTCGAGCAGCTTGAACGGGCTGACCACGCGCGCCCAGTGGAATCCGCCGAACACGATGTAATCGGCGTAGTTCGGTGCCTGCCCGCCGAGAAAAGGCTGCGTCTTGAACGTCTGCCGCATGATCTCGAGCGATTTGCGGAACGCGACGACGCCGGCATCGCGGCCCGCCATGATCTCCTCGAGCGTCTTGCCGCCGAAGCGCGCCTCGCGCGACTTGCGGAAATAGGCGGCATCGACCTCATTCAGATTGTTCGGGATGTCGGCGATGATGAGCGGAAAGATGCCGCCGACGATGGCGATGTCGCCCCACGCATTGATCATGCGCGCCATCGCGCGGCCGCCCTCGCCGCCGAACAGCGACGGGCGATCCGGAAAAGTGTCCTCGAGATAGTTCGCGATGGTCCAGGAATCCACCACCGCCCTCTCGTGATGCAGCAGCACCGGGACCTTCTCCGAGCCGTGCGGCGCGATCGCGCTCTTCTCGGTGAAGCGCCAGGGCAGCGATTCCGCCGCAAGGCCCTTGTGCGCCAGTGCCATCCGCGTGCGCCAGCAATACGGGCTGAAGGGGCGCGCGGGATCGGTGCCGACGAGTTCGTAGAGTTTGAGCGACATTGAGCAGTGCTCCGTCATTGCGAGCGCAGCGAAGCAATCCAGGCTGCCGCCGCGGTGACATTCTGGATTGCTTCGCTTGCGCTCGCAATGACGATGTGGAGAGAGGTGTGCGCGTCACCGCCCGTTCCCGCGCAACAGCCTCTCGCCGCCTTCCGTCACCGCGATCACCAGCCCGAGACCGGCAATCGTCTCGCGCGCGACATAGCCGCGCTCGGCGGCGTCCTCCCAGATGGTGAGGCGCGGGCACGAGGTCTTCCAGGTCGCGATCACCTCGGCATAGGCGCGCGGCTCGCGCGCGACCCATTCGACGAAGTCCAGCACCAGCGGATCGGCGTTACAGCTCATTGCAAACCTCCCTTGTCGAAGGCGGCCAGAACCGGCGCACGCAGCAACAGCCAGCCGCCGTGGACGATGTAGTAGCAGGCGATGGTGGTGATCAGCTTGTTGGACCAGGCGATGAACTGCTGGTCGGTCATGGCTTCGAGGATGCGCCGCGCCAGCGTGGTGCCGAGCATCGAGGCTGCGATGGCGACGGCAGCGAGCACGGGATCGAGGCCCACGGCCTGGTCGATGATGCCGCCGAAATAGATCAGCTTGGTGAAATGGCTGACGACCTGGCACATCGCCTTGGTCGCAACCTTCTCGCGCCGGCCGAAATCGCCGCCGAGGAAAAAGGTGTCGAGCAGCGGGCCGGAGACGCCGGTCATCAGCATCAGGCCCATGCAGATCGTGCCGTAGACCGTGCCCTGCCAGAGGCTATCAGGGTCCGGCTTGATGTTCGCCGGCAGGAGCCGCGCCATGAACGGGGTGATGCCGAGCAGCAGCAGCGCGACCGGCTTGTCCGGCACGTAGCGGGTCAGCGACCACGCCGCGAGCGCCACGGCCGCGCCGACCATATAGTTCGCAACCGGCCGCCAGCGGATATGCGCCCGCCACAGGAACGCGCGCCAGCCGTTCGAAGCCATCTGCGTGACCGCATGCAGCACCATCGCGGTCGGCAGCGGCATCAGTGCCAGCAGCACGCCGATCAGGATCAGCCCGCCCGCCATGCCGAACAGCCCCGACAGGAATGCCGTGGCCACCATCAGCAATCCAAGGGCAGCGATCATGATGGGCGTCACGAAAGGAATCTCCCGAGGGCGAGTGAGGGACGCAAACTGTTTCACTCCCTCGCCCCGCGAGGAGAGGCGAAGGCACCGCGCCTGCTTCAACAAATCAGCACGAATTACGCTGATGTTTGTGCCTCGCTTGCGCCTGTTCCGCAAACTGAGATATCTTGCCCTGGCATCAGCTTTCCTGAGGGTGGGTCATTTGCGGCGGCTGCTGTTTCTCAACGGCATCAAGGCGTTCGAGGCGGCGGCACGGACCGGCAGCTTTGCTGCGGCCGGGCTGGAGCTGAGCGTATCGGCGGCCGCCGTCAGCCGCATGGTGCACCTGCTCGAAGAGCGGCTCGGCGTCGCCTTGTTCGAGCGCAAGGCCAACAGGCTCGTGCTGACGCAGGCCGGCCGCGCCTATCAGAGCGGGCTGACCCCGATCTTCGATGCGCTGGCGAGCCTCACGGCGCAGGTGACGGCGCCTGCGAGCGTGCGCGTGCTCACCATCGGCGTCGGCCACACCTTTGCGATGCGCTGGCTGATCCCGCGCCTGTCGGAGTTTCGCAGCGAGGAGCCCGACATCGAGGTGCGCTTCACCACCGGCGGCGCCGCGGTGCCGTTCGGCGAGGACTGGAATTGCGGCATCAAGCTCGGCACCGGCGACTGGCCCGGCCTCGTCGCCGAGCCGCTGTTCGCGGGCGACCTCACCCCCGTCTGCGTGCCGCGCCTTGCCGGCGGATTGAAGCGCCCGGGCGACCTGAAAGGACCGAGCCTGATCCGCGTCGCGCACTCACCCGAGGACTGGCCGATCTGGCTGAAGGCGGCGGGCACGGCGAGGATCAACGCGCGCGGGCCCGAGTTCCAGTTCTACGGCCAGGCGCTGCAGGCCGCGGCCGACGGGCTCGGCATCGCCATGGGCATCCGCCCCTATATCGACGACGATCTTGCGGCCGGCCGACTGGTGGCGCCGTTCGACTTGTCAGTGCCCAAGGGCATGCGCTGGTACCTGCTCTATCGCAGCTTCCAGACCGAGCAGCGCGACTTTGCCGCCTTCCGCCGCTGGATCATGCGGGCGGCATCGGAACCCGCCGCCCGCCCGCGCCGGATCGGCCGCGCCGCAGCGCGGAACTGAAGCCTGGCGGGCAAAAAAGCCGTCTGCTTGTGAACGGCTTCACATCCCAAATTCCGCAGACGTGGTCTCGTGACCCTCCGAAAAGAAACGTGGGACCTACACTCATGACGACCCTCTACGACGGCTTTGACATCGAATCCTTCGAAGCTGGCAAGGGGCTGTGGCACGCGCGGATCCGCCGGGCCGATCTCAGCCCGGTGGCCATCGACGGCGTGCTGTTTCCGGCCATGGAAGTCGGCTTCGCCTGGCCCGATCGCGATGCCGCGATTGCCGATGCCAAGCACCACATCGATCGTTTTCGGCTGCGGACCGGCGGCGACGACGAATAGGCGGTCCGCAGGCCGACCAGAGACAGGGCGGCGAAAAAAGGGGGGAACCGGTCATGTCCATCATCGAAACCGATGCAGCGCGGCCGCGGATCTACGCCCGCGCAGTGCTGTCCAACTGCCCGGAATGCGACAGCGATCTCACGGTGCTCCGTGTGATCGGCGGCCGCGCCGGATGCGAGTACTGGACCATGCGCTGCACCGATTGCGGCGGCATTCATCTCGACATCCTCGAGCCGAATGTCACCGCCGGAGACGAGGGGCCGCTGCCGGCGGCGTGAGGGCACAAGGCTGCTGCCAACCTGCTGTCAGCAGCCTGCATGACCACGGGCCTTCACCCTTTATTGCGGGGCGGACTCGTCCCATATTCGCCTCATGGCGAAGAAACCTGCATCCTCCGAAAAATCCGGCAAATCCCTCAAGACCAAGGCTCCGAACTCGAAGGCGCATCGCCCCGACGTGCAGCCGATCGGGCCGGCGCTGGCCGAACTGCTCAATCCCGCGATCAATCGCGGCGATGCGGGCTTGGGCTCGGGCACCGGCCTGCAGCCGCCGCCGGACAATTCGCGCGACCGCCGCGCCGGGGGCGAGGCCGCCGCGCATCGCGCGCGGGCTTCGACGCCGAAGGAGTTTCCGCAAGATGCGGCGCGGCCGATGCCGCTGCGGCCCAATCCGCAGCCGCCGGGCGCCCGTCAGTCCAGTGAGCTTGCCGGGCTAGAGGAGGCACCGCAGGCCAATTACGGAACTGCGGCCACCATCCCGACGCTCGATCCGGAACTGGCGCGGCAGCTCGGCCTGCCCACCGAGGAGGACGATGCCGAAGCGCTGGCGCGCCCGCCGCGTTCCAAGATGGAGGCGCTCGGCGTCAAGGCCACCGCGGATGCGCTGGAATCGCTGATCCGCGAGGGCCGGCCGGAGTTCCGCAAGGGCGACGGCTCCATGAAGGTGTGGACGCCGCACCGGCCGCCGCGCCCGGAGAAGTCCGAAGGCGGTGTCCGCTTCGAGATCAAGTCGTCCTACGAGCCCAAGGGCGACCAGCCGACCGCGATCGCCGAGCTGGTCGAGGGCATCAACCGCAACGACCGTTCGCAGGTGCTGCTGGGCGTCACCGGCTCGGGCAAGACCTACACCATGGCCAAGGTGATCGAGGCGACGCAGCGCCCGGCCCTGATCCTGGCGCCGAACAAGACGCTGGCCGCCCAGCTCTATGGCGAGTTCAAGAACTTCTTCCCCGACAACGCAGTCGAGTACTTCGTCAGCTATTACGACTACTACCAGCCGGAAGCGTATGTGCCCCGCACGGACACGTACATCGAAAAGGATTCCTCGATCAACGAGCAGATCGACCGCATGCGACACTCGGCGACGCGCGCGCTGCTCGAACGCGACGACGTCATCATCGTCGCGTCGGTGTCCTGCATCTACGGTATCGGCTCGGTCGAGACCTACACCGCGATGACCTTCGCGCTGAAGAAGGGCGAGCGCATCGACCAGCGCCAGCTGATCGCCGACCTCGTCGCCCTGCAGTACAAGCGCACCCAGGCCGATTTTACCCGCGGTACCTTCCGTGTCCGCGGCGACGTCATCGACATCTTCCCGGCGCACTATGAAGACCGCGCCTGGCGCGTGAACCTGTTCGGCGACACCATCGAGACTATCGAGGAGTTCGATCCGCTCACCGGCCACAAGCAGGACGAGCTCGAATTCATCAAGATGTACGCCAACTCGCACTACGTGACGCCACGGCCGACGCTGGTGCAGGCGATCAAGTCGATCAAGTTCGAATTGAAGCAGCGGCTCGACCAGCTCAACAACCAGGGCCGCCTGCTGGAGGCGCAGCGGCTGGAGCAGCGCACCACCTTCGACCTCGAGATGATGGAGGCGACGGGCAGCTGCGCCGGCATCGAGAACTATTCGCGCTACCTCACCGGCCGCCGCCCCGGCGAGCCGCCGCCGACGCTGTTCGAATACGTGCCCGACAACGCGCTGATCTTCGCCGACGAGAGCCACGTCACTATCCCGCAGATCGGCGCCATGTTCCGCGGCGACTTCCGGCGCAAGGCGACGCTGGCCGAATACGGCTTCCGCCTGCCCTCCTGCATGGACAACCGCCCGCTCCGCTTCGAGGAATGGGACATGATGCGGCCGCAGACCGTCGCGGTGTCGGCGACGCCGGGCAGCTGGGAGCTGAACGAGAGCGGCGGCGTGTTCGTCGAGCAGGTCATTCGTCCCACCGGACTGATTGATCCTCCCGTCGATATTCGCCCCGCGCGCACGCAGGTCGACGACCTCGTCGGCGAAGTGCGAGCCACTGCGCAAGCGGGCTATCGCTCACTGATCACGGTCCTCACAAAGCGCATGGCGGAGGACCTCACCGAATATCTGCACGAGCAGGGCATCCGCGTCCGCTACATGCACAGCGATATCGACACGATCGAGCGCATCGAGATCATCCGCGATCTGCGGCTCGGTGCCTTCGACGCGCTGGTCGGCATCAACCTGCTCCGCGAAGGCCTCGACATTCCCGAATGCGCGCTGGTCGCGATCCTCGACGCCGACAAGGAAGGTTTTCTGCGCAGCGAGACCTCGCTGATCCAGACCATCGGCCGTGCCGCGCGCAACGTCGACGGCAAGGTGATCCTCTATGCCGACCAGATGACGGGATCGATGGAGCGCGCCATCGCCGAGACCAACCGCCGCCGCGAGAAGCAGGTCGAGTACAACAATGCCAACGGCATCACGCCGGAGAGCGTGAAGAAGCAGATCGGCGACATCCTCAACTCGGTCTACGAGCGCGACCACGTGCTGGTCGAGGTCGGCGGTCACGACATGACCGACGACGTCATCTCGATCGGCCATAATTTCGAAGCCGTGCTCGCCGATCTCGAAACGAGGATGCGCGAGGCCGCTGCCGATCTGAACTTCGAGGAAGCCGCCCGCCTGCGCGACGAGGTCAAGCGCCTGCGCGCCACCGAGCTCGCCGTGGTCGACGATCCCACCGCCAAGCAGCGCACGGTCGCGACCAAGGCCGGCGCCTATGCCGGCACGAAGAAATACGGCGATGCCGCGAACCTGCCCGTCAGCGCCATGAGGAACAAGAGCGCCGCAACTGCGCTGAAGGCCGGCGGCGGCAAGGGCTCCCGCGTGCATAAGCCGCATCTCGACGAGATGCACGGCCCGGAGTCGTTGCCCTATCGCGAGAGCCGCGCGCTGCCGTCAAAGCCGTTCGGCAGCACCAGCAGGATCATCCAGCCGACGGATTCGCGGCAGTCGGGACCGGAGTTCGGGCCCGCGCCGAAGTCGACGGGCGGGGCACCGGGGCGAAGGGGTGGGTGGAAGAAGAGGTAGACGCGTAGGTTTATCGGCGACGTTCGTGGTTACCCCCTCACCCCACGCTCGCCGCCACCACGGCCATCACCGACAGCAGCAGCACGATCGTCACCAGTTGCAGCGAGGCGACGGGCTGGGTGCGCCAGGCCGTGATCTTGTCGGACAACGACAGATGGGCCTCGAAGAATTTCGGCTCGTAGACGGTCTTGAACAGGTGCGGGAAGCTCGGGCCGAGGGTCACGGCGAGCGTCGCGTGGGCGAGCGAGGCGAAGGCGACGAAGATGGCGACGCCGGCGTCACCGACGAGGTCGTGGTCGCCGCAGAGCTTGAGCAGGAAGGCCGATGTGGCGAAGGTCGGGAAGCTCTGCAGGCTCGCGGTCAGCGCGAGGCCTTCGAGCGCGTTGTGCAGGCGGGACTTTCTGACGGTGGCGATGGCGGCCATGGCACGTCTCCCTGATGACTTGGGGATGACGGTAGCGGCGTCTGGACAGGCGCGACGTGAGATGGATCACGCAGGCCGGCGATGCCGGCTGCGTCTCTCCCCTCCACGTTCACCCAAGCTTCGGCGCACGAGAGCGGGCCGCCTATGTTCCCGGCGCGCGGCTTTGCGGGTTCGTCCACGCGGGCTTGCACACCAAGCAGCCGAAGACGCCGCGAACCCCATGAACCGGGCATTGCGCTCGCACGTCAAAACCTCTGCAAACATCCCTGTGATCTTGCGGATTGCGCCGGCGTGAGACCACGCGCTAGGCTTGCAAAAGGCACAAGACCAAGGAGAGCGGGTGGGAATGACGGTGGAGCAGCTGAATCGCCAACGCGTCGTGCACCTGCTCGATGCCTTCGCGCGCGGCGATATCGAGACGGCGCTGGCCAGCTGCACCGACGACGTCTATTTCCTCACCCACGCCCCGATTGACGTGCTGCCACATCTGGTGCCGCGCCACGGCAAGCAGGAGCTGCGCGAGCTGTGGCAGACGGTCTGGTCGCGCTATTCGGAGGTTCGTTACAAGACGCCGCATATCGTCGCCGAGGGCGAGGCCGTCGCGACCTACATGCACGCTTTTTTCAAGAAGCGCAGCAACGACCGCATCGTGCAGTTCGACATGGCGGTGTTCTACACGTTTCGCGGCGGACTGGTGGCGGAGATGCGCGAGATCATCGATTCCTACGACCTGGTGCAGCAGGTGCTGGAACGGGAGATCGGGCCGCTGATTGCCGGGGCGGACTGAGCGCCGGGACCCGGACAATTACGGGGTTGTATTGTAAATCTCACAAAACCCGTTCAAGTGTGCATTGCGAAAACGTGAATTGCGTTTTGGCCGAAATCTGCTAATTTGTTCGTATACAAATGAGTTGAGCCCTGGCGCCTTGGTGCGCATGGGGTTGTTTGGCGTTTTTTTCCGTAAAGCCACCTTCAGGACTGCCCCAAATGACAGAGCACAGCCTCTGGCGTTTCTCGCGTGCGTTGCACCGCGCGATCAACGACCGGGATTTTAGGGATATCGAGGCCCTGATCGACGAGGACGTCGAGTGGGCGCTCTACGGCCCGATCGACATGTTTCCGTTCCTCGGCGCGCGCCAGGGCAAGGATGCCGTGCTCGACGTCATCCGCCAGCTCGCCGACAATTTCCAGGTCCGCCGCTTCGACCGCGAGAGCATCATGCTGGGCGTCGATTCCGCCGCCTCGATGGTGCGCTATTCGCTGACGGCCCTGGATTCCAACAAGCCGATCAGCCTGCGCGTGGCGCAGTTCGCCCAGTTCAAGGCCGGCAAGCTGATCAGCATGCGGGTGCTGATCGACACCTTCGACCTGGTCGAGCAGGCACTCGGCCGCGCCATTCATCTGCCGAAGATGACCAGCGTCGGCTAACGCATGATCCGGCTCCGAAGGGCCGCGTTAGCGCAAAGTGCGAAGCGGTTTTCCGAGAAGATCATGCGCAAACAACAACCTGAAGCGCGATGATGATCATCGCGCTTTAGGGGGGACGCCAACGGGCCCCGCTGTTCGGGACCGATGACGAGGCGATCGCGACGTCCTGGCCTCCAGCCCCGCCGGATGCCGTCGCATCACGAACCTGTCATCGGGCGCGCGCCTTTCGCGCGGCCCGTTGGTTCGCCTCCCCTTGCGAACCGCCACAATTCCGCAACGATAAACCGGCACTTTCAGCGCCGGAATGGCGCATGGTCATTGCGACCGCTATAGTGGGGCGGACAGCATGCGCTGGGGTTCGCGGGCAGGACGATGGAATTCTCGACAGGGTTTGGCTGGACCAGGCTGCCGTTGCTGGCGGCCGCATTCATCTTGGGCTCGGTGCTGACGTTACAGGCACAGATCATTCCGCCCTTCTCCGCACCCGCATCCGACGACGAGGCCGAGGCGGCCGAAGCCCCCGACGTCAATGATCCCGACATCATGAAGGGCATCGACGTCGACAAGCTCGACTGGAGCCAGATCGCGGTCGATGCCGGGACCGGCATCGACCCGATGGCCGCCAAGAAGCGCGCGCAGGCCGCCGCCAGGGAAGGCCTCGACTGGACGTCGAATCCCAATGCCAACGGCTCCTCGGCGGTGACCGTGAAGCAATCGGTGTCCTCGTTCTGGGATACCCGAGTCGGCGCCGACATGACGCTGGCGAGCGAGCCCAGGACGATGTCCGAGCTGCTGGCGCAGAAGGCCACCAACGACGGCAACCTGCCGCAATCCTCGGGCAGCGCCTGGGCGACGGCAACCGCGCCGGGCGCGGGCGCGATCTGGGACAAGACCGCGGTGGAAGCCAGGGTCGATCCCGGCGCCGAGCACAGCAAGATCGGGGCGTCACTGACCAAATCGGTGCCGCTGTCGGGCGATACCTCGCTGACGCTGCAGAACGGCTACAGCGTCAACCAGCAGGGCACCAGTGCGGTCCCCGGCATCGGCGGCCACGTCACGCGCAATTACGAGACCGACCAGAGCGCCAAGGTCACCGTGACCGACACCGGCACCAGCATCGTTGCCGGCCAGACGCTGTCGACCACCGACGACAAATGGCTGCGCAAGCTCGGCGCCGAGCAGAAGCTGTTCGACAACGTCACCGTATCAGGCTCGGTCGGTGAAACCTCGCAAGGCACGCTGAACAAGAGCGTGACGGCGGGCTTCAAGAAGAGCTGGTAGTGTCTTCGCCTCTCCCCGCCTGCGGGGAGAGGCCGGAATTTGCGACAGCAAATTCCGGGTGAGGGGGACTCTCCGCGAGTCCAACTCTCACCGTGATCGCGGAAGCAGCCCCTCACCCCACCCTCTCCCCGTAAGAACGGGGCGAGGGCGTGAAACACCGGCCGACCGCGCATTCACCTCGCACGCGATTCACCCTTCCCTAACCATACGCCACGGCAAAACCCCCGAATGGTCCGGCCTTGCCGCATCTTGGCCCATTTGCGGTCAAAATCGGACGCCCTGATGCAGCCTGCCTCACAGACGTCGTCGTGCGGGGGACACTCGCGCTGCGCTCAACGCGAACAGGGGAATAACGATGAACGCCATGCGTCCCGAAAAGATCGAAGCCACCGAGACCGAGACGGTCGACACCAACCTCGCCGCCGTGACCGAGGTCGAAGCCGGCATCCGCGACTTCGTCCGCAACGACATCGCCTATCTGCGCCGTCCGGCCGCGACAACCGCCGACGCGCCGCCGCTCGACCCGAGCGCGGAAGCCACCGTCAACAACGTCAACTCGCTGATCCAGCGCGTCGCCGGCACCTCGCTCGCCGAGATCGAGAATTTGATCTCCGAGCTCGAGAGCCTGCGCGACCTGCTCCACGCCGAAGGCCAGCGCGTCCAGCGCGAGATCTCCGGCTACGCCCAGCTCAGCCAGGCCGCGATGAAATCGACCCGCATGATCGCCGACAACGTCGCGCAGTGGAAGCGCGCCGCCGACGGCCTGCGCAACAGCTGATCGCCGGCACGAACGCATCATTGGCCGCCGCGTTCCGGAAGGGAGCGCGGCGGTTTTGATTTGTTGGTGGGTCACGCAGCCGTTTCTCCAACACAGGTGTCATCACCCGCCTAGTGCGCAATTGCGCACAGGGGCGGGTGATCCAGTATTCCACCAGCGCCGGTGATTGAGTCGATAGGCCGCGGCGTACTGGATGCCCCGGACAAGCCGGGGCATGACAGCGGAGAATGTGGCGCGGCCAACGGCCACCATTGAACCCTCCGGCCCACCCCGGCGACCAACGCCAAGCGCCCGTGCAGCTACGGCCGGGCTCAGGGGACATTTCAGATGGAAAGCATTCGGCCCGACACCACGGACCCGATCCCGTTGCGGCCCGCGCCGAATCAATTCGGCACGATCATGCTGCGCTTTGTCGGGCTGCTGGCGGTTGCGATCGCCATCCTGGCGTTCGTCTATAGCCGCTGAGCTGCGGCCGGATGCCGGCCGCGATCGTTAACGAATTCTTACCGGGCCGCTTCCGCGGTCGAGGCTTCCAGCGTGTAGGCGCCATCGGCGTAGCCCTTCGCCACCATGCCCGCGACCAGCATCACGGCCAGCGTCGCGGTCGCGAAGATGAATCCAACAAATTTGAGTGCGCCGCGATCAGCCATGGTCCTCGTCCCCTGTCGTCTGCCTATTCGTTTCAAATAGACAGCGACAGGTTCATAATTAGTTAGCAACTGACTGGTTCCGCGAAACCGCTTCGCCGTAACCATGTTGCGCAGGCTTATGGCAGCCACCCGGAATCGCGTCCATAGCGCGCGGGCAACACTCGCTCGGTTTCTCCTCTCCCTCTCCCCGTTCTTACGGGGGCGCGACGAGCTTCGCTCGCGCTGAGAGGGTTGGGGTGAGGGCGTCTCTCCGTATAGGCGGCGGTCGAGAGACCTGTACCCCCTCACCCGAATTCGATCTGCGATCGAATTCGACCTCTCCCCGCAAGCGGGGAGAGGTGAAGGAACCGCGACCAGCTCGATCAATTCTAAATCACGCGCCCTTGCGCAGCGGCACGAAGGCGGAGGCGGTGATGGAATAGACCTCCTCGCCGCGCTGGTTGGTGCCGGTGGTGCGGGCCGTCAAAATGCCCCAGCCGGGACGGGAGGCGGAGGCGCGCTTGTCGATGACTTCGTTGACGTAAGCGACGGTGTCGCCGGCGAGCACCGGCCTGATCCAGCGCAGGTCGCGAAAGCCCGGCGACGGGCCCCACACCGCGACCTCCTCGCCGCGCGAGGCGGCCTCGCGTGCCAGGCGCTGGCCGTCGGCGACAAGCAGGCTCATGCAGGCCGAGCCGACATGCCAGCCCGAGGCCGCGAGCCCGCCGAACAGCGAGTTCTTGCCCTCCTCCTCGTCGAGGTGAAAGCGTTGCGGATCGAACTTGGCGGCGAAGGTCTTGATCTTTTCCGCGGTGAACGTATAGGCGCCGATCTCGCGGCGCTGACCGATCGCGATGTCTTCGAAGAACCGCATCAGGCCGCTCCCTCGCGCCGCTTGATCAGGATCGGCGAGATCATCTCGGCGAGCGCCTGCCCCGCCGCATTGCGCGCGGTGCATTTGAACTTGACGATGCCGAGCTCAGGTCGGCTCTTCGAGGCCCGCGCTTCCAGGACATCGACGTCGAGCGTGAGATCGTCGCCAGGCCGCAGTGGCGACAGCCAGCGCACCTCGTCGACGCCGGGAGATCCCAGCGACGCGGCGCGGGTGATGAAGCCGTCGGCCATCATCCGCATCATCAGCGAGCACAGGTGCCAGCCCGAACCGGACAGGCCGCGCAGCATGCTCTCAGCTGCTGCCGCCTCGTCGAGGTGCATCGGCTGCGGATCGAACTCGGCGGCAAAGGCCAATATCTCGTCGCGGGTGACGTGGCGCGGGCCGAACGTTCCGAACCGGCCAGGCGGGAAATCTTCGAAGGTCAGGGTCATCTCGGGAAAGCTTTGCGGGAATGACAGATTGTGGCCGCACTTTGCGGCAATCTCAACCCGCCGGCCCGCATGGCTCGTGCTACATACTTGAGATCGGCGTTGATTTGAGTCGGATCGATCGACGGCCGAAGCCCGATTTGAAGTCCCGATTTGCCTTGCGATTTGCCTTGGGGAGAGCAATGTTCTCATTCAGCGACCTGTTCCAGTGGGACCGCTTCATCACGCCGACGATCATCAAGACCTTCTACTGGCTGGTGATCGCGCTGATCTGCCTGTTCGGGCTCTCCGGCATCTTCTCAGGGTTGGCCGCGATGGCGATCAGCCCATTCGGCGGCTTCCTGGTGCTGCTGTCGTCGATCGCCAGCGTCGTGGTCGGCATCGTGTTCTCGCGCATCGTCGCGGAGCTGATCCTGATCGTCTTCCGCATCAACGAGCATCTCGGCGCGATCCGGGACCAGGGATCAGGGATGCGGTGATTCCCGTCATTCCGGGGCGCCTCGAAGAGGCGAGCCCGGAATCCATTGAGCCACAGAACAAGCGTATAGATGGATTCCGGGCTCGCGCTTCGCGCGCCCCGGAATGACCAGCTCCTACGTATTGAACCTGAAATGCATCACGTCGCCGTCGGCGACGACGTAGTCCTTGCCTTCGAGGCGGAGCTTGCCGGCATCGCGGGCACCGGCTTCGCCGCCGAGCGCGACGTAATCGTCATACGCGATGGTCTCGGCGCGGATAAAACCCTTCTCGAAATCGGTGTGGATCACGCCGGCCGCCGCCGGCGCCTTGGTGCCGCGATAGATGGTCCAGGCGCGCGCTTCCTTCGGGCCCACGGTGAAGTAGGTGATGAGGTCGAGCAGGGTGTAGCCGGCGCGGATCAGGCGATCGAGGCCGGCTTCTTCGAGGCCCAAGGTCTCCAGGAAGTCCGCGCGCTCGTCACGCGAGATGGTCGCGATCTCGGATTCGATCTTGGCGGAGATGACGACGGCAACTGCGCCCTCCTTCGCCGCCTGCTCCTCGACCGCCTTGGAGAAGGCGTTGCCGGTGGCGGCCGAGCCTTCCTCGACGTTGCAGACATAGAGCACGGGCTTGGACGACAGCAGGCCGAGCATCGAGAAGGCCCGCTCCTCCTCCGCCTTGCGCTCGACGAGGCGCGCGGGCTTGCCTTCGCGCAACAGCACCAGGGTGCGGTTGACGAGATCGAGCTGCTCCTTGGCGTCCTTGTCGTTGCCCTTGGCCTTCTTGGTGAGATTGTCGACGCGCTTCTCGAGGCTGTCTAGGTCGGCGAGCATCAGCTCGGTCTCGATGGTCTCGATGTCCGCGAGCGGGGCGATCTTGCCTTCGACATGGGTGATGTCGGAATCTTCAAAGCAGCGCACCACATGCGCGATGGCGTCGACCTCGCGGATATTGGCGAGGAACTGGTTGCCGAGGCCTTCGCCCTTGGAGGCGCCGCGCACGAGGCCGGCGATGTCGACGAAGGTCAGCCGGGTCGGGATGATCTGGCCCGACTTGGCGATGGCCGCGAGCTTGTCGAGCCTGGGATCGGGCACGGCGACCTCGCCGACATTCGGCTCGATGGTGCAGAACGGATAGTTCGCGGCCTGCGCCGCGGCCGTCTCGGTCAGCGCATTGAACAAGGTCGACTTGCCGACATTGGGCAATCCGACGATCCCGCATTTGAATCCCATGGTCTCTTCCAGTCTTCGCGCCGCGGGCGCGTGCGTGCGTTGAAGTCGTCATGCCCGGCCTCGTGCCGGGCATCCACGTCCTTCGCTCCGCGGAGAAAGAAAGACGTGGATGGCCGGGCATCTAGCGCAAAGACGCGCTTCGCGCTTTTGCCCGGCCATGACGGAGAGAGATCAGCTCGATTTCTCTCCGTTCTCGTCCTTGGTCAAAAACCCCTTCGCCTGCATGGCCAGATGCACCCTGTTGGCGAAGGTTGCGTCCGTGCCCTTGGCAAGCAGTGCGGCGTGCTCGGCCACCGCGTCGCAGAGCGTCGTCACCCATTCGTTGTCGGCCTTGGCGAAGTCCGACAGCACATGGCCGTGCACCAGCTCCTTGACGCCGGGATGACCGATGCCGAGGCGCACGCGGCGATAATCGTTGCCGATATGCGCCGAGATCGAGCGCAGGCCGTTGTGGCCGGCAATGCCGCCGCGGATCTTCACCCGCACCTTGCCTGGCGGCAGCTCGAGCTCGTCGTGGAACACGGTGGTGTCGCCCGCGGCGATCTTGAAGAAGCTCGCCGCTTCCTGAACGCTGCGTCCGGACTCGTTCATGTAGGTCGTGGGCTTGAGCAGGATCACGCGCTCGGGTCCGAGCGCACCTTCCGAGGTCTCGCCCTGAAAGCGGCGGCGCCACGGCGCAAAACCATGACGCCGCGCGATCTCGTCGACGGCCATGAAGCCGATATTGTGCCGGTTACGTGCGTATTTCGCGCCGGGATTGCCGAGCCCAACAAAGAGTCGCATGACGCGGCGCGCCCCCCGCTCGGCGCGCGGTCAAGGACCGCGCGCCAGCTTCGAGAGATTACTTCTTCTTGTCGCCGCCGGCGGGAGCCTTGGCAGCAGCGGCAGGAGCAGCAGCCGGAGCCGCAGCACCAGCGGCCGGAGCAGCCGCAGCGCCCGGGGCCGCACCAGCAGCGGCAGCCGCAGCAGCGGCCTTCTGCTCTTCGGCGTAACCGGACGGCGGCACGATGGTGACAAGGGTCGCGTCCTCGCGGGTCAGCGCCTTGACGCCGGCCGGCAGCTTGACGTCGGCCAGATGCAGGGAGTGACCGATCTCGAGCGCGCCGACATCGGCCTCGATATATTGCGGGATGCTCTCGACGCCGCATTCGAGCTCGATCGCGTGGGCGACGATGTTGACGGTACCGCCGCGCTTCACGCCCGGGGAGGTTTCCGCCTTCACCACGTGCAGGGGAACGCTGATGCGGATGGTGGCGCCTTCGCCCAGCCGCATGAAGTCGACATGGATCGGGAAGTCCTTGACCGGGTCGAGGTGATAGTCGCGCGGAATGACGCGGTGCTTCTTGCCCTCGAGGTCGATGTCGACCAGCGTGGTCAGGAACCGGCCGGCAAGGATGCGCTGGCGCAGTTCACGATCCTCGATCGAGATCGTCAGCGGGGGCTGGTTGTTGCCGTAGATCACTCCGGGCACTCGCCCGGCGCGACGCTCAGCCCGGGCGGCCCCCTTGCCGCTCTTCGGACGTGCGGTCGCCTTCAATTCCTTGACGGTCGTCGCCATGTCGTTAAGTCCTTGTTTTTGCAAAAGTTAATGGGCCGCAAGGCGGCCCATGGCATGGTCCACAGCAAGCCTCCAGGGGTGCGGGGGCCGCGGACGTGGCGGGCTTTTACCCGGAAGCTGCGGAAATGACAAGGAGAATAGGCTGGCACCCTCCCTTGGAGGGGGTTGGTCAGAGAGACCGCGCTTTACGACGTCGGGGTCCCCCCGAGCTTCGCCTCCAGCGCTGCGAGCCGCGCCTTCAGGGCTTCGTTCTCCTCACGCGCAAGGCGCGCCATGTCCTTGACCGCCTCGAACTCCTCGCGCTTGACGAGGTCCATGTCGCGCAGGAATTTTTCGGCCTGGCTGCGCATCACGGAATCGAACTCGCGCTTGACGCCCTGGGCAGCACCGGCGGCGTCGTTCATCAGGCGGCCGATCTCGTCGAAAAACCGGTTGTTGGTCTGGGTCATTGTGGGCCTCCGATAAACTTTGCGCGAACACGCAGAATGACAATGGCAATCCGACGGGGCCGGTTCAAGAGCGAAGCGGCGGTATCCTTGTCATGCGCCGGTTTCCTTGCAATCGTATTCAACGTCCCTGCATAAGAGGAATCACGGGGCGTCTGCCGGCGCCGACCGCCGCGATCCCGCTTGGACACAGAAGGCGCGATGCCGTTTCTGCTCATCGACTTCCCCGCCTTCAACCCGATCGCGCTCGAGATCGGTCCGTTCGCGATCAAATGGTATGCCTTGGCCTATATCTGCGGCATCGTGTTCGGCTGGCTTTATGCCCGCGCGCTGCTGAAGAGCGAACGCCTGTGGGGCGGACCCGCGCCGATCTCGCTGCTTCAGATCGACGACTTCATCCTGTGGGTCACGCTCGGCATCATCGTGGGGGGCCGCGCCGGCTACGTGCTGTTCTACAACCTGCCCTTCTTCATCGATCATCCCGCCGCGATCTTTAAGTTGTGGGAGGGCGGGATGTCGTTCCACGGCGGCTTCCTCGGCTGCGTCGTCGCGGTGATGTGGTTCGCCTGGCGCAATGGCATCTCGATCCTGTCGCTCGGCGACATCACCACCGCGGTCGCCCCGGTCGGGCTGTTGCTCGGACGCATCGCCAATTTCATCAACGGCGAATTGTGGGGCCGCGCCACCGACCCGAACCTGCCCTGGGCGATCATCTTCCCCAACGATCCGACGCAGTTGCCGCGGCATCCGAGCCAGCTCTACCAAGCCGGCATGGAGGGCATCCTGCTGTTCACCGTGCTCGCGATCATGATCCGGTTCGGTGCCTTGAAGCGCCCCGGCATGATCCTCGGCGCCTTCATCCTGGTCTATGGCCTGGCCCGCATCGCCGGCGAGCATTTCCGCGAGCCGGACGCGCAGCTCGGTTTTCTCTGGGGCGGATTAACCATGGGCATGCTGCTGTCGATCCCGATGCTTATCGTCGGCCTCATTCTTATTGTATTGGCAGTGAGGCGCGGTGCGCCGACGCCCGTCCAGGCCATTCGTTAATTCATTTCGAGAAGATCGCCGTGACCGACCAGCCGCTGCTCAACGAGATCAAGGCGCTGATCAAATCTTCCGGGCCGATGCCGGTCTGGCGGTACATGGAACTGTGCCTGATGCATCCGCGCTACGGCTATTACGTCTCGCGCGATCCGCTCGGGCGCGAGGGCGACTTCACCACGGCGCCCGAAGTCAGCCAGATGTTCGGCGAGCTGTTGGGGTTGTGGACCGCCTCGGTCTGGAAGCAGATGGGCTCGCCGCAGTTCCTTCGGCTGATCGAGCTCGGCCCCGGCCGCGGCACCATGATGGCGGATGCGCTGCGCGCGCTCCGCGTGCTGCCCCCGCTCTACCAGGCGCTCCACATCCACATGGTCGAGGTCAATCCCGTGTTGCGGGACCGGCAGAGCGCGACGCTCGCCAACGTGCGCAACATCGCCTGGCACGACAGCATCGACGAGGTGCCGGAGGGCCCCAGCATCATCCTCGCCAACGAATATTTCGACGTGCTGCCGATCCACCAGATGGTCCGGCTCGAGAACGGCTGGCACGAGCGCGTGATCGAGATCGATCCCAACGGCAAGCTTCAGTTCGGCGCGGCGCCGGAGCCGACGCCTCGCTTCGACGTGCTGTTGCCGCCCCTGGTGCGCGCCGCCCCCATCGGCGCCGTGTTCGAGTGGCGCCCCGACGGCGAGATCATGAAGCTTGCCACGCGCGTGCGCGACCAGGACGGCGCGGCGCTGATCATCGATTACGGCCACCTCCGCAGCGACGCCGGCGACACGTTCCAGGCGATTGCGCGCCACACCTTCGCCGATCCCTTGAAGGCGCCGGGCCAGGCCGACGTCACCGCCCATGTCGACTTCCAGGCGCTGGCGCGCGCGGCCGAGGACGTCGGCGCGCGCGTGCATGGGCCGGTCACGCAAGGCGACTTCCTCAAGCGGATCGGCATCGACACCCGCGCCGCCGCCTTGATGCAGAAAGCAGCGCCCGACGTCGCCACCGACATTTCGGTGGCGCTCAAGCGCCTGACCGATACCGGGCGTGGCGGCATGGGCTCGATGTTCAAGGTGCTCGGCATCTCGGAGCCGCGGCTGGCAAGCCTTGCCGGCCTCAGCGATCTCGAACAGACAGGAGAGGCCTCATGACGATAGCTTCGTCGCTGCTGTCGGCCGTGCCCGGCCTGCGCCATGCCTTCTTCACCCGCGAAGGCGGCGTCTCCGGCGGCATTTATTCCGCGCTGAACGGCGGGCTCGGCTCCAACGACGATCAGACCCTGGTCGCCGAGAACCGGCGCCGCATGGCCGAGCATGTCGGCGTTGCGCCCGAGCGCTTCCTCAGCCTGCACCAGATCCATTCGCCCGACGTGCTGGTTGCCGAGGCACCGTGGCCGAGCGGGCCACGGCCGAAGGGCGATGCGCTGGTGACGAAGACGCCAGGCATCGCGCTCGGCGTCTCCACCGCCGATTGCGGGCCGGTGCTGTTCGTCGATCCCCAGGCGCGCGTGATCGGTGGCGCGCATGCGGGGTGGAAGGGCGCACTGACGGGCGTGCTGGATTCCACCATCGCGGCGATGGAGCAGCTCGGCGCCACGCGCGGCGGCATCATCGCCGCGATCGGCCCCTTGATCCGCCAGGACAGCTACGAGGTCGGCAACGAGTTCGTCGCGCGCTTCATCGAACAGGATGCCGAGAACACTGTGTTCTTCATCCCCTCGGTGCGCGAGGGCCACGCGATGTTCGATCTCGCCGGCTACATCCGCAAGCGGCTCGAGGCCGCAGGCATCCTGATGATCGACGATCTCGGCCTCGATACTTACGCCGACGAGCGCTTCTTCAGCTATCGGCGTTCGGTCCATCGCAAGGAGCCGGATTACGGCCGTCACGTTCACGCGATTGCGCTGGATGGGTGAACACAGGGGCAACCCCGTGTCATTCCGGGGCTCGCGAAGCGAGAACCCGGAATCCATCGTGCGGCAATTCACGCGGCGAAATGGATTCCGGGTTCGATGCTTGCGCATCGCCCCCGGAATGACAGTGGGGATGTGTCGCGCCTGCCCTAGACCTTAATCGATTTTAACGATATCGCTGCCTTCCATAATGAGGGACGCGTCATTCATCTTCCGCCGCGCGGGTTCGCGCGTGCTGGCGGTCATGCTGCTGGTGGCGGCGGCCGCGCTGGGCGGCTGCGCCGGCGGCGGCGGCAGTGCCGCCAATTCCTATGCGATGGCGCCGAGCGCCGGCAGCGGGGCCACTATCGCCTTCGAATCGATCGACGGGCCACCTCCGCAAGTGTTCGACCGCATGGTCGGCGTGCTCGACAGCGAATCCAAGCTGCGCAGCCTGTCCGTGGTCTCCCGCGAAGGTACGGCTGCCTATCGCGTGCGCAGCTACCTCTCCGCCCAGGTGGTGCGCGGCAAGACCGTGATCGCCTGGGTCTGGGACGTCTACGACGCCAACCAGCAGCGCGCGCTGCGTCTCTCCGGCGAGGAACCGACCTCGGCCAAGGGCGGGCGCGACGCGTGGTCGGCTGCCGACGACCTCGTGCTGCGGAAGATCGCCCAGGCCGGATTCAGCGGACTTTCCAACATGATCAACGGAACGCCGGATGCACCCGGCGCGGCTCCGGCATTGCGGGGACCGGCGGTGGCCAGCGTCGTCAAGGACGCTCCCGCGCAGGACATGCCGGCATCAGCGCTCGGCTATGCCGAGCAATAACCCCCGCGAAACCACGGCCTCAACTTGCGGCCAAGCCGTTGGCCCGACTCAGGATTTTCGAAGGGAAAACGTAGCATCCCGGGTTGCCATTGCGGCCTTCCGCCTGATATTTCCTCGCCCGTCGTAACCGTGCTGCCAGCGGGTATTCTCAGATGTTGAAGGTCGTATCCAGCAAAGCGCGGGAGGAAGCGTCCATGTCGGCCAAAAACGGCTCCATCAAGCTCGTCGCCGGCAACTCCAATCCGGCCCTCGCCCAGGCGATCGCGCAAGGGCTCGACCTGCCGCTGACCAAGGCGGTGGTGCGGCGCTTCGCCGACATGGAGATCTTCGTCGAGATCCAGGAGAACGTCCGCGGCTCGGATGCCTTCGTCATCCAGTCGACCTCGTTCCCCGCCAACGACCATCTGATGGAATTGCTCATCATCACCGACGCGCTGCGCCGCTCCTCGGCGCGCCGCATCACCGCAGTGCTGCCCTATTTCGGCTACGCAAGGCAGGACCGTAAATCAGGCTCGCGCACGCCGATCTCGGCCAAGCTCGTCGCCAACATGATCACGCAGGCCGGCGTCGACCGCGTCATGACGCTCGACCTGCATGCCGGCCAGATCCAGGGCTTCTTCGACATCCCGACCGACAACCTGTTCGCCGCGCCGCTGATGGTGCGCGACATCAAGGACAAGTTCGACCTGACCAAGACGATGGTGGTCTCGCCCGACGTCGGCGGCGTCGCCCGCGCGCGCGGCCTCGCCAAGCGCATCAACACCCCGCTCGCGATCGTCGACAAGCGCCGCGAGCGCCCGGGTGAATCCGAGGTCATGAACGTGATCGGCGACGTCTCCGGCCACACCTGCATCCTCGTCGACGACATCGTCGATTCCGGCGGCACGCTGGTGAACGCGGCCGATGCGCTGCTCGCCAAGGGCGCCAAGGACGTCTACGCCTACATCACCCACGGCGTGCTCTCCGGCGGCGCGGCGGCGCGCATCGCCGGCTCCAGGCTGAAGGAGCTGGTGATCACCGATTCGATCTTGCCGACCGACGCGGTGACCAAGGCGCCGAACATCCGCACCCTGCCGATCGCCAGCCTGATCTCGGATGCGATCGCGCGCACGGCGGCGGAAGAATCGGTGTCGAGCCTGTTCGACTGATTTGATCTAGCACCGTCATTCCGGGGCGGCGCGTCAGCGCCGAACCCGGAATCCATCTTGCAGCAATCCGTGTCGATCAATGGACTCCGGGCTCGCGCTGCGCGCGCCCCGGAATGACCATTGCCTACCCCACGATCCCCGCTGCGACCTGGCCGCGCAGGCGCTCCAGGCCGTGCAACGTCTCCGCGCAGGCGGTCGCGACCTCGACGCCCTTGATCGCAAAGTGCTTGCGGAAGAAATCGTAGTGCACCTCGGTCTCGTGGAATTGCTGCGGCGTCAGCACGGCCGAGAACACCGGCACCTCCGTGCGCAGCTGCACGTCCATCAGCGCCTTGATCACGGTGTCGGCGACGAATTCGTGGCGGTAGATGCCGCCGTCGACGACGAGACCGGCCGCGACGATCGCGGTGTAGCGCCGCGTCTTGGCGAGGACCTGCGCGTGCAGCGGGATCTCGAACGAGCCCGGCACCTCGAACACGTCGACATGGGTGAGGTGGCGGGCTTCCGCCTCCTTCATGAAGGCGATGCGGGCTTCCGCGACCACGTCGCGGTGCCAGCAGGCCTGCACGAAGGCCACCCGCTGCGGCTTGGCGAAACGCGGATGCGCAGGGGCCGGATCCACGGGAACCGGCGGCGGCGTTTGGGACGTTTCGTTTTGGGGGTCTTGCAGCATCTGATTCATGGCTTTCCTCGGTTTAAGGACCAGAATCAGGGCACACGGAACGACAAACAGCCGCACCTTGCGATGCGTCTGCCAGCGACCGTTCTCTTTCATCCGGACTTTAACCGTCGGCTTCGGAGTTGCACCGAATCTGCTGACCCTTCCGTTCGGGATAGCCCTCGCGGAAGGCGCTCGCGGGCTTGGGCCGTTCGGCCCTTACCGCCGGTGGGGACTTTCACCCCGCCCTGAGAACATCGGCCGTCCGGGATGAACGGCCTATCACGAAATATGCCGCCGCCGGGCAGTCGCGGCAAGCATGTTCCGCATGGGCCAAGCGCATGGTCCCATGCCCGCACGGCGGTCCGGCCCTCGCCTCACGGAATTTGCGGCGAGCTTTTTTGCCGAATCCGATTCCGGTTTGTTCTCGTCCGTTAAGAATTGTGGCGGAGATGAGCTGTGGACGAACGAGTCCTGGCTTGTGGACGGACTCGCGACCCCGTTGCGCAGATTCCGCAAATCACATCACTTGATCCGCGACAGGCCTGCGCTGATCCGAGGGATCGCAACAGCGACTCCGAGGGGATTGCAAAGGCTGATCCGAGGGACGCCGCAGCGACGTTTTAGGGAGTGCGCGCCGGGCCCAACCGCGTGCGTATCAAAGACAACAAGAAGGCAAGAGGTCGAGACGGCATGTCCCTGCTCGAAGGCACTATCGATTCCAGAAACCATCCGCTCGCGGTGGTCGAGGACATCGCCGCCAGCAACAACTGGCCGTTCGAACGCTCCGGCGAGGACGAGCTCACGATTGTCTCCAAGGGACAATGGACCGACTACCAGCTCTCCTTTACCTGGATGGGCGAGATCGAGGCGCTGCATCTGGCCTGCGCCTTCGACATGAAGATTCCGCCCGCGCGCCGCGGCGAGGTGCAGCGGCTCGTCGCCGCTGTCAACGAGCAGCTGTGGGTCGGCCATTTCGACCTGTGGACCACCACCGGCATGGTGATGCACCGCCAGGCCTTGGTGCTGCCGGGCGGCCTCACCGCCTCGCCGGCGCAATGCGAGGTCATGCTCGCCGGCGCCATTCATGCCTGCGAGCGCTACTTCCCCGCGTTCCAGTTCGTGGTGTGGGCCGGCAAGAGCACGGCGGAGGCGATGGACGCGGCAATGTTCGATACGGTCGGAGAAGCGTAGGGCCTCCCAAGGCGCGAGGGCGGCAGCTCCCTCCCCACGTCATCCCGGACAAGCGCGCCCAAAGCGCGCGCAGATCCGGGATCCAGACCGCGTGATTTCGCTTGTGGCACAACGCTTGTTGCTCTGCCCTCCGTCCATTAGAACGGCCTGTGGTTATGGGTCCCCGCCTTCGCGGGGACGACACCGAGTATTTGGCGACACCGATGGCGAACAGCACCCTCCAAAACGTCACCGGCACAATCCTGCTTGCCGGCGCCGGCAAGATGGGAGGCGCGATGCTGACCGGATGGCTTTCGGGCGGACTCGATCCGCGCCGCGTCGCGGTGATCGAGCCGCACATTGCGCCCGAGATCTCCGCGCTGGCCGCCAAGGGCGTCGTGCTCAATCCTGATGTGAGCGCCGCCGGCGCCGTCGAGACGCTGGTCGTGGCGGTGAAGCCGCAGATGTTCCGCGAGGCCGGCGCCAAGCTGAAGCCGTTCGTCTCGGAGAAGACGTCGGTGGTCTCGATCATGGCAGGCACCACGATCGCCTCGCTCCAGGAGGTCTGTGGCGGCGCCGTGGTGCGCGCGATGCCGAACACGCCGGCAGCGATCGGCCGCGGCATCACCGTCGCTGTTGCCGCGAACAACGTCAGCGCCGCGCAGCGCGCGGTGGCGGATGCGCTGCTGCGCGCCACCGGCTCGGTCGAATGGGTCGAGGATGAAGGATTGATGGACGCGGTCACCGCCGTGTCCGGCTCGGGCCCGGCCTATGTGTTCCTGCTCGCTGAGGAGCTCGCCCGCGCCGGCGTCGAAGCGGGATTGCCGGAGGCGCTGGCGACCAAGCTCGCCCGCGAGACCGTCGCCGGCTCCGGCGAGCTGCTGCACCAGTCGGAGCTGCCGTCCAGCGCCCTGCGCCAGAACGTCACCTCGCCCGGCGGCACCACGGCCGCCGCGCTCAGTGTGCTGATGGGCGAGCCGGGCCTGCGCGAACTCATGATCCGCGCCATCGCCGCGGCCACGCAGCGGTCGAAGGAATTGGCGAAGTAGACGGATCAGAGCGCTTCGGCGGCCGAATGCGCGGCGATCCCGGTCGTTGCCGATAGGGAGAGCAATCGTGAACCTCTACGCGAAACTTCTCGAACGACAGGCCGAGCGGCGCCCCATCAAAATCGGACTGATCGGGGCGGGCAAGTTCGGCGCAATGTATCTCCATCAAGTCCTGCGTACGCCGGGCGTCCATCTCGTTGGAATTGCTGACCTGTCCCCATCGCGTGCCCGCGAAAACCTGTACCGGGTGGGGTGGCGCCCGGAGCAGTTCGCCGCGACCTCACTCGGGGATGCTCTCAAGTACGGCACGACCTTCCTGACCGACGACTGGGAAGCGCTTGTGAAGTGCGAAGGCATCGAGGTGATCGCAGAGTGCACCGGCAATCCTGTCGCGGCGGTCGAGCACTGCCTCGGCGCCTTTTCTGCAGGCAAGGCCGTCATCAACGTGACCGTCGAAGCCGACGCCTTCTGCGGACCGATCCTCGCGCAGAGAGCCAGGCAGGCCGGCGTGATCTACAGCCTGGCCTATGGCGATCAGCCGGCTCTCGCTTGCGACCTCGTAGATTGGGCGAGGGCCTGCGGTTTTCCCGTCGTGGCAGCGGGCCGTGGCCACAAATGGCTGCCGCATTACCGGGAATCGACGCCCGAAACGGTCTGGGATCACTGGGGATTGTCTGCAGAGCAAGCTGCGCGCGGGGGCATGAATCCAAAAATGTTCAACGCGTTCCTCGACGGCTCCAAGCCTGCGATTGAATCTGCCGCGATCGCGAACGCAACCGGCCTGGAGGCGCCCTCGCATGGCCTTGCATTCCCACCGGGATCGGTCGACGACATCCCCACGCTGATGCGCCCCCGTTCGGAGGGCGGCATCCTGGAATCCAAGGGCCAGGTCGAGGTCGTATCCTGCCTGACGGCCGAAGGCAGGCCCATCCCCAACGACATCCGCAAGGGCGTGTGGGTCTGTTTCGAAGGCGACAGCGATTACATCCGCAACTGTTTCCAGGAATACAGCGTCGTCACCGATCCGAGCGGTCGTTACATGAGCTCCTACAAGAAGTGGCATCTCATAGGGCTGGAGCTTGGAATTTCAGTTGCCTCGATCGCTCTGCGCAATGAGGCGACAGGCGTCGCCACGACGTTCAACGCCGATGTTGCTGCCACAGCCAAGAAGGACTTGCGCGAGGGAGACATGCTCGACGGAGAAGGTGGCTACACCGTCTTCGGCAAACTGACGCCCGCCAGCACCTCCCTTGAAAAGCGCTATCTGCCACTCGGGCTTGCGCACAATGTGCGATTGACCAAGGCGGTAGCCAAAGACACCTGCATCACCTGGGCGGATGTGGCGATTGACGAGAGGCTGTCTGCCGTGCGTCTCCGCAGGGAGCAGGAAACGTCGTATTCGTCTCCAAAAGCGCGGAAGCTGGATTAGGCGAAATCCACAGCCGCGTTAAGCCCCGAGCCGCTTGTTGAACATCTCGACATTGACGAGCCCGCGGGCGTGGCGGCCTTCGCCGAGCTTGCGCGGGCCCTCGAATGCCTCAACCTCGAAGCGAATGACGCGGCGCTCGACCGCGACCACCTTTGCAGTGGTCCGCACGGTCGCACCGACGAGCGCGGCGGCAAGATGGCGGATGTCGACCTCGGTACCGACAGTGACCCAGCCCGGCTGAAGCGCTGAGCGGATCGCATCACCCGATGCCATCTCCATCTCCAGGATCATCATCGGCGTCGCGTAGACAAAAGGCATGCCTGACACGAAATGCCCGACGGTGCGCTCCACCGGGACCACCAGCGTGCGCTCGGCGCTCATGCCTGTTGTGATGAAGTCGCGTGCGTCCATGGACCCCTTACACTCAGTGTCGTCCCGGACAAGCGCGCCTTAAGCGCGCGCAGATCCGGGACCCATAACCACAGGATCAAGTTTGGCGAAGGCTCGGAGTTACCAGCTGGCCCAATACCACTCCCTGTGGTTATGGGTCCCCGCCTTCGCGGGGACGACAGCGGTGAATGCAGAACCGTCGACCGCTACTTCTTCGCCGCCGCCGCACGCTCCACGAAGGTCTTGCCGCCCTTCATCTTGTGACGGAGCGGGGCTTCGTTGATCTGGATGACGACGGCATCGGCATCGACGCCGAGATTCTTCACCAGCGCCTGGGTGATGTCGCGCATCATGCCGGCCTTCTGCTCGTCGGTACGGCCTTCGGCCATGCTGATGGTGATCTCAGGCATTGTTCTCTCCCTGCTGCTGTCGTCATGGCCGGGCTTGTCCCGGCCATCCACGTTCTCTTCTATCAAACAAGACGTGGATGCCCGGGACAAGCCCGGGCATGACGCGGCCTGCGAATAGCTAGCCCCACTTCACGTCATGGCGGCCCAGGACCTCGCGCACTTTTGCGACGAGATCGGCTTCGCTGCACGAGAACTGCGCCGGCCGGGTCTCGCGCCATTCCTGGTTGGAGGCGATCGCAGCGGCCGCCTTGGCGCCCTCGATCAGGTCCTTGACCTGCACTTCGCCGCGCGCCTTTTCATCCGAGCCCTGGATGATGACGCAAGGTGAGTTGCGGCGATCGGCATATTTGAGCTGGTTGCCCATGTTCTTCGGGTTGCCCAGATAGAGCTCGGCGCGGATGCCCGCGGTACGCAAGCTCGCGACCATCTTCTGGTAGTCGGCCACGCGGTCGCGGTCGAACACGGTGACGACGACCGGGCCGAACTCGGGCCGCGTGTCGAGCTTGCCGAGCAGCGTCAGCGCGGCCTGCAGCCGCGATACGCCAATCGAGAAGCCGGTTGCCGGCACCGGCTCGCCGCGGAAGCGCGAGACGAGGCCGTCATAACGCCCGCCGCCACCGACCGAGCCGAAGCGCACCGGGCGGCCCTTCTCGTCCTTGGTATCGAGCAGGAGTTCGACCTCGTAGACGGGACCGGTGTAATATTCGAGGCCGCGCACGACCGAGGGATCGATCTTGATACGATCCGCACCATAGCCCGAGGCCGTGACCAGTTTTGCAATCTCTTCCAGCTCGCTGACGCCGGCCTGACCGACTTCGCTCTTGGTGAGATAGGTTTCTGCCGCGGCAATTGCTTCTTTCCAATCTTCGCGCGGCTTGGTGATAGCGAGAACAACATCGGCTTCCGCCGCGCTCAAATTGGCGCCTTTGGTGAAGTCGCCCTTGCCTTCCTCGCCGCCATCCCAGCGTCCGGGACCGAGCAGCTTGCGCACTTCATCGGCGGAAAACTTGTCGAGCTTGTCGATCGCACGCAGCACGGTCAGTCGGCGCGCCGCATTCTCTTCACCCGCGAGGCCAATGGCTTCCAGAACGCCGTCGAGCACCTTGCGATTGTTCACCTTCACCAGGTACTGGCCGCGCGCGATCCCGAGCGCCTCCATCGTGTCCGCCGCCATCATGCAGATCTCGGCGTCCGCCGCTGGCGTCGCCGAGCCGACCGTGTCGGCATCGAACTGCATGAACTGGCGGAAGCGGCCGGGGCCGGGTTTCTCGTTGCGGAAGACGTAGCCAACGCGGTAGCTGCGATAGGGCAGCACCAGACCATCGGTGCCGTAGCGCTCACCGACGTAGCGGGCGAGCGGCGCGGTCAGATCGTAGCGCAGGCTGATCCATTGCTCGTCGTCGTCCTGGAACGAGAACACGCCCTCGTTCGGACGATCCTGATCCGGCAGGAATTTGCCGAGCGCGTCGGTGTATTCCATCGCCGGCGTCTCCACCGGCTCGAAACCGTAGAGCTCGTAGACGGCGCGGATCTTCTCGACCATCTCGCGCGTCGCCCGGATCGCGGCGGGGTCGCGATCCTCGAGCCCGCGCGGCAGACGCGCCTTCAGTTTCTGGGGTTTTTTGGGTTTCTCGGCCATGCGCGGCGTTTACCAGCCGGGGCGCAAGGCGGCAACTGCCCTAGGGCTGCTCCATTCGCGCCCGGAGCGCGTCCGCGTCGGCCTTCGGCAGCGATTTCAGCGTCGGCTTAATAGTCTCGCCGCCCACGATCTTGCCGTTGCGCATGAACATCCAGTCCGAGATGTCGGCCTCCGCGAACTTGACCTTATCGCCGGCTCGCTTGCCCGGCAAATCGCGCGGCTCGTTGGCGAAGACGCCGGTCAAGGTCCCGTCGGGCAGCTTCTTCACCTCACCGATCCAGATGTGCTCCCCGCCCTTGCGGGTCGTAAAGCGCACCTTCAAAGCGTGACCAGACTCGGACGGCTTGGGCGATTCATAGGAGGCCCAGAAAGTCGGCAGCGAGCCGCGGGCGCGAGCGATCGCGGTGTTCATCTCGGGATCGCCGGTGCGCACATCGACGATCGGCGAGCGGTCTTGCGCAGCAACCTCGTGGGTCGGGCCGACGGTCAGGATGCCGAAAACGCAAACGCCGGTGATGGCGGCGAGAACGACCCATTTCATGGGTTGGGAGAGCTTTGTTGCCATGATCGCGATGTCCGGGACGCTTGTTGTGTCCTGGCTTTGTCGCACGTCGGCAGCAGCACGTTCAGTGCGCAATAAGCCACAAACGTTGCGCTTTTTACCCTCCCCTGGCGGGGGCCCGGGACGAGCGTAGCTCGCCCGTGGTCGGCTCGCATCTGAGCGTAGCGAAGATGAGAGACGGGGTGGGGTGAGGGTCTCTCCACATCGAACACTGCCCGTGTTGAGAGATCACCCCACCCCGCTCGCGCTGCGCGCGATCGACCCACGGGCGAGCTACGCTCGTCCCGGACCCCTCCAGGGGAGGGTGATCAAAACACCTTGCGGATCCAGTTGTGGGGATCGTTGGTGCGGCCGTACTGGATGTCGACGAGCTGCTTGCGCAGGCCCATGGCGACGGGGCCGGCGGCGCCGCCCGAGATGTCGAAATCGCCGCTGACCGAGCGCACCTTGCCGATCGGCGAGATCACCGCGGCGGTGCCGCAGGCGAAGGCTTCCTTCAGCCTGCCTGAGGCCGCGTCCTTGCGCCACTGCTCGAGCGTATAGGGTTCTTCGCGCACCGTCTTGCCGGCGTCGCGGGCGAGCGTGATGATGGAGTCGCGGGTGATGCCGGGCAGGATCGTGCCGAGCGGCGGCGTCGACAGCGAGCCGTCCTCAAACACGAAGAATACGTTCATGCCGCCGAGCTCCTCGATGTAGCGGCGCTCGACCGCGTCGAGGAAGACGACCTGGTCGCAGCCGTGCTGGATCGCTTCGGCCTGGGCGCGCAGGCTCGCGGCATAATTGCCGCCGCATTTGACCGCGCCGGTACCGCCGATCGCGGCGCGCGTGTAGTTCTCCGACACCCAGATCGAGACCGGCGCGGGCCCGCCCTTGAAGTAGGAGCCGACCGGCGAGGCGATCACCGCAAAGATGTATTCGGACGATGGCTTGACGCCGAGGAAGGTCTCGCTCGCGATCATGAACGGCCGCAGGTAAAGGCTGCCCTCGCCGCCCGGCATCCAGGCGCGGTCGATGCGCACGACCTGCTCGACCGCCTCGATGAAGACGTCTTCGGGCAGCTGCGCCATCGCCATGCGATCGGCCGAGTCCTTGAAGCGGCGCGCATTGGCGTCGGGACGGAACAGGTTCACCCCGCCGTCGTCGCGCTTGTAGGCCTTCAGGCCTTCGAAGATCTCCTGGGCGTAGTGCAGGACCGCGCCGGCGGGATCGAGCTGGAAGTTGGCGCGCGCCTCGATTTTCGCCTCGTACCAGCCGCCCTTGGCCTGGTTGTAGCGGACGATTGCCATGTGATCGGTGAAGACCCGCCCGAAGCCGGGATCCACCAGCTTGGCGACGCGGTCCTTCTCGGGCGTCGGATTGGATGCGGGCTGGATGTCGAATATCATGCTCATGTCCTTGCCTCCCGCTGCCGGTGGCGGCGCTGTTTCTCGCGCCCGCCTGCCCGTTCGGGCCCGGCTGGCTTGATTGGTTTCTGGCCGGACCGCCGCCAGCCATGTTACGGCCGGTTTCCGCAGCCAGCATGTCATCGAGGACATGCTTTTGCGGAAGGCGGAAGTCCAGTATGTTTTGCCGAAATGCCGCTCGACAATCGCACGGTAGATCTGCTTCGGCCGTCGCCGCCTGTCCGGCTCTCTCCGGCCGTCCTGCTCCGACGCCACCCGGCGCGAAACGATCTAAAATTTCGTGCGGGTCGATCGTTTTGTAACATTGAACCCAAGATACGTCAATATGCCTGACATAAATTTCGCGACTCCTTCTCAAGACGCTGCCGCGCCCCGGCCGGCCGCAGGCGATGGAGGCAATTTGCGCTGGGATATCATCGAGCTGCTGTTCTTCGCCTATCGCGATTTCGTCGGCGATCCCGACCAGGAGCTGGAGGCGTTCGGCTTCGGCCGGGCCCATCACCGGGTCATGCATTTCGTCTACCGCTATCCCGGGCTCAAGGTCGCCGACCTGCTCGACGTCCTGCGCATCACCAAACAGTCGCTCGGCCGGGTGCTGAAGCAGCTCCTGGACGAGGGTTATATCGTGCAGAAGACCGGCGACAACGATCGTCGCCAGCGCCTGCTCTACGCGACGCCGAAGGGCGAGGCGCTGGTGCAGAAGCTCGCCGGGCTGCAGACCACGCGGATCACCAGGGCGCTCGCGGAGATGGGTCCGCAGGACGCCGAGACGGTCAAGCGCTTCCTGCGCGCGATGATCGACCGCGACGATCCGGACAAGGTGCTGGAGACGATCTTCGCTGCCGTCAAACAAGACGCCAAGGAGTGACCGTGCCGCTCGCAGCCACGCTCGCGCGCCCGCCGGTGCAACCGGCCGACGATGCCCCGCATCTCTTGCTGGTCGACGACGACCGCCGCATCCGCGACCTGCTCTCGCGCTTTCTTGCAAGTGAAGGCTACCGCGTCACCACCGCGGCGAGCGCCGGTGATGCGCGCTCGAAGCTGATGGGCCTGCATTTCGATCTCCTGATCCTCGACGTCATGATGCCCGGCGAGACCGGCTTCGACCTCGCCCGCTTCATCCGCACCTCGTCGTCGGTGCCGATCGTGATGCTGACGGCGCGCCACGAGGCGGAAGCCCGCATCGAGGGCCTGCAGATCGGCGCCGACGATTACGTCGCAAAACCGTTCGAACCGCGCGAGCTGGCGCTGCGCATCAACAACATCCTCAAGCGCGCCGCGCCGCCGCCGCAGGCCACGACGATCGAGAAGATCGCCTTCGGCCCCTATGTCTACCATCTCGAACGCGGCGAATTGCGCCAGGGCGAGGAGGTCATCCACCTCACCGACCGCGAGCGCGAGATGCTGCGGATTCTCGCGGAGACGCCGGGCGAGACCGTGCCGCGCAGCGCACTGACCGGCAATGGCAGCGTCAACGAGCGCGCCGTCGACGTGCAGATCAACCGCCTCCGGCGCAAGATCGAGACCGATCCCGCCAATCCGCTGTTCCTGCAGGCGGTGCGCGGCATCGGCTACCGCCTGGTGGCCTCGCCCTGAACCGCAGTGAAGCGCGCCAGATGAGCACGATCGATACCGGCCTGACGCTTCTGAAGAGCGCCGCCGGCCGCGTCTCCGCCGCGAACGGCTGGATGGGCAACGCGTTCAAGGGCTGGATGCCGACCGGCCTCTACGCCCGCGCGCTCCTCATCATGATCGTACCGATGGTGGTGCTGCAATCGGTCGTCGCTTTCGTGTTCATGGAGCGGCACTGGAACACGGTGACGCGCCGCCTATCGGCCGCGGTGGTGCAGGACATCGCCGCGCTGATCGACGTCTACAAGGGCTATCCGCAGGACAAGGACCGCTCCGAGATCCGCCGCATCGCGCAGCAGCGACTCGGCCTCGTCGTCGATTTCCTGCCTGCCGGCGACATGCCGCCGCCGGGACCAAAACCGTTCTTCTCGCTGCTCGACCAGACGCTGTCGGTGCAGCTCGGCCGCCAGATCGGCCGCTCGTTCTGGATCGACACGGTCGGCCGCTCCAATCTGGTCGAGATCCGCATCCAGCTCGACGACGCCGTGATGCGCGTGTTCGCGCAGCGCAGCGCCGCCTATGCCTCGAACTCGGAGATCTTCCTGTTCTGGATGGTCGGCACGTCCTCGATCCTGTTGATCGTCGCGGTGCTGTTCCTGCGCAACCAGATCAAGCCGATCCTGCGCCTTGCCGATGCCGCCGAGAGCTTCGGCAAGGGCCGCGAGGCGCCGAATTTCCGGCCGCGCGGCGCGCGCGAGGTGCGGCGCGCGGCGGTCGCCTTCCTGGAGATGAAGTCGCGCATCGAGCGCACGATGGAGCAGCGCACCGCGATGCTCGCCGGCGTCAGCCACGATCTGCGCACCATCCTGACCCGCTTCAAGCTCGAGCTGGCACTGATCGGAGACAGTCCCGAGCTCGAAGGCATGCGCAAGGACGTCGACGAAATGTCGATGATGCTGGAGGATTACCTTGCGTTCGCCCGCGGCGATTCCGGCGAGCAGTCGCAGCCGACCGACATGGCGCAGGCGCTCGAGGAGCTGCGCAGCGATGCCGAGCGTCACGGCCATACCGCGACCGTCGCCTTCAACGGCCTGCCCGTGGTGACGGTGAAGCCGGCTTCGTTCAAGCGCTGCCTCGCCAACCTCGTCACCAACGCAGCGCGCTACGGCAAGAACATCGCCATCACCGGCCAACGCGATCACCGTTATTTGACCGTCACCGTCGATGACGACGGCCCGGGCATTCCCGCCCACTTGCGCGAAGAGGTGTTCAAGCCGTTCCTGCGGCTGGACAACGCCCGCAACCAGGATGAAGGCGGCACCGGCCTTGGCCTCGCGATCGCCCGCGACATCGCCCGCTCGCATGGCGGCGACATCACGCTCGGTGACAGCCCGATGGGAGGATTGAGGGCAAGCGTGCGGATACCGGTGTAGGTGCGGTCTTCCCTTCTCCCCTTGCGGGAGAAGGTGGCGCGAAGCGCCGGATGAGGGGTATCTCTCCGCGCGTCCAAGTCTCATTGAATTCGCGGAGAGAAACCCCTCACCCGTCTCGCCGCTTTGCGGCGATCCACCCTCTCCCACAAGGGGAGAGGGAAAGAGCACACCTACTTCGGCAGCAGCGCCTTCAGCTTGTCCATGTCGCGCGTGTTCATCTTGAAACCGCCGGGCATGACGATGTCGCCGGGCTTCTGATCCGGCTTGCAGGCCCCGAGCCACTTGGCTTGCAGCGTCGTCGTGCTATCGCGCCCCGCCGCACCGGCAACGCCGCCTTTGGCGTGTGAGGTCGTCTTCACCGTGTAGGCCGAGTTGAAGTCTCCGGTGATCTCGGCATGCGAGGTCGTGCTGACACCGGCGACGCTGCACTCGGAATCGCTGACATAGCCGGTCGCGGTCTTCTTGATCTCCTGCTTGGCGCAGATCTGCTTGGCCATCGGGGAGACGTTGTTGCTCATCTCCTTGTCGACGGTCTCGTCGGTGCAGTGCTGCATGGTCATCTCGGGCATGGGCGAGCCCGATGTGACCAGCTTCATCTCCCAAAGACCGGCCTTGCGCAGCGGCAGTTCGTCGGCGCCGGCGCTGCCTGCCGACAATGCGAGGCAAAGCGTCGAGCCGAGCAAAGCGAGTTTGCGCGTCATGAGGGAAGCTCCCGGCTGAGAGAGGTGCGGCGCCTACGACAGCGCCTCAGTACAGCGTGCGGATCGGCCGGTCGGCGGCGCCATAGGGCACCCAGCGGCAGGAGAACGAGATGTAGCCGCCCTCATAGGCCTGCACGCCCAGGAATTTCGCGACCTTGCCGTAGCGGGCGCAGTGATCGACGGCGACCTGACGCGCATCGACCTGGGTCGCCATCGAATAGGCGATGATGCCGCCGGTGTCGTTGCCCTTGAACGGCGGCACCAGAGAAAAGATGTCGGCGCGCGCCGACTGGCTCGCCATGCCCGAGACGATCAGGCTGGCAAGAAGGCCCGCGGCCGCAATGATTCGCATTCCCGTCACTCCAATTGGCTGGCGCCAGTCTACGGTGCCGGGACGGACGTGAAAAGAACCGAACCCCTGTTGGCCGCGACATCCTGGTCAAGTCCTGGCGAAGTGTTGCCGCGCTGCACTTGACCCGCCCCAACCTTCGCGGCACCGTCCAGCCTTCGCAAGACCTTAGCTGTCCGGATTGACCATGCGCGCCCCCTCCCTGAAATCGCTCCGCTTTGCCGCCGTGCTCGGCCTCATGTTGGGAGCGCTGTCGCTCGGCGAGGCCAGGGCCGCCAATCCGCTCGAGCTGAATTTCTGGCTGAGCGGGCCGCGCTATGACGGTGCCGTCGCCCCTTGCGACTGGGCTCTGCCGAGGATCGTGCACGAGTTCGCCGAAAAGGAATACACGTTCTGGAATTCTTCGTTGCAGATCACCGGTTTCTCCGCCGTTCGCGAGACGGCGTTCCGGCCCTGGCAGTCCGACAACATTCCGCGCCGCTATTGCACCGGTGAGGCCATGCTCAATGACGGCAAGGCGCGCAAGGTGCATTTCTCGATCATCGAGGATGGCGGCTTTGCCTCCTACGGCAACGGTGTCGAATGGTGCGTCGTCGGCGTCGACCGCAACTGGGCCTACAATCCGGCCTGCCGCGCCGCCAAGCCCTGATCAACAGCGGCGGATTCGGGCTGATCAGCCAGCCGATGACTGCCGCCCCAATTTTGTTCTTGAAATGTTCCCATCGCCTGCTAGGCTGTGTGTGCACAGTCTAGTTGAGGGGCGTCGCCATGTTTCACTTCAGATTGCGTTCGTTGTCCCGTTTGATGATTTCGCTCACTCTTGCTGCGGGGTTGGCTAGCCTCGCCGGCGGTGCGAAGGCACAGGACAAGCGGCAGAACGCCCCGGGCGAGTTCGATTTCTATGTGCTGGCGCTTTCATGGTCGCCCTCGTTCTGCGAGGAAGCGGCCGAACGCGGCGGCCGGTCCCAGATGCAATGCGGCGGACGGCCCTACGCCTTCGTGGTGCATGGGCTGTGGCCGCAATACGAGAACGGTTTTCCGGAATACTGCCAGCGGCCGGCGCCGCGGCTGAACCGCAATATCGTTTCCTCGATGCTCGATTTGATGCCGGCGCCGGGCCTGATCTTCAACGAATGGGACAAGCACGGCACCTGCTCCGGGCTGGAGGGCCGCGGCTATTTCGAGATGATCCGCAAGGCGCGCGCTGCGATCAAGATCCCGCCCGAATATCTCGATCTGGCGCAGGCCAAGACCGTCGCGCCGGCGGAGGTCGAGGAGGCCTTCGTCAAGGCCAATCCGGGTCTCAGCAATGCCGCCGTCTCGGTCACCTGCAACCGGACGCGGCTGTCCGAGGTCCGCATCTGCCTCAGCAAGGACCTGCAATTCCGCGCCTGCGACGAGATCGAGCGCCGCGCCTGCCGCCGCGACCAGGTGACGATGCCGCCGATCAGGGGCGGGTAGCTCAGTCATTGCGAGCGCAGCGAAGCAATCCAGAGTGCCTCCGCGGACGCATTTCTGGATTGCTTCGCTGCGCTCGCAATGACAGGGGGTTAGGATCGCGCCAGACAACGTAGTCCTCTCCGCCATGAACTACCGCCACGCCTTCCACGCCGGCAGCTTCGCCGATGTCATCAAGCACATCGTGCTGGCGCGCATCCTCACTTATCTGCAGGACAAGCCGGCAGCGTTCCGCGTCATCGACACCCACGCCGGCGCCGGCCTCTACGATCTCAACAGCGACGAGGCGCGCCGCGGCGGCGAATGGCTGACCGGCATCGCGCGGCTGCTGCAGGCGCGCCTGTCCAACGAGAGCGCAGCGCTGACGAAGCCCTATCTCGACATCGTCCGCGCCTTCAACCCAAAGGGGGAGCTCAAGGCCTATCCGGGCTCGCCGTTGATCGCGCGCGGCCTGCTCAGGCCGCAGGACCGGCTCGTCGCCTGCGAGCTCGAGCCGAAGGCCCGCAAAGCGCTGATCGATGCGCTGCGCCGCGACGAGCAAGCCCGCGTGGTCGATCTCGACGGCTGGGTGGCGCTGCCGGCCTTCGTGCCGCCGAAGGAGCGGCGTGGCCTCGTGCTGATCGATCCGCCCTTCGAGGCCAAGGACGAGTTCGAGCGGCTCGGCGAAGCCTTCTCGGCAGCGTTCGCGAAATGGCCGACCGGTATCTACGTAATCTGGTATCCCGCCAAGAACCGGCGCGCCACCGACACGCTGGCGCAAACCGTGGCGCGGCTCGCAGCTGCAGCAAAGCCGCCTGGAAAATGCCTGCGCCTCGAATTCAGCGTCGCGCCGCAAGCCGACAGCGCCGCCCTCACCTCCACCGGTCTCCTGATCGTCAACCCGCCCTACACGCTGCACGGCGAGCTCAAGACCATTCTGCCGGAGCTGGAAATACCGCTCGGCCAGGGCGGTGCTGCCAGATTCCGGCTGGAGGTGCCCAAGCCTTAGCGCCAAGCATTGACGCCAAGCCGTAACACTCCGGCATTCTTGGGAAAAATATGCAGGACCGGTAGTCAATCTGCAAAGAACCGTATTATGCTATTTCCGTGACTGGCTTTACGTTCCGCTTCCGCGAATGGTTGCGGCGGAGTGAAGGCCCTAAGAAAGATCCCGCCGGACCGATCAGGTCCGTCCAAGGATGGCCAGCTCCCGGGCTCCGTAAGGCCCGGTCATGTCGCGACGTGAGTCTGCGTCGCGACGGAGGAGCAATGAGGGGGAGTTTCCCGATGGCCATGACGGGAACGGTCAAGTTCTTCAACGGCGAGCGCGGCTACGGCTTCATCAAGCCTGACGACGGCGGTCGCGACGTCTTCGTTCACATCACTGCTGTGGAGCGGGCGGGACTGAAGGACCTTGCCGAAGGACAGCGTATTACTTTCGAAGTCGAACCGGACAAGAAGGGGAAGGGACCGAAGGCGGTCAATCTGGTGATCCTCTCCTAGCGATCCTGGCAAAAAAAAATCCCGGCCGCGAGCGGCCGGGAGGCTGGTCCGGTATTTTCTTCTTTGGATGTCAGAAGCGATAATTCACGCCTGCGCGGACAACGTTGGCGCTATAGCCGTTTGACACGCCCGTGATTGCGAACTGGCTGGTCGACAGATCGATGTAGAGATATTCGAGCTTGGCGCTCCAGTTCGGCGCGAGGCCGACTTCCGCACCGGCGCCGATGGTCCAGCCCGCGGTGGTGTGCGACTCCGACCAGCCGAAGGTCTGCGCGCGCAGCTCGCCGAAGGCGAGACCGGCGGTGCCGTAGAACAGCACGTTGTTGAACGCATAGCCGGCGCGGCCGCGCAGGGTGCCGAACCACGGGTTGGAGAACTTCCACGGCGCAAACGTGTCGTCGGCGCCGGCGGCCTGGATGTCGCCCTCGACGCCGAACACCCACGGGCCGTTCTGGAAATTGTAGCCGGCCTGCACACCGGCGACGAAGCCGGACGGCTTGGTGGGGTTGTTGTCGACCGAGCCCCATTCATAGCCGATATTGCCGCCGAGATAGGGACCCGCCCAGCTATAGGCATTGAGCGGCTGATTGACGGTATAGGGCGCGCGCTGCCCGTATTGGAGATCAGCGGCCTCTGCCGAAGCTGTCCAGCCGGCCGCAACCAACGCGGCTGCGCCCACAACGAGCCTCTTCATCACTCACTCCAACGCCACTGTCGCAACCCGAGCGATGCCCGCGCCGCCGCGCGAGCAAAACCGCATGGTTACGGAACCAAGAGCTTTTCGCGTAGGATTTATCGAGAGTTTTAAGTTAAAGGGCTGTTAAGCCGGGTTACCGCCCGCTTAACAGACTTAAGGAAGCGTTACCGGGAGCTGCCCGCCATCCTCTGTGCGTGCCGCATGGCCGGAACTTCAAATCAGTCCCCCCAGCGCCTAAATTCGTCCCATGGTTCACGATTCCCCCGACAATCCGGACGACCGCGCGCGCAAGGCGCCGCCGGCTGCGAGCGACACGCCGCCCGAGCGGCTGGCCGGGCCGGACGTAGATCCCGCGGCGGCAGGGGGCGATGACGAGGACGATGCCCTGCTGCCGGACATCCTGGAAGAGAGCGGCGCCGTCGGCGAAGGCCCGCTCGCGACCGGTCACGAGGCGATCGAGCGCGCGGTCCGCCTCGCACCGACCTCGCCTGGCGTCTATCGTATGCTCAATGCGAACGCCGACGTGCTCTATGTCGGCAAGGCCAAGAACGTCAAAAAGCGCCTGTCCAGTTATGCGCGCCAGAGTGCGCCGCTGCCGGCCCGCATCCTGCGCATGATCGCGGCCACCGTCACGGTGGAGATCGTCTCGACCACGACCGAGACCGAGGCGCTGCTGCTGGAAGCCAACCTGATCAAGCAGCTGCGGCCGCGCTTCAACGTGCAGCTTCGCGACGACAAGTCGTTCCCCTACATCCTGATCACCGGCGACCATTGGGCGCCGCAGATCCTGAAACATCGCGGTGCGCAGACCCGGCCCGGGCGCTATTTCGGCCCGTTTGCCTCCGCCGGCGCGGTCAACCGCACCATCACGGCGCTGCAGCGCGCGTTCTTGATCCGCTCCTGCACTGATTCCTTCTTCGAGAGCCGCACCCGGCCCTGCCTGCTCCACCAGATCCGCCGCTGCGCCGCACCCTGCACCCGGGAGATCGATTTCGGCGGCTATTCGACGCTGGTGCGCGAGGCCAGCGACTTCCTCTCCGGCAAGAGCCATGCGGTGAAGCAGGAGCTCGCCGGCGAGATGGAGAAGGCCTCGAACGAGCTCGAATTCGAGCGCGCCGCACTGTACCGCGACCGCCTCGCCGCGCTGTCGGCGATCCAGTCGCAGCAGGGCATCAATCCGCGCACGGTGGAGGAAGCCGACGTGTTCGCCATCCACCAGGAGGGCGGCTTCTCCTGCGTCGAGGTGTTCTTCTTCCGCACCGGACAGAACTGGGGCAACCGCGCCTACTTTCCGCGCGCGGAGAAGAGCTTTACCCCGGAGGAGGTGCTGGGATCCTTCCTGGCGCAGTTCTACGACGACAAGCCGCCGCCGAGAAACATCCTGCTCTCGCACGATATCGAGGAGAGCGAGCTGCTCGCCAACGCGCTATCGATCAAGGCTGGCCACAAGGTCGAGGTCACCGCGCCCAAGCGCGGCGAGAAGAAGGAGCTGGTCGCCCACGCGCTGACCAATGCGCGCGAGGCGCTCGGCCGCAAGCTCGCGGACACCGCGACGCAAAGCCGGCTGCTCGAGGCCATGGCCGCGACGCTGAGCCTGCCGCACGTGCCCAAACGCATCGAGGTCTACGACAACAGCCACATCCAGGGCACCAACGCGGTCGGCGCCATGATCGTCGCGGGCCCAGATGGCTTCGTGAAGAACCAGTACCGCAAGTTCAACATCAAGTCGGAAGGGATCACGCCCGGCGACGACTTCGCCATGATGCGCGAAGTGCTGGAGCGCCGCTTCAAGCGCCTGATCAATCCGCCCGAGGATGCCGCCAAGGAAGGCAACAAGGCCAAGGACGACGATTTCCCGCAATGGCCCGACCTCGTGATCATCGACGGCGGCCGCGGCCAGCTCAACGCCGTGCGCGAGATCTTCGCCAATCTCGGCCTGACCCAGGTGTCGCTGATGTCGGTCGCCAAGGGACCGGACCGGGATGCCGGCCGCGAGACCCTGTTCATGCCGGAGCGCGAGGCGATCAAGCTGGAGCCGCGCGATCCCGTACTCTATTTCATCCAGCGCCTGCGTGACGAAGCCCACCGCTTCGTCATCGGCTCGCACCGCAAGCTGCGCAAGAAGGACATCCGCGAGGCTGGTTTGCAGGAGATTCCGGGCATCGGCCCGTCACGCAAACGTGCCTTGCTGCACCATTTCGGAACCCTGAAGGAGATCGAACGGGCCTCGATCGCCGATCTCGGCAAGGTTCCGGGGGTGAGCGCCGAGAGCGCGCGCAGGATTTTCGAGTATTTCCATCCCCAACCGGGATGAACTAAAGGGGGACCGCAGTCATATGATCGTCGTGTCCGCACCTCATTTGGGGCGCGGGACGGTTGACGTTCAGGCAGCAGCGGTATTGGTAGGACGGATGAACATCGCCACCACACGAGGGACGACCAGCCGCGCGATGTCCCTCCCCAACATCCTGACCTATGGCCGGATCGCCGCGATCCCGGTCGTGGTCGGATGCATCTATGCGCAGTCGATTCTGGATCAGCCGCTCTGGCTGCGCTGGCTCGCGGTCGCCCTTTTCATCGCCGCAGGGGTGACGGATTACCTCGACGGCTATTACGCGCGGATCTGGAATCAGCAATCGGCTTTCGGCCGCATGCTCGATCCGATCGCCGACAAGCTACTGGTCGCCTCCTGCCTGTTGATGCTGGCCGCGGACGGCATCATTCACGGCTGGTCGCTATGGGCCGCCATCGTGATCCTGTGCCGCGAGATCCTGGTCTCGGGCCTGCGCGAATATCTGGCTGCGCTCCGTGTCAGCGTGCCCGTGACCAAGCTTGCGAAGTGGAAGACCACGGTCCAGCTGGTTGCGATCGGCTTCCTGATCGCCGGCCCAGCCGGCGATCAGGTGGTGCCGGTGGTCTCGATGATTGGCCTCGCGCTGCTGTGGGCTTCGGCGATCCTCACCATGTACACCGGCTACGACTATTTCCGCGCCGGCATCCATCACCTCATCAAGGAGGACGAGGGATGAAGGTGAAGTATTTCGCCTGGGTGCGCGAGCGCGTCGGCAAGGCCGAAGAGACGATCGAGCCTCCCGCGAGCGTGCGCACCGTCGAGGAGCTGATCGCCTGGCTCTCCGGCCAAAGCGAAGCCTATGCGTACGCGTTCGAGAAGCCGAAGGTGATCCGCGCCGCGATCGACCGCGCTCACGTCAAGCAGGACGCCGCCATCGCAGGCGCCCGCGAGATCGCGTTCTTCCCGCCCATGACCGGCGGCTAGCCTCATGACCTGCCCCGTCACCATCCGTATCCAGGAAGACGATTTCGACATCGCGCGCGAGATCTCGGTCCTGACGAGCAGCCGGACGGATATCGGCGCTGTGGTGACATTTTCCGGCATCTGCCGCGCCGACGAGGACAGCGCCACGGTCGCCGCGCTGACGCTCGAACATTACCCGGGCATGGCGGAGGAAGAGATCAGGCGCCACGCCGAAGAGGCCGTCTCGCGCTGGCCGCTCAACGGCATCACGGTGATCCACCGCGTCGGCCGCTTGATGCCGGGCCAGAACATCGTGCTGGTGGTGACCGCCTCGCAGCACCGACAGGCGGCGTTCCAGGCCGCCGAGTTCCTGATGGACTATCTCAAGACCAGCGCGCCGTTCTGGAAGAAGGAAGAGAGCGCCACCGGCACCGGCTGGGTCGAGGCCCATGCCCGTGACGACGAAGCCGCCGCACGCTGGACCAAATCCTGATGGCCAAGCCAACGAAAAAGACCGCGCGCGGCCGCGCCGCGCCTAACCTCGCGAAGGTGGGACCCGGCGAGCTTCTCACGCTGCTCGACTTCGTCCGCTATGCGGTGAGCCGCTTCGTCGAGGCCAAGCTTTCCTTTGCTCATGGCACGACCGACCCCGTCGCGGAAGCCGCGTTCCTGGTCTGCGAGGCGCTGCATCTCAATCCCGACCAGTTCGAGATCTTCGCCAACGCGCGCGTCAGCGCCGCGGAAGGCAAGACCCTCCTTGACCTCATCCATCAGCGCGTCACGACGCGCAAACCGGCCGCCTATCTCGTCAACAAGATCTACATGCGCGGCCTGCCCTTCTATGTCGACGAGCGCGTCATCGTTCCGCGCTCCTTCATCGGCGAGCTCCTGGAGTCGCATTTCGGCGCCCACGGCGAGGCCGGATCGCTGATCGACGACCCGACGGCGGTCGAGCGCGTGCTCGATCTCTGCACGGGCTCGGGATGCCTTGCGATCCTCGCCGCGCATCATTTCCCGAACGCCACCATCGACGCCGTCGACATCTCCAAGGGCGCGCTCGAGGTCGCTGCGCGCAATGTCGGCGAATACGGGCTCGAGGACCGCATCAGCCTGTATCGCGGCGATCTGTTCGCCCCTCTCGGCGGCAATAGATACGACCTGATCATCACCAACCCGCCCTACGTCGACGCCGAGGGCATGGCGGCATTGCCGCCGGAGTGCCGGGCCGAGCCGAAGCTCGCCTTCGATGGTGGCGCCGACGGTCTCGACGTGGTGCGCCGGATCCTACGCGATGCGCCCGACCACCTGACGGCGGATGGCGGGCTGATTTGCGAGATCGGCCGCGGCCGCGAGCTGGTCGACGAGGCCTTTCCGGAACTGCCGCTGCTCTGGCTGGACACCGAAGATTCCGAGGGCGAGGTGTTCTGGATCGCGGCCGCCGATCTCGGCTGATTCATCGCGGCCGATCACGCTCCGTCGGAACAAGTCAAATATCGCCACGTTCATCCCCCGATGAATTTTCTCGTCTTGGGAGGATGTCCGCATGCTCGCGCCATCGGGCGAATTGCTGCGCGCCGGGATGGCGCTCAAGCTCAATCACGTCAAACGCGCTGCTCAATCCTATCTGCGTGACCAGACCAGCCAGGCCACAGGCAAGGTGACATCTTACGCGGTGGCCGGCGGGCTGTTCGCGGTCGCCGGCCTGTTCGTTGTCGCGGCATTCTTCGTCGGACTGATCGCCCTGTACCGCTGGGTCGGGATCACCTACGGGCAGTTCTGGGGATTTGGCGCCGTCGCCGCAGTGCTGCTGGTGCTGGCTGCGGTCTGTGCCGGGGTGGCCATGGCCCAGATGAAACGCAAGGCCAAGCCGGTCGTGCCGCTCGCGAGCCGTCTGCGCGTGGCGATCGCCACGCCCCGGATCCCGCGTGGAACGGTCAAGGAGGCGGTGAAGGAGGTCGCAACGACGATTCCCCTCGCGCCGCTCGCACCGGGCGAGCGCGGCGGCATCAAGACCTGGCCGGCCCGCGCCAACCGTCCCGTGCAGCTCGGCCTGATGCTCGCGGCGGTCGGCCTGGTCGGGCTGACGGCCGCCCGGCGGCGACGCAACAGGCATAGTCTGGAGGCGTGATGCTGACGCGGCGCCCCGAACAGATCGACTCCTGGCTGCTGGTGGCGGCGACGGCCGTGTTCGTGCTGACCGCGGAGCGCTACTTTCAGGATTCCGGCCTGGCGAGGCCCGGGCCTCCGCAACACCACCGCAAGGGCGAAGCGAATTCCCCGGAAACGCACCCGGCCGGTGCGGCGATGCAGCCGGGCCGCGGCCGCCGCGCGAAAAGCCCGTTCGAGATCCCCTGGGCTGGCTGGAAGGACATTTTCTGGCGGACCTATCAACGCATCGACGAGGATCGCCTGCTCGCGACGGCGGGCGGCGTCGTCTTCTTCGGGCTGCTCGCGCTCTTCCCCGCAGTCACCGCGCTCGTCTCCTCTTATGCCCTGTTCGCCGATCCCGCCACGATCAGCGCCAATCTGCACACGCTTGCGACCATGCTGCCGGAGGGCTCGTTCCAGATCGTCGAGGACCAGGTCGCCCGCGTGGTGTCGAACGGCAATGCGACGCTCGGCGTCACCTTCCTGGTCGGCCTGCTGCTTGCGATCTGGAGCGCCAATGCCGGCGTCAAGGCGATCTTCGACGCCCTCAACGTCGCCTATGAGGAACGCGAGAAGCGCAGCTTCATCCGGCTGAACATGGTCTCGCTGGCCTTCACCGTCGGCGGCATCGTGGCGCTGCTGTTGATGGTGGGAGCCGTCGTCGCCTTCCCGCTTGCGCTCAATCATCTCGGCATGGCGCCGGAAAGCAAGCTGATCGTGGCGCTGGCACGATGGCCGCTGCTGTTCATCATCCTGCTGGTCGCACTCGCCATCCTCTATCGCTTCGCGCCCAGCCGTGACGCGCCGCGCTGGCAATGGCTGAGCCTCGGCGCCGTGATTGCCGCGATCCTCTGGATCGCAGGCTCCGCCCTGCTGTCCTGGTATCTCTCGGAATTCGCCAATTACAACGCAACCTACGGCTCGCTGGGCGCGGCGATCGGCCTGATGACGTGGATGTGGATGTCGGCGATCGTCATCATGTTCGGCGCCGAGCTGAATTCGGAGATCGAGCGGCAGACGCTGCGCGATACCACCACCGGGCGGGCGAAGCCGCTCGGCACCCGGGACGCCGTCTCCGCCGACACGGTCGGCGCCACCGCGCCATTTTGATCGGTAGCGGTCGGGCCGAAGCTGGCCCGACCGCATCCCGGGCGCGATCAGCGCTTGGTTATCACGGCTTCCAGATATTCGCTGTGCACCACGATCGTGCCGTCATCGGCGTGGTTGAACTCTTCGAGCAGCGTCAGGAGATCGCGCGTCAGCGCGGCCTGGCCGCTTGCGTCGAGCGCGGCAAACGCCTTCAGCGTGGGGCCGTAGAAGGTCTTGAAGATGTCGAGCCAGTGGTCCGGCGAGCGATAGCGGAACACGAACATGCGCGGCTCGGCGGCGATCTCCGCGGCCACGCCGCCGAACATCTCCTCGAGCCGTGCCGGTGTGCCCCACATGGCGGGCGATTTCACCCCGGCCGGCGGCGGCAAATGCTTGCCGATGGTCTTGAACAGCTGGCCGATAAAGCCTTGCGGCGTCCAGTTGGCGAGACCGATCTTGCCGCCGGATCTGCAGACCCGCGCGAGCTCGGAGGCCGCCCTGTCCTGATCCGGCGTGAACATCACGCCGAAAGTGGAGAGCACGACGTCGAAGGCGGCATCCGCAAAGGGCAGCGCCTGGGCATCCGCTTCGCGGAACTCGACGGCGAGGTGTTCGGCCATGGCGCGCTCGCGCCCGCGCTTGAGCAGCGCCGGCACGTAGTCGGTGGATGTGACGTCACACCAGCGCCGCGCCGCCGCCAGCGTCGCATTGCCGTTGCCGGCAGCGACGTCCAGCACCTTGCTGCCGGCGCGCAAGTCAATGGCCTCGCAGAGCTGTTCCCCGACGATCTGCAAGGTGGTGCCGACCACGGCATAATCGCCGGACGACCAGGCGCCGTGCTGGCGCTGCTTGACGGCGGCAAGATCAGGTTGGGGGGCGGCTGGCTTGAGCGCGGCGGATGTCGACATGGCAATCTCCTGCGGTTGAAAACGCCGGGACGATAGGGCGCATGCGGCGCGCTGGCCTTGAGGGCGGCATGATTTTCCGCTGAGAGCGTCTTGATTTCCGCACCTGAGCCGGCAGACGTGTGACGAAACGCTTTGGGCGCGCGGGCCTGAATAGGCTCCGACACAGTCCTATCCCCTCGAATCAACAATGATGTTAGGCTGATCGAAGCTTGGGGGAGCATGAGGCGTGACGAGGTCGAGCGACCCGTGTTTTCCCCGGGTGAGGCAGTCAGCTCTTAAAGGCATAACGCGCGGCATGATTCGCATTTCGACGATCTTCATCGCCATCTGCATGGTCCTGGTCGCGGCCTCGCTCGGGCTCGTGCTCTATTCGGTCGCCGGCATCAGCGGAACGGAATCGGCGATCGTGGCGCTGACCGCGCTGACCTTCCTGATCCTCTACAACGCGGTGTCGATGCGGCTGCGCGACCGCAGCGACGTCGGCGGCCAGATCGCCGATCTCTCGCGCGGCACCGCCGACCTCGCCCGCCAGGCGGCCGAGTTCGGCCGCCGGCTGGCTGCGGTCGAGAGCCGCATCGCCGCGTCCAATTCGACCAATTCCGACCGCATCCAGTCGGTCATCGGCGAGATCAACGAACTTGGCGGATTGGTCAGGCAGCTCGCCACCACCGTGGCGGCCCATGAGGATCTGCTCGCCGGCCACGCGCCGGCTCCCGCACCCGCCCCGGTCTCAAGGCCCGAGCCGGAAACGCCGATCGATCTGGCTGCCCCGTTCGAGGAGAAGCCGCTCGCTCCTCCTCCGCTTCCGCAGCCCCCGCTACGGCCGGCGCCGCCGACGGTGCAGGTCCAGGCCGCCCCCCCGGTTCAGACCGCCAATGGACGCAACCAGACCCAATTGCTGGCGACGCTGCGCAATGCGGTCGACGAGAACCGCATCGATATCTTCCTGCAGCCGATGGTCACGCTGCCGCAGCGCAAGGTGCGGTTCTACGAGGCGGTGACGCGCCTGCGCGACGAGCGCGACCAGCTGATCGCCGCCGAAGAGTTCATCAGCATCGCGGAAGCCTCGGGCCTGATCGGGCGCATCGACAACATGGTGATGCTGCGATGCGTGCAGGTGCTGCGGCGCCTGATGGTGCGCAACAAGGACGTCGGCGTGTTCTGCAACGTCGCGGCGTCCACGCTGGGCAATTCCACCACCTTCGCGCAATGTCTCGATTTCCTGGAAGCCAACCGCGCGCTGGCACCCTCGCTGGTGCTGGAGTTCAAGCAGTCGACCTTCCGCAATCTCGGCCCCGCCGAGACCGAGAACCTCGCGGCGCTCGCCCAGCGCGGCTTCCGTTTCTCCATCGACCATGTCACGGATTTGCGCATCGAACCGCGCGAGCTGGCCGATCGCGGGGTTCGCTTCATCAAGGTGCCGGCCGCGCTGCTGCTCGATCCCAAGCAGGCCTCCGCCTCCGACATCCACCCGTCCGACCTCTCCGACCTGCTCGGCCGCTTCGGCATCGACCTGATCGCCGAACGGATCGAAGGCGAGCGCGCCGTGGTCGACCTGCTCGACTATGACGTGCGGTTCGGCCAAGGGTTCCTGTTCGCGCCGCCCCGGCCATTGCGGCCGGAGGGGGCATCTGCTACCGGCGGGGCCTCGCCGAACCAGGCGCAGGACATTCAGGGATCCAATGGCTCCGCCACACCCAGCTCAGGCGCGACCTCTTCGGCGCCTCCGCCCCAACGCATCACCGGAAACGCAGCGCTCGCGCGCCGCATCTGATCGGCCGCGCACGTCATGACCGCGCTGCATTTTGCCGAAGGCCTGCGCGAGCTCGTGGGCGGCGTGGAGGTCGTGCTCAGCGATATCTGGGGCGTGGTCCATAACGGGCTGGAATCCTTCCCCGAAGCCTGCGAGGCGCTGCACACCTATCGCAGCCGCGGCGGTACGGTAATCCTGATCACCAACGCACCGCGCCCTGCCGACTCCGTGCAGCGGCAATTGCGCAAGCTCGGCGTCCCCGATGAGACCTATGACGCGATCGTATCTTCAGGCGACCTGACCCGGCTCTACGTCGCCGAGCATCCCGGCCGCAAGATGTTCTGGCTCGGCCCCGAGCGCGACAACTCGATCTATCGCGGCCTCGATGCGGTGACCGCGCCGCTGGAGCAAGCCGATTACATCGTCTGCACCGGCCTCTACGACGACGAGACCGAGACGGCGGAAGACTATCGCGGCATGATGCTGCAGGCGCGCGAGCGCAAGCTGACGCTGGTCTGCGCCAACCCCGACATCGTGGTGGAACGCGGCGACCGGTTGATCTACTGCGCCGGCGCCATCGCCGAGCTCTACCGCGAGCTCGGCGGCGAGGTGATCTTCTACGGCAAGCCGCACCGGCCGATCTACGAGCGCGCCATGGCGCTTGCCGGCGAACGCCAAGGCTACCAGATCGACCGGAAGAAGGTGCTGGCGATCGGCGATTCCGTCCGCACCGACTTAACCGGCGCCCGCGAATTCGGCATCGACTGCCTGTTCGTCACCCGCGGCATCCATGCCGAGGAGTTCGAGGGCCTCGACCAGCTCGACCCGAATTCGGTCATGGAGCTGTTCGGCCACCCGCCGAAGGCGCTGATGCGCGAATTGAAGTGGTGACGGCGGAGCGCGCGCAGCTGCAATGGACTTAGACCAAAGGGCAAGCCTCAGACGCCGTCATGGCCGGGCATAGCCGTCCGAAGGACGGCGTCGCTTGCGCTCGCCTATGACCCGGCCATCCACGTCTTCCTTTTTTTGCATCCAAGAACGTGGATGCCCGGGACAAGCCCGGGCATGACGTTCCAAATGGAAAATTGTTGTCCGGCGAAGAGCGCCCTTACGCGCTCGCCATGTCCGGGAAGACCGCCTCGATCTTGGTCTTCAGCGTCGCCGCATTGAACGGCTTGACGATGTAGTTGTTCACGCCGGCCTTCTTGGCCGCGATCACGTTCTCGGTCTTCGATTCCGCGGTGATCATGATGAAGGGCGTGGTGGCGAGGTTCGGATCCGCGCGGACTTCGCGCAGGAGGTCGTAGCCCGTCATCGGCTCCATGTTCCAGTCGGAGATCACGAGCCCGTACTTCTTGCCGCGCATCTTGTTCAGCGCTGCCGAACCGTCGCTGGCATCATCGATGTTCTCGAAGCCAAGCTGCTTCAGCAGATTCCGGATGATACGGATCATGGTGCTGTAGTCATCCACCACCAGAACCGGCATCGACAAATCAACCGCCATCTCGACTCCCCCAACGCAAACCCAGGAATATTACGATCGGACCTGCCAGGCCGGCGCCCGGCAGTTCCACGCCTCAAGGACTAGCACCAAGGCCTTAAACAGCGCGTTAACTGCGGTCAGCTCCGAAGGCTTGAAATCGTGTTCAATGTCTGCCCGCCCCGCCGCTTGACTTCGCGGTGCCGGTCGCGCCACGGTCCGGGCCGGTCCTGCCCGGTTCGAGAATTCCCCTGATGGCTCCGCCTTTTACCGTCATCCGCGATACAACGCCGGATTCCGCGATTCCGAGGGGCGCCGTGGTTGCCATGGGCAATTTCGACGGCGTGCATCTCGGCCATCGCGCCGTCATCGCGGCTGCCCTGGAGATGGGCAGGGCGCATGGCCGGCCTGCGCTGGCCTTGACCTTCGAGCCGCATCCGCGACGGTTCTTCAGCCCCAACACCCCGCAATTCCGCCTGACGGACGAGCGGGCCAAGCTGCGGCTTCTGGCCGGTACCGGGCTTGCCGGCGCCGTGGTCATGACCTTCGACAAGGCCCGTGCCGGAACCAGCGCGCAAGATTTCATTCACCACGACCTGATCGGGCGTCTCGGCGTCAGCGGCATCGCGGTCGGCTACGACTTCCATTTCGGCAAGGGTCGCGTCGGCTCCCCGAGCCTCCTGGTCAACGAGGCGCCCCGGCTCGGCATCGAAGTCGACGTCCAGCCGCATGTCGATATCGACGAGCGGCCGGTCTCCTCCAGCGCGATCCGGATCGCCCTCGCCGAGGGCCAGCTCGACGAGGCCACGACCATGCTGGGCGCGCCCTGGTTCATCACCGGCGAGGTCATCCACGGCGAAAAGCGCGGCCGCGAGCTCGGCTATCCCACCGCCAACATCCGCCTGGACGCCAATTGCGGCCTCAAGCACGGCATCTACGCGGTCCGGGTCGGCCGCGGCACCGAGCGGCTGGACGGGGTGGCCAGCTTCGGCCGCCGCCCGACCTTCGACAATGGCGCCCCGCTGCTCGAAATCTTCCTGTTCGACTTCAAGGGCGACCTCTACGGGCAGGCGCTCGACTGCGCCTTCATCGGCTTCATCCGCGATGAGCTGAAATTCGATGGTCTAGAGGCCCTGATTCACCAGATGGACGACGATTCCGCCCGCGCCCGCGCCATGCTCGCCGCCGCCCCGGACGCGTTTCCGCGCCTGGGCGTGATCGATTGAGAGGCGAAACCGGGCCCCCGGACCTTTGCGCTTCCTCCGCCCCCCTGCTATGGAGAGCCCATGTTTGCGCGGCGCATCATAGGGATTAGCGGCCCGGCTTCCGCCTGAGCCTGAAGGCTCGGCGCAAGACCGGGATTTCGTCGTTTCACCCGCGATTTTGCATCGCCATCCGTTCCCGCGCCCTTCCGAGCCAGTCAGCCTCATGTCCGAAAAGCCGCAAAAGTCCCAAAAGTCTGAAGCCAAGGACTATTCGAAGACCCTGTTCCTGCCGCAGACCGAATTCCCGATGCGCGCCGGCCTGCCGCAGCGCGAGCCGGAGATCCTCAAGCGCTGGTACGAGATCGGCCTCTACGAGAAGCTGCGCCAGAGTGCGAAGGGCCGCGCCAAGTTCGTGTTGCATGACGGCCCGCCCTACGCCAACGGCAACATCCATATCGGCACGGCGCTGAACAAGATCCTGAAGGACCTCGTCACCAAGAGCCAGCAGATGCTCGGCTTCGATTCCAACTACGTGCCGGGCTGGGACTGCCACGGCCTGCCGATCGAGTGGAAGGTCGAGGAGGAGCATTATCGCAAGAAGGGCAAGCAGAAGCCCGACTTCCGCGACAGCGCCGCGATGATTGATTTCCGCAAGGAGTGCCGCGCCTATGCCACGCACTGGCTCGGCGTGCAGCGCGAGGAGTTCAAGCGCCTCGGCGTGATCGGCGATTGGGACCATCCCTACGCCACCATGAGCTATCCGGCCGAAGCCCAGATCGCGCGCGAGCTGATGAAGTTTGCCGCAAACGGCACGCTCTATCGCGGCTCCAAGCCGGTGATGTGGAGCGTGGTTGAGAAGACCGCGCTGGCCGAAGCCGAGGTGGAGTACGAGGACCACACGTCCGATACGGTCTGGGTGAAATTCCCGGTGACCTCGCCCGCGCACGGTGCGCTCGCCTCGGCGAGCGTCGTGATCTGGACCACCACGCCCTGGACGCTGCCGGGCAATCGCGCCATCTCGTTCTCGCCGAAGATCGCTTATGGCCTCTACAAGGTGACGGACGCCCCCGCCGACAATTGGGCCAGGAACGGCGATCTCCTCATCCTCGCCGATGCGCTCGCGCAAGACGTCTTCAAGCAGGCGCGCGTGACGGCTTATGAGAAGGTCCGCGACGTCCCCGGCGACACCATGGACGCGATCGAGTGTGCCCATCCGCTCAAGGGCGTCGGCGGTGGCTACGACTTCATCGTGCCGCTGCTGCCTGGCGACCATGTCACCGACGACACCGGCACCGGCTTCGTGCACACGGCGCCCGGCCATGGCCGCGAGGACTTCGATGTCTGGATGGCGGAGGCGCGCGATCTCGACGCGCGCGGCATCAACACCGCCATCCCCTATACCGTCGACGAGAATGGCGCCTACACCGATCATGCGCCGGGCTTTGCCGGCAAGCGCGTCATCACCGACAAGGGCGAGAAGGGCGATGCCAACGAGGCCGTGATCAAGGCGCTCGTCGAGAAAGGCATGCTGCTCGCCCGCGGCCGGCTGAAGCATCAATATCCGCACTCCTGGCGCTCCAAGAAGCCGGTAATCTTCCGCAACACACCGCAATGGTTCATTGCGATGGACAAGGACATCGCGGTGGGCGGCAAGACGAAGAGCGGCGACACGCTGCGCGCCCGCGCGCTGCAGGCGATCTCGGTGACGCAATGGGTGCCGCCGTCCGGCGAGAACCGCATCAACGGCATGATCGAGGCACGCCCCGACTGGGTGATCTCGCGCCAGCGCGCCTGGGGGGTGCCGATCGCCGTGTTCGTGCGCGAGAAGGGCGACGGCTCCGCCGAGATCCTCCAGGACGAGGCCGTCAATGCGCGCATCGGTGAAGCCTTCGAGAAGGAAGGCGCCGACGCCTGGTACGCGACCGGCGCGCGCGAGCGCTTCCTCGGGCCCCGCGCGAACGAGGACTGGCAGAAGGTCGACGACATTCTCGACGTTTGGTTCGATTCCGGCTCGACCCACGCTTTCGTGCTCGAAGATCCCGTGCAGTTTCCCGGGCTCGCCGGCATCAAGCGCAAGGTCGACGGCGGCGCCGACACGGTGATGTATCTGGAAGGCTCGGACCAGCATCGCGGCTGGTTCCACTCCTCGCTGCTGGAAAGCTGCGGCACGCGCGGCCGCGCGCCTTACGACATCGTGCTGACCCACGGCTTCACCCAGGCCGAGGACGGCCGCAAGATGTCGAAGTCGCTCGGCAACACCATCGAGCCGCAGGCCGTCATCAAGGAATCTGGCGCCGACATCTTAAGGCTCTGGGTCGCGTCGAGCGACTATACCGACGACCAGCGCATCGGCCCCGAGATCCTGAAGAACACCGTCGAAACCTATCGCAAGCTGCGCAACACCGTGCGCTGGATGCTGGGCACGCTGCATCATTACAGGCCGGCCGACGCAATCGCGCCGGCCGAGATGCCCGAGCTCGAGCGCTTGATGCTGCACGAGCTCTCAGGTCGCGCCGCCGCGATCGGCAAGGCCTATCGGGAGTTCGACTACAAGACCGTGGTCGCGAGCCTGTCCGCGTTCCTGAACAGCGAGCTCTCCGCCTTCTACTTCGACATCCGCAAGGATACGCTGTATTGCGATCCGCCCTCGTCACTGACGCGCAAGGCGGCGCTGACGACCATCGACCTGTTGTGCGCTTCGATCCTGAAATGGCTGGCCCCGATCCTCAGCTTCACTGCGGAGGAGGCGTGGCGCATGTACCGGCCCGACGCCGAGCCGTCCGTGCACCTGACGCTGTTCCCGACCGATCTCGAAGCCTTGCGCGACGACAAGCTCGCCGCGAAATGGGAGACGATCCGCAACGTGCGTCGCGTCGTCACCGGCGCACTCGAGCTGGAACGCGCCGCCAAGAACATCGGCTCCTCGCTCGAGGCATCGCCGGTAATCTATGTCGCCGATCGCGGCATGCTGGCGACCTTGTTCGACATCGATCTGGCTGAAGTCTGCATCACCTCGAACTACGAGGTGCGGGAGGGCGAGGCGCCGGCCTCGGCGTTCCGCCTCGATGCCGTCCCCGGCGTCGCGGTCGTGGTGGAGAAGGCGATCGGCACCAAATGCGCCCGCTCCTGGAAGATCTCGCCGATGGTCGGCGAAGACGCCGAATACCCCGACGTCACCCCGCGCGACGCCAAGGCGCTGCGCGAATGGAAGGCGCTCGGGGTGAGCATCTGATCGGTCGGCCATGACCCCGCTCCGCGCCGGCATCCTCGCGGCCATGGTCACGCTCGTGGCCGACCAGGCCTCGAAGCTCTGGCTGTTGAACGTGTTCGACCTCGCCCGTCGCGGCGCGGTGCGGGTGACGCCGTTCTTCGACCTGGTGCTGGCCTGGAATATCGGCATCAGCTTCGGCTGGCTCCAGAACGACAGCCAGGCCGCGCAGTTCGCGCTGATGGCCGTCAAGGCGATCGCGGTGGTTGCGCTGGCGATCTGGATGGCCCGCTCGCACACCATGCTCGCGACCGTCGCGCTCGGCCTGATCATCGGCGGCGCCATTGGCAACGGCATCGACCGCCTGGCCTATGGCGCGGTGGTGGATTTCGCCCTGTTCCACATCGAGATCGCCGGAAATACCTATAATTGGTATGTGTTTAACCTCGCGGACGTGGCCATCGTTGCTGGGGTGGCAGCGCTATTGTATGATTCCTTCCTGGGGGTACCCGCCGCAAAAGCGCCCTGATCCCGGCCGATACGGACCGGCAGCTGGAACCCGGCTTTTGCAAGGGTCAAGCCGCGTGTGGGCGGCAATCTGCTACAATATGAAACAGGTACGGTGATGCGCAGCTCGAAGACCAGCGGTTCGATGGTTCGGGGCTCCCAATCGGGGGGCTGGCGGGCACTGAAATTGGCCGCCGTCGCGCTCGGCATCGGCCTCGTCATGTCGACCGGTGGCGCCCGTGCTGCCGACGATGACGACGACGACGACATGACCTTCGAAGAGAAGCTCATCGACAACCTGATGACCGGCCTTGGCGCCCGGAGCATGGAAAAACCCGGCATCGAATACCGCGAGCGTTCGCCGCTGGTCGTGCCGCCCAAGCTCGACCTGCCGCCGCCTGCCGCCGCCGAAGCCGCGGCTGCGCCGAATTGGCCGAAGGACCCCGACGAGAAGCGCCGCAAGGAGGCCATCGCCCAGCGGAAGAAGTCCGGTAACAAGGCAACGGAGTACTGGAAGAACGCCCAGCCGCTGTCGCCCGCCGAGTTGAACGCCCATAGGACGGCCGCCGCCGACAGGACGAGCAATGACCCGGTCCAGCCGGGCACCAACGTGGCCAATCCGACGATGAGCCCTGCCGAACTCGGATATACCGGAGGGCTGTGGAAACTCTTCAAAGGGAACGGGCCCGAGTCCAAGCAGTTTACGTCGGAACCGCCACGCCAATCGCTGGTGGAGCCGCCGCCGGGATATCAGACGCCGTCGCCGAACTACGCCTACGGCGCCGGCCCGGATAATTCGAAGCGGACATATTTCGACGTCCGATCCGGCAAGGAGAAGGAACAATAGCGTTCCTGTCCTGTCGCGACATTCTGACCCGCGCGAAGCGAGGGTCGGCGGTGCATGTCCGCCCACCTCGTTCAAAATTGCTTATCAGTAACTTGCCTAAGCGTTGAGTTCTCTGCTTCGTGACGCGAAGCCTCAGCCGCACGGTGTAGCCTGCCGTGCCCTCCGAGCCGGAGATCCGGGCTCGGCACCTCACAACCAGGGATCATGATGTCCTCTTACCGATCGGCTGCCTGCCTCCTTGCCGCGCTGCTTTCGACGAGTGTCCTTTCGGCCGGCGCCGCCCTTGCCCAGACCACGGTGACATCGGCTCCGCCCGCCAGCTTCACGCTCGCCAACGGCATGCAGGTCGTGGTGATCCCGGACCGCCGCACCCCCGTTGTCACCGAGATGATCTGGTACAAAGTCGGCTCGGCCGATGAGACGCCCGGCAAGTCCGGCCTCGCGCACTTCCTCGAGCACCTGATGTTCAAGGGCACCGCGAAGCATCCGGCAGGCGAATTCTCCCAGACCGTGCTGCGTGTCGGCGGCAACGAGAACGCTTCGACCTCGGTCGACTACACCAACTACTATCAGCGCGTGCCGAAAGAGCAGCTGCCGACCATGATGGAGTTCGAGGCCGACCGCATGACAGGCCTCGTCCTCAAGGACGAGAACGTGCTGCCCGAGCGCGACGTCGTGCTCGAAGAGTACAACATGCGCGTCGCCAACAATCCGGATGCGCGGTTGAACGAGCAGATCATGGCCGCGCTCTATCTCAACCATCCCTACGGGCGGCCGGTGATCGGCTGGCATCAGGAGATCGAGAAGCTCGATCGCGAGGATGCGCTCGCCTTCTATCGTCGCTTCTACGCGCCGAACAACGCGATCCTGGTGATCGCCGGCGACGTCGACGCCGCCGAAATCCGCCCGCTGGTCGAGCGCAATTTCGGCTCGATCCCCGCGCAGCCCGCGATCCCGGCGCGGCGCGTTCGTCCGCAGGAGCCGGAGCCCGCCGCCCCGCGCACCGTCACGCTGGCCGACCCGCGCGTCGAGCAGCCGAACATGCGGCGCTATTATCTCGTGCCCTCGGCGACCACGGCCGCGGCCGGCGAGAGCGCGGCCCTCGATGTGCTGGCGCAGCTGATCGGCAGCGGCAGCAATTCCTATCTCTACCGTGCCCTCGTGGTCGACAAGCCGCTCGCGGTCTCCGCCAGCGCCAGCTATTCGAGCATCTCGCTCGACCCGACCCAGTTCGCGATCTCGGCTGCACCGAAACCCGGCGTCAGTTTTTCGGAGGTCGAGCAGGCGGTCGACGGGGTCCTCGCCAACGTCGCGCAGAACCCGATCCGCGCCGAGGATCTGGAGCGGGTCAAAACCCAGCTCATTGCCGAAGCGATCTACGCCCAGGACAACCAGGCTGTGCTGGCGCGCTGGTACGGCGGCGCGCTGACCACCGGCCTGTCGATCGAGGACATCAGGAGCTGGCCCGATCGCATCCGCGCCGTCACCGCCGAGCAGGTTCGCGCCGTTGCGCAGAAATGGCTCGAGAAGAAGCGCTCGGTGACGGGCTACCTGATCAAGGACACTGCAACCGCCAAGCGCGAGGAGAAGCGCTCGTGACCTATTCCTTCGTTCGCCGCATTGCATTCTCCGTTGCCGCCGGCGCGGTCCTCGCATTCTCTGCGGTCTCGCCGTCGCAGGCCGCCGCAAAGATCCAGCACCTGATCTCGCCGGGCGGCATCGAAGCCTGGTTCGTGCAGGACGCAACCGTGCCGCTGATTGCCATGGAATATTCCTTCGCCGGGGGCTCGGCGGAGGACCCCAAGGACAAGCCGGGCGTTGCCAATCTGGTCGGCTCTCTCCTCGACGAAGGCTCAGGCGATCTCGATTCCAAGACGTTCCATGAACGGCTCGACCGCCGCGCCATCGAGCTGTCCTTCAACGCCACCCGCGACACCCTCCGGGGCAGCCTTCGCATGCTGCGCGACAACAAGGACGAGGCCTTCGACCTGCTCAGGATGGCGCTGACCTCGCCGCATTTCGACACGGCCGACGTCGAACGCATCCGCTCGCAGGTCATCTCGGGCCTGCGCCGCGAGACCACCAATCCGACCTCGCTGGCGAGCCGCAAGTTTCTGGAGCTCGCGTTCGGCGATCACCCCTACAGCCGGCAGAGCAACGGCAACCTCGACAGCGTGCCGACCATCACAATTGCCGACCTGAGGAATTATGTCGGCCGTGTCCTCGCCAGGGATGGCCTCAAGATTGCGGTCGTCGGCGACGTCGATCCGGCTACGCTCGGAAAGCTGCTCGACCACACCTTCGGCAGCCTGCCCGCCAAAGCCAATCTGACGCCAGTTCCCGACGTCGAGGCTGCAAAGCCGCCGCAACGCGCCTTCGTGACCCTCGACGTGCCGCAGACGGTGATCACCTTCGGCGGACCCGGCGTGAAGCGGAGTGATCCGAGCTTCATGGCGGCCTACGTCGTCAACCACATCCTCGGCGGCGGCGGCCTATCGTCCCGGCTCTATCGCGAGGTGCGCGAGAAGCGCGGACTGGCCTATTCGGTGTACGAGTCGCTGCTCTGGATGCAGCACTCGGCGATTTTCATCGGCAATACCGGCACCCGCGCCGACCGCGCCGGCGACACCATCGAGGCCATCGAACAGGAGGTGCGCCGCATCGCCGAGGAGGGCCCGACGCAGAAGGAGCTCGATGAGGCCAAGTCCTATCTCAAGGGCTCGCAGATGCTGGCGCTCGACACCTCGTCCAAGCTGGCACAGGCGCTGCTGCAATATCAGCAAGACAAGCTGCCGATCGACTATATCGAGAAGCGCAACGCCATCGTCGACGCCGTGACGCTGGACGATGCCAAGGCGGCCGCCAAGCGGCTCTGGGGCCAGGGGCTGCTGACCGTCGTCGTCGGCCGGGCCCCGCAGGCCGCCGTGCAACCGGCGGCTGCACCGGCGACGAAGTCGAACTGATCTCTTTTCTCGACGTTTCCGGCCATTTGCGTTTCACGGCAGCGCCATTGCTGACGACGGATGTCCGCGGTATGTCCTGACATCACGAATGGTGCCAGCATGCTGCGGATATCCCGCGATCTCGTCATCGACGAGGACGACATCGAGATCGGCTTTGTCCGCGCCTCCGGCCCGGGCGGGCAGAACGTCAACAAGGTCGCGACCTCCGCGCAGCTGCGCTTCGACACGCGCAAGCTGACCTTGCCCGAGGACGCGGCGCTGCGCCTTGCCCGCATTGCCGGCCAGCGCATGACCAAGGACGGCGTGATCGTGATCCACGCTCAGCGCTTTCGCACTCAGGAGCGCAACCGTCAGGATGCCATCGACCGTCTCGTCGAGATCCTCAAGGAGGCCATGGTCCGGCCGACGCCTCGCCGTGCGACGCGGCCGACCTTCGCCTCCAAGCAGCGCCGGCTCGAGGGCAAGAAACGCCGCAGCGACATCAAGGCCGGCCGCGGCCGGAGCTTCGACGATTGATGCGAAAAACCTCCGGTCGCGCGAGCGACCGGAGATTTGCCGTTCGCGAGCTGGCGTCAGTAGCGCTTGCCGGCGGCAGCACCGCCGGTCGCCGCATCGTCTGCGGTGCCCTTGCGCGTCGCGCTGCCGGTGGTCCCGACGGACCCCTTCGTGCCTTTGCCCGACTTCATGCCGACCTTCTCGCCGGCTGCGCCCTGCTGTGCACCGAGATCCTCATCCTCGCTGCCTGACGCGCCGCCTTGCATGGGCTTGCTTTGTACGGTGCCGCCAGGCCTCGTCCCAGACGAGGTGCCTTGGGCGAGAACGGGCGTTGCAACGAGGGCCGCGAGAGCGCAAGCGATCGCAGAGGTCTTCACCAACTTCATCCATTTCTCCTGGAATGTCGCGATGAACCGTTCGGCTGCCTTCTGCACCGTTCGCCTGCACCGGACCGGTTCATCGCGAAGAGAGTTCGAACGGCGCGGTGTGATGCAAGCCGCGTCGTGTGGTGATCGTTTAGGGTTTTCGCGGCGCTTTCGCGGAATTGTGCTCCTCATATGCGGCGGCGCGGAACATGCCAAGCATTCCCGACGGACGACGCGCGCCGAAAATGTCCCCCATTTCGGGTGTGGGAAGCTCGACCTGACCCATGCATTTGTCGCTGCGCGGCATTAGACTTGAGAATATTCGCCGAGTGAGCCTCATGCCCGTCCGCCAGCTGCCAGAACAGGTCGTCAACCGCATCGCCGCCGGCGAGGTGGTCGAACGTCCGGCGAGCGTGGTCAAGGAGCTGGTCGAGAACGCTATCGATGCCGGCGCGAGCCGCATCGACGTCTTCACCGACGGCGGCGGGCGGCGGCGAATCGGCATCACCGACGACGGCAGCGGCATGATCGCAAAAGACCTTGCGCTCGCCGTCGAGCGCCATGCCACCTCCAAGCTCGACGACGAGGACCTGCTGCAGATCCGCACCCTCGGGTTTCGCGGCGAGGCCCTGCCCTCAATCGGCTCGGTGGCGCGCCTCTCCATCACCACGCGGCATGCCAGCGAGCCGCACGCCTGGGCGTTGTCGGTCGAGGGCGGCGAGAAGTCCGGGATCATGCCGGCGGCGCTGGCGCATGGCACGCGCGTCGAGGTTGGCGACCTCTTCTACGCGACGCCGGCGCGGCTCAAGTTTCTGAAGACCGACCGCACCGAGGCGGAAGCCATCCGCGAAGTGGTACGGCGCCTCGCGATGGCACGGCCCGATATCGCCTTCACGCTCGCCGGCGAGGAGCGCGCACCGGTGACCTGGACCGCGGCACTGCCCGGCGCGGCCGGACGGCTGACCCGGCTCGGCGACATCCTCGGCGCCGAGTTCCGCAGCCACGCCATCGAGGTCCATGCCGAGCGCGAGGGCGTCGTGATCGCCGGCTATGCTGCGGCTCCCGCGCTGACCAAGGCCAACGCACTCGGCCAATATCTCTTCGTCAACGGCCGGCCGGTGCGCGACAAGCTCATTCTCGGCGCCGTGCGCGCGGCCTATTCCGACTATCTGCCGCGCGACCGCCATCCGGTGCTGGCGCTGTTCGTCACGCTCGATCCGCGCGAGGTCGATGCCAATGTGCATCCGGCCAAGACCGAGGTGCGCTTCCGCAATGCGGGCCTCGTCCGCGCGCTGATCGTGCATGGCTTGAAGGAAGCACTCGCACGCGAGGGCCGCCGCACCGCCGCCAACAGCGGCGAGAGCGCGCTGTCCTCGTTCCGCCCAGCCTTCACGCCGCCACGTCCGGCAAGCTGGGACTGGCGCGCCTCGCCAGCCGCCCCGGTGGCGCCGATGCCGTCGTTCGAAGGCGCCGCCGCGCCCGCCTTCGCCGAGCGTGCGCAGGCTGCCTTCGACGTCGGCGCGCCCAGTGCTGACGTGCGGATCGAGAGCCAACCCGCCGGCGATCTCGTCGATCGCCCGCTCGGCGCGGCGCGCACGCAGATCCACGAGACCTACATCGTCTCGCAGACCCGCGACGGCCTGATCATCGTCGATCAGCACGCCGCGCATGAGCGCATCGTCTACGAGCGGCTGAAGACCTCGCTCGCCGCCAACGGCGTGCAGCGGCAGATCCTGCTGATCCCTGAGATCGTGGAGATGGATGAGGCCACTGTGGAGCGCCTGCTGGAGCGCAGCGAGGAGCTGGCATCGTTCGGCCTTGCCATCGAATCCTTCGGCCCCGGCGCGGTCGCGGTGCGCGAGACGCCGTCGCTGCTCGGCAAGACCAATGCCGGAGGCCTGTTGCGCGATCTCTCCGAGCACATGGCCGAATGGGACGAGGCGCTGCCGCTCGAACGCCGCCTGATGCACGTCGCGGCGACCATGGCCTGCCACGGCTCGGTGCGCGCCGGCCGCCGGCTGCGGCCGGAGGAGATGAACGCCCTGCTGCGCGAGATGGAGGACACCCCAAACTCCGGCCAGTGCAATCACGGCCGGCCGACCTATGTCGAGCTGAAGCTCAGCGACGTGGAGAAGCTGTTCGGGCGGCGGTGACGGTGCCGTAGGGTGGATTAGCCGAAGGCGTAATCCACCTCTTCTGCGTCCGCAGTGAGAGACAGTGGCGGATTACGCTTTGCTAATCCGCCCTACACAGAAACACGAACTCCGTGTCGTCGTACGCCCGCCGCTCCAATTCCTCAAAACCTTCCGGCGTCACGAACTGCGCGGCCTTCGCCTCTTCCACCACCAGCAGCGCGCCCGGGGTGAGCCAGCCGCCGTCGCGCAAGGACGCCAGCGCCTTCTCGGCGAAGCCCTTGCCGTAGGGCGGGTCGAGAAACACCAGCGAGAACGGCTCGACGGGATGCGCGGGGCCGAGATCGGTCGCATCGCGGCGGTAGACCTTGGTGACGCCGCCGAGGCCGAGCGCCTCGACATTGTTGCGCAACAGCGCACGCGCCTCCGCGCCGTTGTCCACGAACAGCGTGAACTTCGCCCCGCGCGAGGCCGCCTCGATGCCGAGCGCGCCGGTGCCGGCGAAGAGATCGAGCACGCGCGCATCCGCAATCGGATCGTCATAGGCGTGCACGAGGATGTTGAACACGGACTCGCGCAACCGGTCCGCCGTCGGCCGGATGTCACGCGAGGACGGTGAGGCGAGATTGCGCCCCTTCAACCTGCCGCCGACGACGCGCAACCTCAATCCTCCCGCGGCGTCAGGTCTCGCTTGCCGTGATAGCCGCGCTTGGGACGGCGCGGAGGGCCGTAGCCGTTCGCCTCCATCTCGTTGCGCTCGCGCGCCTCCTCGCTGCCGGTGCGCTGCACCAGCACACGGCGGCCCTTGCGATCGTTGATCACCGCGCGCTTGCTGGCGGGCTTCTTCTCGCTCGGCGCCTCGCCGGAGCGCGAAGATGACTTCGAGGGCGTGTCGAACTGCGCGCCCGACTTCTCGATCACCTTGTCGCCGAGTTGCTCGCGCAGCACGCGCGCGCGGATCTCCTCGACCTGGCCTTCCGGAATCTCGCCGAGCTGGAACGGGCCGTAGGAGACGCGGATCAGCCGGTTCACCTCGAGGCCGAGATGGGCGCAGACATTGCGCACCTCGCGGTTCTTGCCCTCGCGGATCGCGAACACCAGCCAGACATTGGCGCCCTGGTCGCGCTCCAGCGTAGCCTCGATCGGACCATATTTGACGCCCTCGACCTCGATGCCGTTCTTGAGCTCGTCGAGCTGCGCCTGGGTGACGTCGCCATGGGCGCGGACGCGGTAGCGGCGCAGCCAGCCGGTGTCCGGCAGCTCGAGCGTGCGCGCGAGGCCGCCGTCGTTCGTGAGCAGCAAGAGCCCTTCGGTGTTGAAGTCGAGCCGGCCGACGCTGATCAGGCGCGGCAGCCCTTCGGGCAGATTGTCGAACACGGTCGGACGGCCCTCGGGGTCGTCATGCGTCGTCATCAGCCCGCGCGGCTTGTGGTAGAGGAAAAGCCGCGTGCGCTCGCGCTCCGGCAACGGCTTGCCGTCGACCATGACGACGTCGTTCTTGGTGACGTCGAGCGCCGGCGAGTTGATCACGCGGCCATTCACGGTGACGCGGCCCTGCGTGACCATCTCCTCGGCATCGCGGCGCGAGGCAAGCCCGGCGCGGGCCAGCACCTTGGCGATGCGCTCGCCGGCCTTCTTCGGCTTCGGCGCCTCGTCGCGGCGCGGCCGGCCCTCGAAATCACGATCGCGCTCGCGATAGGCGCCGCGGCCGCCGAAGGCGGGACGCTTCTCGAAGATCCTGCTGTCGTCCTCGTTGTCGCGGCGCGGACGATCGCGGAAGCGGCCCTCGCTGCGCGGATGCTCCTGCCAGTCCATGCGGCCTTCGGGGCGCTGGCGTGGGCGATCGAACTTCGGACGGTCACCGCGTTCGGTGTCGCGGTCACGGGGCCGATCGAATTTCGGCCGCTCGCGAAACGGGCGGTCACCGGATGCGCGGTCGTCGCGCGAACGAGAGAAACGCGGACGGTCCTCGCCACGGCCACCCTCCCGCCGATCGTCGCGCTGACGCCAGGGCTTTTCATCGCCGCGATCGCGACCGCCGAAATCCTTGTCGAAGCTCTTGCGTGGGCGATCACCGCGCGGTGCGCGATCACCGCGATCGAAATTCGGGCGGTCGCCGCGCGGCTTGAAGCTGCGTTCGCCACGGTCCTCGCGCGGCCCACGGTCGCGTTCGCGATCCCCATGGCCGCGTTGGCGATCCCCACGGTCGCGTTGGCGATCCGGCCCGCCCCGCGAAAATTTCCGTTCGCCGTCGAACTTGCGCTCCGGGCGGTCGCCGCGCGGCGCGTAGGGCTTCTTGTCGCCGAACTTCCTGTCGCTGGAGCGGCCGGCCGAGCGGGCATCGTCGCGATCCCTGCGCGGCGGACGATCGTCACGGCCAAAGGACGGCCGATCGCCGCGCGGCTTGAAGCTGCGCTCGCCGCGGCCTTCACTGCCGCGGTCGTCGCGCTTGAAGCGGGGACGGTCGCTGAAATCGCGGCGCGGTGCGTCGCCTTCCTCGCGGCGGCGGAATGGACGGCTGTCGCGGTCGCCACGGGGCGGGCGGCTGTCGCGCTCGCGCTTACCCTCGCCCTTGCCCTCGAAGCCGCGCTTGGCGAATTTCTTCTCTGGCCCGCGCGGCTTGCCGCTACGGCCTTTGGCCGGGCCTCGCCGGCCGCGGGAATCGTTGTCTTTGTCGCTGTCGCGAGGCATGACTAATCTCACTTAAGGGGTGGCGCGAGCATTGTGCGCGCTCGCTGCGAGCCGCATGCTCAGGCAAAATCGGTATCCACTCTTGCTGAAGGCGGAGCTAGTAGCAGGTTTCTGGCGATGATACGAGGCATGAAAGCCCCTTCTTTCATGGATTTGGCGCTTCTGGCGGCTGAAACTGCCGGAAAATCGGGCGAAGTTCCTGTTGGCTGCGTGGTGGTCCGCGATCACGAGGTGATCGCCACCGGCGCCAACCGGACGCTGACCGACCATGATCCGACCGCCCATGCCGAGATCATCGCGCTGCGCGCGGCCGCCGCGAAGATCGGCAGCGAGCGGCTGGTCGACTGCGACCTCTACGTGACGCTGGAGCCCTGCACCATGTGTGCGGGCGCGATCTCGTTTGCAAGGGTGAGGCGGCTCTATTACGGCGCGGCCGACCCCAAGGGCGGCGCGGTGGAGTCAGGCGTGCGGTTCTTTGCCTCGCCGACCTGTCACCACGCGCCGGACGTCTATTCCGGCGTCGGCGAGAGCGAGGCGGCGCGGCTGCTGAAGGAGTTCTTTCGGGAGCGGCGGTAGGTTGGAGTCGCGTAGCCCGGATGGAGCGAAGCGCAATCCGGGACAGTCTCGCGGCGAGGAGAGAACCCCGGATTTCGCTTCGCTCCATCCGGGCTACAAGATCGTCAAGCCGCGAAGAACTCGCGCAACGCCCTCGCGGTCACCTCCGGATTCTCCTCGGTGAGGAAGTGCCCCGAATCCACCGGCATGCCGTCGACGTTGGTGGCCCATTGCTTCCAGGTGTCGAGCGGCGTCGCGGCGGCCTGGGCGACGCCGGCATTGCCCCACAGCGCCAGCATCGGAATCGTGATCTTCTTGCCGGCCTCGAAATCGGCCTTGTCGAGGTCGTAGTCGAAATAGGCGCCGGCGCGGTAATCCTCGCACATCGCGTGGATGCGGGCGGGATCGCGGAACGGGGCGAGGTAGTGCTCGAGCGCGCGCGGGTCGATCGCGTCCAGCGTCTTCGACTTGGTCTGGCTCGCCATCTTGAAGCGCAGGAAGAACTCGCCTTGGCCTGCGATCAGCGTCTCCGGCAGCGGATAGGGCTGCGCCAGGAAGGTCCAGTGATAGATCTTAAGTGCGTAGGCGCGGTTCATCCGCTCCCAGTAATTATAGGTCGGCAGGATATCGAGCACGGCGAGCTTCGACAGCCGGCCCGGATGGTCGAGCGCGAGGCGATAGGAGACGCGGCCGCCGCGATCGTGGCCGGCGAGCGCGAAATGCACGTGGCCGAGCCGCTCCATGACCTCGACCATGGCTTTCGCCATGGCGCGCTTGCTGTAGGGGATGTGCAGCGCATCGCTCGCGGGCATGTCGGACCAGCCGTAGCCCGGCAGGTCGGCGATGATCAGCGTGAAGTGCTCGGCAAGCTCGGGCGCCACCTGGTGCCACATCACGTGAGTCTCGGAGAAGCCGTGCAGGAGCAGCAGCGGCGGGCCCTTGCCGCCGACGCGGGCGAAGATGCGGCCGAACGAGGTATCGATCCATTCGGCGGCAAAGCCCGGATAGAGGTCGGCGAGATCGGACATCTTTTTGCATCCTTATTGGTCGGTCGCGGGGCCGCTCGACAAAAGTGTCGAAAACAACCCCATGCACAGTACCGGTATTATCGTCGGGGCAGCTAACCCCAACGGCCGATTGCATATTCTGGAGTGTAGATGTGGCGGCGCGGTGACGCCAACGTCGCGATTCCGGATCGGCGCTTTTGGGGGCGCCGTCCGCAATGACGCGCTAATTTTTGGCCTTTTCCGCCTCCACCGCCTGCCAGCCGATGTCGCGGCGGCAGAAGCCGTCCGGCCAATCGATGCGGTCGACGGCTTGATAGGCGCGCGCCTGCGCTTCCGTCACGGTCGCCCCTAGCGCGCAGACATTGAGCACGCGGCCGCCATTGGCGAGGATCGCGCCGTCCTTCTCAACCGTGCCGGCGTGGAAGATCTCGACGGTATCGACCTTGGCGGCCTCCTCGAGCCCGCCGATCCGCGTGCCCTTCTGGTAGTCGCCGGGATAGCCCTTCGCCGCCATCACCACGGTCAGCGCGGATTCCTTATGCCAGCGCAGGTCGAAATGCTTCAGCTCCCCGTCGCAGGCGGCGAGCAGCGCCGGCACGATGTCGCTCATCATGCGCAGCATCAGGACCTGGCACTCGGGATCGCCGAAGCGCACGTTGAACTCGAACAGCTTTGGCCCCTGCGTCGTCAGCATGATGCCGGCATAGAGCACGCCGCGGAACGGCGTGCCACGCTGCTTCATGCCTGCGACCGTCGGCAGGATGATTTTGGCCATGATCGCGTCGTGGATGGCGGGCGTGACCAGCGGCGTCGGCGAATAGGCGCCCATGCCGCCGGTGTTCGGGCCGACATCGTGGTCGAACACGCGCTTGTGGTCCTGGGCGGAGGCCAGCGGGATCGCCGTCTCGCCGTCGCACAGCGCAAAGAAGCTGATCTCGCGGCCCGGCAGAAACTCCTCGATTACGACTTCAGTGCCGGCCTCGCCGAAGGCGCCCTCGAACATCATGGCGATGGCGTCCTCCGCCTCGCGCACGGTTTTCGCAACGACGACGCCCTTGCCGGCGGCAAGGCCATCGGCCTTGACCACGATCGGCGCGCCCTGGCTCTGCACATAGGCGCGCGCCTCATCGGCATTGGTGAATCGCTGATAGGCGCCGGTCGGAATGCCGAACTCGGTGCACAGCGCCTTGGTAAAGCCCTTGGAGCTTTCGAGCTGGGCCGCCACCTTGCTCGGGCCGAACGCCTTGATGCCGGCTTTGGTGAGATCATCGACGATGCCGGCCGCGAGCGGCGTCTCCGGCCCGACCACCACGAGCTCGACCGCGTTCTTTTTGCAGAAGTCGATCACGGCGGCATGGTCGGCGACATCGAGCGCCGCGCATTCCGCCTCCCTCGCGATGCCGGCATTGCCGGGCGCGCACCAGAATTTGGTCACCAGGGGAGAGGCCGCGATCTTCCACGCCAGGGCATGTTCGCGGCCGCCGGAACCAAGCAGGAGAATGTGCATCGAAGGCTCAGAATGAGGGGTTTTGCTGGGGCCGGAGGTCGCACGAATCGGGGTCGGGCTCAAGGGGGTTGGCCGAACTCCCCGTCATTCCAGCGCACGTGGCTCAGGCGCAAGCCCAGATTGTCGAGGAGACAGACTGGCTATGCTGCGAAGTTTATCTCCGCCTCGCCACGATAGGCTTTTGATCCCCAATGTGCGTTGCGAGCGTGGTTAACCTCGTCACCTATCCCCAATCAGCAGGGCGGCGACTACAAGCTCCCGAGGTGATTTCGTACCAGCTCAGGAGTAATCCCCCTCCCAACGCGCACTAAGGTATCGGGTATTTGCTGCCGCGGGATTGACCGGCTCGCCCCGGTGTAGGACAGCTGCCTCACGCGTTTTAGTAGAGCCTGCCCCTCAGCTCTCACGAGATGGCTTAACCGAAATGTACTCGCCGAAGTTTCCTCTGAAAATAGCCGATCTACGCAAAGTAATCGGCGCAACGCAGCTGAAGATAGTTTGGAAGGCGCAAGTACGGGACGCAATGCGGAAGCAACCAATTCCCGATCCGCTGGAAAATCTCGACTTTCACGTCCGACTAGATGCAAACTGCGCGGCAATAGAAGCTGAAGTTTGTTCTGCCTCATACGCTCCGCGTCAGCCCTTGCGTTTCTTAGCTGAGAAGTCGAAGGGGCTTTGTCGGCAGCTTGTTGTGCCGACTGCCAAGGACGCCTTGGTTCTTCAGGCTTTATCAAATGCCATCTGGAGCGAAGTAAAGCTGCAGGCGCCAAGCAAGAAGTCCTTCTATGCACCAGCCGACCATAACTTCTCGAAAATCATCAAAGGGCAAACCGCGGAATACGGCTCACTATCAGCATGGCTAGCCTTTCAGAAGACGATTTTTGGTTTCACTGATACTAAGAAATTTTTGGTAGTTACTGACATAGCAAATTACTACGACTTCATCTCGTACGAGCATCTAAGGAACGTACTGGCGAGCCTTTCGGTCGTGAAGGAGCATGCGCTCGATCTGCTGATTTATACTCTCTCGAGCATGCTTTGGCAGCCGGACTATATGCCACGCGTTCCTATTGGTTTGCCCCAGATGAACCTTGATGCTCCGCGTCTGTTAGCGCACTGTTTTCTGTTTGAAGTTGATAAGCTGCTTGAAAGCATTCCGAACGCGGACTTCGCAAGATTTATGGATGATATTGATATCGGAGTTGACACGATCTCAGAGGCCCGTGAGATCATAAGAAATCTGGATCTCGCCTACAAACTCGTCAGCTTCGATTGAACTCGGGCAAGACCAGAATCTTGACGGAGATTGAAGCGCGCAAGCACTTCAAGATCAGGGAAAATGAGTGGTTGAGTGCCTTATCTGACCGTATTGCAGCCAAAAGACAGACTAAGAGTTCGATATTCAACGAGCGTCGAAAGATTGAGATTAGTATTCGAGTTGGTCTAAAGCGCGGTGCCTTCTCGTCGGGCAACGGGGACAAGGTGTTGAAGCGCCTTCTCAACTTGGCTCGCGACACGTCGGCCCCAATCTCCGACGAAGATTTTTCGCTCATTCTGGCGAACTGGCCGCCATTGAGACATACACTGCTCCAGTGGTGGCAGGCACATGCATCTCCTGCTCTCAAGCTCAACTTGCTGACCCAAATCCTTCAAGATGGACATCTTGTAGATGACGCGTCCCTTGTCGAAATTGCAAGTGCTATAGTGGCGGCACGTTTGCCGGACAATAGTTGGGTGCGTGGACACCTCAAACAAGCGCTAAGTGGTCTCGGTTCTTCGTCCACATGGAGCTTGTATGCCCAAATCTGGGTCGCTTCGAAGTACTCATCGAACGATGAACTCATGGCAATTATTGAGACGAAAGCCTCCATGTGGGGAAGCAATGAGCATCTCACCCGGCTGGTTGCAGGAATGTTTCCCAGATTTTTTGGCTCTCCGCTTCAACCAAAGTTTGAGGCAATACTTCGCAAGGCAGGGGGCTTTGCCGCCTCAAGTGTAACGCAGTTTCACCATGAGCTTGCCAATACCGTTGCTGGCTTCACAGCCATCAGAAAGTTCATCGTTGCTCACAACACTTCACTTCCAAATCGCATTTCGCACGCGAAATTTTTGATGCTCCTCTCGCTCCTTCGGAACGCGGGCATTGCGCCGGTAGCAATAACCCAATTGAAAACCATCCACGCAGTCGCCCTAACAGACCCATTTTACGCACGCCTTGTACCGTAAGCAGTCCTGCCAGTGGGCTATTCTGCTTCCCCGCGATAATCTCCTGCAACGTAGCCACATGCCGGGCGAACGCCCCTCGGCCCGCGGCCGTTGCTGTCACCGTGGTCTGCGGCTACTTGCCCACAAAAGCCTTGTCCACCTGGACATACCCCGCCTTCGCCAGGGTCTCGATATGGGCGCCGAGATGGCCGTCGGTGGTCGCCGGTGAGCTTCTTCAGGCGGGCGAATTCGAGACCCACCTCCGCAGGGAGGGCGTTCAGCGCGGCCATGATCTTCAGGCGCAGCGGCTGATGGATGACGTCGTCGAGTTCGGCCAGGCTTGCCGGCGATCGACTTTTCGCCACGCGAGCAATCGGCTACACGGGAATTGCATTTTCACCGTGCGCTAGCAGGCGCGCTGACTCAACAAGGCCTAGGGATGACTGAGAAGCTGCAGCCGGGCGCGCCCGCCCTGGAAAAGGGGCTGGACCTTCTGGAGGCGCTGGCAGGCTCCGCACGCGGGATGAGCCAGAAGCAGCTCGCCGAACGCGTCGGCCGCTCCGTCAGCGAGATCTTCCGGATGCTGGTGGCGCTGGAGCGCCGGGGCTATGTCGCGCGCGACCCCGCGACCGGCGAATACACGTTGACGCTGAAGCTGTTCCGGATCGCCTCGCAATTCCCGCCGACCGAGCGGCTGCTGAAGGCCGCGCTGCCGGTCATGGAGCAGCTCGCCTCCCGCGTGCAACTGTCCTGCCACCTGACGGTGCTGCACGGCGAGCAGTTCATGGTGATCGCCCGTATCGAGCCGGAATGGCTGATGGGCTGGTCGGTCAAGGTCGGCGCGGTGTTTCCGCTCACCCAGCAATACGCTTCGGCGAAGGTTCTGGCGGCCTTTCAGCTCGAGGGCCGCCGCCAGGAGCTGGCGCAGGTCATCGCGACTAATGATCGGATCAGCATCAAGAAGGCACTTGCCGCGCTCGACCGCATTTCAGCGGAGGGAGGAAACTTCTCCAACGACGACGGCTATACGCGCATCCTTGCCTATAGCTGCCCTATCATCGAAGTCTCCGGCCGTGCGGTGGCCGCGATGACCGTGCCGCTGGTGAGGCAGGATCAGATCCCGGCAACCGAGGCCAGCACCATCGCCGCGGAGCTGCGTAGCGCCGCCAGGATCGTGTCCGAGAAGATCGGCGGCGTTTCTTGACGCGATAGCCGACATTGTAGGCGCCGCCATGCCTGGACATGGCGATTCCAGGAGAAGCCTTCGAGGGAGTCCCCGTGATATTATGATCCGATGCAGCTAATTTTCATCTATGGGCAAGTCGCCTCAGGAAAACTGACTATCGCGCGCCATCTTGCCTCCGGGACAGGGATTGCGCTGTTTCACAATCACCTTGTCGTCGATGCAGTTGGCGCGGTGTTTCCGTTTGGCACGGAGGCATTCGCGCGTTTACGTGAACAATTCTGGATGGCCGTGTTTGAGGAAGCTGCCAAGCAGAGGCGATCGTTGATATTCACATTCGCCCCCGAGCCAACGGTGGCTGGCGATTTTCCGATCCGAGTACAAGAATTAGTGGAGCGCAATGGCGGTGAGGTCATCTTCGTAGCACTTCACCTGGAACAGGCAGAGCAAGAGCGACGCCTGGTCGATGAAGATCGTGCCGCATTCGGCAAGATGCGGGACCTGTCGCTACTGCGCACACTCCGACCGCAGTTCGATGCCTGCATGGCATCAATGCCCCAGCCCGCCCTCACCCTCGATGCAGGTCACCTGAAGCCGTCCGAGAGTGCCGAGGCTATCTCAAGCCTGATCTCGGCAAAGGCTAAGTGAGAGACCTAGACTAAAGCGTGATGAGATCAGGTTTGATTGCGGCCTGGATTCACTCTTTTTGTTTCTCTTCTGCGCTTTCTCCATCGGAGCTTTTCGAGCGCTCTTCGAAACGATCGGCTCCCTTGGCTAGATCATGCCCCATCTTGCTCTCGTTTTTCGCTTCGTCCTTGGAAGTTGCTTCCCGCAAGCCTTCAGCGGCCCGTTCCCCCGCCTTTGATGATTGTCGTTCGTCATCCATTGGTGGCTCCTCCTGATAGGACGCCTCCCAGGAAGCTCGCAGCTCTATCCCGGATTGGACGTACCGACGTTCCAATCAGATCACCTGGACATTGTTCCCGATTCCGTTGACGCCCTTCGTCGAGCCGCGGCACATGCCAGCCGAACAGCCAGGCCGGCATCGATGCGCTCAGCACGGCTCGACGGGCCCAACAGCGCTCGCTCAAATGTCTCCCTGGATTCAGCGCCGGCGCCGCTGGATCAGGCGACACGCACCGCTGCGGGCCAAACGGCGACATGCTTCGTCGGTTCTGATAACCCTACTTGCGCGGAGAGTTATCGATGCAAGCCATGAATAACGTAAAGCAGGGATTGCTGGTTGCAATCTCGGTTGCGTCGCTGATTATCGTCGCGTATTGCGCGTATTTCCTTTTCAGGTATCCTAGTCTCATTTCGCTCATCACCTTCTTCGTAGTCGTGCCGGTGTTTCTGATCGTGGGGCTTGGCTTCTTCAGGATCGCCAGAAACCCGCACTAGGCACTCCGCCGGATCGAAACAATGCGGTCCATTCTGCGAATGGGTGGTCCAAGGACCGAAGGGATAAAAAAGGCCGACGACATGTGCTTCATTCTACTGGACATAGATGCGTGGGGTGCATTTTGGCTGGTGTTTTACGCCGCGGCCGCCGGTCTGAAGGCCAGAGCGCACGACTTGTGGTTCTGGGTCATAGTGGTGTTCATCGCCTACTTGGCGTTCGAATTTACTCGGGCTCACTTTCGGCAGCGCCGTCGGGCAAGTAACCGAGGTTGAGTTCCAAGACTCGAATACGCGAGATCCATCTGCGTTTTGCTTTCGAAGACGACAGATGAAGGGCACCGGTCATCGCCCGCCTTCGGTCCACAAGCGGTAATGCTTGGCCGATCACGAGATATCCGGTTGTTCCTCCGGACGCCGACATGCTTTGATGCGGACACGCCTCACGCCAGCGTCATCCCGCCATCCACGACCCAGGCGGCACCGTTCACGTGCGCAGCCTCGTCGGAGGCGAGAAAAGCAACGACGTTGGCGACATCCTGCGGCCGCCCATGAGTGCTTGCAACGTTTCGGCGCAACGCTATGTCGCCGTCACGCGCCTGGCTTTCCAATTCCCGGATCATGCGCGACTCGACCGGCCCTGGCAGAACGGCGTTGACCCTGATCCTCGTCTCCGCGACATCGAGCGCCGCCGTGCGTGTCAGCCCGAGCACGGCGTGCTTGGAGGCGACATAGCCGGCGAGTCCTGCGCGTCCCCGGATTGCGGATGTCGACGCAGTGTTGATGATCGCGCCCGTCCCGCGTTGCATCATCCTGGCGATCACGTGCTTGAGGCCGAGAAAAACGCCCTTGACGTTCACCTGCAGCAATTGATCGAACGTTTCGTCGGGATATTCGTGAAGAGGAGCGACGACGCCCTCGATGCCCGCGTTGTTGGCGAAGATGCCGATCGGCCCCAGACGTGCTTCGGTCGCCTCTACGAATGCGATCGTATCCTGAGCGAGGGAGACATCCGCGCGGATGGCGAGCGCCCTTGCCCCGGCCTTCTCGACCAGCTGCGCGGTGGCGCGTGCAGCCGCTTCGTCGCGGTCGACGATCGCGACCGCAGCGCTCATCTGCGCCAACTTTAGCGCAATGGCGCGCCCGATATCGCCCCCGCCGCCCGTGACCAGCGCGACCGGCCGATCAGTGCCACTCACGACTTCAGGAACTCGCAGCCGCCATCCGCCAGCGGCCGCCAGGCCTCGGACGGCGCGATGGTCTTGACCAGCTTGTAATAGTCCCAGGGGTATTTGGAATCACCGGGGGTCTTCACCTCGAACAGATACATGTTGTGCAGCTTGCGACCGTCGGCGCGCACGCTGCCCTTGCCGAACAGGGGATCATCGGTCGGCAGCTTCTTCATCTGCTCGACCACGGCCTTGCCGTCGCTGGAGGCGCCGAGCGCAGCGACGGCCTTGAGATAGTGCAGCGTCGTGGCATAGGCGCCCGCATGCAGCGCGGTCGGATAGCGGCCGTTGTTGCGCGGCGCGAATCGCTTGGTCCAGGCACGCGTATCGTCATTCAGATCCCAATAGAAAGCTTCGGTGAACTGCAGCCCCTGCGCAATCTTCAGGCCGAGCGAATGCACGTCGCTGAGATACAGCACCGTCGCCACCACGCGCTGGCCGCCTTGCGGAATCCCGAATTCGACGGCCTGCTTGATGGAGTTGATGGTGTCGCCGCCGGCATTGATCAATGCGATGATTTCCGCCTTCGAAGACTGCGCCTGCAACAGGAAGGATGAGAAATCCTGCGTGTTGATCGGCGTGCGGACGCCGCCGAGAACCTTGCCGCCGAATTTCTGCACGACGTTCTTGATGTCGCCCTCCATGGCATGGCCGAAGGCATAGTCGGCCGTGAGCAGGAACCAGCTCTTGCCGCCGCTCTCGACGACGGCGCGCGCGACACCCGACGAGAGCGCGTAGGTGTCGTAGGTCCAGTGCACGAGATTGGGCGAGCAGGACTTGCCGGTCAGGTCCGACGACGAGGCGCCGGAGACCAGCAGCGTCTTGTTGTTCTGCTGCACGACGTTGCGCACCGCGAGGGCGACGGCCGAATTCGGCGCATCGACGATGACATCGACGCCTTGCCGATCGATCCACTCGCGCGCGATGTTGGCGCCGAGATCGGCCTTGTTCATGTGGTCGCCGCTGATGATCTCGACCGGCCGGGTCAGCTTTGGACCCGAAGCCTGGAAATCCTCGACCGCCATTTTGGCAGCCAACAGCGAGCCCGGGCCGGTGACATCGGCATAGAGGCTGGACATGTCCGTCAGCACGCCAATGCGCAGCGGCTTTGCGTCTTGCGCCCGTGCACCGAGCCCCGTCATGCCCAGCGCCAATCCGCCGGCGCCAGCCAGCAGCCGGCGGCGGCTCACCCGAAATCGTGCTGCCATGGGCAGACCCTCCTTTGCCTTGTGCATGTTTCTTCCCAATTTTCGCCGCCCGCATGTACATGGCACGCAGGCTGATCTTGTCGTTCAGGGTGTGAGGCGCTCGATGAGCCTGCGGTCCTCGACCTCGAATCCGCCGCCATAGACGTCCGACACCATGAAATGCGCGCCGAGAATCTCCGGCTCGAGCTCGGCAATCGGATCGTACGCGGTGGCGTGCAGCGTCATCGCGGCGCGGCCGGGCACCGGCGTCGAATATTTCAACGGCGTGCGGCGGTAGGCGATGTCCGCATAGGCCGTGCCGAGCCGCTCGGGATGCGGCAGACGGCGCACATGGATCTCACCGGCCGGCAGCTTATCGCCGTCGACGATGCGGACGACCGGCGCGGACGGATCCGGCGTGAAGGCGAAATCGGCGAGCGGAATGCCGCGGCGCCGCACCCATCCGGTGATCGATCCATCGGCATGCTCGTCGAAGGCGTAATGCGCATCCTTCTTGGTGTAGCCGAACACCTCGCGTCCGGCACAGATCCCCATGGGATCGCTGCAATACATGAAGATATGCGTCTCGGTGAACAGCCCCTTGTAGCGCACGGGCACCGAGATCATCAGATCGAACATCTCGCCCGCATGCACGGCGAGAGAATGGCCAGGCGAACGCATGAAGCGGAACGCCACGCGGTCGCTGGCGATCTCGAACGGCGTCTCTGCGAGCAAGGTCGCGACCTTGCCGGGCGCGACACGGGTCATGATCTCGACGGTCCGCAAGGTGCAGCCCCATTCCACCGGATAAGCCGGCGAATAGGGCGGATTGACCCCACTATTCGGCTTGAGCTGGTACTGCCCGAACATGCGTCCGCGCGGGTCGTCGGGATCAGTAACCGCAGTCATCGGGTCCGCTTCCTCTGAATCCATATATGATTTTACAATTTCATATATGAAAATCGAGGTTGGTCAAGTCGCCTTCCAGGGCGGTTCCCCGGCACCCCCCGAATCGATTGGCGCTTGCCTGCGAAAATCCTTAACGTCGGGCCTGACCCCGAAATGCCGAATCGTTTGCTATGCCGCCTGCGGAACAACTGCTCAACGCGCCTGAATTCACCGTCTCCGAACTGTCCCTGTCCCTGAAGCGGACGGTCGAGGACGCCTATGGCCATGTCCGCGTCCGCGGCGAGATCTCCGGCTTCCGCGGGGCCCATTCCTCCGGCCATTGCTATTTCGCGCTCAAGGACGAGAGCGCCAAGATCGAGGCGGTGATCTGGAAGGGCGTGCATAGCCGCATGCGCTTCAAGCCCCAGGAGGGGCTCGAGGTGATCGCCACCGGCAAGCTGACGACCTATCCGGGCTCCTCGAAATACCAGATCGTGATCGAGGCGCTCGAGCCGGCCGGCATCGGCGCGCTGATGGCGCTGATGGAGGAGCGCAAGAAGAAGCTCGCCGCCGAGGGCCTGTTCGACGAGGCGCGCAAGCAGCTGTTGCCGTGGCTGCCGGAGGTGATCGGCGTCGTGACCTCGCCGACCGGCGCCGTCATCCGCGACATCCTGCATCGGCTGGAGGACCGCTTTCCCCGCCGCGTGCTGGTGTGGCCGGTGAAGGTGCAGGGCGACGGCTCGGCCGAGCAGGTCGCCGCCGCGATCCGCGGCTTCAACGCGCTGCCCGAAGGCGGCCGGATTCCGCGGCCCGATGTGCTGATCGTCGCGCGCGGCGGCGGCTCGCTGGAGGACCTCTGGTCGTTCAACGAGGAGATCGTGGTGCGCGCGGCCGCCGAGAGCATGATCCCGCTGATCTCGGCGGTCGGGCACGAGACCGACATCACGCTGATCGACTTCGTCGCCGACAAGCGCGCGCCGACGCCGACCGCGGCGGCGGAAATGGCCGTGCCGGTGCGCAGCGACCTGTTCGTCGAAGTCGGCGATCTCGGCCGCCGCACCCGCGCCTATTGGCAGCGCGCCCAGGAGAGCCGCCGCAGCGAGCTGCGTGCCGCGGCGCGCGCGCTGCCGGCGGCTGGCGATCTCTTGGCGATCCCGCGGCAGCGGCTGGATTCGGCGGGCGCATCCCTGCCCCGCTGCCTCAAGGCCAACACGCACGCGCATTTCCGCAGGTTCACGGCCGCAAGCGCGAAGCTGACGCTGCGGGTGCTGCACGGCCAGATCTCGCAGGCCGATCATCGCCTCACGGTTTGCGGCGAGCGGCTTGGTCTCTCCACGCGCTCGCTGCTGCGACGGCGGCGCGACCGCTTTGCGGGATTGGAGGTGCGGCTGCGCGCCTCGAAACTTGCGAATGCGCAGGCGCAGCGCAACGCGATTGCCCGCCAGCGCGAGCGCACGCATCGTCTGACTGAGCGGGCACAGCGCGCGCTCGTCACGCTGCTGCACCGGCTCGAGGCGCGGGTCGAGAACAGCGGCAAGCTGCTCTCCGCGCTGTCCTATCGCAGCGTGCTCGCGCGCGGCTTTGCGCTGGTGCGCGACGAGGCCGGCCATCCCGTGCATGCGGCGGATGCGATCGGCCCCGGCGCGCGGGTCGAGATCGAGTTCGCGGACGGCCGTGTCGGCGCGACCGCGGATGCGGATCGGCCGGCGCCCGCGGAGAGGCGCGCGCCGGCGCAGCCGAAGCCGGCTGCGGAGACCAAGCCGGCGCCGAGGCGCGTGGCCAAGCCGGTGGATCAGGGCAGCTTGTTCTGAGGAGGGAGGACAGGCTCTATCCGCGTCATTGCGAGGAGCCCTTGCGACGAAGCAATCCAGACTGCTTCCGCGGAGGGATTCTGGATTGCTTCGCTGCGCTCGCAATGACGATGTGGCGACAGCGCGTCGCCCATTCAAATCTACTTCAGCGACACGACAATCCCGCCTCGATCGTGGTCCAGAAGCCGCAATGGTCCGGCGCGCGGTGGGGGCCGGCGTGGGCCTCGAACAGCAGGATCGCGACGGTGAAGACGACCAGGGCGGAAGCGAAGAGCGTGATGCGGCCATGCATGTGAGATGCGTTTAATCGACATCGTGGTCGAATGATGGCGCCATCACCGCGCCAGCCATTGCGCGACGTCCTTCTGCGAGGCGGCGCGGGCTTCGGCATCTCCGTGCTCGGGCGCGGCGGCTGCGTGCACCGGCGCGCCGGCGCGGTCGAAATCGTGATCGGCGCCGGGATAGACCACGATGCGCGCCAGCGCGCTGCGGCCGCGCGCGCCGTCCACCATCTGGCGGCAGGACGGCGGCGACGACACCTCGTCATCGGCGCCGATCAAGACCAGCGTCGGCACCCGCGTGCTCCAGCCGAGGCCCGCCGAGATCCGGCAATCGGGATAGAACGCAATCGCGGCGCGGAAGTCCGGACCGTGATCGCGCCCCGCGCTCTGCGGACGCACGGCCCAGAGCAGCGCGCTCGCACCATTGGCCCAGCCGATCAGGCTGACACGGTCCCGCGCCACGAAAGGCTGCTGCATCAGCCAGGCGCGCGCGGCCGCGATATCGGCGACGCGTTCGCGCCGCGCCTTGACGTGCATCTCCTTGACGCGGCATTGCGGGCCGAGCTCGCGCGAGCCGTAGCTGTCGGGCAGCAGCACGGCATTGCCCGCCTTGAGCAGACGCTCGGCCCATTCGCGATAGCGCGGCAGCACGGGATCGGAATGGCTACCCAGCCCGCCGCAGCCGTGCAGCGCGATCACGGCCGGGAACGGCCCCTCGCCCGCGGGCTTGTAGAGCTGCGCATGGAGCACCCCGGAGGCGAGCGGAATTTCGACCGGCTGCGGCGCCGGGGCGGCGTGCGCGGCCGACATCAGCAGCGTCAGGAACAAAGCGGCGAGGCGAAGGCGCATCGGACTCTGCGGCAGGAGCTGCCGGAACCGGCGCCCCTTCGACCGAAGCCTTATCATGCGAAAACGGCGGCAAATCATCACGAACCGGTGGGTTTAACGGGCGGACAAGCCACCCCATCTATGCTACATCCCGTCCAACACATCGTGCCTTCCACGGCGTTCCTGGAGAGGCCCCCACGGAGACTTTCGACCGTGCTGAACAAGTTCGGCCCCTCGGGCCATGGCGAAGCGCAGGTGCAATATCTCGACGGCGATTTCCGCGTGATCTCGCCGGGGACTTTCGTGCGCTGCGCGATCACCGACGTCCGCATCCCGCTCGACGAGCTGAAGTACTGGAGCGTCGATCTGCAGGAGGCCTATGCCACGCCCACCGCGGTGCTGCAGCGGCATTTTCCCGGCGCGCTGAAGCAGCCGTGATCCTTCGGCTCTCGCAACTCTCGTAAGGCGGGTAAAACCGGCAGACCTATAATGCTGGCGGTAACAATTGCAGAGTGCAATTCCATCTGACTTCTCCTGGACGCGGCTTCATTCCATAAGATTGCGGCCATGAATGCCGGCTGAATGTTCGCCGATATTTAAAATTGTCAGGCTTCCATTGGGGCCCATTTAAGCCGGCCCGCACCACATTGCCTCGGGATAAAGTGGCAAGCGGGCAGGAAGCATGGACCTCCGGAGAATTTTCAGCCGTTCGTTCGGTGTACCTTCGAGCGCAAGGGATCATTTGCTCGAACGGTTCATCCGCGACGAGCAGGGCAGCTACGTGCTCATTTCTGCGGTGCTCATGCCGGTCCTGGTCGGCACCGCCGGCCTGGGAACGGAAGTGGGCTGGTGGTACTACAAGCACAAGAACATGCAGAGCGTTGCAGATTCCGGCGCAGTCAGCGCTGCGACGGCTGCCAGTGTCGGCGGCGACCCCTCGTCGGAAGCCAAGGCGGTCGCGGCAAATTATGGTTACACCGACGGCGCGAACGACGTCACTGTCACCGTGAACCAGCCACCGAAAACAGGCAGTCAAGCGTCGAACGCGCAGGCCATCGAAGTCATCGTCAGTCAACCGCAGCGTCGGCTGCTGTCGGCCTTGTTCGGCTCGGATCGCGTACCAATCACCGCGCGCTCGGTCGCGCTGCCCAACTCCGGGACGGGCTGCGTCCTTGCGCTCAACAGGAGCGCAAGCCCCGCCGTCAACGTCAGCGGCGGCAACCAGCTCAACCTGATCAAGTGCAATCTCTACAGCAATTCGAGCGCGAGCCCCTCGCTCAACGTCGCCGGCAGCGCCTCGGTGGCGGCAAACCAGGTCGGCGTGGTCGGCGACGTCTCCGGCGCGAGCAGCATCACGGCGACCAACGGGGTCAAGACGCACATCACGCCTGTCGCCGATCCCTATGCTGACGTCACTCCGCCGACGCGGCCGAGTTGCAGCAATGCCAAGATCACGGTCAACGCCAACGGAAAGACGAACTCGCTCGACCCCGGCTGCTACATGGGCAGCATCACGGTCAACGCCGGCGCAGTCCTGAACCTCAATCCCGGCATCTACTATCTGGACGGCGCCAGCTTGAGCGTCGCCGGAAATGCCACCATCACCGGCAGCGGCGTCACCCTGGTGTTCACGGGCTCCGGCAGCGACTGGGGCACCGCCTCGATCGGCAGCAACGCGAGCGTCGACCTGACCGGCCCGACCAGCGGCCCGACGAAGGGCATCGTCATGTACGGCGACCGCAACATGCCGGCCGGGACCAATTTCAATCTCACCGGCGGTGCTACGCAGAATTTCGGCGGTGCCATCTACCTGCCGAAGGCCAATCTCAGCTTCAGCGGCGGCAACGGCACCAGCACGTCCTGCACCAAGATCATCGCGGATACGCTAACGTTCAGCGGCACGTCGAACCTGCAGGTCAATTGCACCGCGCTCGGCACCGCGACGATCGGTTCGCAGACCGCGCAGCTCGTCGAATGAGGTTTGGAGCGATGCAGATCCAGAATGTCTCATCCAGGTTTGGCCGTCGATGGCTTGGTTATCTGGCGCGGCACGTGCGCAATGCGGCCGGCGATCAACGGGGCGTCGCGGCAGCCGAATTCGCCATCCTGGTTCCCCTGCTGTCCCTGATGGTCGTCTCGGTCACGGACATCGGGCTTGCCCTCTATCGCAAGATGCAGGTCGAAAATGCCGCGCAAGCGGGAGCCCAGTACGCGATTGCGCGCGGCTTCGACACGAGCGGCATCGCGAACGCCGTCGCAAGTGCCACCAGCGCGACGAACATTACCGCTTCACCTCCGCCGGTCCAGTTCTGCGGATGTCCGACGAGTGCGGGCGTGAGCGCCACCAGCTGCGGAACGGTCTGCACCGGCGGTGCGCCGGCCGGAACATATACGACGGTCTCGGCGCAAGCGACGTACTATACGATCATCGACTATCAGATCGTGGCGGCTACCTACACATACACCGCGCAGTCCACCACGAGGCTGCAGTGAAGCTCACCGCATTATGGCGGGACACGCGCGGCACCACAGCGCTGGAATTTGCGCTGACCGCTCCCGTGTTCTTCCTGTTCATATTCGGGATCATCGAATGCGGGCTGCTGTTCTGGACTCAGCTCGGAATCCAGCATGGCAGCGAAATGGCGGCGCGCTGCGCGAGCGTCAACAACACGCTCTGCCCGAGCAGCAGCGCGATCACGACCTACGCTGCCCAGCAGGCCTACGGCCTCACGCTCCCGCCGGGGACATTCACCTTTGCCACGGCCGCATGCGGCAACCAGGTCAGCGCGAGCTATTCATTCGAGTTTCCGCAGATCATCAACCTGTCTCCGATCACGCTGACCGCGCGAGCCTGCTTCCCGAGTTGAGGTCGCCGACAGAAAATTGGATTCTGCCATGCCAATCGCTTGCGTTCTACATTCCTTGCAGCCGTGGGTGAGTCGTTTCGCCCTGTGGTTGGATTCTTTGTTGCAATTCCGCGCCCTAGAGTTGTTTGATGAAGTTCTGCTGAAACAAAGCATTGCTATAGTGCAGGTTAGGTAATTGGCCCTGTTCTTTCTATCGCACAGACGATCAGGTCAACCAAACAGCCATCGAGCGTTGGAATTGGCGCGGTCTGTGAACGGGCTCATATCGAAGAGCCATCTGACGGGCGACGATCACCTTGAAAATTCGCGGTGGAATATCTGTAAATCGACAATCAAGCGATGGGGGTGATCATGCCCGCCATTTTCGACCTGCTCTATCGTGAATATTGCCGCGCCCGTCTCGCTGAGATGCGCAAACAGCTTCTGATCGCAGCTGAGCGCGCTGAAGCTGTCGCAGCGGATCATTATCCCGCGACGCTGAGTGACGATGAGAGAACGGACCCGCACCGCAAGACCGGTCTTGGCCTGCCGAATTGAAGCGGCTCCAAGACCGGCGATCACTCCCGCGTAGCAGTGACCAAGCAATTGGCAACAGTTTGGGAGACGGCAATGAATACACCCGAATGCTACACCGTCGTCGTCGCCTGCATGTCGTGCCTGACCATCATCGGATTGATGGCCGCCGGCGCGTGGTGAGCATGGCTCGTTGCAGACATGATTCCGACTTCGACATGAGTACAGCCGCCGCGTCGTCCGACGGCGGCGGCTGCACTTTGGATCCGCAGATCAGCTTCCCGGCGGCGAGTACGACACGTTTCGCGACCAGGGCAGAGACGTTGCCTCACGTTGCGAGATCAGCGCGCACTGAACCTTCGCTCGCGCGCTCTGTATAGATGATCGCTGATCAATTGCCGCAGCTTCGCCAGGTCATCGAACTCGAGCTGAACGGCGAACGGCACGATGCCGTCAGGCACGCCTGCGCTGCCGCGCAAGCGTGCAAGATCCTTTTCCGTGGTCACCAGCGTGAGCTGCTCGCGCTGCGCCTCCGCTGCGAGCGCTGCGATCTCGCCTTCCGAAAACATGTGGTGGTCGGCGAAGGCGCGCGTGCGAACGACGTCGATCCCGCTCGCACGCAGGGTACGGAAGAAACGCTCTGGATCGCCGATGCCGGCGAAGGCGAACACCCGCTTGCCGAGCAGCTGCGCGAGCGAGGCCGCATCCGGCTTCAGGCGCGCGCGCAGCTCGGGCTTGTTCCGCTTGGCGATCTCCGCCGCGACGTCGTTGGCGGCATTGCCGTCGCCGATCAGCACCAGCGCATCGGTGCGCGCGAGCTGCGCCGCGAGCGGTGCGCGCAGGGGCCCTGCGGGAAACACCTCGCCGTTGCCGAGGCCGCGCTCGCCGTCAATCACGATCAACGAGGCATCCTTGAACAGAGCAGGATTCTGGAAGCCGTCATCCATCAGGATCACGGTGGCACCTTGCGACTTCGCCAGCGCGACGCCGTCGAGGCGGTCGCGCGCGACCACGACCGGGACGTCACGCGACATCATCAGGGGCTCATCGCCGACGTCGGCCGCATCGTGACGCTCGCGGTCCACCATCACCGGACCCTTCAGGCGCCCGCCATAGCCGCGGCTGAGCACGACCGGCGTCTCGCCGAGCTCGCGCAAGAGCTTGGTCAAGGCCAGCACGGTCGGGGTCTTGCCGGCACCGCCGACATGGTAGTTGCCGACACAGATCACGGGGATGCCGGCGTCCACGCCCTGGCGCAGCATGCGCCGTGCAGTGAACGCGCCGTAAAGCGCACCGAGCGGCCATAGCGCGTACGATTGAAGGGAGCGTGGCCGGTACCAAAAGGCCGGCTCACGCATTGGCGGCCCCCATCTCGATCCGCAATTGCAGCAGATACGGCTCGAGCGCGGTCATGGTGCGATCGAGCGCACCGCCAAGCTGCTCGACCACGCCCGTGCCTGCGCGCTGCATCTTGTCGCGCATGGTGGGATCGGCCAGCAACTGGCCGAGCTGCTTGACGAGCGCCTCCTGCGTGTCGGCTTGCCGCGCCCCGCCGCTGGTATCGAGCGCTTCATAGACGTCGGCGAAGTTGAACACGTGCGGACCGTGGACGATCGCGGCGCCCAGCTTGATCGCCTCGATCGGGTTCTGCCCGCCATGGTGGATCAGCGATCCGCCCATGAACACGATTCCCGAGAGCCGATAGAACAGGCCGAGCTCGCCCATGGTGTCGGCGACATAGACGTCGGTCGTCGCGGTCGGCAGCTCCTCGCGCGAGCGCAAGCTGGGCTTCAGGCCCGACGCCGTGACGAGGCCTGCGATCGATGAGCCGCGATCCGGGTGCCGCGGCACGATCACGGTGAGAAGCTGCGGGAAGAAGCCGACCAGGCTGCGATGCGCCGCGACCAGCATCTCGTCCTCGCCCGGATGGGTCGAGGCCGCGACGATGATCGGACGCCCGCGCGTCATCGCCATCAGCCGTTCGAGCTTGGCGGGGTCGGCCGGCGGCGCGGGCACGTCGAGCTTGAGATTGCCCGTCGTCGCGACGTCGCGGCCGCCGAGCGCGGCAAAGCGCTCGGCATCTTTCTTCGACTGCGCAAGACAGATGTCGAACCGCGACAGCAGCGCCGAGATGGTGCCGTGCATGCGGCGCCAGCGCGGGAAGGAACGCGGCGACATCCGCCCGTTGATCAGCACCATCGGCACCCGGCGCGCCGCGCCGGCGAGGATCAGGTTCGGCCACAAATCGGATTCAATGAACAGCGCCAGCGACGGCTTCCAATGATCGAGGAAGCGCGCGACGTAGCGCGGCGAGTCATACGGCACGTATTGATGGATGACGTCGGGGGAAAAGCGTTTTGCGACGACCGCGGCCGAGGTGACCGTGCCCGAGGTGAGCAGGATGCGCAGATTGAGATCGCGCAGGCGCTCGATCAGGGCGGCCGCCGCCAGGACCTCGCCGACGCTGGCACCATGAATCCAGACCAACGGGCCGTGCGGCCGCACGTCGGCGGACAGGCCGCGCCGCTCGCCGACGCGGGCGGGATCCTCCTTGCCCTGCTTCAGCCGCCGCTTGATCAGCGCAGGCGCGAGTGGCACCAGGCCGGCGGCCAGGCGCCGATACATCCGCAGCGTGATCGGCAGCGCAATGGGCAGCGACTTAGGCATCTTCCGGTCCCGGACGGCCGAGCTGCGCATAGGCGCGACGGGTCGCCTCGTTCAACGTGTCTTCCAGCTCCTGCCGCAACGTCTCCATCATGGCGGCGTCGGCATCTGCGGGAACGTGGATTTCCTTGATGCCGACCAAAGCGCCCCGCCCGAATGGCAAATTGATGGTGGTGCGATCCCAGTTCTTGAGCCGGACGAAGCGGCTGGTCGCCATCGCGAAAGGCATGATCGGCCGTCCCGATTCCCGTGCCAGCATGATAATGCCGAGCCCGACCACGCGCGAGCGCTTGGGGACATCGGCGGTCAACGCGACATTACAACCGGCCTGGAGCGTCCGCACCATTTCCTTGAAGGCGCCGACGCCACCTTTGCGGTGGAACGCGCCGCCATGGTCGCCGGAACCGCGGATCGTGCCGATCCCGAGCCGCTCGGCGGCGATGGCATTGAACTCGCCGTCGCGGTGCCGGGAGATCAGCACCTTGGCCCGATAGGAGGCCTTGTTCTGGTTCTTGATGAAGGGCGTCAGGAAATGCTGGCCGTGCCAGAACGCGAAGATCGCAGGGAGCTGCGGCTCGACGCGCTCGTAGACGTCGGGCGGATCGAAGGTGAAGGTGTTGGTCCGCCAGACCAGACGCAGATATTCGGCCGCCAGGACCCCGACGGCACGCTGAAACCAGCTGCTTCGCAGCGTATTGCGAAGCAGTTTCTTCAACGCGCCGGTTCTTGATTCGGATCGAGCAGCCGATGCAGGTGGACGATGAAGTAGCGCATCTGCGCGTTGTCGACCGTGCTCTGCGCCTTGGCCCGCCAGGCGGCGTGGGCGCTGGCATAGTTCGGATACAGGCCGACGATGTCGACCTCGTCCAGATTCTTGAAGGTGTTGTGCTCGAGATCGACGAGCTCGCCGCCGATGACGAGGTGGAGCAGTTGTTGCGGGGCGCTATCTGGCATGAGTTCTGTTCCTAAGGGGCTGCCCGGCAAAGCAGTGTTCGAGAAGCACCACGAATGCGCCTTAGGCTATCGGACGGTTGCGAAAATGCGCGACAATGCCCGCATGACGTTCGCGTCCCGCTGCCACCAGCACCCCGTGCGCCACTTCCCGGCGGTTATAGAGGATGGGTTCTCCGGAGAGGTCGCTCATCCTACCATCCGCTTCCTGCACGATCAAATCGGCCGCCGCAAGATCCCAATCATGGCTGTTGCCGCCCGCAAATGCCGCATCCAGCGCGCCATCGGCGACCCGGCACAGCCGCAGCGCCAGCGAGCCGATCCGCCGGTGCAGCTTGATCTCGCCGAGTGACGGCTTCAGCCGCTCGACCAGCGGCTTCGGGCCGGCGACGCGGGCGAAGTCGAGTCCGGATCCGCCTGTCGCGCGCACCGGCTTGTCGTTGAGCGTCGTGCCCTTGCCGCGCACCGCGAAGAAGAATTCGTCGCTGGCCGGGGCGAATACGGCGGCGAGCACCGGCGAAGCGTCCGCCACCAGCGCCACGCTGACGCACCATTCGTCATGGCCGCCGAGATAATTGCGCGTGCCGTCGATGGGATCGACGATCCAGGTCAGCCGCCGCGACAGCCGCGCCGCATCGTCGGCGCTCTCCTCGGACAGCCAGCCATATTCGGGCGTCGCGGCACGCAGGCGCGATTCGAGCAGATCGTTGACGGCGATGTCGGCCTCCGACACCGGCGAGGACGCGCCCTTGGTCCACTTCCTCAGCTCGGTGCGGAACATCGACTGCGCCAGCGCGCCCGCCTCCCGCACCGTGTCCTTCAGCAGCGCCGCGTCGCGGGTCAGGAGGGTGTGGTCGAGAGAATGCGCGTCAGCGTCCGCCAAGCGTCAAACCCTCGATGCGCACCGTCGGCGCATTGATGCCGTAGCGGAATTCGAGATTGTTCGCAGGCTGCATCGACCTGAAGATCTCAAACAGATGGCCGGCGATCGTCACCTCGCTGACGGGATAGGTGATCTCGCCGTTCTCGATCCAGAAGCCGGAGGCGCCGCGGCTGTAATCGCCGGTGACGCCGTTGACGCCGGAGCCGATCAGGTCGGTGACGTAGAAGCCCTGCTTGATGTCGGCGATCAGCTCGGCCGGCGTTGCAGAGCCGGGCTCGAGATGCAGATTGTACGGCCCCGGCGAAGGCGAGGAGGACACGCCGCGATGGGCGTGACCGGTGGTGGTGAGGCCGAGCTCGCGCGCGGTGGCACAGTCGAGCAGCCAAGTCGTCAACACGCCGTCGTCGACCAGCGCGGTCCGCTTCACCGCGACGCCTTCGGCATCGAAGGTCTGCGAGCGCAGCCCGCGCTTGCGCAGGGGATCGTCGATGATGCGGATGTTCTTCGCAAACAGCTGCTGGCCGAGCTTGTCCTTCAGGAAGCTGGTCTTGCGCGCGATCGAGGCGCCGTTGATGGCGCCGACGAGATGGCCGACCAGCGAGCCGGCGACGCGCGGATCGAACACCACCGGGACCTTGCAGGTCTCGACCTTGCGCGGATTGTAGCGCGCCACGGTGCGCTCGCCGGCGGAGCGGCCGACGACCTCCGGCGACAGCAGATCGGCGCCATGCGGCGCCGAGGTGAAGTCGTAGTCGCGCTCCATGCCGGTGCCTTCGCCCGATATGGCGGTGGCGGAGATGCCCTGGCTGGAGCGCAGATAGGAGCCGTGGAAGCCGGTCGAGGTGACGAGCACCATGCCGCCGATGCCGGATGAGGCCGAGGCGCCGCCGGACTTGGTCACGCCCTTGACGCCGAGCGCGGCAGCTTCGGCCGCGAGCGCGCGGCGCTCGAGCTCGGTCGTCGTGGGCACGGCGGGATCGAGCAGGTCGAGATCGGGAAAGTCGCGCGCGAGCAGCGCGGGATCGGCAAGGCCGACATATTTGTCGTCGGGCGCGACGCGCGCCATCGCAACCGCACGCTCGGCGAGCTTGGTGACGGCATCGCCGCTGACGTCGTTGGTGGAGACCACCGCCTGACGCTGACCGACCAGCACGCGCAGACCGACATCGTCGCCCTCGGACCGCTCGGATTCCTCGACGCGTCCGTCGCGGACCTCGACGCCCTGCGAGACGCCGCGCACCGCGACCGCGTCGGCCGCATCCGCGCCGGCGCGCTTGGCCGCCTCGACCAGCCGCTGCGCGAGATCGGAGAGCGCGGACTGATCGAACAGGTCGCGATTGGCGGAAGGCGAAAGCGTCGGGCTTGGTGAAGAGTTCACGAACGAAATCCTGTTGGGGCGGGGTTCGGGACCGGAACCCACAGATGTGCCCTGATAGCGCGGACTTCAAGCATTTTCAGCCCGCCAAAAAGCTCAGATTCGCGACGTCGGCGCAACGTCTCGTCAATCATGCACGCCAAGGTCTTGTCAATCATGAGGAGCGAGTGACGGTGGGTTAACCAGCCTTTTTAAGCGGTTTCGGACCGCCCGGCGCTAAGGTCCTCGCATCGACCGGGAACATAATCCTGGCGGGGAGAACAAAGCCGTGAGGCGTCAAACAGCAACATGCGGGGCCCACCCCGCCGGGTCGAGCCGCTCCTTGCGGCTCGACCCTCTTTCCCTTCCGGTCCGCTTCGATGCGCATGATCCGCGCGCCGACGGGCATGTCAGGCAGATCGAGCTTCATCGCGAGCGTGTCGTGCTGCGCCGTGCCGTGCGCGGCATGCAGATGGCGATCAACGTGCGCGTCGCCGACTTCACCGGCGTTGCGCTCCGCGGCAATGACGAGACGCAGACGCTCGTCCTCGTGCATCGCGATCCTTCGCTGTCCATCCCGCTACTGATCAGCGCGGACGCGGACGAGATCGCGCAGGCCTGGGCGATCTGGAGCGAGATCTTTGCGCTGCCGCAGCTCGACGAAGACGCGCGCAAACCCGCACCGCGCCGCCGCCGCGCCAATGCGATCCGCGCCCGCCGTCCGAAATTCTTGATGCGCCGGCGCACCGCAATGGCGCGCGAGCTGCCGGTTCATCAGGGCGAGCGCGAGATCATCGCGAGGAATTGACGGTGCCGTAGGGTGGGTTAGCCCGAAGGGCGTAACCCACCTCTTTGCTTTTCGCGCGGATAGAAGTTGGTGGATTACGCTTCGCTAATCCACCCTACGCATTTTCGCGTCACGCCGCTCGCATCATCGCGTCCGCGAGCAATCCCGCAAACAGCAACAGGCCCGCATGCTTGTTCGACTTGAACAGGCGCAGGCACAGCTCGGGATCGTTGATGCGCAGCCGCACGATCTGCCACACCAGATGCGCGGCGAAGGCGGCAAGCCCAAGCCAGGCCGGCCAGCGCGCTTCGCCGGATGCCAGCGCGAGGCCGATCAGCATCACCGCGAGCCCGTAGAACAGGACCAGCGCCTGGCGCGTATGCGCGCCGAACAGGCGCGCGGTCGACTTGATGCCGATCAACGCGTCGTCCTCAGTGTCCTGATGCGCGTAGATGGTGTCATAGCCGATCACCCAGGAGATCGCGCCGGCATAGAGCACGAGCGCGGTGGCGTCGATGCGGCCGAAGGTGACGGCAAACCCCATCAACGCGCCCCAGGAGAAGGCGAGCCCGAGCACGATCTGCGGCCACCAGGTGATGCGCTTCATGAAGGGATAGATCGCGACGATCAGGAGTGAGGCGATGCCCGTTGCAATCGCGAAGCGGTTGAACTGCAGCAGCACCGCAAGACCGACCAGCGCCTGCGCGACCATGAAGACCAGCGCCTGCCTGGTGGTCACCTGCCCCGACGGCAGCGGCCGCGAGCGCGTGCGCTCGACCTTGCCGTCGAGGTCGCGATCGGTGATGTCGTTCCAGGTGCAGCCGGCCCCGCGCATGACGAAAGCGCCGATGAAGAACAGCACGATGGTGAGCGGCAGGCCGCGAACGTCATGCGCCATGCCGGCGGCCAGCGCCGCCGACCACCAGCATGGCATCAGGAGAAGCCAGGAGCCGATCGGGCGATCGAAGCGGGACAGGCGCAGGTAAGGCCGCGCCCAATGCGGCGCGAGCGTATCGACCCAGTTGCCGGTGGAATCGGCAACGCGGGCGGATGTATCGCTCATCGGGTCAGGACGTTGCCGTTGAGCGTATCGAAGGTGCTGCCACCCTTCCTGCCGGCATTGGCCTCGGGCGCGGAGCCAGAGCCCAGCACCTCGCTCAGCGACGGACCGGCCGGACCGCGCGGCTGGTTCTGCATCTGTTGCGCGACGTTGCAGACCTTCGTCGCCATGGCCTCGGTGTTCTTGTGACCTTCCTTCAGCTGCGCACCGATCTGGGGCGGGATTCCGCATTTGGCGGCATTGGTCTCGATGTACTTGATCATCTTGACTTCAGCCTGGCTGAAATTGCGGATCAGCTTGCAGGCCTCGTCCGGTTGCGCGCGACGATCGCTCGCGGCCTTGATCAGCTTGCCGCGCTTCTCGGCTTCCTCGCGCAGCGGAATGAATGCCTTCATGCAGTCCTCGCCGGGACCGGCCTGCGTCGGGGGAGCCGCGCTGAAGGCGCCGGCGCCACCGATCGGGGCAGCACCGTTCACGGGAAAGGACGATTGCGGCGCCGCACCGAGCGAAGCTGCGGGTGCCGAACCGTTAACCGGAGGAAATGGGGAATTGGCGGCAGGCTGGTTGGGCAGCGGCGCCGGGAACGCGCTTTGCGCAGACGCGCCCGCAGCACCCATGGCCACCATGGCGGCAGTGATCGGAACCATCAAATGGCGGATCATCAAGATAGTCTCTCCGGCAGGAGCTTACGGGTTCAGGGCTTCCCAATTGAAGCGCGACCAGCGTGTTCGCGTTTTTACGATTCCCGCCGGCGCTTAACAACCCGTGGAATAGGGCGAGAGCGCGGCGCTGGGACGCACCAGTTCGGCAATATTTACCCCCGAAATGGCGCCTTTCGGTTAAGAACGGCCGGTAATCGGATCCCAAGCGATGCCTTCCCACGATTTTCGCGCGCCCCGCCTGTTCGTCGATGCCCCCCTGGCCCAGGACGCCAGGGTGCCGCTCGACCGCGACCAGAGCAACTATCTCGGCAATGTGCTGCGGCTGGCGGCCGGGGCCGAGGTCCTGGCCTTCAACGGCAGGGATGGCGAGTGGCAGGCCGCCATCGAGGGCCGCAAGCGGCCGGACGGCCTCGTGATCCTGCAGCAGACCCGGCCCCAGGACCATCTCGCCGACCTCACTTACGTCTTTGCCCCGCTCAAACATGCCCGGCTGGACTACATGGTGCAGAAGGCCATCGAGATGGGCGCCGCCGCCCTGCAGCCGGTGCTGACCCGGTTCACCCAGGCGTCCCGGGTGAACACCGAGCGGATGCGCGCCAATGTGGTCGAGGCGGCCGAACAATGCGGCATCCTCAGCATCGCCAGCGTGGCCGAGCCGGTGCCGCTGGAGCGCTTCCTGAGCCAGCGGCCCGCCGACCGCCTGCTGATCTTCTGCGACGAGGCGGCGGAGGTCCAGAATCCCATTCAGAACCTGCAAGGCGCGCGCGAGGTCGGACGCGGTATCGACGTGCTGATCGGCCCCGAGGGCGGTTTTGCCGAGGAAGAGCGGGCGCTGTTGCTGCGCCAGCCCAAAATCCTGCGGCTGGCGCTCGGCCCCCGCATCATGCGGGCGGACACCGCCGCGGTCGCCGCCCTGGCGCTGGTGCAAGCGGTGCTGGGGGATTGGAGCGGAAAGGCCAGCTAACTTCGTCAGCGGTGCAAACGCATGGCGTCGTCATGCCCGGGCTTGTCCCGGGCATCCACGTCCTTTGCGCCGGAGGGCAAGGCGTGGACGGCCGGGACAAGCCCGGCCATGACGAATGAGCCACCCGTTAAGCGATTGATCCTTTGGAGGTCGAAACCGCTGTCGGGCCATGCTAAGGGCTGCGCCAATTCGCCTCCCCTTGCCTACCCGGTTCCGCCGGGACGATGGACCCGTGAGATGACCGCGACTGCCACCTCAAATGCTGCCGGCTCCGCCGCCTGGGCGGATACGCTGCTCTTGTCGTTTGCGCAGGCCGGCTACGTCAGGGCCGAGCCCGCCATCCTGCAGCCGGCCGAGCCGTTCCTGGACCTGTCCGGCGAGGACATCCGCAAGAGCCTGTACCTGACCACCGACCTCTCCGGCGAGGAGCTCTGCCTGCGCCCGGACCTGACCATTCCTGTCGCGCGCGACTATCTGGCCTCGGGGCGCGCCGGCCAGCCGGCGGGGTTCAGCTATCTCGGTCCGGTGTTCCGCTACCGTAGCGGCCAGGCCCGTGAATTCCTCCAGGCCGGTATCGAATCGTTCGCCCGTCAGGACCGCGCCGCGGCCGATGCCGAGATGCTGGCGCTGGGGCTGGAGGCGACGGCCGCCTTCGGCGTCCGCGACGTCGAGATCCGCACCGGCGATGTCGCCTTGTTCAATGCGCTGCTCGACGCCCTCAATCTCTATCCGGTCTGGCGGCGCCGCCTGGTCAAGGATTTCAACCGCAAGATCAGCCTGGAGCAGGATCTGGAGCGGCTGGCGGCCGCGACCAAAGCGACGCGCAGCGAGTATGAGGGCGTGCTGGCGGCCCTTGCCGGCTCCGACCGCAAGGCGGCGCTCGCCTTCGTCACCGATCTGATGTCGATCGCCGGCACCACCAATGTCGGCGGCCGCACCACGGCAGAGATCGCCGATCGCTTCCTTGAGCAATCGACGCTGAAGGGCGGCGCGCTGCCGCGCGAGGCGATCGCCGTGCTCAAGCGCTTCTTATCGATATCGGGCAATCCAGACGATGCCATCGCCGAGCTGCGCGCACTCACCACCGACGCGAAGCTCGATCTCGCGTCCGCGATCGATCAGTTCGAGAGCCGGGTCGGCTTCATGGCCGCGCGCGGCATCAACGTGAGGCAGATTCGTTTCTCGACCGCGTTCGGGCGCGGGCTCGATTATTACACCGGCTTCGAGTTCGAGCTGCATCACAGCGGCAACGGCACCGAGCCGCTGGTCGCCGGCGGCCGCTACGACGGGCTGATGACCCAGCTCGGATCAGCTGAGCCGATTCCGGCGGTCGGCTTCTCGGTCTGGGTGGAGGCGCTGAACCGGATCGGCCGCAAGGTGGGAGCTTAAGTCATGAGCGCGCCATTCGTTCTGGCCGTTCCCTCCAAGGGCCGCCTGCAGGAGAACACTGAGGCCTTCTTTGCCCGTGCCGGCCTCAAACTGTCGAAGGCCGGCGGCGCCCGCGACTACCGCGGCACCATCGCAGGCCTCGACAATGTCGAGGTCGCCTATCTCTCGGCGAGCGAGATCGCCGCGCAATTGTCGCGCGGCTTCGCGCATCTCGGCGTCACCGGCGAAGACCTGGTGCGCGAGAACATCGCCGATGCCGACAAGCGCGTGTCGCTGATCGACGGGCTCGGCTTCGGCTATGCCGACGTCGTCGTCGCGGTGCCGCAGGCCTGGATCGACGTCCGCACCATGGCCGACCTTGACGACGTCACCACCGGCTTCCGCGAGCAGCATCACATGCGGATGCGGGTCGCGACCAAGTTCGTCAACCTCACCCGCGGCTTCTTCCAGGCTCACGGCATCAGCGATTACCGCATCGTCGAGAGCGCGGGCGCCACCGAAGGGGCGCCGGCGGCCGGCAGCGCCGAGCTGATCGTCGACATCACCACGACCGGCGCGACGCTTGCGGCCAACGGCCTGCGGGTGCTCGATGACGGCGTGATCCTGCGCAGCCAGGCCAATCTGGTGGCCGCCAAGGAGGCCGACTGGTCGCCGCAGGCGCGCGAGACGGCGCGTGTCATCCTCGATCACATCGCAGCGCGGGCGCGGGCCAACAAGTACCGCGAAGTCCGCACCCGCTTCCGCCAATGCGATGCCGCCCTGCTCGGGGAAGCCCACAGCCGGTTCGGCGTGGAGGCCCCGTTCGGCGGTCCGACCTCGTCAGGCATGCTGACCCTGCACTGCCCACCGGGGCAGCTCTACGCGCTGGCGAGCTTCCTGCGCGAGCATGGCGCCGAGACCGTCTCGGTGGTGTCGCTCGACTACGTGTTCGACCGCGAGAATCCGCTGTTCGCCAGGCTGGAGGCGTTCCTGCGGCGGTGAGCCCAAGGTTTGTTCAGCTTTGCGACAGCAAACGGCAGCTACCATATGCGGTTGAGAAGACCTAAACACCTCTGGAACCTTGATCGATGACGCTGGGCTCTGACGTATCCGGCATGACGACCACCGCAGCCAGCGCAGCCGCGAAGGGGCTGTCGATCGTCATCCCCGTCTACAACGAGGCGGCTGGCCTTGCCGGCCTGCATCAGCGCATCTGCGAGCTCGCCAAGACCCTGCGGCAGCGCTATCGCCTGTCCTGCGAAGTCGTCTATGTCGACGACGGCAGCAAGGATGCGACGCTGTCGATCGCGCGGTCATTGCCGGCCGACGCCATCGACGTCCAGGTGGTGTCGCTGTCGCGCAATTTCGGCAAGGAGGCCGCGCTGATGGCGGGCCTCGACCATGCCCGCCTCGGCGCGGTGATGTTCATGGACGGCGACGGCCAGCATCCGCCGGCGCTGGTGGAACAGCTGGTGCGGCACTGGATCGATGACGGCTATGACGTCGTCTATACCGCCAAGGCGCATCGCGACAACGAGTCCTTCCTGCGCCGGGTCGCGGTGCACGGCTTCTACGCGCTGATCAATTGGGGCGCCCGTCAGAAGATTCCGGAGGACGCCGGCGATTTCCGCCTGCTGTCGCCGCGCGCGGTCGCGGCGCTGAGGCAGCTGCCGGAACGCAACCGCTTCTTCAAGGGCCTCGCCAGCTGGATCGGTTTCCGCCAGATCCGCGTCGACTACGAGCCCGCAGCGCGTGCCCATGGCGTCACCACCTTCAACGCCGCGAGCCTGCTTGGCCTGTCGATCGAGGGCCTGACGTCCTTTTCAGTGGCGCCCTTGCGCTTCGCCAGCCTGCTCGGCGTCATTCTCGCAGGAGGCGCCTTCCTGTTCGGCCTTTCGATCCTCTGGGAAGTGTTCACGACCGGCAAGCAGGTGCCCGGCTATCCCTCGCTCGTGATCGGACTGATGACGATCGGCGGCGTGCAGCTCATCATGATCGGCATCGTCGGCGAATATATCGGCAAGATCCTCTCCGAGCTGAAGGCGCGCCCGATCTACTTCGTCGCCGAGCACAGCGAGAAGCATTCCGAAGCTGATGATGCCGCGAGCAGGACGGCAGCCGAATGAGCGTGGCCGCGAGCCCGCGGCGGATCTGGCTCTGCGCCGACGATTACGGCATCAGCCCGGGCGTCAACCGCGCCATCCGCGACCTGATCGAACGCGGCCGCCTTAATGCCACCTCGGTGATGATGGTGGGACCCGCGATCGCGCGCGGCGACGTCGAGGCGCTGCAGGCTTCGGCAACGCAAAGCCCGCGCTGCGCGATCGGATTGCACGTGACGCTGTCGGCGCCGTTCCGGCCGCTCACCATGCATTTCCGCCCCTTGGACGGCGACATGTTCTTCGCCTTTCCCAAGCTGCTGCGCGCCGGACTGATGCGCCGGCTCGACCGTGAATTCATCCGCAACGAGGTGAAGGCACAGCTGGCCGCCTTCATGGACGCGTTCGGACGCACCCCCGACTTCGTCGACGGTCACCAGCATGTGCAGCTCTTCCCGCAGGTGCGCGACGGTTTTGTCGATGCGGTCAGCGAAGTCGCGCCGAACGCCTGGGTGCGCCAAGGCGGCCGCGACCTGCCGCTGCGGCAGCGGCTGGCCTCCCCCAAGGCCATGGTGCTCGATATCCTCAGCGCGCAATTCCGCCGCCGCGCCGGCAGCGCCGGCCTCAGCTTCAACCCCGGCTTCGCCGGCGCCTATGATTTCACGCGCGCCGCCGATTTCGGCGCGCTGATGCGGCAATTCCTGGACGGCCTTCCCGATGGCGGCATCGTGATGTGCCATCCTGGCTTTGTCGATGATGTCCTCACCGGCCTCGACCCCATGACCGACGTCCGCGAGCGCGAGCACGCCTATCTCGCGGGCGATGCCTTCGCGCGCCTGCTGGCCGACAGCAACGTGACATTGGAGTGATATGTTGTCCTCATGGACAATCGAGACCGCCCTTTTCCAGAGCTCCCAGGCTGGCGTTTCACGCTGACGGAGACGTCTTTCGGCGTTCACCGGGCCGAAGGCTTCCACGAGGACGGTCGCTCCGTTAGCCGCATGGGTCACGACGTCCCACTTCTGATGAAGGAAACCGCCGAAGACGCGAGGAATCTGCCGAAGCGGCGAGGCAGCTTGTCGCATACCGAAATTTAATCCGGCCGGCACTGTTGGGGCCATAATGGAACCCTACATCTCCTCTCGCGCTTGGTTTGGCGCGAAGGAGACAGATCATGACGCCGCAGGAACGCCAGCTCGTCGACGACCTTTTTGACCGGCTTTCTAAGCTGGAGAATGCACAGCGCGATCCCGATGCGATCGCCGCGATCTCCGACGGGCTGCGCAAGGCGCCCGGCGCCATCTACGCGCTGGTGCAGACCACGCTGGTCCAGGACGAAGCGCTGAAGCGCGCCAATGCCCGCATCCAGGAGCTGGAAGCGGCCCACGCGCCCGAGCAGGCGCAGTCCGGCGGCTTCCTCGACACCATGCGCGACACATTGTTTGGCGGCGGCCCGTCCCGCGGCTCGGTGCCGAATGTGCCGCAGCGTGAGCAGCGTCCGGCTTGGAACACCGGCCAGGCGATGCCGCAAGGCCAGCCGGGTTACGGCGCGCCGCCTTACGGACAGGCTTACGGCCAAGGTCCGGGTCAGGGCGCTCCGCCGATCGGCGGTGGCGGCGGCTCGTTCCTCGGCACGGCGGCGGCAGCCGCGGCCGGCGTCGTCGGCGGCTCGCTGCTGCTCTCGAGCATCCGCGGCATGATGGGCGGATCGCACCAGCAGGGTTTTGGCGACAGCAACGCGCTCGGCGACCGCAGCGCTGGTGGAAGTCCTTGGGGCGGCGGCGATCAGTCCGGCGGCTCGCTGGCGCGCGAGGCCGGCCTCGATGACATTGGCTCGAACCGGGAATCCCGCCAGGGCTTCTTCGACCAGGCGTCGAACGAGCGCGACAACTACGACCAGAACTACGGCAACGATCACGACGACAGCTTCGACACGGCCGACAACAGCGATTTCGGCGGCGACGACGACGGCGGCAGCGATTACGCGTAGGCCATTCGACCGACAGATGTGGAACGGCCGCCTCCGGGCGGCCGATTTCTGTTCAAGCAGAGCTCAACGCAGTTCTGCTCTGCCACCACACGCCATGATGCCATTCGATATAATATGACTAGTGCGTGCGTTGTCGGACAGCACCGTGCAGAACGTCACGAGGTGCGCCTGACTTCACCATGCCGGGCGAAATCGTCCTCCGACACACGCCGCCGTAGACTCCCGGATTTCCAAATTTGGACATGGGTGTTCAATTGGAAGAACACACTGCTTCTGCCACACATCGTGGCTGCCTCTCTTGGCTACAGTCGGGGGTTTTAAGAATGAGTTCACTTCAACAGCGCATCGCGACCCTGAGCGACGTCACGACCCATCTCATCACCGAATTGTACGAGTTGGAGGGACTGCACGAGCGCCTCAGGAAGGCAGAGCTGTCGGTGCGGCGGCTGAACCGCTCGGCTCGCGCACCGCATTCGGCTTCATCAGCTCGTCCTCGCCGCTCCGCTGTCCCTCGTCGCGGGTCGAGGCACCGTCAGCGGACGTAGGACTATTCAGGCGGACGTTTGGCGGCGGCAGCGTCCCTTCGACGCCGCGCATTTCGAGCCGACGCGGCACCCGGACTTGATCGCTGCATCGAGCGCATGACGCTTCACATCACCACGACCTTGGTGCCGACATTGACGCGGCCGTAGAGATCGATGACGTCCTCGTTGCGCATGCGGATGCAGCCGGAGGAGACGTTGGTGCCGATGGTCCAGGGCTCGTTGGAGCCGTGGATGCGATAGAGCGTCGATCCCAGATACATCGCACGGGCACCGAGCGGATTTTCCGGGCCGCCTTCCATGTGCCTGGGCAGATCGGGCCGGCGCGCGAGCATTTCCGCCGGCGGCGTCCAGTCCGGCCATTCGCGCTTGGCGGTGATCGATTTCACGCCGGACCAGGTGAAACCGGGACGGCCGACGCCGATGCCGTAGCGCAATGCCCGGCCGTTGCCCTCGACGAGATAGAGGAACTTGTTCGGCGTATCGACCACGATCGTGCCGGGACTTTCCTTGCCGCTATAGTCAACGAGTTGTTTCTCGAATTTCGGATCCAACGGACGCTGCCGCGGATCGATCGCCTCCTGCTGCAGAGACGCGCCCTGCTGATATCCGCCTAGTTGATACCCACCTTGCATCTGCGGCTCGCCCATCGGCGGCAGGCGCCGCTGGTCGTAATAGCCCGGCTGCTGCTGATACACCGGCCGCTCCGGCGCGTAGGCCGGGCCGCGGCCGGGGCCATCGCCGAACAGGAATTCGATGAAGCCGCCGCCCATGTTGGAATGGGACGCCACGCGCACCGGCGCCGGCGGCACGCGCGGCTGGTACAGCACCGCGGGCGGATCGTTCGGCACACTGTTGTCGAAGGCGCCCGCGTCGTTCGCGCCGGCCATGAAGGTGCAAGCGCTGCCGAGCAGCGCGACAGACATTTTCTTGAACATCGACGTACTCTGTACTGTTTCGTCTAGATCACATGCGTCGTGGAGAGCCGGTGGCTGATCCGCGCTCTTCGACGTGGTCAATAAAAAGCAAAAGCCGTTTTGTTTGGTAAACGGACAGCGCGTTTGGATTCACCACGTCGCGAGCGCGCCTGCAATTTGGCGATCAGCGTTTATTTTCGATGAACGCCGCGCGGTGATGGTTAATCGCTTCTTTGCGCCGCGTCGCGCGCGGCCGATCAGCAGTTCCTGCTGTGAACTTCGTGTTAAATCGCTTCTGCCTACAAAGACGCGTGAGTGAGGTGGGGGGAGTATCCTGATGGCTGTTCACCGCAAGCGTTTTCGCGTCGAAGATATCGTCGGTGGCGAGATGCCCATTGTAGACGTAACTGAAGAGGCACTCCCGATGCATAGCGAGATCATGGCCGAGCTGCGCGCGATCCGCGCCCAGATGGCGAAGGGCATCGTCGCGGCCCCGCTGTCCGGCAGCGCTGCCATGGCGGCGATCGACGCCTCGACCGCGCACGAGCTTGCCGAAGCGCGCACCATGCTCGATACCTACCGGGCGCAGATCGAGCAGTGCGAGAAGCTGAAGGTCGAGCTCGACCTCATCCACGACGCCATCGACCGCACCAAGCGCGAGATCGCGACGCTGCACGGCAAGAGCTTCGACGGCGGCGAGATGGCCAAGGTCAACGGCGAGCTCGGCGCGGTGGTCGGCGGCACCGAGCAGGCGACCCAGCAGATCCTCGAAGCCGCGGAATCGATCGACCAGGCCGCCAGCGCGATGTCGAAGGTGGACTCGATCGATCAGCAGAAGCGCCTTGCCGACGACATCCAGGAACGCGTCATCTCGATCTTCGAAGCCTGCAACTTCCAGGACCTGACCGGCCAGCGCATCAGCAAGGTCATGGGCACGATGAAGTTCATCGAGCAGCACATCAACGCGATGATGGAGATCTGGGGCGGCGTCGACGCGATCAAGTCCCATGTGCCCGCGCAGGTCGACAACCGCAGCGAGGACGAGAAGCTCCTCAACGGCCCCAAGCTCGCCGGCGACGTCGGCCACGCCTCGCAGGACGACATCGACGCGCTGTTCGACTGAGCGGCGACGACATAGGAATAACAAAACGCCGGCCTTGGGCCGGCGTTTTTGTTTGGCCGGTGCAGATCGTGAACTCTTCTTCCCTTCTCCCCTTGTGGGAGAAGGTGGCGCGAAGCGCCGGATGAGGGGTTCTCTCGACTCGCAAGACCGTTCGTGAGGAGATAGACCCCTCACCCGTCTCGCCGTTACGCGGCGAGCCACCTCTCCCACAAGGGGAGAGGGTAAGAGACCGTCACGCCCTCGGCGCGCAGCGGACGTAGACCATGTTGCCGTAGCGGGTGCCAGCGTCCTTGTCGATGAAGCGGGTGATCATGACGCGACCGTCGAAGGAGACGATTTCGCGGTCCTGGTCGCCGGGGGTCGGGCCGGCCGGCCCGATGTAGTTCTTGCCGCTCGGCGAGCCCTTCAGCCGCAGCTCCTGCGGCGTCGCCTGGTCGGCGAGATGCATGATCACGCCACCGGAGGAACCGGCGGTGATCACGTAGGGGTTCCTGCATTGCTCACGCGCCATCTTCTCGGTGCGGGCGCGATCGGCCGGGTTCTGGAACGAGGCGAGGCCCCAGCGGCCGACGATCTCGTCGGCGCGGATGCTGGCGGGCATTTCCGGAGCGACGCCAGGTTCGGCTTCGGGCGGCGGCGGGGACGACGTGAGGGACGGCAGGTTAAAGCCGCCGCCGCAGGCGCCCAGCAGCAGCGCCAGACAAGAGGCGGCCGCCAGATTGGCAACCGTGCGCGCGTGAGCCGAACTGATCATGGCATTCCCCCGAACAAGACCATGGCCGCACCCCTCCCGCAGCCAAGCGCAAAACCGCTGCCGCAGCAATGACGTCGTTCTTTACGGCGACGCCCCGAGCGAGTTTCCAATGCCACCATCCTATATCCGCCTCAACAATCGCTTAACCACCTTTGCTTGACAGGATCGCGGCCAAGCCATATTTCCGGACCCACTATTAGCACTCGGAAAGCCCGATTGCTAAGCGCGCCGTTCGATCCTCGACGAGAGGGGGACGGAAGCGCCGCCCCACCGACCCCACTACTTCCGAAGCGAGCCTCCAAAGGGAAACGTCATGGCTAAATCCAAATTTCGTCCGCTGCATGACCGTGTCGTGGTCAAACGTATCGACGCCGAGGAAAAGACCAAGGGCGGCATCATCATTCCGGACACGGCCAAGGAAAAGCCTTCCCAGGGCGAGATCGTCGCCGTCGGCCCCGGCGGCCGCGACGAGACCGGCAAGCTGATCCCGATCGACCTCAAGGTCGGCGACCGCGTGCTGTTCGGCAAGTGGTCGGGCACCGAGGTCAAGATCGACAACGAAGAGCTCCTGATCATGAAGGAGTCGGACATCATGGGCGTGCTGGCCTAAGGCCGTCCGCCTGAACAGCCGCTGAATGTCATGCCCGGATCCAGGCGATCCGGGCATCCATCGTTCCGCCGCACGGCACAAGACAACACACATCACATAACACGAGGGATTGCAGACCATGGCTGCCAAAGACGTCAAGTTTTCCGGAGACGCGCGCGATCGCATGCTGCGCGGCGTCGACGTTCTCGCCAACGCCGTCAAGGTGACGCTCGGCCCGAAGGGCCGCAACGTCGTCATCGAGAAGAGCTTCGGCGCCCCCCGCATCACCAAGGACGGCGTCACGGTCGCCAAGGAGATCGAGCTCGAGGACAAGTTCGAGAACATGGGCGCCCAGATGGTGCGTGAGGTCGCCTCCAAGACCAACGACCTCGCCGGCGACGGCACCACCACCGCGACCGTGCTGGCCCAGGCCATCGTGCGCGAAGGCGCCAAGGCGGTCGCCGCCGGCATGAACCCGATGGATCTCAAGCGCGGCATCGACACCGCGGTTGCCGCCGTCATCAAGGACATCGAGAAGCGCGCCAAGCCGGTCGCCGCCTCCTCCGAGGTCGCCCAGGTCGGCACCATCTCGGCCAACGGCGATGCCGCCATCGGCAAGATGATCGCCCAGGCGATGCAGAAGGTCGGCAACGAGGGCGTCATCACCGTCGAGGAGAACAAGTCGCTCGAGACCGAGGTTGATATCGTCGAGGGCATGAAGTTCGACCGCGGCTATCTCAGCCCCTACTTCGTCACCAATGCCGAGAAGATGACCGCCGAGCTCGAGGACGCCTACATCCTCCTGCACGAGAAGAAGCTCTCGGGCCTGCAGGCCATGCTGCCGGTGCTGGAAGCCGTGGTGCAGTCGGGCAAGCCGCTCGTCATCATCGCCGAGGACGTCGAGGGCGAGGCGCTGGCCACCCTGGTCGTCAACCGGCTCCGCGGCGGCCTCAAGGTCGCGGCCGTCAAGGCGCCGGGCTTCGGTGACCGCCGCAAGGCCATGCTGGAGGACATCGCGATCCTGACCGGCGGCCAGCTGATCTCCGAGGAGCTCGGCATCAAGCTCGAGAACGTCACGGTGAAGATGCTCGGCCGCGCCAAGAAGGTGGTGATCGACAAGGAGAACACCACGATCGTCAACGGCGCCGGCAAGAAGCCCGACATCGAGGCCCGCGTCGGCCAGATCAAGGCGCAGATCGAGGAGACCACCTCGGACTACGACCGCGAGAAGCTCCAGGAGCGCCTCGCCAAGCTCGCCGGCGGCGTCGCGGTGATCCGCGTCGGCGGCGCCACCGAGATCGAGGTCAAGGAGAAGAAGGACCGCGTCGAGGACGCGCTCAACGCCACCCGCGCCGCGGTTCAGGAAGGCATCGTCCCGGGCGGCGGCGTCGCGCTGCTCCGCGCCAAGAAGGCGGTCGGCCGTCTCACCAACGCCAATGATGACGTCCAGGCCGGCATCAACATCGTGCTGAAGGCGCTGGAAGCCCCGATCCGCCAGATCTCCGAGAACGCCGGCGTGGAAGGCTCGATCGTGGTCGGCAAGATCCTGGAGAACAAGTCCGAGACCTTCGGCTTCGACGCCCAGAACGAGGACTATGTCGACATGGTCGAGAAGGGCATCATCGATCCCGCCAAGGTGGTGCGCACCGCGCTGCAGGACGCCTCTTCCGTGGCCGGCCTCTTGGTGACCACCGAGGCCATGGTCGCCGAGATGCCGAAGAAGGAAGCTCCGCCCGCGATGCCCCCCGGCGGCGGCATGGGCGGCTTCTAAGCCTCCCGTTCCGTGACAGAGTTGCGAAGGCCGCCTCCGGGCGGCCTTCTTTTTTGCCGACCCTGCCCGTTTCGCTTTCCGATTCAACCAGCGGCCAAAACCCACTACGGTGGCGCGCCGATTCTGATTGTTCGGGCATGATCCTAGAGACCGCTTCACGCTTTCCGGATCATGGCCGTTGCGCGAGGATGTCATCGATGCGTGCGCTTCTGGTTTGCTCCACGGCCGTTCTGGCCCTGCTCGCTGTTCCACCGCAGGCCTCCGCCCAGATGAAGCTGTCGCCGAAGGCGACCGCGCCGGGGGGAACCGAGACGCGCTATTTCACCGCGATGGACGGGCTGATGGACGGCAATGCCGACGTGATCCTGAAGGAGACGCGCCAGGGCAAGACGCTGAGCGCGGCGGTGCTCGACGTCTGCTACCCCATCGCGAAGAACTCCGACCGCAAGGACCGCTTCGTCGTCAACCTCCAGGTCGCCGGCCAGACGCTGACCGGAACGACGCAGAGCATCAGTGAGAAGTCGCCGGTCAGCGTCAAGCTGACGCGCAAGCAGTCCGGCGACATGTTCGAATTCCGCGGCCAGATCGCGGTCGGCCAGGCGGTGACCGAAGTGACCTCGCCGGACAATTCCGATCTCAGCGAAAAGGAATTCCTGGACAGTCAGGCCTCCGACGACGGCATCACGCCGCAGCCGAAGGATTTCACCGACGTCTCGCCGGAAGCGATCGCGGTCAAGGTCAAGCTCGACGCCGCGACCGACTTCCTGAAGAGCCTGAAGGGCCAGGAGGTCGAGGTGACGCTGGCGAGCCTCAATGTCGGCTGCGACGCGCTGCGCGCGGGCGAGCAGACCATCACCATGTCGGTCGATCCCGAGCGCGCCGGCGCGCTGCTGGCGAAGTTCAAGGCAATGCCGGGCGTCACCGCCGCAGGCTGGACCGCGGGCATGACCGAGATGGACCGCACCATCCGCTTCCCTGCGGCCGACTGGCGCGAGGGCGACAAGATCAACAAGGGCAAGCTTGCAACGGCGGTGGCGAGCGTGCTGAGCAGGACGCTCGCGGCAAAGCCGGTCACGCAAAACTTCAACCCGGCCACCGGCAGGCTCAAGCTGGTGTTCAAGCGGCCGAACCAGGACTTCCCGGCGCTCGAGCTCACCGACACGATCGAGGTTGCAGGCCTGGTCTCGCCCGACAAGCCGGGCACCACCGACAAGCTCATGCTCTGGATCGGCAGCCCGGCGACCACGACGGCCGACGAGGGCAGCGGTGCCAGGCTCAATCTGTCCGACGATGCCAGCCTCGACGAAGAAGGCGATCTGCCCGACGACAACGGCTCGATCGAGGCGCTCGTCAAGGAGCTGAAGGGCCAGCGCTGGGACGCCGACAAGTCGGTGTGGAAGTAGGCTGAGACAGCCACCGCTGTCATCGCCCGGCTTGACCGGGCGATCCAGTACTCCGAGACAGCAGCGATGGAATCGATAGGCTGCGGCGTACTGGATTCCCCGCCTTCGCGGGGAATGACAGAGGCCTAATTCCCCGTCGTCCTGAAGCGCAGCGGCTTCGGGCCGATCAGCGTCAGCACGTCGCCCTGGCGCTTCCAGGTCTCGACGCTGCCGAGGGCTGCGACGAGCTCGTCGTCGGCCTGCGCTCTCGCCGGCGGACAGTTGCGGTTCTGGATCTGGCCGGGCACGAAGATCACGGTGTTGCCGGCGACCGAGAACTGGCCCTTGCCGCCCTTGCACCAGAGCTCCAGCACGACCTCGCCATTGTCGCCGATCTCGATGTTGGGAATCCGCTTCGAGCCTGCCTGCGGCAACGCCTCCAGCGTCATCTCGGTGCCGAACGGAAACCCCTCCTGAGCACGCGCGAGTGTGGACATCGCGAACATTGCAACCGCCGCACACACCAATCGCTGGAACGAAACCATGAGACCTCTCGACCGACCTGACTTGCCGCACCTTCTATGAGACGGCGGGGGCGTTGAGAAGGTTCGCGCATGGTCGATGCAGGCGCACCGGCATGGCGAAGCCCGGGGCGCCTTCGAAGACCACGCCGAACGAGAAAGCGATCGGCAGCCAGTTGCAGCCGCGGCGCGAAGTTCTCGCGCATCCGGCGGTTCCCGTCCGCTCACAAGGTCGCGAAATCCCGGAGCACCCTGCCCCGCACCGGCGGGCACCATGCTAGGGTTGCTGGCTGCGACAATCCAACGCAAATTGCAGAACTTGCGACTTTCGTCTAAGCGCGCCCATTTCCGCCATCGCCTCAGCTATTTGGCTCTGGGCATCGTGCACATCCCCTGAGGAGATCCAGCTCTGTGAACAACATCCGCGCCACGCTCGCGATCGTCTGGCGAATCGCCATCCCTTATTTCCGATCAGAGGACAAATGGGCCGGCCGCGGCCTGCTCGGGGCGGTGATCGTGATCGAACTGCTGCTGGTCGCCATCGATGTGCTCGTGAACCAATGGTACAGCCGCTTCTACAACTATCTCCAGGAGCGCGACTGGAACGGCTTCGTCTGGGAGCTGGGCGTCTTCACATTGCTCGCGAGCGCCAGCGTCGCGCTTTCCGTCTACCAGCTCTATCTCAATCAGTGGCTCCAGATTCGCTGGCGGCAATGGCTGACGCGTCACTATCTGGCCGAATGGCTGAATAGCGCGACCCACTATCGGATGCAGCTCAAGGGCGATGCGGCCGACAACCCGGACCAACGCATCACCGACGACGTCCGGAGTTTCGTCGAGCAGACTCTCAATATCGGCATCGGACTGCTCTCCTCGATCGTCACGCTGCTCTCGTTCGTGGTCATTCTGTGGGGGCTGTCGAACGCGGCACCGCTGCATATCTCGGGCCTCGACTTTCCCATTCCCGGCTATTTGGTGTGGGCGGCGCTCGTCTACGCGATCTTCGGCACCGCGCTGACGCACTGGATCGGTTCGCCTCTGGTCAATCTCAATTTCGAGCAGCAGCGCTACGAGGCCGACTTCCGCTTCAACCTCGTCCGCGTGCGCGAGAACTCCGAACAGATCGCACTGCTCAAGGGCGAAGGGGCCGAACGCGAACGACTGCTACTCCGCTACGGCTATGTCGTCGGCAATTGGTACGCGATCATGAGCCGGACCAAGCGTCTGACTGCCTTCACGGCGAGCTATTCCCAAGCCGCCGTAATCTTTCCCTTCATCCTCACCGCGCCTGCCTACTTTGCCGGTAAGATTCAACTTGGAGGGATGGTGCAGACCGGCTCCGCCTTCGGCAGCGTGCAGAAGGCCCTGTCCTTCTTCGTGAGCGCCTACCGATCCCTGGCCGAATGGCGTGCGGTGGTTGCCCGTCTCGATGGCTTCGAGATGTCGGTCGCCTCGGCGGTCAATCTGCCGGCGCATGAGCCTGCCATCGCGCTGGAAGTCGCCGGCCGCCATATCGACCTCGAGCAGCTCTGCGTGAACCTGCCCAACGGCACGCCGCTGGTGGCCGCCAAGGCCTTCACCATTCAGGCCTCGGAGCGCGTGCTGGTGACCGGACCGTCCGGCTCCGGCAAGTCCACGCTGTTCCGGGCCATCGCCGGCATCTGGCCGTTCGGCACCGGCACGGTTGTCGTCCCGGAAAAGGCAAAGCTGATGATGCTGCCGCAGCGGCCCTATTTCTCGGTCGGTGTGTTGCGCGATGCCGTGGTCTATCCGGCAGCGCCGGGCGCGTTCGACGCCGTGCAGGTCCGCGAGGCCCTGATCGCGGTCGGGCTGCCCGATCTCGCCGAGCGGCTGGACGAGGACGGCCACTGGAACAGGATGCTCTCGCTCGGCGAGCAGCAACGTCTCGGGCTAGCGCGCGCGCTGCTGCATGCGCCGGACTATCTGTTCCTGGACGAAGCCACCGCCTCGCTCGACGAGCCGTCGGAAGCCCGGCTCTACCGGCTGCTGGCGGAGAGACTGCCGCAGGCCACCATCGTCTCGATCGGCCACCGCTCGACGCTCGATGCCTTCCACACCCGCAAGGTGGCGCTGGTGAAGGACGGTGCGATCCACGTCGTCGGCGGCGAGCGGACTGCGGCGGAGCCGAGCGCCGCGCGCTGAGGCGAGCGCTGGGTAGCCGCTGATCATCAAGTTCGAGTCGTCACTCCATACACGCGTCAAGCCCGGCCATGACGGCGTGGAGAAAAGCAAAAGGGCGGCAGGTTGCCCTGCCGCCCTCGCGAAGTCGTTTCGGAAAGAAGCTTACTTCAGATTGCTCATCGCCGTCAGGTCGAAAGAGAGCTTGGCCACGCCGGCCGCGCTGCACCAGTTGGAGCCGAAGCCGCCCGGGTTGATGGGGGTGAAGCTTCCGGTGAACTTCGCGGTGTGATCGCTGGTCAAGGCGTTGCAGTCGCCCTTGTTCAGGTCGGTGTCGTGATAACGCAGATCGAGCGTGAACACCTTGTAGGTGAAGCCGACGCCGACGTTCCAGGTGTTATAGCTCGGCTCCTTGATGCCGTTCGCATAAACCGGATCGCCCGCGATGCCGTAGAAGATGTCGGAAGTGCCGAACCACTGCCGGCCGAACTCACCCGACACGTACATGCCGACGCCGCTGGCACCGAAGATTGTGCTCGGGGCGGTCCACTTGGCCGTGATCGAGGCGTAATTGCCCCAGGCGCCGAGGTTCAGGAAGTTCGGCGAGTAGTACTCGTTGAAGCCGACCGTCCACTGGTCGTTGATGACGACGTTCAGCTTGGCGTAGGCTTCGAAGAAGCTGGCGTCCTTCTTGGCGAAGTTGCCGTTGATCGGAAGGCCGATTGCCCCCTGCGAGTAATCGATGTCGCCGCCACAATTGCCCTGAGCCAATGTGTACTGCGAGCCGAAGCATTGTCCGCCCGGATAGAGGTAGCCCCAGAGACCGAAGTCGAAGGCGAACATGCCGAAGGTCGGGCGGATACCGCCGTAGAAGTCGACTTCCGCCGCAGCGCGGTTCGGGAAGGAGATGCTCGAGGCGGACGTACCGACGTAGAGCTGCAAGTCCTTGGTGACGTTGTAGCGAGGCTCGAAATAGGCCGTGACGGCCGGCTTATGGTTCGACTGGGTGATGCCGCGGAAGACGTAATCGCTCATGATGCCGCCGCCGAAGGCGATATCCCAAGGATCGAACGCCGGGGGCGGCGGGGCTTTCAATGCCTTCACGCGCAGATCTGCCGCGAACGCCGAACCCGTCGTCACCATTGCCAGCGCCGTTGCCAACAAAGCCACTTTTTTCATTTCGATCCCCATCTACCCGTTCTTACTTAGCAGTCGCCCCCGGAAGCCCCCCGGGGCATGCGGCCTACCTGCAAAATTGCGTCACTGCGGCAATTTGGATCGATGGACAGGAACCGTGAAGCAAAAAGCACGGGCATCTGCCGACTTTTTAGGCGTTTTGACGAATTCACGAAAGGTTGTCAGGCTGTGTGGCTTCTCGATCACATTATTTGCATTCCAAGGTGCAGTGCAGACCCGTGTAAACCCGGGGATCGCCAGGCGGCGTGACACCTTCGCTACGAATCAGGGTGGGCCCGGAGCGCCTTTGCCAGGGCGGCTTTCCACGATGCAAAAAGGCCGCAGCACCGGGGTGCCGCGGCCTTCTCGTTACAATCCCAAGTAACAATCCCAAGTAACAATCCCGAGTGACAGTCCGAAGGCGCTGAGAGACCGCCTTCCTACCCCTGCCCCTCGGCCGGCGCCGCTTCCGCAGAAGACGAAGGCATCGCCCAGCTTGTCTCGGCGGGCGCGGGGGTCTCCGCCGGTGCCGACGGCTTCGGAGCAGGCGCTGCCTTCGCCTTCTTCGGTGCCGCCTTCTTCGCGGCCTTCTTCGGAGCAGCCTTCTTGGCCGCCGACTTCTTTGCGGTCGTCTTGGCAGCCTTCTTCGGGGCGGCCTTCTTGGCAGATTTCTTGGCAGATTTCTTGGCAGACTTCTTGGCGGTCTTCTTGGCCGCCTTCTTCTTCGTCGCCTTCTTCGCGGACTTCTTCGCCGCTACGGCCTTCTTGGCCTTTTTGGCCTTCTTGCTTTTCTTCTTCTTCGCTTTCGCCATCGTGGTCCTCCTGTTGCCGCCGAACAATGCTTGATCGGGCGTCTTCAGTCGTCACCTCGGGAGGACAGTTCGGGCTCCTGAAAGCTCAAACCTGCGCGTTCAGTGCCGGCCGCGCCCCGCCCGTCGCCCAATCGAGAAGCTCAATCGTGTGTACGACCGGAACTGACGTGCCACTGGCAATCTGCACCATGCAGCCGATATTGCCCGCGGCAATCATGTCCGGCTTGACGCTCGCGATGTTGGCGACCTTGCGATCACGCAACCGACCCGCAAGCTCGGGCTGGAGAATGTTGTAGGTCCCCGCCGAACCGCAACACAAATGGCTCTCGGGCACATCTTTCACCACGAATCCATTCTTGGAAAGCAATTCTTTCGGAAGGCCTGTGATTTTCTGTCCATGCTGCAACGAACACGCGGAGTGATAGGCGACGACGATGTCGTCCGCTCGCGCCGCGGTCGCAAGCTCGAGGCCGGCGACGTATTCGGTGATGTCCTTGGCAAGCGCCGAGACCCTCGCAGCATCGGCCGCGAACGCTGTGTCCTCGCGCAGGAGATAGCCGTAATCCTTGATTACCGTGCCGCAGCCGGAGGTCGTCACCAGGATGGCATCGAGCCCCTCGCCGACCATTTCCTTCCGCCACGCCGCGACGTTGGCGCGAGCCCGCGCCAGCGCATCCTGGTCGTTGCCGAGGTGATGGGTCAGCGCGCCACAGCATTGCTCGTCCTTGACAAGGACGACCTCGATGCCGTGGCGGGTCAGGAGACTTATGGCGGCCTGGTTGATGCGCGGCGCCAGCACCTGCTGGGCGCAGCCCTGGAGCAGTGCCACACGGCCGCGCTTCTTGCCCAGCGCCGCGAACACGCTGCCGGCGGCGGGCCCTGCGGGCGGCAGCCGGTCCGGCGCCAGCGCCAGCATCGCCTTGATGCGCTGGATCAAGCCCGGCGTCGCCGCAGGCCGGGGTGTCGGCAGCAAGACGCCGAGCGGACGGGCGAGCCGCGCCAGCCACATACTGACGCGAAAGCGCTGCGGGTCCGGCAGGACGAAGGCCAGCACCTGGCGCAGCAGCCGCTCGGTCAGCGGCCGCCGATAGCGCTGCTCGATTTGCACCCGGGCCTGATCGACCAGGTGCATGTAGTTCACGCCCGAGGGGCAGGTCGTCATGCAGGCAAGGCACGACAGGCAACGGTCGATATGCTTGACCACGTCGGCGGTCGGCGCCTGGTCCTTCTCCAGCATCTCCTTGATCAGATAGATGCGGCCGCGCGGGCTATCGAGCTCGTCGCCGAGCAGCACATAGGTCGGGCAGGTTGCGGTGCAGAAGCCGCAATGGACGCAGGCGCGCAGGATCTTGTCGGCTTCCGCGATATCGGGGTCGGCGAGCTGCGCGAGTGAGAATTCGGTCTTCATCAGCCAGCGCTCCGCGTGAGCCGCCCCCGGTTGAGAATGATCTTCGGATCGAAGCTGGCGCGCACCCGGTCGCTCAGCGCGGCAACCCCCGGCGCCTGCGGATGGAACACGTCGACCTCGCGCCTGACATCATCAGTCGCCCGGATCAGCGTGGCATGCCCGCCGGCCGCGTTCGCGCGCGCACGCACGGCCGGGGCATGCGCGTCCGGCTTCGGCGGAAGCGCCGCCCAGATCAGCCCGCCGCCCCAATCGTAGATCACATCGCCGCCCGTCTCGCGCGCCAGCTGCGAGCCCAGCGCGGCGCCCGAGGCCGGCGGGCAGACGATCCGCCAGACCGGCCAGGCGCCGAGCGCGCCGCTCGCCGCGAACGGCAGCACGTCGCGGATCGCGCTCCACAACGCCGCGGATGCCACGTCCTCGATCAGCGTCGCGGTTCCAAACGGCGCCAGCAATTGGCGCAGCGAGCCGGCGCGGTGCGCAGCGGACGCGGTGATGCCCTCGAGCCGCAGCACGGTCAGCGCCTCGGCCTCGCCTTGGCCCGCAATGTCGCCCAGCCCCTCGGTCCCGGCCCGGAGTGCGGATTTCGGCAGATGCGCGGCGGCGGAGACGTCGAAGGGCGAGCCCAGCGCCGCAGTCATGGCCTTGTTGGCAGCGGCATCATCTAACCCGCGCAGCAACAGCGTCCGCTCGGCCTCGGGCTTGGGCATCACCTTGAGCGTGACCTCGGTCATCACCGACAGCGTGCCCCAGGACCCCGCCAGCAGCTTGCAGAGATCGTAGCCGGTGACGTTCTTCACCACCTTGCCTCCGGTCTTGAAGCTGTCGCCGAAGCCCGAGACGGCATGCGCGCCGAGCAGGTGGTCGCGCGCCCCGCCCGCCCGGATCCGCCGCGGCCCGGCGAGCCCGGCCGCGATCATGCCGCCGATGGTGCCTGTTGCCGGCGTGCCGAGCAGCGGGGCGGTGTTTACAGGCTCGAAGGCGAATTGCTGATTCTTGGCGTCGATCAGCGCCAGCACGTCGGCCAGCGGCGCGCCGGCCTGGAGCGTGATGATGAGCTCGTTCGGCTCGTAGGCGGTGACGGCATTGAGCGCGGAGACGTCGAGCACGGCGTTGGTCGCCATGGCGTGGCCGATGCCGCGCTTGCCGCCATGGCCGATGATCTCGAGCGGCTGCTCGCTCGCGATCGCCGCGCGCACCACCTCTTCGACGTCTTTGGCGTCTCTGACCTTGAGCGTATCCACGGGAAAAGGCGGTAGCGAAAATCGCGCAGGAAATCAATTCGACCCGCGACGGAACGCTGGGCCGCGGCGACATTCGCACTACGATCTTCATCGAACCATTGCCGCCCAGAGCCGCGCTATCGAATGGAGCATTCTCAAGGAGCTCCATCATGACCGAACAGGCAATGAATCAAGAGGCCGGCCACCCGGCCATCGGCGGCGGACTTCTCGTCGTGGCGCAATGGGAAGCAAAGGCCGAAGAGGCCGACCGCATTGCCGAAATCCTGCGCGGCTTCCTCCCTCAGGCGCAGCGCGAGCCAGGCGTCAAGCTGTTCCTGATCTCGCGCGCCAAGGACAATCCGGCCCAGTTCCTGTTCTACCAGTTGTTCCGCGACGAAGACGCCTTTAGGGCGCACCAGGAGAGCGCGCATTTCAAGAGCTACATCGCGGAACAGGCGCTGCCGCTGCTGACCAGGCGCGAACGCGCGCAATACGCCCTGCTGTGAATGATCTGCTTCCTCCTTGCGAGCCAGGGCGATCGCCTATGACTCGCAGCGGCGGGCTGCGTGCAAGCTGGGGCTGGATCAAGCCCCGGCCTTGCACGTGATCCCGCCGTCGACAACGAGCTCGATGCCCGTCACGTATCTCGACTCGTCCGAGGCCAGGAACAGCGCTGCGTTGGCGACGTCGAATGCATCGCCCATATGGCCCATCGGCACCTGGGCGTCGCGCGCGCGCCACATCGCCTCGACATCGCCCTTGGCGTAGCTGGCGGCGAGGCCGGCGGAGTGCTCGACCATCGGCGTCTTCATCAGGCCGGGCAGGATCGCGTTGACCCGGACGTGATGGCGCGAGAACTCGATCGCTGTGGTGCGCGTCATCTGGTTCATCGCCGCTTTCGAGGCGCCGTAGGTAACGTAGGAGATGCCCATGTGGCGGATCGAGGCGATCGAGGAGATGTTGATGATCGAGCCGCCGCCCTGCTTCACCATAACAGGGATCACGTGCTTCATGGCGAGATAGGCGCTCTTGAGGTTGACGCTGAAGACGCGGTCCCAGCTTTCTTCGCTCACCTCGACGACACTGCCCATCTCGGCGATGCCGACATTGTTGTCGAGCACGTCGATGCGGCCATAGGCCTTGAGGCACGCCGCGACCATCGCCTCGATCTCGCCGGCGCGCGACACGTCGGCCGTGAACGCCGTCGCCTTGCCGCCCTCGCCGCTGATGATCTTCGCGGTCTCCTCGGCCGCGGCACCGTTGCGATCGACGCAGAACACCTGCGCGCCCTCGCGCGCAAAGGTCACCGCGGTCGCCTTGCCGTTACCCCAGCCTGGACCGATCGAGCCGGCCCCCACCACCATCGCAACCTTGCCCTTGAGCCGATCCATCGCGTGTCTCCCGTGTTGTTGTTCTTGTAGCCCGGATGGAGCGCAGCGCAATCCGGGGCAGTGGTCCCGGATTACGCTTCCGCTCCATCCGGGCTACGGTTCTTTGCAGACGCTCAACGTGGTGACGTTAGCACCAATGGGATGCCCGACAATCTCCGACAATGTCCAGCACGTCCCGTCATGGCACAGCCGCCATTCTCCGGCCGCGCCGGAATTGCCGAGCACCAATTCCGGCATCGGCGCACGCTGCGGCCGCCATTGAAACCAGCCGTCGACCAGCCGCGCCTCGGCCGGCGGCTCCATGCCGGGGCCGGTGCCCTTGACGCGGGCTTGCACCAGCTCGAGGCCTGATGGCGTGAGGCGCCAGTCTTCCTGCCATTCGACCTTCGCGATCGAATGCGTCCAGACAAGCGTGAACGCGGACAGCGTCAGCGCTTTCACGCCGCCCGCTGTCGCAAGACAGAGGCTCACACCGCCTCGACCGGCGCCGGCGGACGCTGCCGCCATTGCCACAACACAAGCGCGGCGGCGAGCACGAAGCCCGCAGTATCGCTGAAGGGGAATTCGCCGAGCAGGCAGAACGCGGCGCCGAGCGCGACCAGGCGCTCGATCAGCGTCAGCCGCGTGAACAGGAAGCCGATCGCGGCCATGCCGAACAGGCCGATCGCCACCAGCGCCTTCAAGCTCGCCAGCGCCACCGCGCCGTAGAAGCCGAGCTTGGCCGCCATGGGATCGCCGGCCTGCAGCATCAAGGCCGGCGAATAGACGAAGATGAAGGGAATGACGTAGCCGGCGAGCGCGATGCGCATCGCCTCCCAGCCGATCTTGTCCGGGTTCTCCTTGGCGATTGGCGCGGCCGCAAGCGCGGCGAGCGCCACCGGCGGCGAGAGGTCGGCCATGATGCCGTAATAGAATGCGAACATGTGGCTCGCGATCAAGGGCACGCCGAGCTTGGCCAGCGCGGGAGCTGCGAGCGCGGCAGTGATGATGTAGGTCGGGATGGTCGGGATGCCGGTGCCGAGCAGGATCGACAGCAGCATGGTCATGACCAGCGCCAGGAACAGGCTCTTCTCGCCGAGTCCGATCACCCAGCCGCCGAAGATGGTGCCGACGCCGGTCTGCGACATCATGCCGATGATGACGCCGACGATCGCGCAGGCCATGCCGACGGTGATGGCGGATTTCGCGCTCTCGGCCAGCGCATCGCGGCAGGCCCGCAACGCCGCAAAGCCGCCGCGCACGAACGCCGTGATCACAATCAGGCCGACCACGACGGTCGCGACCGGCACGATCTGGAGGCCGTCGCGCGACAATGCCGCGACGACGAGCGCGAGCCCGACCCAGAAGATGGTGCGGATCACGTTCGAGGAGGCGCCCGTCGTGATGGCGGTGCCGAGGATCAGCGTCACCGTGAGCGCAAGGCCCATGCTGCCGGCATAGAGCGGCGTAAAACCCTCGAACAGCATGTAGACCAGAGCCGCGAGCGGCAGCACGAGGTACCAGCGCGTCACCAGCGCCTTCCAGGCGCTCGGGATCTCCGAGCGCTTCATGCCGACCAGGCCGTGCTTGCCGGCTTCCAAATGCACCATCCAGAACGCGGAGGCGAAATAGAGGATCGCGGGGATCGCGGCGGCCTTGACGATCTCCGAATATTGCACGCCGAGCGTCTCGGCCATGATGAAGGCGACCGCCCCCATCACCGGCGGCATGATCTGGCCGCCCATCGAGGCCGTCGCCTCGACGCCGGCCGCGAAGGCGCGGCGGTAGCCGAACCTGATCATCAAGGGAATCGTGAACTGGCCGACGGTGACGACGTTGGCGACGCCCGAGCCGGAGATGGTCCCCATCATGCCCGAGGCGAACACCGCGACCTTGGCAGGTCCACCGCGGGTGCGGCCGAACAGGCCGAGCGAGACGTCGGTGAACAGCTGGATCATGCCGGCGCGCTCCAGGAACGAGCCGAACAGGATGAACAGGAAGATGTAGGTCGCGGAGACGTAGACCGGCACGCCGTAAAAGCCTTCGGTGCCGAACGACAAATGCGTGACGATCTGGTCGAAATCATAGCCGCGATGGTTGAGCGGCGACGGCAGGTACTGACCGAAGAACCAATAGACGAGACACGCACCGCACATCAGCGGCAGCGCCGCGCCCATCAGCCGCCGCGTGCCCTCGAAGATCAGCACCGCGAGCAGGGTGCCGACGGCGAGATCGAGCCTGGTCGGATCGCCATCGCGCGCGATCAGGTCGGCATAGAAGATCCATTGGTAGAGACCGCAGTAGAAGCCGGCGGCGCCGATCGCCCAGCCCAGCGCACGGCCGAAATTGCTCTTCGCGGTGAAGTTGGCGATCAGGCCGAAGGTCAGCAGCAGCAGGAATCCGACATGGACGCCGCGCACCACCTGGCTCGGCAGATAGTTGAAGGCGGCGACGTAGAGCTGGAAGATCGCGAACGCGATGCCGATCCAGTAGGCGAGCCGGCCCCACCAGCCCGGGCCGAAGCCTTCTGGGAAGCCATGCTCGAAATTGTCGAACTCGACCTTGACCTTGTCGGGCGCGATCTCAGTCCCCTCTGCCTTTTCCAGCATCTCAGCCCATCCCCAATCGTCGAGCGCTTGTAGCATTGGCACGGTATGTCCCGAGCCGTCATGCCCGGGCTTGTCCCGGGCATCCACGAAACTTCCATGCACAGCCGCAGAACGTGGATGGCCGGGACAAGCCCGGCCATGACGTCCGACGACAGGAGCTGATTACTTGATCAGCCCCTTTTCCTTGTAATAGCGGATCGCGCCGGGGTGCAGCGGGACCGGGCTGCCGGTGGCGGCGGTCTCGAGCTTGATCTCCTTGCCGGCCGCGTGCGCAGTGACGAGTTCGGGCAGCGATTCATAGACCAGCTTGGTCATCTGGTAGGCGAGATCGTCCGAGACGGCGGAGCTCGTGACCAGATAATTGATCACGGCCGCAGTCGGCACGTCCTTGTCCTGGCCGGTATAGGTGTTGGCCGGAATGGTCGCAGAGACGAACGGCGGGCCGATCTTGTCGACGGTCTCCTTCGGCACCGACACCACCGTGATCGGGCTCGAGGTCGAAAGGTCCTTCAGCGAGGCGACGCCGAGCCCGGCCGATTGCAGCGTGGCGTTGAGCTGCCGGTTCTTCATGAGATCGACGGATTCGGCAAAGGGCAGATATTCGACCTTGCCGAGCTCCTTGTAGCTCATGCCAGCAGCGGCCAGGATCGCGCGGGAGTTCAGCTCCGTGCCCGATTTCGGCGCACCGACCGACAGGCTCTTGCCCTTGAGGTCGGCGAGCGTCTTGATGCCGCTGTCCGCGGTCGCGACGATCTGGATGTAGTTCGGGTAGATCGCGCCGATGGTGCGCAGCTTGTCGAGCTTGGTCTTGAAGCCCGCCTCCTCCTCGCCCTCCCAGGCGGCTTTCAGCGAGTCGCCCAGCGTGAACGCCAGCTCGCCGCGGCCCTGCTGCAGCAGGATCAGGTTCTCGACCGACGCCTTGGTGGCCTGCACCTGCGTCTTCACGTTCGGAATCTTTTCGCCGTAGATCTTTCCGATCGCGACCCCGAGCGGATAGTAAACGCCGGAGGTGCCGCCGGTCAGCACGTTGATGAAGGATTGCGCCTGGGCGCAAGGTGCCGACGCCGCCAGAGCCAGAGCCGCGGCCGCGCCGAAAATCGTCCGTTTCATGGTTGTTGTTCTCCCCAAACCGGCGGCGAAATTGGCCGGATGAGGGATGCGGGTCAACCCATCCAAAAGGCAAAACAGGACTGCGGCAAAGGGCCGTTCCCGCTGGGTTTTTGGGAACCGGACGGTGCGGCGAGGTGGCGCAGCGGGACTGGAGTCGCGTTAGGTTCGAGTCGGAGCGGCTTGCTCGGTCACCTCTCCCGCTTGCGGGAGAGGTCGCGCCGAAGGCGCGGGTGAGGGTTTTCTCCTCTAGGAGATTGTCCCGATGCGGAGACACCTCTCCCCAGCCCTCCCCCGTAGGCGGGGCAGGGAGCGCACCGTCTACGCAGTGGCTATCGAGCGATCGCTCACTGGAACGTCATGTCCAGGCATTTGGAGATGTCGGAGCCGAGGCCGGAGGAGATGGTGATGCAGCCGCGCACCTTCTGCGCGCCGACGTCGGCGGCCCAGACCGAATAGCCGCCGGGGCCGAAGAACGAATTGGTGTTCGGCGGCTCGGTCTCGGTGGCGTCGAAATCGTACTTGCCGTCGGTCTCGAAAATGCGCGGTTTCTTGGTGCAGCCGCCGTCGGTCTGGACGTTGATGACTTCCTTGTTGTCGCGGGTCAGCGCCAGGGAGACCTGGCAGCGGAAATATTCCGAGGTCCTGGTGTTGAAGAGATAGGTGTAGGACTTGCAGGTCGCCGTGTTCAGCTTGCCCGGGGCAAGGCCGCGGCTGCACGAAATCCGCTGGTTGTGGCTGAGCCGGTAGTCATCGGCTTGGGCGGCCGGCCCCAGCGCCGTGAGCAACAGCGCGGCAGCCGAGCAGGCTTTGACGACAAGGTTCATTCGAATCATCCCCACCAATATTTTTGTCGAGTTGCGTTCTAAACGGAAAGCGGAACATAGTCGCGAGGGGACGGAGGGAAAATCACAAACTGCTGGGCAAGACGTGATGCGCTGCGGCGCTATCGCAAGTTGACCGGGACGCATCGTTCGTGATTTGTTCAATCATGGAATGTCCCGATCTTGGGAGGATGGGATGACGGCATTTTCAATCAAGACATTTGCACTCGCAGCCGCGCTCGGCGCATTGGTAGCGCCCGCATTGGCGCAAACCGCAGCGACGCCCTGGGAGCTGAAGACCGACACCGGCTACGCCTACGACAGGGAGGGCAAGACCTATTCCTACAAGATGGGCACCAGCAACGCCGGCGAGCTCTTGAAGGGCGCCAAGAAGGTACCCAAGGGCACACTGTTCTTCATCGGCCAGAACGGCCAGCTCTACATGCGCACCGGCCCGTATCTGGAGGGTGACGGCAAGTTCAAGTTCGGGCCGGATCAGTAGAAGCTGCGATCACGGTGCGCTCCCTCGCCCCGTTCTTACAGGGCCGCGACGAGCTTCGCTCGCGCTGAGAGGGTTGGGGTGAGGGGCCTCTCTCCACGCATGAGATCGTCGAGGGACCTGTACCCCCTCACCCGGATTGCATCTGACGATGCAATCCGACCTCTCCCCGCAAGCGGGGAGAGGTGAAGAAAGCGCCAGCGTCCTAGAACGCCCCTGCCAATTCCCTTGCGCCGGGTTTGCCGCTGTTCACGTCCATGCGCTCGTCGGTCACGGCCAGCAGCTTCGCCACCGTGTTGTGGCGGATCGCGACTGGGTTGCGCTCATAGCCGCCGCGCTGGAAGAAATTCGAGGTCGGCACCCGCTCGCGCATCGCTTGCGGCATCGTCACCATGTCGAGGCCGGTGCCGTCGCCGGTGAGGTTCATCATCTCGAGCTCGGCCGCCGACAGCGGGCGCGAGTGTCCCTTGGCGCGGGCGAAATGCACCGAAGTCAGCAGCTTGTGGGTCTGCAGCATCGGTCCGATGTCAACGTCGAGCACCATCGCATGCATGGCCCAGCCCTGCGGGGTGGCGCCCATCTTCTCGTGCTCCGACCAGGTATCGGGCACCGACTTCGCGTGCGCCACCATCTTCTTCAGGACAGTGAGCTTGTGCTCGAGCGCATGCCGCGCCGGTCCAGATGTGCGCGTCACCTTCTCGGACAGCGCGCGGATCAGTTCATGGCCCTGCTCGGCGAGCAGCTCGACGCTGTTGGTGGTGAGCAGCTGGTTGTAGCCCATCGCGGTCGAGATCGCGCGCTTGCCGCCATGCTCGATGCCCGCCTGCACGTCGTAACTGCCGGTGCCGCCGGTCTCGAACGAATAGACCCGCACCGCCTGCTCGCGCGTCAGGCCATGGGCCAGAGCGTAGCGCGCATAGGCGCGCTTGAACTCGAGCTCGCTGGACGGGCGTTGCGGCGTGAACTGGTAGAGTTCCTGCGCCGCACGCAGGAAATCGGCGACCACGGGGATCGGTCTTCTCGCGGGGCGATCCGGCGTTTCCTCCGGCTCCGGATTCACCGGCTTCTTCGGCCCGGTATAGAGCGGCGGATGCTCCAGCACGTAGTCATCGAGCGTGATCTGCTGCCCATTGCGCCGCTTGGCGTTGCGGGCCTTCCGCTTCTCCGAGATCTGGCTCCAATAGGCGCCGGCCTCGGCATCCAAGGCGGCGCGCGCGGCCTGATATTCCGCGAGCTTGCGGCGATATTCGAGCACGGCCGGCGAAGCCCCCGCGCCTTGCGCGAAAAACTGCGACAGCAGCTGGGCGTTGGCATTGCGAACGGCGGGCGACAGCGCGTCGGCCTCGGCGCCGCGCGCCGCAGGCGAGATCAGGACGAGCGCGAGCGGAACCAGCGCCAATTTATTTCGAATCGAATGATGCATGCTGCCTTCTTAGCAGGCATCCGGTAACCGTCGCGTTAACGCGCCGTTTACCATCGTCACGTCCAGGCGAATACCGGCTGTTCCAGGTCGGTGACGCGGGTGTGCCGCCCCGCCAGCACCTCGCGGAACTGGTAGATCAGCGCCGCGGTCGGGGCATGGATCAGGCTCATCTGGTGATGGAAGCGGATCACGCGGCGGCTGCTCTCGGGGATCTCAGTGAAATCGAAGGCATCGTCGCGCTCGATCGTGGCCAGCGCGATGCGATGAACGGAGGCGACCTCATCCGGGTTCGGGCGGATCGCAGCACTGTCGGCCGCCCAGACCACGACCGGCGTGATCAGATAGCCCGAGCGCGTCGGATAATCGTCGAGCAGGCCGAGCACCGCATCGGCTGACAGCGCGAGTGCGAGCTCTTCGTCGAGCTCGCGCAGCGCCGCCTCGACCGGCGTCTCGCCGGCATCGCAGCGTCCGCCGGGCAGCGCCCATTGGCCGCGATGGGCGCGCAGGTGCGGGGCGCGCCTGGTGAGCAGGAAGGCGGTGTCGCCACCGTCGTCGGATTCGGTCAGCGCCAGCACGACCGCGGCGCGCTTCAGCGCCGACGGCTCGGCTGTGACGGGCAGCCGCGCGAAGGCCGCGCAGGCCTCTGCGATATTCCGTCTGGTGGCATCGTCGAACGTTCTCATGATGCTTGACTACACCAGGACTGCATCTGATGAAACGAGGAGACATCGCGTTGCAAGGACGAACGACGACATGACCAGCAAGGCCGCCGCAAGGTTGAAATCAGAGGGCTGGAGCATCCTGGAGACCACGGGCTTCCTGCATCTGATCGGCCCGTTGTGGGAGCGCAAGGTCGACGGCCATTACGAGTTCGCGCTCGCGACCGAGGACAAGCACCACAACCGCCGCGGCATGGTCCAGGGCGGCGTGATGATGACGTTCGCCGATCGCACCTGCGGCATGACGGCCCGTTACGTCTCCGGCAAGGAGTACTTGGCGACGGTGCAGCTCGACACCCATTTCGTCGAGGCCGGCCAGATCGGCGACACCCTGATCTCCCGCCCGCGCGTGGTGCGCTCGACCCGCAGCCTGATCTTCATGAGCACCGAGGTGACCGTGGACGACCGCTGCATCGTGATGGCGAACGGCGTGTTCAAGATCTTGAAGGGGCCGGGGTAGCGGGCGATCAGGCCGGCGCTGCTGCGCGCCACACCCGCAGCCGTCATTCCCCGCGAAGGCGGGGAATCCAGTACGTCGCGGCCCCTCGATCGATCACGACTGTCTCGGCGTACTGGATCGCCCGCCTTCGCGGGCGATGACACTGAATGTGAGGCGCAAACGTGCCCCACCGTCATTGCGAGCGCAGCGAAGCAATCCAGCATCCCTCCGCGGACACATCTCTGGATTGCTTCGCTGCGCTCGCAATGACGGACTTTGCTGGCTATGCTGCCGTCCACCAACATCGAGGACTCGCCCATGCAATACCGCCAGCTCGGCCGCAGCGGCCTCAAGGTCTCGCCGATTTGCCTGGGCACCATGATGTTCGGCGGGCCGACCGATGAGGCCACGTCGAAGCGGATCATCGACAAGGCACGCGATTCCGGGATCAATTTCATCGACACAGCGGACGCTTATTCCAAAGGCGCCTCCGAGGAGGTCGTCGGCCGCGCCATCGCGCGCAATCGTGGTGCCTGGGTGCTTGCCACAAAGCTCGCAAACCCCATGGGGGACGATCCCAATCGCGGCGGGCTGTCGCGGCGCTGGGTGTTGCAGGCGGCGGACGAGAGCTTGATGCGGCTCGGCACCGATCACATCGACATCTACTATCTGCACAAGGAAGACCATGCCACGCCGTTGGAGGAGACGGTGCGCGCCATGAGCGACCTGATCCACGCCGGCAAGGTGCGCTATTTCGGCGTCTCCAACTACCGCGCCTGGCGCGTCGCCGAGATCTGCAACATCTGCGACCGGCTCGGCATCGACCGGCCCGCGGTGAGCCAGCCTTATTACAACGCCATGAACCGCATGCCGGAGGTCGAGCACTTTCCGGCCTGCGCCTATTACGGTCTCGGCATCGTGCCCTACAGCCCGCTTGCTCGCGGCGTGCTCACCGGCAAGTACAGGGTGGATGCAGCGCCCGACAAGGAGACGCGCGCGGGGCGCAACGACACCCGCATGATGCAGACCGAATGGCGGCCGGAATCGCTCCAGCTTGCGCAGGAGATCAAGGCTCACGCCGAGACGAAAGGCATCACCGCCGGCCAGTTCGCGGTCGGCTGGGTGCTCAACTCCGCCTTCGTCTCGTCGGTGATCGCCGGTCCCCGCACCGAGGAGCAATGGGACGGCTACATCAGCGCGCTCGATTATCGTTTCACCGCGGAGGACGAGGCGCTGATCGACCGCCTGGTGACGCCAGGCCATCCCTCGACGCCAGGCTACAATGATCCGGCCTATCCGATCGAAGGCCGCCGCGCGCGGACGGCGTGAGGGGGGCCTTCGATGGCGCTTCAAGACCGCTACGGCCTGCCGCTCTCCACCACCTCGCACGAGGCAGCATCCGCCTATCGCGACGGCGTCGACCTCATGCTCGCGGGCTGGACCGGCACGGCGGAGATGCTGGAGCGCGCGATCGCGGCCGACCCTGATTTCGCGCTGGCCCACATCGCCCGCGGCCGCGTTCATGCCTTCTACCAGCAGGGCGATCTCGCGCGGCAAAAGGCGGCACGCGCGCGCGAGCTCGTGGCCGGGCGCGGCAGCGAGCGCGAGCGCTCGCATGTCGAGACGCTGGCGCTCGCGATCGAGGGCCGGCTGCCGGAGGCGATCGCATCGACGCTGAAGCATATCGACGCATGGCCCCGCGACGCATTGGTGCTGTCGCTGCCGCTTGGCGCGTTCGGCCTGTTCGCCTTCTCAGGCATGGCCGATCACGACCGCGCCCGGCACGAGCTCTGCGAACGCGTCGCCCCACATTACGGCGAGGACTGGTGGTTCCTCACCATGTCCGGCTGGGCGATGACGGAGAATGGCGACGTCGCGCGCGGCCGCGCCGTCACCGAGCGCGGCTTCCATCTGCGCCGGGAAAATGCCCACGCCGCGCACGCGGTGCTGCATGCGATGTTCGAGGACGGATCGATCGAGGACGCCGATCGTCTCGTCGACGAATGGCTGCCGGCTTATGACCGCTCCGGAATCCTCCACGGCCATATCCGTTGGCATCAGGCGCTCGGCGCGCTCGAGCATGGCGATGCGGCGCGGGCGCTCGCGATCTATGCCGACGTGCTTCGGCCCACTGCCACGCAGGCGCCGCCGCTCAACGTCATCACCGACAGCGCTTCGCTGCTGTGGCGCCTGTCGATGTACGGTCATGCGGTACCGAAGGCGCTGTGGCAGGAAGCCGACGCCGCCGCGCAAAAACTGTTTCCGAAATCGAGCCTGTCCTTTGCCGACGTCCACATGGCGCTATTCGCAGCCGCGACGCAGAATCGCGAAGCGCTCGCCGCCCGCCTTGCGGCGATCGAGCAGCGGCTTGCCGACGGCAAGCTGCCGGCGGGCCCTGTGGTGCCGGCGATCTTCCGCGCACTCGCGGCTTTCGCCGATGAGGATTACCGGACTTGCGTGCAGATGCTCGCGCCGGTGCTCGGCGAGGTCGTGCGCATCGGCGGCAGCCACGCCCAGCGCGAGCTGATCGAGGACACCTATATCGTCGCGCTCATGCGCAGCGGTGAGCTGCCCCGCGCCCGCGCCGTGCTGGACGCCCGCCTCCACCGCCGCCCCTCCTTCCGCGACACGCGCTGGCAGGCGGCAATGGGTTAGGTTATTGTTTGAGCATGATTTTTTCGGAAAACCGCTACGCACTTTTTCGGATCATGCTCCGCCACGAAAAAAACACCGCCCTGATGGCATGTGGCCGCCGGGACGGATCGGGCGATTTGGACGAATCGCCCTCGGGGTTGACGCGGTGATATTCCAGACGGGATTTGCAGCACAAACGGGATCGCAACCAACTTGCGGCTCGATGGCTATGGTGCGGAACTCTTCCGCCATGGCCCCCTGGCTCATGAGCCCGACAACGCGCCTTCGCCGATTGGTCCTCGCCGCGTTGCTCGTGATCGCGGCAAGTCCTTGTTTTGCCGAGACTTCCAAACCCGTTCCGGTCAACAATCCGCCGGCGCAGCCGAACGCCTTCATCGATCTCCTGGCGCTGATGTCCGGCCACTGCAAGACATTCAGGGTCGCGGGCCGCACCTTCCCGTGCAAGACGGTGGCCTATGCCCATGGCGACACGGGCCGGGTCAATTTCGCCGTCGCGGTCGACGATCCCTCCGATGACAGCCACGTGGTGTCGTTCTCCGGCGAGAACGGCAAGCGCGCCGACGACAATTCCTACGAGCTGCGGATCGACCGCGTGCTGCTCAACTCCAAGAACCGCCCCAAGGTCGACGGCCTGCCCGTGCCCGCCGAGCAGACCTCGACCGGCATCTGCCGGCAGACCGGCAACTTCGCCGCCAGAAAGGTGAACGACGTCACCTGCTCGGCGACCGATAGCGAGGGCCGCAAATACGAGCTGCTGTTCGTCTCCGACGGCACCCCGGTCAGCGTGCGCCGCATCCGTCAGTCGGCCCCGTCGATCCAGGACCCGTTCAAGTAGGTCCGTGTCCGCTGGCGTCAACGTGTACGATCGCGCTGATGCCACGGAGCCCTGGCACTGCGCTCAGCTATCACGGTCGTACATTCATCGCAGACAAGGACGCGATCCTCGCTGCGCTCTCCGAGCGACACCGCTTTCCTAATCCGCATCCGTGACAGTTGCGAAAATCTACATGCGCCACTCTCGTGTCCCGGACTCGCACCGCATCGTCGAAGAGACGCTGCGCTGCGTCCGGGGCACGAGTCGCAAGCCACGGCTCTTCATGCGACGATAGATCGCGCGGCCTTCGCTCGTTCACGAACGTTAACGTACGTTCATCGGGGAACTGAAATCTGCGTCGTTTCGACGCCCGCAGTGGCAGGAACGCGCGGGATGCTCATGTGTTGTCACACGACCTTCAACTGGAGTGATGACATGAAATATCTCATTGCCGCGATCGCCCTCGGTGCTGCGGCGCTGGCCGGTGGATCGGCGAGTGCGGCCGGCAGCGTAAGCGCCAAGCAGACCGCGCAGGAAAGCCAGACCACCGACATCAGCGCGCACCGCAGGCATTACCGCCACCATCATCATTGGCGGCATCATCACGGCTATTACCGGCCGTATTACAGGAGCTACGGCTATTACCCGCGGCACCACGGCTATTACGGCGGCGGGCCCTACGGCTATTACGGCGGAGGCCCCGGCGTGACGTTCAGCTTCGGCGGCGGACGCTGGTAAGATCTGGAGACACACGCGACGAGAGGCCCGCATCAGATGCGGGCCTCTTTTCATTGTCCCCGAAGGATCATGTTCGCCGTCTCCATGCCGCTCGCCAGTGCCGCCTCGACCGTGCCCATGTCGCGGCCGCGATAGAGCGCTTCGCCGGAAAACAGCACCAAGCCGTCGCCACGCGCGAGGATCGCCTGTGCCGCTCGGGTGCGCGGCGTCGCCCACGAATAGGCGCCGCGCGCGAACGGATCATGCGCCCAGTTGGTCGCCGCGGACGCCACCAGCTCGCGCGCGATGTGATCGCGCGGCAGGCCGAAGATTGCGGCGAGCGAGCCGAGCCCGGCATCGATCAATGCTCGCGCGTCGAGGCTTTCCAGCTCCGCCGTGCGCGGGCCGCCGAACCAGCCCGTCAGCACGGGATGCTGGTCCGGATAGCGCGTCCACCAGACCGGGATCGCCTCGTCCGAGAGCAGGAATGTCATGTCCGCAAGGTCTTCCTTGCGCTCGCGCCACCATGGCCGCGCGAAGCGCAGCAGGATCTTGATGACGTTGCCAAAGCCGATGTCGTCGACAGCAGCCAGCTTAGCACGCGCGCCTGCCGGTAGCGCGATCTCGCGCAGCAGCGGCAGCGGCACGGTGAGGATCATGCGGTCGCAGGCGTGCACGTCGCCGCCGGCGCAGCGAACGATCACCGCGCCGCCCTCCTCCGCAATCGCCGACACGACGCTGCCGAGGCGGATGGTGACGCCGTGCCTGCGGCAGTCGGCCGTCATCATGTCGATCATCGCGCCGTAGCCGCCTTCGATGCGCGCCTGCGGAGCGTGCCCGCCGTCCATCCATTCCGCGCGCAGCGCCAGCGTGGAGGCGCGTTCGGGATCGGCCGCGTCATAGCCTTCGACCATCCGCTCGATCGAATGGCGCATCGGCGCGTAGTCGTCGCCTGCAAAATGCCGGCGCAGGAAGTCGGCGACCGTGAGGTCGTCCTTCAAGTCCGCCAGCTTGGCCTGAAGCTCCGCTTCATGGGGATCGTCACGCGCCTCGCGCGTGAGCTTCGTCCCGTCAAAGCTCCACTGCTCGCCCTCGATCTCCTGAAGCGACAGGCCTGCCTCGCGCAGCAATGTGCGCGTGACCGGCGCCTCGCCATGGACGAACTCGGCGCCGCCGTCGGCGGCATAGCCGAACTCCGAGGCCGGCAGCGAATGAATGCGGCCGCCGCAGCGCTGGCGCGCCTCCAGGATCGTCACCTTGCGCCCCGCACGCGCCAGCTCGCGCGCCGCCATCAGGCCGGCCGCGCCGGCGCCGACGATGACGATGTGCTCGGACGGATCGGACATGGCCGCGCCTTACCGGCTCACGGCTTGCGGGTCGTTCTGGATCAGATAGCGCAGCAGCAGGACGCCGCCGCCGAGCTCGCGCGTGCTCTCCAGCGTCATCGCGGCGATCGGCGCGCGCCGGTCGCTGTCCGCCTCGGTGGAATCGAACACGAACGGGGCGCCCTTTGCGCCGTCGATCGCAGGGCTGAGGATCAGGTTGAATTCGTCGATGAGGCCGGCGCGCAGGAACGCGCCGTTGGCAACGCCGCCGCCCTCGACCAGCAGGCGCTTCACGCCGAGCTCGCGGCTGAGAATGTCCAGCGTCAGTGCGAGGTCGATCTCGGATTTGCCGGCAAAGATGTAGGACACGCCCTCGCCGCGGAGGCCAGCGAGATGCGAATCCGGGACATTCTCGGTCAGCACGACGACGATCGGATCGCCGCCGATCTCCGCGCGCCCCCAGCCGATCTTGCCCTCTGCATCGAGCACGACGCCGTAGGTCTTTGCATCGCGCCGGGCGAACCAGTTTTCGCGCGGAACTTTCGCGTCTGTCGGGGGATAGGGCCTGCCCTTGGCGAACTCCGAACCCGTGACGCGGCCGATCACCCAGGCATCGCCGCCGAGCTCATCATGGATCTTCTCGAACCAGTCCGTGCCCGCGCCCTTCGGACGCCAGCGGCTGGGATGCGTGCGCCCGTCGAGGCTGGAGTGCATCAGGCAGATGACATACGGTTTCATGCAATCCTCAGGGCAGCGCTCAGGCCGCGGGTCCACCGCGCGCGGCACGATCGTTCACGATCGCCGCCAGCGGATTGAGCTTGGGTGGCGCTATGAGCTGGAGCGTGTTGGTGTCGTGGTGATTGAACGGCGCGCCGCGCACGAACAACTCGGTCTGGATCAGATAGGTCCAGCTGCCGTCCTCGTTGAAGGTGATGTCGCAGCGATAAGCATCGGTGCGAAAGGCCTGCTCCAGAAAATCGGTCGAGCAGATCCCGTAGGCGGTGTCGCCGCGCTTGGCAGTGACCGAGATCGTCTTGTCGTCGGGCCCGGCCTTGCCCGAGGCCAGCAGCACCTGCCCGCGCGGGATCGCCAGGGTCTGCATGATCAGCCCGGTCGCCGGCTCCCACAGCCAGTAGCCGACCTGGTCGTGGAAGGTAATGTCTTCCTCGGGCGTGTTGATGTGGATGTGGTACCGCAGCCCGTACAGCAGCTGCGGCCCGTTGGCCTGCGGATCGATCGGATCCATGCGGATGTGCTCGATGAAGGTCCGCCGCTCCGGCCCTTCGGCCTTCGGATTGATGTCGATGCCCTTGTCCGCCTGCCAGGTGCCGGCAAGACGCCGAAGCGGGCCGAGATTGGTCAGGCCGTCGGGCGAGACGTCCTCGGGTTCGGTGAAGATATCGGCGGGAATGGGGAGCATGGCGGCCTCGCGGGGGTGCAGAGACCAGCCATAACACGGGCAGGCGGCGGCCTGAATTCAACTGTTAGCGGCACAGCGCCGAAGGCATTCGAGCCATGCGAGGATGCGCATTGCATCCCGCCCGCCTCTGGCGCTGCAGTCGGCCGGTTGAGGAAGTCGTCGAGGCTGGCGCGCCCCGCGACCGCTTCAGGCCGCTTCCGACACCGATCTCGCACGCTGCTCGAGCACGCCGATTGTCGCGACCAGATTGTCGCGTCGGGCGCGAAGGTTGGCCGCGAGAAGCGGATAGGTCGGCTGAGCCGGGTCGAACACCCCGGCGCGCGCCTCTTCCTCGAGAAGGTCGGTATTAATCAGCCGAACGCGCCACCATAAATCGGCGATCAACGCGTCGAGCCGGAGTTCGTCAACAGCACCAGAACGGGACACTTCCTGCATCACTTGCCTCAACCTGAAACGGCCTCTCCACCGAGGCCCGGGCTTGGGTCAGGACTGAGCAAGGGGAGTGCCAGGACGGGCGGGCGCAGGCTTCCGAACCGGCAATTAAGGAACGCTCTTCGGCCCAAGGGGCTGCAGTGGCGGGCATGATGAAAACGCCTGAGGCATTGACCTCACGCCACCCGCCGTTTCCGGCGCGCCGTGGGGGCTTGCCAGGAGAGGCTTGCAAGCGGCACGGGCTTGCTGAAGTGAAATCCCTGGCCGAGCGGGATGCCGAGTGATTGGAGCCGTCTGACCTGTTCGGAGGACTCGACCCCCTCGGCGACGATCGACAGCTTCAGCGTCTTTGCCAGCTGCACGATGGATTTCAGCACGGCGACGGTCTCGCAGCGATCGATCCTGTCGATGAAGGATTTGTCGATCTTGACCTTGTCGAAAGGAAAGGCCGTCAAATAGGACAACGACGAGTATCCGACACCGAAATCGTCGAGGGCAATGGAGACGCCGAGCGCCTTGAGGCGCTGGAGCGTCCTGAGGTTCTCCTCGGTGTCGGCGAGAAATACGCTTTCGGTGATCTCGAGCTCGAGCCGGGTCTGCGGAAGCCCGCTCTGCGTCAACGCAAAGGTCACGGTGTCGACGAGATTGGCGCTGGCAAATTGCAGGGCGGAGAGATTGACAGCGACCTTGATGTCGCTCGGCATGCTCATCGCATCGCGGCAGGCCCTGGCGAGCACCTGGTGGCCGAGCTCGACGATCAGTCCCCCCGCCTCGGCAACCGCAATGAACTCCGCCGGAGGGACGTAGCCCCTGGTGGCGTGATGCCAGCGCGCCAGGGCCTCGACCGATTTTACCCGACCAGTGCCGAGCTCGATCACAGGCTGATAAAACAGCTCTATCTCCTCGCGCCAGATCGCTTCACGCAGCTCGATCTCGAGCACGTTGCGTTGATCCGCTTCCGCCTTGAGCTCCGGTGAATAGACGTGGAAGCAGTTTCTGCCGGCATTCTTCGACCTGTAGAGCGCAAGATCGGCGTTGCGAAGGATCTCGTCGACCCGCGTGCCGTGCTCGGGCACGAGCGCAAGGCCAATGCTACAGCCGCTCACGACGGGGTGGCCATCGATGTGAAAGGGTTCGGCAATGGCCTCGACCAGCCGCGCGGCCAGGCTTTCAGCGCCCTCGCGCATCGCGGCCCCGCCGGGTGCCACGATGACGGCAAATTCGTCGCCGCCGATTCGCGCCGCCGTATCGGCATCACGGATCTGCGCCTTGATCCGGTCGGCAACCTGCTTCAGCAACGCGTCGCCGCATTGGTGGCCGAGCGCATCATTGACCGACTTGAACTTGTCGAGATCGAGCAGGAGTACGGCGAACGCGGGCTCCGACCGGCGCGGGCGGGCCAGCGCCTCGTCGATGCGCTCCTTGAACAGGTTGCGATTGGCAAGGCCGGTCAGGCTGTCGTAATGCGCGAGCCGCTCGATGCGGTCCGCCGACGCCTTGCGCTCGGTGATGTCCTCATGCGTGGCAACCCAGCCGCCGTCCTCGCGCCGGCCATAGGAGATGTAGACGACCCGGCCGTCCGGAAACTGCACGGTGTTCGAGATCTGCTCCGACTGGGCGAGCCGGTTCTTCAAATCGACGAGGTACGCCTCGACGTCGAGCACGGCGGTCTGCTTCGCGAACACCTCCCGGAAGTCCATGCCGATCCGGATGTCTTCCGGCACGAGGTCGTAAAGTTCGAGCCATTGCCGGTTGAACGCGATCAGGCGGTCACGGCCATCGAACATGCTCAAGCCCTGGGGGAGGTTCCTGAGCGCATCCTCGAACTTGCTGGCGAAGTCGCGCCGCTCGCGGTGGGCGCGATCCAGCGCCTGCTGCCGTCGCCAATGAAATGTCGTCGCGGCGAGGATGATGAACGTGAGCAGCACCGCGCCGCCGAGATAGACCTTCTGCCTGAAGGCGGAGCGGGAATAGATCTCCTGCTCCGAAATGCCGACGGTGAAGATGAGCGGAAACGCACGCGACCTGCGCGCCGTGATCAGTCGGTCGCTGCGGTCCGGTCGGTTCTCGTTCCAATATTGCGCATAGAAGCCGTCGCCCAGTTCGCCCGCGACGCGGCTCGGCGCGCTTTGTCCCAGCACTGACCCCTGGTCCACGCCCCGGGCGGCGAGCACGACGTGGCTCGCATTCCTGAGCACCAGCGTTCCTCCGACGCCGAGCTTTGCGGTGTCGTAGAACCTGCCGACGACGTCGACGCTGATCGAGCCGACAACCACGCCGACCCGATTGCCGGCGAGATCGAACAGCTTTCTCGCGAGCTGTATCGTCCACTTTTTGGACGCGCGGCCCAGCACCGGCTTCGCCACGTAAAGGCGATCGTCGACCTGCGACATGGTATGAATGAAGTGCTCGCGATCACCGAGATAAAGCGGCGGACCGGAATAGCCCGCCGTCGTCTCGGTCATGTATCCGTCCGATCCGATCAGAGCGAACTGGACCACGTCGCCGGTGGCGAGGCGGGCCTTGTCGGACCAGAACTTCAGGCTGAAGGCCTGCGGATCCTGGGCGTAGAGTGCCTGTACCACCAGCAACGACTGATCCACGCGCTCGAAGATGCGCTCGGTGTTCTCCTCGAACAATTCGGCGACGCTGTTGCCGTGCGACCGCGCTTGCTGGATCGCGTCCATCCGCTCGGAGGCGGTGATTGCGAAATAGCCGATCCAGACCAGGGGGAGAAAGAACAATGCGATCTGCAGCGGAGCATTCCGCAGGATCGCTCTTCCGGCTTTGCGGACTGCCCCTGCGGGAATCACGACGCGCACCCCCGCTTCGGCCGCCAGGGCAGAACTGCGCTCGCCCGCAGTATTGGCATCGCCTTGTCTCCGCCTCGACTGCACAGGGACACCCGCGCGGGTGCCGTTCATAGCGCGAAGGTAGCCGAAACAGCCTTAAGTTTTTGTTTGGAGGAAGCTCAATTCTTCAGCTCAAAGCCTCCGTATCATCACGGAGGTCGGCTGGTATTCAGGCACATCGCCATGTCGCAAGCGGCACATTTTAACCGTCTTTGGACCGTTTTTCACATCGCGCGCGCAAGGACGATCGTGCCGGACAGGATGAGGAGCGCGCCTGCCGCATAACTCAACCGTTGGCCGAACGGCAGCAGCTTCTCGGCGGCGACATAGAGCGCGATGCCGATGATCCAGGCCAGGTTCATCACGCCGCCGACGAACAGCAATACCATCAGAAACCAGCAGCAGCCGACGCAGTAGCTGCCGTGGCGAAGTCCCATCCGGAATGCGCCGCGCGTGCCGGGCCGCCAATATCGACTGAGAAACAACAGCGGACTGTCGCAGTAGCGCAGGCAGGCCTGTTTGAGCGGCGTGAACTGATAGAGCCCTGCTGCAATCAGCACGCCGCCGCCCAGAATCGCGCTGGTGCTTGCCATCGCCATCGACAACAACCCGAAGCGTTCGAATGCTCCTTGCACCAGGACCGCAGCGAGACTGAACCCGGCCCACGTCACGAGATAACCGGCGAGAAAGATCCAGCTATCGATTGCGGCGCGGGAGGCAGCCTCCTGCCTTCGCTTGACGGTCGCATACAGGAGAACGGTGGGCACCGCGCTCGGCGCCATCATCGCGATCATCATCACCCACCACATCACGAACAGCAGCGCGCCATAGAACGGCGTCCACGGCATCGGCGCCATGTCCGGCATGTCGGCCATCATCTCGGTGTCCATGCCGGCGCCCGCAGCGAGATAGGCCCAGGCGAGCGCGACCACTGCGGCGGTCCCGATCGCGACGATCAGCCGGTCGCGGTGGAGCAAGTGTTCGAGTATCGAGCGCTCCTGCATCGACTTGTCCATGGCGACGAGGAGCTGACACCGAGATCTCGTGTCGGTGTCAGCGCCGCATCATGCCGCAACGCCCTTGGGCGTCTGCACGACATTGGCGAGCGAGCTATGCGTAGCGCGGGTCTCGAACCGGATCGCGCCGGTCGAGCGGATGTCGGCGGATGCGACCTCGGCCGCCCGATGTTCGAACCCTTCGGGCATGACCACCTGGATGCGGTGCGGATCACCGGTCACCGGATTCTTGATCGGCTCGACATCGGTCTCGAGCACGCCCTTGGCGACGAGTCTTGCGACGCGTCCGTCCTTGTCGAAGGAGAACTCGAACGGCACAAACACGGGATCATGGATCTTGGTGACGATCATGCTGACGATCTGGAACAGCGTGCCTTCGGCCGAATGCTTACCGGAGAAGATATCGAACAACGCCTGTCGCTGCTCCGCCGTGGCGCGTTCGTCGATGATGGGCTGGATTGTCCCGTTGCCCTCATGCAGCGGCCCGGGGAAATCGACCGTGATCGCAAAGCAGAGACCATCGAGCCTGGTCCCTTCGAAATGTCCCTTGGCGATCCGCATGGCGACCAATCCCTTGCAATAGCCTTGGGTCGGCCGTGCGTTGAAATCGCAGGGGCAGCCGAACGCACAGGTGCAGTTCTTCATCCATTCGCCTTCGAGACGCCAGTCCGATGCAGCCATGGCACATCTCCTGATGTGAGCGGGGACGCGGCAGCCGTTGGATTTGTTCAGCGTTCTTGTCGAAGCAATGCGAAAAGGCGCGAGCGGGATCGAGATCCGATCAGAAGGCCGGCATCGCAGAAATAGTCTGGTGGCGAGCTGCCGTTTACTGTCGGAGGATCATATCAGCGGCGGCCGGCTGCGTATAGCGGACGAGGGTCGTGGCTCGGGGGCAGCTACAGCTCGGGGGATGTCCGACGTCCGGGGCGTGGTGCGCAGGGGCGGGATGCGCTCTCCGACGCTCTTGTAATTGAAATATCGAGAGAATTTCTAGCAAGCAACAAGAACGTATTGGCATGAGTGAGCACGTCCGGCTTTCCCTTCGGATTCCAGAGGATGCCAAATTGGTGAAGCCGCGCCGTGAGGAACGAGAACTGCCGAAACCGATCGAGGCCGCCATGGGCTTCGATCGCCAGTTGCTGAAGATTGGCATCGATCTCTTCCCTCACTCGTCCAGGAAGGTTCGGCAATGGGCGACGAACCTCGCTGGATACTGGAACAGCGCGCCGTGGCCGGAGTCCGGATAGAGAACGAGCTGGGCGTTCTTCATAGCCTTGAACATGTTGTAGGCGTTGATGCTCGGAAACATCGTGTCGTCGCTGCCGTGCACGATGAGCGTAGGCTGCGCGATGGCGCCGAGCGTCGCTTCGCCTTCATGCTTCCTGGCGCACCAGCCAATGATTGCCTTCGCCTGCGCGTTGCTGACATCCTCGCCGCTGTCCGGATCACGATCCTCCTTGCGCATGGTTGCGCGGGCGACGAAAGCGCGGCCGGCGCGCTGACTTTCTTCGGAGGGTGTGAAGAACAGGGGCAACCGCACATCCGTCCCGCTTTGAGCGAAGGCTTCGTCGACTACGGCGAGCAGATGTTCCTCGCCCCCGCGCGGTGCAGCGCCGGCGATGATGAGCTTGCGGATCAAGCCGGGGTGCTGCACGGCAAGCACTTGGGTGAGCATGCCGCCGAGGGAGAAGCCGAGGAGGTCAACCTTTGGCAGATCAAGGCCTCGTATGAATGTCTCGGCATCAGAGGCCATCTGCTCCACCGTGTCGGGCGTCCGGCCGGTGGAGGTGCCTATGCCGAGATTGTTGAACGCAATGACCGGCCGCGTTTCAGCAAGGCTATTCACCACTGCCGGATCCCAGGCATCCATCGTCCCGGTGAAGTGCTGCAGCAGGATGAGCGGCGTCCCGGCCGTCGGGCCGAGCCGCCGGAAGGCGAAGCGCACATCGCCGACGTTCAAAGATTCTGTTCTAGCGGTTTCGAGCGACATGGTTGCTCCTTTGTGAGTTGCATTTGCTTGATGCGGAGTCGATCCTGATGATTGGCAGCGCATCTACATGGTGAGGACGATGCGAAAGCGGGCTTCGCCCGCCATCATCTTGCGATACGCTTCCGGCGCGCGTTCTAGCGGCATCGTCTCGATCATGGCGGCAACGCCAGCGAGCGAGCTGAACCGCAAGGTGGCATCGGCGGTCGCTGGATCGCCGGTCAAGGCGCCTTCGATCGAACGCTCGCCGAACAGGAGGTCGGACGTCGCGATCTCCGCAGGTTCGGGAGATGCGCCGAGCGCGATGATCCGGCCGCGCGGCCGAAGCCCCTTCACCGCGTCTGCCACAGCGCTACCACCTGACGCGGTGATGACGACGAGCTGCGCGCCGCCCAGATCCTGCAGCGCGGAAGCAACCGCGACGCTCGAGCTGTCGACATAATGGTGGGCGCCAAGCTTTCCGGCGAGACCACCTTTGTCCGGTCCGCGCCCAATCGCCACGACCTCGAAGCCCATGCGCCGGGCGAACTGCACGGCGAGGTGCCCGAGGCCGCCAATGCCGATCACGGCGACCAGATCGCCGGCGCGAGCGGGAGAGTTGCGGAGCGCGCTGAAGGTCGTCAGTCCGGCGCAGAGCAGCGGAGCGGCGTCTTCCGAGGCGAGCCCATCGGGAATCGACACGAGGCCACTTGAGCGCGCGAGCATGTACTGCGCGTAGCCCCCGTCATGATGAACGCCGGTGAACTCCTGGTTCCGGCAATTGACGAGATCGCCGCCGCGGCACTCTGCACAGTGTCCGCAACTACCTCCGAGGAAGCCGATGCCGACGCGCTGCCCGAGCGTCCAACCCTCGACGTTGCTGCCGACCGCGTCGATCACGCCTACAGCCTCGTGGCCCGGCACGCGCGGCCATTGGATCGGAAAAGCCCCTTCGACGGTCGCGGCGTCGGAGTGGCAGACACCGCAGGCCTCGACGCGAAGGCGGACCTGCCCGGGGCCGGGATCGACAAGCGGCTTTTGCGTCAGTTCGAGCTGTCCCGGCGCGACGGCCTGAACAGCGCTGTATGTCGTCGGATCGCTCGACATGAAAGCTCCAAGGTCTGAAAAACCTGTCGGAGCGCTACCAGCGGCCTGCCCAAGCCGACAGGACGTAGATGCCATCATTCCGGCCATGCATGGCGAAACATCGCTGGAACGACCATCTAGGCGATTAGCAACCGTCGCGGAGAAAGCATGAAGATCGGCCTCGTCCTTTGCCCGAGTTTCCAACCCGTCTGCTTCGGAGCCGTCGCAGCGTTCGACGTGGCCAACAAGCAGGCCGGCGAGAAGGTCTATGACGTGCGCGTCCTCTCGGAGGAAGGAGGACTGGTCGCCTCGTCATCCGGCATGCAGGTCATGACGGACCCAATCGACGATGCTCGCTATGACACGCTGATCGTCGCCGCGGGCCTGGAGATACCGACCTCGTCGCCGGGATTGGTTCGGCTGCTTCGCGCTGCTGCTCGCGACGCGCGCCGCGTCGCCGCCATCTGCCTGGGCTCGTTCGTCCTGGGAGATGCGGGCTTGCTGAACGGCCGGCGCGCCACCACGCATTGGCGTTACGCGCAGGCGCTGCAGGACCGTTTCCCCAGCTGCGAGGTCGACATGGACAAGATCTTCATCGCGGACGGACCGATATGGACGTCAGCCGGCATGACCGCGGGAACGGACCTGGTCGTGGGCATGATCGAGCGCGACCACGGCTCCGATATTGCCCGTTCGGTCGCGAAGGGCATGGTCATGTACCATCGCCGCTCAGGCGGACAGTCCCAGCATTCCACTTTGCTGGACCTCGGCGCGAATGAAGATCGGGTCCAGCGCGTGCTGAACTACGCTCGTCAGAACCTTGCCGAAAACCTCACCGTTGACGAGCTTGCCGAGGCCGCGTGCCTCAGCCCCCGGCAGTTCACGCGGCTGTTTCGGGCGGAAACCGGCACCACGCCCGCAAAGGCGGTCGAAGCGTTGCGTGTCGAAGCCGCGAAGTTGATGCTGGAACAAAGTCGGTTGCCGATCGAGGTCATCGCTCGCGAGGTGGGGTTCGCGAACCGAGAGCGGATGCGTCTGGCGTTTGCGCGCGTGCTTGGGGAGGTCCCTAGAGCCATCCGCAATGATGCCGGACCGCTGGCCGCACTATGATCGACGCGCGACCGCGGCAATGCGTGTGAGAAGGCGGCCCATGTCGGATCAATCGTCATAAGGCCACCGGCTTCTCACGCCGTCGAGTTTGGATTCCAAAGGCTCATCGCTAGCTGAGCCGGATGTTGGAAAGATCGATCGAAACGACGAGGGGCTCGGTGCTGAAGCTGCCGTCTGGCTGGCGGGAATAGATCCGGCGTTTCGTCGGGAATTTGATGCCCGAGACTTCCGTGTAGTCTTCGATGATATGCGCGCCGGGCGTGTTGCCGGAGATCTCGACGTTGTAGTCGTGGCGCTTCAGCAGCCCCTCACCGTCGAAATAGAGCGTCTGCACGGTGCTGTGCGTCGCGATCTCTGCCGGAAATCGCACCGCAAGGCGGCGCCAGTCTCCGCTGTCGGTCGGCCAGGGCTCCAGTTCCTCGGTCTCAAGTCTCGGCCAGGCAAGCAGGAACGGCATGTTCAGATAGGTCCACATCGCGCAGCCGGCGAAGTAGGCGAGTTGCAGTTCAGTCCACGGCGTTTGCAACTCATGGCCGGCAAAGCTCGCGCGCGGCTCAAGCAGCTCTTCGAGAACCGTTCCGTTGTCTGCTTCCAGAGCCACCCGGCTCGGCTCAAAGCGCGAGCGGCGATGGTCAGCGCCGAACGGAGCGTGTGACGCCCACTGCCTCTTCAGACCCACGGTGACGTTGGTCCGCTCGAGGGTGACTGCCTGTCCCTTCAAGGACCACAGGACGCCGCCCTGCACAAGATCGGCCGACACCTGCTCGAACTGCCGCCACCGATCGAGGCCTCCATGGGCTTCGATGGCTATATCCTTGAGTTGCTTCATGGTTGGGCTCCTGCGGAAGCCGCGCGGGATCGCGCAGCCTTTAGCGGGAGCCTAGGCGGTCGGCCAAGCCTGCCGAACGACTTAGATGCCTTGATTCCAGACGCCGCCGCGCGCCGGGTTTTCCAGATGCCTCTTGGCAAGCTCCAGGAAGAGAAAAGAAAAACGCGAGCGCGCTTCGCGCCGGTCATCTGGCAAGCGCTATCGTACGAGATCGTGCTTCAGTGTGGAAAAGCGTAGATTGGTGCCCAGGGGCGGAATCGAACCACCGACACTGCGATTTTCAGTCGCATGCTCTACCAACTGAGCTACCTGGGCGTGCTCCAAGAGAGGGGCCAAAGCCCATCGAGCGGGCGGTTTATAGTGGGCTCGAGGCGGCCTGTCCACCCGGCTTCGCCAAGTGGCTGCGCCGGGCGCGGCCCCTCTGTGCACAAGATCGAGCGGGGTTGCTGCGGCTGGTGCTCGGCACCTCAGTGACGCTCTTAGTACATTGAAATAGCTCGATTATTCGACGTCGTCGGTTTCGTCGTCGCGGCCGGGGATGACGTAGGAGCCCTTCAGCCAGCGGTTCAGGTCGACGTCGCGACAGCGCGAGGAGCAGAACGGACGGGTGGCCTGCGTCTGCGGCTTGCCGCAGATCGGGCAGGTTTTGAGCGGGCCGGTGGGCTTGTTGACCTGGTCGTCCATGGATGTCGGCAGCTTACACGGGGTGACGGGGTTCAAGAGCCTGCCCGGAAACGGGTTCCTGGCGCAGCCGCGCATGCGCCGCGGCGCGGACCCGGCAGGGCCATTCTACTGTGCATGGGGTTGTTTTCGAGGTTTTTGTCGGCGCGGCCCTTGGGCTCACTTGGGCTCACACCGCGGTGGTATTGAGCCAGCCGAAGCGGATCGGAAAGCCCTCGCCGCCGAGCAGCGTCGTGGTCTCGTACAGCGGCAGGCCGACGACGTTGGTGTAGGACCCCACCATCTTGACCACGAAGGATCCGGCGATGCCCTGCACGGCGTAGCCGCCGGCTTTGCCGCGCCATTCGCCGGAGCCGATATAGGCCTGGATGTCGTCCTCGGACAGGCGCTTGAAGCGCACGCGCGTCTCGACCAGACGCTGGCGGAAAGCCTCGCGCGGCGTGACCAGGCAGATCGCGGTGTAGACGCGGTGGTTGCGGCCCGACAGCAGCCGCAGGCACTGCGCGGCCTCGTCGACCAGATTGGCCTTCGGCAGGATGCGGCGGCCGACCGCCACCACCGTGTCGGCGGCGAGGATGAAGGCGCCGCGCAGCTCGTCGTCGAGCTGCACCGACTTCAGCGCAGCGTCGGCCTTGGCCCTGGCCAGCCGGTTGGCGCAGGCGCGCGGCAGCTCGCCCCGCTTCGGCGTCTCGTCGACGTCGGCCGGCCGGAGCGCATCCGGCTCGATGCCGGCCTGGTTGAGCAGCGACAGCCGACGCGGCGAGCCGGAGGCAAGTACGAATTTGGGGCGGCCAAGCATCAGGTGATTTGGAAGATGAGGCAGGGGTGAATTGCGCGCGGAACCTATCGGAAGGGGGCCGATTTCACAACCCGGGAACCGGAGTTTGGTGATTCGAGGTATCCGCCACGGCTGTGCCTGCTCTCTGTGACGCGGGTGTTACGGAGGGCTGATGCTACCCGTTCGCCGCGCCGACCTTGGCGAAGCGCCGCCGGATGCGCATCAGAAGCTGATCGCAGACCTCGCGATAGGCAGCTAACTTCTGGTCGCGGCTGCCTTCGATGGTGGTGGGATCCTGCGTCGGCCAGTATTCGACCTCGGCCGCGAGCGTTCGCGTCAGCTCCAGCGCCTTGTGATGCGCCTCGGGCGAGAGCGTGATGATGAGGTCGAAATTCAGTCCCTCCCAATCCTCCAGCTCCTCGAAGGTCTGCGGCTTGTGGCCGGAGATGTCCTGGCCGAGCTCGCCCATCACGGCGACGGCGAAGGGATCGAGCTCGCCCTTCTTGGTGCCGGCCGACTTCACATAGAGCCCTTGCGGAAACATGTGCTGCAACAGGCTCGCGGCCATCGGCGAGCGCACGCTGTTCATCGCACAGGCGAACAGCACCGACTGAGGATCGCGTGCGCGTGGCGGATCCGCCATCGCGCTCAGCCCTTCCAGTGCAGGACAGTAATGAGCGTGAACAGCCGGCGCGAGGTCTCGAAGTCGACCCGCACCTTGCCTTTCAGCCGCTCCTGCAGCGTGCGCGATCCTTCGTCATGGATGCCGCGGCGGCCCATGTCGATGGCCTCGATCTTGTCGGGGGTCGCGGTGCGGATCGCCTGGTAATAGCTGTCGCAGATCATGAAATAATCCTTCACGATCCGCCGGAACGGCGTCAGCGACAACAGATGCGCGACCACGGGCGTGCCGTCCTCGCGGCGGATGTCGAACATCAGCCGGTTGCCGGTGATGCCGATATGCAGCGTGAACGGGCCCTTGCCGTCCGCACCCTCGGGCGCAAACAGGTTCTGCTCGATCAGATCGTAGATCGCGATCGCGCGCTCGTGCTCGATGTCGGGCCCGGAACGGCCGATGGATTCCTCGTCCAGCGTGACGCCGACGATGCGATTGGTCGAGTCGTCCTGTGCGGGCGGCTTTGTCATGACAGATTGAGGCGCAATCCAATCGAGCGGGAATGGGCGTCCAGCCCCTCCGCCTTGCCGAGCGTCATCGCGGCAGGTCCCAGCGCACGCAATTGGTCGGGCCCGCATTTCAGGATCGAGGTGCGCTTCGTGAAGTCGTGCACCGAGAGGCCGGAGGAAAACCGCGCCGAGCGCGCCGTCGGCAGCACGTGATTGGAGCCGCCGACGTAATCGCCGATCGCTTCGGGCGTGTGCGGCCCGAGGAACACCGCGCCGGCATTGCGGATTTTCGCAGCGAGCGCGTCGGGATCGACGGTCATGATCTCGAGATGCTCGGCCGCGATGGCGTCCGCGAGCGGGATGGCCTCGCCCAGGTTCTTCACCATGATCACGGCGCCGAAATCGGCCCAGGACGCACTGGCGATCGCGGCGCGCGGCAGCGTCTTCAGCTGCGCTTCGACCGCCTTCTCGACGTCGGCGGCAAGGCGCGCCGAGTCCGTGATCAGGATCGACTGCGCGCTGGCGTCGTGCTCGGCCTGTGCCAGCAGGTCGGCGGCGATCCAATCGGCGTTGCCGGTGTCGTCGGCGATGACGAGCACCTCCGAGGGGCCGGCGATCATGTCGATACCGACCTTGCCGAACACCAGCCGCTTGGCGGCGGCGACATACGCGTTGCCGGGCCCGACGATCTTGGCGACCGGCGCGATGGTCGCGGTGCCGTGCGCGAGCGCGGCCACCGCCTGCGCACCACCGACACGGTAGATCTCGGTGACGCCGCCGAGATGGGCGGCCGCCAGGACCAGCGGATTGAGCTTGCCGTCCGGCGAGGGCACCACCATCACGAGGCGCGACACGCCGGCGACTTTCGCCGGCACGGCATTCATCAGCACCGAGGACGGATAGGCCGCCGTGCCGCCGGGGACGTAGAGGCCGGCGGATTCGATCGCGGTGTAGCGCCAACCAAGCTCGACGCCGAGCGGGTCGGTGAAGCGCTCGTCTTTCGGCAGTTGGCGGCGGTGATAGGTCTCGATGCGGTCGCGCGCGAGCTTGAGTGCATCCAGCGTCGCAGGCTCGCAGGCCTTCACGGCGGCCTCGATCTCGGCGGCGGAGACGCGCAAGGAGGATGCGTCCAGCCTCAAGCGGTCGAACTTGGCCGTCGCCTCGAGCAGGGCGGCGTCGCCACGCTTGGCCACGTCGTCGACGATCGCGCGCGCGGCGGCCTCGACGTCGGCCGACGCCTCGCGCTTGGCGGCGAGGAAGGCGGCGAATCGCTGGTCGAAATCGGCGCTGCTGCGGTCGAGGCGAACGGGCATGTTTCGCTTGGCTTCCGGCTGGTCTTGAGGGGCGGGTCGGCGCACCAGGTCCCCTGCTCAATGGCGCGGCGGGAAAGCTGCGTCAACCCTCGGCAGATGCCATCCCAGCCAGGGCCCATTCGGCTGGTATACGGCCTCTTCAGCCCTCCCCCTGGACTCCAGTGCCCAGCGTGTCGGCCCCGAGATCGGTCAGCTCGCATTCCAGACACTCGACGTCCAGGCGGATGGCGCCGCCCTGGGCGAACAAAAGCAGGGCGCTGCCGCCGGGCTCCTCGGCGCGGCCGTCCCGGGGGTGAAATTCAATGCCGACGAGATCCAGGATCTTGTCCGGCGCGGCGAGGTCAATGTTGCGCGACTTGCAGGCGAGCACACGGTCGAAACGGAGCGCTGCGACCAGCCGGCGCGGCTCGGTCTCGCCCTCCAAGGTCTGCTCCCAGTCCAGCCGGCTCATTCCGACCACAAGCCGTTTCTCGCCCTGCCGCCAAATGATATCGGAAGCCTGGACGCGGGCGTCCTGGACATGGGTCGAGATCACGGCGAGGTCGTCGGCGTCGAGAGCGATCAGTTTGAGCTGGGGCGACATCGCCGCGCCTCTCCTGGAGTGGACGGGGCTCAACGCGCACGAGCCCCGAAATTTCCACACACAAGTTAAGCCCTCGTCCGGCTCGCCGCTACACGGCGAGCCACCCATTCCCACAACAAGGGAGGGTGAGAGTCGTGAAACCTCACTCCCTGAAGAACGCCAGGAGATCCGCGTTGATCGTCTCGGCATGCGTGGTCGGCATGCCGTGGGGGAATCCCTTGTAGGTCTTCAGGACGCCTTTCTTGAGCAGCTTGGCCGAGAGCGGCGCCGAGTCCGCGTATGGCACGATCTGGTCGTCGTCGCCATGCATCACCAGAACCGGCACGTTGATCTTCTTCAGATCCTCAGTGAAATCGGTTTGCGAGAACGCGACGATGCCGTCGTAATGCGCTTTCGCGCCACCCATCATGCCCTGGCGCCACCAGTTCTCGATCACCGCTTCCAGCGGTTTTGCGCCGGGGCGGTTGTAGCCGTAGAACGGGCCGGCGGCGATGTCGCGGTAGAAGGCCGAGCGGCCGGCGGCAAGCTGGGCCTGGAAATCGTCGAACACGCTCTTCGGCAGGCCTCCGGGATTGGCTGCGGTCTGCACCATCAGCGGCGGCACCGCGGAGAGGATCGCGGCCTTCGCGACGCGGCTCTCGCCGTGACGGGCGATGTAGTGCACGACCTCGCCGCCGCCGGTGGAATGGCCGACATGGAGGGCGTTCTTGAGGTCGAGATGCGCGGTGAGCGCGGCGAGATCGTCGGCATAATGATCCATGTCGTGGCCGTCGGCGACCTGCGCCGAGCGGCCGTGGCCGCGGCGGTCATGGGCGATGACGCGATAGCCGCGCGTGACGAAGTACATCATCTGCGCGTCCCAATCGTCCGAGGACAGCGGCCAGCCATGGCTGAACACGATCGGCTGGCCCGAGCCCCAGTCCTTGTAGAAGATCTCGACGCCGTCTTTGGTGGTGATGGTGGGCATGGTGGGGCTCCTTTCAATGAGAGACGTCATTCCGGGACGCGCGTCAGCGCGAACCCGGAATCTGGAGATTGTTAAATCGGGATTCTCAGGTGCGCGATTGCGCACCAGAGTTTATCGCTGTGCGATGGCCGGAATGACGAGAGGGGCCAATCAGGCAAACGCCAGGGGCTTGTAGCGGCGCCAGGCGCCGATGGTCAGCACGACGAAGAACACCAGCACGATGCCCTGCACCACGGCGAAGACCGGCCCCGATGGCGGCGCCGGGGGCACGGCGGGCGCGAGCGCGGCAAGTGCGGGCACCTTGAGGAACGACTGGATCACCAGCACGAAGACGTTGAAATAGAGCGAGATCATCGCGGTGACGATGTAGACCGGGCGCCAGACGCCGCCGAGCTTCATGCCGTAGAGCGCGAAACAGGCAATCGCGAGCAGCACCAGCGAGATGATGCCGATGATGTGCGAGGGCAGCAGCTCCTTGAATGGAAACAGGAAACCAGTCGCACTGGTGAGAATGGTGAACAGCAGGAAGATCGCAGTCAGGCCCGGCATCGACTTCGAGCCAAGCAGGCCGAACATCACGACAAGCCCGGCGACGATGGCAATCAGGCTGATGATGACATGGATCAGCGTAAGGGCGGGCAGGCTTAGGCCAAGCACCATGACATCTCTCCTACTCTCGGCGTTGAGGTGACGAGAATAGTATTACGGTCCTCATCGGATTACCACCTGCGTTGTCGTCACATGCATGAGCGCAGCCATGCGTCATCGTGCGAAATCGAAAAACGCATGGCTGAACTTTTTGCAGCGCTGTCACAAACGACGGCAGGCTTTCGACGAAAGTTGAATCGAACTCACACGTTCTTGGTATCGAAGATCAGGATGTCGGCACCGCCGCTGGCGAATTTCGGCACGTCGGCGCCGGTCGCCTTGCCTTCCGGGCTGGCAAAGGCGGCCTGAACGTCGGCCACGCTGTCGAAGGTGAGGATGGCGACGAGGTGGATTCCGGAAGGACCTGCGGGAGATGCGACCGGCCCCTTGCTGACGGCGTAGTTCTTCAGGCCGGGAAGCTTCTTGGCGAGCGGGATGTGCGTCTCGGCATAGTATTTGTCGAAGGCGGCAGCATCCTTGGGTGTCTTGTAGAGCACGACGACTTCAGCCATTTGGTCCTCCCTGGGGAATCTTTGTTTTTCCACGCGCGATTGACCTCGCGACGAGGCGATAGTCTCGCGGGACGCAGCGCAATGGCAAGTCCCTTGCGGCTTGCCATTGCCTTGCCTTGTCCTTGACTAAAGCGCCGGTTTTGCGGCGTCGCCGAGATAGCCGTGCAGGGACGCAACGACCTGCGCGCCTTCGCCGATGGCGCCGCCGACGCGCTTGACCGAGCCGGAGCGGACGTCGCCAACGGCGTAGACGCCGGGCACGGAGGTCTCCAGCGGCGCCACCAGCTTGCCCTGGTTCTGCTCCGACTGCGCGCCCGTGACGACGAAGCCGCCGCGATCGAGCGTCACGCCGCAACCGTCGAGCCAGGACGTGGCGGGATCGGCGCCGACGAACAGGAAGAGATTGCGGATGTCGGCGGAATCCTCGTCATCCGACAGCCGGCTCTTCCAGCGGATGCGCCGCAGCAGCGAGGCCTCGTCGCCCTCGAGCGCGGTGATCTCGGTGTTGAACATCAGTTCGATGTTCGGGGTCGCTTCGATGCGCTCGATGAGATAGCGCGACATGCTGGCGCCCAAGCCGCCGCCGCGGATGATCATCAGCACTTTTTTCGCATGGCCCGACAGGAACACGGCGGCCTGGCCAGCCGAATTGCCGGCGCCGACCAGAGCCACCTCCTCGCCGGCGCAGAGCCGCGCCTCCACGGGCGATGCCCAGTACCAGACGCCGCGGCCCTCGAACTTCTCGAGGTTGGCGATATCGGGACGGCGATAGCGCGCGCCGCTGGCGACCACCACCGAACGGGAGCGCAAGGTTTCGCCGCAATCCAGCGCCAGCGCGAAGGTGCCATTGACGCGCGAGCAATCCAGCGAGCTCACCGACATCGGAATCATGATGTCGGCGCCGAACTTCTGCGCCTGGGTGAAGGCGCGGCCCGCCAGCGCCTGGCCGGAGATGCCGGTCGGGAAGCCCAGATAGTTCTCGATGCGCGCACTGGCGCCGGCTTGGCCGCCGAAGGCGCGGGTGTCGACGACCGCGACCGAGAGACCTTCGGACGCAGCGTAGACCGCAGTCGCGAGCCCCGCCGGCCCGCAGCCGACGATGGCGACATCGTAGATACGGTCGTCCTTGGCCCCGCCGATCATGCCGATGGCGCGGCCGAGCTCGGTCTCGCTGGGATTGCGCAGCACCGTGCCGCCGGCCGTGACGACGAGCGGCCAATCCTCCGGCTTCGGCGAATAGCGCGCGATCAGTTCGGCGGCGTCATGCTCGCTCTCGGGATCGAGCAGATGATGCGGCTGGCCATTGCGGGTGAGAAAGCCCTGCAGGCGCACCACGCCGGCGGAGTTCGACGGCCCGATCAGCACGGGGCCGCCGATGCCGCCCTGGATCAGATTGACCCGGCGCAGGATCAGCGCGCGCATGATGCGCTCGCCAAGCTCGGCTTCGGCCACCAGCAGCGCGCGCAGCCGGTCCGGCGGGACGAGCAGCACCTCGACATTGCCTTCGGCGCGGCCGTCGACCAGCGCCGGCCTGCCCGAGAGCTGGCCAAGCTCGGCCAGGAATTGCCCCGGCCCCTGATCGATCACGGGCGTGACGTGGCCGAGACCATCGCGCTGGGTGATGGCGACGTGGCCCGCCAGCACCACGAACATGCCGGGCCCGGGCTTGCCGGTCTCGAACAGCAATTCGCCGTCCGCGTAGGTGCGGATTTCGCCGAAGTGCCTGATCCGTTCGATCTCGGCGGGCGTCAGCGCCGGAAAGGTCTGCTCGGGGCGCGTGAACCGCAACAGCTGCGCATCACGGTCGGTTCGTTGTGTTTCGTCCTGCCCCATGGCCACTGCATGCACTCCAAAATCTCCAGCCGCCGGCGTTCAACGAGAGGTCTTGCCGGCGGCCCCCTCATTTAGGGAACCATCGTCGTTCTGCGAGGGGTCGGTGCTTGCGGCGCGTTCGCGCGCCTGCAACTTCCGCCGCTTCAGGTTTTCGCGCAGCGCCGATTTCAGCCGGTCGTCCCGGGACGCCCTCGGCTGCCTCGCGCTCTTGTCAGTCTCGTCGCCCATCGCGGCTCCATCACAACAACCGGCCACAGGATGCCATCGAAGTGTGGCAGCTCAAGAGGGTGAGGCGATAGGACCCTTGCGAAACGCGAGATGGATCGAATCCGGCTCCCCGGCCAACTGACCAGTTGGGCAGGGACATCAGACCCCGAATCGGCATGAAGGCGGTCAGTCCGGACGAAAACGGGCATTTTGGCGCCGATATCGGCCCGATTTTCTCGTTTTGGCGGGGCTAGCAAGCTTGCGCAGGAGGGGGGCTTGTGGCAGATATCGGCCCGCTTGGTAGGCCCCTCGGGCGGCCGATTCTTGTCCCAGCACATGCTGCCGTAGCTCAGTGGTAGAGCACTCCATTGGTAATGGAGAGGTCGACAGTTCAATCCTGTCTGGCAGCACCAGCTTTCCTCACCGACGCGAGCCGTGTTGAACCAAGCCTTGTTGAACCAAGCCTTGTGCCTGGCCAGCGCGCCCGCAACACCCATGGATGCGATCGTGATCACACGCTCCCTGCCCTATGAAGGACTGCTCCACGAGATCGTCGAGCATAATGGCGTGCTCTATCTCGGCGGCATCGTCCCTGAAGATGCCGGGCTCGACATGGCCGGCCAGGCCGAGGATGTGCTGCGCCAGTTGAAGACCCTGCTCGAGGGGGCCGGCTCCGATCTGTCCTGCGTTCTGCAGGTGACGATCTTCGTGGCCGACCTCACTGAGAAGGCCGCGTTCAACCAGGTGTGGAAGCGCTATTTCACCGCGGAGCATCTGCCGGCGCGTGCCGCGATCGGCGTTGCGGATCTCGGCCCGGGCGTCAAGCTGGAGCTGACGGCGATCGCCGCGCGCCGCTGATCCTCACGGGCGAGAAGAGCAAGCTCGGTCGTTTCGTCAGTCTTCCATACATGGCTTGGCATTCTCGCGGCCCGAAACGCCCGAGTTTTGCTCGTTTCCTTGTCCCTCTTCTATGAAGAGGGCGCAGGGAAGGCCGGGTGCCGGCTGGCACCCACGGTCCGCTGTGCGACAGCACACGCAGAAAACTGCACAGCGGCATACAGGTGAAGCCCAACACACGGCCTTCCCTGCGCAGTGGTTTGACGGCTTATGCCTGCTCTCCCCGGAGCCGAGTTCCTTCTGGCCTCCGTCACCTCGCGAATTGACGATGCCTCAAGGCCCGGTTGAGCCCAGATGCATCTCCGCAAGGCTTGACCGTAGCAACGACGGTCAGGACCACACGGTTTTGCCGTACGCAGCTTCCGGCTCCGCCAAGAGGCTTCGCCGGATGTTGGCGCCGTCCGTTCCGCACGCTGTGAGACCTCACGAGGTTCATCTCGCCCTGGTCCCGCCCCGCGTGCCCGACGCAGCCGCGTCCACCGCACCCTGGCCCTCGTTCGTGACGACGTACGATCGCCCCTCTCCCTGGGCCGGGATGAGCGATGGATACTGCAATTCCGAATTTCGGTAAAGTGGAATATATTTGCGGGAAGGGATTGACGGGGGCTGCGCGGGAGAGGCGGTGTTTTGCCCGACGGGCCAGAAGCGTTGCGATCGGTGTCCTTCCGGTTGCGCCTCTTCGAAAGGTTGCGGCCACACGGCACGTTGACCCCTCATTTCATGGTGCTAGTCTTTTCGCTCGCGACCTGTCCGGGAGGACACGATGGGATGGTTCGACCGCCTGTTTGGAAGGATGTCGGAGCCGACGATTCCTCTTCTTGCGAGATTTCGGCGGAAATCAAAAGCACCGACCGATCCTGATCTTTTGAAAATCGCCAAGGACCGGAAGGGACATGTTTCCCGCAGAGCCGTCAGGGACGAGTATAATCGGCTGGTCCTGGAGAAGTACGCGCACGACAAGTCGTGATGCGCGTCGAGGATCTCAGTAGCCCGTAGGATGGGTAGAGCGAAACGAAACCCATCTGCTCCTTGTCGAGCCACGAAACATGATGGGTTTCGCAAGGGCTCTACCCATCCTGCGCACTGCGCACCATCAATGGTCGCCATTCATTTGCAGTGCTGCGAAGCGGTCGTCCGAACGGCGCAACCGCCGGCATAGCTCGCGATTGATGTTCTGCAGAACGATCACGTAGGCGTGGATGTCGGCCTTGTAGCAGGCATAGAGCTTTTGGGCCGTCAGCTCGTACAGCACGGTCGGCGCCTCCGCGATAACAGTGGCGGAGCGGTTCTGCATTTCGATCAGCGTCATCTCGCCGAAGAAATCGCCAGGCTCCAAACGCGATATCGGGATGACCCTGCCCGCATGCGTGCGTTTGCTCACCGCCAGCCGGCCGGACTTGACGATGAACATCGAACGTCCCGGCTCGCCCTCGGCCACAACGGTCGCGTCGGCCTCGAAGCGGCGCTCGACCAGCATCGAGATCAAGAGGTCGAGGCCTGCCTCCGAAAGCCCGCCGAAGAACGGCGTCGCCAGCAGGAACGCTTTCAGATCGGGGGACGTGACGAGCATTGCGCGAGGTTACGCCCGGTCGAAGGCTGCGGCAAGCTAAGCGGTGCAGCCAGGTTCCGTCATTGCGAGCGTAGCGAAGCAATCCAGGAATGTGTCCGCGGAAACAGTCTGGATTGCTTCGTCGCAAGGGCTCCTCGCAATGACGCGGCGAGAGATTTCACCTCTCGACTCTGGACCACTGCCGCGCGCAGCGAAACCCATCAGACTCGTGCGGTGGCGAAGATGATGGGTTTCGCAAGTGCTCTATCCATCCTACGGGCCGCACAGTGCGAGCTATTTGGGCCGGCGCCCCGTGATCGCGTGCGCGCGCGCAGTGCAGGTGATGCGGCCGTCCGCATGCGCCGGCAGGCCCGCACGCACCCGCGCGATGAGGGTCTCGACGTCCGCGGGCCTCATGGCGGCAACGGAAGGCCGGAGCGCGGGGGACTTCAGACTGATTGCCCAGAAGTCATCGAAACCTGAAAACGTCCGTTGCACCGTAATCTCTCGCGTTTGCACGTCCTCGAGACCTGCTCCTCGCCACAGGTCTCGCAACGCTTCCATGCGAGAGGCGTCCATCCGCGGCGGGCGCGTTGCCGGAATGCCCATCGCCTTCATCTCGTCGTAGATCGGGTCGAGCGGAAAGCCGCCGCCCAACATGTCCCACATATACGTCATGACCGCACCGCCGGGGACAACGACCCGCACCATTTCGCTGACGCCCCTGGCGGGATCCGGAACGAATACGAGAACCAACGCCATCACGGCCGCGTCGAAGCTGGCGTCGGCGAAAGGAAGTGCCATCGCATCGCCCTGGTGAAACTTTGCCACGCGCGCCGCAGGTCGTGTGCGCGCAAAAGCAAGCTGCTCGGCCGAGGGGTCAATGCCCTGGACCTCGGCGGGGTTGCAGCGCTCGACCAGGAGTTCAGTGAAGGCGCCGTTGCCGCAGCCGATGTCGATCCACCGCAAGCCGGTAGGAGGTGCCAGCCAATCAAGGAATATCTCGCCTGCGAACCGGCTCCAGATTCCCATCATCTGCTCGTAGGCGGCACCATCGTCGAAGCGAATGGTCTGCTCTGCCATGTCGAGATCCTCCCGGCCCGATGACGATGCTTGGCGCGCGCCATTCTGCGCACAAGAGATGGGACTGGGGAAGTCCCCAGGTTATCGCAGATGACTCGTACCAGCGGCCAGCGCGCACGCCTCGTCCTTCGAGACGGCGCTGACGCGCCTCCTCAGGATGAGGCTAATCAGCATCAGTGCTCGTTGAAATTTGCTGCCGCGCACTCCACCCTCATCCTGAGGAGCCCGCCCAAAGCGGGCGTCTCGAAGGATGGCCGCAGGGAAAACTCCCAAATGCGATAGCCCCTGGGGAAGTCCTGGAGCTGACCAGATCCGCCGGATTATTGCCGTGCGACATTCTCCCCGCGCGGCGCCTGTCGCTTCCGCCACACCTGCAGGTCAATCATGACTTTCACGGCCGCCGCGAGGACGAGCGCACAGAGTGCCACCTTGGAGATCGTCTCCATCGTCCCCTCGATCAGCAGGCAATGGACCACGCTACCTGCGACGATGACGATGGCGAGGGGAATATGGATGATGCGCCAGGTTCGCGGCCGCAATCCCAACCGCCTTCGCAGCAGAGCCAGGAACGCAACCGCGAAGATGGCCCACATCGCGATCACGCCGAAGGGAGAGAACGGCGTCGGCGATGAGAAGGTCAGTGCGTCCACCATGTCGGGCGGGCTGGTGATCCAGAGGCCGGCGACGTGGATCAGAATCGCGAGAGCAAGCGCGCCGCCGATCCAGTGATGGGCGCGCCTGCCGCGATAGGCCGACAATCGCGGCAGGTAGCCGCCGATCAGCAAGGGCTGCACGAGCAGGAGACCGAGGGCGATGATCCCGGCGAAGCCGGCGATAATGTAGACAGGATCGCGCCATGCCAGCTGCTCGCTGGCCGCAGCAAGCGCAACCGGCACGCCGATCGCCAAGCCAAGGGCGCCCCAGATCAGGGGCGCCCGGGCCGATCTCCATCGCGTCATCTGCAAGTCGGGTTCAAGCCGGCTGCAGCACGAAGTGCGCCTCCAGGCTGGTCTCCTTGGCGCTCCGCATCACCGGCCGCAGGAAGACGGTCTTGAACTCGCCGCTGTCATAGGCGAGGTGGCCGTGCGGCTGGCCGAAGATCGGAATGATCTGCGGCATCTCCAGCCGGAACCTGCCGTCCTTGTCGGTGAGCGTTGCGCCGTGGCTCTGCGGCTCGTGCTCCCGCCCTTCGACGGTGTGCGCCCAGATCTGGATGCGCTGCCCGGCCAGCGGAGCCCCGTCGCCGGCGCGGCGCACGGTGCCGCTCATCCAGAAACCGCCCTTGCCGATCCGCTCCACGATCGCCGCGCCCTTGCGGTAATTGTTCGCGCCGCCCGACATCGACTCGGTCGGTGCGAGGCCGCTCGCACGGGCGGGCAGCAGGACGCCGGAAGCGCCGGTTGCCAGAAGGCCCGTTGCGAGGACGGAGCCGCCGGCAGCGAGGAGGTTGCGGCGGGTGAAGACGACCGTGGTCATGTCAGTTCCTCCTGGCAGCAGCGCAGCTGCTTCCCGCAAGCTACAATACCAGGTGTAAAACGCCCAGTTGGCGCGAGGGGCGCCAGGGCCTGCAATAACAGTGTTGTGAACGGCCGTCTTCGCGGCGTGCATCTCTCAGATGAACTGACAAGAGGGGCCCGCAAGTGCTCTACCTATTCGGCGCGCTGCCACTACATGTGTGTCCTGCAAGCGCGCACCGTCACGCGGCCCCTCCACACCGGCAGCCCTCCCATGATCCCCTTCTCCGTGCTCGACCTCGCCCCCATCTGCCAGGGCGGCGACGCGTCGCAGGCGTTCCGCAATTCGCTCGATCTGGCCCGGCATGCCGAGACGTGGGGCTTCAAGCGGTTCTGGCTGGCCGAGCATCACAACATGACGGGCATCGCCAGCGCGGCGACGTCGGTAGTGATCGGCCACATCGCGGGCGGAACGAAAACGATCCGCGTCGGCTCCGGCGGGATCATGCTGCCGAACCACTCGCCGCTCGTCATCGCCGAGCAGTTCGGCACGCTGGAATCGCTCTATCCCGGGCGGATCGATCTCGGGCTCGGCCGGGCGCCGGGCACCGACCAGTTCACCGCGCGGGCGCTGCGGCGCGACCTCGCCACCACGTCCGAGAACTTTCCGCATGACGTGCTGGAGCTGCAGGCGCTGCTCGGCGACGTGCAGCCGAACCAGGCGATCCGCGCCGTGCCCGGCATGGGGACCAAGGTACCGTTGTGGATCTTGGGATCGAGCACCTTTGGCGCGCAGCTGGCGGCAATGCTCGGCCTGCCCTTCGCGTTCGCCTCGCATTTCGCACCGCAGATGATGATGCCGGCGCTGCGCGAATATCGTGCGCGCTTCGAGCCCTCGGCGCAGCTCGACAAGCCCTATGCGATGATCGGCGTCAACGTGTTCGCGGCCGACAGCGATGAAGAGGCACAGCGGATGTTCTCCTCGCTGCAGCAGCAATTCATCAACCTGCGCCGCGGCACGCCGGGGCCGCTGCCGCCGCCGGTGGAGGACATGGACGCGTTGTGGTCGCCGGCGGAGAAGGCCGGCGTTGCGCAAGCGCTGTCATGCTCAGCGGTCGGGTCGCCCGATGTGGTCGAAGCGAAGCTGAAGGCGCTGATCACTGAAACCGGCGCGGACGAATTGATGACGACGGGGCAGATCTACGACCACACGGCACGGCTGCGCTCGTTCGAGATCGCAGCGGAGGTGCGGGATAGGCTCGCGAAGCAGCCGGTGGGGTGAGGGCCCGATTGTCGCGGCGATGAAGGTGCGCTCCCTCCCCCGCTTGCGGGGGAGGGTTGGGGAGAGGGTGTCTCCGCAATGGGACAATCCCCTAGAGGAAAGAGTCCTCACCCCGACCCTCTCCCGCACGCGGGAGAGGGAGCGCACCGCGCGCGTGGCGAGCTGCTCAGCCCAATCCTCTCATGCCCTAATCCGCAAAGCCGAACAGCTTGGCCGGATTGTGCACCAGGATCTTCTCCAGCTCCGCCTGGTCGGGCGCGTAACGGTACATCAGCTCTAACAGATCGGCATCGTTCGGCGGCTGCTTCACCGAGACCGGATGCGGCCAGTCGCTGGCCCAGACGCAGCGGTCGGGAGCGGCCTCGATATAGGCGCGCGCGATCGGGATCACGTCGTCGTAAGGCGCGCCGGTCTTCGAGGTCTTCTCGCCGAGCGAGAGCATGACCCAGAAATTGCCCTTGGCGAGCAGCTCCAGCATCTTGCGCAGATTCGGATCGTTCCTGCCGGCCTCGGGGTCAGGCCGCGCCATGTGGTCGATCAGCACGGGCACGTCGAGGTTCTCGTATTTGGCGACGCTCGAGACGATGCCGTCCTTCTCCGGCTGGATCTTGACGTACCAGCCGAGCTCGCGGATGCGGGCGATGGCGCGGGCGAAATCGGCGTCCGACAGCACGGCGCCGAGCTCCTGGCGGAAGCTGAAGCGCGCGCCGCGCACGCCGGCATCATGCAGTTTTGCGAGATAGGCGTCGCTGGCTTCCGCGAACACCAGCGCATTGGCGCAGCCGCGATAGTTCGGGCCCATCGCGGCAAGGCCGTCGAGCACGACGGCATGATCCGCGCCGTAGGTCGTGGTCTGCACGATGATGCCGCGCTCGATGCCGAGCGTCTTGTGCATGCGCAGCGCCGCTTCCCAGGTCGCGGTCGGCATCCGATAGGCGGCGCCGGGACGCTCCGGATATTTGTCGATCGGCCCCAGCACGTGGAACTGGCTGTCGATGGTCTTTGGCGGCGGCGCCTTGATCGGGCGGCGCGGGTTGGGGTCGAACGGCAGATAGGTCGGCATGCAAGCGCTCCCTCAGTCGATCACAGCGGTGAAATCGCATTGGACCAGGGCGCCGCCATCCATGTTGTCCATCGGCAGCGCGTGGCGCGCGGGGCGCGAATGCTCGTCCGGAAACATCTTCAACCACTCGACATTCACAGGGCCGCGCTGCGAGCGGTCCTTCAGCCACACCGTCATCTTGATGATGTCGGAGGTCGAGCCGCCGGCGGCCTCCACCGTCGCCTTCATATGCGCGAACATGTTGGCGCATTGGGCATCCAGGCTTTCGGGCATCGCATTGGTCGCGGGATCGCGGCCGAGGATGACGCCGGACATCACGAGATTGCCGATGCGGCAGGCGTTCGGAATCGGGTTGACGTGCTTGAAGCCGCCGATGTGGATGCTCCTGCGCCGCGTTTGACCACTCATGGTGCGCTCCCTGCTTGTTATTGCTTCAGACGAACTGGCATGACACCGAGCCGAAGGCGCCGTAATCGGCATGGAAGGTGTCGCCGCGGCGGATGTCGACGGGACGCGTGAACGATCCCGCCAGCACGACCTCGCCGGCTTTGAGATGCTCGTCATGCGGTGCGAGGCGGTTGGCGAGCCAGGCGATGCCGTTGGCGGGGTGATTGAGCACGCCGGCGGCAAGGCCGGTTTCCTCGACCTCGCCGTTGCGGAACAGCAATGCGCCGATCCAGCGCAGGTCCGCATCCATCGGGCGGATCGGCCGGCCGCCGAGCACCAGCGCGGCATTGGCCGCGTTGTCCGAGATCGTGTCCATCACCTTGCGGGTCCTGCCCGTCTCGGGGTCGACGCGGTGCATGCGTGTCTCCAGAATCTCCAGCGCAGGCGTGACGTAGTCGGTGGCGTTGAGCACGTCGAAAATGGTGCAATCGGGCCCGCGCAGCGGCGCCTTCAGCACGAAGGCGAGCTCGACCTCGATGCGCGGCGCGTGGAAGCGGTCGAACGGAACAGGCGTGGCATCGGGGTAAAACATGTCGGCGAACAGCACGCCGTAATCGGGCTCGTTGATGCCGACCGCGTTCTGCATCGCCTTCGAGGTCAGACCGATTTTGTGGCCCTTGATGATTCGGCCGCGGCCGAGCTGGAGTTTCGTCCAGGCGCGCTGGACCGCGTAGGCATCCTCGATGCTGAACTCCGGATAGTCCTTGGTGAACATCGGGATCAGCGTCTTGGTTCGCTCGGCTTCATCGAGCCGGGCGGCGAGGCGTTCGATCGTGGCGGAATCCAGCATCGTTTTACTGCTCCGCCGCCACGGTGTTGCGCAGCACGCCGATGCCGCTGGACTCGACCTCGACGACGTCGCCGTCCCTGAGCCAGCGTGGCGGATCGAACCGCGCACCCGCGCCGGTCGGCGTGCCTGTCACAATCATGTCGCCGGGCTTGAGGGTGGCGAAGGTCGAGAGATAGGAGATCAGGAAGTCGAACGGGAACATCAACCGCTCGGTGGTGTCCTGCTGCCGCACTTCGCCGTTCACGCGTGTGACGATGTCGTGAGGCCCGCGCGGGTCGAGCTCGTCAGACGTCACGATCCACGGGCCGATGCTGCCGGAGCGATCAAAATTCTTGCCCTGCGTGACGTTGAACTTGCCGTGGCGCAGCCAGTCGCGGATCGTGCCCTCATTGCACAGTGTCATGCCGAAGATGTGCGACCACGCTTTTTCGCGCGGAATGTGGCGGCCGCCCTGCCCGACCACGATGACGAGCTCGCCTTCATAGTCGAGCTGGTCCGAAACCTTCGGCTTCTCGATCGGCTGGCCGGAGCCCGTCATCGAGGACATGCTGCGCACGAACAGGCTGGGATATTTGGGCAGGTCGGAATCGTCTTTATACTCCGCATTGCGCTCGGCGTAATTGACGCCGATGCACCAGAGCTTCTCCGGCGCCAGCACCGGCGGCAACAGGACGAGCTTGTCCAGCGCATGATCCGGCTTTTGCCCCGCGACGGCCTCCTGCGCATCGGCGAGTGCGTTGGCCGCGATCAGCGCCTTCACGTCCGAATAGTCGCGGCCGATGCGCCTGGTCAGATCGACCACGCCGCCGTCCACGGCCGCGCCGTAGCGCGCCTCGCCGTCCAGGAGATAGCTCAGCAGTCGCATTGTATTCCTCCGATGATCTTGGGGCGGCGGCCGGCGATGAGGCCCGCGCGCTCAGTCTTTCGACTTGGGAGTCTGGAAGACGCTGCCCAGCGTCACGATCTCGCCGAGGCGGGCGTAGCGCGGGCCGCCGATGCGCGCGATCGGATCGAGCGCCCTGGTCTCGACCTTGCCGTCGTTGACGAGACCGTCGCGCAAATGGAACAGCACGACCTCGCCGACGATGAGCCGGCTCTTGGCGTCACCGAATTCGAGGCACTGCCGGAAGCGGCACTCCATCGCGACCGGGGCGGCAGCGAGCCGCGGCACCTTGATGCGCTCGCTCGCGAGCGTCTCCAGGCCGAGATGCTCCACCTCGCTGATTTCAGGCGGATGCTCGACCGATGAGTCGTGCACGGCATTCATCAGCGGCGTATCCGCGATGTGGATCACATATTCCTCGGTGTCGAGGATGTTGTGCGCGGTGTCCTTGTAGTCAGCGCCCTTGCGGCCGACGCTGATGGCGAGCATCGGCGGCTTCTGCGAGACGAAGGTGAAGGCGCTGAACGGAGCGAGATTGAGCACGCCCGTAGCTGACAGGCTCGTCACCCAGGCGATCGGGCGCGGCACCACGATGCCGGTCATCAGGCGGTAGATGCGCTCGGCGCCGAGCTCGGTCGGATCGATCCGCATCGATCAATCCGCCCTGATATTGGCCTTGCGCACCACCGGAATCCACTTGGCGTCCTCGCGCTCGAGATAAGCCTTGAACTCGGCCGGCGTCATCGGCGTGGCTTCGCCGCCGAGCTTCTCGAACTTGTCCGCAATGGCAGGGTCCTTGAGGATCGCGACCAGCGTCTCGTGCAGCTTCTCGACGATGGGCGCAGGCGTGCCAGCGGGCGCGAACAGGCCGGTGAAGGTCTGGCCGTCGAAGTCCTTGTAGCCGAGCTCGGCGAAGGTCGGCACGTCGGGCAGCGATTTCAATCGATGCGGTGAGGTGACGGCGAGCGCGCGGAACAGGCCGGCCTTGATGTGCTGGAGGCTGACCGTGAGCTGGTCGAAGGCGAACTGCACCTGACCGCCCAGGAGATCGTTGATGGCCGGCGCATTGCCGCGATAATGCGCGGTGACCCATTGCAGGCCGAGATTCGACTGCATCAGCTCGCTAAGCAGATGGTTGGTGGTGCCGGGGCCGGGCGAGGCCATGGTCAGCTTGCCGGGCTCGCGCTTGGCGAGGTCGAGAAACTCCTTGAGCGTGGTCGCCTGCACCGAGGGATGAACCTCGAGCACCAGCGGCGTCATCGAGATCGTCGAGATCGGGAGAAAGTCCTTCTTCCAATTATAGGCGTCGCGCTTGTTGATCTCGGTCGCGAACAGCACCGGGCCGTTGGCGCCGACGAACAGCGTGTAGCCGTCGGGCGCCGACTTGGCGAAGGCTTCGCCCGCGATCATGCCGCCGGCGCCGGCCTTGTTCTCGATGACGAAGGGTTGGCCGAGCTTCTCCTGGAGCTTGTCGGCGACGATGCGCGCGGCGCTGTCGACATTGCCGCCGGCGGGATAGGGCACGATCAGCTTGACGTTGCGCGCCGGCCATTGCTGGCCGGAGGCGGGTCCCGCCAACATTGCGGCTGCTGCAGCGATGGCAATCCAGATTAATCTCATGTTAACCTCCCGGCGGCGCTTCCAATTCCATATCGGGCGCAGACTTTCGTGCATGGCATCCCGATCGGAGCGCAATCTCCAGATGCGCGCTTGCCCTGTCGAGCGAATTGTGGCGTTCTTGTCCATATTATGGACAAACGACGCGCAACGAAATCCACCCGCAGCGCCGTGGAGCCGCGACATGGCGCGCAGGCGATCCGGCGCGCGCTCGCGGTGCTGCGCATCCTGGCCGCAGGGCGCGAGGACGGTGTGCCATTGGCCGAGGTGGTCCGCACGACCGGGCTCACCCGCCCCACCGTGCATCGCATCGTCCACGTGCTGATCGAGGAAGGCATCGTCGAGCGGCACGGCCGGAGCGGCCGCTACGCGATCGGCAACCAGGTACCGGAACTGGCGCTGGCGCGTCCGCGGCCATCGCGGCTCTTGGTCGCCGCAAATCCGTCGCTGCAGCGCGCGTCCGCCGCGATCGGCGACACGCTGTTCCTGACGGTGCGCACCGGCAACGACACGCTCTGCGTCGATCGCCGGATCGGCGTCTACCCGATCCAGGTGCTGTCGATCGAGGTCGGCGCGCGCCGGCCGCTCGGCGTCTCCAGCGCCGGCGTTGCCATTCTCGCCGCAATGCCGGCGCAGGAGGCGCGAAAGATCGTCGCGGCGAACGAGAAGCGGTTCGAGGCCTACCGGACCGACGTCGCGACCGTGCTCGGCGAGGTCACCGCCGCCAGGCGGCTGGGATATGGCATGAGAGAGATCGGACTGGTGCAGGGGACGAAATCGATCTCGACCTGGATCAAGACGCCGGACGGGCAACCGGCAGCAGCGATGACCGTCTCCGCCGTTCGCACGAGGCTCGGGCCAAGGCGCGAGCAGGAGGTCGCGGAGATCCTGCTGCGGGAGGCGCGGGTGATCGAGCAGGCGATCGGGGGGTGAAGCGCGGACGGCGCCTCTTCGCCTCTCCCGCTTGCGGGGAGAGGCCGGAAATTTGCGCAGCAAATTCCGGGTGAGGGGGAGCCTCCGCGAGTCCAGCTGCCATCATCTTCGTGGAGAGAGCCCCTCACCCCAACCCTCTCCCCGTAAGAACGGGGCGAGGGAGCGCACCGCCGGCGCGGCTGGAGCTCGCTTCAAACCCAGCGCTGTCAATGGGCTGACGTACCGCTCCGTTTTGTGGCACAACGGCCGCCATCGCCGACCGATCAACGAGGCCACGCATGCCCGCGCCGAAACCGCCTGCCTTCGAGACCCTGAGCCTGCATGCGGGCCAGCATCCGGATCCCACGACCGGCGCCCGGGCGGTGCCGATCTACCAGACCACGTCCTACGTGTTCCAGGATTCCGATCACGCCGCCGCGCTGTTCAATCTGGAGCGCGCCGGCCACATCTATACGCGCATCTCCAATCCGACCACCGGCGTGCTGGAGGAGCGGCTTGCGGCGCTGGAAGGCGGCGTCGGCGCGATCTGCACGGCGAGCGGCCAGGCGGCGCTGCACCTCGCCATCGCCACGCTGCTCAATGCCGGCGACCACATCGTGGCGTCGAGCTCGCTCTATGGCGGCACCATCAATTTGTTGGCGCACACGCTGCCCCGCTTCGGCATCACCACGACGTTTGTGAAACCACGCGATCTCGACGCATTCCGGGCGGCGATCAAACCGAACACGAAGCTCGTGATCGGCGAGACCATCGGCAACCCCGGCCTCGAGGTGCTCGACATCCCGAAGGTTGCGGCGATCGCGCATGAGGCCAAGATTCCGCTTCTGATCGACAACACCTTCGCCACGCCCTATCTCAGCCGTCCGATCGAGCTCGGCGCCGACATCGTGATGCATTCGGCGACCAAATGGATCGGCGGCCACGGCATCGCGATCGGCGGCGCCATCGTCGACGGCGGCCGCTTCGACTGGCGCTCCTCCGGCAAGTTCGGCGTGCTGACCGAGCCCTATGGCGGCTATCACGGCATCGTCTTCGACGAGCAGTTCGGCACCGCCGCTTTCATCATGCGCGCCCGCACGGAAGGCCTGCGCGATTTCGGCGCCTGCCTGTCGCCGACCAACGCGTTCCAGCTGCTCCAGGGCGTCGAGACGCTCGGCGTGCGCATGGACCGGCATATGCAGAACACGCATCTGGTGCTGGAGGCGCTGAAGTCCAACAAGGCCGTGGACTGGGTGCTGCACCCGTCGCTCGAGGATCATACGGACTACCAGCTTGCCAAGACGCTGCTGCCGCGCGGTGCCGGCTCGATCGTCTCCTTCGGCATCAAGGGCGGCCGGCCTGCCGGACGCAAGTTCATCGAGAGCTTACGCATGATCAGCCATCTCGCCAATGTCGGCGACGCCAAGACGCTGGTGATCCATCCGGCCTCGACCACGCATCAGCAGATGGACGCCGAGCAGCTCAAGGCGGCCGGCATCGGCGAAGAGCTGGTGCGGCTCTCGGTCGGCATCGAGACCGCAAGCGACATCATCGACGACCTCAACCAAGCGCTGCGCATCTCGCAAAAGGCCTGACACCATGAAGCTCTCCGTCAACGGCACCGATGTGCTTGTCGCAACCGGTGGCCGCGACTTCGACAAGTCCCTGCCCGCGGTCGTCTTCATCCACGGCGCCGGCTTCGACCATGCGACCTGGGCGTTGCATACGCGCTGGTTCGCCCATCACGGCTTTGCCGTGCTGGCGCCCGACCTGCCCGGCCACGGCCGCTCTACTGGGCCTTCGCTCGGCAGCATCGCCGAGATGGCCGACTGGACGGCGGCGCTGCTCGATGCGGCGGGCGCCGCAAAGGCGCATCTGATCGGTCACTCCATGGGCTCGCTGATCTCGCTGGAGACCGCCGCGCGACATCCCGACAAGGTGTCAGCGCTGAGCCTGATCGGCACCGCCGCGACCATGACGGTGGGTCCGGATCTGTTGAAAGCCGCCGAAGCCAACTCGCAGGATGCCAACGACATGGTCTCGATCTGGGGCCTCGGCTTCAACGCGGAGCTCGGCGGCAGCCTGGCGCCGGGCCTGTGGATGCATGGCGGCGCGCAGGCGGTGCTCAGGGCATGCGAGCCGGGCGTGCTGTTCAGGGATCTGTCGGCCTGCAACTCCTATACGAATGCGCTTGCCGCTGCGGCGACCGTGAAGGTGCCGACGACGCTCATCCTCGGCGAGCGGGACATGATGACGCCGGCGAAGGCCGGCAAGGCGCTCGCCGCGGCGATCCCGCATGCAAAGACCGTCGTGGTGCCCGGCGCCGGCCACATGATCATGGCCGAGCGGCCGGACGAGCTGCTGGCGGCGCTGAGGAACTAAAGTTGTCTACGCATGATCTTTCCGGAAAACCGCTTCGCACTTTTCCGGATCATGCTTTAGGCGGATCAATCTTCCGTCTTGCGCGTTGCGGTCAGACATCCCTCTCACTCAAGAAGGGAACTGGACCATGCCGAGACAGGAAGTCATTCGCAAAGCCAGGCAAGACAAGCGCGCCGGCAAGTCGGCCAGCACGCAGGCCGGCGAATTCGTCAAGGACGAGATCGACAGGATCCGGAAAGGCAAGCACGGCGCACGCTCGACCAAGCAGGCCATCGCGATCGGCCTCTCCGAAGCGCGTCGCGCCGGTGTCGATCTGCCGCCACCGCGCAAGGGAAGCACTAAGAAGTCGACGCGCCGTAGTGCCAAGTACGCTTACGAGGTCGGCCAGGGCAAACGCACGCCGAAGCGGAGGCCAAAAGTATCGCGCGCCGCCACGAACGCTCTGAAGAAGGAACCGCGATCGACCGCATCGCGCAGTGCGCTGTCGAAACAGGCCAAGCGAGCCGCAAGCCGCCGAAGCGCAGCGTCCCGTTCAGCCGCCGCGCGCAAGGCAAGCCACACCAAGGGTGCCAAGGTGCGCTCCGCCGCCGCGAAGAAGGCGGCGCGCACCAGGGCGCGCCGCCAGAGCTGATCAGCTCAGGCGGCGTCAGGCGGATTCATCTGGCGCGGTCAGAAGTGGTCGGCACCACATCGCGGGCGTCTGTGGGGTGGGCAAAGCGAGGCGTGCCCACGATTCTTCGCCGCGTTGGGCAGGTCGTGGGCACGGCGCAAATGCGCCTTTGCCCACCCTACGATTCCGTCGATCGTGGAAAGAGACGGCTCACTCACCACATCGTCGCGGCGGCGCGCTCCGGCCAGATGCGGTCGTATTCCGCGCCGCCGACTTTGTTGTCGCTCATCTCCGCAAGAATCTGCCCCGGTGTCGGCAGCGTCTTCGGATCGACGCGCTTGTCGGGATTCCAGAGATCGGCGCGGACGATGGCGCGGGCGCACTGGAAGTAGATCTCGTCCACGTTCATCACCATGACGCTACGCGGCGCCTTACCCTCGACCTTGAACGAGGCCAGCAGCTCCGGATCGATCGACAGATGCGCGCGGCCGTTGGCCCGCACCGCATTGCCCGAGCCGGGGATCAGGAACATCAGCGACACGCGCGGGTCGCGCACGATATTGCGCAAGGAATCGACCCGGTTGTTGCCGCGGCGGTCGGGCAGCATCAGCGTCTTGGGGTCGTGGATGCGGACAAAGCCGGGCAGATCGCCGCGCGGCGAGCAGTCGATGCCTTCGGGCCCGATGGTGGCGAGCGCGGCGAACGGCGCCTTCTCGATGAAGATGCGGTAGAGCGGGGTGACGTGGTCGGCAACTTTGACGGTCGAGGCATCGTTCGTGACGCCGTAGATGGCCTCCAGCTGCTCGACCGTTTCAATCACCGTCATTCCACTCTCTCCGTGTTATTGCCCGCAACTAATCTTGCCAGCCTTGCTTCCTGATCACGCGCACGAGCTGGCGGCTGTGATAGTCGGCGCTGCCGGCATTGAGGATGGTGACATCGGCGTGTGCCGAGGCGTCATCGACGCTGCGCGACAGCCGCTCGGCGATGTCGCCATCGCTTTTCCGGGCGCGCGCGGCAAGCCGCTGCGCCAATACGTCCGGCGGCGCCGTGATCGCGACCACCACGACGTTGGCATAGGCCCGGCGCAAGGCAGCGATCACGGTGCGTGAGACGTTGGCAACGATGGTGCGGCCCGCGCGGACGTCGTCGTTGATCTCGAGCGGCAGTGCATAGGAATGCCCATGCGCCTCCCAGTGCACGGCAAAGTCGCCGTGCTCGCACGCGCGGCGGAATTCGTCGGGACTGACCGCGATATTGTCTTCATCGACCGAGGACGCACGCGTCACGATGCGGCGCGGGAAGACGATGTCGGGATCGTCGCTGCAAGCCGCCTGGGCTAGCCGCAGCAAGGTATCCTTGCCGGCGCCGCTGGGGCCGACCACGAGCACGAGCCGGCCGGGGCCGATCGCACCCGTCTCGCCTTCGCCCGTGGCCGCCATCTCGCTCATGCGACGCGGTGTCCTTCGCGCCAGACGCTGCGGACCACGGGAACGTGGCCTGCGACATGGACGCGGATCAGATCGGCGCGCTTGCCGGTCGCGACCTCGCCGCGGTCGGTGAGGCCGACCGCTTCGGCGGGCGCTTTCGTCACGGTGCGGACCGCGGCCGGAAGGCTGATCGCGGGCACATGCTCGGGCAATTGCAACGCGGCCATCAAAAGGCTCGACGGAATGTAATCCGACGACAGGATGTCGAGCAGGCCCTCGCGGGCGAGATCGACCGCGGCGATGTTGCCGGAGTGCGAGCCGCCGCGCACCACGTTCGGCGCGCCCATCAGGATGTCGATGCCGGCCTGGTGCAGGCCGCGCGCGGCCTCCAGCGTGGTCGGGAATTCCGCGACCGAGACGCGGTCGCGCACGGCGTCCGCGACGTTCTCCTCGGTGGTGTCGTCGTGGCTCGCCAGCGGAATGTTGTACTGATGCGCCAGCGCCACGATCTCGCGCATGTTGGCCGCGGCGTAGAGCCTTTGATATTCGAACCGCTTTGCGAACAGCTCGTCGAGCTCGGCATCGGTCTTGCCGCCGCCCTTGCCGCGGTAATAGTCGCGCAGCTTGACCTCGTCGCGAAACTGGCGTTGGCCCGGCGTGTGGTCCATCAGCGACATCAGCTTGACGTCGGGACGGTCGATCAGCTCCTTGGCCTCCTCGACCACGCTCGGCATCGGGATCTCGCAGCGCAGATGCAGGAAGTGATCGGCGCGCAGCAGGTTGGCCTCGCGCGCGGTGGTGATCGCGGCGGCGAGCACGCCGGCGCGGCCATCGACCTCCTCAGCGCCGTCCTCGCGCCAGACCCGGAGCGAATCGAACACGGTGGTGATGCCCGAGGTCGCAAGCTGGCCGTCATAGGAGATGACGGCGGCGACAGGATTCCAGAACACTTTTGGCCGCGGCACGTAATGCGCCTCGAGATGGTCGGTGTGGAGTTCGATCAGGCCGGGCATGATCAGATCGCCGCCGGCATCCTCGGCACCCGCGGGCGCCCTCCCCTCGCCGATCTCCGCAATGCGGCCGTCGGCAAGCGCGAGCCAGCCCTGCTCGATCACCCGGTCAGCCAGCACGATCCTGGCGTTGGCGATCACGGATTCCTTCTTCATTTCCCCATTCCTTCAGGCCGCGGCGGCAAAGCCGGTGACGTCGACGATGCGGTCGGCAATCAAATGACGGATTTCGTCGTCATGGACAATGGCGACCATGGCGACGCCCTGACGTTTCTTTTCAGCGACCAGCTCGACCACCACGGCGCGATTGGCCGCATCGAGCGAGGCGGTCGGCTCGTCCAGCAGAAGGATCGGCAGGTCGGAGATGAAGCCACGGGCGATGTTCACGCGCTGCTGCTCGCCGCCGGAGAAGGTCGCGGGGGGAAGCTGCCAGAGCCGTTCGGGGATGTTGAGACGATGCAGCAGCTCGCCGGCGCGCGCCTGTGCGTCTGCCCGGCTCATGCCATTCGCGATCAGCGGCTCCGCGACGACGTCGATGGTGGCGACGCGCGGCACCGCGCGCAGGAACTGGCTGACATAGCCGATGGTGGAGCGGCGGATGTTGAGCACCTGGCGTGGCTCGGCGGTGGCAAGATCGACCACTTTGCCGCGATGGCGGATGCCGATGCAGCCGCTATCGCAGCGATAATTGCCGAAGATCATCTTCAGGATGGACGACTTGCCGGCGCCCGACGGCCCCGACAGCACGACGCACTCGCCTGGATTGACCTGGAAGGTCACGCCACGCACGACAGGCAGCTCGATGCCGCCCTGCAGGTGCATCGTAAAGGTCTTGCCGGCGTCAGTGATGTCGATCATGGCGGTCATTGGAAAGCTCATATCGTAAAGTTCATGGCGGCAGGATCGAGGAGACGAGGAGCTGGGTATAGGGCTCGCGCGGGTCGTCGAGCACCTGGTCCGTGAGACCGGTCTCGATGACGCGGCCGCCTTTCATCACCATCACGCGGTGCGACAAGAGGCGCGCCACCGCGAGATCGTGGGTGACGATGATGACGGCGAGGTTCAGCTCGGCGACGAGGCTGCGCAAGAGATCGAGCAGGCGCGCCTGCACCGATACGTCAAGGCCGCCGGTCGGCTCGTCCATGAACACGAGCCGCGGCTCGGTAACGAGGTTGCGGGCGATCTGGAGGCGCTGGCGCATGCCGCCGGAATAGGTGCGCGGCGCATCGTCGATGCGCGCGACGTCGATCTCGACGCGCGTCAGCCAATCCGACGCGGTCTCACGGATGCGGCCGTAGTGATTCCACCCGACCGCCATCAGCCGCTCGCCGACATTGGCGCCGGCCGAGACTGCCATGCGCAGGCCCTGCGCGGGGTCTTGATGCACAAAGCCCCAATCGGTGCGGAACAGGAAGCGGCGCTCGGCCTCGCCGAGCGTCGTGAGATCGCGGGTGACGCCATCACGCATCCGATAGGACACATGGCCTGCACTCGGCGCGAGCTGGCCCGACAGCATTTGCAGCAGCGTCGACTTGCCCGAGCCGGATTCGCCGACGATCGCCAACACCTCGCCGGGATAGAGCGAGAACGACACGTCGCGACAGGCATTGATGCGGCCGAACGACTTGCTGAGGGATTTTGCGACCAGCAGCGGCTCGTCGTTCTCGACCAGATTCTGATCAGCCATTCGCGGCCTCCTGCGCCTTATCCTTGTACGGCGCGGCACTGAGGCTGCCGTGATGGCCGGCGGCCTGGCGGCCCTCGCAATAATCGGTATCCGAGCACACGAACATGCGCCCGCCCTTGTCGTCGGTCACGATCTCGTCGAGATAGGAATTCTCCGCGCCACAGAGCGCGCAGGGCGCGTTGAAGCGGTAGGGCTCGAACGGGTGATCCTCGAAATCGAGCGACACCACTTGCGTGTAGGGCGGGATGGCGTAGATGCGCTTCTCGCGGCCGGCGCCGAACAATTGCAGCGCCGGGGAATTGTCCATCTTGGGATTGTCGAATTTCGGCGTCGGTGACGGGTCCATCACATAGCGCGCGTTGACCTTCACCGGGTAGGCATAGGCCGTGGCGATGTGGCCGAAGCGTGCGATGTCCTCGTAGAGCTTCACATGCATCAGGCCGTATTCGGCGAGCGCGTGCATGCGCCGCGTCTCGGTCTCGCGCGGCTCGAGGAAGCGCAACGGCTCGGGGATCGGCACCTGATAGACCAGCACCTGGTTCTCGTTCAGCGCCGTCTCGGGGATGCGGTGACGGGTCTGGATCACGGTAGCCTCGTCCGTCGCCGTCGTGGTCGCAACGCCCGCGGTCTTGGCGAAGAATTTGCGGATCGAGATCGCGTTGGTGGTGTCGTCGGAGCCCTGGTCGATCACCTTCAGCACGTCCTGCGGCCCCAGGATCGCGGCCGTGACCTGCACGCCGCCGGTGCCCCAGCCATAGGGCATCGGCATTTCCCGGCTGGCGAACGGCACCTGATAGCCGGGGATGGCGATCGCCTTCAGGATCGCGCGGCGGATCATGCGCTTGGTCTGCTCGTCGAGATAGGCGAAATTGTAGGCGGGCGCGTTCATTCCGCGGCCTCCTTCATGGCATCGGGCGCATTGGCATCGGCAAACTCTTGCCGCAACTTTCGGAGCAGGCCGAGCTCGGACTGGAAGTCGACATAGTGCGGCAGCTTTAGGTGCTCGACGAAGCCGGTCGCCTGCACATTGTCCGAATGCGACATCACGAACTCCTCGTCCTGCGCCGGTGCGAGCGCCTCCTCGCCGAGCTCACGGGCGCGCAATGCGCGGTCGACCAGCGCCATCGACATGGTCTTGCGTTCGCTCTGGCCGAAGGCGAGGCCATAGCCGCGGGTGAAGCACGGCGCCTCGGTCGCCGAGCCCTTGAACTGGTTGACCATCTGGCACTCGGTCAGCTCGATCGCACCGAGCGGCACGGCGAAGCCGACGTCTTCCGCGACGAATTCGACCTCGACCTCGCCGAAGCGGATCTCGCCGACGAAGGGATGGTTGCGGCCGTAGCCGCGCTGGGTGGAATAGCCCATCGCGAGCAGAAAGCCTTCGTCACCGCGCGCGAGGTTTTGCAGGCGCAAATCACGGTCCGCGGGGAAATTCAGCGGCTCGCGGGTGAGATCGCCGACGCTGGCACCGTCCTCGGCTTCCGGCGATGATTCGATTAGCCCGTCGCGCCCGAGAATGTCTGTCACGCGCGGCGTCGGCGCGGTGGAGGCTTCGGCCGCAGCTGGCCTCTCCGGCACAAAACCTTGGGCGAGCGATGGATCGAGCAGGCGGTGCGTGTAGTCGAAGGTCGGCCCCAGGATCTGGCCGCCGGGAATGTCCTTGAAGGTCGCCGACACCCGCCGCTGCACCCGCATGGTGCCGGTGTCGACCGGCTCGCTGGCACCGAAGCGCGGCAGCGTGGCGCGGAAGGCGCGAACCAGGAAGATCGCCTCGATCAAATCGCCGCGCGCCTGCTTGATCGCAAGCGACGCGAGCTCGCGGTCATAGAGCGAGCCTTCGCTCATGACGCGATCGACGGCCAGGCCGAGCTGCTCCGAGATCTGGTCGAGCGTGATTTCCGCAACGCTCTGGTCGCCGCGCCGCTTATGCGCGAGCAGGCGATGGGCGTTCTCGATGGCGCGTTCGCCGCCTTTGACTGCGACATACATGCTTCTAGCTTCCCTTGCTCACGACGCGCGTGGTGCGGGGGATCGCGACCACGGCGTCATCGGCGACCAGCACCACATCGATGCCGCGCGGAAACAGCGCTTCGTTCATATTCAGGCGCTCGAACAGGTCGAACGGCTTGATCGACGCTTGCAGCGTGGCGACCCCGTCGATGCCGGGGCCGCGCAGCTCGAAGCTGCGCCCGGAGGCGAGGCTGTCGACCTGGATGATGACCGTGGTCGACCGGTCCGGATACTCGCTGGTGCCGAGCGCGAAGGATTCGAACGAAGGCAAGGCGCCGCCGTCACTGATGAGCGCGAACGAAGCAACCGACGAATCCTGCACAACCGGCGCTCCGGTGTGGAACTTCAGCCACTTCGTCACGTCCGCGCTTTCCGCCATCCGTGCGTCGAGCCAGAGCGGCGTGTCGTGGTCGAACAGCGTCAGCGCGATCGCGGCGGTGCCTCGCATCATCGGCCCTGGCGCCCCCGCCATCGGCACGATGCGCTGGACCGAGCCCGGCCGCGCCATGGCGTCCATGACCGAGCGAAATGTCGATTGCGCCGACAGCACCTTGTCGGCGAAACCCGGCGGCAGTTCCGCAATCGTGGTCATGATCTCACCCCTCACCGCGCACCATGGTGTAGAAATCAACCTTCGTTGCGGCGGCCGCTGCCGCCGCCTGCTTGCGCCTGACCATAAGCTGCTCGCGCAACGGCGCGATAACGTCGCGCTCCACCGCTCCGCCGAAATCGCGGGACTGCACCAGCGCATCGCACAGCGCGATCAGACGCGCCTTCTCACCGTCGCGGCCGAGCGTGTAGCCGAACCCGACCTCGCCGCTCGCAAGCCGCACCGCGGCGCGCGACACCGTGGCTTCGCCGAGATTGAACGGCGCGCCGTCGCCGCCGACCCGGCCGCGCAGCATGACGAGGCCGTTCTCGGGCGTGCGCAGATCCTGATGGTCCGGGAGGGCCAAGTTGCGGAGGCGAGCGGCGATCTCGCCCGCCTCCGCGTGCGCCAGCACCGCCATTGCGGCCTTGCGCTGGGCTTGCTGGTCGTTGTGCTGGGTCACCTGGTCCATCGAACCTTCTACAGAACTTGCCGCACCGAAGTTGTCTATAATAATAGACAACTTCATACGGACGCGCCATGACTGTTTCGTGACAATGCTGTGATTTCTGGAGTAGGTTTCCCGCGACATGAGCATGCAGGACACAGCCTCCTCGGGCGTCGCGCTATGGCGCCTCGTGGCCGATGGCATCGAGCGCGGCATCGCCGACGGCCGCTTTGCGGCCGGCGACAAATTGCCGGGCGAGATGGAGATCGCCGAAACCTATCGCGTCAACCGCCACACCGTGCGGCGCGCGCTGGCAGCGCTTGCCGAGCGCGGCCTGGTGCGCGCCGAGCGCGGCAGCGGAACCTATGTCGAGGCGCAGAAGCTCGCTTATCCCCTGCGCTCGCGCACGCGCTTCTCCGAGATCGTCGGCGCCGATGGCCGCGAGCCGCATGGCCGGCTGATCGAGGCGACCGATGACGTCGCGACGCGCGAGCTCGCACGGGAGCTGGGCCTTAAGACCGGCGCGCCCCTGGTGCGGATCGAGGCGATTCGCCTCGCCGACCGCACGCCGATCTGTGTTTCCACCACCTGGCTCTCGGCTGAGCTGTTCCCGGATGCAGGCGCCGTGTTCGCGGCAACGCGCTCGATGACGAAGCTGCTGGAGCATTTCGGCGTCCGCGATTATCGCCGTGGCGCAACGAGAATCACCGCGGGGATTGTCGACGCGAGCGACGCCGCACGGCTCGACCTGGCGCTGGGGCGGCCGATCCTGGTGGTCGACGCCACCGACCACGATCTCACGGGCAAGCCGCTGGTGACGAAGCACTCGCGCTTTGCGGCAGAGCGGGTGGAGTTTTTGGTGGAGAACGCTTAGATCAGAGCGTTTTCCAGCGAAGCGTGCCCTCGGACTTGATCCGGGGTGGAAACGATTTGCGTCGAGAAAACGCGTCAAAACAAAAATCAGAGCTCCGTTCCGATCCAATCGGAACGGATAAGACTGCAGCACGACGTTAGGCGACCGTCCGCTTGCCGATGATCGCGAAGCGCAGCTTGCCGGAAATCCAGTCGATCGACGATACAGTTACCAGGATCAGCAGGATCAGAAACGTTACCTTCTGCCATTCCAGCACCCGGATCTGTTCGGCAAGCTGAAGGCCAATGCCGCCAGCGCCAACGATTCCGATGATCGTCGCCGATCGCGTATTCGACTCGAAATAGTAGAGCACCTGGCTCAGCAAGACCGGGAACACCTGCGGCAGCAATCCGAAGCGGACGCTGTGGAGATGGTTGCCGCCCGATGACCGAACGCCTTCCGCGGGGTTCTTCTCGGCGACCTCGATCGCTTCCGAGAACAGCTTGCCGAACGTTCCGAAATCGCTGCAGATCACGGCCAGGATGCCGGCAAACGGCCCCAGCCCCACGACGCCGACCCAGATCAGTGCCCAGATCAAAGTGTCGACTCCACGGATGGTATCGAGGCCACGACGGGTCAATAGGCGGATGATCCGGTTTGCAACCACGTTGCGCGCCGCCAGCAGGGATACCGGCAGCGCGAGCAGCGCGCCGCCAAGGGTGCCGAGAAACGCGATCGACACCGTCTCTCCGAGCGCATGCAGATATTTCAGAACCTCCGCCCAAGAACCCGGGCTGGGCGGCAACATGAGCTGGACGAATTCGCCCAGCCTGACCATGCCCTGGGAGAGCCGATTAAAGGGAATATCGAGCTGGACGATCCCGAACAGGAACAGCCCGACCGTCCCGCCGACGAGTATTGCGATCCTTCCCCGCTGCCACCAATCGGTCCGGAAGACGTCGGGATACCGTTCGGCAATGCCGGCCCGGTTTTCAAAACTGAAGGAGCTCATCGGGTGCTTCCCTCCAGCCCGAGCAGGCGGTGTCGCAACCGTTCCGTCAGGAAGTCGATCAACATGACGGTAAGGACGATGAGCAGCAGGATGGCGCTGACGTCGGTGAAGTAGAACTTGCGAACCGCCTCGATCAGATCCTGACCGATCCCGCCGGCGCCGACGAAGCCCATCACGGCGGCGCCCCGCACGTTGATCTCGAACCTGAGCAAGGCATAGCTCACGAAGTTCGAGAGGACCTGAGGCAACGCGCCGAACCGAACGACCTGAACCCAGCTGCCCCCGCTTGCCGCCACCCCTTCGACCGGCTTGCTGTCGATGTTCTCGACAACCTCGGCGAATTGCTTGCCCAACGCTCCGGCGGTATGGATTGCAATCGCCAGAACGCCCGGCAGCGGCCCGAGACCAAAGGCCAGCACGAAGATCAGGGCAAACACGATCTCCGGCACGGTCCTGAAAAACTCCAGAACGCGCCGGGTGACGAAAACAGTCGTTCCTGATTTCACGAGATTGGCCGAGGCGAGGAAGCAAAGTGCGAAACCGCACAGCGCACCCGAGAGGGTGCCCATATAGGCGATCAGCAACGTATCCCCGAGAAGCCGTGCCCAGCGCGGCAATCCCCACAGCCAGTCCGCCAAATCGCTCCATGCGGTCGCGAACGAAAATTTGGGTGCGATGCTGACGAAATAGGCCGGGAAGCGCCAGAAGTTCTCGACAAAATTCCCGAGACTGACCTCGCCCATCCAGCCCGCGGCAATGGCAACGGCGATCAGGACGGCGGCACCGAGCCATACGCGGCGGCGCTTGGCGGCAATTGCGGCCGCATAGCGATCGCCAAGCTCACGCAGCCTGGCTTCCGGAAATTCGGGAACTGCTGTTCGCATGGGATGTTCGCGAGAGCCGACGGGCAGATCTTGCGATCTGCCCGACTTGTCCAACCCTTCGTTTCCCTCAGGATTTCTGCTTGCGAATGCTGTCGACAAACTTGGTCAGTTCGATCACGGCGTCATACGCCTTGTGGCCGACCTCGACGTAGGGCAATTGCTTCCCCTCGTAAATCTTGTCGAAAGCCGCCTTGTCCTTCACCGCAATTTCCAGCACTGCTTTCTTGATCGCCGCCTTGAGGTCGTCAGGCAGGCTGCTGAGATAGGCCATCGGCGAGTTCACGATCTGCTCGGACTTCATGATGATCTTGAAATCAGCGGCCTTCGCCATGCCCTTCCGTTCCATCCGGAGCAGGTTCGATTCCTTCTCGTCGTTCCACCAGTTGAACGCCGCGTCGCAGGTGCCCTGGGAAAGCCCGATCACCGCGTTTTCATGGCTCCCCGAATAGACCACCTTGGCGAAGAACTTTTCCGGGTCGATGCCCATCTTGTTCATCGCGAAACGCGGCACGTTGTTGCCGGAAGTCGAATTGGGATCGACGAGGCAGAGGTTCTTGCCTTGCAGGTCCTTAATGTCCTTGTAGCTCGAATCGCTTTTGACATAGAGAACCGAGTAATAGCCTTTGGTGCCGTCGCCGTTCACCTCGATCGCGAACGGTTCGACCTTCGCGCCAATGATGTAGGCACGCGCGTAGGACGCCGGGCCGTACATCGCAATGTGAATGTTTCCTGCACGCTGACCTTCGATCACCGCGGCGTAGTCGTTGGCGATGCGCAGCGTGACCTTGGTTCCAAGCTCGCGGGACAGGTACTCCGTCAGAGGCGTCCAGCGGTTGGTGGTGCCGGAGGCATTCTCGTCGGGGACTTTTGCGAAGATCAACTCAGGATATTTTGCCTTCCAGTCCTGCGCCGCAGCGGCTGAAACTGAAAATGCCAGGGCCGCCGCAGCGGCAACGATCGTACGACGGTCTATCATGACGTCTCCCATTTCAAGGTTATGAAACTGTCGAGTTCCGGCTCTACGACCAGGCTCGATTTAAAGAAGCAGCGATCAGGCCACGGCAACCGTGCGGAGGGCAGGAACTGCCGTGCCGACCGATGCATCCGCGGGCGCAACATCCATGACTTCATTCGCCTCGAGATCGTACAGCTCGCGCGCGATATGATCGGTCAAGGCCGCCGGCGCGCCGTCGAACACCACCCGCCCCGCGGCCATCCCGATCAGGCGGTCGCAATAGCTGCGGGCGAGATCGAGCGAATGCAGGTTGCAGAGCACGGTGATACCGAAATGCTTGTTGATGCGCAGAAGCGCATCCATCACGATCTTGGTGTTGCGGGGATCGAGCGAGGCGATCGGCTCGTCGGCAAGGATAATGTCGGGCTGCTGAACCAGCGCCCGCGCGATCGCCACGCGCTGCTGCTGACCGCCCGAGAGCTGGTCGGCGCGCTGGGCCGCGATGGCAGCCATGTCGAACTGCTCGAGCGCCGACATCGCGATGGCCTTGTCTTCTTCGGGCCAAAGCTGCAGCAGCGACCGCCATGTCGGCACCGTCGACAGCCGCCCCATCAGCACATTGGTGAGGACGTCGAGCCGGCCGACGAGGTTGAACTGCTGAAAAATCATCGCCGACCGCGCACGCCACTGCCGCAGCTCCTTGCCGCGCAGCGCGGTGACGTCGACGCCTTCGAACAGGATGCGGCCTTCGGAGGGCTCGATGAGGCGGTTGATGGACCGCAGCAATGTCGACTTGCCGGCGCCGGATCGCCCGATCACCCCGACGAAGCCGCCAGGGGAAACTTGAAACGAAGCATCGTCCACAGCGGCCTTCGCGCCGAAGCGACACGTCAGGCCTTCAACCACCAGCATCGAGGGGCTCCAGAGTAGCTGGAGCCAACCGCTAACGCCCGTGGTTAACACTTGTGTGACAAGGCTGCTGCAGTGCGGCCATCCTACGCACGTCATCCCCTGTCATCTCATTGTCACGACACCGTCATCCGGCCGCTCGAAGAAAGACGCCCGCCCTCGCACTTCGGATGCAACATGGCCGCCAAAGCTCTTTCGGTTCAGCCGACCGTCGATCCCTCGGCCAAGCTGCATGAGACCAGGCTTGGCGCCTACACCGAAGTCGGCGCGCGCACGATCCTGCATGAAGTCGCGATGGGCGATTATTCCTATGTCGTGAACGATGCGCAGATCACCTACGCCACCATCGGAAAGTTCTGCTCGATCGCGGCGATGACCCGCATCAATCCCGGCAACCATCCGATGCATCGCGCCACTCAGGCGCATTTCACTTACCGATCCAGCGCCTATTTCGAAGGTGAGAGCGACGATCTCGAGTTCTTCGACTGGCGCCGCCGGCATCACGTTCATATCGGCCATGACGTCTGGATCGGCCATGGCGCGATCGTGCTGCCGGGCCGCAACATCGGCACCGGCGCGGTGATCGCCGCCGGCGCGATCGTCACCAAGGACGTGCCGGCCTACAGCATCGTCGCCGGCAATCCGGCCCGCATCGTGCGGCGGCGATTCTCGGAGGAGATCGCCGGACGGCTCGCAAGGCTTGCTTGGTGGGACTGGGATCACGACAAGTTGCGCGAGGCGCTGCCCAATTTCCGCAAGCTCGGGATTGAAGATTTCCTCTCGTCATACGAAGCAAAAGCGAGCTCACTCGCCAATTCTCCTGCCAGCAAACGAAGCGCGGTCGCGTGACAGACATATTCATCGAAGGCGGCCGGGCCCTGATCGGCGCCGAGCTCGTCGAAACCTCCCTTCTCGTCTCCGGAACAGACATTGCAGAGGTCGACGCCTCTCGCGGCCGGGCGCGGCTGGCGCTGGATGCCCGTGACCTGCTGGTGCTGCCCGGCATCGTTGATCTGCATGGCGATGCCTTCGAGCGCCAGATGATGCCGCGCGCCGGCGTCGACTTTCCGATCGACGTCGCGCTCGCCGACAGCGACCGCCAGGCGATCAGCAACGGCATCACTACCGTGTTTCACGCCACAACCTGCTCGTGGGAGCCGGGCCTGCGCAGCGCCGACAATGCGCGCGGTCTGATGGAGGCGATCGAGCGGCAGCGTCCTCAATTCGCCGCCGACACCCGCTTCCACCTGCGGCACGAGACCTTCAATCTCGATGCCGAAGCGGAGATCGCACAGTGGCTCAGCGAGGGCCGCGTCGACCTGTTCGCCTTTAACGATCATATGGACGGCGTCGTTGCCGACATCTCCAACCCACGCAAGCGCAACCGCATGATGGAGCGCACCGGTCTGTCGAGCGACGAATTCGACCGGCTGGTCGAGCGCGTGGTCTCGCGCGCCGACGAGGTGCCCACCTCGGTGTCACGCCTGGCCGCCGCGGCCCGCACCGCCGAGGTGCGGATGCTCTCGCACGACGATTCGAGCCCGGCGATGCGCCGGGACTTTCGCGAGCTCGGCGCCTTGATCGCGGAGTTTCCGATCAACGAGGAGACGGCGCGCGCAGCGGCCAGCCACGGCGATGCCATCGTCTACGGCGCGCCGAACGTCGTGCGCGGCGGCAGCCACACCGGCTGGACCAGGGCCTCCGACATGATCGCCAAGGGGCTCTGCTCGGTGCTGGCGTCTGACTATTATTATCCCGCGCAGCTGCTCGCCGCGTTCCGCCTGGCCGCCGATGGCGTGGTGCCTCTGGCTCAGGCCTGGGATCTGGTCTCCGCCGGCCCGGCGCGCGCGACCGGCCTCACCGATCGCGGCCTGCTCGCGGAGGGACGCCGCGCTGACATTCTCCTCGTCGACGACAACGTGAAGCTGCGGCCGCGGCTGATCGCGGTGATCTCAGGCGGCAGGCTCGTGCATCTCACCGACGCGACGCGGCTGCTCACCGCAGTGGCGGCCCCGCGCGAGACTGTCGTCGCGGCGTAAATTGGTTATGCTGAGGCAATGACAGGTTTCCCCCGCTACGCGATCTATTATGCCGCAGGCCGCGACAGCGCCCTCTCCCGCTTCGGCGCCGAGCTGCTCGGCTATGACGCCTACAGCGGCGGCGAGATTTCGTTTCCAGAGCAGGCGCTGCACGCCGCGCCCGACTGGCGCGAGGTCAGCGCCGATCCTCGCAAATACGGCTTTCACGCCACGCTGAAGGCGCCGATGGCGCTGGCGCCTGGCAATACCGAAGCCGAGCTGCTGGCCGCCTGCGCGGCCTTCGCGGGCAGGACACGTCCGATCCCGGCGATCCGACCAGTGGTCGATGCCATCAGCGGCTTCATTGCCGTTATTCCGGCCGAGCCGATGGAAACGCTCCAGCAACTTGCCGCTGATTGCGTTCGCGAGTTCGACCCGTTTCGCGCCGCGCTGACGGCGGAAGATCGCGCTCGGCGCAAGCCGGAGAAGCTCAGCGAGCGGCAGCGCGATTATCTCGACCGCTGGGGCTATCCTTACGTGATGGAAGAATTCCGCTTCCACATGACGCTGACGGGGCGGCTGGATGCGGAGCGGCGCGGGCCGATCCTTCAGATGCTGCGAACACGGTTTGCGGCGCTGGGGATCGAGACGCTCGCGATCGATCGCATTGCCCTGTTCAAGCAGGATGATGCCAAGGCGCGGTTTCGCATCATCGGCGAGTGGGCTTTGGTGCGGTAGACCTCAGCGCGAGGTCGCAAGATTGAAAGCGAGCGCCACCGCGCCAACCAGAACGAGGCTGATCGCCCAGACTGCATCCAGGTTGAACCAGCTTCGCGAGACGAACCTCAGTCCCAGATGGCGGTAGACCAGCCACGCCAGACATCCGCCGGCGCCGACCATGGCGGCAACGTGCACCAGCGACACCAGCACCGCCATCCCGAGATTTGCCGTCATCAGCGCGCCCGCCGCCTGATGGCCGGCATCGAGCTCGAAGGCCTGGCAGAGCCCGAGATAGATCGGCACGAGCATCAGGGCAGCGCCGTGAGCGATGGCGACGGCAAATGACCAGAGCACCAATTGCGTCGGCGGAATTCGTGCCAGCGCGCGCGGATGACGCCGGTCGATCAGCCGGTAGACGCCAAAGCCGATGACGAGAAGACTCGCGACGATCTGGATTGGACGCTGCCATTCGGCCAGTACGAGCAGGAAGGCGAACGGCAGCAGCACGAGAAGTGTTGCCAGGAGGTGACCGGCCGCCAGAGCCCACAATGCACGGAAGAGCGCGAGGGGGCTCTTGTCCATGAGCCCGGCCGAAACGGCGAGCGGCCATCCCATTCCCGGATTGACCCCGTGGTAGAGACCGCTCGCAACAAGCGCGAGCCACAGCCAGCCAAGGGCCGGGCTCGCCTGCGTGCCATCTAGACCGACGGGTAGCAAAATGAGTCCGTCGAACAGTCGCCGCCCTCGAGCCTGATCTGGTGCGCACGATATCCGTCGGGGAAGCTCACGAAATAGTCCTTGTCGAGCTCGAGGCCGCCGTTGCGACCGACATTGGCCATGACTTCCACGCCCGGAACCCCGTCGGGATAGAACTGGTCGTCCCAGGTGGAATAAAGCGAATTGGTCCAGTACACGCGCCGGCCGTCGCGGCTGATCTCGACCATCTGCGGACCCGCCGCAAAGGGCTTGCCGTTCGGATGGGGCGTGCGGCGCGCGATGCCGCCGATGTGGACTGAGCCCGCAAGCTTCGGCTTTCTGGGATCGCTGACGTCGTACTGGCGCATCTCACCCGTGCCCCAGCACGAGACATAGAGAAACCGGTCGTCCATCGACAGGTCGATGTCCGTCACCAGCGGCGGCACGGCGCCAAATCCCTGCAGCAGCGGCGGCAGCTTCTCCTTGGGCGCGGGTTCGGGAGGGATCGTCGCCGTCTTCTCGGCATGGAATCTTCCGTCCTCGCGCCACCAGGTCCAGATCGACGCTTCGAGGTTGGTGGTGTCGACCACGACGCCAACGAAGCCGTACTCGCGAACCGGATCGTGCGCGGGGCGCACCTCCAGCGCCATCTGATGATTGGCGCCGAGGTCGATGGTCTGGACGTTGCGACGCGCGCGAAGGTCCCAGAAGTGGAGACGATGGCCATATTTGTTCGCAAGCAGATCTTCCGGGACGATCCCGTTCTCGAACTGCGGCGGTAACGCCCATTCGCTCGTCACCATGTAATCGCGCGGCAGATTCCACCAGAAATCATAATGCAGCGTCTGCGGGCCACGGTCGATCTCCCATCGTCCAAGAACTTCGAACGTCTCGCAATCCATGATGAAGACGCCCGGAGGTCCATTGGTGCCGTCCTTGCCGCCGCCGCCCAGCGTGCTCACGTAAATGCCGTCCGGCCCGCAATGGATCGTGTGCGGCCGCGAGTAGCCGGTCTTCTTGAAGACCTCCTCAGGCTCGATGATCTTGTGGATCTTGGCCTGCGTCGGATCGGGCTTGGTATCGATGACGTAGATCCGCGACGAGCGCAGCCCCGGGATGATGAGATAGCGCCGCTCGATGAAGGCGTGTCCGGCGAGCGGCGACAGGGCGGAGGAGCAAGCATTCCAGCCGAAATGGTGAAACTCATCACCCTTGTTGGGCATCGTTACGGTGTGGACGATCTGGCTATAGGTCGGCGATCCCGGCTTGACGTCGATGACCGCGAGAGCATCCGGCTTTGAGAAATCCGGACTGAGCAGCAAGGTGTAAGCAAAATTCTCCGCAGGCGCTTCCATCGCAAGCTTGGGCGATGCGTGAAAGGTGGGATCCGGCCTCATCGTCATGGCACTGCCTCCCTGTTCTGTCGGTTTGCACCAACCTGGCTCGGGATAGTGGCAAAAGAAGAGCTGTTGCGCGATGTCCTGAGAATCTCCGCAGGGCCGGTTGGCGCGCGTACATTATGCCATCGCGGGGCTATGGGGAACGGCCCGGCACGCGCTAATTCGACGCCTTCAGGCGAAATGGGCATCCCTCGTTCATTTCGAGCGAGGGCGCACAAGTCGCTCCTCGCAGCCTTCGTAGGGTGGGCAAAGGCGCAAAGCGCCGTGCCCACCGCTCTTCCCGCGGGCGCGCAAGTTGGTGGGCACGCTTCGCTTTGCCCACCCTACGACAGCTTCACGCAATGACGGGGGAGAGAATTACTTCCCCCACCTGAGCGCCAACGCGTCGCGCTCCTTGGCGAGCTCCAATAGCCCGGCGCGCGTCGCCGGATGCAGCGGCTGCAGCGGATGGCGCACCGCCTCCGACTTGATCACGCCGCCGGCCTGCATCATCACCTTGCAGGCGATCAGGCCGCATTGGCGGTTCTCGTAGTTGATCAGCGGCAGCCAGCGCTCGTAGGCGGCCTTCGCCTTTTCGCGATCGCCCGCGAAATAGGGATCGATGATCTGGCGGATGCCGTCGGGATAGCCGCCGCCGGTCATGGCGCCGGTGGCGCCGGCGTCGAGATCGGCGAGCAGCGTGATCGCCTCCTCGCCGTCCCAGGGGCCCTCGATGTCCTTGCCGCCCGCCTCGATCAGGCTGCGGAGCTTCGAGGCCGCGCCCGGCACCTCGATCTTGAAATAGCGGATGTTGGAAAACTCGCGCGACAGCCGCGCGAGCAACTCGACCGACAGCGGCGTGCCGGCAACCGGCGCGTCCTGGATCATGATCGGGATGTTGATCGCGCCGGAGAGCACCTTGAAGAATTCGACGATGCCTTTCTCGGGGACGCGGAAGGTCGCGCCGTGATAGGGCGGCATCACCATCACCATGGCGGCGCCGGCCGCCTCGGCCTGCTTGCTGCGCGCGGCGCATACGGCCGAGCTGAAATGGGTGGTGGTGACGATCACGGGAACCCGGCCGGCCACATGGTCCAGCACCGCATGCATCACCGTGTCGCGCTCGGCATCGGTGAGCACGAACTGCTCGGAGAAATTGGCGAGGATGCAAATGCCGTGCGAGCCGGCGTCGATCATGAAATCGATGCAGCGGCGCTGACCCTCGAGGTCGAGCTCGCCGCGCTCGTCGAAGATGGTGGGCGCGACCGGGAACACGCCGCGATAGGGGCGTTGGGCCTTGTGTGGGGTGACCGGCATCGAACTCTCCATCCCTGATGTCTTGCGTCTGTCGCCGCGCCCGCGGGAGCGAGGCGGCACAGATGTACCCGCAGTGCCGAGCTGCGGCAATGCCCGCGCGACATCAGGTGGAAAGAGTACGAAAATCAGGCGCTCTTCACGGCGCCCAGGAAACCCTCGACCGCGACGCGGAGACGATCGGCGTCCGCCGACATCTTCTTGACGGACTCCGACAGCACCGTCCCGGCATTGCCGGTCTCCTGGTTGAGCCTGGCGACGCTGCCGATGGTATCGGTGACCTCGCGGGTGCCCTGGGCCGCCTGCTGGAAGTTGCGCGAGATCTCCGTCGTGGCCGCGCGCTGCTGTTCGACCGCGGCGGCAATCGCCGTCATCTTCTCGTCGATGCCGCCGATGGCGCCGCCGATCAACCGGATCGCGGCGACCGCCTGGCCGGTCGCGCCTTGGATCTCCTCGACCTGGCGCGAGATCTCTTCCGTCGCCGTCGCGGTCTGCGCCGCAAGGCTCTTGACCTCGCCTGCAACCACCGCGAAGCCGCGGCCGGCCTCGCCGGCGCGCGCGGCTTCGATGGTGGCGTTCAATGCCAGCAGATTGGTCTGGGCCGCGATCGCGTTGACCATCTTCACGATCTCGCCGATGCGGCTCGCCGTCTGATCGAGGATCTCGACCGTCGCATTGGTCTGCTCGGCCTGGGCCACGGCCTCGCGGGCCTCGCGGGCGCTCGACTGCACCTGCGCGGAGATCTCGCCCACGGATGCGGAGAGCTCCTCGGTCGCGGCGGCGATGGTCTCGAGATTATTGGTGGCCTGCTCGGCTGCCGAGGACACCGCCGCGGTCTGGCTGCTCGATTCCGTGACCAGCGAGCGCACGCCGCTTGCGGTAGCGTCGAGCTCCCGCGTCGAGGCCGCAACGCTCCGGATCACCGCCTGCACCGTGTCGTCGAAGGTGCGGCAGGCGGCATCGACGGTGCCGGAGCGGGCGAGCTGCAGCGCCTGCTGCGATTCGCGTTCCTTACCCAGCCGCTCCGCGGTCGCCGCGCTCTCGCGCAGGCTTTCGAGCGCAGCCGCCATGGTGCCGAACTCGTCGGGATGCCGCGATTGCGGCACCGGCGTCGCATAGTCGCGGGCGCTGATGCGGGCGATGGCGTCGAGGATGGCGCGCACCGGGCGCATCAGCCGGTTGCGCACCACAAACACGCCCGCGACAGTCACGGCCAGTGCGAGCAGGAAGCCGAAGGATTGCACGATGAGATTGGTGAGGGCTTTCGCCTGAACCGCCTCCGCGTGCGCGATCGACAGGTCGAGCGCCTTGCTCGCGACCGCGACGATCGACGCGAACGGAGCCTGGCACAACGTGTTCCATTCCGCGGCGGGCATCGCGGGCCGGCCGCTGCCGTCGAAGCCCTTGGTGATCTCGCCGATCTGCTTGAGGGCGCCGTCAGTCTTGGCCCTCGCCTCCTTGGCCGTGTTGACGAGGTCGGCCGGCACGTCAGGCGCAGCCAGCAGCTCCTCCATGCCGGTCCAGCCGGCGGCGACGACGCCGTTCCATCCGGCCACGGTCTGCTTCTGGGCATCGTCGAGCGGCTTGCTGGCGTTGACGTTCGGCCGCAGGGTCGAGCACTGGATGCCGTAGCGGTCGCGCACCTGCCAGGCGAGGCGGCGGGCCTGGATCATGCGGGCGATGTAAGGATCGTTCATCCAGGCGCGGTTCGACACGGCAGTGGATGCGAGATTGGCGGTCTCGATCACCTTGGTGACCGCATCGTACCAGGGCGCAGTCCGCTCCAGCTTGCGCTCGGCGCGCGGCAGCTTGGCCTCGTCGTAGAACAACTGGAATTTTGGCGCGGCCTCGCTCCAGCGCTGCTTCAGCGTGCTGGCGAGTTCGTCGCGGCGGGCGAATTCGACGGTAGAGAGCGCCGCGCTGATGGCATCGTAGCCGGCCTGTTCCGCCTTCTCGGCAACGCCGAGCTTGGCGCGCGGATCGTCCTCACCGAGCAGGGCGCTCTGGGCATCGCCACGATTGCTGCGCAGGGCAACCACGCCATGGAAGATCGACTTGTCGGCATTCGCGAGCCGCTCGGTCTCCAGACTGTCGCTGTAGCGGCCGAAAGCCCCGACCATCTGGATGGCCGTGCTGGTCAGCGCGCCGGCCGCCAGCAGCGTCATCAGGACCAGGAGAAGCGTGCTTACCGATTTCTTAAAAATGGACATGGGTCAAGGGGCCTAACTCTCCGGAGAGGCCACCTTGCACCGCCACGTGCCAATGTTGCGTTAAGGTTTGAGTTGAATCGAAACGATCCAACCTGCACGCATTCGGAATACTATCCTATTCTGGTGAAATCCGGCGGGCGGCGCTCCGCAAACGCCGTAAACGCCTCACGCGCTTCGGCGGTGCGCAGGCGCTGCGCGAACTGCTCGCCTTCGGCCTGCATCTGCGCGACCAGCGCCTCGCCGTTGCGCATCAGCCGCTTGGTCGCGATGAGAGCCCCGGCCGGCTGGCGGGCGAGACGCTGCGCCAGCGCAAGCGCTTCGGCATCGAGCCTATCGAGCGGCACCACACGGTTGGCGAGTCCCCATTCCAGCGCCGACCTGGCCGGCACGGTTTCGCCAAGCGCGAACATCTCGTAGGCGCGGGCATAGCCGATGCGCGCCGGCATCAACAGGCTGGAGGCGGCTTCAGGCACCAGCGCGAGGCTGACGAACGGCGTCGACAATTGCGCGTTGTCGGCGAGCACGACGAGGTCGCAATGCAGCAGCATCGTGGTGCCGACGCCGACGGCACGGCCCTGCACGGCCGCGACCAGCGGCCGGGTGCAACGCGCCAGCGACTGGATGAAGCGCACCACGTTGCGGCTGCCTTCGGACTTGCCGGCCGCGACGGCCGCGAACTCGCCGACGTCGTTGCCGGCGGTGAACATGTCGCCCTCGCCGCGGATCAGGATCACGCGGGCGGATGGGTCGAACTCGGCGGATTCGATCGCATCGGCGAGCTTGCCGTACATCGCATCCGTCAGCGCGTTCTTCTTGTCGGGACGTGCCAGCGTGAGGGTGAGGACTCCGCCGCTATTCTCGATCCGGACGTGCTCGGTCATTAGTCTGCTCCGTGTTATTCGTCTGAACGTCTTGGAAACTTGTCCTGAATGCTCGTCAGCCAGCGTGCGACGATGTCGATTTCCGCGGCCGTGAAACCTTCCGTCAGCGCCGCATTGACCTCCGCCGCGCTGGTCTTGGCCTGCGCCAGCGCGGTGCGCCCCTTCGGCGTCAGCCAGATGCGAAAGGCGCGGCCGTCCTCGCGATCGGCCCGCCGCTCGACCAGTTTCGCAGCCACCGTCCGGTCGACGAGACCCGAAATGCCGGCCGGTCCCATGTCGAGCGCCGCCCCAGCCTCGCCCATCAGGACGCCATCCTGCTTGCCAAGGATGAACAGTAGCCCCGCCTGCGCCGGCGTCACCGCGCTCTCGGGCCGCGCCGCCATCCAGCGCTGCAGCCGGCGCTGGGCGACACTCAGCAAGTAGATCAGCCGGGGATGCCGAGCGACGGCGCTGTTATTTCGCATGCGAAATAGATAGTGAAACGCAGGCGCGTTGTCAAACGGGCCCTCTTGGTTATGGCGCGCAGGTGAAGCTCGCCGCTTCCGTCACCGGGCCGCTCTTGTAGTGCGGCCAGGCCGGCCAGCGGCACAGCGGCAGCGAGCGCGTCGCGGCAAACGACGGCGCCTCGACCTTCTGCTCCCTGACCTCTAAGTCGCCGGGCGCTTTGCCATTCTCGACCCAGTCGACCAGCACGCTCAGCATGTCGACATTGGCGGGCGCGCCGGAGCCGACATGGTCGACGCCGGGCGCGGTGTAGAGGCGCGCGAACTCCGCGGTCTCGGCCTTGCCCATCTTGCGCTCGACGCTCTCGAAGTAGCGGATGCCGGCATAGGGGCTCTGGGCGTAGTCGGCCATGTGCTCGAGCACGATCAGCCGGCCGCCCCGCGCCCGGAACCGACTGAGATCGGGATCGGTGGAATCCATCAGGCTGGACACCTCGAGCAGCCGCGCCTTGTGCTCTTCCACCTTGTAGGTGGTGACGTCGAGCTTCGGATCGCGCGCGAAGACATATTGGATGCCGCCGGCGCCGTAGATCCAGGCGATGCCGTTGTTCGGCGCGGGCGGCTGCGCCGGCGGCGCGGTGCCGAGCCACCAGGAGACCCAGCCGCCGGTCGGCCCGACCGCGGGGATGTCCTCGCCGGAGACGCCCCAGCCCGGATAATCGTCGAGACCATTGGCGAGCGCGAAGGGGAATTTGTAGGTGGCGTGCAGCGTGTTCACCGCCTTGATCTGTGCATCGGTGAGACACTGGTCGCCGCTCTGCCCGGCCGCGCAGCGCAGCGTCTCGACCTTGAACGCCGCCTTGCAGCCGACGGGATCCTGCACCAGCGCATCGTCGGAGCCGTCGGCCTTGTCGCAAGCCGCGCGCACGGCCTCGCCTACGAGCTTGACCTGCGCCGGGTTGATCCAGCCCTCGCCCATGGTGACGAGACCCGAGCGCGTGCCGGCATGCTGCAGCCCGACCCAGTTGATCACGGGCACACGGGCGAAGATGCCGTCGAAATCGTCGGGATAGCGCTGCGCCATGGCGAGGCCTTCGCGGCCGCCCTCTGACGAGCCCATGAAGTACAGCTTCTCCGGCTTCCTGCCGTAGGCACGCTGCATCAGCCCGACCGCAGCGTCGCGCACCTTCTTGTAGGCGCGATGGGCGAAATTCTCGAACGCTTCGTCGTTCAGCGCAAAGACCTGCGGCGGCTCGCCCTGCTTGGTCTCGTGGCCGGAGTCGGTGCCGTAGGTGACGAAGCCGCGCGCCAGCGGCGAGGGCCTGTCGAAGGGATAGGCCGGCGGCAGCGCAAGGCCCGTGATCAGCACACCATTGAAGCCGCCGCCGCCATATTGCAGCGAGCGACCGTTCCATTCGACGGGAAGGTTGACCTGGAATTTGATCGGGGGCGCCGTGGGATCGGTGGGATCGATATGGCCGAGCACCTTGCAGAAGCGCGGATTGGCCGGCGTGATGCGTGCTGACGGCGTCGGCCCGCGCTCGGCCACGGCCAATTGCGACGGCGCCTGCAGGGTCGCGGAATTGATCTTCACGGCGTCAGCGCCGCCGACGAGGCCTTTGCAGACGGTCTCGGCGTCTTCGGCCAGCGTTGCCGCTGAGGCACCACTCGCGCTCATTGCGGCCGCAGTGCCCACCAGCCATGCACACAGCTTCGCTCTGTTGCGCTTCATCGTTTCAACCCGGCTTGTCCTGTTGCGTTCGGCACTTGGCCGCATTCAATGCAACCTTCGCCCGTCCGTCAATCGCTGACGCCGGCTTTCCGTCAGAACGAGCCCAGCGCAGTGCCCAGGGCGATCACCGCCAGCAGCGCCAGGAGCGAGGTCACGATACCGACCATGACGATATCGAAATAGCTGTCGCGATGGGTCAGGCCGCAGATCGCGAGCAGGCTGACCACCGCACCGTTATGCGGCAGGATGTCCAGCGTTCCCGCGCCGATCACCGCCACGCGATGCATCAGCGCAAGGTCGATGCCGTGGCGCGCGGCAAGTTCGACATAGGTCGGGCCGAGAGCATCGAGGGCGATGGTCAGGCCGCCCGACGCCGACCCGGTCAGCGCGGCCAGGATGTTGGTCGCGACGGCGAGCGAGACCAGCGGTCCCCCTTCGATCGCCAGCACCCAGTCGCGCACGATCGTGAACGCCGGCAGCGAGGCCACGACGGCGCCGAAGCCGACGAGGCTGGCGACGCTGAACGCAGGCAGGACCGACGCATTGGCCCCGGCGTCCATGGTCCGGCGCAGCACCGGCAGGCGCGCCCAGTTCAGCGCGATGGTCGTGACGATGGCGGCAGCCAGCGCCACCGCGACCGACCACACGCCTGCGACCGCCGCAAGCGTCGTGTCGCCAAAGCGCGGCTCGGCGAGATAGCTGACATCGAGCCGCGGCAGCACCACCAGCGACATCACCAGGTTGACGGTCACGACAACGACGAGCGGCGCCATGGCGTTCAGCACGGGCGACGGCCGCTCGCTGCGATGACCGTGCTGTAGCTCCGCCGGATCGAACTCGCGGGCAGTCGTCGCGCGCTCGCGCACGAGCTCGTCAGCAGCGGCCTGCTCGATCGCGCCCTCGGCGTCGTCGCCATAGCCTTCCCCGGCGCGGCGCGCCGCAGCTTCGGCGCGATGCAGCCACCACAATCCCGCGCCGAGTATGATGAGCGAGCCGACGACGCCGAGGCCCGGCGCGGCAAACGGCGTCGTGCCGAAGAACGGCATCGGAATCGCATTCTGGATCGACGGCGTGCCAGGTAGGGCCGACATGGTGAAGGTCGACGTTCCCAGCACGATCGCGGCCGGGATCAGACGAGGCGTAATCGAAGCGGCACGAAACAGCGAGCGGGCCATTGGAACGATGACGAAGAACGCAACGAACAGGCTGACACCACCATAGGTGACCAGCGCGCCGGCGAGCACGACCGCCAGGATCACGCGGCGTTCGCCGAGGCGCTCCGCCATGAAGCCGGCGACCGACGTCACCGCGCCACTGTCGTCCATCAACTTGCCGAAGACGGCACCAAGCAGAAAGATCGGAAAGAACTGCGCCAGAAATCCCGCCGCGTTCACCATGAACACCTGGGTCAGGTTCGCGAGCAGCGGCTCACCGCCGAACAACGCAGCAATGAGTGCGGCGAACGGCGCGAGCAGCAGGACGCTCCAACCGCGGAAGGCGAATAGGACGAGCAGACCGAGTCCGACGAGGAGGCCGAGGAGACCCATGCCTCAGCACTCCGACAGCAGGACATCGAGATCGGCGGTCGAGCGGCGGCCGATCTCCGCGCCGTGCTCGGCGAGGAAGTTGTCCGCGGCCATGCGTCCCTCGGCGCGCAGCATCGAGACGAACTCCCACTCCGCGTTGAGCTTCGAGGAGGCCCCGAACTTCGCCAGCATGTCGCTCTTGATCCGGTGCGTGCGCATCTTCGCCCAGCGCGCGCCCTCGCCGCTGCCCGGATCGGCCGCCTGGCGCAGCAGCGCGATCATGCGCAGCTCCTTCATCAGCGGCGAGTTGAAGGAGATTTCGTTGAGACGGTTGAGGATCTCCGCAGCCGTCCGCGGTTGCTCCGGCCGCTCGGTCGGATTGATCTGGACGAGAATGGTGTCATGCGCGTCGCTTTCGCGGACCAGCGGCGTGATGGTCGGGTTGCCGGCATAGCCGCCGTCCCAATAGGGCTCGCCGTCGATCTCGATCGCGCGGAACATGGTTGGAAGACAGGCCGATGCCAGCAGCACGTCGGCCGTGATCTCCGCGTTGCGGAAGATACGTCCGCGCCCGGTGCGTACCCGGGTCGCGGTGATGAATAGCTGGATCGGCGAGCGCACGAGCCGTTCGAAATCGATGCTCTCGGCCAGCACCGCGCGCAGCGGATTGTAACCGGTAGGATTGAGGTCGTAGGGCGAGAGCACACGCGACATCAAATCGGTGAGGATGTAGAACGGCGACGTATCGAGGGTCCAGCGCCCCATCAAGCGGTCGAGCGGAGAGCGCTGTAGCGGGCTGAAGGCCGCGGCCTTCGAGATACGACGCCAGTATCGGTCGAGCGCCTCACGCGCCCCCTCGGCGCCGCCGGCCGTCCACCCGTCCGCCAGGACCGCCGCATTCATCGCGCCTGCGGAGGTTCCGGAGATCGCGGCGATCTCCAGCCATTTCTCTTCCAGAAGACGGTCGAGCACACCCCAGGAGAAGGCGCCATGCGAACCGCCGCCCTGCAGCGCGAGATCAATCAGTACGGCGTCCCGTTCCATGGCGGACACTCACGCAACTGAAGCTCAAATTCGACGTGATTGGAACACGTCGAATTCGACCGCAGTGTGGGAGCACCGGCCGCAAGATGCAACCGGAACGTGGGCGGTTTAGTGCTCAAATACCAGCCGCGCCCCGACCGTTCCCTCGAGGCCGCGGATCTGCCGCAGCAGCTCGCCGGAATCCTGACCGCCGAGATCGGCGTCGAGCACGACGTAGCCGAGGTCGCCGGCGGTCTCCAGATATTGCGCGGCGATGTTGATGTCGCGCTGAAGGAAGACCTCGTTCAGCCGCCGCAACATGCCGGGCACGTTGCGATGGACATGGCTGAAGCGTGCACCGGAGGGACGAAGATGCAGCTGCACCTCCGGGAAGTTGACCGCGCCCATCGTCGAGCCGGTAATGAAATAGTCGACCAGTTTTCGCGCGACCTCGCCGCCGATGCGCTCCTGCGCCTCCTCAGTCGACCCACCGATATGGGGGGTGAGGATGACGTTCTCGATGCCCTGAATGGGACTATTGAAACGATCGGCATTCGACGAAGGCTCGACGGGAAAGACGTCGACGGCCGCACCGGCGAGATGACCGTCGCGCAAGGCACGCGCCAGCGCATCGAGATCGACCACGGTGCCGCGGCTGTTGTTGATCAGAAACGAGCCCGGCTTCATCGCCCGCAGCTCCCTCTCGCCGATCATGCCCGCAGTCTCCGGCGTCTCCGGCACGTGCAGGCTGACGACGTCGCTCTGCGCCAGCAGATCTTCCAGCTTCTCGACCGGCTCGGTGTTGCCGTGGCGAAGCTTGTCGGTGCGGTCGAAATAGATCACGCGCATGCCCATGGCTTCGGCCAAAGTCGAAAGCTGCGAGCCGATATTGCCGTAGCCGACGATGCCGAGCGTGCGGCCGCGCACCTCACGGCTGCCCGCCGCCGACTTGTCCCAGCCCCCCGCGTGGGCCGACACCGAACGCGGAAAGATCCGCCGCAGCAGCATCACGATCTCGCCGATGACGAGCTCGGCGACGCTGCGCGTGTTGGAGAACGGGGCGTTGAAGACGGGAATACCGCGCTTGCGCGCCGCCGAAAGATCGACCTGGTTGGTGCCGACGCTGAAGCAGCCGACCGCGAGAAGCTGGCCGGCCGCCGCCAGAACCTCATCCGTGATCTGCGTGCGCGAACGGATGCCGAGCAGCGACACGCCCTCGAGCGCGTGCCGCAGATCCGCGCCGTCCAGCGCCTTGGTCAGCCGTTCGACATTGGTGAAGCCGGCGCTCGCGAACAGGTCGACAGCGCTATCATTGACGCCTTCGAGCAGCAGCGCCTTGGCGCTTCGCTCAGGGCTTTGGCCTGGGGCGGACATGGCATCTCCGTAGATGGCAGCTTTGCCTTCGCACATAGACCGCGGGCGGTGCGCAGCACAATAGGGAACGGATACGGGGAGAAGACGGCCGGAGCCGAGGATGCGCTTGGCATCCCAGAGCTCGGTCAAATCACATAGAACCCGTGCGTGCCGTCGCGGCGGAGCTGCTCGACGAGGCCGTATTCCCAATCGAGATAGGCCTGCATCGCAGCTTCGGCCACATCGGTGCCTTCATAGGGCCGGCGGTAACGGTGGGCCGGATCCGGCTTCGGCAAGGCGTGCGGCGGGCCGACCTCGAGCGCGCCGTCATAGCCGCCTTCGAGCACGTAGACTTCCCAACCCATCTGCGCCAGCCAGGACGCCGTCATGTCGGCGCGCACGCTTTTGTCATCGGTCAGGACGATGCGCGCGCCGCGCACCGGCGCTGCCATGTCGGTTTCCTGCACGAGCTGGCCGCCGGGATAATGGCGGAAGCCGGGGAGATGCCCGGCCGCATAGTCCTCGGCATCGCGCACGTCGAAGCGATACAGCGTGCGATGGGTCTCTGCGACCAGCGCCGCCATCTCGTTCGCGCCGATGTGACGGACACCGGCGCGATAGGCGACATCGCGGGCATTGGCCGGACCGCCCTCGAACGGGCCGATCGCGCCGCGCCTGTCGGCGCCGTGATCGAGCGCGTGCCTCGCCAGCGTCCAGCCGATGGTGCCGTTGCGCAGCGCCCGCACCTTGTTGGGCACGCCGGCATTGATCAGCGATTGGGTGCCGATGATGGAGCGGGTGCGGCCGGCGCAATTGACGATGATGGTGGTTTCAGGATCGGGCGCGGCCTGGCCTGCCCGCAGCACCAGCTCCGCGCCGGGCACGCTGACCGAGCCCGGGATGTTCATGGTCGCGTATTCGTCGAAGCGGCGGACGTCGAGGATGGCGATGTTGGCCTTGTCGGCGATCAGCTTTGCCACCTCGTCGGCACTCAGCGAGGGCGTGTGGCGACGCGACTCGACCAGCTCGCCGAAAGCCTTGGAATAGGAATTGACGTCCTCGAAAACCTCGAACCCCGCATCGCGCCACGCCTTCAGCCCGCCGTCGAGTGCGCTGACATTGGTGTAGCCGAGTGCAGCCAGACGCTCGGCGCCCGTCGCGACCAGCCCCTCGCCGTCATCATAGAGCACGATCGCCACGTCCTTGCGCGGCAGCCGCACCTCGGCCTCGATCACAATCCGGTCGGCGGCCATGTTGGCTGCGAACAGCGGATGGCCGGTGGCAAAGGCGGCCTCGTATCTGAGATCGAGCAGCGCGATCTCTTCGCGCAGGAGCAGGGCGCGGCGGATATCGGCGGGGGTGACGGTGGGAAGCTTCATGGCGAAAACCTGACAAGGACGTGCCACGGGCTTTTGAACGATTGTCGAGGTGTTGGCTAGCCTCTTCGGCAGCAACTCACTCGCCCGGAACGAGCCGGCCGAGCGGCGGCTGCGCCGGGCGCCGCAGCTTGCGGCGCGACAGATAGAGCAAAATGCCGGTGACCGAGAACAGCGGCATCAGGGCCGCCGCAATCATGAAGGCGAGCTTGCCGGGCCAGCCCAGGACCGCGCCGCGATGGATATCGAGCATGTTGGCGATGATCTTCTCGCCGAACGTCTTGTCGGCGTAACGTTCGGCGGAGGCGACCTGACCGGTGACGGCATCGATGCGGAATTCATCGCGCGTGGTGTCCAGCGTCGAATCCTTCCCCCACGACCGGATCCGTATCGCCGTGCCAGGCCCCGGCGGCAGCGTCAGCAGAGCCCTGGCAAAGCGGTCGCCCTCCTCACGCCGGAACGTCGTCCATGCCAGGTCGAACCCGATCGGCTGAGCCGGCTCGGAACGAGCCGCCGCACGCGGCGCCTTCGCGGACATTCTTGGCTGCATCTTCGCGGCAGAGACTTCTGGACGCGACAGCAGCCAGACGACGCCGTCCTTGTACCAGTCGAACGAATACCACAGGCCCGTGAGCGTCATCACCAGATAGACCGGAAGAACCCAGGTGCCGATCACCGCATGCAGCGAGCGATGCAGCCCGCGTCCGCTGAGACCGAGATTGGGCTTGAGCCACATCTTCACGCTGCGCGCGCGACGGGGCCAGCGCAGCACGAGGCCCGAGACCAGCATGACGATCAGGCCGAGCGCGGCCACACCGGTGATCTGGCGGCCCCAGCCCTTGGCATCGCCTGATATCAGCAGCCAGCGATGCAGCTTCCGAACCGTCGCGAAAAACGCCTCGCCGCGCGGCGCACCCAGCACGCGCGCATCATAGGGGTCGACATAGAGCGAATTCGGCCGCGCGCCCTGCTCGTCGCGCGCGAAGCGGACCCGCACGGCCGCAGTCGGATCGCTCGACAGCATGACGGCCGAGACCTGACCGAAATCCTGCCCCGCCTTCAGCCGCGCGACCAGCTCGTCCGGCATCAGCGCCGGCATCTCGCGCGGCACGACGTGCATGATGCCGGCGTTGAGATGATCGACGATCTCGTCCTCGAAACTCATGATCGCGCCGGTCAGCGCGATCAAAGCGAGCAGCAGCGCGAGCACCAGGCCCGCGATGGAATGGACCTGGAGCAGGATAGCTTTGATCATGTGCCCCGGCCGCGCTGCCATCGCTAGAATTTCACCGTTGCCGAGAGAGACACCCGGCGCGCGTCGCCGATAGCGACGTTTAAATTATTCACGGCTGAGGGATAGTAGACCGTGTCGAACAGGTTCTTGACGTTCACCTGGTACACCACCGGAAACTGCTCGTGTTTCGTCTCGTAAGTCGCAAAGAGGTCTGCGACGACATAGGACGGCAGGAAGAAGCTGTTGATCGAATCGCCCGGACGGTCGCCGACATAGCGCGCGCCGCCGCCGAGACGGAGCTGGCCGGGCAAGGCGGTGCCAAAGTCGTAGACCAGATAGAGCGAAGCGGTGTTCAAGGCGACGTTTTGCAGCTTCTTGCCGAGCAACGTCAGATCCTCGGAGACCGTCACGCGGGCGTCGGTATAGCCATAGCTCCCAATCAATGCCCAACTGTCGGTGAGCCTGCCGGTGACGTCGATTTCGAGGCCGCGCGAATGAGCGCGGCCGACGGTGTGAAGCTCCACCACGCCCGCGCTGTTCGTCTTCGTCGTTTGCACATTCTTCTTGTCGAGGTCGTAGAATGCGACGGTCCCGGAGATGCGCCGGTTGATGTCGAACTTCACGCCGGTCTCGTACGACACACCCTCCTCGGGCGCGACCCTGGAGTCGATCACCACGCCGATCGGCGCAATCGTCGAGTTCGGCTTCAGCGATTCGGTGTAGCTCGCATAAAGCGAGATCTGGTCGGTCAGCTTGAAAATCGCGCCGCCAAGCGGGAGCACCTTGTCTTGCGACACGTTTGTGTTGGTGTTGAACGGCTTTCCGCGTCCGGCGATCTGATCGTAGTCCATATAGCGCACACCACCGACCAGTGCGAACCGCTCGGTCAGATGCAGCGTGTCCTGGAAGAACAGCGACCACTGGCCAAGCTTGTCGGTCTGGGCGCTGTCGGGGTTCGACACCCTGGTTCCAGGCCCGATCAGCCCATAGACAGGATCGTAGACGTTGAAGGCGGGAGTTGTCTGCCGGATCAAGACGTCGCGATAGATCGTGCGATACTGACCGTCGCCGCCGAATAGCACCTCGTTGCGCATGTCGCCGAGCCAGAAGCCGCCCGAGACATAGGATGTTCCATAGCTGACATTGCTTAGCGAGCTTCCCGTGCCGTCGTTGCTGCGCGTCTCGACGCCGGTCGTGAAATTGATGCCGGTGATGCGGAGCTGGTTGGCGCTGAAGGTTTCGGTGTTGTAGCTGTAGCCTGCGTAGAGCTTCCAATCCTGGTTGAAGCGGTGCTCGACCGAAGCCTGGATCAGATCGGACGTGCCCCAGGTGTTGTTGAAAGGCTCATCCAGCCGGCGCGTAGCGGGCACGGCCAGCGGCGCCTTCGTCACCGGATTGAACGCGGTGCCGCGGTCGAACGGATAGATGAACTCGCGGTGCTCGTAGTTCAGCTGCACCGTGGTGTCCTGGCCGTACCACGCGAGCGAGGGCGCAACCAGCATCTCGCGGTGACGACCGAAATTCCGCCAATAATCCTCGCTGACGCCGTAGCCGATGAAACGATAGGCGAGCCCCTGGTCGCCGATCGGACCGGTGACGTCGAGCAGGCCGTCGGCACCGGTCTTGGAGGCACTGAAGGCCGAGCCGAGCAGCGTGACCGAGCCATGCTGATAGAGCTCGGGCCGCTTGCTGATGGTGTTGACGATGCCGCCGGGATCCATGATGCCGTAGAGCAGCGAAGCCGGACCTTTCAGCACCTCGACGCTTTCGACCGCAGGATTGAGACTGCGGCCCTGCACCAGCGGCATGCCGTTGCGCATGATCGAGCCGTCGCGGTTGTCGCCGAAGCCACGGCGGATCACCGCGTCCTGGCTGCCGGCGAGCGTGTTGGTCTGGGTGACGCCGGAGACGTTGCTCAGCGCGTCGTCGATGTTGCGCGGGAGCTGGTCCTTCAGCACCTGCGCAGGCACGACGTTGACGGCCTGCGAGGTGTCGAGCGGCGAGGCGCCGCTGCGCAGCGTGGTCGCGCTCGGCATCGCGCGGTAGCCGAGCTTTGCGGCTTGCTGTGCGGCGGCTACGGCAGCGGCGCGCTCCGACAGCGTCGGCGCCGCGGGTGCGGGATTGCGGCTGGGCTGGCGGCGCGCCGCCGTTTGCGCGCGGCGTGACGACTGCTCCGATGCACGTGCCGGCTTCGGTCGTGGCGCCGGCGCCTCCACCGTCACCGGCGGCAGAGCCGATTGCGCCTGTGCGCTCGTCGTGATGGAGGGATATTCGATGAGCAGCACCGCTGCTCCCATGAGAAGACCTGCACGGCTCTTGCCGGCACGGGTTCGATGGCCGTTGTCACGTTGGCCATCCACGAAGGCACGCACTTTCATTCCACTTCAAGTCAGGAGCATTGAAGTGTGCGCCTGTAACAGCCGCCGCGATCAAGGAGAACCGTAGCCGGGCTTGAATCGCTCTAGTGTTGAATTGTTCTAAGAGGAGGCGGATGCTGAACAGCAATCATGAATTGCCGGTGCACCGCGCATGACACGCTGCACGCGAAATCGTGACCCGAGATTTCACGGATCACGCGATGGCGGGAGCGATCAACTCGTCGAGCTTCCGCTTGAACGCACTGCCGTCCGACAAAGCGCGGAGCGGCGGACGCACGCGCAACCAACCTGCATCGCCGGTCTGCGCCGCAAGGATCGCCTTCAGCGTTGGGACAAGGGAGGGCGTCTTCAGCACGACGTCGACCGCCGCCTGCATGCGCGCTTCGACGTTCTTGCCGTCAACCATCGCCTTGACCAGCTCCGGCGCAATGTTGGCCATGCCGCAGATGGTGCCGGCGCCGCCGGCGGCGATCGCGCGAGTGATATCGGGTTCGTTGCCGACGGTGATGGCGAGCTCGGGCGCGGCGGCACGGAATGCTTGGAACTGCTTGAAGTCGCCGCTGGAGTCCTTCAGACCGGCAACCACTTGGCCGTAGCGCTTGCGCAGGCTTGCGGCGACTGTCGTCGGGATCGCAACGCCCGAGACTTGCGGAATGTGGTAGAGCGAGGCGCGCAGGCGATCGTCGGCAACACCGTCGATGACGGCCGCAAAGGCGTCCTCGATGCCTTCATGCGTGACACTCCGATCGAAATAGGGCGGCAGCAGCAACACGTGGCGCAGGCCGAGGCCGAGCACGGCGCGCGTCAGCGCAATGCTGTCGGTGATGGCCGGAAAGCCGCCGCCGATTCCGATGCGCTCCGCCGCGACCCCGGCCTTGAGCATCGCTTCGATCGTCGCAATCCGTTCGGCGGCGTTGAATGAGGTCCCCTCGCCGGTGGTGCCGAACAGCACGACGCCGTCGACGCCCTTGCCGAAGAGGTGCTTGGCGTGAGAGGCGAGCTTGGCGGCGTCGACACTGCCGTCCGTCGCCAGCGGCGTCGCCGACGCCACCCAGAACCCGCAAATTGCCTCGGCCATCACACCACCCTTTGCTGCCGCACCCGGCCAAGCCGCTGATCTCCAACGATCTTTCGCGCTTGCCGAGACCTTGTTTTCACTTTACTTTTGGTCTTGTACCTTACATACAACGTTCATGCAATCATCCGCGCCATGTGCGCGGCCAGATCTTGAGGAGGTCTCGCATGAACATGGTGACCCCCACCGGACGCCCCGACCAATTGCTCGGCGCGTTGCGCGACAGGCTCGGCGCGCTGGCAGTGCTTGTTGGCACAGATGTGCCGGCGCGCAATTGCAACGACTGGAGCGCGAGCCTGCCGCAGACGCCGCGCGCGGTGATCCGCCCCGTCGATGCGCAGGGCGTTGCCGACGCGATTACGACTTGCCGGCAGGCGCATCTGCCGTTCGTGCCGCAGGGCGGACTGACCGGACTGTGCCGCGGCGCTTCGCCCGAAGCGGGCTGGGTCGCGATCTCGCTGGAGCGCATGACCGGCATCGAGGAGATCGATCGCGCCTCGATGACGATGACGGTGAAAGCCGGCACGCCGCTGGAGACGATCCAGAAGGCGGCCGACGAAGCCGGCTTCTTCTTTCCGCTCGATCTCGGCTCGCGCGGCTCCTGCGCGATCGGCGGCAATCTCTCGACCAACGCCGGCGGCAACCGCGTGATCCGTTACGGCATGACGCGCGAGCTGGTGCTTGGTCTCGAAGTGGTGCTGCCCGACGGCACCGTCATCACCAGCCTCAACAAGCTGATGAAGAACAATGCCGGCTATGACCTGAAGCATCTGTTCATCGGCTCGGAAGGCACCCTCGGCATCATCACGCGCGTGGTGCTAAAACTGTTCCCGAAGCCGCGCTCGACCATGGCCGCGCTGTGCGCCTTGAAGGATTATGCCGCGGTGATCGCGCTGCTCGATGCCGCACGCTCAGGGCTCGGCCCGCTGCTGTCCGCCTTCGAGGTGATGTGGCCGGATTATTGGGAGGTGATCACGGCGCGCGCCGGCGTGAAGCCCCCGGTCGCCCCAGGCCACGGTCTCTACGTGCTGGTGGAAGCGCAGGGCACCGACGAGAGCATCGATGCGCCGCGCTTTGAGAGCTGGCTCGAGGAGCTGATGGAGCGCGGGCTGCTGGCGGATGCCGCGGTGGCGCAATCGCTGGCGCAGACGCAGGCCTTCTGGCGCGTGCGCGACATCTGCGCCGAGTTCGGCCAGGTGCTGGGGCCGCACATCTCCTACGATATCGGCCTTGCCGTGGCACGCATGAACGAGTTCGTCACGCGCTGCAAGACGGCGCTCGCGACCGGCATCGAGGGCTGCGAGAGCGTCTATTACGGCCATATCGGCGACGGCAATCTGCATCTCGTCTCCTGGGTCACCGGCCTTTCCGTCGCGCAACAGCCGAAGGAGGAGATGGACGCGATCATCTACGGTCTGGTCCGCGAGCTCGGCGGCAGCGTCTCCGCCGAGCACGGCATCGGCACCTTGAAGAAGCAATGGCTGGGCCATGCGAGGGGCGAGGCCGAGATCGCGCTGATGCGCACGCTCAAGGCGGCGCTCGACCCCGATCACCTGCTCAATCCCGGCAAGGTGATCTGAACGCACCATGCGATCGCTCAAGCTCGATACGCCGAAATCGCTGTCGCAGCGGGTGATGCTGCGGCTGCGCCAGGCCATCATCGACGGCGAGTTCGCGTTAGGCGCTGCCATCTCCGAGGAGATGGTGGCCAATTCCTTCGGCGTCAGCCGCACACCGGTGCGCGAGGCCATGGGCCAGCTGCAGGCGCAGGGACTCGTGGTGATCCGACCCCAGGTCGGCAGCTTCGTCTTCACGCCGAGTGCGGACGACATCCATGCGCTCTGCACCTTCCGCATTGCGCTCGAGCCCAAGGCCGCCGAGCTCGCCTTCCGCAATGACCGCGACGGCGCGATTGCGTCCATGAGCGCGGCGATCGCGGCGATGGAGCCGGCCGTCGCGGCAAAGGACAACATCGCCTATGGCCGCGCCGACACCGCTTTTCACGAGGCGCTGTTCGCCCATTGCGGCAACCGCTATCTCGCCGAATCCTATCAGCTCGTCTCCGGCCGCGTCGCCGCGCTGCGCACCAATCTGACCTCGCCGATCGACGTGCGCACCCGCACGTCCTTCGACGAGCACCGCAAGCTGCTCGATCTGTTCGCGCGCGGCGAGTTCGCCGCCTTCGAAGGCCTGATGACGACGCACATCACGAATTCGGGAATGGTCTATGCTAGGGCGTTGAAGGTGGATTGAGCGCCTCTACCGCTCCTCCTTCGATCCCGGCCTGTCGAGAAAATCGAGCGCGGTGTTGATTTGCTCGAGCTGGTGCTCGATTCGGTCGCGATCCTCCACCGATGGCGCCTGTTCGAGCTGTTCCACCAGCTTCTGCTTCCGCATCAGCAAGTTCTCTATGACCGTACCCACGATTCCCCCATCGCCAGAGGCGACGTCACGGACGCCGAGACGATGGAGGCGCGCGCAACCCGGGCCCGCGTCGAACCCTCAATTTGAATGTTGCTGGGAGCGATTGGTTCCTCCGGCGCCGTGCCGGATCGCACTACTTCTTGGTGATGTTCCAGTAGACCGGGACCGCTCCCTTTACGAGGCCGTCAACGTTGCTGCGTACCGCCCGCACCAGATAGAGCTGTGCAGCAGGCCAATACGGCACATAGTCGACGGCGCGGAGCTGGAGGTCGGCTGCGATCTTCTTTTTCTGCTCGGGATCTGTCGCCAACGCGAATTCGTTGCGCAGCTTTTCGATCTGCTCGTCGCAAGGCCAGCCGAACCAGGCCTTGTCGCAGTTTGCGCGCAGCCCAAGGTGGCCGACCGGCTCGAACATGTCGGCGCCCGTCGGTCCCGACATGAACAGCGACCAGCCGCCCTTGTCGACGGTTTCCTTGGACGCGCGGCGTCCAACCAGCGTGCCCCAGTCCATCGCCTGCGGCTCGACCTTGAGGCCGATCTGGCGCATCATCTGCTCGGCGACGAGGCTGAACGTATTCGTCGGCCCGCTTTCGGTGGCATGCAGCACCACGACGGGCGTGCCGTCATAACCGCTGTCGGCGATCAGCTTCTTGGCCTTTTCGATATCGGGCTTGGTCCAGCCGGCAGCCGTGAAATAGGGTGATGAGCACATGTAGAAGCTCGGGCAGCTCTTGTAGAGCTTGGGGTCGCTGACATAGGCTCGCGCGAACTTGTCCTGGTCGATCATGTAGCTGATCGCCTGCCGGACCTTTGGATTGTTGAACGGCGGGACCGAAATGTTCATGCGGAACACCATCTGCATGCCGAGCGTGTCCTGCGGCATCGTCTTGATGTCGGGATTGCCGGCAAGCGTCGGCAGGAAGTCCGGCGGCACCTCCTCGAAAATGTCGATCTCGCCGGCCTGGAGTGCATTGAGCGCGGTCTGCGCATCCGGGATGTAATGCCATTCGACCCGGTCGACCTTGGCGAGCTTGCCGCCGGCAAGCCCGCTCGCCGGCTCCGCGCGCGACTTGTAGGACGGGCTCTTGACGTAAACGACCTTGGAGCCCGGAACCCACTCGTCCTTCTTCATGATGAAGGGACCCGAGCCGGTCGCATCCGTGATGGCGGTGTCCGCCGGCGTCGCAGCGATCCCCTTCGGCATGATGAAGGGCACATTGGAGCTCGGCTTGGAGAGCGCGTCGATCACCAGCCCCCAAGGACGTTTGAGCTTCAGCTCGAAGGTTTTTTCGTCCTTAACGGTCAGGCTGTCGCTGACGGAGGCAAGCTGTTGCCCAAGGCCGTCACGCTGCCACCAGCGCTTCAGCGAAACGACCGCGTCTTCGGCGGTGACCGGCTGCGCGTTGCTGAAAGTCAGGCCGCCGCGCAGCGTGAAGGAATAGGTGAGTTGATCGCCGCTGACCGCGAAGGACTCCAGCATTTGCGGTTGCGCGACGAGCTTCTCGTCCAGCGAGAACAGCGTGTCGTACACCATATAGCCGTGGTTACGAACCATATAGTCGGACGTGATCACGGGATCGATCTGCTTGAGATCGCCAAAGGGGCGGATCTTGAGCACCGTCTCCGCAACGGCAGGCGATATTGCACCCAGCCAACCTGCCGCCATCATGACCGCAAATGTTCCGTTCGGCGATCTCATTTGGTACTCCTCCCGTTTTCTGTTTCTAGGCAACTGCGTCGGGGGCTACGGCCCGGCCCGGACCCGGCGCGTCGAAGCGTGGCAGCGATCCTGCGTGATGACAGGCGACGGCATGGCCGGGCGTGACTTCAGTCATCGCCGGCGCCGCTTGCGCGCAAATGTCCGTCGCGAACGGACAGCGCGTGCGAAAGCGGCATCCGGACGGCAGCGAAGCGGCACTCGGCACCTCGCCTTCGAGAGCCGCGCGGCGGCGCCGGTTGCGCGGGTGGACCGCAGGGACGGAATCGATCAACGCCCGCGTATACGGATGCACCGGTGCAGCGAACACGGCTTTCGCCGGCCCCTGCTCGACGATGGCGCCGAGATACATCACCGCCACGTCGTCCGCGAGATAGCGCACCACGGCGAGATCATGCGAGATGAACAGATAGGAGATCCCGATCTCGCGCTGGACATCCTTTAGGAGATTCAGGATCTGGGAGCGGATCGACACGTCCAGCGCCGCGACCGCCTCGTCCGCGACGATCAGCGCGGGATCCGCGGCGAGCGCCCGCGCGATGCCGAGGCGCTGCCGCTGTCCGCCCGACAGATGATGCGGCAGACGTGCGCGAAAATGTTGGGGCAGTCCGACCTGGTCGAACAGACGCGCGACCTTCCGCCGTCGCGACACCGCATCGCCGATGCCGAAATTCTGCAAGGGCTCTTCGACGATCTCCGCCGCGGTCATGCGCGAGTTGAGGCAGGCGAAGGGATCCTGGAACACCATCTGCACCTGCTGGCGCTTCCTGCGCAGCGTCTCGCCGGAGAGATTGCCGAAGTCCTCGCCATTGATGTGGACCGAGCCGGCCGTCGGCCGCAACAGGCGCACGACCATGCGGCCGATCGTGGTCTTGCCGCAGCCGCTTTCACCAACGAGGCAGAAGGTACGTCCGCGCGCGACGACGAAGCTGACGTCGTCGACGGCGCGAAGATCGCGCCGGCCGAACAATCCGAACGGCCCCTGCCGTGAGGTGAAGATCTGGGTCAGACCTGAGACCTCGAGGACGGCGCTCATGCCGGCACCATCGCGCCGGCCTTGCCCAGCCAGCATGCCGTCAGGTGCTCGTCAGCGCCCGACAACAACGGCGGCTCCGAGTGACACACCGGCATCGCCGCGCCGCAGCGCTGGCGAAAGGCGCAGCCGGTGCCGAGCGAGACCGGGCTCGGCACGCTGCCGGGAATCTCGACGAGACGATCGCGGATGCCGCTGTTGAGCTGGCCGATCGCCCCAAGCAGGCCGCGCGTATAGGGATGGGCCGCGGCATCGAAGATGCCGTTGACGCCGGCCTGCTCGACGATGCTGCCGGCGTAGAGCACGACGACCCGGTCGGCCATTTCCGCGACCACCCCGAGATCGTGCGTGATCAGGAGCACGGACGTGCCGAACTCGCGACGCAGATCGTCGATCAGGGTCAAGACCTGGGCCTGGATGGTGACGTCGAGCGCGGTGGTCGGCTCGTCGGCGATCAGCAATGCAGGGCGCAGGGCGAGCGCCATCGCGATCATCACGCGCTGCCGCATGCCACCGGAAAGCTGGTGCGGAAATTCGGAGGCCCGTCGCCGCGCATCCGGAATGCGGACGAGATCGAGCAATCCGACCGCCTGCCGCCGCGCGTCCGCCTCGGACACGCCACGATGCTCGACGATCACCTCCGCGATCTGCTCGCCGACCCGCAGCAGCGGATTGAGCGACGTCATCGGCTCCTGAAACACCATCGCGAGACGGTCGCCCCGGAGCTTGCGCAGTTCCTCGGCCCCGAGCGTGACGAGATCGCGCCCCTCGAAGAGGATGCGACCGGAAGCGACCTGCATGACGCTTCGGTTGAGCAGGCCGATGATGGAGAGCGCGGTCAGGCTCTTGCCGCAGCCGCTCTCGCCGACGAGGCACAGCGTTTCACCCCGATCGATCGCAAACGAGACGTTGCGGACGAGCGGCACCGGGGTGCCTCGCCTGTTGAGTGTAATGGAGAGGTTCTCGACGGAGAGCAGCGGCGTACTCATCGCATCTCGCCTCCCGCAAAGCTCGGATCGAGCAGGTCGCGAAGCGCATCGCCGAGCAGGTTGGCGGCGAGCACCGTCATCGCCAGCATCAAGGCTGGGAAGCCGAGAATCCACGGCGCGATCTGCAGGAACTGCCGTCCCTCCGACATCATGTTGCCCCAGCTCGGCACGTCGGGCGGCGTGCCTGCACCGAGAAACGACAGGATCGATTCCAGGATCATCGCGGAGGCAAAGACGTAGGTCGACTGCACCATGATCGGCCCGGCAGCGCCGGGCAGGATGTGACGATGCAGGATGGTCACGGGACGCCCGCCACAAGTGATGGCGGCCTCGACATAGACGCGTTCGCGCAAGCTGAGAACGCTGGCGCGCACCACGCGCGCCATGCGGGGAATTTCCGGGAGGCTGATCGCCGTGACGATCACGATGGGCGAAGCGCCAATCAGCGCCACGAGTGCGATCGCGAGCAGGATCGCGGGGATCGCCATCACCGCATCCATCGCGCGCATTACGATCTTGTCGACGCTGCGGAAATAACCGGCGATGACACCGATGCACACGCCGATCAGCGTGGTGAGAACCGCAACGGCAATGCCGACCGACAGCGAAACCCGCGTTCCCACCAGCGCGCGGGCAAACACGGAACGTCCGACTTGATCGGTGCCGAAGGGCTCCGCCGGCGACGGCGGCTGAAGCCGGTTCAGCGGGTCCAGCGCAGCGGGATCCGCGGTGATCCACGGGCTCACGACGGCCGTCACGCCAAAGGCGAGCAGCAGAACGCAACTCAGAGCCAGTATGGGCTGGCGAACCGGCAGGCTCGCGATCTGCGCAAACCGGTTGACACCGATGTCCGGCGCATCGAGCCCTTCAGCTGCGTGGGTCATCGCCATCGGCTCGTCCTGCATCAGTACCGGATCCGCGGATCGACGACAGCGTAGAGAATGTCGACCACGAGATTGACGACGACATAGACGAAGGCGAACAGCAGGATCAGGGCTTGCACCACCGGATAGTCGCGCCGGAGAATGGAGTCTGCGGTCAGCCGGCCGAGGCCGGGAATGGAAAACACGGTCTCGGTAACGACGACGCCGCCAAGCAGCGCGGCAAATCCGATGCCGACGACCGTGATGATCGGGACTGCGGCATTGCTGAGCACGTGCCGTACGATGATTTTGCGGGCCGCGAGCCCCTTGGCATGGGCGGTGCGGACATAATCTTCGCGCAGCACCTCCAGCACCGCAGCGCGCGTCACCCTCGCGATCAAGGCGATATAGAGGAAGCTCAGCGAGATCGCGGGCAGCACGAGCGAATGCAGGCAGGCCAGCACGCCCTGCGACAGCGGCTTATAGCCCTGCACCGGAAACCAGTGCAGGCCGAGTGCGAGCGTATAGACAAGCGCGAAAGCGACGACGAAGACCGGCAATGAGAAGCCGAGCACCGCCCCCGCCATGGTCAGGCGCGCGACGAGCCCCCTCGGACGATAGGCGGCGACGAGGCCGAGCGGCACGGCGACGACGACCGCGATCGTGATCGTCATGAGAGAGAGAAGCAGCGTCGGCTCGATCCGCTGGGCGACGAGCTGCGAGACCGGGATGCGGCTGAACAGCGACAGGCCGAAATCGCCGCTCAGGATGCGGCCGGCCCATGCGAGGAAACGCGGCAGCAGCGGCAGATTGAGTCCGAGCGCCTGGCGCACCGCCTCCACCTGTGGCGGCGAGGCGAAGTCACCGGCGATCAGCACGGCGGGATCACCCGGCACGAGGCTGAGCAGCAGAAAGACGAATACCGCGACGGCGAGCAGCACGGGGATGGCCGCGAACAGCCGACCGACCACATAGCCGGTCATGCCGAGCGCCTGCAAATGCAGACCGGCGATCGCCGGACGCCATCCAGCCCACGCACCATTGCCTCCCTGGTCTTAGTTAAACGTTTTTCTAATGAAGCACGGAAGCTGGTCTATCGCAACGGTATTGTACACTTCTCATGCTCTTATGGCTTGCCTCCAGTCAATCCAACCAATACAAAAACGTTTAACAGGAGAATGGTTGATGCCGGCAGGGCCATTGCCCACTATCCACGAGGTCGCCCGGCTCGCCGGTGTCTCCGTGGCCACCGTGTCGAAGACGCTCAACCGGTCGGGCAAGGTCAGCGAGCTCCTCCAGGCGCGCGTCAATGCGGCAGCACGCAAGCTCGGCTATGCACCGCATGCCAGCGCCCGCAGCCTGCGCAGCGGCGCTACGCGCATCCTCGGGCTGCTCGTGGCAGACCTCGCCAATCCCTATTTCCTGAGGCTCGTCGAGAGCATCGAGCGGCTGTCGAGCGCCGCGGGCTATTCCGTCATTCTCTGCAACAGTGCCGAAGACCCCGGGCGCGAAGAGCGGCATCTTGCCATGCTGCTGTCGCAGCGCGCCGACGGCGTCATCGTCATCCCGACCCGGCGCGGCTGGAGCGGACGCCAGGCCGCGCTGGCGGACTTGCCGATGCCGGGCATTCTGGTGGACCGACGCATCGAGGGGCTCGACCTCGATTCGGTCACGACCGACAACGTTGCGCTGGGACGGCTCGCGGCCGAACATCTCGACGATCTCGGCCATCGCCGCATCGCCGTGATCATGGGATCGCCCGAGCATCAGATCGCGCGCCACCGCCTCGATGGCCTCCGAAGCGGCCTGGCCTCGCGCGGCACCACCCTCGACGAACGGCTGATCGAGAAGGACAATTTCTCCGAGGCCGCCGGCCATGCCGCCGCAATGCGGCTCCTGCGGCATGCGCAGCGACCGACCGCGATCTTCGCCACCAACAATCATCTGTCGCTCGGACTGCTTCGCGCCATTGCCGAGCGCGGTCTCTCGATTCCCGACGACCTCTCCGTCATCGCGGTCGACGAGCCTCCGTGGGCCGGCTTGGTGCGGCCGGGCATGACCATCGTGACGCAGCCATCCGAGGCGATTGCCCAAACCACGGTCTCGACCCTGCTGTCGCGAGTTTCGGAGGGACGTTCCGGCGTCGAGGGAGAGGCGAGATCGATCCAGCTTCAGCCGGCGCTGGTGGTGCGCGGGTCCACCGCCGCGATCCGGACCTAGAGATGAGTGATGCGCCCAGCCTTGCGCCTTCCACCGGCATTCTTGCGCTGTCCGCCGTCGACGCCATTGCCGAGATTCGCAAAGGCCATCTGTCGCCGCTCGACGTGGTCGATGCCGCGATCGACAGGATCGAAGCGACGGATGCGGGAATCAACGCGATTCCGGTTCGCTGCTTCGAGGCCGCACGGGGTGAAGCACGGCGGCTTATGGAGAAAAAGGCGGCCGGTGAGGACTGGCCCCTGCTCTGCGGGCTTCCGCTCGCGGTCAAGGACAACACCGATGTCGCAGGCGTGCCGACCAGCGGCGGCAGCGCGCTGACGGCCCGCGGCGCCCCCGAGATATCGAATCCCGCGATCGATCGTCTCCAGCGCAATGGCGCCATCGTCGTGGGCAAGAGCAATCTGTCGGAGCTCGGCGGCGCCAACACCACCAACGCGCTGTTCGGCGCGACGCGCAATCCGTTCTTTCCTGCGCTGACCGCGGGCGGCTCCTCCGGCGGATCGGCAGCGGCGCTGGCCGCGCATCAGGTCTATCTCGCCCATGGCAACGATGTCGGCGGCAGTCTGCGCACGCCGGCCGCATTTTGCGGTGTTGCGGGGCTGAGGCCCACACCGGGCCTCGTGCCGAGAAAGCCGCTCTCCGATCCATTCGACACCGTTTTCGTCGAGGGACCGATGGCGCGGACGATTCCCGATCTTGCCTTGATGCTGGATGCGATGGCCGGCTTCCATCCGCCCGATCTGTTGTCGCGCGAGCATCCCGCATCGTTCCGCAACGCCGCCGCACGACCCGGATGGGCGGGGCGCATAGCGGTGTCCGAGGATCTCGGCCTGTTGCCGGTCGATCGGAACATTCGTTCCGCCTTCCGCGGCGCGATCGACCGGCTCCAACCCGCAGGCTGCAGGATGAGCGAGACCGCCCCTGATCTCGCCGGGCTGCCGCGCGTGATCCGCGCGCTACGTGGTCTCGCCTATCTTGCCACCTGGGGCAGACTTTGGCCGCAATCGCGCGCGGCCTTCACGCCCGAGGTGGCAGGCGACATCGCCCATGGTGAAAGCCTCTCCGCAACAGACATCGCGGCCGCGATAGAGCAGCGCGCGGCCATATACCGGCGCATGCAGGACTTCTTCGGCGACATCGACGTCCTGATCTGCCCGACCGTGCAGGTCGCGCCCTTTCCGGTCGAGATCATGTGGCCGGCCGAGATCGAGGGGACCGCATCGAAGATCTACATCGACTGGATCATGATCACCTATGTCTGGTCGATCCTCGGCTGCCCTGCGCTGGCGGTGCCCGCCGGCCGCGATGGAGCCGGCATGCCCGTCTCCTTGCAGATCGTCGGCCCACCGCACAGCGAGGAGCGCCTGATCTCCTTCGCGGCGCGGATCGAGCAGGCGTTTTCCTCGCCATCCTGAGGGAAAGGCGATGTCCCGCGGAACCTGATCTTTCACGCGCCCGTCGGTTGAATTCATCGCCTCGGAGCCCTATGCGTAGGCGCCATGGACACCCAGATGATCACCGCCGAAAAGCCGCTGATGGCCCAGGCGCGCCCGCGCAAGCCGGCGCCGTTCCTCCCCATGAGCCGCGCCGAGATGAACGCGCTCGGCTGGGACGCCTGCGACATCGTGCTGGTGACCGGGGATGCCTATGTCGACCATCCGAGCTTCGGCATGGCGATCATCGGCCGCCTGCTGGAGGCGCAGGGTTTTCGGGTCGGCATCATCGCGCAGCCGGACTGGCATTCGGCGGAGCCGTTCAAGGCGCTCGGCAAGCCAAGAGTGTTCTTCGGCGTCACCGGCGGCAACATGGATTCCATGGTGAACCGCTACACCGCCGACCGGCGCATCCGCAGCGATGACGCCTATACGGCGGGCGGCGAGGGCGGCAAGCGGCCGGACCGCTGCACCATCGTCTACGCCCAGCGCTGCCGCGAGGCGTTCAAGGATGTGCCGATCGTGCTCGGCGGCATCGAGGCCTCGCTGCGCCGGATCGCACATTACGATTACTGGTCCGACAAGGTGCGCCGCTCGGTGCTGGCGGACGCCAAGGCGGACTTGCTGCTCTACGGCAACGCCGAGCGTGCCGTCGTCGAAGTGGCGCACCGGCTCGCCGCCGGCGAAGCGCCGCGCGAGCTCGACGACATCAGGGGCGTGGCGCTGTTCCGAAAAGTGCCGGACGATTACGCCGAGCTGCACGCCGACGATCTCGATTCAGCCGACGAGGGCGCATCGCGCCAGAAAGGTGCGACCGTGATCCGCCTGCCGGCGCTGGAGCAGGTCGAGCAGGACAAGGAAGCCTATGCGCGCGCTTCGCGCGTGCTGCACCGGGAGAGCAATCCCGGCAATGCACGGCCGCTGGTGCAGCGTCACGGCGACCGCGACCTCTGGCTCAATCCGCCGCCGATCCCGCTCAGCACGGAAGAGATGGACGCGGTCTACGACCTGCCTTACGCGCGCGCGCCGCACCCGTCCTATGGCGATGCACGCATCCCCGCCTGGGAGATGATCAAGTTCTCGGTGACGATCATGCGCGGCTGTTTCGGCGGCTGCACCTTCTGCTCGATCACCGAGCACGAGGGCCGCATCATCCAGAACCGCTCGGAAGGCTCGATCCTGCGCGAGATCGAGCGCATCCGCGACAAGACGCCCGGCTTCACCGGCGTCATCTCCGACATCGGCGGCCCCACCGCCAACATGTACCGGATGGCGTGCAAGGACCCGAAGGTCGAGGCGGCGTGCCGCCGTCCTTCCTGCGTCTTCCCCGAGATCTGCCCGAACCTCAACACCTCGCATGACGATCTGATCCGGCTTTATCGCAAGGTGCGCGAGACCAAAGGCATCAAGAAGGTGATGGTCGCCTCCGGCGTGCGCTACGACCTCGCCGTCGAGAGCCCCGAATACATCAAGGAGCTCGTCACCCATCACGTCGGCGGTTATTTGAAGATCGCCCCCGAACATACCGAGCGCGGCCCGCTCGACAAGATGATGAAGCCGGGCATCGGCGCCTACAACAAGTTCAAGCGCATGTTCGACGAGGCGGCCGAACGGGCCGGCAAGAAATATTATCTGATCCCCTATTTCATCGCGGCGCACCCGGGCACGACCGACGAGGACATGATGAACCTCGCGCTGTGGCTGAAGAAGAACCGCTATCGCGCCGACCAGGTGCAGACCTTCCTGCCCTCGCCGATGGCGACCGCGACCGCGATGTACCACACCGGCGTCAACCCCTTGCGCGGCGTGCGCCACGGCGGCAGCGACAAGGTCGAGGCGATCAAGGGCCTGCGCCAGCGGCGCCTGCACAAGGCATTCCTGCGCTACCACGACCCCGACAATTGGCCGCTGCTGCGCGAAGCCTTGATCGAGATGGGCCGCCGCGACCTGATCGGCTCGCAGCCGCACCAGCTCGTGCCTGCGCACCAGCCTCCCGGCACCGGCAAGGCCGCCGGCACCAAGCGGCCAATGCGGCCCGGCGGCAAGACGCAGCGGTTCACGACCAAGGGCCTGCGGGTGATGAAGTAGCGGGCGTGAGCCGGATCTGGCACGGTTTGGTGTGGCGTCTTCGCGTCGGCAAGACGAAAGCTCGAAAACAACCCCATGCACAGTAGCCGGGGGCAGCTAGATCAACGGCTTACGAGCGCGATGAGATCGGCGCGAACATCGACCGCAAATCGAGGCATGATCGGCCTGGGGAAACGGTCAATTTCCGTTTTTGCGAAATTAGCTTGATCGTCGGGCAAAACAGGCGTATGATGCCACCATCGCGGAACGTGGATGAGACGAACCCGTCCTGCTGCTCCGTATCGATAGCTTGAGCTCACCGCGCCGCGCCCGAATTTCTCCGGCTTGGCTTGCAGGTTCGCGACGAGCGCCCTGTTGCCCGTCCTCAACGCGCTGACGACGCAGCGGCCGCTGTGGCACAGCCTGACGCAAGGCGACTGGGTGTTCGCCGGCATCGACGTGACGTGCTGGGCACTCGCACTGCTCCATGTTGTTCTGGCTGTTCGCACCGCCCGGAACCGATCAATTGTGCAATCGAAGCGCACGCCGCAGGTGCCGGTCGCCATTGCTTCAAGCGGTGCGGCAGAATGATCCATCTGCTTGCCCTTGGGCTGTGTCTGGCGGGCTTTGCTGCGCTGGCTTTCGCCACGCACCGCCAGCAGCGCGATATTTTCGGCAAGGCGCTGCCGCGGGTGACGACCTATGGACTTCGGGCTGCCGGTGCAGGGGTGCTGCTGCTGGCGCTCGGCATCCTCGTGGCCGCAAAGAGCTGGAGCGTGGGCCTCGTGATGTTCAGCGGTCACACCACGATGGCTGCCGCCATCGTGTTTTGTGCGCTGATCGGGTGGGGAAGACTGGCTGCCCGCACGGCGCGACGTCGACAGAATGATGCTCGCGTCCGCTCCGTCACTCGACGTTGAAGGTATTCGTTTCGTGATCAAGCTGGCCAGAAACGGTTGTGGATGCGGCAAATAGATGGTCGTGACTTTGTCTGCTTCTGGTCCAAAGCTGACCTTGCCGCGCTGCCTGCCTAGCGTCAGCTTTTGACCCGAAGCCGACTCTTTGTGATCATCGCCTCCAGTCCGCTTGGAAATGCCTGCCAAAGGCGGACCGAACGTCCGCGACGGTGGTCGACTTCGTTAGGCTTTGATCCAAAGCCTCTCGGTGCGAGAGGTGGATAACCACCTTACGCAACCACGTAAGTCGCACATCCGCAGCGCGAGACCAGATGCCGAAAGGTAAGAAGAAGTTCTGACCATGCACATGCACCTGCGCTTTTCGTCAGCAACTGAATTGCATCAGGTTCAAATTGGGCGAATGCGACCAGAAGCGATTCCGGGGACATTTACTGATCCTAACGCCAGATTTGGACATATCAGGCGCCCATTGCCCGTAGCGAAAAAGAAGCCGCCGCGCACTCAGGACGACGATCCAGCCTGGGCGATCTCTGCCCGATAGAGGATTACCCGAGTCGATTATTGACCCGAACCGGACATCGACCTGAGCGGGATGTCTACATCGAACGACAAACACTGCACCCTCGGCTAAATTATCATCCCTTACCGGCACTTCAGGTCGTGATATTGAGACCACGGGCGCCGTGAGGCGGCGGCTGTTTGAAAGGAAAGCTATGTATAGTCCTTCTCAACAACTCATTCACCTGGGCCTTGGCTTCATGGTCTCCCAAGCCTTGCGCGTTGCGACAGATCTCAACGTTGCGGATCGCTTGGTCGCCGGAGAGCGGAGCGTCGACGATCTGGCGGAGGAAACGCATTGTCACTGCGATGCGCTCTATAGGATTATGCGGCTTCTCGCCGCCGAGGGGGTCTTTAGCGAAACCTCGGCCCGCCGTTTCCAACTCACCGAATTGGGCGCAGCCTTGCTTTCCGATGCGCCCTCAAGTCCCCGCGACCTGATCCGAATGATGAACAGGGAGCCCTATCTCGCCTTCGCTCAGCTCACTCATTCAGTGCAAACGGGTTTGCCGACGTTCGAAACCGTATTTGGAAAGCCCAGGTTCGATTGGCTGGCGGACCATCCGGACGCGGCTTCGCTATTCCAGCAGGCGATGATCGCGCTTAGCCAAGGCGCCAATGAAGCTGTAGCAGAGGCGTGTGATTTTGGTGCGTTTTCTCAGATTGTCGATGTCGGCGGCGGCCATGGACAGCTGCTTTCGGAGATCCTAAAGAGACACCCTCACCTTTCCGGCATATTGTTTGACCTACCGGCGGGGGTTGAGGCAGCGCGGGCTGATGCGGCAAGTTTCCCGCCACAGACCTCGTTCGTGGCCGGCAATTTCTTCGACGCCGTTCCAGCCGGTGCGGACGTCTATATCATGAAAAAGGTCATTCACGATTGGAATGACGAGCAAGCGGTACGCATCCTGCGCAATTGCCGAGAGGTAATGAAACCCCACGGACGAGTGTTAATTGCGGAGACTATTATTCCCCCGGGAAACGAACGAAATACGATCAAGCTAATCGATGCGAACATGCTTGTCGTTACGGGGGGCGTCGAGCGAACCGAGAGCGAATTTGCCGCTTTGCTTGCCGCCGCAGGTCTGCGGCTTGAGCGGGTCATTTCGACCGCCCGGGCGATCTCAGTTCTTGAGGCAAGCCGAGCCTGAAGTCTTCGAAAAAGCATCGGGTCATACATGCGCAACGAACCTTTAGATCGTCGAAACCTCTGCATGTCAGCCTTTGGCCCATCGCTGCGGCATCCCACGACCGAGGATATGTCGGCTGTCAGAGGTAGACCGGGCCTAACCTAAGCCGGGCCGGATCGCCGCGATTGACCCATTGCGGCCTCCGTGTTGCCAAGGAGGGGATGTGCCATCGGCAGCGTTGGAGCGGATGAGCTGGCCGGTGCCAGCCGGCCCGGAACGCTTTCAATAGTATTTTCTTGAACAGATGGATCGACGCTCGATCGTCGGTGGAATCCGACAAAAATGAGCTCCGTAGACGTCGTTGTTCCCTGCTTCAGGTATGGGCACTTCCTGCGAGAGTGCGTCGAGAGCGTTTTGACGCAATCCGGTCCCGAGTTGCGCGTGCTCATCATCGATGATGCGTCACCTGACAATACCGCGGAAGTTGCGCAAGAGTTACGGTGCTCCGATCCCCGCGTCGATTACCGCAGGCACATCTGGAATCAAGGTCTCATCGCGACCGCCAACGAGGGCATTGCCTGGGCGAGCGCCGACTATATGCTTCTGCTGTCTGCGGACGACTACCTGCTGCCCGGTGCCCTGTCGACATCGGTCGATCTGATGGACAATCACCCTTCTGTCGCTTTCACCTTCGGAGGCGCGGTTGTTCTAGACCAGCGCGGGGATCATCCATTCTACAGAAGCTATTATGGAACGGAAGTGGATCTCCGAACGCGCATCTTGTCCGGACTCGAGTTCATCACTCTTAGTCGTGCACAATGTATTGTGGTGTCACCGACCGTCGTGGTTCGCACGAGCCTGCAGAAAAAACTGGGCGGGTATCTAGCAGACTTGCCCTACGCCTCCGACATGGAAATGTGGATGCGGCTCGCCGCACATGGCGACGTCGGATTCATTGGTGCGGACCAGGCCGTGTATCGATACCACTCAGTCAACATGTCGAGTGAGCCTTCACCGGAGCTAAACCTGCTCCAACGCAAGGCGGCTATCGAACATTTCCTGAATGGCGGCGCCGCGATGCTGACAAACGATCTCAGGAACTGGTTGACCCGCCAATTGGCACTTGACGCGATCGTCCGCGCAAGCATTGCCTTCAACGAAGGAGCGATAGACACCTCAGCACGCCTTGCCGAACTTGCGTTGAGTATTGACCCAAGCGTTCAACATTCACGTCGTTGGTGGTTTCTTGCCTGCAAGAAGGTGCTTGGATTGCGAGGATGGCAGCTGGTGCGGCCTTCAGTTGAGTTGTTCAGATCCATCTTCCGGAACGAGCGGCGCTGAGTAGCCGAGCTCGCCGCGACGCATAGGCTGCCCGCTAGAGCCACTGGCGCATCATTTCCGCTTCTGGCCCGTAGCCGAAGGTTCCGGTGGCTGTCGGCGCGTCGGTTGCGGGGTGTAGCGCGGAAGCCGCTGAGATCGGATCCCATTGCCAGCATGTGCGCCCATGGCCGACCCACGAGCGTCCTCCGCCAGGAGCCGCTTGTGGCCCAAGAGGGACATATCGGGTTGCGAAGCAGAATGCCTGCTCTCGTTCACCACATTTAAACCTTAAGATTGTACGAAGAGTGCTCACCCACGGGCCGCAGGACCATGCCAACAGCCTTCGTACAGAAGCCATCCGGTGACTTCGGGCAATGAAGGCCTGGCAGACCAGCTGCATCGTGGCTGTTCTCGCATCCGTGGGACTCTTTCTGGCCGCCGCTAACAGACCGGCCCCGACGTTGCCGGATCTCATGTCGGAAGCGGCAGCGAGCATACCGGCTGCAGCAAGCACAGCGGCCCCTGTGAACATAGTGACGCCTGCGGCGTACGCAGACGCAGCCGCCAGACTTGCGGCGGCGCTTCGGGCGGAACGAGCAGAGCCGGGCGCGGTGACGTCAACAGCTTCCGGGCCGCTGCGCACGGAAGCCGAGATTGTCGATGAACCCGTCGCGCCAAAGTTGGCCTCGTTGGGACAGGATGTCGTCCAATCGCTGCCGCCGGAACGCGATGCGTCCAACGGTGCGCCGAAAGCGGCGTCGACGCGGGATTTCCGTCATCTGGCCTACTACGTCTGGTCCGAACTGCCGCCCGCCGAGAAACCGGCGGAGATCGTCTTGCGTGCGTTCAGGGACATTCCGCTGGGAACGCCGACCGAAGAAATCAAGCGCGCTGCCGACGCGTTTGGTCTCGATTTCAATTTCATGATGGCGGTTGCCAAGATCGAATCCGGTTTCAACCCCAATCAACGCACCGGGTCCTATATCGGGCTGTTTCAGCTGAGCTATTATGAGTTCGGGAAGTTCGGCTTCGGGCAGATTCGCAGTCCGCGGGATAACGCCGTCGCCGCCGCCTACAAGATCATTACCGAGGGCGTCCTGTTCGAGTGGATCACCCACCGTAAGCCGGACATGAGCGATCTCTACCTGATTCATCAGCAGGGCTGGGAAGGCGCCGCCGAGCACATCAGCCGGCCCGCTCGCGCCGCGTGGAAATCGATGTGCGCCACCAGCGAAGGCAAGGAGAAGGGTGAGCGGTGGTGCAAACGCGCGATTTGGGGCAATGCACTTCCGGCCTTCAAGCGCACCTGGAAATCGGTCGACAACGTGACGTCAGAAGCGTTCGTCGGCATGTGGCGCGGCCGGGTCGCCGAATTCTACACGAAATATGTGGCGACTGCTGCGGCGGCGGCAAACCAATAAGTCGGTCGTCGGCAGCGCCGCGCATGCTTGCTTGTCTTTAGCGCAACTCGCCGGCCGTCGGCCTTTACCCAGGGTGTGTTGGGCCCTCACCTGAACGGGCTATTGAGCCGTGTAAACGCAACGAAACCCGATATAGACCGCGTGAAAGTCGGCCGATTTCCACTGTACGGCTGACGCTTTTGTCTTGTCCGCACCGTACCACCACGACCCGCCGGCCGTCAGTGCCTCATCGCCCCGCCGATCCGCGAGCCATTCCCAGACATTGCCACCCATGTCGTACAGACCGTTGACACCCCGCTTGGTGGTACCCACGGCTGCATGCCGCGGCCAGCGATCTCTATCGGATGTGTTCATGCCGTCAGGTCTATCGCCGACAGGATAAGGATAGGTGCGTCCATTTACGAAATCGTCGGTAGGATTCGCACGCGTTTCGGTATAGGCGGCTCTTTCCCATTCTTCCAGGGTCGGCAAGCGTCCGCCCACGGCTAAGCAGTAGTCACGAGCTTCGTTCCACGACACATGCACCGCCGGCTCATCGTCGCTGCCCGGTTCTCCGAAAGGTGTCGCCCATGTCCAGCCGCGGCGACGGATCCAGCCGTCCGCGAATTCGTGTCCGCCTCCCTCCTGTTCGGCCGCGGTCTTCAGAGCTTTGTCAGCCGCGAAATTGCGAAACTGGCCGATCGTGACCTCGGTCCGGTCGATGGCAAACTTGCCCAGATTCTCGCGTTGGGCAGGATCGGCGAATGCAACGCCGGTAACGGCCATCAAGCCACATCGCAAAGCAATCGAGCGCCATTTCATGTATGAACTTCTCCTGTATTGCTTCCAGGTGAGAAGGGCAGGCGTCGACCCTGCGCGCCTGCCATTCATCGATCAACTCATGCGCTGACGCAATGCCGCCTGCGAACGGCGGATGACGCCCTGGTACATGCTCTGCTTGTCAGGATACCATTGCATCGACGCGAGATTGGCGAAGCCGGGAATGCTTTCCATATGCCGTGCCATCCGCTGCCGCATGGATTGATCCGGCTGAGGACCGCGCAGCGCGCCGACATTCTCGGCCGCGTGATCCGGGTTCGATGTCGCGGCAAGAACGGTCGTCACCGCCGGATGGCCCATGACCCATTTGATGAAGAACTGCGACCAATTCTCCGCAGCGATATCGCGGGCAAAATCGGGCAGCGGCCGGCCCTCGACGATCTTGTGCAAGCGGCCTTTTTCGAGCGGCATATTTGTGAGCACGCCGACGCCCTTGTCGCTCGCCGCGCGAAGGACGCGCTCCTCGGCGTGACGATTGAAGATCGAATAGTTGACCTGGATGATGTCCACCAGATCCTTGTCGATCAAGCCTGCGAGAATGTTGTGATAGTCATTCTCGTGGACCGAGGCGCCGACATAGCGAATCCTGCCCTCTCTCTTCCATACGCGCAGCAGTGGCACGATCGCGTCGACATTGACCAGGCTGTGGCAGTGGAGCACGTCGATCTTGTCGCGCCACAGCCGAAGCCTCGACTGCTCCATGCTGGCCAAGGCGTGGCTTTCGTCGGCCAGGTAGTCGCCGGTCGACCAGATCTTGTTGCTGATGAACATCTGGTCCGTCACGCCCATCGCGCTGAGAAATCCACCGACGCTGACCTCGCCGGTACCGTAGAGCGGCGATGTATCGATCACCCGGACGCCGGCATCTATATATTTCCTGGTGACCTCTCGCAGCGCGTCGCGATTGCTGCCGGGCAGCAGGTCAAAAGTCAGAAACGTTCCCAGTCCGAGCGCGGGCAGACTTTCGTTGGTGCGGCCGATCGTTCGGGTGAGTACCGGCCCCGCCGCAGGCGCACGCGATGCAGTGCCGGCTGGCGCTTGCGCACTGGCGCTCGAAACGCCGACCGCAGTTGCGTGAACAGCTGTCGCCGCGATGGCGCCCATCGCGGTGGCGGCGCCGAGAAACTGGCGGCGATCGGTCGCCGTCGGCCAATCCTGTGGTGTCTTATCCATTGCAAATCTCCGTGATTTCGCCTGCGGCACTTGTCGCCCGCCAATAGAAAAGATCGACCTCTCGTTTTGTCGCGCGGGATTCTGACCAAATCACCCCGATCCTGACGCGACGATGCTCCCTTTCCGGCCTGCAAGGAATTGCGGTTCCAAGCTTGAATGTGTATTCAGGCGACATCGCTTCGCAGGAAGTCGCGATGCACCGTGTCATTGAGAATGCGTCGACAATCGATCGGTTGAGCTCCCGGCCGGATGGCTGGCGGCGCACCCAATGGGCGAACGGCGCATTCGAAACGGCGTACCGGCCGATGACCTCCATCGTCGAAGGACGCATCCTGTCGCCAAATCACCTCATCATGGCGACCCTGTCCGGCGGCGCCGAGCGACATGAAATCTCGGCCGATGGCGGGCATCGCTATGACGGGCCCGATCTGCCGTCGACCGTTTCATTTCTCCCGGCTGGCTGCGAACGACGGCTTCGGCTTCACAATGTGGGTTGGCGATGGGCAGCGATCGCCCTCGACCCCGCCAGGATTTCAGCAATCGCCGGCGCATCGATCGAAGGACTGGGCCCCCTGTCGGGCTCGGAAGACAGCTTTGTCTGGAACATGCTCGCGGAGTTCGAACGAGTTGACGCGCTGGAGGGAGGTCTCGACGCGATCTATTGCGACACGATGAGCCTTGCTCTCGTTGTATACCTTGCACGCCGATATGGTGGTGCAAGAGTGAACGATACATCGATCAAGCTGCCGGCGTGGAGGTTACGGCGCGTCACCGAATTCATCGACGCGCATTTAAGCGCGACAATTCGGATTGCCGATCTCGCTGATCTTGCGCAGCTCTCGGAAGGCCATTTCCATCGCGCATTCAGGGCAGCGACGGGGCAGACGCCGCTGGCATTCGTCCATGCGCGGCGAGTTGCAATCGCAAAACAACTGCTGGCGAGCAGCAAGCTTTCGGTCGCGCAGATGGCGCTACGCGTCGGTTTTATCAGTCCCGCGCATTTTGCCCGCGTCTTCCGGTCAATGACCGGCCAGAGTCCATCCCAATATCGACGCTCATTCCATCTTTGACGGGGGAAAGTAGCGCCTGACGGCCAATGGCGGACAACGGCAGTCGGCAAATAGCTGACGACACGCCTCAACCCAGCGTCATTTTGCGACGAGGCCCCTGCGGGTGATGAAGTCGCGGCCCGGCCCGCGCTACAGCGCGAGCACGACCTCGCCCGACACCGCGTCCGTCACGCCGCGTCCGTTGCCCTGGTCCTCGAGCACGGACCTGAAGCTGTCGAGGGTCTTGATCATCGCCGAGCGGGCCGCGACCAGCGCGTCCTGGCTGGACCACGTGCCGATGAGGCAGAAGGTCTGATCGCCGGTCCTGATGATGACGCCGTGCTCCAGTCCCGGCCATTTGGCCTTGCCGTCTCGGTGCGCATCGAGAAAGGCGCCCTCCTGGCCCGGCTTCACCTTGAACTTGACGACGTTGTAAACCTGCATGATGCGCCTCCGGAAAATGATTGGATGAAAATGCGAGCGCCGTACCAGATCGGGTTCGGACCGATATCTTTGCACCCCCGCAACAAAAAGTCGAAAACATCCCCACGCACGGTAGGCGCGGGCAACGAAATCAGCGACTTAGAGCGCGGCGAGACGGGATAGATCTCCGCGGCGGGCCTGGCTGCTCCAGCAAGCACGATCTTTCGAATGACCGCAGCGCACTCTGCTCATTTACGAAAGCGTTGCACCGTCGGGCAAAACAGGAGCAGGATGGCGCATCGGAAGAATCAAGATGGGCCGACCCCATCCGCTGCTCCGTACTGACATCCCTGGGCTTCACACCTCGTGGAACCAACGAGGGTGTCGCGCGTTGCCGCGCTGCTCTTGAAGGTGACGCGGCTGAGGCCGGGTCGCATTGCTGGGCCAATCAAGACGGGAAAGCCGGGCGAGCCAAACCAGATGCGTCGTATCCGACTCGTGATCGCAGATCGCCGTCCGATCGTTTTGCAGGGTTTTGCCACGCTATTTGCGACCGAACGTGACTTCGAGATCGTTGCGTCCTGCATCAATGGAGCCGATTGCCTCGAAGCCGTCCGGACGTTGGCGCCGGACGTCGCGCTTGTCGAGGATGGATTTCCCGATCTGACGGCCTCAGCCATGCTGGCCGCCGTCAACGCCGAAAGCCTTCGCACACGGCTGGTCTTCTACACCGCATCGATCGCACGCGGCGATCTCGCTGCGGCCGTCGCAGCGGGTGCCTGCACCGCCATACCGATGCGCGAGGAGCCCGAAAACCTGTTGCAGTCGCTGCGGCTGGTGGCGCCGAACGCGCACCCGGCGGCCCGCAAGGCAGGCAATGGCGCGTCTGGCGAAAATGGCCTGGCAGCGCTGACGGACCAGGAGCGCAGGATCATGCGTCTGGTCGCCAGCGGCATGTCGAACAAGGAGATTGCTCGCGAGCTCAAGCTCGCCCGAGGCACCATTCAGGCGCGGATCGATCGCATATCCGCGCGGCTCGACATCAACGGCCGGACGGAGCTCGCAAGCTTCGCCCTGACGCGCCTTTACGGCGGGGTCGGCGCGCTCGCAGCTCTGATTTGGGCGGCGCTCGAGGACGTTCGATCCGCCGGCGCGACCGAAGTCGATACTGTGGATGCCGACACTGTCACGGTCATGACCGCAGATGGCACCGGCGCGGTCGTGACGATCAAGATCACCTCCGCAAAAACGGCCCCTGCTCCGGGCAAGATGGCCAGAGCCGTCCGTATCGAGAGCTCCCCGGCCGACATGCCGACGCGAGCCGCCAAGCTCATCGAATCCCGAGCCGATATTGCTGGCAGCACGATCACAGTGCCGCCACTCAATCCTGCAAGGCCGGGCTTGAGCAGCGCCGGCACGTTCATGATGACGGCAGTCGGAGTCTCGCTCCTGAGCAGTCACGCCCAGGCGTTCACTGCTTGGGACAGACCGAGCGATGTCTTTGCGTGGGCTGACGCGAACGCCCCCCGCGAGTTGGTCGCCCTCGATAGTCCCGGCAGGCCCGATCTCGACGGCTTCGACAAGCTGCCCTGGCTCGATCCCGACACACACCATGAACCATTCGCGTTGGAAGCTGCTCGAGGCGACGCCATGGCCAGAGCCGACGAGGTTCAGATCATCGATGCGGCCGCGCGCGAGGACGGCTTCGGCGACAACGGCAACCCTCATATCGGATCCGGCGCCATCGACGCTCTGAGTGATCATGGCGGCTTGGAACAGGCGGCCGCAACGGGCGCGAGGAATGCCGAACGCGGCACGACACAGGCAGCGGCGATCGACGCACGCGATCATGGACAAGCGCAGCGCGATTTGCACGCTTCGGAAGACGGCGCAGCAGCCGGCAAGCCGGAGACCGAGCACGGGCCACCCGACCACGCATCAAGCGAGGGAAAATCGCACGCTTCGGAGAAGGATGCAGCAGCCGGCAACAAGCATGCCGAGCTCGGCCCGCCGGAGGGCGATTCCGCTCGTGGACAATCGCAGCGTGATTTGCATGGTTCGGAAAACGGTGCAGCGGCCGGAAAGCATCAGGACAAGCAGGGCTCGACCGGGCACGACTCCCATCATGGACAATCGGATCACGCTTCGGAACCCGGTTCCGCAGCTGCCAAGCAGCTTGCCGACGATGACGGACCCGCAAGCCATGCCAATTCCGGCGAATCGCAGCGTGACTTGCACCAGGCGCATCCAAACGCTTCTCAAAATCCGCATGCAGAGCCGGGCCAAAAGGCTGACGGCCACGACCCGGCGAACCACGGCGCCGGTGCAGCACAAGCGGCTGCCGCGCCCGGGCCCGGAGATTCCTTTCATTTCAGGAACGATATGCCATCGGCCAAGGGTTCGGATCATCGCGAGAGTGGCTATGGCACCGACACGGCAGAACACGGCCCGCACCGTGCCGGACATCCCGAACTGTCGCTGATCCCAGATGCAGATCTGATTGGCCATTCGCACGCGGAGCAAAGCGCCGTTGATCACGCGAGGGGCGTTGAGCATCATCCAGTGCATGATTGGTTTGTGTAGCTGACCAAGCAGAAGCTGCCAAAGCAAGAGGACGAATGACGCCGCTTCGCTCGACGGTCTCCCGCGCGGCCGCCGCGGGCTCAGCCGGCGTTAACCATGGTCGACGGTTCCGGTCCCAGCGAAATCGCTTCGAAGTTTCTTAAATCTTGCTGGGTACTCCTCCTGGGCGTGGCGACCTGGGAGAAGACATGAGCAAGCGGGCCAAACGCCGGAAGGTCGAGACGATCGCACTGCCGATGGCAGCGAGAGTCGGAATTGGCGCCGTGGCCATCGCAGCATTGGGGTATGGCCTGCTGGCTCGCCCGGGAAACGTGCAACCGGTGCGGAAGCCGTCCGCGCCCCAGGCCATGGCATCGTCAACGCCGGTCTACGTGGCACCGCAGGTTCACGCAGCAGCGCCCGCGCCGCCCCCGGTTCCTACTCCGGCGCCGCTGGTCGAACCGCCCAAAGCCGACGCCGAAATTCCCGGAGCCTTGGTCCGGCAGGTGGTCGACTATGCCAGCCGCCAGACGCCGGGCACCGTGATCATCGATACCAACAACACGTTCCTCTATCTCGTCCTGAGCGACACGCAGGCGATGCGCTACGGCATCGGTGTGGGCCGCGAAGGTTTTGCGTGGTCCGGTGAGCAAACCGTGGCGCGCAAGGCAGAATGGCCGGATTGGCGCCCGCCTGCGGAGATGGTCTCGCGTCAGCCTTATCTGCCGCGGTTCATGGCGGGCGGCCCCGGCAATCCGCTCGGCGCCCGGGCGATGTATCTCGGCGAGACCGAATATCGCATTCACGGCACCAACAAGCCCGAGACGATCGGCAAGCGGGTGTCGTCCGGCTGCATCCGCCTGACCAACGAGGACGTCGTCGACCTCTATGAGCGGGTGAAAGTCGGCGCGAAGGTGATCGTGCTTCCGACGAATGCGGCCCGTCGACCGTCCCAGGGTACGCCGCCCGATGCCGCATCCCGATCTCCGGACCCGGCCTCGCCGTCGAACCGGCCGTCGGCAACGAGCGCACAGGTGCCATCACCCGGACCGAAGATCGCCGAGGTGCAGTAGTTCGGTCCTTCCTCCTGGCTCTGCCCCGAGGACAAAGAGCAATTCAAGTCGTCACTTCACGTCGATAGCCACGGCCGAACAGACCATCTTGCGCGACCAAAGCCGGTCTGCGTTGGCAAGATGCGGCACCGAATTAACCCTATCGACAAATGATTGCCGTTGGGCGGCGGCCGCCGGCAAAGTTGCCTCATTGACGCGCAGAATTTTCAGCGGCGCTAACCTGGGTCAGAGGCGCGTTATGCTGAGAATGGCGTTGTTGGGCCTCCTCATCCTGTTGAGTGTGGGAATGCTGTCGGCCATGGAGCTGAGCGCTCCACCGCGTCGCATCGCCGCCACGGTCCAGCCGCCTGCCGAGCAGAACGCAAGCATCCCCGCTTCGCACGATGCGCTGGCGAAGGCCGATCGCCTCGAGGTTGCCGCTGAGAGCCGCGCGATGCCGACACAGACCGCTTCGATGGATAACCCGGTTGCTCCGCAGGACGTGCATGTCCGTTCATTCGCGCCGACGCCGATCGTCCGTCCGCGAAGCAAACCGAAACGGATCGCGACCGCTGAACCTCCCAAGCCGAAGCCAAAGGCATTTGTCGTCAAACGAGCCGCCACTGTTCAGCGCGAAAAGGCGGCCAACGAGACCGAGCAGTGTCGCCTCAAGGCGTTCGGCGGCCTGCTCAAGGCTTTGAACTTGACCGGCTGCGAAATCTGAGGCCGCCTCCAGGAACGTCTCGCAAACTCTTCCGATCAGCCATATGTTGCCCGCATGAAAAAGATCGGATTTCTCTCCTTCGGGCACTGGACGCCCTCGCCGCAATCCCGGACGCGCTCGGCGGCGGATACGCTGCTGCAATCGATCGAGCTGGCGGTCGCGGCCGAACAGCTCGGGGCCGACGGCGCCTATTTCCGCGTGCATCATTTCGCGCGGCAGCTGGCCTCGCCGTTTCCGCTGCTCGCGGCCGTCGGCGCCAAGACCAGCCGAATCGAGATCGGCACGGCCGTGATCGACATGCGCTACGAGAACCCGCTCTACATGGTGGAGGACGCCGGCAGCGCCGATCTCATCGCTGGCGGACGGCTTCAGCTCGGCATCAGCCGCGGCTCGCCCGAGCAGGTGATCGACGGCTGGCGCTATTTCGGCTATCGGCCGGCCGAAGGCCAGAGCGACGCCGACATGGGGCGGCGCCATGCGGAGGTCTTCCTCGACCTGCTGCGCGGCGAAGGATTCGCCGAGCCCAATCCGCAGCCGATGTTTCCCAACCCGCCGGGGCTGCTGCGCCTGGAGCCGCATGCGCCCGGCCTGCGCGAACGGATCTGGTGGGGCGCCGGCTCGAACGCCACCGCGGTGTGGGCGGCGAAGCTCGGCATGAACCTGCAGAGCTCGACGCTGAAGAACGACGAGACCGGCGAGGCCTTTCACGTGCAGCAGGCGGCGCAGATCCGTGCCTATCGCGCGGCGTGGAAGGAAGCAGGCCACAGCCGCGAGCCCCGCGTCTCCGTCAGCCGCAGCATCTTCGCGCTGATGGACGATCGCGACCGCGCCTATTTCGGCGGCGAGCGCGGCAGCGAAGACGAGATCGGCTTCATCGACCCGCGCACGCGCGCGATCTTCGGGCGGAGTTATGCGGCCGAGCCCGACGTGCTGATCGAACAGCTGCGCCAGGACGAGGCGATCACCGAAGCCGATACGCTGCTGCTGACGATCCCGAACCAGCTCGGCGTGGATTATTGCGCGCATGCGATCGAGGCGATCCTGATGCATGTCGCGCCGGCGCTGGGGTGGCGGTGACCTGAAAGGCGTGACACGACCGCAAGTCGTGATTGACTTCATGCACCACCGACGCCAATGATCCCTCGGGGCATTGTTGGACTGATCGGGGGGTTGAATGGGCTTGCGTCCAGGAATTTTCGTTGCAGCATTCTTGCTAGCGGGGTGTGCGTCAGGGCCGATGGGCAGCTCGGCGCTGACAGAGAACGTCAAGGCCAACACTGCGCGGCTTGTCATCTATCGCTCGTCCGCCCTCGGTTTTGCGATCCAGCCAAATTATGCGGTCGATGGAAACGTCGTTGGAGGCAGCCAGGCTGCAGGGTTCGTCGCCTGCGAGCTGCCTCCGGGCCGCCACGAGGTTGCGGTCAACAATCTTCCACTGAGTACCAACCTGTTCGGGCAGGGAAGCGAGAAAGTGAGCCTCGATCTGCGCGCCGGCAGCACCACCTACCTCTCCGCCCAGCCACAGGTGGGAATCATCACGCCCGGTGCGATCACGTTGGTTCAGGTCACGGAAAGCCAGGGTCGTGCCGACGTCGCCAGCTTGCATCAGAGCAACAGCTCATGTGGCAAGGCGTGATCTGAGGCTCTCCGCGGCCGAAACGCGGATGAAACGCCTTATTCTGCAAATCGTCTTGCGCCTTGGTCGCTATGCGGTGCTTCCCGTCGTCGCGCTGGCATGCACGATTCTCGCCATCTGGCTGATGATCATGGACCGCTACACGATTGCGGCGCTGGCCACGGCACCGATTGTGTTCACAAGCTCCATGGCCACCATAGCACTCGCAATTGGGCTCCTGTTCCTGCCTTCGCGCAAGCATGGCGGTTTCGAAGCCGACGAACAGACCGCCCCGGGGCTTTGGGCCGCATGGAGGGAGCTCGATCGCAGTTTTGTCAGATCGAACCGCACTCTGCTGGTCGACACCGATTTCAACGCTTCGATCTCGGAAGAAAGCCGGTATGCGGGCGTGTTCGGACAGCATGTCACGATGACCATTGGTCTGCCATTGTTGATGATCCTGGACCAGCGATCGGTTCGTGCCGTTATCGCTCATGAAGTGGCGCACGCCCGGCTTCGGCACACTTCGGGAGGCACCAACCTCGCCGATTTCATGGCGGCCGCGGAGAACGTTTTCTTCTACGCCGATCCGGAGCACACGATTACCGGATACATTGCTCGCATCCTACTCCATTCCCTGCTCGAAAGGCTGGAGAAGGAATACAAGGCATTGTCACGGGAGAACGAGCTTGCCGCCGATCTGGAAGCGGCCGAGCAGGTTGGACGCGAGGAGATGGCACGCGCGCTGGTGATGATGGAGGTTTGTGGAGCACGTCTGGCCGATCTCGTCTTCGCTCCCCTGCAGAAGGAGGTGCTCGGCGCAATCAAGGCGCCATCGCCGCCATTCGCGCGAATCTTAGATCAGATTCCAGCTATAAGAGCGCCGGGATTCATGACCGCCGCCGTCGCCAGTCTGAGCCGCCAGCACGATCCCGATTCGACACATCCGCCTTTTGGCCAGCGGTTGGCCAGCCTCGGATACATCGACGTACCTGACGTTGGCGAGATAAAAATGTCCGCGGTTGACCAACTTCTCTCACCGGACGCTGCCAACCAACTCACCTTACGATTTGATGAGGAATGGCGGAAGAAGGTCCAGGAGTGGGTCAGCGTCGGCAGATGAACGTGCGGGCTCTGGCCGAGCGAACAATTGCTCGACGATCTTCGTGTGTCCGTGCTAGCTCTTGGGACCGGCGGCAGGATCACGCGAGCTGGACAGTGTTATGCTATCCTGTCTCCTCCACAGCGAGCTTGCCGCCATTCGCCGGGTCGCGCGATGAATCAGCGTCTGTCACTCGTCAGTCTCGTGGTCGCCGACTATGATGAAGCGATCGCCTTCTTCACGCGCGCTCTGGATTTCGAGCTTTGCGAGGACACGCCGCTCGGCGGCGGCAAGCGCTGGGTGGTGGTGCGGCCGCGGGGCAATCCTGGTTCTGGCCTGCTCCTGGCGCGAGCAGACGGGCCGGCGCAGACGGCGCGCATCGGCGACCAGACCGGCGGGCGCGTCTTCCTCTTCCTGGAAACGGATGATTTCGAGCGCGATCATGCGCGCATGGTTGCCGCCGGCGTGCGTTTCGTCCGGCCGCCGCGGCACGAGGCCTATGGCGTCGTCCCGGTTTTCGAGGACCTATGCGGCAACCGCTGGGATCTCATCCAATCGACCAGCCGCAGTTGATGCCCGACGCCGCCGGTTCCGCCTGCCTCGCGCTTATCTCGACCTTGAGGCGCATCGTCGATTGGGGCGTATCACGTCTCGCAGCCGAGGTGCTCAGACCATAGAAGCGACTTTCGGAAAGAGCTGGCTGAGCGCATCGGCATTGACGCCATCCGCGCCGCGCCACCAGATGACCGGGTAGGCCCAATCATTGGTGTGATCGGGAGGCCGGTCCCGGAACTCATCCGGCGTAAAGGCCTGCAGGAAGCCGCTGCGGCGCGCCGGCTTCAGGACGCCGCAATAACCGAGAATCTGGATGAGAACGCACCGCTCGGCTCGGTTCGACTTGAGCACTTTGCCGATGCGCTTCTCCAGCTCATTCGGCCTTGCGTCCGGAGGGAGGCCAGAGGCGATGCCGACGATCTCCGTCAGAATCGAGCAATCTTCCTCCGTCGGCTCGACCAAATCAGCTTTTTCGAACTGCGCGAGATCGAACCAGCAGTACAGGGGGTCGACGTGACGAACGCCGCCCCATTTCCATCTCTCGAAGCTCAGCACGTTGAGATCCTCTTGCGCCGGGCTCCCGTCACCGTAGCGCCCGCAGATGCGGCAGGGCAGCCGGCGGCCGAGCGCTCGAGAGGCCTGTTCCCGAAGCCCATGAAGAGGGAAATATGCGGCACAGGAGAAGCTGCCCAGCGCCGAGCGCAAATCGAGCCGGCGGGTGCTGAGACTGGCAAGGAAGGCGTTGGCGGCCCGTTCCAGATTCACCCGGGGACGGATAGAGACGAGCCGCGCGACGATGTCGTCATGCGTCACGGCGACGGGATCGAACATGTAACCGGCTTGACGGGCATACTCGAAATCCGCCTGATCAGTCGCCGCGCTTTGCTTCCAGCCCTTTGGCGACCAATAGGCATTGAAAAGGATCTGAAGGGCTTTCCTGTCGTGAGGCACGAGCCGTCTCCTACCCATGCCGTCGCGGCTCAGTCGCATCGGCGACCGTTGGATCGCCTGCGCTTGTAACCCACTCACCGCCCCCGTCGGAACAGAATTGCGAAGCCGTGCACGGCCGAGCCCGCCCGACCGGCGTGCGACCTCTGGCGATCGAGCGGCCGTGTCATACCAGCCTCACCCCGTCTTCGTCCCCGTGATGATGGCCAGCGCCTCGACGAGTCGGTCGAGATCGGCCTCGTCGGTGAAGAGCGCCGGCGTCACGCGGATGCACTGGCCTTTGGCGACGCCGGCGCGGCGCACCGTCATGATCCGGTAGCTGTCCCGAAGCTTCGCAACGATGGCCTCGTTGTCGGTCTTGCCGGTCTTGCCGGCGAGGCGGAACGACGTGATCGCGCCATATGAGCCGGCCTCATCCGGCGTCAGGATCTCGATGTCCTTGAAGCCGCGGACGCGGCTCACCCAATAATCGCGCAAGTGGCGCAGGCGCGCTTGCTTCGCCGCCGCGCCGATCTCTTGATGCAGCGCCAGCGCCGTGGGCACCGTCAGCATCGTGGCGAAATTGACCGTGCCGGTATGCACCCGCGAGCGGATATCGCTTTCCGGAAAATCCTCGTCGCACATGTTGCGGTCGATGGCGGCGAGGCGATCCTTCCTGATGTAGAGGAAGCCGACGCCGAGCGGCGCGCCGAGCCATTTGTGCAGATTGAAGCCGACGAAATCGGCCTCGAGCTCGCTCACCCGGAAGTCGAGCTGTCCCCAGGAATGGGCGGCATCGACGATCGTGTCGATGCCTTTGGCCTTGGCCATGCGGGCGATCTCGGCGACCGGCATGACGAAGCCGGTGCGGTGGCTGACATGGGTCAGGAGCAAAAGCCTCGTCTTCGGGTTCGCCTCGATGGCGCGGGCATAGGCGTCGAGCACAGCCTGGCGGGTGGCGGGCTCCGGCACGTCGAACTTGACCACTTCGACGCCACGGCGCGCCTTCAGCGCGTTCATCGCATATTGCATCGAATCATAATCGAGATCGGCATAGAGCACGCTGTCGCCCGGCTTCAGCCTGTTGTAGCCGCCGATGAGGAGCTGGAGCGCTTCGGTGGCGCCGCGGGTGAGCGCGATCTCAGCTGGAAGCGCGCCGACCGCCTCCGCCACCTTGGTGCGCACCGCCTCGAAATCCGCACCCGCACGCAGCCGCGCGTAATAGGTGTTCTGATAATTGACCATGTCGGACTGGCGGATGAACTCGCGCCGCACGGGCTCGGCCATGATGCCCCAATAGCCGTTCTCGAAATTGACGATTTCCGGCGTCACGGCATAGAGCCCTTTCACGGCCGCCCAATAGGACTTGTCGGTGGCGATGGCGGCCATTGAGCCGGTCGGCTGCGGCGGAAGTCCCTCGGCGGCAAAGGCCGGCCCCGCAAGCGGCGCCACGGCTGCTGCCGCGAGGCCCTTGAGCATCGCGCGGCGGTCCGCTGAAAACGTCCTGATCAGTTGCATGTCAGCTCTCCCCAGAGCGTTTTCGAGCGAAGCGGCGTCGGGATCGCATCGCGAAAACGCCAAACGACGATCCAGAGCTCCGTTCCGACGTCACCGGACGAAGCAGGCTCTGGCGCGCGGGACAAGAGCAACGGACGATGCAGCGGAGATGACCGGAGCGTGACAATGCGATGATCGGAAGCCGATGGCGACGGCGCGGCCGGAGCACCGGCCTCGACGCGCGCAAGCGGATGTGGGGTCCGGTTTCTTCCTTTGTCCGGAAACCGGAACCTTCACATTCATTGCAGGTAGCCGATGAGATAGATGCCGCCGCCCAGGACGATGAGCGCGGGCACCGCCCAAAGAATCAACACAGGCATTTTCCTCTCCTCCAGTTGAGTGCTCCCGGTGAGAGAACGGGAAAAAACGGCAAACGTTCCGGGTTTCTCCGGAACGGCGCAGCTGATGGCGAGTTCATTGCAGCGCCGCATGCAGCGGCGAGGGAGAACGCAATGAAGAAGCTCATGTTGATTTCGGCCGCCGCTCTGCTCGTGTCGACGGGCGCGATGGCACAAACCACCGTCACCACCACGACCGGGGCCGGGCACGGCGCGGCCGTGCAGATCGAACCGGAGTCCCGCACCAAGATCCGGTCCTACGTCACCGAGCGCAAGATCCGTCCGGTCGAAACGCGCGAAAAGATCGTCGTCGGTTCGCCCGTGCCGAGCGACGTCGAGCTCGCAGCCGTGCCGAGTGACTGGGGTCCCTCGCTCACCAAATACCGCTACGTCTATTCGGGCAACCGCGTGATGTTGGTCGATCCCGGCAGCCGCATGGTCGTCCAGGAGATTGACTAAACCGCCGCGCGGCGGGTCGTCGAGGCGGCCCGCCCGTGCATTCTTTCGACAGCTCGTTTGCGGTAGCGCCTGATGCCGATCGTCCGATACGTCGTATTTGCAAGCATTTTCGCGGTGGCGCTGCTCTTGTTGCTGGATCGCTCTCTGCCGCAGCCCGCGGAGCGTGCTGCCGGCCCGGAGGCCGCTCGGGCCACCATTCGCATCCACTCCGCACGGGCGCTGCCTGAAAAAATCATCTTCGACACATCCACTCGGATCGCCGCCACCGTCTCCACTCCCCTGCTCGCCGCCGACGCGCCTGATCGCGGTACGAGCGGCGCATTGACGATGCTTGAAACGCGAACGCCGGACGTCGCGGCATCTCGGCGCGACACGGCGCGCGCAGCCGGTCTGCATTCGAATCGGAATGGCCGCGCGGCTTCCTCTCGCCTCTCCACGCGTCAGGTGACGGCCGGAGCATTCTGAGAGCCGGCGATCGTAGCGAACGCGACTCCATGGCCGCAGCACCAGATGAACGCTGAATGAATAAAAGCTGTGCGCTTGTCGCGGAACTGTCTCAGGCTGAATCGAAGCGTCAACGTGTCCGACACAAGGAACGTTTCCGCGATTGCCAATTTATCCCGGGCCTGATTGGCGATTTGATTTTTGGAAACCTGGAGGAAATGCACATGAGGATCCTGAAGCTCTCTGCGGCTGCGGCCGCGCTGCTGGCCGGCACGGCGCTCGCCGTTGCGCAATCGAGCTCGACGGTCGGCACCGGCGGTTCATCGGCCGGCGGCGGCACCAGCTCTTCGACGGTGGGCACCGGTGGCTCTTCGGCTGGCGGCAGCGGGTCAGGCTCTGCTTCGACGCTCGGCACCGGCGGCTCTTCGGCCGGCGGCGGCACCAGCTCTTCGACCGTCGGCACCGGCGGATCGGCGGCCGGCAGTGGCTCGGGCAGCGGCTCGGCCTCGACGCTCGGCACCGGTGGTTCATCGGCGGGCGATGGCAAGAGCTCATCCAGCGTCGGCACTGGCGGCTCGGCTGCGGGCGGCTCGACCGTTGGCCAGTCCGGTTCGTCGAAATCGCCCGGCATGGGCGACGGCAAGTCCGGTAGCCACGCCAGCGACATGGGCCTCGAAAAGGGCAAGGGCCATAACAAGGACGAGTGGAAGAAGGACAAGAACTAGTGCCTTGACCAGGAGCGGCAGCGATGCCGCTCCTTCGTCTTTGTTGGAGGAGAACTCGCATGAACAGATCAATCATTGCGATCGCAGCGTTGGCACTGACGTTTAGCGCAGCTCAGGCGGCTACCATGGAAAAGACCGGCAAGACGGCGTCGGGCGAGACGTGCAAGGTGACGGTGGTGAAGCATGCGGACGGCAGCATCACGGCCGCGGGCGCATCGGGTTCAGGCACGACGGGCTCGACCGCATCGAGCGGCTCGCTGTCGAGCTCGAGCTCTGCCGGCGGATCGTCGGTCAATGTGCAAGCGGGCGGCGGCCACGTCTCGAGCTCCTCGTCGACGGCGGGTGGGCCCGGCTCCACCAGCGCCAGCACCATCACCGTCAACGGCTGCACAATCTCGACCTCGTCGCCTTAGGGTACAGAAAGGATTGAATCATGAGAACGCTCGTTACGACCTCGGCGGTCGCGCTTCTGCTTGCCGCCACTTCACCATCGCTGGCGCAGACCAGCATCACCGGCGGCAGCGGCGGCTCGGCTGCAGCAGGCGGCACCTCCGCCTCCACCGTCGGCACCGGCGGAACGTCCACCTCGGCGACGGGCCGCACCGGCTCTTCGATCGCGGCCGGCGGAAGCGCCGCTACCGTCGACGGCAAGACCAAGACCGGCGTCAGCATGAACAAGGGCAACGGTCCGGTGATGAACTCCAACGCTCGCGCGCAAGCCCATGATGGCGGCACGTTCAGCCGCTCGCACACCCGCACCAAGGTCAAGGCCGGCGAGCAAGTCGGCTCGACCACCAAGACGATGTCGCATGTGCCGGGCTCGAAGCCGACCATGTCGAGGACGACGACGACGGCGCGCTAGAATCGCGCGGCTCTATTCCTCACCACCTGCTGCCCGGCTTGGCCCGGGCAGCTTTTCCGTTTGCGACTTTCCGTCTTGCGAGCCGGCTCAGCCACCACGCAGGCTGTGGCTGATCCGGGTGACGACGGCATCCCATCGCCGCTTCTGGGCGGCCGGATAATTGATCAGAACGCAGTGCACATAGCCGCGCGCGAAATTGCAGCGGTTGTACCAGATCTTGTCGCGCTTGATGCTCGAGACCACGAAGAAGTTCGAGCTGATCCGCTTGTAGATGATCCCCGTCGGCGGATTCTTGCTGGCGAGGAATTCGGCCGGCGACAGACCTTGCCGGTTCTCGATGGCCTGAACGGTGAGATCTGCACTGCCGTCGGAGCTGCGAAACTGCTGCCCATATCCGTCTGGCTTGCCAGCCGGCTCGGCGAAGATCGAGGCGGGAATGTCGACCGTCGTTCCGGATTCCGGGATGCGGTAAGTCCTCCAGCCGCTTGCCGAGGCGATCGAGGATGTCGCACAGAGCGCGATGATTGCGGCAAGCAATGTCTTCATGTCCGCCTCGTCACTTGCGCGGCGCCAGTTGCAGCTCCATCAAGGCAATCCTTTGCAGGTGGGCGACGTTCCGCTCGCCAGCGCCGGCGGTGCGCAGGATGGATTCGGCGAGCGCGTTGACGTGCGAGGAATGCACGGGATCCGGCAGGGTCGCAACGGCAGCTTCCAGCGCGGTCGTCATGATCTCGATCACCTCGGGAGAAAATTCGGCGTTGGAAAAATTCTTCATCGCGTGCGTCGGCCGCTTGTGCGGGTCGTGTTCAACGCCGGGAAAAAACGGAAGTTCCTGGATGGGCACGGTCCCGAGTACTGGGACCGTCGGCAGGTCGGCAGCTCACGCAGCCGGCTGGTAGCCGGTGAGCCGAGCGGGCTCGGCATCCTCGTTTGCAACGCTCTGCACCCTCGCATGGCTGCCGATGACGAGACCGGCGAGCGAGAGCATCAGGCCCAGCGCGAGCGGCGCGAACAGGGCCTCTTCCTGAAATAATCCGTTGAGCAGAACGACGAGCACGCCGAAGCCGGCGAGGCCCTGCGTCAGATATCCCGACGACGCGTAGAGGCGCCAGGCCTTGAGCGCCATCGCGAAATAGAAGGCCAGCGGCACGAAGGCCGCGATGCCCATCTGGTACAAGAGGACGCCGATCGCGCTTTCGACCGCGCCGTCGATCGTGCCGGCCGCCTGCGCAGCGCTCCAATCGATCGAAAAATAGCTGTCCGACAAATTGCCGCCGATGCCGAGGCCCCGGCCGTAAGGTCTCTGCACGAATCCGTCGAGGCCGCCCATTAGGCCGATGACGTGATAGTCGCCGATCTGCAGGCCGATGCGGATCGCCAGGATCGCAAAGGCGATCATGCCGGCGAACCCCAGCAACAATGTCGCTACGGCACCGATGAGGCGAGTCCCGATCCAGCCCGCAGCCACGAAGACGACGGTGATGAGCGCTCCCTTCACGCTGCAGAAGACCAGCAGCGGCAGGGCTGCCAGGGCGAGCAGCGGGCGTCCGACCGAGAACAGGAACAAGGCGAGAAAGCCGATCCCGTAGGCGAAGCTGATCGGGTGCATGTTCGGGCCGTGAATGCGCAGCATCTTCGACAGGCCGAAGCCTTCGAGCAAGGGCGTGTTCAGGAAGTCGAAGCTGAAACGATCCTTGAGTGTGACGGGCACGTTGCCGGTCTGCCGCATCTGGGTTTCCCAGACGCCGGAATGGGTCGCCTTGAGCTCGTCGAAGCCCCAGAACGTATGGCCGTTGGTGACGGCCAGCCAGACATCGCGCAAGACGAGCTCGACATAGCCGCACAGCATGAGGAGGACCGCTAGCGCGACCAGGAACGGCGTGATGCGCACCTCAAAGGTTGCCGCGGTCAGGAGCGACAGCTGAAACAGAAACAGCGGCAGAACGATGTTGCGCAAATAGACCGCCGCCGGCTGTCCGTCCTGGACGAAGCCGATCGCGAAATAGAGCGAGACGACGGCGAGGGTGACGACGCCCCAGCGCATGATCTGATTGATTTCCCTCGACTGGCTCCTCTGGCCCAGCACGTAGAGCGCAAACGTCGCCAGCCACATCACGGAGCAAATCAGGAAATTGTAGCCCTTGATGAAATCGAGATCGGAGGGGAGCGGGACCAGCGGCGACAGGATGGAGACGAACAGGTTCTGGAAGAACAGGACGAAGATCGCGACCGCCGGGGCCCAGGTCGGGACCGCAACGACGATGGCGATACCGATCAGGACCTCGATGATGATGGCCAGCGCGGGATTGGCGAGGTGCAGAACTGGCGCAGAGCTGATCGTCGCGATGGCGATGCAGAAGGTCGCCGCCAGCTCGCGCCAGGCCGGAGGCGACGGCGCGGCCTGCACGCTCTGGCCTTGCGGTGAGTACCCGGCGCTCATCAATCGTCCTTTACCATCGCGCCGGACACGATAGCCGCGCGAGGGGTAAGGATCCGTTAACGATCGCGGCGCGCAGCGGGAGCCCGTTCGGGCCGGCCGGGCGCGCCGAGCAGCGCCCGCATCACGTCGGGATCGGGCTTGCCGGTTGCGGCGTCGACGAGGCCAAAGCCTTGCGCCAGTTCCCAATGCGCCCAGCCCCAGCAATGCGCGCGGGCATAGGCAGTGACCTCCGCCAGCCAGCGCAACCGGCTCTGCCGGGGGGCGCCGGCTTTCAACACGCCGAACTCATTGACGATGATCGGCCGCGAAAATTGCTGCTGCCATGCGAGCGCCGGCGCGAGCCAGCGATCGGCTCCCGGCTTCTCCTTGGCGGCGCCAATCGCGGTATCGAGCATGGCGAGCGCCTTGACCGCGCCCCTCGCCTGCAAATCCTGCCGAAGCGCCTGAACCTTGGGATCGCCGGCATTGATCGGATAAGGCAGATCCATGATGTCGTGCAGCGGATCGCGCGCGTCCCAGTGGCCCTGATGGGTGAACACCATCGGATCGTAGAAATGGATGGCATAGACGACGTCAGCGTCCGCCAGCGGACGAAACCGCGGCAGCGAGTCCGCGCGCTGCCAGTTGACCGGACCGACGATGAGCGTGGTGGAGGGCAGTAACCGGCGAACGAAGGCGGCGAGCGCCTCGACCTCCTTTTGCCATCTGTCCGCTTCGATATCGGGTTCGTTGAGCAGCTCGGCGAAGACTAGATCGGCTGGATATGACCGAATGACCCCAGCAAGCGCGCGCCAGGCCTCCTGCATCTCGCCCATCGCCGCATCGGGATCATCCTTGTGCAGGCGATTGAAGCGCTCGCCCGGATGAAGGTCGACGGAGCTGGAATAGCCGAGCGAGGTCAGCTGCTTCAACGCGCCGTCGAGCACGCGCAGCGTCGCCTCGCGCTCGTCCTTTGCGGCAAAGCGCGGCATCACGCGCTCCGCCGGCACCGGCAGGCGGACATGGCTCATGCCCGCCTTGCGCAGCTGCTGCAGCAGCGCGCGGCTCGGCGGCGCACCGTTGATCCAGCCGTCGGCGTTGAAGCCGCGCGAGAGGGCGGCAAGCCGCCCGGGCGAAACCGTCGACGGCAGTGGCACGCAATCCTCGGCGAATACCGGACGGCCGACCGCGATCGACAACAGCATCGCCGCAGCCAGCAGACGGCAGCGCAAGGCTGTCATCGTCACACCGCAAGGCCCAAAGCGCCACCGTCGGGCTGAGCCACCATTGAATCAGCGGGCACGTGATTGACGACGAGGCCGGTCGGCACCGCCGCGTATCTCGACAGCGCCGCGGTCACTCTGCGCATCGCCGACGAGCCAAGCTCGCCGGCGCGCGCCACCAGAACGATCAGGTCGGCATGCGCGGCCAGCGCAATGGCGTCGGGCTGCAAGGCGAGATTGCCGGCGTGGACCACGATCAGGTCGAACTCCGAGCGGATATCGTCCTCGGGCCGCGCATCGGGCTTCCGGCCGGCACTCAGCAACTCGTCGATCGACTGAAGTCCCGCCGTGGTCGAGCCGTCCTGCCATTCGGTCACCGGCGGCTGGGAGCCTGCAAATTCCGGCTGGAGCCGGATCAGCACGCTCATCATGCCGCGGTTGACGGCGGCGCGATTGAGGGAGCGCGCCACCGTGTTGCCGCCGGCGCTCTTACCGACCGACAAGACCAGCGCGACCTTGCAGCCGCGCACCGGCACGCGGTCGATGCGTTCGAGCAGCGGCCGTAAGTGGGGGCCGAGATCGAGCTCGGCCGACGCGCTGACCGGTCTTTGCCAGACCGTGTTGATCCCGCCTCCTGGCGCCAGCTCGGGGATGCGGGCCCAGACAGGAAGGCGGGGCATCGCCTCGGCTGGGCGCGCGGCGGCGGCAGGAGGGGAAACTTGCCGGTTGGGCGTCTCCGCCGCTTCACGTGAGACAGGCGCCTCAACGGATTCGGGCTTGTCGGCGGACAGGCTCGTCGTCACCGCAACGGCGGCGGTCGACGTCAGCAGCGAGCCGATCGCCAGCGCCGCGAGCAGCAAGGCGAGCGGCGGACGCGTCGAGCGCAACGGCGGAATGGCAATTGAGGCGATCTTGGTCTGGGACGCCTGCAGCTGACGCTGCTCATTGGTGGTCTTGAACCGCGACAGGAACTGCTCGTAGATGTTGCGGTTGGCATCGGCGTCGCGCTGCAGCTCCTGCAGCTTCACCAGCGCCTGGCCGTCGCGCAGCATCTTGGTCTCGACCGCCTTGAGCTGCTTTTCCAGCGCGTTCTGCTGCTCCAGCTGAGCCTCATATTCGGACTTGGCCGTATCGATGTTCTTCTTCCGCTCGATCTCGATCTGCCGGTTGATATCCGCCAGCTGGCTGTAGGAGATCGCAAGGTCGGGATGGCGGTCGCCATAAACCGCCTTCTTCTGCGCGATCTGGTCGTTCAGCGCCGAGCGCTGCGCGCGCAGCATGCTGAGGAGATCCTGCTTCACCGGCCCTTCGACATTGGCCTTGACGTCGCGCTGCACCTGCTCGTAGCGCGCCTTGGCCTCCTCGGTGCGGGCGCGGGCGGCGGAGACCTGCTGGGTCAGGTCGGTCACCCGCAATTGCTGCGTGGTGGATTCCTTGCCGGCATTGACGATGTTGTGCTCGAGCCGGAAGGCGGCGACGGCGTCTTCCGACGCGCGCAGGCGCTCGCTCAGCGTCTTCAGCCGGTCCTGGAGCCAGCCGGCCGCCTCGTCCGTCGCCTCGGTGCGGACGCGGCCCTGGCTGGCGACGAAGGCCTCGGCGATGGCATTGGCGTAGTAGGCGGCGCGATCCGGCCGGTTGGAGGTGAAGGAAATCGCGATGACGTAGGTCAGCCCGCGCCGGGTGATCTCGAGGCGGTTGCGGAATCTTTCGAGCAGGCGCGTCATGTCGGTATAACCGCCCGCGATGTCTTCGTCGTCCGCGATCTTGAGCTGCTCGATCAGGGGGCGGAGGAAGCCGTCGGATTTGGCGATCTCGATCTGGCTCTGCAGCGCCGCGGCATCCTGGCCGATGCCGGGCAGCACGTCCTGCTCCGAGGTCACGCGCAGCTCGCGCGGATCGAGCACGACCAGGGCCGTCGCGGCATAGCGGACCGGAAGCACCATCAGGGCGACGACGCCGAGGGCGAACAGCGCCAGCGCCAGCGTCAGAATGCGCCGGCCGTTCTCGCGCAGAAAGGACAGCGTCCCGGAGACGGTCAACGATCCCTTGGTCAGTCCCGGCGAGGCGCCGTCAAGCTTCGCCTTCCCAGCGCGCGGCGCTTCCCACGAAGCCGCTTGCTCCGTCGGGGCGATGCTTCGCGGAGATGCGCGGCTACCGAACGCCATGGGTTGGACTCGAAATCAACTGACAGTCATAGCTCTGAGGCTTGCTACACCGTAAATATCCATGGTTAACCGCCGGTTACGGCTCGGCTGGGCTGGCATGGTCTTGGGCGGTGAACGATTCGTTAACGCGACGCGGCCAGCCATTCAGGCGCGGCGCACATCGGCGGCGCCTGCCTGCGCTCGCCTCGATGTGCGACCGCTCACAAGGCGATGACATATCCATCCCGCCTCGGATCGGCGGCACCCGTCATCACGCCGGTTTCCGGATCGAGCGCGATGGCCTGCATGCCGCCGCAGAGCATGGTCCACCCGGTGTCCAAGATCTCGATCTCGTGGCCGCGGCGTTTCAGTTCGACGATCGTTTCCGGCGCGATGCGGTTCTCTGCCTGAATGAAGCGGCCGTCCCACAGCCGTGAACGCGGCGCCTCGATCGCCTGCTGCAGCGGAAGGCCGAACTCGATGTGCTGCACATAAGCCTGGGCCTGGGTTTGCGGGATGCCGTAGCTGCCGGGCGTCCCCAGCGCGAGCACCGGACGGCTGCCGCGCGTCGCAATCGACGGTGCCAGCGTCACCGGCAACGCATCGCCCGGCTTGGCGAGGTTCGGGCTTCCCGGCTGCACGTCGGCCCAATGCAGATGATTGTTGAGGCAAACGCCGGTCCCCGGCACCACGACGCCGCTGCCGAACGGGCTGCCGAGACTTTGCGTCATGCAGACCAGATTGCCTTCGGCGTCGGCGATCGAGAACGAGGTGGTGTGGCCGGGATCGGCACGATCCTGCGGCATCCATTGCTCCGTCGGGCCCGTGATCGGCCGGCCGTCGCTCACACGCTGGCGAAGCCGCGCGATCGTCGCCTCGGACATTGCTGCAGCGGCTTGATCCGGTCCCAGATTGCCATGGGCGATGCGCTCGCCGGCGGCGAGACGGATCGCGCGATAGACCGTGTCGAGATGATCGGCGCCGTCCTTCGGCAGACGCCCGAGGTCAAAGCCTTCAAGGATCTTGAGGGTCAGGGCGAACTGGAAGCCGCCGCATTGCTGCGCCGGGACGTGAAGCTCGAGCCCCCGATAGGACACGGTCAGGGGATCGAACCAGTGCGGCTTGACGGCGATGACATCGTCCAGCGTCAGGCTGCCGCCGAGCGTGGCGAGATAGTCCACGATCCGCCGGCCGAGCTTGCCGCCATACAGATGCTCGGGCCCCCATTCGGAGATCTCGGCAAGAGTCTGCGCAAGATCAGGCTGCGCGACGATGCTGCCGAGCTTCACCGGCATTCCATCCGGGAGATAGTTCCTGACCAGTGCGGCGTGCAGCTCCGGCCAGGGTTCGAGCAGCGGCACCTGCTCGTTGATCTCATCAACACCGAAATCCGAGAGCGCAAAGCCGCCCTGCGCCAGCGTGATCGCCGGCGCAAAGACGTCCGGTAGCGATTTGCGTCCATAGCGCGAGAGCAGCTCGCACCAGCCCGCGAGATTGCCGGGCGTCGAGGCTGCCTGCGGACCGCGCTCGAGCTCGAATCTGCTGGTGTATCTGCCGACCGGGAAGCTTGCGGGCATCGGCGGCGCGAAGTCGAGCACGCGAATGCGCTGCTCGATCGCCACCCAGATCGTGGCCAGTCCAAACCCGGCAAGCCCCGACATGAACGGCTCGACCACGTTGAGGGCGGCCGCCGTGGCGACGGCCGCATCGAACGCATTGCCGCCCTGCATCAGGATTCGTGCACCGGCCTGTGCCGCGAGCGGATGCGCGGCGGCGACCATGCCGTGCCGCGAGAACAGCGTCGGACGCCCATATGTCCTGGCGAGTTGCATCCGGAAAAGGCCTTCCCCGATCAGTGCGTCGTCGCAGCAGCCTGGATCGCCTCCGACATGATCTCGAGACCGCGATCGATTTCGGCCTCGGACACCGTGAGCGGCGGCGCGATGCGGAATACGCCGCCCATGCTGGGCAACTTGACGATGTTCATGCTGAGACCGCGACGCATGGTCTCCTCCATGATCCGCGCGCCGAGTTCAAACCCCGGCGTCTTGGACTGCCGGTCGACGACGATTTCAAGACCAAGCAGAAGCCCGCGGCCCCTGACGTCACCGACGCATTCGAACTTTTGCTGCAGCGACAGCAATCCATCCCGGAGCCTGTTGCCCCTGGCGGTTGCCTGCGCCACCAACCCGTCGCGCGCGACAACGTCGAGCACCGTGACGCCGATCGCGGCGGGCAAGGGATCGGAGACATGCGTGGTGTAGAACAGGAAGCCGCGCTCGAACGCGGTCTGCTCGATGGCCTTTGTCGTCATGACCGCGGCGAGCGGCAGACCGGCGCCGAGCGTCTTCGACAGCGTGAGAATATCAGGCACCACGCCGTCACGCTCGAAGGCAAACATGTGCCCGGTGCGGCCGATTCCGGTCTGAGCTTCGTCGAGGATCAGCAGCATGCCGCGCTGCTCGCATTTTTGCTTCAAAGCCGCGAGATAGCCGAGCGGCAGTTCCAGAATGCCGCCGCTGGAGAGGATCGGCTCGGCGATGAAGGCCGCCAGACTACCGGTCGACTGGCTGTCGATCAGTGCGAACGCATCGTCGAGCTCGGTCTGCCAGTCGTTGCTGCCGTCGACGTTCCTGAAGCGCGGCCTATAGGCGTTCGGCGCGGGAATGACGAACGATCCGACCGCGGCCGGCCCATAACCGCGCCGGCCCGCGCTGTAGGTCGCCGACGCCGCCGCGCCGGTCATGCCGTGCCAGCTTTGCGCGAAGGCGACGATTTCGTGCCGGCCGGTGACGAGCTTGGCCATCCGGATCGCCGCTTCATTGGCTTCCGCGCCTGTCGTCAGCAGCTGCACGCGGTCGAGACCGGGCGCAAGCGCAGCGAGACGCTCGGCCAACGTCACCACCGGACGCGAGAGCATGCCGCTGAAGAGATGAGCGACCGCACCCATTTGCCGTGCGACCGTGGCGACGATGTCGGGATGCGTGTGCCCCAGCACAGCGCTCATCTGACCCGAGGTGAAATCGAGGATGGCGCGTCCGTCGGCATCGTAGACGAAACTGCCGGCCGCACGCTCGATGATGACGGGTTCGAAACTCGGCCCATAGCGGGTCAGATGCGTGTTGGCGGACGCCCAGAAATCGGGATCGGCATTTAAGGTCATGACAGCCACCTCTCGCTTGGGGGACGTCCGACCTCTAGGCAAGAATTTGACTTCAGGCTAATTGATATAATTCAATCTGGATATTAATCTTCCTGATGTCGATGCTGGATCTCACCCTTCTGAGGAATTTCGTCGTCGTGGCCCGCACCGGCTCGATCAGCCTGGCGGCCTTGCAGATTGGCCGGACACAGTCCGCGCTCAGCATGCAGATGCAACGGCTGGAACAGACGATCACGCAGCCGCTGTTTCACCGCAGCGGATCCGGCATGAGGCTGACCGCGGCCGGCGAGAAACTGCTCGCCCACGCCGAGACGCTGCTGGCGCAGCACGACGAGATTCTCGCCGACATGAGCGGCGAGAGTCTCAAAGGGACGCTGAGCCTGGGCTGCCCGGAGGACTATTCGATCGCTTTCCTGCCGGCGCTGCTGAAGGGGTTCTGCGCGCTGCATCCCAATGTCGAGCTGCGCATGGTCTGCGCACCGACCTCCGAGCTGCGCCCGATGCTAGCGCGGCGCCAGATCGAGATGGCGCTGGTCTCGCTGTCCGATGCCGGAGCGCGCGAGGTGATCCGCGAGGAGCGCTTCGTCTGGGTCGCGAACGAGGCCGAACCGAAAATACTGACGCAGGATGTGCTGCCGCTGGCGCTGGCGGCGCCGATGAGCCTGGACTACCGCGCCGCCTGCGCCGCGATGGACGCGGTCAATCGGCGCTACAGGGTCGCCTACGCGAGCAACAGCCTCGCCGGCCTGATCGCGATCGCGCGGTCCGGTCATGCGATCAGCGTCCTGACACGAACCGCCGTTCCGTTCGATCTTCATGTCGTCTCGGCCGGACTGCCCCTGCTTCCAACCATCGGCATCGCGCTCGAATTCTCGGAGGCGAGGCCCTCGCTGCTGGCGACGACGCTGGCCGAGCACGTCCGCACCGTGTTGCCCGGACTGAAGACCAAGGCGGAGATCGATTAGTGACCGGCGCGTGCGCGGCGAGCGCAGCGCTCAGCTGATGTTCAGGAGGATCCGTCCCGATGTGCCGCTGCGCATCAGATCCAAGGCGTCGTTGATGTCGTCGAGCGCGAACTCGTGGGTGACGATGCCGCGGTAGCTCACCTTGCCGGCGTCGCTGAGTCGCACCAGGCGCGGGATATCGCGCGCGGGCTGGCATTGCCCGCCTTCCGAGCCCTTCAGCACCTTCTCGAAGTGCAACGGAAGGGTATAGATCTCGGCCTTCTCGCGGGGCACGCCGACGAGGATGCAGCGGCCTTTCTTGGCGGTGATCTCGTAGGCGAGCTCGATCAGGTTCTTGACGCCGGTGGTCTCGACGACCTTGTCGGGGCCGTCGGCCCCCGTGATGGACCGGACCTCGGCGGCCACATCCTTCACAGTCTCGGAATTGATGATGTGGGTGGCACCGAAATCCTTCGCCATGGCCAGCTTGTTGTCGAGGCGGTCGATCGCAATGACCGGCCAGGCGCCGACCATCGCGGCGAATTGCACGATGTTCAATCCGACGCCGCCGACACCGAATACGACGACGGATTCGCCGATGGCGATCTGCGCATCGTTGTTGACGACGCCGAGCGCGGTCGTCACCGCGCAGCCGAGCAGCGGCGCACTGGTGCGGTCGATCGTATCAGGAACGGGCGTGACGCGATTCTCCGACACCACGGCATATTCGTTGAAGGTGGTGACCCAGCCCGCATTGAGGCGCTTGCCGCGCCAGGAATAAACCGGCGTGTTGGACTGGATGCCCTTGCCCGGCCGCCAATGCATGACGACGGTATCGCCCTGCTTGCAGGAGACGACGCCGGGTCCGGTTTCGACGATGGTCGCCAGCGCCTCGTGCCCCAAGAGGTGCGGCAGGAACTTGTCGACGCCCTTGACGGCGTCGATCTCGTTGATCTGTGCGCCGCAAATGCTCGACGTGTGCACATGGGCGAGCACCTGACCGTGCTCGAGCCTGTCGGGCAGATTGAACTCGTCGACGATCAGCGGCTTGCCGGATTCGACGAGTATCGCGGCCTTCGCGGTCTTGATGTCCATGGATCGCGCGCCCGTTCACTCGAAATAGATGAATTCGTAGTCGCCGGTGTAGCCGAGCTTGCCGTAGAGCCAGATCCATTCCGAGGTGTGCAGGATGGATTCTGCCGTTAGCGCCCAGCATTCGAGGTTGTGCAGCTCGGTGACGTTCCGGTAGCCCTCGACCATGACGTATTTGTTCTTGCCGACCCGCTCGATCTCCTTGAGCGCGGCCTCGAGCTCGTAGAGCCTGAGATTGTGCAGGGTGCCGAGCGAGATGACGAGGTCGAAGCTGTCGTCGCCATAGGGATAGACGTCCTGGGCGCGATAGTTGAACAGATACGGCTTCACCTGCTCGTGTGCATTGGCAAGACCATGCTTGGAAATGTCGAAGCCGGTGACCTTCAGACCCGGCAGGATCTTCTGCATCTCGTACAACAGAAAACCCTTGCCGCAGCCGACGTCGAGCACGCTCGACCCGTCCTTCAGGCCATAGGTCTCGATCAGCGCCTTGGCGACCGGGGCCCAGCGCCCCTCGATGAAGCGGTAGCCGCCATAACCGAAACGGCGATCGCCGTCCCAGTAATCGGCCTCGTACTCCCGCGCCTTCAGCGAGCAGCCGATCTTGTCGTCGTTCATGCGGCCCATGTAGTCGCGCTTGGTCGCAGTGTGCAGCGGCGTTACGATATTCAGCAGTCGTCCCATTGAGCCCTCGGATTTCATCACGCGCGGAGATTGTCTTGGCCGGCCTGGGGAGCCTCGCACGTGACCTGCGACTGGCCCTAGCATTTGTGGCGAAGACCATCATTGTTTCAGATCAATGATGTGGAAATGCTGCCGCGGCGCCGGTCAAGATCCGGCCCATGATTCGCCAGTGCCGACCAAGCGCCAGGTTCCAGCCGCGGCTGCCGGCGGCCGTGACATGGCGACGCTGGAACGAGATGCGCCGCACGGCGTTCGGCAGCGAGGAGAATCCTGCCATGCCGACCAAGCCGACCATCGCCCGCGTCTGGCGCGGCCGTACCCGCCGCGACCTCGCCGACGCCTACCAGGCCTATCTGCAGGCCGAGGGCATCCCGCCACTGCGAAAGACCGCGCTCGGCGTGCAGCAATTGCGCGAGGACCGCGACGAGGAGACGTGGTTCACCACCATTTCCTATTGGGCGGACATCGCAGCCATGACGGCTTTCACCAAGGGCGAGCCGACCAAGGTCCATCATCTCGCGCGCGACGCGGAGTTTCTGATCGAGCTGCCGGAGCGCATCGAGATCCACCGCATCCTGATCGACGAGCAGGGCCTGCGGTGAAGGCCTCGCTCATCCGCTTGTCCGTGTCTTGATTCCCCGCTCCGCCGCGCTATACGTTCCCGCCATGATGTTCATCTCCACATTCTTCCCGCTGATCTGAACGGCCGAACGTCGTTCCGGCGCTCCCGCGCCACTCAGATCAAACGGCTACGCGCGCTGCGGTAGCCGAACGGAGAGATGTGCAATGCCCAAGACCGAACAGGTTGGCCTGACGCCCCGTCAGGTCCAGACCTTCATCGACGACGGTTTCGTCAAACTCGAGAATGCCTTCAGCACCGACCTTGCCAAGCAATGCAGGGACGAGCTGTGGGCGGATATCGGCCTGTCGCCGGACGAGCCCGAACATTGGACCCAGCCCGTTGTCCGGGTCGGCGCCAAAGCGACGCCCCCCTTCATTGAAGCCGCGAACACGCCGCGTCTGCACAAGGCCTATGATCAGCTCGCCGGCGAAGGGCGCTGGCTTGCGCCCAGGGGCCTCGGAACCTTTCCGATCCGCTTCCCGTCATCGCAATCGCCAGGCGACGATGGCTGGCATGTGGACATGAGCTTTGGCACAGCCCATGCCGACTTCATGGAATGGCGTGCCAATGTGAAGAGCAGCGGCCGTGCGCTGCTGATGCTCTTCCTGTTCTCGGACGTCGGAAACGATGATGCGCCCACGCGAATCCGGAAAGGCTCGCATGCGGCCATCGCGCGGGAGCTACTGCGCCATGGCGAGGCGGGCACAACGCTCCGGCAACTTGCTGCCGGCGACTGGGCGTCGAGCAGGGATTGCGAGGTTGAACTTGCGACCGGCAAGCCAGGCACCGTCTATCTGTGCCACCCGTTCCTGGTTCATGCCGCGCAACCCCACCGCGGGAAAGAGCCACGCTTCATGGCACAGCCTCCGCTGCTGCCGAAGCGCGAATTCGATCCGGCGCTGCCACCTTCGCCGATTCAGATCGCGATCCGGCGGGCTTGCGGGCTGACGGTCTAGGCCGATGACATCCGGGACCTCCGAGGGTCCCGGCGGTTGCTGTCGTCTTGCATCGTTTTGCGAAACCGCATCACGCCGGCAGCGGCACGCTCAAAGGCACGGATTCTTCACCGGTGGTCGCTTGACGGACAAGAGCGTGTTCAAAGTTGAAACTCGCAAGTCGTGCGAAGCGGACCGCAATGCAATGCTCATGGGACGAATAGGGTTGGCTTCGCACAGCTTGCGGCGATCGTCGTCGGATTGCCCGCGCACCACGTCCCCGACGTGCTGCTTACGTTGCCGAATGGCATCCTGAAGCTCCGATTTGGTCACGGGAACGATGCTGTTCTCAACGATGAACTCGTTCATGCGAGCTATCGCATCGTCCAGATCGGCTTCAAAGGCTTGATCTTCGCCCGGCTGGCAAGCTTCGGTGTAGGCTCGGACCCCGACATAAATCTCCCAACTGCATTGCACGGCCCCGCGTCCGCTGTTGTCGACCCCGGTACTCATTATCCGGTCGCCATCGCGCTCCAAAAAGAAGGACACCCCCGAGGAGAGATCTATACGTCGCGTCGCCTTGCCCTTGTCATTGACGCCGTCGACCACCTTTGCGTCGGACCGCTTCGTCAAGGCATCCCACAACGGAGACCACTGTGCCTCCTGGGCATCCGCGGTGAGGGCCGATAGCAGCAGCGCGGCAGCGACACAGATCAAGTCACTGGCTGCGGACCATGTGACGCTTAGACATCAAGGGCTTTCCAGCAGACCGTGGGGTGTGGGACGATAGCTGCGCCCGCGGCAAACGCAATCCAGAATTGCGCGACGCAAGTGTGACCCCGACCACCGTCGTCACAGTTTCCCATACACCCGCGCGGCAACCGCCTTCAGGCGCTCGACCGAGCCGGACTGCGGATGCGGCTTGACCGGGGCGAACAGGATCGAAGCCTGGCGGCCGTTCTTCCAGACATGGATGTGGACGGCGTTGCCGTTGCCCTTGGTGCAGGAATGCTCGCCGAAGGCTTCGCGGCCGAGCTCGGGGATCGCCACGTGCGTGCATGGCCCTGCACGCTTCATCATGCTGGCGGCGGTATCGCGCGAGGTCGTGATCACCGCGACGGTCATGGTGTTGGCCTCGCGATCGAACATCATGCAGCTGCCTGCCCCGGTCCGCTGCACCGTCAGCGTGCCGTTGTCGAGAAAGCCGTCGGCATCGGCGGCCGTGAGCCACTCGCAATTGCCGAACCGCTCGCTGCTCTTGCTCACATTGCCGACGGCAACGCGCGCGGCCTCAGTGATCGGCGCGAGCAGCGCATCATCGGCGCGCCGGCCGATCGGATAGACGCTGATCTGCAGAATGTAATCGCCGGACAGGGCGACGACCGAGGCCTCCTGGCGCTCCGCGCCCGCCGCGCTCGTTCCGCCCTGGCCTTCGTCGCCGATTCCGGACACTGCGCTCAGCGGCATGCGCTCACCGAGCGTCTTGACGAAGGTCGCGTACAATTCCCTGGCGCGGTCCTTGTCGGGATTGCGGAACACCGAGAGCATCATCGTGTCGCCGCGCCCGGCCTGGTAGATGCAGCCGCGGCCGTCCTGGTTCGAAATCAGCGACCATTTCAGCGCCGGCATCGCCCGGGCGAGCTCCTGGGCGCTGATGAACGGGCAGGTTTCGGCCGCGCGCGCGGGAAGCACCGAGGCGGCTGCGATGGCAAGGAATAAAACGAAGCAGGAGAATAGATGATCGATCGTGCGCATCGGACGAACTTACCATCGAAACGGCGCGCGCGACGAGATGAAACTGAGAACTGCTATCTCATTGAATTTCAGCTACACAGAATCCTATTACGCAGCCCCCGGTGCCTTCGCCACCGTCAGGTCCTTCAGGAACTGCTCCATGAGCGGCTTGTTGCCAAACCGGCGATAAGAGCGCTCTGCCTCCAACGAAAATGTCGGTTGGGCCCCTACCAAGCTTGCCATCGTCAGCTGCGCCGCTTCTATATCACCGCGCCGCCCTTGCAGCGCAGCCTGTATGAGCAGGCAGTTGGCATCGCGCGGCGCCCTTACAAGGCATTCGGAGATCACGGTAGCCGACTCATCGCGACGATCAGCGGCGTAAAGAGCCTGGCCATGCACATAGGCGTAATATTCCGGTGCCATGGGATGAAGGCGACGCGCCCGCTCGGCATTGGCAACAGCGTCCGCGTAGTCCCCGAAACGGACTTGTGCTTTTGCCAATGCCATCATGCTATCCGGGTCATTGGGATTCAGTTCGACGGCGCGCTTGGCGGCCTGCAAGCCGCCCGCATAATCGCCCTGCACCGCCAGCCCGAAGCTGATCACCTGATAGCCGAGCGAGAGATTGGGATCGAGGCGCACGGCCTGGCGCGCTTCGCTAAGACCTAGTTCCAGCTCATGCGCTGTCGCCCGACCACTCGACCTCTTGGCCACATCCGCGATGTAAGTGAGGGCCAAGCCCGCACGGGCGGCGGCATAGGCCGGGTCCATTTCCAGCGCGCGCTGATATAGGCCGCGTGCCTCCATAAGTGCTTCCGCATCCTGGACGCCATGCCGGTATCGATGACGGGCCCGCAGCAGAAGATCGTAAGCCTGGAGGTTGTCGGTCGGCCGTTGCGCGGCAGCGATGGCTTCACTTCGGCCGATATACGGCGCGAGCTGGGCGACGATTTCCGTGGTCAGCTCGCTTTGTACGGTGAAGACGTCGGCAACCTGCCTGTCGAAGCTGCGCGACCAAAGGTGCGCGCCCGATTTCACGTCGATCAGCTGCGCCGAGACGCGAAGCCGGTCCCCCTCGCGGCGCGCGCTGCCTTCCACCACGTAGGAAACGCCCAGCTTTGCCCCGAGCTTGCGCATATCGCTGTCTTGCCCGCGCACGGCATAGGTGGAGTCGCGCGCGATGATCTGAAGCTCGGAATTCCTTGCGAGCGCCGTGGTCACATCCTCGGTCAGCCCGTCTGCAAAGTACGACTGGTCGCCGCCCATGGTCGCAAAGGGCATGACCGCAACTGACGGGCGCGGGTCGGCGCGGGTCTGGTCGAAAGATAGCGCGGCCGGGAGCCGGCTGACCATCGCCGCCAGGGAAAGCGGTTGGATTTGGGTGCCGATGAGGACAAGGGCTACGGCGGCGACGCCATACGACCAGCGCGCAGCGGTACCGCGTAGAACGCGCGGGACTTTTCGCCAGCGAGACCATGATGATTGCGCGCGTCGGACCCGGTAGACGTTAAGACGGTCGGGAATGTTTTTGGCGCGCCTGCGGCCCACACGCGCGAACACGTCGCCGCGATTGCGGTCTGCGGCCATGACGACAGCGCCGCTAACAAAGATGCTGCCGGGATCGGCCATCGTCTCGAGCCGTGTGGCGACATTAACGCCGTCGCCGTACATATCGCCATTATCCTCGATGACATCACCGAGGTTGATGCCTATGCGCAGCTCAAACGGGGCGTTGTCGAACCCTTGCTGGATGGCAGAGCCCGCATCAACGGCTTCGTTGACGCTGGGAAACATCGCCAGAAACCCGTCGCCGGTCTTCTTGAAGATGCGTCCACCATGCTGCGCGACTGTGGGCTCGATCAGATTGTCGAAGACCGTGCGCAGCTCTTTATAGGTGGAGGCCTCGTTTTCGGCCATCATCAGGCTGTAGCTGACGATGTCGGCGGCCATGATCGCGGCGAGCTTGCGTTCCATCAACGGTTTCCCTGTACAGGGGCCAAGCACAACTGGCATTGCGGACATTCTACGCCAGCTTGAAATTAAACCTTCCAACCCGCATGCGGTTATCAACACAGCTCATATATTCGTGAGCAATGAGACCCGTCCGGCGGCGCGCAAGCAGCACCACTCCGCTTATACGGCTGATCCTGAGTTTCCCTGCGGGTTCCCATATGGCGACGGTGAGGCCGGCGCTGGGTCAGCGGGCCGTCGTCACCGCCCCTGATATTCGGCCCAGCAATCCGTCGTTTCATAAACGCGGACCGCCCACAGCTGCGGCAGGCTGGGCTTCAAGCGGCCCCAGATCCAGACCGCGATATTCTCGGCGGTCGGGTTCGCGAGGCCGTCGACCTCGTTCAGGCACTGGTGGTCCAGCGCCGCCATGATGCCGGCGAAGCTTTTCTCGATATCGAAGAAATCAGCGACGAAGCCGGTGTGCGGGTCGACCGGCCCATCCAGCTGGACCTCGACCCGATAGGAATGACCATGCAGCCGGCTGCACCGGTGAGTCTCGGGCACGTTTGGCAGCCGATGCGCCGCCTCGAACTTGAACGCCTGCGATATCCTCATCCAGCTCCCCACACGGCATGGCCATCCGGTCTCGGGCCGGTCTGGCGACCAGATGCTGTCCTGTCCTGACCTTTCGGCAAAGAATGGCGCGCCCGGAACGATTCGAACGTCCGACCCTCAGATTCGTAGTCTGATGCTCTATCCAGCTGAGCTACGGGCGCGTGTTTCGCAAACAGCGCGGGCGGGGCCCGCAAGCAGCCCCCGGCAGAGCCGGAGGGGGTGCGAAAGAGCGCTCTGACTAACCGCTCTTGTCCCGATTGGCAAGGTCCGGCTCGCCGGTATTTTGGGGCATTTCCGCACTTCTCTTCGTCATTCCGGGGCGCGACGAAGTCGCGAGCCCGGAATCCATAACCACCAGCCGGGGTTATGGATTCCGGGCCCGACCCTTCGGGTCGTCCCGGAATGACGGAAGGAATGGCGATGGCCCAGCTCGTTTCAGTCGGCCGCTGGCCTAGCCTTAAGCCCTCTGGCGCTCGTTGCGGATGGAGAGCAGTTCCACGGGACGGTCGGGGATGACGATGCGGAACGTGGCGCCGATGGTGCCCTCGACCAGGTGGATCTCGCCGCCATGGGCGCGGACCAGCTCGGCGGCGATGGCGAGGCCAAGGCCGCTGCCGCCGGGGCGGCCCGAGGTCTGGAAGGCCTCGAACAGGCGCTCCCGGGTCTTCGGGGGAACGCCGGGGCCGGTGTCGGAGACCTCGAGAATGGCGACGGCGCCTTCGCGCTTTCCGGTGATCCGGATCTGCTGCACGCGCCCCTCACCCGCCGCATGGCTTTCGAGCGCCTGGGCGGCGTTGCGGACGAGGTTGAGCAAGACCCGGAACAGCTGGTCGGGATCGGCGTCGACCGCGAGCCCGCGCTCGATCGCGGCGACCCAGGCGATCGAGGCGTCGTTGGCGAGCCCCGCGGTCTCCCGCACCTCCATCACAACAGGCTCGATCAGGATCATGCGGCGGTCGGGTGCGGCCTCCTGGGCGCGGCCGTAGGACAATGTCGACTGGCAGAAGGCGATGGCGCGCTCGAGCGAGCGCACGAGCTTGGGCGCAAAGCGCTGCACGCGCGGATCCGGCACGCTGGCGAGCTGATCCGACAGCAGCTGGGCCGAGGCGAGCAGATTGCGCAGATCGTGGTTGATCTTGGAGACCGCGAGGCCGAGGGCAGCGAGCCGGCTCTTCTGATTCAGCATCGACATCAGGTCGCGCTGCATGTCGGACAATTCGCGCTCGGCGACCCCGATCTCGTCGCTGCGCTGGCTCGGCACGATGATGCCGGCCGAGCTCTCGGGATTCTCGTGGAAGCCGACCAGGCTCGCGGTCAGCCGCCGCATCGGGCGCACGAAGAGATAATGAAGCGCGAGATAGACGAGGCCCGCGGTCAGCACCGCGATGATCAACGCGACCACGACGAGGTTGCGGGAGAAGCGGTACATCTGCTTCCGCAGCGGCAGCTCGTCGGTGACGATCTCGATGAACTGGGCATTGCCGACCCCGGGGCCGACGATGCGGATGGCCTGGTTGCCGGTCTCCAGCATCATCCGGAACGAGCCGGTGATGGCCTCCCAGGCCGTCATGTCGCGCAGGTCGATGTCGTGCTCGATGGCGGCCGGAATGTTGTCGCTGGCGAGCAGCCGGCGCTGCTGGCCCATCTTGATGGCAACAGCACGGGCGTTGATGCTCTTCAGGATCTGCCGCGACAGCGAATCGGGGACCATGCCGAGCGGCGCCGCATCCAGCACCAGCGCCGCGGTGTTGGCCGCCGCGACGCGATCATTCAGCCGGTTGACCCAAAAATTCGCGATGGCTGGCACGTAGAGCAGCACCGCGGCGATCATCACCAAGGGAATGGTGAGCAGCAGCAGCTTGCCGGACAACCCGAGCCCGCGCGAGCCGCGGGGCCGCGTCGCCGGCTGGTCTGGCTGATCCAGATCCTGGATCGGCTGGCGATCTGTGGCTGGCACGAAACTCGCCCCTGTTGGCCTTGGCTGATGGAGGATGCGACCCGACCGATGTCCGGTCAAATTACGGATCGCTAATCTGCCGAGGTGTGATGTAAGCGCTGATAGCGCGAGTCGCCACCTCAAGGGTTAAAAACGCCGCGCAAACAGCGATATTCACCACAATCGCGCGCTTGTGCGGCGTTGACGAAGACAAGGCGCTCCCTTATAAGCCGCGCGAATTGTCCGCGATGACCCGGTGCGACACCGGGAGCGGCTCTCTTGGGGCCGAAAAAGGGCCCGTTTTGGGCCGTATCTTCCGGACTTTACCATCAATTCTACAGGCAAATTGCCCGGTCAGCGGAGAAAAACCCGTGAAGCGGACTTATCAACCCAGCAAACTGGTGCGCAAGCGCCGTCACGGCTTCCGCGCCCGTCTCGCCACTGCCGGCGGCCGCAAGGTTCTCGCCGCCCGCCGCGCCCGCGGCCGCAAGCGTCTGAGCGCCTGAGCCGGACCCCCTTTTTGGGATTTCATCATGGATCGGCTGAGGCAGCGGGCGGATTTCCTCGCCGTTGCCAATGGCGCGCGGGTGAATAGTCCCGCGTTCGTCCTGCAAAGCCGCCGCCGCGATGATTCCGGCCCTGTCAGGATCGGCTTCACCGTCACCAAGAAGAACGGCAACGCCCCCGAGCGCAATCGCATCCGGCGCCGGTTGCGCGAACTGGTGAAGCGGCTCGATCCGACATCGATGCAGCCCCACCATGATTATGTCCTGGTCGGACGAAAGGACGCGCTCTCGCGCGACTTCGCCACCATGCTCGACGATCTGCGCATAGCGTTCACGAAGCCCGCGCGGCATACGGCCAAAGCGCGCGGCCACAGGCCGGGTCACGCCGCAGCGACCAGCCGCAAACCGGATTGATGACGAGACAATCGAGATGACCGACAATCGCAATACCATCCTCGCCGTCATTCTGTCCGGCCTGGTGCTGATCGCCTGGCAGTACTTCTACAACGTGCCGCAGATGGAGAAGCAGCGCGCCCAGCAGCAGGCGCAGTCCGAGCTCCAGAAGGGCAGCACGCCGCAGCCGGGCGCGTCCCCGACGCCGGGCAGCGCGCCGCAGCCCGGCGCGGCCCAGCCGTCGACGCCGGCCGCGAGCCCGCCCCAAGCGGTCGTTTCGCGCGAGACTGCCATTGCAGCGAGCCCGCGCGTCAAGATCGAGACGCCGCGGATCGCCGGCAGCATCTCGCTGAAGGGCGGCCGCATCGACGACATCGCGCTGGTGCAATATCGCGAGACGGTCGATCCGAAATCGCCGCCGATCGTCCTCTATTCGCCGTCGGGCACGGCGGAGCCCTATTACGCCGAGTTCGGCTGGGTTGCAGCGACGGGCGTGACGGCAAAGATGCCGGATGCCCAGACCGTCTGGCAGCAGGAGGGCAGCGGCAGCCTGACGCCGTCGACGCCCGTGGTGCTGAAATGGGACAATGGCGACGGCCTGACTTTCCGCCGCACCATCGCCGTCGACGACCATTATCTCTTCACCATCAAGGACGAGGTGAGCAATGTCGGCAACGCGCCCGTCACGCTCTATCCGTTCGCGCTGATCTCGCGCCACGGCGCGCCGCATGTCTCCGGCTACTATATCCTGCATGAGGGCTTGATCGGCTATCTCGGCGAACACAGGCTGCAGGAATATGCCTACAGCAAGATCGACGAAGCCAAGCAGGTGAACTTCAAGGCCACCAATGGCTGGCTCGGCATCACCGACAAATACTGGGCCTCCGCGCTGCTGCCGGATACCAACGCCCAGCTCCAGGCGCGCTTCTCGTCCAACCCGGTCGGCAAGGTCCATACCTACCAGACCGACTATCTGCTCGACCCCGTCACAGTCGCGATCGGCGGCACCGCGACGGCCAACGCGCGGCTGTTCGCAGGCGCCAAGGAAGCCGGCGTGGTCGGCATCAACTTCCCGCTCGCGGGCCTCGGCGGCTACAACAAGGCGCTCGGCCTCAACCAGTTCGACCTGCTGATCGACTGGGGCTGGTTCTATTTCCTCACCAAGCCGATGTTCCTCGGCCTCGACTTCTTCTTCCGCTTCTTCGGCAATTTCGGCGTCTCGATCCTGCTCGTCACGGTGATCGTGAAGCTGTTGTTCTTCCCGCTGGCGAACAAGTCCTACGCCTCGATGGCGAAGATGAAGTCGATCCAGCCGCAGCTGCTGGCACTGAAGGAGCGCTATCCCGACGACAAGGTGAAGCAGCAGCAGGAGATGATGGAGATCTACCGCAAGGAGAAGATCAATCCGGTCGCCGGCTGTCTGCCCGTGCTGATCCAGATTCCGGTGTTCTTCGCGCTTTACAAGGTGCTGTTCGTCACCATCGAGATGCGGCACGCGCCGTTCTTCGGCTGGATCAAGGACCTCTCCGCGCCTGACCCGACCAACCTCTTCAACCTGTTCGGGCTGCTCCCGTTCGATCCGACCACGATTCCGGTGTTCGGCTATTACCTCGCGCTCGGCATCTGGCCGATCATCATGGGCATCACGATGTGGATCCAGATGAAGCTGAATCCGACGCCGCCGGATCCGACCCAGCAGATCATCTTCAATTGGATGCCGCTGATCTTCACCTTCATGCTGGCGGGATTCCCGGCGGGCCTCGTGATCTACTGGGCCTGGAACAACCTGCTCTCGGTGGTCCAGCAGGGCTACATCATGCGCCGCAACGGCGTGAAGGTGGAGCTGTTCGACAACATTCGGAACTCGTTCAAAAAAAAAGTGACGACTGAGGCAACGTAGCCGTCGTTGCGGAACCGAGCTGCCTCCACAACGTCATGCCCGGGCTTGTCCCGGGCATCCACGTTTTGGAGGTACCGCGGCGACAGACGTGGACGGCCGGGACGAGCCCGGCCATGACGAGGGGATAGATCCTTCTCATGGACGAGAAAAAAGACGGCAAGCTGATCGAGGCCGGGCGAAAACTGTTCGCCCGCGACTGGCAGTTCATCTGGGCCTCCCCTTCGATCGAAACGCTGCCGCCGATGGCGGGGCTGGAGATCGCCTTTGCCGGGCGCTCCAATGTCGGCAAGTCGAGCCTGATCAACGCGCTCACGGGCCGCAACGCGCTGGCGCGCACCTCGCATACGCCGGGCCGCACCCAGGAGCTGATCTTCTTCGAGGTCCCCGGCAAGAACGACCTGCGCCTCGTCGACATGCCCGGCTACGGCTATGCCAAGGCGCCGAAGAGCCAGGTCGCGTCCTGGACCGAGCTGATCCACAAATTCCTGCTGGGGCGCGCCAGTCTCGCGCGCGTCTACGTGCTGATCGATGCGCGGCACGGGATCAAGGATGTCGATCTCGAGGTTCTGAAGACGCTCGACCGCTCCGCCGTCAGCTACCAGATCGTGCTGACCAAGGCCGACCAGGTGAAAGTTGCCGAGCTGCAAGCACGCATCGCCGAGACCGAGGCCGTGCTCGCCAAGCATCCGGCCGCTTTCCCGACCGTGCTCGCGACCTCGTCGCGCAGCGCGACCGGCATGGCCGAGCTTCGCGCCGCGATGGCGAAGCTCCTGGAAGAGCGGGCCTCGTGATGGCAGCGCACCGCCTGCTGATCGGGCTTGCCGGCTTGATGGGCGCCGCCGGCGTCGCGCTGGCCGCCGCGTCCGCCCATGGTGCCGACGCGAGCCGTCTTGCCTCCGCCAGCGCCATGCTGCTGTTTCATGCAAGTGCCATACTTGCGACCATCGCCTTGCTCACGCGCGGCCTTCTGCACGGCGGAATTGGAATCGTGGCGACGTTCGGCTTCGCGATCGGTGCCGCGCTGTTCGCAGGCGACCTCACCTTGCGGCAGTATGCCGGGCACGCGCTGTTTCCGATGGCGGCGCCGACGGGCGGGATGGTGATGATTGCGAGCTGGCTGGCGGTAAGCGTGGCGTCGGTGGCGGCGAAGCGCTGAATCCGTAGCCCGGATGGAGCGAAGCGCAATCCGGGGCCGGTGTCTGCGGCGACGAATCCCGGATTACGCTGCGCTCCATCCGGGCTACATAGCTGCCACACCTTTGCGCTGTCCCCGCCAATCGGATAGAACGCGCACCATTCGACCCGCCAGCGAGACCGCGACATGACCGACATCTCTCCGCTCGACCAGGCCCGCATCCTGTCCGAAGCGCTGCCGCACATGCAGCAATATGACGAGGAAACCATCGTCATCAAATATGGCGGCCATGCCATGGGCGACGAGGAGACCGCGAAGAACTTTGCCCGCGACATCGTGCTCTTGGAGCAGACCGCGATCAATCCGGTGGTGGTGCATGGCGGCGGGCCGCAGATCGCGACCATGCTCAAGCGTCTTGGGATCGTCTCGGAATTCGCCGCGGGCCTGCGCATCACCGATGCCGCGACCATCGAGATCGTCGAGATGGTGCTCGCCGGCTCCGTCAACAAGCAGATCGTCGGCTACATCAACGAGGCCGGCGGCAAGGCGGTGGGCCTGTCGGGCAAGGACGGCAACATGGTGAAGGCGACCAAGACGACGCGCACCATCGTCGATCCCGACTCGAACATCGAGAAGGCGATCGATCTCGGCTTCGTCGGCGACCCCGAGAAGGTCGACCTCACTTTGCTCAACCAGCTGATCGGCTACGAGCTGATCCCGGTGCTGGCGCCGCTCGCAACCTCGAAAGAGGGCCAGACGCTGAACATCAACGCCGACACCTTTGCAGGGGCCGTCGCCGGCGCGCTGAAGGCCAAGCGCCTGCTGCTGCTCACCGACGTGCCCGGCGTGCTCGACAAGTCGAAGAAGCTGATCCCACAATTGTCGGTGAAGGACGCGCGAAAACTGATCGCCGACGGCACCATCTCCGGCGGCATGATCCCGAAGGTCGAGACCTGCATCTACGCGCTGGAACAGGGCGTCGAGGGCGTCGTCATCATCGACGGCAAGATGCAGCACGCGGTGCTGCTCGAGCTCTTCACCAACCAGGGCACGGGCACGCTGATCCACAAGTGATGCGGGAACGCGAGCAGCGGAAGAAGGTCGTCATGCCCGGGCTTGTCCCGGGCATCCACGACCTTTCTTCTCGCGGCAAAGACGTGGATGGCCGGGTCAAGCCCGGCCATGACGATTTGAGAGAGCGTCATCTACGCCGCTCCCCCCTCACCCGCTTCCTGATGACGCTGCCTGCCGCAACTGTCTCCTTCTTCTTCTCCTCGGCGCCGGCGATCGCCGACCTCAAGATCTGCAACCGCATGTCCTATGTGGTCGAGGCCGCGATCGGCATCGACGACAAGGCGGCCACCGCGACGCGCGGCTGGTTCAGGATCGATCCCGCCGCCTGCCGCGTGGTGGTGCAGGGCACGCTGACCGCCGACCGCATCCTGCTCAACGCGCGCGCGCTCGGCGTCTACGGCGCGTCGCCGATCCCGCAAAGCGGCAACGACATGCTGTGCGTCGCGCAGGACAATTTCGTCATCGCGGCGGCCAGGCAGTGCCGCAGCGGCCAGACGCAGGTTCCCTTCACACAGGTGACGCCGACGCAAAGCCCGGACGGCAACCTCGTCGCTTATCTCGCCGAGGATTCCGAATATGACGACGAGCAGGCGCGCCTCGCCGGCATCCAGCGGCTCCTGGTGATCGCAGGCTACGACGCCGCGCCGATCGATGGCGTCGACGGGCCGAAGACGCAGAGCGCGCTGGCCGCATTCCTGAAGAGCCGGGGCTTGTCGTCCGACATCGTGGGCTCGCAGAACTTCTTCAAGACCATGGTCGATGCCGTGCAGACGCCGTCCGCGACCGGCCTCACCTGGTGCAACGACACGCCGCACAAGGTGATGGCGGCGATCGCGACCGACGACGGCAAGGCGGTGACCAGCCGCGGCTGGTATCGCATCGATCCCAAGACCTGCCTGCACCCCGATGTATCAGGCCAGCCGAAGCAGATCTTCAGCTTCGCGGAAGCGGTCGACGCCGACAACCGAATCGTCAAGCTTAAGGACAAGCCGCTGAATTGGGGCGGCGACAGGCAGCTCTGCACACGCGAGACCAAGTTCGAGACCAGCGAGCAGACCGATTGCGGCGCGCGCGGCTTTGCGCCAACGGGCTTCGGCGCGGTAGACATCTCGAGCGGCGGCAAGACGCTGCGCTTTGCCGTGCCGTGAGATTGGCGCAATGATCAGCACGCAAGCATCCACAAGCTCCGCCGTCGTCCCCGCGAAGGCGGGGACCCATAACCCCAGGGAGTGGTTGCGGAGGGAAGCTGGTCACCCCGAGTCTTCGCAAAACTCCTCCCTGGGGTTATGGGTCCCGGGCTCGCGCTTCGCGCGCCCCGGGACGACAAGTTGAGAATGCCGATATGACCTTCCCCCGCAGCTTCAACCATGTCGACACCTGGGTGTTCGACCTCGACAACACGCTCTATCCGCATCACGTCAATCTGTGGCAGCAGGTCGATGCGCGGATCGGGGAGTTCGTCTGCAACTGGCTGAATGTCGGCCCGGAGGAAGCGCGGGCGATCCAGAAAGACTATTATCGCCGCTTCGGCACCACGATGCGCGGCATGATGACCCTCCACGGCGTCTCCGCCGACGACTACCTCGCCTATGTCCACAAGATCGACCACTCTCCGCTGGAGCCGAATCCGGCGCTTGGCGCGGCCATCGCAAAGCTGCCGGGCCGCAAGCTGATCCTCACCAACGGCTCGGTCGACCATGTCGATGCCGTGCTGGCGCGGCTCGGCTTCGCCGACCATTTCGACGGCGTGTTCGACATCATCGCCGCCGAGTTCGAACCGAAGCCGGCGGAGCAGACCTACCGCAAGTTCCTCGGCCAGCATGCGGTCGATCCGACCCGCGCCGCCATGTTCGAGGACCTCGCCCGCAACCTCACCGTCCCCTACCGGCTCGGCATGACCACCGTGTTGGTGGTGCCCGACGGCACCAAGGAGGTGGTGCGCGAGGACTGGGAGCTGGAAGGCCGCGACGCCGCCCATGTCGACCACGTCACGGATGATCTGGCGGGGTTTTTGGCAAAGTTGTCGGGGTGATTTCGTAGCCTGGATGGAGCGCAGCGTAATCCGGGGCTGGCGTAGCTGCGGAGAGACTGTCCCATTGCGCTTCGCTCCATCCGGGCTACGGGTCTTCCCGGGTGGTGATCCAGAACGCAGCCTTGACTCCGCTCCGCCAAATCCCGAAAAAGCGCTCCAATTCTCGCGAAACCACGCGCTTCCCAGAGGAAATCACGATGTCCCTTGCAGCCCTCGAATCCACCATCAACAGCGCCTTCGAGGCGCGTGAAGGCATCTCGACCACGACCAAGGGCGAGGTGCGCGAGGCCGTCGACCAGTCGCTGGAGATCCTTGACAAGGGCGAGGCGCGCGTTGCCGAGCGCGGCAGCGACGGCAAGTGGAAGGTCAATCAATGGCTGAAGAAGGCCGTGCTGCTGTCGTTCCGCCTCAACGACATGGACGTCATTGGCGGCGGCCCCGGCAAGGCAAGCTGGTGGGACAAGGTGCCCTCGAAGTTCGAAGGCTGGGGCCCGAACCGCTTCCGCGATGCCGGTTTTCGCGCGGTGCCCGGCGCGATCGTCCGCCGCTCGGCCTTCATCGCCAAGAACGTCGTCTTGATGCCGTCCTTCGTCAATCTCGGCGCCTATGTCGATGAGAGCACGATGGTCGACACCTGGGCCACCGTCGGCTCCTGCGCGCAGATCGGCAAGCGCGTGCACATCTCGGGCGGCGCCGGCATCGGCGGCGTGCTCGAGCCGCTGCAGGCCGAGCCGGTCATCATCGAGGACGATTGCTTCATCGGCGCGCGCTCGGAAGTCGCCGAAGGCGTGATCGTGCGCAAGGGCGCGGTGCTGGCGATGGGCGTGTTCCTGGGAGCCTCGACCAAGATCGTCGACCGCGAGACCGGCGAGGTCTTCATGGGCGAAGTGCCCGAATATTCCGTCGTGGTGCCCGGCGCGCTGCCCGGCAAGCCGATGAAGAACGGCCAGATCGGCCCGAGCACCGCTTGCGCCGTGATCGTCAAGCGCGTCGACGAGCGCACGCGGTCGAAGACCAGCATCAACGAGCTGCTGCGGGATTGATGCAAGGCGAGTAGCGAATGGCCAGTGGCGAATAGGGCGCCAATCCTACTTGCCATTCACCATTCACCATTCGCTGCTAGGATCGAACCCACCCTCCCTCCATCGCGACCAATTTCCGGGCGGCCATTCCGCCCGGAGCCACTCGCATGGACTGGATCTGGTACCTATTCCGCTTCGACGGCCGCATCAATCGCGCCCTGCTGTGGCAGGCGCTGCTGATCGTTGCGCTGCTGGCAGGCTTGCTGGAGGTGATCGGTCAGATCATTCATCTGCCCAATGCCGACGGATCGTTGAAGCTCTCGCTCAAGCTCGATTTCGGCCTTGGCGATCTGTTCAAGCTGGCCGATCCCCGGGAACACCCTTCACTCGCGTCTACCGACCGCGCGCCCCTGATCCTGAGGGCATTCGGCATGTCGCTGTTCCTGTGGGTCTATCTGGCAACGGCGATCAAGCGGCTGCACGACCGTGACAGGAGCGGCTGGTGGCTCGTTCCGTTTTTCCTCGTGCCCGGCCTGTTCAACCAGTTCTCGGACCTGCTCCCCGACACCAGCGTGATGCTTCTTTTCAACCTCGCCGCTTCGATGCTGTGGCTGTGGGGTCTCGTCGAGATGCTCTGCGTGCCCGGCACTGTCGGCGATAACCGGTTCGGGCCTGATCCGCTGGCCGGGATCGCGTATGAGTCCACGCCCGCCTCGCCGCCTGCGAAGAGCTGGGACCAGGGCCGCGAGATCGAAATTGTTCCGCCCAGCGCTAGCCCACCCGGCGGCATGCATGTTAAGCGGGGCGCATGACCGATGCCCTCTCGATCGCCCGCGACCTCATCCGTTGCCCCTCAGTCACTCCGGCCGATGCCGGCGCGCTCGGGGTGCTCGAAAAAATCCTGGGCGCTGCCGGTTTCACCTGTCACCGCGTGACCTTCAGCGAGGAAGGCACCGCCGACGTCGACAATCTCTACGCTCGGATCGGCACCGACGGTCCGCACATCACCTTCGCAGGCCACACCGATGTGGTGCCGCCCGGCGACGAGAGCGCCTGGAGCGTCGGCGCGTTCTCCGGAGAGGTGAAGGACGGCGTGCTGCATGGCCGCGGCGCGGTCGACATGAAAGGCGGCATCGCCTGCTCGGTCGCCGCGGTGCTGGAGCATCTCGCCGCCAACGGCGGCAAGCCGCGCAGCGACGGAAAGGGCTCGATCTCGTTCCTGATCACCGGCGACGAGGAAGACGTCTCGATCAACGGCACCATCAAGCTGCTGAAATGGGTCGCCGAGCGCGGCGAGAAATTCGACCATTGCGTGCTCGGCGAGCCCTCCAACGTCGAGGCGCTCGGCGACACCATCAAGATCGGCCGGCGCGGCTCGCAATCCGGCACGCTCGTCGTCGACGGCGTGCAGGGCCACGTCGCCTATCCGCACCGCGCCTCCAATCCGGTGCCTGATATCTCGCGGCTGATCGTCGCGATCTCCGACGAGCCGCTCGACCATGGCAGCGCGCAATTCCAGGCGTCCAATCTCGAATTCGTCTCGGTCGACGTCGGCAACAAGGCCTTCAACGTCATCCCCGGCGAGGCCCGCGCAAGATTCAACATCCGCTACAACGACAACCACACCCAGGCGAGCTTGCGTGAATTGGTGGAGACGCGTCTCGCCAAAGCCTGCGGCAACCGCATCAAGGCCCGCATCGTGTGGGAGCCCTCCAACTCGAACGTGTTCGTGACCAAGCCGGGTCCGTTCACCGATCTCGCGGTCTCCGCGATCGAGGAGGTGACGGGACGCAAGCCCGAGCTGTCGACGTCAGGCGGCACGTCGGATGCGCGGTTTATTTCAAGCTATTGCCCCGTGATCGAGTTCGGCCTGGTCGGGCAGACCATGCACCAGATCGACGAGCGCGTGCCGGTGGCGGATCTGGAGAGGCTGACGAAAGTGTATCGCGGGATTTTGGCGCGGTATTTTGCTTGAGGCAGTGTTGCCTCCACAAACACGACCGTCATCGCCCGGCTTGACCGGGCGATCCAGTATTCCAGAGACGGCAGTGATTGAGCCGAGAGGCCGCGGCGTACTGGATGCCCCGGTCAAGCCGGGGCATGACACCGAGGTTTGGCGAGAGCATGCCCGCTCTCTGCGCCGCTCGCCTAATAATCCACCTTCATCAAATACAGCCCCTCGGGCGGGGCGACAATGCCGCAGGCGGTGCGGTTGCGGGCTTTGAGTGCGGCGGAGAGATCGTCGGCGGTCCAGCGGCCCTCGCCGACCCAGACCAGGGATCCCACCATCGAGCGCACCTGGCTGTGCAGGAACGAGCGCGCCGAGGTGATGACGTTGATCTCGCGGCCATCGCGGATCACGTCCAGCTGGTCGAGCGTCTTCTCCGGCGATTTGGCCTGGCACTCGGTGTCGCGAAAGGTGGTGAAATCGTGCTTGCCGAGCAGGCGCTGCGCCGCCGCGTGCATTGCGTCGGCATCGAGCTTGCGCGGCACGCGCCAGGCGTGGCCGACATCGAGCGCGAGATTGGCGCGAGTGTTGACGATGCGATAGCGGTAGTGGCGCTTGACCGCCGAGAAGCGCGCCTCGAAATCGTCGGGCACGATCTCGGCCTCGAGCACCGCGATCGGATGCGGGCGCAGATGCGCGTTGAGCCCGTCGCGAAAACGGCCCGGCGGAAACTGCTTGTCGACGTCGACATGGGCGACCTGGCCGCGCGCATGCACGCCGGCATCGGTGCGGCCGGCACCGTGCACGCGCAGATCCGCCCCGGTCATCGCCTTCACGGCCGCCTCGAGCGCGCCCTGCACCGACGGCAGCGTGTCCTGCACCTGCCAGCCGAAGAACGGCGCGCCGTCATATTCGATGGTGAGCTTGTAGCGGGGCATCGTGTCCAGTTTCGTCGTCATTGCCCGCCTTGTGCGCTGTTGCGCACTGGGGCGGACAATCCAGTACTCCGCAGCTTATCCGATTGACCGAGAAGCCTCGGCGTACTGGATACCCCGCCTTCGCGGGGTATGACAGTGTCAGGTGAATTTGGATCCCGCCTTTAACGGCACGCCGCGCAGGAAGTCCGCGGCCTGCATGCGGGCCTTGCCCTCGCGCTGCAGCTCGATGATGCGGATGGCGCCGTCGCCGCAGGCGACGATAAGCTGATCGTCGAGCACGTCGCCAGGCGCGCCGGCGCCTTGCGCCAACTCGCAACGCAGGATTTTGACGCGGGCATCGTCAAGCTCGCTCCAGGCGCCGGGGAAGGGCGAGAGGCCATGGACGTGGCGCAGCACCGCGCGCGCGGGCCTGGTCCAGTCGATCCGCGCCTCGGCCTTCTCGATCTTGGCGGCGTAGGTGACGCCGTCCGCGCTCTGCGCCTTGAGCTGGAGCCCGCCGCGTTCGAGCGCGGCCATCGCGCGCACCATCAGGTCGGCCCCCAACCGGGACAGGCGATCGTGCAGGTCGAGCGCGGTCATGCTGTCGGTGATCGTGATGCGCTCGGCCATGGCGACGTCGCCGGTATCTAAGCCGACATCCATCTTCATCACCATCACGCCGCTCTCGGCATCATCAGCCATGATGGCGCGGTTGATCGGCGCGGCGCCGCGCCAGCGCGGCAACAGCGATGCGTGCAGATTGTAGCAGCCGAGTTTTGGCGCATCGAGGATCGCCTGCGGCAGGATCATGCCATAGGCGACGACGACGGCCGCGTCCGCATCGAAGGCGCGGAACTCGGCCAGCGCCTGCTCGGTCTTCAGAGTCTTCGGCGTCAGCACGGGAATGCCAAGCTTTCGCGCGGCCTCCTCGACCGGGGTCGGCTGCAATTGCAGGCCCCGCCGGCCGCCCGGCTTCGGCGCGCGGGTGTAGACGGCCGCGATCTCGTGGCCGTGCGCGACCAGCTCGAGCAGCGTCGGCACGGAGAAATCGGGCGTGCCCATGAAGATGAGGCGGAGGGGCATTTGACGAGACAATCCTTGAAACGAGCAAGGTACTCGTCATGGCCGGGCTTGTCCCGGCCATCCACGTTCGTCCTGCTCGCGGCGGCAAAGAACGTGGATGCCCGGGACAAGCCCGGGCATGACGGCGGAGGAATTATCACTCCGCCGCGCGCTTGGCGGCTTTCTCGAACTTCTTCATGACGCGGTCGCGCTTGAGCTTGGACAGATAGTCGACGAACAGCACGCCGTTGAGATGGTCGATCTCGTGCTGGATGCAGGTGGCGTAGAGCCCTTCGGCATCTTCCTCGTGCACCTTGCCGTCGAGATCGGTGAAGCGCACGCGCACCTTCGCGGGCCGCTCGACCTCCTCGTAATATTCCGGGATCGAGAGGCAGCCTTCCTCGTAGACCGACAGTTCCTCGGACGAGGCGATGATCTCTGGATTGATGAAGACGCGCGGCAGCGGCTTGGTCTCGCCGTTCTCATCGCGCTTGGCGAGGTCCATGGTGATCAGGCGCAGCGGCTGCGCGACCTGGATCGCCGCCAGCCCGATGCCGGGCGCGTCGTACATGGTCTCGAACATGTCGTCGGCAAGCTTGCGGATCTCCGCCGTGACCTTCTCGATCGGCTTGGAGACCAGGCGCAGCTGCTTGTCGGGCAGGATGATGATTTCTCTGAGGGCCATGGCCGCGATTTAAGCCGCGCGCCGGATGCGGTCAATGCGGCCCGGAACCCGTTAACCCCTCGCTAACCATAAAACTTCACCTTTCATTAACCATGAAAATTAGGGCCCGGTTAACCCAGAATGTTCCCTCTTCGTTCGCGAGAGCGCAGCGAATCGGCTACAAGGCGGCATGAACGAGATCATTGTCATGCTGGGCGACTGGCCGGTGCGCATCGTCGATGCGCTGATCGGCTTCGGTGCGCTCGTCCTCATCCTGCTGGTTGTGATTGCGGTTGTGATCGCGCGCTCGGGGCGGCGTGGCGCGGAACTCGCCATGGCGAACGCAATCCGTGCCGACGAGCTCGAGGAGCGGCTCGCCCAGGTGCTGCACGCCCAGAGCGAGGCCTCGGGGCGGGTCGACGCCATGACCCAGGCGCTCGCCGGCCGCCAGGCCGAGATGGCGCGCGCCGTCAACGAGCGACTTGATTCGGTGACGCATCGGGTCGGCCAGTCCATGGAACATTCGACCCGCAACACCATGGAGAGCCTGCGCGCGCTGCATGAACGGCTCGGCATCATCGACAACGCGCACAAGAACCTCACCGACCTCACCACGCAGGTGACCACCCTGCGCGACGTGCTCGCCAACAAGCAGTCGCGCGGCGCCTTCGGCCAGGCGCGGATGGAGGCGATCGTTCAGGACGGTCTGCCCAAGGGCTCCTACGAGTTCCAGTTCACGCTCTCGACCGGCAAGCGGCCGGACTGCGTCGTGTTCCTGCCCGATCAGCGCCCGCTCTGCATCGACGCGAAGTTTCCGCTGGAGGCGATGACGGCGCTGCACGACGCCCGCACCGACGAGGAGCGGCGCGTTGCCACGCAGCGGCTGCGCGGCGACGTGATGAAGCATGTCAGCGACATCGCGGAAAAATACCTCGTCACCGGCGAGACCCAGGAGATGGCGCTGATGTTCGTGCCGTCGGAATCGGTCTATGCCGAGATCCATGACGGCTTCGACGACGTGATCCAGAAGGCCTATCGCGCCCGCGTCGTGCTGGTGTCGCCGTCGCTGCTGATGCTCGCGATCCAGGTGATGCAGCAGATCATGAAAGACGCGCGCATGCGCGACGCCGCCGACCAGATCCGCACCGAGGTGATCAAGCTCGGCGACGATTTGGGGCGCCTGCGCGACCGCGTGCTCAAGCTGCAAAAGCATTTTGCCGACGTGAACGAGGACGTCCGCCAAGTGCTGATCTCCGCCGACAAGATCGAAAAGCGCGCAGGCCGCATCGAGGAGCTCGATTTCAGCAAGAGCGATGCGCCGGAGACACCGCGGCTGGTGGCGACGGGAGCGGCAGAGCTGTTTCCGCGCAAGCTCCAGGCGGGGGAGTGAGACTAGGGCACACTGTCGTGCCCCGCGAAGGCGGGGCACCCAGTACGCCGTGACGATCGTTGTTAAGCCGACGTGCCGGTGTTTACTGGATCGCCCGCCTTCGCGGACGATGACGGCGGAATGGAAGGCGAAGATGGATCCACGCCAGTACTACGTGTACATTCTCGCCAGCCGAATTGGCGGTACGCTCTATATCGGCGTGACGAACGATCTCATCCGCCGGTGGCGCAGCACAGGTTGAAGGTCATCGAAAGCTTCACGGAGAAGTACGACGTCGCCCGACTTGTCTATTTCGAGCAGTTCGACCATCCCGAGAATGCGATCAAGCGGGAGAAGCGGTTGAAGAAGTGGAATAGGGCCTGGAAGGTCCGCTTGATCGAGCAGCATAACCCAAACTGGGATGACCTCTATCCTGGGATAGCCGGACCATCATGATGGCGTCATGCTCAATGTCATGCCCCGCGAAGGCGGGGCATCCAGTATTCCGCAGCCCGTGTGGTTGAACCGAGACGCCGCGGAGTACTGGATCGTCCGCCTTCGCGGACGATGACACCGAGCGTGTTGGAAGCTCTCCCGTCTCACCAGCTACCGCGAGAGTCTTTTCCCCCAGAATCTGCTAACACGCCCCCATGACCGCACCCGACGCGACCTCCCCCGCCGCGACTTCCACCGCCTCGCCCTCCTGGCGCGACAGCCTTGCTGTTTACCTGCAGCCGCGCGTGCTGATCGTGCTGTTTCTCGGCTTCTCCTCGGGGCTGCCGCTGGCGCTGTCGGGCTCGACGCTGCTGGTGTGGATGGCCGAAGCCGGGGTCGATCTTGGAACGATCGGGCTGTTTGCGCTGGTTGGAACGCCATACACGTTCAAGTTCCTGTGGGCGCCGCTGGTCGATGCGCTGCATGTGCCGTTGTTCACGCAGGCCTTCGGACGTCGCCGCGGGTGGCTGGTGTTTGCGCAGCTGCTGCTGATCGGCGCGATTCTGCTGTTGGCGCTGACCGATCCGGCACGTTCGCCGCTGCTGGTCGCACTCGGCGCGCTGCTGGTCGCGACGATGTCCTCGACGCAGGACATCGTGGTCGACGCGTTCCGCGTCGAGAGCCTGCCCGAAAGCGAGCAGGCCGCCGGCATGGCCGCCTATGTCGCGGCCTATCGCATCGGCATGTTGGTCTCGACTGCAGGCGCCCTGTTCATCGTCACCGGCTTCGAGGCGATCGTCCCGCGTGGCGCCGCCTGGATGTGGGGCTATGTGGTGATGGCGGCTCTGGTGCTGATCGGCACGGTGACTGCGCTCGCCGCTACCGAGCCCGCACAATCCGCGCGCGCCGAGGCCGCCACGCAGGACGACGGCGCGCTCACGCGCGTGTTCCATGCCGCGCTGGGCGCGTTCTCGGAATTTCTGAGCCGCAAGGAAGCATGGGTCGTGCTCGCCTTCGTCGTGCTGTTCAAGTTCACCGACGCGTTCTCCGGCAACATGACCGTGCCGTTCGTCATCGACATCGGCTTCACGCGGAACGACTATGCCGTGATCGTCAAGGGCGTCGGCATCATCGCGACCCTGGCCGGCGGCTTTGCCGGCGGCTTCGTGGCCCGACGCTATTCGCTCGCGACCAGCCTGTGGATCGGCGGCATCGTGCAGGCGATGTCCAATTTGTCGTTCTCGTGGCTTGCGATTGTCGGCGTCAACGAATGGGCGCTGACCCTCGCGATCACCTCCGACAATTTCTGCAACGCCATCGGCACCGTGATCTTCGTCGCCTATCTCTCGGCGCTGTGCCAGAACCCGCTGCACACCGCGACACAATATGCGCTGCTGACGGCGCTCGCCGCGGTAGGACGGACCTATTTGTCGTCGGGCGCAGGCTATCTGGCAAAAGCGACGGGCTGGCCGATGTTCTTCGCGATCTCCGTCCTCGTCGCCATCCCGAGCCTGATGCTGCTGGCGTACTTGCAGAAGCGCGGGCATTTCGAGGCACTGGGGCCGGTGCGGGTGTAGGCACCCCTGTCATGCCCCGCGAAGGCTCGGCATCCAGTACTCCGAGACAGTCGTGATCGACCGAGAAGCTGCGGCGTACTGGATCGCCCGCCTTCGCGGGCGATGACACCGGAATCGGGGAGACGACTCCACCCCTACTGCTTCTTGATCAGGCTCCACTTCGTGATCACGGCCTCGCTCATCTGGCCGGGATCGCTGGCGCAGGCGACCTCGTCCACCTTCACGGAGATCTCCTTGCCGACGAAGGATTTCAGCTGGGCGGCCTGCGCCTCGCTGGAGGTGACGAGCTGGAACGTCTCAGGGCCGGTTTCGAGATTGCACAGCCCGTTCGGCGGCGGCAGGCGGCGCGGCTCGGACGTGATCTGGTAGGTCGCGACGCGCTTGCCGTTCTTGGCGTCGCGCACCTTCATCGCGTTGAGCTCGCCGGAGAGCACGTCGCCAGTGTTGATCGGCTTGCCGGGCTTGGACGGCGGCAGCGCCGCGTCGCCCTGCTGCGCGGAGATGGCCGGGGTCACCAGCATCAGCATCGTCGCGACCAAAGCCCATCGCGTGGCGAAAAGTTTCGTCATGTCGTCCGTTCCGTAAAGTCTGGATGGAGATTCCTGTTTTGACGCGTTTTCTTCACGCGAACCGGTATCCACTTCGCTCGAAAACGCTCTAGAACAGGGTGCGCTGCCGCATCGCAGCCGATAGCGTACCTTCGTCGAGATAATCAAGCTCGCCGCCGACGGGAACCCCGTGGGCGAGCCGCGTCACCTTCACATTGGCGTCCTGAAGCAGGTCGGTGATGTAATGCGCCGTGGTCTGGCCGTCCACCGTCGCATTCAGCGCCAGGATGATTTCGTGCACCTGCGAATCATGGGCGCGCGCCACCAGCGCGTCGATGGTCAGATCCTGCGGGCCGACGCCGTCGAGCGGCGACAATGTCGCGCCGAGCACATGATAGCGCCCCTGGGTCGCATTGGCCCGCTCCAGCGCCCAGAGGTCGGCGACATCGGCGACGACGACGATGATCGCAGGATCGCGCTTCGGATCGGTGCAGACGGTGCAGGGATTTTGCGTGTCGATGTTGCCGCAGGTCTTGCAGACCTGGACCTTGTCCAGCGCCACCTGCAAGGCGCTCGACAACGGCATCATCAGTGCTTCGCGCTTCTTGATCAGATGCAGCGCCGCGCGCCGCGCCGAGCGCGGACCGAGGCCCGGCAGCCGCGCGAGCAGCTGGACCAGCCGCTCGATCTCGGGACCTGCAACAGCGCCCATTTTATTGGCCGAACAGCCCCGGCGGCAGGCCGAGCCCGCCGGTGAGGGCCTGCATCTTCTCCTGCATGGCGGTCTCGGCCTTGCGGCGCGCATCAGCGAGGGCGGTGACGAGCAGGTCTTCCAGCACCTCGCGCTCCTCGGCCTTCATCAGCGAAGGATCGATCTTGATGCCCTTGACGTCCATCTTCGCGGTCATGTGCACGGCGACGAGACCGCCGCCGGAAATGCCTTCGACCTCGACGTTGGCGAGCTGGTCCTGCATCTCCTGCATCTTGGATTGCAGCTGCGCCGCCTGTTTCATCATGCCGAGAAAATCAGCCATGGGTGCGTGTCCTTGGAAAGAATGGTTCAGAGATCGTCGCCGTCGGAACCGTCGGGCGGATCGTCGCTGCCATAGTCGGCGTTAATATCGGTTTCCGGCGTCTCGGGAGCAAGCCTGCGGACCTCGACGACCTTGGCGCCGGGGAAACGCGACAGCACCTCCTGCACGCGCGGATCGGCTTCCGCGGTACGGGCATGCTCCTGCTTAGCCGCCTGGTTCACCGAGCGCAAAGTCGGCTGGCCCTGCTCGTTGGAGACGATCACGGTCCAGCGGCGGCCGGTCCACAGCTCGAACTTCTTCGCAAGTTCCGAGATCATGGTCTTGGAAGCGTTGGGCTCGAGCGCGACTTCCAGCCGCCCCTCCTCGAAACGGACGAGGCGCATGTCGCCTTCGAGCGCGCTCTTGGTCATGATGTCGCGCTTCTGCCCTGCGAGCGCAACCAGCTGGGTGAAGCTCGCGATGCGCAGCTGGGGCGCCGCCCCTTGCGTATCCGGCGCGGGGGCCGCCATCTGCGGCCGGGCGCCACCGCCAAACGCTGGAGCCGAGGCTGTCGGCATGCGCACGGGCGCAGCTGACATCGGCGCTGCGGAGGCAACCGGCGCGGCCGGCGCGCCGTTGCGCGCGCTACTTCCGCCGTTCACGACCGGCGAGCCGCCGCCGTTCTGCTCGAGCATTCTGATCGCTTCGTCGGGCGTCGGCAGGTCGGCGACATAGGCGATGCGCACCAGAACCATTTCGGCCGCGGCTGCGGGACGCGTTGCGGCCTGCACCTCGGCGATGCCCTTAAGCAGCATCTGCCACATCCGCGACAGCACGCGCATCGAGATCTTGGAGGCGAACTCCTTGGCGCGCACCCGCTCGGTCTCGCCATAGGCGACGTTGTCGGCGGTCGCCGGGATGACCTTCACACGGGTGACGAAATTGACGAACTCGGCGAGGTCCGAGAGCACGACGATGGGATCGGCGCCGACATCGTATTGGTCGCGGAACTCCTTGAAGGCGGACGCGATGTCGCCGCGCGCCAGCGACTCGAACAGGTCGATGACCCGGGTGCGGTCGGCAAGGCCCAGCATCTGCCTGACGGCATCGGCCTTCACCTGCCCCGCCGCATGCGCGATCGCCTGGTCGAGCAGCGACAGCGAATCGCGCACCGAGCCCTCCGCGGCGCGCGCAATGATGCCGAGCGCTTCCGGCTCGATCTCGACGTTTTCCTTCGCCGCAATGCTGGCGAGGTGCTTCATCAGCACGTCGGCCTCGACGCGGCGCAGGTCGAAGCGCTGGCAACGCGACAGCACGGTGACCGGAACCTTGCGGATCTCCGTCGTCGCGAACACGAACTTGGCGTGCTCCGGCGGCTCCTCCAGCGTCTTCAGGAAGGCGTTGAACGCCGCCGTCGACAGCATGTGGACTTCGTCGATGATGTAGACCTTGTAGCGGGCGCTGGCCGGGGCATAGCGCACGCTGTCATTGATCTGGCGGACGTCGTCGACGCCGGTATGCGAGGCCGCGTCCATCTCCAGCACGTCCATGTGCCGGCTTTCCATGATCGCCTGGCAATGCACGCCCAAGGACGGCATGTGGATGGTCGGCCCCTTCACCGATCCATCCGGCACCTCGTAGTTGAGTGCGCGGGCGAGAATGCGCGCGGTGGTGGTCTTACCGACCCCGCGGACGCCGGTGAGAATCCAGGCCTGCGGAATGCGGCCGGTCTCGAACGCATTGGAGACGGTACGGACCACGGCCTCCTGGCCGATCAGGTCGTCGAACGAGGATGGGCGGTATTTGCGCGCCAGCACCCGGTAGGGCGCATTGCCGGCCTGGCCGGCGCTATCGGGATCGGGAGGGGCGCCAGCGTCGGTCATCGGTCGATCCGCAATGAAATGTCTCTTGGCCGGCTTTTGCGGAAAGGAGCGCGCTGGCGGCTGGTGCCGCCGGCGCTGGTTCGCTCGAAAAACAGGTAGGAGACTGACGAGCGACCCGATCCGGACCTCGTTAGGGCTGCTTCCTTCCGGACCTGACCCGGTTGGCGAGTGGCTCGTCCACCGCCAATCTCCCGGTCCCTATTTGGGGCCAAAGGGAGTGGAAAGCAAGCGGGGTCTGGGGCTGTTCCGACGGCGCTTGGGGACTTCCGGCGCCGAATTCGCCCTCATTCGGCCTGCCCCCCGGGTCCGGCGCATAAGGACCACGGCGCATACGCATGTTGTCTGGGGGCGTGGTCTCTGCGACGGTAAGAATCAATCCAGAGAGCCTTCATGCCCGAACCCGCCTGGTCGCTGCACTCCCGCTTGAAAGAGGACACCATCGATATCGGCGATCTGCCGCTGTCGAAGGTGCTGGTCATCAAGGACGCGCATTATCCCTGGCTGCTGCTGGTGCCGCGGCGCGCCGATACGGTCGAGATCATCGATCTCGACGAGGTGCAGCAGGCGCAGTTGATGACCGAGATCTCCCGCGTCTCGCGCGCGCTGAAGGAGATCACCAAATGCGACAAGCTCAACATCGCCGCGCTCGGCAACCTCGTGCCGCAGCTGCACGTCCACATCATCGCGCGCCGCACCAGTGACGCGGCCTGGCCGCGGCCGGTGTGGGGCGTGATGCCGCCGCTGGCGCATGACGCCGCGGAGGTTCAGAATTTCATCAGCGCGCTTCGCCGCAAGATCTGGTTGGGTTGAAAGAACGATAATGTCAGCATTCAACGCGTTTCCGCTGGGGCAGCCGGCCTTCGTCACCAACGTCCTCGACCGCGCCGCGCATCTGCGCCGCGACGACGAAAAGCTGTTCGCGCTGGAGCAGAAGCCGTCCTCGCGCGCCTACGTGGTCTATCGCGACTCGCTGCTGGTGAAGCGCGAGGGCGACAAGGTGCGGGCGCGGCTCGGAATCGACGAGGCGCTGAAATGCGGCGCCAATCCCGGCACGGTGTTCCTCGGGCTTCGCGACGGTGCGGCCGTGTTCGGCATGGGCCTGTCGCAGGCCGCCGCCGAGAAGCTGGTCGGCCGCGAGGATTATACCGTGACCGAGCTGCGCGGCATGGCGATGCAGGGCGCGATCCCGCCCGAGGAGCTCTCGGCCGTCGCGATGGCGAAGTCGATGGTGGGATGGCATCAGCGCCACGGCTATTGCGCCAATTGCGGCGTACGCACCAGCATGAAGGAAGGCGGCTGGAAGCGCGACTGCCCGAGTTGCAAGGCCGAGCATTTTCCGCGCACCGATCCGGTCGTGATCATGCTGGTGGCGTCCGGCGACAAGTGCCTGCTCGGCCGGCAGAAGCAGTTTCCGGCAGGGATGTATTCCTGCCTCGCCGGCTTCGTCGAGGCTGCCGAGACCATCGAGGACGCGGTGCGCCGCGAGATCTTTGAGGAGTCCGGGATCCGCTGCACCGACGTGCAATATTACATGACCCAGCCCTGGCCCTATCCGTCGTCGCTGATGATCGGCTGCAGCGCGCAGGCGCTGAACGAGGACATCGTCGTCGATCGGATGGAGCTGGAAGACGCGCGCTGGTTCACGCGCGAGGAGGCGGCGAAGATGCTGACGCGGACGCATCCCGACGGGCTTGCCGGCCCGCATCCGTTCGCGATCGCCCATCATCTGCTCGGCCGCTGGGTACACGACAAGAGCAGCTGAGCCGAACGACGATGGCCGGGACCGCGCCGCGCATCCTCTGCATCGGCATGCCGGTGCGCGACCTCATCCTGCGCGTCGAGGCCTTGCCCGAACGCGGCAGCAAGGCGAACGCCAGCCATCTCGCCGAAGTGTGCGGGGGCAACGCGCTCAACGCTGCCATCGCGATGGCGCGGCTCGGCGGCCGCGTCGCGTTCGGGGGGCCGATGGGCGATGCGCGGGAGACGTCGACCGCTTTCATCCTCGCGCAGATGGCGCAGGAGGGCGTCGATAGCACGCACATCGTGCGCATGCCGGGCCTGAGCACGCCGGTCTCGGCGATCATGATCGAGCCCTCCGGCGAGCGGACGCTCACCATCTATCGCGATCCTGCGCTGTGGACCGTGAGGCTGCCCGAGGCCGATGCGCTGCTTGCCGATTGTCAGGCGGTGCTCGTCGAAAGCCGCTGCGCGGCGTTCGCGACCTCGTTTTGCGCCGAGGCACGCCGGCGCGGCATTCCCGTCATCGTCGGCGTCGACCGCGCGATGGCGCTGCAGGACGGCCTGCTCACGGCCGCCTCGCATCTGCTGTTCGCCAGCGCCCAGCTGCAGGAGACGGCCGGCATCGCTGACGACGGTGCGGCCTTGAAGCGCCTGGCGGAGCTGACGCCCGCCTTCCTCGCGGCCACCCGCGGCCCGCACGGCGCGATCTGGCTGAACCAGGCGGGCACGCTGGAGGAAACACCAGCCTTCCCGGTCCAGGCGGTCGATACGCTCGGCGCCGGCGACGTCTTCCATGGCGCGTTCGCGCTCGGCCTCGCCGAGGGCAAGGGGTTGCGGGAAGCGATGCGATTCGCCGCAGCCGCCGCGGCGCTGAAATGCACCCGCCATGGCGGCGGGCTGGCCGCCCCGCAACGCGCTGAAGTTGAAGAGCTTTTACAAGGCAAGCTCTAGAGCGATTCCACTGACGCGCCGAGATTATGGGCTTGCCGTGGAAAGATTTTCTCTATATCAGGGAAATCTGCCCCTGAAATGAAACAAAGTTCTTCAAATGACTGATGTCGCCGTCCAAATTCCCGAGACCAGCCGCCGCCTCGACGCCATCGACCGCAAGATCCTGATGGTGCTCCAGGAAGACGCCTCCCTTTCCGTCGCCGAGATCGGCGACCGGGTCGGCCTGTCCTCGACCCCCTGCTGGAAGCGCATCCAGCGCCTGGAGGCCGACGGCGTGATCATCAAGCGCGTCGCGCTCGTCGACCAGAACAAGATCGGGCTCGGCATCTCCGTGTTCGTGTCGGTCGAGAGCTCCGATCATTCGGATGCCTGGCTGAAACGGTTCGCCGAGGCCGTCAGCGCCATGCCGGAGGTGATGGAGTTCTATCGCATGGCTGGCGACGTCGATTACATGCTGCGCGTCGTGGTCGCCGACATGCAGGCCTATGACGTGTTCTACAAGAAGCTGATCAGCGCCGTGCCGCTGAAGAACGTCACCTCGCGCTTCGCGATGGAGAAGATCAAGTCGGTGACGGCGCTACCGATCCCGGCGGTGGTGGCGGCTTAATTTACGCCACACGGAAAGTGTCATCGCCCGATTTAATCGGGCGATCCAGTATTCCAGAGACGCCGGTGATAGAATCGAGAAGCCGCGGGGTACTGGATGCCCCGGTCAAGCCGGGGCATGACAGCGGAGCGAGAGGGACGGATCGCCTCTCTCAGGTGCTCCTCAAATCTTCTGATTGTACTCGCCGACTTCGGGATGCGTGCGCAGCACGCTGTTCACCATCTCGAACATGTCGTGCATGCGCTGCTCCGAGACCGGGCTTTCGACCACGACGACGAGCTCGGGCTTGTTGGACGAGGCGCGCACCAGGCCCCAGCTGCCGTCCTCGACCGTGACGCGCACGCCGTTGACGGTGACGAGATCGCGGATCGCCTGCCCCCCGATCTTCGCACCCTTTGCTTGCAGGCCTTCGAAGTGCTTCACCACCTTGTCGATGACGCCGTATTTGGTCTCGTCGGCGCAATGCGGCGACATGGTCGGCGACGACCAGGTCTTCGGCAGCGCGTTCTTCAGATCGGCCATCGACTTGCCGGGCGCGCGGTCGAGCATGTCGCAGATCGCGAGCGCCGAGACCAGGCCGTCGTCATAGCCGCGGCCATAGGGCTTGTTGAAGAAGAAGTGGCCGGACTTCTCGAAGCCCGCGAGCGCGCCGGTCTCGTTGGTGCGGCGCTTCATGTAGGAATGACCGGTCTTCCAATAGGCGGTCTTTGCGCCCTGCTTCTGCAGCACGGGATCGGTGATGAACAGGCCGGTGGACTTCACGTCGACGATGAACTGCGCGTCCTTGTGGATCGCCGACATGTCGCGCGCCAGCATCACGCCGACCTTGTCGGCAAAGATCTCCTCACCGGTGTTGTCGACCACGCCGCAGCGGTCGCCGTCACCGTCGAAACCAAGGCCGACATCGGCCTTGTGCTGCAACACCGCGTCGCGGATCGCGTGCAGCATCTCCATGTCTTCCGGATTCGGATTGTATTTCGGGAAGGTGTGGTCGAGCTCGGTGTCGAGCGGGATCACCTCGCAGCCGATCGCTTCCAGCACCTGCGGCGCGAACGCACCGGCGGTGCCGTTGCCGCAGGCCGCGACCACCTTGAGCTTGCGCTTGAGCTTCGGACGAGAGGTGAGGTCGGCGATGTAGCGCGCCGGATAGTTCTCGTGGAACTGGTAGGAGCCCCCGGCCTTGTTCTTGAATTCCGCGTTCAGGACGATCTCCTTCAGCCGCGTCATCTCGTCAGGGCCGAAGGTCAGCGGGCGGTTGGCGCCCATCTTCACGCCGGTCCAGCCATTGTCGTTGTGGGAGGCCGTAACCATCGCAACGGCGGGCACGTCGAGATCGAACTGCGCGAAATAGGCCATCGGCGTCACCGCAAGACCGATATCGTGCACCTTGCAGCCCGCCGCCATCAGGCCGGAGATCAGCGCGTATTTGATCGAGGCCGAGTAGCCGCGGAAATCGTGGCCGGTGATGATCTCCTGTTTGACGCCGAGCTCGGCAATCAGCGCGCCGAGCCCCATGCCGAGCGCCTGCACACCCATCAGGTTGATTTCCTTCTGGAACAACCAGCGCGCGTCGTATTCGCGAAAGCCTGTCGGCTTCACCATCGGCTCGGATTCGAAGGCGTAGGTGTTGGGCAACAATACGGATTTCGGCTTCGGGAACATTGAGTCGGTCTCGTGAAAGGGGGGGCGGGAGTTGCTGCAGGCTTAGCGAATGCCAAACCGCAGCGAAAGGCGGGAATGAAGGCTTATGGCCGATAATTGCGGCAGTTTGGTAACGAAGAAACGTTACCGGAAGGGCGGCCGGAGCAAGAATATCTTCTTGAAATTGACGACCGCGCGGTCGCGCGGCTCGCCTCTACTGCTCCAACACCATCTGCCCGTTGGCGTACTCAAAACGCTTCAGGCGGGACAGGAAGGAGAGGCCGAGCAGGTTTTCCGACAGCGCCTCGTCCGGCAGCACCATGGCATCGACATCGCGCACGATGAGGCCGCCGACGTCGAGCATGGCGATTCGGGTGCGCGCGGCCTTGATGGTGCCGTTGGCGGTGGAAACGGTGGCGTTGTACTCGCCACGCGAGGGACGGAGACCAAAGCGGGCGGCCGAGGTCTCGTTCAGCGCCACGACGGAGGCGCCGGTATCGATCATGAAGCCGATGCGCTGGCCGTCGATCCGGCCCTCGGTCTGGAAATGACCGCGGCCGTCACGTCCAATGGCCAGGCTGCGGCCGCTGGCCGGCGCTGTGGCCGCGACTGCGACCGTCGTGCGCGGCACTGACGTGGCGGAAGCCGAGCTCATCTTGTCCGCCATCTGCGCCATGAAGGTGCCGAGGCCGATCATAACGGCCGCGATGATCATAATGTTACGCATCACACCACTTCCGAGCCGAAAGCTCGATTTCATCACGCGACGAGGCCGGCGGCGAGCGCAGGCACGCCGGGGCTCCTGTCATTTTGACGAAAAGGATGAGCGGAGGGTTAATGCCGGTTGCGAGTTCTCACGTCCCGCGCGGCTTCGCCCGCCTTGTCGGCACGGCGCTCGCGGGATCGTCGGGCCAGGGGTGACGCGGGTAGCGGCCGCGCAGGTCGGAGCGGACGGCGGCGTAGCTGCCGCGCCAGAAGCCGGGCAGATCGCGCGTCACCTGCACCGGACGCTGGGCCGGCGACAGCAATTCCAGCACCAGCGGCACCTTGCCGGCGGCGATCGAGGGATGGGTGTTGAGGCCGAACAATTCCTGTAGCCGGACCGCGATGGTCGGCCCCTGCTCGGCCTCGTAGTCGATCGCGAGCATAGTGCCGGTCGGCGCCTCGAAATGCGTCGGCGCCTCGCGGTCGAGCCGCGTGCGCATCTCCCAGGGCAAGAGCGCCATCAGGGCGTCGGAGAGATCGCCCGCGGAGATGTCCTTGAGCGCGATCTTGTCGGAGAGCGCCGGCACCAGCCAGTCGTCGCGCCGCGCGATCAGACCGTCGTCGGACAAATCGGGCCAGCTGTCGCCCTCGGCCTTGCGCAGGAACATCACGCGATCACGCCATTGCTTGGCGGCTTTCGACCAGGGCAGCCGGTCGAGGCCCGCGGCGATCAGGCCATCTGCGAAGATGCGCGCGGTGTCCTCCGAGGGCGATACTGAAAGCGTCGCCTCGGACAGCGTGATCGCGTGCAGCACGCGCTTGCGCCGCGCCCGCAGCGCCATCGCGCCGCGATCGAACGAGATCTCGTCGGCGGTCTCGATATGCTCGGCGAAATGCCGCTCGATCTCGTCCTCGGTGATTTGCGCGGCGAGCAAGATGCGACCGCTCGCCGCCGTCCCCGTCATCTCACCGATCGCGATGTAGGGCGCACGGGCGAGCGAGGAGGTCTGCTCGACAGAGGCGCCGCGGCCGTTGGCCAGCACGAAGCTGCCATTGCCGCGATTGCGCGCGACGCGGTCCGGGAACGCATAGGCGAGCATCAGGCCGGTCGAGAGATCCTCCTGCTGCGCCACCTTCTCCGACGCCGCGACCTGCGAAGCCCAGCGGTGCGCGAGATCGCGCGCGCTTGCCGCGCGTGGTGAGCGGTCGCGGCGGAACTGGTCGCGGCGGTGCTCGAGATCGACGCTGTCGCCGCCAAGGCCGCGCTCGGTGATGATGGCCGCGATCTCGGCGGCGGCCTGGCCCTCGCCGGCGCGATGCGAATCCACGATCATGCGCGCCAGCCGAGGCGGCAGCGCCAGCGCACGCAAGCTCTTGCCTTCGGCGGTGATGCGGCCGTCGCCGTCGAGCGCGTTTAGCTCGCTCAGCAGGCTCTTGGCTTCCTTCCAGGCCGGCTGCGGCGGCGGATCGAGGAACGATAGAGCCGCGGGATCGCTGACGCCCCATTGCGCGAGATCGAGCACCAGCGAGGACAGGTCGGCGCTGAGGATTTCCGGCTGGGTGTACGGCGCGAGCGATGCGGTCTGCGGCTCGTCCCAGAGCCGGTAGCAGACGCCGGGCTCGGTGCGGCCGGCACGGCCGCGGCGCTGGTCCACCGCCGCGCGCGAGGCGCGCACGGTCTCGAGCCGGGTCAGGCCGATATCGGGCTCATAGCGCGGCACGCGGGCAAGACCGCTATCGACGACGATACGCACGCCCTCGATGGTGAGCGAGGTCTCCGCGATCGAGGTTGCCAGCACCACCTTGCGCGTGCCCTTGGGTGCCGGCGCGATGGCGCGATCCTGCACGGCGGCATCGAGCGCGCCGAACAGCGGCACGATCTCGACGGAGGCGTCCTGCACGCGCTCGGAGAGGAAATTCTGCGTGCGGCGGATCTCGGCGGCGCCTGGCAGGAAGGCCAGCACCGAGCCGCTATCGGCGCGCAGCGCAGATGCGATCGCATCCGCCATCTGCCGCTCGATCGGTGCATCCGCCTTGCGGCCGAGATAGCGTGTCTCGACCGGAAACGCACGGCCCTCGCTCTCGACGACGGGGGCATCGCCGAGCAGCCTTGCCACCCGCGCACCGTCGAGCGTCGCCGACATCACCAGGATGCGCAAATCCTCGCGCAAGCCGGTTTGCGCATCACGCGCCAGCGCGAGGCCCATGTCGGCGTCGAGCGAGCGTTCATGGAATTCGTCGAACAGGATCGCGGCAACGCCTGTTAGTTCGGGATCGTCGAGGATCTGGCGGGTGAAGATGCCCTCGGTCACCACCTCGATGCGCGTCGCGCGCGAGATCTTCGAGCCGAAGCGGACACGATAGCCCACGGTTTCGCCGGCGCGCTCGCCGAGCGATTTGGCCATGCGGTCGGCACTGGCGCGCGCGGCGATGCGGCGCGGCTCCAGCACGATGATCTTCTTGTCCTTGGCCCACGGCGCATCGAGCAAGGCCAGCGGCACGCGCGTGGTCTTGCCGGCGCCGGGAGGGGCCACCAGCACTGCGGCGTTGCTAGCCTCCAGCGTACGCGACAAATCGTCGAGCACGGCATCGATCGGGAGGGGCGTGTCGAAGCTGCGGGGCAAGATCCATCCACTCGTCATGCCCGGGCTTGTCCGGGGCATCCACGTCCTCGACCAGAAAACAGACGTGGATGGCCGGGACAAGCCCGGCCATGACGAATTTATGTGGAGCTGGGAACGATCAGCCCTGCACTGGCGGACGACCGACGCTCTCGTACACAAAGCCGGCGGCTTCCATGTCTTCGGGGCGGTAGATGTTGCGGAGGTCGACGACGACCGGCTGCGCCATGGTCGCCTTCAACCGGTCGAGATCGAGCGCGCGGAACTGGACCCATTCGGTGACGATGACGAGAGCGTCGGCGCCTTGCGCGCAGGCATAGGCGTCCTCGCAATAGGTGATATCGGGCAATTCGCCCTTGGCCTGCTCCATGCCGACGGGATCGAACGCCTTCACCTTCGCGCCCATGTCGATCAGGCCCGTTACCAGCGGGATCGACGGCGCATCGCGCATGTCGTCGGTGTCGGGCTTGAAGGTGAGGCCCAGCACCGCAACGGTCTTGCCGCGCAGATTGCCGCCGAGCGCCTGGCTCACCTTGCGCGCCATCGCGCGCTTGCGGTTCTCGTTGACCGCCAGCACCGATTCGACGATGCGCAAGGAGACGTCGTAGTCCTGCGCGATCTTGATCAGAGCCTTCGTGTCCTTCGGGAAGCACGAGCCGCCGAAGCCGGGACCGGCATGCAGGAATTTCGTGCCGATGCGGTTGTCGAGCCCGATGCCGCGCGCGACCTCCTGAACGTTGGCGCCGGCCTTCTCGGACAGATCGGCGATCTCGTTGATGAAGGTGATCTTGGTCGCGAGGAACGCGTTGGCGGCGTATTTGATCATCTCGGCGGTGCGGCGCGCGGTGAACATCAGCGGCGCCTGGTTCAGCGACAGCGGACGGTAGATGTCGCCCATCACCTTGCGGCCGCGCTCCTCGGAGGTGCCGACCACGATGCGGTCCGGGAATTTGAAATCGCGGATCGCCGCGCCCTCGCGCAGGAACTCAGGGTTCGAGGCGACCACCACATCGGCCGACGGATTGGCTTCGCGGATGATGCGCTCGACCTCGTCGCCGGTGCCGACCGGCACGGTCGATTTCGTCACCACCACGGTGAAGCCCTGCAGCGACTGCGCGATCTCTTTCGCGGCGGCGTAGACGTAAGACAGGTCGGCGTGTCCGTCGCCGCGGCGCGAGGGCGTGCCGACCGCGATGAACACGGCATCGGCATCGGCGACCGGCTGCTTCAGGTCGGTGGTGAAGTCGAGCCGCTTGGCTTTCACGTTGTTCGCGACCAGCTCGTCGAGGCCAGGCTCGTAGATCGGGATCTCGCCGCGATGGAGTGCCGCGATCTTCCTCTCGTCCTTGTCGACGCAGGTAACGTCGTGGCCGAAATCCGCAAAGCAGGCGCCGGACACCAATCCCACATAGCCCGTGCCGATCATCGCAATTCGCATGAAAAATCCTGTTCCAGCTTGGTTAACGGACGTCCAACTCAGCCCAATCCGGGGCGGTTTAGCATTTTCCCGAGGCCATGGAACAGTCCGCATGCAAAAACCGGCCCGCGATTTGAACCGGTAAAGAAGTCGGAAACTACTGGGCTCCAAACTGCCCCAGGCCCGCACAGGCACGGGCGGAACGCGCCTCGAAAAGGGACACCATGGCACGATCAGGCACAATCGCGGCGGCCAGCCCCTCCACGGCCGCTTCGGGCGCGCGTATCGACTGGGTCGACTACGCCAAGGGTATCTGCATCGTCATGGTGGTGATGATGCATTCGGTGCTGGGGGTGGAGCTTGCCGCCGGGCAGACCGGGTTCATGCACGTGCTCGTAGCCTTCGCAAAGCCGTTCCGGATGCCGGATTTCTTTCTGATTTCGGGCTTGTTCCTGTCTCTGGTGATCGATCGGGACTGGCGAACCTATCTCGACCGCAAGGTGGTGCATTTCGCCTATTTTTATGTCGTCTGGGTGACAATCCAATTCGGCTTCAAGGCCCCGGCCTTTGCGGCCGAGACCAGCTGGCAGCACGTCGGCCTGCTGTATCTCGAATCCTTCATCGAGCCGTTCGGCACGCTGTGGTTCATCTATCTGTTGCCGGTCTTCTTCGTCGTCACGAAACTGACACGCAAGGTCCCATCGCTCGCGGTCTGGCTCGTCGCCGCCGCGCTGGAGACCGCGCACATCACGACCGGCTGGACCGCCATCGACGAGTTCTGCGCACGCTTCGTCTATTTCTATTCGGGCTATTTGTTCGCGCCCTACGTGTTCGCCCTGTCGGACCGGGCGCGGAAGCATCCGGCGCTGGCGCTTGCAGCGCTCGCTGCCTGGGCGCTGATCAATGCCGGCCTCGTCGCAGCGGGCGCCAGCGAGTGGGCGATCGTCTCGCTCGCGCTCGGCTTCGCCGGCGCCTGCGCCATCATCGCGGCGGGCACGCTGCTCGCGCGGGCGCACTGGCTCAACTTCCTCCGCTTCTGCGGCGAGCATTCGATCGTGATCTATCTCGCCTTCTTCCTGCCGATGGCGGCGACCCGCACGCTGCTGCTGCGCACCGGCATCATTCCTGATATCGGCACGGTGTCGCTGCTCGTCACTATCGCCGGCGTGCTCGGTGCGCTGGCGATCTGGCAGGTCGCGCTCCGCCTCAATGCGCGCTTCCTGTTCGAGCGGCCCGATGCGTTCTGGATCGCGCCGAGGAAGGCGGGCGTGCGGTTACAGGCAGCGGAGTAGCTGCCCTCTCGGTGTCGTCGCCCGGCTTGACCGGGCGACCCAGTACGCGGAGGCGCCAGCGATTGAACCGAGAAGCCGCAGCGTACTGGATTCCCCGCTTGCCGCCTACGCTAGAGCTTCGGCGTGCCCAAGACCGAGACCTCGGCGAAGCCTTGGCGTAGCCGGGTCGCGGGGAATGACAGCGGGGATAGTCGCGCTACCGGCCCAAAAATCCGCCTCCCAAGGCTGTCAAAGTCCGCAAAAATTCATACATTGCGGCCATGCCCAAGACATCTCCGAAGACCACCGCCAAAGCTGACACCAAGGCCGCGCCGAAAGCTGCCGCAGAGACCAAGCCCGCTGTTGCCAAGGCTGCTGCCAAACCGGTCGCGGCGAAGGCGGCCGGCAAGGGCGACCATGTCTTCCTGGTCGACGGTTCCTCCTACATCTTCCGCGCCTATCACGCACTGCCGCCGCTGAATCGCAAGTCCGACGGGCTCCAGGTCAACGCCGTGCTCGGCTTCTGCAACATGCTGTGGAAGCTGCTCCGCGAGATGCCCGAGGACAATCGGCCGACGCATCTGGCCATCATCTTCGATAAGTCGGAGATCACCTTCCGCAACAAGATCTATCCGGACTACAAGGCGCACCGGCCGCCGGCCCCCGACGATCTCATTCCGCAATTCGCGCTGATCCGCGAAGCCGTGCGCGCCTTCGACCTGCCCTGCCTGGAACAGATCGGCTTCGAGGCCGACGATCTCATCGCGACCTATGTGCGCCAAGCCTGCGAGCGCGGCGCCAGCGCCACCATCGTGTCGTCCGATAAGGACCTGATGCAGCTCGTCACCGATTGCGTCACGATGTACGACACCATGAAGGACCGCCGCATCGGCATATCAGAGGTGATCGAGAAGTTCGGCGTGCCGCCGAACAAGGTGGTCGAGGTGCAGGCGCTCGCGGGCGATTCCACCGACAACGTGCCGGGCGTACCCGGCATCGGCATCAAGACCGCGGCGCAGCTGATCACCGAATATGGCGATCTCGACCAATTGCTGTTCCGCGCCGGCGAGATCAAGCAGCCCAAGCGGCGCGAGGCGCTGCTCGAGAATGCGGAGAAGGCGCGCATCTCGCGGCAACTCGTGCTGCTCGACGACAAGGTCGAGTTGGAGGTGCCGCTGGACGACCTCGCCGTCCACGAGCCCGACGCGCGCAAGCTGATCGCCTTCCTCAAGGCGATGGAATTCACGACGCTGACGCGGCGCGTCGCCGAATATGCGCAGATCGATCCTGCCAATGTCGATGCCGATCCCGGCTACGCCAGCGGCGCCAGCGTGTTCACGACGCTGCCGCCTTCGGACGTCGTGCCCACACCAGGCACGGGAACTCCGGCGCCAGCCCGGCCGAACCAGCCCAACAAATCGGCAGGCAAGGAGGACAAGGCTGCGAGCCCGAAGGGTGCGCCGATCTCGCTCGCCGTCGCGCGCGAAGAGGCGCTGCGCAAGCTTCCTGTCGATCGCGGCAAATACCAGACCATCAAGACGCTGAAGGAGCTCGACGCCTTCATTGCGCGCATCCATGACGCCGGCCATGTCGCGATCGAGACAAGAGCGAGCTCGATCGATCCGATGCAGGCCGATCTCTGCGGCATCGCGCTGGCGCTGGCGCCGAACGAGGCCTGCTACGTGCCGCTGGCGCACAAGCAATCCGGCGGCGGCGCCGGCCTGTTCGATGCCGGCCTCGCGCCGGACCAGGTCAAGCATGACGACGCGCTGCAAGCGCTGCGGCCGGTGCTGGAATCGACGGGCATCCTCAAGATCGGCTTCGACGTCAAGTTCACGGCCGTGATGCTGGCGCAGCACGGCATCACCCTGCGCAACATCGACGATGCGCTGCTGATCTCCTACGTGCTCGATGCCGGCCGCGGCTCGCATGCGCTGGAATCGTTGTCGGAGCGCTGGTTCGGCCATGCCATGCTGAAGGACAGCGAGCTGCTCGGCAGCGGCAAGGGCAAGATCACCTTCGACCAGGTGCCGATCGACAAGGCCGCACCGCTGTCAGCCGAAGGCGTCGACATCGCGTTGCGGGTGTGGCGCGTGCTGAAGCCGCGCCTGGTTTCCGAGCACATGAGTGCGGTCTACGAGACGCTGGAGCGGCCGCTGGTCTCCGTGCTTGCGCGTATGGAGCGGCGCGGCATCTCGATCGATCGCCAGGTGCTGTCGCGTCTGTCCGGCGACTTCGCCCAGACCGCAGCGCGCGTCGAGGCCGAGATCCAGGAGATCGCGGGCGAGCCGGTCAATGTCGGCAGCCCCAAGCAGATCGGCGACATCCTGTTCGGTAAGATGGGATTGCCTGGCGGCACCAAGACCAAGACCGGCGCGTGGTCGACCACCGCACAGGTGCTCGACGAGCTCGCCGAGCAGGGCCACGACTTCCCGAAGAAGATTCTGGAATGGCGCCAGGTCTCCAAGCTGAAATCGACCTACACCGACGCGCTGCCGGCCTACGTCAACCCGCAGACCCACCGCGTGCACACCACCTACGCGCTGGCTGCGACCACGACGGGGCGCTTGTCGTCGAACGAGCCGAACCTGCAGAACATTCCGGTGCGCACCGAGGACGGCCGCAAGATCCGCCGAGCCTTCATCGCCACGCCCGGGCACAAGCTGGTCTCCGCCGACTATTCGCAGATCGAGCTGCGGCTGCTGGCCGAGATCGCCGACATTCCCGTGCTGAAGCAGGCGTTCCGCGACGGGCTCGACATTCACGCCATGACCGCATCAGAAATGTTCGGTGTGCCGATCAAGGGCATGCCGAGCGAGATCCGCCGCCGCGCGAAAGCGATCAATTTCGGCATCATCTACGGCATCTCCGCGTTCGGTCTCGCCAACCAGCTCGGCATCGCGCGCGAGGAAGCCTCCGCCTACATCAAGAAGTATTTCGAGCGCTTCCCCGGCATCCGCGCCTATATGGACGAGACGCGCGATTTCTGCCGCAACCACGGCTACGTCACCACGCTGTTCGGCCGCAAGTGCCACTACCCCGACATCAAGGCTTCGAATGCCTCGGTGCGCGCCTTCAACGAGCGCGCCGCGATCAACGCGCGGCTGCAGGGCACCGCCGCCGACATCATCCGCCGCGCCATGACGCGCGTGGAGGATGCGCTCACCGAGAAGAAGCTCTCGGCGCAAATGCTGCTCCAGGTGCATGACGAGTTGATCTTCGAGGTGCCGGACGACGAGGTCGAGGCAACGCTGCCCGTCGTGCAGAAAGTGATGCAGGACGCGCCGTTCCCGGCCGTGCTGCTCTCGGTGCCGCTGCATGTCGACGCCCGCGCCGCGAACAATTGGGACGAGGCGCATTAACGCTCTCTCTTACCTCTCCCCGCTTGCGGGGAGAGGTCGGATCGCTCTTGCGGTCCGGGTGAGGGGGTACAGGTCCTTCGACGACCGCCCGTGTGGAGAAAGCCCCTCACCCCAACCCTCTCAGGGCGAGCGAAGCTCGTCCCGGCCCCGTAAGAACCGGGGCGAGGGAGCACACCGGCGCAAGACCTCGATTGTCCTCCGAGCAATTGCGCGATGGCCGCGCGATCCCGCGCGTATTAGAACCTTTGCATCTCCCGCACCGGTTCAACCATGCCCCACACCTCCGCCTTGCTCGGCTTCGCCCTCGTCAGCCTCGGCCTCGTGCTCACGCCGGGACCGAACATGATCTACCTGATCTCGCGCTCGATCACGCAAGGCGGCGCGGCCGGCATCGTCTCGCTCGGCGGCGTGGCGCTCGGCTTCGTGTTCTACATGCTGTGCGCGGCGTTTGGTATCACGGCGCTGTTGCTCGCCATTCCTTTCGCCTATGACGCGCTGCGCTTTGCCGGCGCCGGCTATTTGCTGTGGCTCGCCTGGCAGGCGGTGAAGCCGGGCGGACGCTCGCCGTTCCAGGTGAGGAAGCTCGCGGTCGACAGCCCGCGCAAATTGTTCGTGATGGGCTTCATCACCAACCTGCTCAACCCGAAGATCGCGATGCTGTATCTGGCGCTGCTGCCGCAGTTCATCGATCCCACAGCAGGCAGCGTGCTGACGCAGTCGGTGGTGCTGGGCGCGATCCAGATCGCAATCAGCGTCAGCGTCAACGCGATGATCGCGCTCGCGGCCGGATCGATCGCGCTGTTCCTGGCGAACCGGCCGAGCTGGATGCTGGTGCAACGCTGGCTGATGGGCACCGTGCTGGCGGGACTCGCGGTGCGGATGGCGGTGGAAGCGAAGAGGGTGTGAGGATGGTCTTCACCTCTCCCCGCCTGCGGGGAGAGGTCGAATTCGATCGCAGATCGAATTCGGGTGAGGGGGTACAGGTCTCTCGACCATCTCGCATGGGGAGAGAGGCCCCTCACCCCAACCCTCTCCCCGTAAGAACGGGGAGAGGGAGAAGAGAGCTTAATCCAGCTTCGCCTCCATCCCCCGCTTCACGGCCGGGCGCGCCATCAGGGCCTCGTACCAGCGCTTGACGTTGGGGAAGTCGGCCAGATCAACCTTGTGGCGAGGATGGCGCCAGGCCCAGCCCAGGATGGCAAAATCGGCAACCGAGAGCTCGCCGGCGACGAAGTCGCGCCCCTCCAGGCGGCGGTCGAGCACGCCGTAGAGCCGGCGGGTCTCGGCCATGAAGCGCTTCAGGCCGTAGGCCCGGTCCTGCTCGTTCTCGAGTGCGATGAAATGGTGTACCTGGCCGGGCATCGGGCCGAAGCCGCCCATCTGCCACATCAGCCATTCGTAGACCGGAATGCGCTGGATAAGCGATTTCGGCAGGAATTTGCCGGTCTTTTCGCCGAGATAGAGCAGGATCGCGCCGGATTCGAAGATGCTGACGGGCTTGCCCTCAGGCCCCTCGGGGTCGACGATCGCGGGGATCTTGTTGTTGGGCGAGAGGTTGAGGAACTCGGGCGCCATCTGCTCGCCCTTGGTGATGTTCACCGGGATCACCTTATAGGGCAGCCCCATCTCCTCCAGCGCGACCGAGATCTTGCGGCCGTTCGGCGTGTTCCAGGTATAGAGCTCGATGGTCATTCCGTGTCCTTCCCCAAGAGGCTTGCCCGAAGGCTTGCCCCCTCACCTACTCCAGAAGGTTGCGCCCTCACAACCGGCGGACCGGGATGGCCGATCCCTGTTGACGGGAGACGCCCCCTCTGGAATGTCGCGTCGGTCGCGGATAAATTCCGCCCCCACCAAAAACGCTGTTTGAGGGACCGCCGTGTCGAAATCCGCCTCCCGCGCCCGCCTGTTCGAGATCATCCGCCGGCGCTCATTCGGCCGCGGCGAGGTGACGCTCGCGTCGGGCCGCAAGAGCGATTTCTACTTCAACCTCAAGCCGACCATGCTCGACCCCGAGGGCGCAACGCTGCTCGCCGAGCTGACTTACGAGGCGCTCAAGGACGACCAGCTCGATTTCATCGGCGGTCTCGAGATGGGCGCGGTGCCGCTCGCCGGCGCGCTGGCGCAGATCTCCTGGATCAAGGGTCATCCGATCGCGGCCTTCTTCGTGCGCAAGAAGCCGAAGGAGCACGGCGCGAAGCTCGCGATCGAGGGCCTGCCCAAGGGCGAGACGCTGGCGGGCAAGCGCGTCGTGATCGTCGAGGACGTCACCACCACGGGCGGCTCGGCGATGAAGGCGGTGGAATCGGTGCGCGAGGCCGGGGCCAATGTCGTGCTGGTGCTGACCATGGTCGATCGCGAGGAAGGCGCCACCGACACGTTCGGTGCGGCTGGCCTGCCGTTCCGCTCGCTGTACAAGGCGTCGGAATTCTTGAAGGGGTGAAGTGGCGGAAATTTCTCCGCCGTCGTGCCTCAATGTGTCCCGGTAGCAACCACCCGTCCAAAGCTGCGCCCGGCCTTAAAGAGGCCACCGCCTCGTCTTGAAACCGCCTACGCTCAACTGCTCATTTACCATCCCGCTTTATGGTGAATCGTGTGCTGAGATCGCTCGGTCCCAGCCGATTCAGTAGCGTCGGGTGGAGTAAGCATTGCGTACAGTCATGTCCCATGCGCGCCGGCGGCGTCGCGCTTCGCTTGTGGCCGCCATGCTGGCAGCGCCGCTGCTGGCGGCGCCGACCTCGGTTGCAGCCGAAGGCCTGTTCGATTTCCTCTTCGGCGGAATGCAGCAGCGGCCGCAGCGCGAGGTGCCGCCGGCGAACTCCCACGTCGATCCCTTCAGCAGCCAGCAGAATGGCGCCACGCCGCAATATGTGCCGCCGACCCGCTCGGCCGCGGCCGGTGGCTCGGGACCGGCCTTCTGCGTACGCAGTTGCGACGGGAAATACTTTCCGCTGATGCGCGGTCTCGTCTCACCCGCGCAGATGTGTCAGGCGTTCTGTCCTGCCAGCGCGACCAAGGTCTATTTCGGCTCGTCGATCGACGGTGCCTATTCACAGACCGGCGAGCGCTACGTCGACAGCGAGAACGCGTTCGCCTACCGCAAGGCGCTGCGCGCCGACTGCACCTGCAACGGCCGTGAACCCGTCGGTCTTGCCCCGGTCGACCTTGCGCTGGATTCCTCCCTGAAGGCCGGCGACGTGATCGCCACCAGCGACGGCCTCGTCGCCTATACCGGCGTCCGCGTCGGCAACGACCAGGCTGCGGATTTCACCCCGGTTGCCTCCTATCCCGGCCTCACCGCGCAGGTTCGAGCGCGGCTCGGCGAGATGAAGGTGGCGCCGGTGCGCGCCGAGACGGTGTCGGCAGATGCGCCAGCGTCAAACGAGATCGTGCGCGAGCCGCTGCCGGACGTGACAGTGCCGAAGACCGCCGCGAAGCCGGCGAAGCGGGCGGGGTTGGATTAAGCCTCACCTGTAACCACACCGTCATTGCGAGCGTAGCGAAGCAATGACGGAATTTGCGGCACTACCTCCCGATGATCACGCCGATCACATTCGGCGCCGCCAGATATTTCTCCTCGATCGCGGCGCGCGCGGAGGCGCGGTTCTCCGGCGTCAGGAGGCCGCGCTTCTCGGCCAGGATCATCCAGCAGAAGCCCCACCAATCGGTCAGCATGCCCTGATCGCCGAGGAGGTCATAGCCCTGCTCCGCCGCGAAGATGCGCGCATGCGCTTCGTCCAGCGTGTCGAGAAACAGATGATCCTCGGACGAGAACAGATCGTCGCTGACATCGTCGATTGTGTAGCCCCAGATCGACTGGCACACCGCGTTGAACTCGCGGTCGAACTGGTCGTCATCGACCCTCTGGCGCCGCGCGGCCTGATGCAGCCGTGACAGCGAGCGCGCGAAATCGGCGATCCGGGTGAGGGCAAACTGGTCGAAGGCAATGGTGGACATGTAGTCCTCGCAAAGTCGGACAGACGCTAGATATTGTATCGGCGAGACGCCGAATCACAATGCTATATCAAAGACTTGCTAAAGTGTTCTTAATTTGTTCTGGGCGCGCGTGGAATCGAAAGGGGCCGCCCGAGGCGACCCCTTTGCCGGTTGCAATCTTGTTCGGGATGAAATCCAGCCCCGGCAAGCGCGGACGTTAATACCGACAGCGGGCTTTGCGCGATTCCGGAAAAATACCGGTCGTAGTGCTGTCCTAATGCAGCCGGCGCCTCAATGGCAGCGCGAGGCCGCAATGGCGTGGACGCGGCGGTCGCCGAGGAGATGGGCGACAAAGCCATTCGCCGGAAAGATCTTTGCGAAGGCTGGATCGCGGATGCTGAGGCCCCCCGCGTAAGCACCGAATGCCGGCATCACCGCCCGCATCCCGTCGCTGGCGAAGCAGCGGCGCTCCATCGAGCGGCCACGCGCCGAGACGCGCGCCTTCGGATGCAGATGGCCGGCGATCTCGCCGTGGGCGCCGGTCGGCTCGTGGCGGAAGGTGATCGGGCCGATCGCGACTTCGTCCGCGATGGTGCCGCCGAGATCGCGCGGCAGCATGGGATCGTGATTGCCGGAAATCCAGATCCAGTCGCGGCCGGTCTGGAGTGCGGCCAAGGCGTCGCGGTCCTCGGCGGACAGGCGCTCATGCGCGCTGCGGTCGTGAAAACTGTCGCCGAGCGCGATGACCACTCGCGGATCATGGCGGGAGATGACAGCAGCGAGCCGGCCGAGCGTCGCAATGGTATCGTAAGGCGGCAGCAGGACGCCGCGCGTGGCGAAGCTCGAGCCTTTCTCGAGATGCAGGTCGGAGACGACGAGCAGGCGCTGCTCGTCCCAGAACAGCGCGCCGGAGAGATCGGCCGCAAAGGTCACATCGCTGATCGTGACTCTGGAAACGCGCATGTCCTCGACATCTCCCGAAATCAGCGCGCCTGCCGTCACGTCTTACCCGCTTCTATCCATCGCCTCTTTGACGAGCTCGTCGGCGGCTTCCGCCAAAAGCTCGTCTGCAGCTTCGCCATAAACTGACTCGCGGCCGATTTCCAGCATCACGGGCACGGCGAGCGGGGAGACGCGGTCGAGTTCCCGGTGCGTGATGCGGCCGTGGATGCGCATCAGCATGTCGCCGAGGCGGCGCAAATCGAGCAGGCCGGTGGCGGCATCGGCGCGCGCAGCGCGGAGCAGGACGTGATCGGCCTGGTGCTTGCGCAACACGTCGTAGACGAGATCGGTCGAGAACAGCACCTGACGGCGGCTCTTCTCCTCCCCGGTGTGGCGGCGCGCGATCAGGCCGGAGATGATGGCGCAGTTGCGGAAGGTTCGCTTCATCAGCGCGGATTCGGCGAGCCAGGCTTCGAGATCATCGCCGAGCATGTCAGGATCGAACAGCGCGTTGAGGTCGATCCGCCCATCGCGGATCATGAAGGAGAGATCACCGAGCCCCCAGATCGCCACGGCATATTCATTGGCGACGAAGCCGAGCGGACGCGCGCGAGCGCGCTCCAGCCGGCGCGTCAGCAGCATGCCCAAGGTCTGATGCGCGAGACGGCCCTCGAAGGGGTAGCAAACGAGATAATGCTTGTTGGCCCGCGGAAAGCTCTCGACCAGCAGCTCGCGGACCGCCGGCACTCTGCTGACATCCTTCTGCAGCGACAGCCAGTCGCGCACCTGCTCCGGCAAGCCGCCCCAGGCGCGGCCATCATCGAGCAGGCGGCGCACGCGCTCGGCGAGATAGGTCGAAAGCGGAAACTTGCCGCCCATGTAGGACGGCACCTTCGGGTCCTTGTCATGCGCGCGCGAGACATAGACCTGGTCCTCGACCAGGGTCTCGTAGCGCACCACTTCGCCCGAGAACACGAATGTGTCGCCGGGGGAGAGGCCCTCGATGAAGGCTTCCTCGATCTCGCCGAGCAGTCGGCCGCCGCGTGCGATCACGCCTGTGGATCCTGCACCGCTGCCGCGCGAACGCACCAGCCGCACCTTCAGCATGTCGTCCTCGACGATGGTGCCGACATTCATGCGGTAGCTCTGCCGCACCTTGGGATTGGCGACGCGCCAGCGTCCCTCCTTGTCCTGCTTGATGCGAGCAAAGCGCTCATAGGTCTTCAGCGCATAGCCGCCGGAGGCGACGAAATCGACGACGTCGTCGAAATCCTGCGGCGACAGGCTTGCGTAGGGCGCGGCGGTGCGAACCTCGCCATAGAGCTCGTCGCTGAAGAACGGCTCGCCACAGGCACAGCCCAGAACATGCTGAGCCAGCACGTCGAGCGCGCCAGTGCGCAAGGGCGGCGTATCCTGCGCATTCTCGGCGATGGCGTCGATGGCGACGCGGCACTCCAGCACTTCAAAACGGTTGGCGGGCACCAGCACCGCGCGGGAGGCCTCGTCGAGGCGGTGATTGGCGCGGCCGATGCGCTGCATCAGACGCGAGGAGCCTTTTGGCGCGCCGATATTGACGACGAGATCGACGTCACCCCAGTCGACGCCGAGGTCGAGCGAGGAGGTGCAGACCACGCCGCGCAGCCGGCCCGCCGACATGGCGTCTTCGACCTTGCGGCGCTGGGCGACGTCGAGCGAGCCGTGATGCAGCGCGATGGCAAGGCCATCGTCGTTCATGCTCCAGAGATTCTGGAACAGCATCTCGGCCTGGCTGCGGGTGTTGACGAAGACCAGCGTGGTCTTGTTGGCCTTGATCAGCTCGTAGATTTCAGGGAGCGCGTGACGCGCGCTGTGACCGGCCCAGGGCAGCCGCTCGCGCGTATCGAGCATCTCGACCACGGGCGGCGCGGCGCCGCCGGCGACGACGATGTCGGCTGCCCGCTCCTTGCCGTCGGGCTGCGGCACCAGGAAGCGCGCGAGCTGCTCTGGCTCGGCTACGGTCGCGGACAAGCCGATCGCGCGCATCTGCGGCGCGAGGCGCCACAATCGCGCCAGCCCGAGGGAGAGCAGATCGCCCCGCTTGGACGTGACCAGCGCGTGCAGCTCGTCGAGCACGATGCGCTTGAGAGAGGAAAACAGGAACGGTGCGTCGTCGGAGGAGAGCAGCAGCGCGAGCTGCTCGGGCGTCGTCAGCAACACGTCGGGCGGATAGCGCCGCTGCCGCTGACGGCGCGACACCGGCGTATCGCCGGTGCGGGTCTCGACCTTGATGGGCAAGTCCATCTCGGCGATCGGACGCTCAAGGTTGCGCGCGATGTCGACGGCGAGCGCCTTGAGCGGCGAGATGTAGAGGGTGTGCAGGCCGCCGCTGCGCTGCACGCTGCGGCCGGTGGAGACGAGGTTCTTCTTCGCACCCGCGTCGCGTGTCAGCGGCTGCGCCGACAGCTCGACCAGCGTGGGCAGAAATCCGGCCAGCGTCTTGCCGGCGCCGGTCGGCGCAATCAGGAGAGCGGACCGGTCCTCGCGCGCCTTCTCCAGCAGCGCCAATTGATGCGCGCGCGGCGACCAGCCGCGGGCTGCGAACCAGGCCCGAAAGCGACCCGGCAGCAGGGCGGCCGGCTCGGTCGATGTCTGGAGGAGACGGGGCGGCACGGCATGACAGGTAAGCCGTAGGGATGGCTTCGTCGAGGGGGGGCTATGGCCTGCGACAGGGCGATCGCACACGCGCTGTCCATTTGAGGCACGATAGACTCGACATCGTCATGGCCGGGCTTGTCCCGGCCATCCACGTCTTACCCGCGGCACGAAGAACGTGGATGCCCGGGACAAGCCCGGGCATGACGACCGCTTGTGAGGTCCAAATTTCGGTCCTCTCCTCGCCTGCGCGACGAGGGCCAGCGCTCTCACGCCCCGGCCGGGACCTGATCGAGAAATCCGGTCACGCTTCTGATCCGGCCGTCCTTCAGCACGGCGAAATCGGTGCCCTTGATCGGGCTGTCGGCGCCGTCAGGGCCAAGTCCCCACGAGAAGCGGATGTGATCGCCGTAGCCGTTGGGCTCGCCGATCAGCTTGAATGTGAAATCGGGAAAGCGCTGCTGCACACCTGCGATCAGCGCCTCGATGCCGTCCTGGCCGTCGCCCTTCATCACGGGGTCGACGTAGCTCGCATCCGTCGTCCAGCTTTCGCTCAGCAGCTCGCGGCGGCGGCCGGCACTGCGCTCGTTCCAGAGCTCGATGTAGCGGCGGGCGATGGTGACGGGGTCGGTCATGGTTCTCTCCTTCGATGGCGCCGTGCTGTCCGGCTGACCGTGACTATCGAAGGTTCACGCGCGTTGATCGATTACCTCGGAGGTCATCAACGCGCGTGAGGTGTTCGCAAAAATTACTTTGCCGCCGTCACCATGATCTCGACGGTGTATTGCGGGGCGGCCAGCTTGGCTTCGACGGTGGCGCGCGCAGGCGTATTGCCGGGCGAGACCCAGGCGTCCCACACAGCGTTCATCTCTGCGAAGGTCTTCATGTCGGTGATGTAGATCGTGGCCGAGAGCAGCTTCGACTTGTCGGTGCCGGCCTTGGCGAGGTGACCGTCGATGGTCGCCAGGATGTCCTGGGTCTGCTTCGTCACGCTTTCGCCGGCCGCCTTGTTGGCGACGACACCGGCGAGATAGACGGTGTTGCCGTGCACGACGACCTGGCTCATGCGCGGGCCGGTTTCAAAACGCTGAATGCTCATCTGGATCTCCTGGCTGGAATGGCGGCCCTGTCTAGCCCAGCGGTTTGCACTGTGCCACCCCTTGGCACGCGTGCGTTGCCTGCCACGCATGCGTTGCCCGGCACGCATGCGTGGGGCAGCAACGCCGTTCACGGAAACCGGCTGAAGAACGTCCAGATCGTTTCGGCGCCGTCGATGTCGCCGTTCTGCGGTCCGAGCAGGTTCCTGGCGACCTTCGGGAATCGGGCATCCGGAGCAAAGCCTGGCATGCGGTGGCCGCCGTGGTTGATACGATAGAGCACGACGTCGTGCCCAGCCGGACAGCGCGAGCTGATCCGCGTCACCGTGGACTGGTCCGCCGGCGTCGCGTCGGGCATGTCGGTGATCCCGGCGTCGTCGGTCTCGCAGCCATTGAGCCTGCGCCAGAACGCCAGCGTCTCGTCCGTCGACCAGAATCCCTCTGCGGCAAAATAGCTCGATCCGCGCCCGCCCTCATAAGGGACCAGCGGATCTTCGGTCCCGTTCATGAGCAGCATCGGCAGCGGCCGCGACGGATGACAGGTGACGGCGGCTTCATCGTTGAGGTTCATGATCACACTCGCAGCCGCCGCAAACAGATCGGCCCGCGCGCAGGCCATGGTCATCGCCATGGCACCGCCATTGGAGACGCCGGCGACGTAGACGCGCTTCGCATCGGCCGTGCCGTCGGCCACCAGCTTCTCGACCAGCCTTGCGATGAAGGCGACGTCATCGGTGCCGACCGGTGGTCCGCGCAGGGCCGGCCCCGCCTTGGTGCGCGCGTCCGCCCATGCGTTGTTGAGCCCGTCCGGAAACACCACGGCGAGGCCCTCGCGCTTGGCGACCTGCGGCCAGGCCGTCCGTGTGACCATGTCGGCGCCGCGCTGGGTCTTGCCATGCAGCACGATTACGAGCGGTGCGGGCCGCTTGGCTGGCAGTTGCGCGGTGTAGGAGCGCTTCACCCCGTTGACATCGACCGTATCGGCGGACGCAGCCGAAGCTGCCGTCAAAGCAGCGATCAGCGTGGCGATGCGCATCCGCCGCCGCATGGTCTAGCCCACTGCCTTGGCGGCGGCACGGCCCGCATTGCGGCCCGAGAACAGGCAGCCGCCCAGAAAGGTGCCTTCCAGCGAGCGATAGCCATGCACGCCGCCGCCACCGAAGCCGGCGGCCTCGCCCACGGCGTAAAGGCCGGGAATGACGCGGCCCTCCTCCCCGAACACGCGGGAGTCGAGATCGGTCTCGAAGCCGCCCAGCGTCTTGCGGGTGAGGATGTTGAGCTTCACCGCGATCAGCGGCCCATGCGCGGGATCGAGGATGCGGTGCGGAGAAGCGGTGCGGATCAACTTGTCGCCGATATAGCGGCGCGCATTGTGGATGTTCATGACCTGCGCATCCTTGACGTAGGGATTGGCGATCTCGCGGTCGCGCGCCTCGATCTGCATCCTGATGTGCTCGAGCTTGAGGAGATCGCTGCCGGCGAGCTTGTTCATGGCCGCAACGAGCTCATCGAGCTTGTCGCGGACAATGAAGTCGACACCATGGCTCTTGAACGCCTCCACCGGCGCCGGCGCGCCCTTGTTGGTGGCGCGGCGAAGCGTCATGCGCCAGCTCTTGCCGGTCAGGTCCGGGTTCTGCTCCGAGCCCGACAGCGCAAACTCTTTCTTGATGATGCTCTGGGTCAGGATGAACCAGGAATAGTCGTAGCCGGTCGACATGATGTATTTGAGCTGGCCGAGCGTGTCCGAGCCCGGGAATAGCGGCGCCGGCAGCCGCGTGCCTGTGGCGTCGAACCACATCGAGGAAGGACCCGGCAGGATGCGGATGCCGTGGCGCGGCCAGATCGGGTTCCAGTTCTGGATGCCCTCGACGTAGTGCCACATGCGGTCGCGATTGATCAGCCGTGCGCCGGTCTTTTCCGTGATGCCTATCATGCGCCCGTCGACATGCTCGGGCACGCCGGAGATCATGAACTTCGGGGGCTCACCGAGCCGCTCCGGCCAGTTCTGCCGCACCAGCTCGTGGTTGCCGCCGATGCCGCCGGAGGCGACGATCACGGCCTGCGCCTTCAACGCGAAGTCACCGACCACGTTGCGCGAGGAGCTCTTGCCGCGCTCTGCATCATCAGGCGCAAGAACGACGCCGCTGACGCCATCCACCGTGCCATTGGTGACCGAGAGCGCATCGACGCGATGGCGGAATCGGAAGATCAATCGGCCGGTCTTCATCGCCTCGCGCGCGCGGCGCTCGAACGGCTCGACGATGCCCGGGCCGGTGCCCCAGGTGACGTGGAAGCGCGGCACCGAATTGCCGTGGCCCATCGCATCATATCCGCCGCGCTCGGCCCAGCCGACCACGGGAAAGAAGCGATGGCCCATCGCGCGCAGCCAGCCGCGCTTCTCGCCGGCCGCGAAGGCCACATAGGCTTCGGCCCATTGGCGCGGCCAGAAATCCTCGTCGCGGTCGAAGCCGGCGGTGCCGAGCCAGTCCTGCATGGCAAGCTCGTAGGAGTCCTTGATGCCGAGCCGGCGCTGCTCCGGCGAATCGACCAGGAACAATCCGCCGAACGACCAGAACGCCTGGCCCCCCAGCGACTGCTCGCCTTCCTGGTCGACAACCATCACGCGCTTGCCCGCATCGGCAATCTCGGTGGCGGCAACGAGGCCCGACAGTCCCGCGCCGACGACGATGACATCCGTTTCTTCAACCATGCGTTTCCCCCTCCAAGTTCTTCTCCTCCCCAAGGGTTCCCCCCTGTAGTTGCCCGGATTGAAGCCAGCGGTTGCAACTGAGATCAAGGGTATGGCGCGCAAGACCTCGTTAACTTGTTCCACTTTGGGATGGAGACCGGCCGGGTGCAGCGCGGACGCAACACTGGATTTAATTTGTTTTGAGCCAGCAGGCCTGCCTAGACAAAGCCTCGGTTACGACCGACGCTAGCCGTGCATCATCACCTGACACACAGATTCGAATTCGACTGGGGCGGGGGAAAATGAATTTTCTGACGGGGTTGCTTGCGGCGGTTCTCTTGATCGCAGGCATGGGGGCTTCTCACGCGGTGGTTCGGATCGCGGATGACCGCGGCGGCCGGATCGGAACCTACGTCGACAAGTACCAGGACCTCAGGCAATCGGGCGAGACGGTCATCATCGATGGCCTCTGCGCCTCGGCCTGTACCATCGTTCTCGGTGCTATCCCGCACGACCGGATCTGCGTGACCTCGCATGCGACGCTGGGCTTCCATGCCGCCTGGGATTTCGGCGCGAACGGCCGCGCCATCACCAATCCCGAAGCGACCCAGATGCTCTATGCGATGTATCCCTCGCAGATCAGGCGCTGGATCGGCCAGCGGGGCGGCCTCACCCCGCGGATGCTCTTCCTGAGGGGCAAGCAGCTCCAGGCCATGTACAAGCCGTGCTACCTGGACGCGCAGGCCTCGACGACCAGGCCGTCGCGCCGGTCGCTCCCGCAAGCGGAGCCGCTCGAATCCGCCCGGGGCCAGCTCCTCCACTGACATCCACGGGCTGGCGGCGTCCTCTGGCGCCGCCGCGGCGTCTTGCCTGCTGGCGGCGCCTTGCCCGCAGCCGGCGCAAAGCCTATCTGAAAGCCAGGGAACCGGGGCCTTCGTCCCGATCGTTGTCATGGCTCAACCGCTGCACCCGGCACATCGGCTATCGGACAATTCGCCCACTGCCGGGCGGATGCCATCCGTGCTGCTGTGGGCGGGCGCTGCAATCGGCGGTCTCGCCGTGATCGGCGCGCTGGCGCTCTGGTTCCACTATGGCAGCCAGGTGTTCTTCGAAATGATCAGGACCGGCTTTGCCGCCTGCTTCTGACCTGCGACAGGAAGTTTTCCGCCCATGAACTCCGCCACCCGTCCGCTGGTGATCGCGACCGCCTTCGCTACAAGCCTCGTCGTCGGCCTCCTGATCATGTTCTGGGCGATGGGCGGGGTCGGCAAGGTGGCACAGCCGGCCGCGATCGGCGGCCCGTTCCAGCTGACCGACCAGAACGGCAAGGCCGTCACCGACAAGAGCCTGAAGGGCAAGCCGACCCTGATCTTCTTCGGCTACACCCATTGCCCCGACGTCTGCCCGACCTCGCTGTTCGAGATCTCGGAAGTGCTGCGCGCGCTGGGCAAGGACGCCGACAAGGTCAATGCCATCTTCATCTCGGTCGATCCCGAGCGCGACACGCAGGCCGCGATGAAGGATTACCTGTCGAGCTTCGATCCGCACCTCCAGGGCCTGTCCGGCGACCCCGCCGAGACCGCCAAGGTGATCTCCTCCTACCGGGTCTATGCCAAGAAGGTCCCGACCAAGGACGGCGATTACACGATGGACCACACCGCGCTGATCTACCTGATGGACCGCGAGGGCAGGTTCGTCTCGCCGTTCAATTTGAAGCGGACGCCGGAAGAGGCAGCGGTTGATTTGAAGCGCTATCTCTGAGCTTCACCCCGGCCACAATCGGCGCTCGCGTTCCCGGCGGGATGGTCTATAAGGCCCTCCGATCCCGACGAAATTCATTCCTTCGGCCGATGGCTCCATCGCAACAGGCGAAATCGCTCAAATCTGTCCGTGGCTTGCTGGCAGGGCTGGCTGCCGGCCTCTGCCTGCTCGGCGGCCTCACCCAGGCGAACGCGCAAGCCCCCGTCCAGCGGGCGCCGACGGCACCTCAGACCACCCCTGAGGCGGCGCCCCAGGCCGCCCCGCAGGCGGTGCCCGGGTTCTGGGACCCGCGCCGGCGCCCCGAACGGCCGGACCTGTCCCGCCTGACCGTGATCCGCTTCCTGACCGAGACCGACTATCCGCCGTTCAACTACACCGGTGCGGACGGCAATCCGGCCGGCTTCAACGTCGATTTCGCCCGCGCCCTGTGCGAGGAGATCAAGGTCACCTGCACGGTGCAGATGCGGCGTTTCGAGACGCTGGTCGATGCGCTCACCTCCAACCGGGGCGATGCCATCATCGCCTCCATGGCGGTGAGCCCGCAGCTGCGCGCCCGCGTCGACTTCACCGATCCCTATTACCGCGTGCCGGCGCGCTTCGTCTCGCGCAAGGACGCGGTGATGCCGGAGATCCGCCCCGAATATCTCGAGGGCAAGAAGGTCGGCGCCATCGCCGGCTCGGCGCACGAGGCGTATCTCAAGGCGATGTTCACCGACGCCGAGCTGCACGCCTACCCCAATGACGATGCGATGCGCGCAGCTCTGCGCAGGGGCGAGGTCGACTTCATCTTCGGCGACGCCATCTCGCTGGCGTTCTGGATCAACGGCACGGATTCGGCCGATTGCTGCGCCTTCTCCGGCGGTCCGTTCGTCGAGAGCCGCTTTTTCGGCGAGGGCATCGGCATCGCCGTGCGCAAGGGCAACGACGTGCTGCGCCAGGCCCTGAACTGGGCGATGTTCCGGATCTGGGAAAAAGGCCGCTACACCGATCTCTGGCTACGGTATTTCTCGGTCAGTCCGTTCTGACCTTTCGCCTCTCCGCCTGCAGCGGGAGTGCGGACGATCGCAGAGATCATCACGCGCGCGTCATACCCATTCACCACGCCTGAAATTCCCGGTCCCGCCCGCCCGCGAATTCCGCTATTGAAGGACGCGGCAATCGTTCCGTCCTCTCCGCGAGCATTCCGCGTTCGTCGATCCGTCTCGCCGGTGCGCAGGTTCAATGCAGCTTTACCTCCCGATCGCCGATCTTCCGGTCAACGTCTTCCTGGTGCTCGCCATGGGCGCGGCGGTCGGCTTCGTCTCCGGCATGTTCGGCATCGGCGGCGGCTTCCTGATGACGCCGCTTTTGATCTTCATCGGCATCACGCCGGCGGTCGCGGTGGCCTCCGTGGCGAGCCACATCGCGGCCTCCTCCTTTTCCGGCGCCCTCTCCTATTGGCGGCGGCGCGCGATCGATCCGGCGCTGGCGAGCGTGTTGTTATGCGGCGGCGTGACCGGCACGACGCTCGGCGTCTGGACCTTCACCCAGCTGCGGGCGCTCGGCCAGCTCGACCTGATGATCGCGCTCTCCTACGTCGTGCTGCTCACCACGGTCGGCAGCCTGATGTTCTCGGAAGGATTGCGCGCCTTGATGCGGACCCGGCGCGGGGCGCTGCCGCCGCGCCGCACCCACAACTGGATCCACGGCCTGCCGCTGAAGATGCGGTTCAAGCGCTCGAAGATCTATCTCTCGGTCATCCCCGTGGTGAGCGTCGGCATCGTGATCGGTTTCATCGGCGCCATCATGGGTATAGGCGGCGGCTTCATCCTGGTGCCGATCATGATCTATCTCCTGAGGGTGCCGACCTCGACGGTGATCGGGACCTCGATGGTTCTCACCGTCGTCACCATGCTGTTCGCGACCATGCTGCACGCGGCGACCAATCACCTCGTCGATGCCGTGCTGGCGCTGATCCTGATGGTCGGCGGCGTCACCGGCGCGCAGTTCGGCGCCCGTGCCGGCCAGAAGATCCGCGGCGAGCAGCTGCGGCTGCTGCTGGGCTTGCTCATCCTCTCGGTCGGAATCCGCTTCGCGATCGAGCTGGTGATCCAGCCCTCCGATCTCTTCACCATCCGTGAGCTCGGAGCGAGCCGATGAGGCGCATGCTTCTCGCGATCGTCCTCGTCCTGCTGCTCGGCGGCGCTGCGCGGGCCGAGCGGCTGATTGTGTCGGTCTCGAATCACCGGGTCACGGTGACGCCGAACTATTCCGGCGAGGAGCTGGTGCTGTTCGGCTCGGTCGAGAAGGATACGACGACGCCCGCGGACCGCACGGCCTACGACCTCGTCGTCACCGTGATGGGCCCGCGCGCCGACATGGTGACGCGGCGGAAGGAGCGCACCTTCGGCATCTGGATCAACACCGACTACCGCCAATTCCTGCAGGTGCCGAGCTATCTCGCGCTGTTCGCCAACCGCCCGCTCGACGCCATCACCTCGCCCGAGATCGCGCGGCGGCAGCAGATCGGGCTCAACAACGTGCTGCTGACGCAGCGGGTCAGCGGCGACTTTGCCGACGTGGTGCCCAACGATGCGTTCCGCTCGGCCTTCATTCGCCTGCGCACCCAGCGCGGGCTCTACCGCGAAGACGGAAGCGCGGTCACGTTCCTGACGCCGACGCTGTTCCGCACCGGCATTCCGCTGCCCGCGGAGGTGCCGATCGGCACCTATGAGATCGAGATCAAGCTGTTCGCCAACGGCGCGTTCATCGGCAAGACCGAGACCGCGTTCGAGATCGTCAAGGTCGGCTTCGAGCAGTTCGTCGCCACCACCGCCCGCCAGAACGGCCTGATCTACGGCCTCGCCACCGTGGCGATGGCGCTGATGACGGGGTGGATGGCCTCGATCGTGTTCAGGAAGGACTAGCCCCCCGTCATTGCGAGCGCAGCGAAGCAATCCAGACTGCCTCCGCTGCGGCAGTCTGGATTGCTTCGTCGCAAGAGCTCCTCGCAATGACGATAGTGAACAGCGGGGCCTCCACCTACACCACCGCCTTCGCCGGCCGCGTCACCAGATAGATGCCGAGCGCGACCGGAATGATGCCAAGCAGGTCGCGCGCCTCGATGTGCTCGCCGAGGACGAGGAATGCGAACAGCATGCCGAGCGGCGGCATCAGGAAATGATAGGCGCTGGCGGCGGTGGCGCCACACGTCTTCAAGAGACGAAACCAGAGCCAAGAAGCGATGATCGAGCCGCCGAGCACGAGAAAGGCGAAGGCGCCGATCAGGCTCGGCGTATAGTCGATCGCGTCGACATCGGCGAAGGTGAGCGCGACCGGTGTCAGTACGATGCCGGCCGCGAGGTTCTGCACGCCATTGCCGATCCACAGGGATCCCTTCGGCGCCAGCAGCTTGAACAGGATGGTGCCGGCCACGATCGAAGCGAGCGAGGCCAGCGTGAAAACGATGCCGTGCAGCGAATCGGTGCCGACCGACAGGCGGTGCCAGACGATTGCGGTCACGCCGATGATGCCGAGCAAGAGGCCGCTCGCCTTGCGCCAGGTCATGCCTTCGCCGAGCAGCAGCGCGGCAAGGCCCGCGGTGAACACCGGATTGGCTGACACGATCAGGCCGCCGAGGCCGGCGGAGACCGATTGCAGGCCGGTGTAGCCGAGGCCGAGATAGAGCGCATTGTTGGCGATGCCGAGCAACGCGAAGATCGCGGCATCGCGCCACGACAACGACCAGGCTTCGCCGCGGATCAACGTGGCGCCCAGGATCAAGATACCCGCGAGCGAGAAGCGCGCGGCGAGCAGGATCAGCGGCGGGCAATGGGTGACGCCGATCTTGCCAGCGATGAAGGCGTAGCTCCAGAGCAGGCAGAACAGGCCGATCGCGAGCGGCAATGTGTTGAAGCGGCTGCGGGGGGCGGGAAGCGAGCTGGCGAGCGACATGAGGGGCATTCTCGGATGTTTTTTTCTGCCCTCGATCTAGGGAGGCCGCTTGCCATTTGGAAATTAAATGATTAACTCGCGCCCAGTGGATTTCTTAATGGAGGCGGCCGTGCTCGATCTCGAGCTGCTGCGCAGCTTCGTCTCGGTGGTCGAGGCCGGCGGCTTCACCCGCGCCGGCGAGCGCGTCCACCGCACGCAATCGACCGTGAGTCAGCAGATCAAGCGGCTGGAGGAGGATGTCGGTCAGGTGCTGCTGCACCGCGACGGCAAGGACGTGCGCCCGACCGAGGCCGGCGAGCGGCTGCTGTCCTATGCGCGGCGATTGCTCTCGCTGGCCGAGGAGGCGCGCGACGTGCTGCGCCAGCCTGATAGCGATGGCGCGATCCGGCTCGGCATCCCCGAGGACTTTGCCGCGTACCGGCTGGCAAAACTGCTGGGCGCGTTCTCGCGCTCGCATCCGGGATTGCGGCTGGACGTGCGCGCCGACCAGAGCAAGCATCTCGCCCGCGATCTCCAACGCGGCGAGCTCGACCTTGCGCTCTACAAGCGCGAGGCTGGCGCGAAGGACGCGATCGCGGTGTGGCCGGAGCGGGTGCACTGGGTCACCAGCAAGAGCCACCCGGTCGACGTCAACGTGCCGTCGGTGCCGCTGATCGGCTTTCCGCTCGGCTGCATCTACCGCGCCGGCGCCATCCACGCGCTGGAAACGGCCGGCCGCGCTTGGCACACCGCCTACACCTCATCGAGCCTCGCCGGCATTCAGGCCGCGGTCGCCGCCGGCATGGGCCTCAGCATCCTGTCGGAGATGGCGATCCAGACCGACCACCGCGTGCTGACGGCGAAGGACGGCTTTGCGCCGATCAACAAGACCGAGGTTGCACTGATGGCTTCGCCGGATGCGAGCCCGGCGACGCTGCGGCTTGCGGACCGTCTCGCGGAGTTTTGCGATACGGTGCAGAGCAAGGCGGCTTGAGCTCACCAAACCTCCTACGGCTCTCAATTCGCTGCGGATATCAGCTTGTCGCCGCACGCGCTTGCGTAAAACTTGCCGCCGCATTGGCGCTTGATCGCAGCGCAGCGGGCTGCGGGCGACGCCTTCTGCGGCGCTGTGAAGCCGCAGCTGAGGCCATCGGCGCTGCGACCGGTCGTGCCGGCGGCAAACGCCGCACTGGTGGCGCTGATGCAGACGACGAGCAGGGCCGCAGTGGCGATTTCGATCAGCAGTCTCACGGTCCGCTTCTCCACACTGATGGCTGAATCTTTCGTAATCTAGCACCGAATCTGGGTTTCTCCGTGCTCCTCCGGGTTCCCAATTCGGCCCATTCCTTGCATAAATTTGCGCCAGCGCAGTGCACGACCTCGCGGGCGACAGTTCCGGTGCAAGGGCAGGACGCGTAGAGTTAAGAGTTGTTTCGACCTAGGAAGTAACGGCTTTGCAGGATTCATCGTTCCAGCCCAGTTATCCGGCCCCCGGGCAGCCCATCGACGAACTCGCGCTGGCCGAGATCAAGGGCGCAATCCTGGCGAAGCTGCGCCTTGCCATCGGCAAGGACGCTGGCATGGCGACCAGGCACGATTGGTACCAGGCCGCGGCGCTCGCGCTGCGCGACCGCATCGTGCATCGCTGGCTCACGGCCGAGAAGCACAGCTACGACGCGGGCCGCAAGCGGGTTTACTATCTCTCGCTCGAATTCCTGATCGGCCGGCTCTTCACCGACGCGCTCAACAACATGGGCCTGCTCAAGATCTTCGAGGTCGCGCTCGGCGATCTCGGCGTCTCGCTGCCGGAGCTGCACAAATGCGAGCCGGATGCGGCGCTCGGCAATGGCGGCCTCGGCCGGCTCGCCGCCTGCTTCATGGAGAGCATGGCGACGCTGTCGATCCCCGCGATCGGCTACGGCATCCGCTACGATTACGGCCTGTTCCGCCAGATCATCAATCAGGGCTGGCAGCAGGAATATCCTGACGAATGGCTGAGCTTCGGCAACCCCTGGGAATTGCAGCGACCCGAGGTGATCTACGACGTCAATTTCGGCGGCGGCGTCGAGCATGTCGACGACAAGGGCCGCGACCGCTCGATCTGGCATCCTGCTGAAACCGTGCAGGCGATCGCCTATGACACGCCGATCGTCGGCTGGCGCGGCCAGCACGTCAATGCGCTGCGGCTGTGGTCGGCGCGCTCGCCCGATCCGCTCAAGTTAGATGCCTTCAACAAAGGCGATTACGTCAGCGCCAGCGCCGAGCAGGCGCGCGCGGAGGCGATCTGCAAGTTCCTCTATCCGAACGACGAGAGCCCGGCGGGCCGCGAGCTGCGGCTGCGCCAGGAATATTTCTTCGTCTCCGCCTCGCTCCAGGACCTGGTGAAGCGGCATCTCGCCTCCGACGGCCAGCTGCGCAACCTCGCCGGCAAGGTCGCGGTGCAGCTCAACGACACCCATCCGAGCCTTGCCGTCACCGAGCTGATGCGCATCCTCGTCGACCTCCACAATTTCCGCTGGGACGAGGCCTGGAAGATCACGGTCGCCACCCTCTCCTACACCAACCACACGCTGCTGCCGGAGGCGCTGGAGACCTGGCCGGTCGAGCTGTTCGAGCGGCTGCTGCCGCGGCATCTGGAGATCATCTACCGCATCAACGTGCAGCATCTGGCGCTCGCCGAGGCGCGCTGCCCCGGCGACATCGACTTCCGCGCCTCGGTGTCGCTGATCGACGAGAAGAGCGGCCGCCGCGTGCGCATGGGCCAACTCGCCTTCGTCGGCTCGCATCGCATCAACGGGGTCTCGGCGATGCATTCGGACCTGATGCGCGAGACCGTGTTCCACGACCTCAACCATCTCTATCCCGGACGGATCACCAACAAGACCAACGGCATCACCTTCCGACGCTGGCTGATGCTGGCGAACCCGAAGCTGACCGATTTGTTGCGCGAGAGCTGCGGCGATGCCGTGCTCGACGATCCGACCCAGCTCTCGCTGATCGAGGCGCGCGCCAGCGACGTCGAGTTCCAGAAGAAGTTCCGCAGCGTCAAGCACCACAACAAGGCCCAGCTCGCCCGCCTGATCGGCGAACGGCTCGGCATCAGGGTCGACCCGGGCGCATTGTTCGACGTGCAGATCAAGCGCATCCACGAATACAAGCGCCAGCTGCTCAACGTCATCGAAACGGTCGCGCTGTACCAGGCCATCAAGGATGAGCCCAACGGCAATTGGGTGCCGCGGGTGAAGATCTTCGCCGGCAAGGCGGCCGCGAGCTATCGCTACGCCAAGCTGATCATCAAGCTGATCAACGACGTCGCCGAGATCGTCAACAACGATCCGGCGATCGGCGGCAAGCTCAAGGTCGTGTTCCTGCCCGACTACAATGTCAGCCTCGCCGAGGTGATCATTCCCGCCGCCGATCTGTCCGAGCAGATCTCCACCGCGGGCATGGAAGCCTCCGGCACCGGCAACATGAAGCTGGCGCTGAACGGGGCCATCACCATCGGCACGCTCGACGGCGCCAATATCGAGATCCGCGACCATGTCGGCGCGGAGAATATCGCGATCTTCGGCATGGAAGCCGGCGACGTGATGATCCGGCGCAAGCAGGGGCTGGATGCTTCCGACGTGATCCGCCGGTCGCCGAAGCTGCAGCGTGCCATCAACGCGATCGGCGCCGGCGAGTTCTCGCCCGGCGACCCCGGCCGTTTCGAATCCATCGCGCACGCGCTGCGTTACCTCGACCATTACATGGTGAGCGCCGATTTCGATTCCTACTACGAGGCGCAGCGCGCGGTCGATGCGCGCTGGCAGGTGGCGCCGGCCTGGACCCGCGCCTCGATCCTCAATGTCGCGCGCATGGCCTGGTTCTCCTCGGACCGCACCATCCGCGAATATGCCGAGGAGATCTGGAACGTGCCGGTCAATCCGACCACGCCGCTGCTGCCGAACCTGCGCGACGCCGCGGGCTGATTTTCCGCGGCGTGGAAGCGGCGTTACCTGCGAGGTTATTGCATCCTTCGCGAGGGATGATGATATGATCGTCATCATCCCCTAAGCGGCGTTGTGACACGACGCCGCAACCTCAACCGCCGTCATTGCGAGCGCAGCGAAGCAATCCAGAATCTTTCCGCGGAGACAGTCTGGATTGCTTCGCTACGCTCAATGACGGCTGCGGAGGGCATCGAGGACCAACAATGCACGCCAAGCTCCCGCACCCGTTCGACGAGGCCACGCGCGTCACCGCCGGTGACTTTAGCTGGCAGGGACACACCAACGACGATTACTGGGCCTTTGTCGGCCCGTTCGGCGGCGCCACCGCCGCGACCATTTTGCGGGCGCTGATCGAGCACCCGCAAGCCGCCGGCGATCCGCTCGCCCTCACCGTCAATTATTGCGCGCCGATCGCCAAGGGTCCGTTCGATCTCGACGTGCGCCTCGTCAAGGCCAACCGCTCCAGCCAGCACTGGAGCGTCGAGCTCAGTCAGGGCGGCGGCGAGGTCGCAACGCTCGCCACCGCCGTGCTAGCCGAACGCCGTCCGTCCTGGGAGCACAGGGTAGCGCAATATCCGGATGCCAAGCCGTTCGAGGAGACGCTGCCGTTCCCAAAAATCTCGGCATCCTGGGCCAACCAGTACGAATTCCGCTTCGTCGAGGGCGAGATGCGGATCGGCCCGCCGCAAGCCGAGCCCGCCAGCACCTACTCGAAGATCTGGATCAGCGACCGCACGCCGCGCAAGCTCGACATGCTGTCGCTGATGTCGATGTCGGACGCCTTCTTCGGCCGCATCTTCCACGCCCGGCGGGAGCTGGTGCCGTTCGGCACGGTGTCGCTGACGACCTACTTCCACACCGACGCCGAGGAGCTTGCGGCTGAAGACATCACGCGCGTGCTCGCGACGGCGGATTCCAAGATCATGCACAAGAGCTACGCCGACCAGAACGCCGAGCTGTGGTCGCCGAACGGCCGGCTGCTCGCGACCACGACGCAGATCGCGTATTTCAAGGCGTAGCTTTCTCCTCCCTCTCCCCTTGTGGGAGAGGGTGGATCGCCGCGTAGCGGCGAGACGGGCGAGGGGTTCTCTCCGCGGGCACTTCCCTCGCACTTGAGTTTGCGGACAGAACCCCTCATCCGGCGCTTCGCGCCACCTTCTCCCGCAAGGGGAGAAGGAAAGAAAAAGGGCGGCCTTTCGGCCGCCCTTTCGCAATTCAAACAATGCGACCTTACTCCGCGGCCAGCTTCACGTCCGGGGCAGCCGCGCGCACCTCGGCGTCCACCTGTGCTTCGAACTTGGCAAAATTCTTCTGGAACATGCCGACCAGCGCGCGGGCGGTCTTGTCGAACTCGTCCTTGTCCTTCCAGGTGTTGACCGGGTTGAGGATCTCGGCCGGCACGCCCGGCAGCGCGGTCGGGACCGCAAAGCCGAAATACTTGTCGGTGCGGAATTCGACGTTGCGAAGCGAGCCGTCGAGCGCGGCGGTGAGCAGCGCGCGCGTCACCTTGATCGGCATGCGCGAGCCGACACCATACTTGCCGCCGGTCCACCCGGTGTTGACCAGCCAGCAATCGACATTGTGCTGGGCGATGAGGTCGCGCAGCATGTTGCCGTAGACGGATGGATCGAGCGGCAGGAAGGGCGAGCCGAAGCAGGTCGAGAATTCCGGCTGCGGCTCGTTGCCGAGGCCGCGCTCGGTGCCGGCGACCTTGGCGGTGTAGCCGGACAGGAAGTGATACATCGCCTGCGCCGGCGAGAGCTTGGCGATCGGCGGCAGCACGCCGAAGGCGTCGGCGGCCAGCATCACCACGTTCTTCGGCTGCGGCGCGCGGCCGGTGCGCGAGGCGTTCGGGATGAAGTCGAGCGGATAGGCCGAACGCGTGTTCTCGGTCTTGGAGCCGTCGTCGAAATCGACGACGCGGGTGTCCTCATCGAGCACGCAGTTCTCGAGCACCGCGCCGAAGCGGGTCGAGGCGGCATAGATCTCCGGTTCGGCTTCCTTCGACAGCTTGATGCACTTGGCGTAGCAGCCGCCTTCGAAATTGAAGACGCCGTTCGGGCCCCAGCCGTGCTCGTCGTCGCCGATCAGCGTGCGGTTGGGATCGGCCGACAGCGTCGTCTTGCCGGTGCCCGACAGGCCGAAGAAGATCGCGGTGTCGCCCTTGGCGCCGACATTCGCCGAGCAGTGCATCGGCATCACACCGCGCTCGGGCAGATAATAATTCAGCGTCGTGAAGACCGACTTCTTCATCTCGCCGGCATAATAAGACCCGCCGATCAGGACGATCTTGCGGGCGAAATCGATCGCGACCACGTTCTCCGAGCGGCAGCCATGGCGTTTAGGATCGGCGCGGAAGCTCGGCATGTCGATGATGGTGAGCTCCGGCACGAAGGTCGGCAGCTCGATCGCCTCGGGGCGGATCAGCAGCGTGCGGATGAACAGCGAGTGCCAGGCAAGCTCGGTGAAGACGCGCGTCTTGATCCGGTAGGCCGGGTCGGCGCCGCCATAGAGGTCCTGCGCGAACAGGCGCTTGCCTTCGGCGTGCTTGAGGAAGTCCTGGTAGAGCGTCTCGAATTGCTCTGCGGTGATCGACTGGTTGCCGGCCCACCACATCTTCTTGTCGGTGGTGGCGTCGCGCACCGTGAACTTGTCCTTCGGGCTGCGCCCGGTGAACTCGCCGGTGTCGGCGCAGAGCGCGCCGTCGGCGGAGAGCACCGCCTCACCCGCTGCCAGCGAGTATTGATAGAGTTGTGGCGCACCCAGATTCCAGTGAACCTGCTTGAGATTCTTTAAGCCGAATTTGTCGGCGCCGAAGGCACCGTTGCGCACGCCCGTCTCTTGCACGAAAAATCCCTCCTAGAACCCGCGACATCAAGCGCGGCCAAGTTTGGCGCCGTCGCGATCACCGTGAATATGGGCCGTTCGGCCTCGGCTGAACGACCTAATAATGATGAACGCCGGCGTTGCCAAGCTGATCCCGCAGGATTTGGTTTATTCAAGGACCGCGCCAAACGCCGCGCATGTCAGCTCTGAAAGGCCGCATCGAGAAAGTGCGGATGATCGCGCAACCAAATGCACATCTGCGCGTTATGTCCGGTTATTGCGACGCACAATCAGTGCGTCAACACCCCTATTTTACCTCGCCCTCTCCGATCAACGCGAACGGTCCCCACATCGCGGGATAAGCGTTGCGCGGCGACGAGGCGTCGTCGAGATAGGTTAACATCGCGCGGCGCAAGGCTTCGGCGCGGCCGAGCTTTGGCTCGTTCTTCAGCAGCTCGAACGTCGACGTGGTCAAGCGGGTCGCAGCCTCCGAATCCACGGCCCAATGCGACACCAGGAGCGCGCGAGCACCTGCGTAGAAGAACGAGCGCGCCAATCCTGACAACGCCTCGGCACCGGGCTTGTCGCCCGCGATGGTGTTGCAGGCGGACAGCACAACCCAATCGGCATTGAGCTTGAGCTGGGCCACTTCGCTCGCGGTGAGAAGACCATCGTCGAGCTCCGTCGGCTGGTCGGGGATGGAGAGCGCCAGCGAGGGCTCCCCCAATCCCTTGACATCGCCGGCGACGAGGCCGTGGGTGGCAAAGTAGATGATGCCGTATTGGGCAAGCGCTGCACGCTTGAGCGTCGTTTCGCTGGCGTCGCGGCCGAGATGGATGTCAGCCTCGGCAGCGCCGACGTCCCTCGCCACCGCGTTCAATTCGTCGGCGGTATCGGGCAGCTGCGGCAGCGCCTGGGCCAGCCGCGCACGATCCACGCCTGCGCCGCGCCAGAAGTCGGCATAGGCGATCGTCGCGATGCTGCGTGCGGCGACCTTGCCGTTCGCGGCACGCCGGTCGGCAGGCCCTTCGGCTGCAGGGTTGAACACGGGATCGCCGAAACCGGTCATCGGCTTGACGCTTTGATCCCTGCGGGCAAAAGCGCGCAGCGATTTCAGGCTGATCACCGACGGCAGGACCGAAACGGCCTGACGCCGCAGCAGCCAGGCAGCACTGCGATAGCCCTCGAGCCGGTCCGGGATCGCAGCCTGTGGCTTCTCCGTGACCAGCAGATGAAACGGCAATGCGGTCAATGCCGCCGACGGCACGACCAGCAGGTTGCGCTTGTCCTTGGTCAGCGCCTCAACCGGGCCGAGCAGCGCGACATAGAGCTCGTTGGCAAGACCGAGGTCGAACAATCCCGATTTGCCGGATGCATCGCGCGCCTTGCCGACATCGAGCCCCCTGCGGAAGGCCGTGACCTTCTGTGCGACCGCGTCCGCTCCGAGCGGAATCTCCTTCCAGTCGACGCTCTCGCGCGTGATCGCGACGACATAGCTCCGCCTGTCGACGACGGAATAGACCACCATCGCCTCGTCGGACGCCAGCAGCGGCTGGATGTCCTTGACGGTCAGCGGCAGCGGGTTGGATAGCGAGGAATAGTCGGGAAACTCGACGGCGAGCGTCTTCTGCAATCCATTGCGCGCGCCCGCGATCGCCGCAATCCGCACGCGGCTGCGCTGCTCGGCCGCGACGTCGCGCTGCGCCGACGGCTTCGACACCGCAGCGATGATCGCCTTGTCGAGCGCTTCCGACTCGGCCGCGAGATCCTGATCCTTGCGCACGAGCTCGGCGAGCCGGTCGCTGCCGGCGGCGAGCCGCACCGCGAGCTTGTTCACGGCAGAAGCGGCAGAGGATTGCGTGCCGCGCTGGATCGCAGCAAGCGCATCGTCGAGCGCCTTCTCGCTCGCCAGCAGCGATTGCTGCCGTGCCGCGAACAGGATCGGCAGCACGACGCGCAGCTGCGCACGATTGGCCGCAAGCGTCTTCTGCGCCAACGGCAAGGCATCCGCCGTCCGCCCCGTCGCCTGCAGAAAGTCGGCAAGATTGCTCGTCGAAGTCGCAACATCAGGGTGATCCGGCCCGAGCGCGCGTTCGCGGATCGCCAGCGCGCGACGATACAGCGGCTCGGCATCGGCAAAACGCTGCTGGTGCTGGTAGAGCCCGGCGAGATTATTGAGCGAGCGCGCGACGTCGGGGTGTTCAGGCCCCAGCACCTTTTCGCGGATCGCGAGCGAGCGCTTGATCGGCGCTTCGGCACCGGCGTCGCGATTGAGGTCGCGCTCGACCTGTCCGATGTTGTTCAGGACCGTGGCGACCGCGGGATGCTCGGGACCGGCAGCCTTCTGATAGATCGCGAGCGCACGGCGGAACAGTGGCTCGGCATCGGCCGGACGCTGCTGCTTGGCGTAGAGCGTGGCGATATTGTTGAGGGATTGACCGACGTCGGGATGCTCGCGCGGCAGCGCCTTCTCGCGCACGGCAAGTGCACGCTTGAACAGCGGCTCGGCCTCTGCGAAGCGACCCTGCCGCTGATAGAGCGCGGCAAGATTGGTCAGCTCGGCCGCAACCAGGGCGTTGTCGGAGCCGAGCGATTTTTCCATGAGTGCGATCGCGCGCTTGTAGAGCGGCTCAGCCAGATCGTCCCGTCCCTGACCGGCATGGACCTGGCCGAGATTGTTCAACGCGCCCGAGAGATCGCGGCCGTTGTCCTTCTCCAGGCTGGCGACCATCGCCTGCGCCAACGGCAGCGCTTCCGAATATTTTCCGGCACCGATGAGCGCGGTGAGCCGCGCGCTCTCGGCGGCGAGACCTTTCTGCGCAAGGGCTGGCGTGGCGAGCAAGGTGGTGATGGCGAGCGCGAGAGCCGCCGTCCATGCCAAACGTTGACGCGTCATGACCCCTCTCGCTGCGAGCCCGAAAACCATCACGGTCATGGGTCGCGGCGATCGGTAGCCGCGTTCAAGCGGTTGCGCCCTGGTCCACCTTCGTGCGCGCTTCGCCAGCGAGACGGACCAGCATCTTGCGAAGCGCCGTGCCATCCGTCACCCGCTCCGGGAAGTCCAGCCGCAGCGTTGCCTGGCCGACCTGCATGTCGAGGCCTTCAGGATCACAGCCGGTACAGCGCCAGTCGCCCTCGGTGGCGCCGAGCAGCTTCGTGGCATAAAGATTGAGGGCGTCGCGATGGTCGGCGTTCATGTGCTCGACGGCGCCCTCCTCCGCCGCCAGCAGGTCCTCGGCGCCGGTGAGGTCCGTCAGGAATTGCTCCGGCTTGAGGTCGACGATCCGGCCAAAGCCGGCGACCAGATGTGTTCCCGTGGGCCGGATCCGGAAGAAGGAGAAATCCTTAAAAGAAACAAAGCCTTCTGCCGAGGGGTGAGCACTCAGATACCGTCGCTGGAGCAGATCCTTGTTGGAATCGGCCTCCTCGGCCCGGCCGGACAGCATGATCCGGGCGCCTTCCAGGGGATCGCCGGCCGCGCGCTCGTCCAGCATCAGCGAGACCCTGGAGTCCGCGAGGACGTTCTTGGTGTGCACGGCGAGGCGCGAGATCAACAGGATCGGCGAGCCGTCGGGATGGCTGGCCAGATTGACCAGGGAACAATAGGGATCGCCGCTGCCGGCCATCAGCGTCGCCAGAGCCCCCTGCCGGGACCGCCTCAGCAGCGATTTGGCGAGCTTTGCGGGGTCGAAATCGGGGGTCGGTTGCATCGGCTTTCTCGGCTCAGGTGGTTGCAAGGAGGGTCTTTTTTCGGGTAAACGGGGGCCCGGTTATGGGTCGAGATGCGGCGAATCTGCCGTGTTTCGTGGAACTTGGTCACACTTCAGCCCAGCTTGCATTGCTCGGTGACAAGGTTCGAACGCCACTTCGGCACCCATGTATGCGGCGCATCACTGATTGCTCGCCGTTTCAAGCCACGACCCAAACGGAAAGCAGAAAGCAGAGAGGCTCATGCCCACAATCGCTTTGGTCGACGACGACCGCAACATTCTCACATCCGTCTCGATCGCGCTGGAAGCCGAAGGCTACCGTATCATGACCTACACCGACGGCGCTTCCGCGCTCGACGGTTTCCGTACCACCCAGCCCGATCTCGCCATCCTCGACATCAAGATGCCGCGCATGGACGGCATGGAGACGCTGCGCCGTCTCAGGCAAAAGTCCGACCTGCCGGTGATCTTCCTCACCTCCAAGGACGAGGAGATCGACGAGCTGTTCGGCCTCAAGATGGGCGCCGACGACTTCATCCGCAAACCGTTCTCGCAGCGTCTGCTGGTCGAGCGCGTCAAGGCGGTGCTGCGGCGCTCGGCGCCGAAGGATCCGACCGTCGCGCCGAAGGAGAACGACGCCAAGGCGCTCGACCGCGGTCTGCTGCGCATGGACCCCGAGCGCCATACCTGCACCTGGAAGAACGAGCCGGTGACGCTCACCGTGACCGAATTCCTCATCCTGCAGGCGCTCGCGACCCGGCCCGGCGTGGTGAAGAGCCGCAACGCGCTGATGGACGCCGCCTATGACGACCAGGTCTATGTCGACGACCGCACCATCGACAGCCACATCAAGCGGCTGCGCAAGAAGTTCAAGGTGGTCGACAACGAGTTCGAGATGATCGAGACGCTCTACGGCGTCGGCTACCGTTTCAAGGAAGCCTGAGGGCGCCTCCTCCACGGCGATCGAGAGCATCTCCGGTTCTCGTTCCATCGGGACGAGGATCGCTCTAGGATGCGGGGACCTTCGCACGGGCCGTCCTAACGCGGGCGTAAGCATTGCTTGACCGAACGCAGCCTGACCCTAACCAGAGCGCCGGGGATATCGCATCCGACGGCGTTCAGGAGCACGTTGCCGACAACAAGCCGCAGGGCTTCCGGCCGCTGAACTGGTTGAAACGCGCCGGGCAGTTCTTCTTCGCGCTGTCCTTCTCGAGCCTGACCCGCCGCATCGTCTCGCTCAACCTCGCCGGCCTCGTCGCACTGGTGGCGAGCATCCTGTACCTGTCGCAATTCCGTGCCGGCCTGATCGATGCGCGCGCGCAGAGCCTGCTGGTGCAGGCCGAGATCATCGCCGGGGCGATCGCGGCCTCCGCGACGGTGCAGACCAACGCCATTACCATCGACCCCGACAGGCTGCTCGACCTCAAGCCGGGCGAGACCTATGGCGGCTCGGATGAGTATTCGCCGCTGGACTTCCCGATCAATCCGGAGCGCGTCGCGCCGGTGCTGCGCACCTTGATCTCGCCGACCAAGACGCGCGCCCGCATCTACGATCCGAACGGCAGCCTGCTGCTCGACAGCCGCAACCTGGAAAACGTGCTGCGCTTTCCGCTGCCGCCGCCGGCCGAGCAACCCGGCATCATCGAGCGCGGCAAGGTCGCGGTGCGGACCTGGCTGAACCGCGGCGACCTGCCGCTCTATCGCGAGCTCGGGCCCGAGAACGGCAACGGCTATGCCGAAGTGGGCGACGCTCTGCAGGGCCAGAAACGCTCGATGGTGCGGGTCAACGCACGCGGCGAGGTGATCGTCTCGGTCGCGGTCCCCGTGCTGCGCTCGCGCGCGATCCACGGCGCCTTGATGCTGTCGACGCAAGGCGACGACATCGACCAGATGGTCACCGCCGAGCGCCTCGCCATCCTGAAGGTCGGCGGCGTCGCCGCCGCCGTCATGATCATGCTGTCACTGCTGCTGGCGAGCACGATCGCAGGTCCGGTGCGCCGGCTCGCCGACAGCGCCGAACGCGTCCGCCGCCGCATCAAGGCCCGCATCGAGATTCCCGATTTCACCCGCCGCCGCGACGAGATCGGCCACCTCTCCGGCGCGCTGCGCGACATGACCAGCGCGCTCTACAGCCGCATCGAGGCGATCGAGATGTTCGCTGCCGACGTTGCCCATGAATTGAAGAACCCGCTGACCTCGCTGCGCTCGGCGGTCGAGACGCTGCCGCTGGCGCGCAACGAGAACAGCCGCGCCCGCCTGCTCGAGGTGATCGAGCACGACGTCAAGCGGCTCGACCGGCTGATCTCCGACATCTCCGACGCCAGCCGCCTCGATGCCGAGCTGCAGCGCCAGGATGCGATCCCGGTCGATTTGCGCCGGCTGCTGACGACGCTGGTGTCCGTCGCCAACGAAACCAAGCTCGGCCACGACGTCGCGGTCGAAACGCGCTTCGAGGGCCGCAGCCCGACCGACACCTTCGCCGTGAGCGGCCACGATTCCCGGCTCGGACAGGTCGTCTCCAACCTGCTCTCCAACGCGCAATCCTTCTCCGATCGCGGCAGCAAGGTGCGCCTCACCTGCCGCCGCGTTCGCTCCGAGATCGAGATCGTGGTCGACGACGACGGCCCCGGCATTCGCGAGGACGCGCTGGAGCGCATCTTCGAGCGCTTCTACACCGACCGCCCGCATCAGGGCTTTGGCCAGAACTCCGGCCTCGGCCTGTCGATCTCCAAGCAGATCGTCGACGCCCATGGCGGACGGATCTGGGCGGAGAACCGCCCTGGCCCGCCGGACGCCGACGGCACTCCGACAATTGCCGGTGCGCGCTTCGTGGTCAGGCTGCCGGCGCTATGAACGAAGGCGGGCCCAGCGTTCACGCCTCTGCCGTCAAGGTCGGGCCTTACGCCGTGCTGATCCGCGGGCCCTCGGGGTCCGGCAAATCGCGGCTTGCCTTCGATCTGATCATGGCGGGGCGCTCGGGCGTCGTGGAAAGGGCCGTTCTGGTCGGTGACGACCGTGTCCATCTGGCGACACTCGGCCACGAAATTGAGGTCCGCCCCGCGCCTCGCCTGGCGGGCCTGATCGAGATCCGGGGCCTCGGAATCCGCCGCTGCGACTTCGTGGAGCATGCGACCGTCGGTCTCGTGGTCGATCTGGCCGCAGCCGACGCGGAGCGCCTGCCGCGGGCCGAAGCCCTGAAAACCAGCATTTTTGGTGTCGAAATACCGCGAATCCCTGTGCCCCGCGACTATTCGCCCCTTCCCCTGGTTGTTGCGGCCTTGACCACTACCAAGAGTTCATCTTCGGTTAACCCATCAGGCGATTGTTTGAAGGGAAATGGTAACCATATGAACCCCACTATCGCGACCGAATAGACCGGCGCAGCTCCCCTCATCCATCCGTCTAGATTCAGGGAGATACGCAACATCCCCTCTTGCGCGGGGGCTCTGGATGGTCAAAGTGGCGCGTTCGTGCGGTGCACCAAAAGCGCCCGCGAGGAGTTTTCCGATGATTGGTCTAGTACTTGTGACCCACGGGCGCCTTGCCGACGAATTCAAGGCAGCGCTTGAGCATGTCATGGGCCCACAAAAGCAAATCGAAGCGATCACGATCGGCGCCGAAGATGATTCCGATCTCTGCCGAAGCGACATCATCGAGGCGGTCAACCGCGTCGATTCCGGCGACGGCGTTGCGATCCTCACCGACATGTTCGGCGGCACGCCGTCGAACCTGGCAATATCCTGCATGAGCCGGCCCAAGGTCGAAGTGCTCGCGGGCATCAACCTGCCCATGCTGGTCAAGCTTGCCAAGGTGCGCGAGGAGCGACCGCTGCCCGACGCGATCGCGATGGCGCAGGAAGCTGGCCGCAAATACGTCACCATCGCCAGCCGGGTGCTCGCCGGCAAATGAGCGAGGAGGCGCCACAAGCCGCGACCGGCGTGCCCGCGGGCGCGATCTCCAAGGATCTCCTGATCATCAACAAGCGCGGCCTGCACGCCCGCGCCTCGGCGAAATTCGTCCAGGCCGTCGAGCGCTTCGATGCGCAGGTGTGGGTGACGCGCGGCGGCGAGACCGTCGGCGGCACCTCGATCATGGGCTTGATGATGCTCGCCGCGGGTCCCGGCACGACGATCACGGTGGCGGCGGCAGGGACCGACGCCGAAGCCGCGCTCGCGGCGATCACGGAGCTCGTTGAAAGCAAGTTCAACGAGGAAGGGGTTTAGGCCCTTCTCTCACCACGCGGCCAGGTGCGCTCCCTCGCCCCGTACTTGCGGGAGAGGTGACGAAATCATTTCCCCGGCGGCGCGAAGTAGATGTTCCAGCTCATCGACGGTCCGGCCTTGCCGTTGGTGAAGCGGCGCGTTGTCATCACGATGCGCTCGGCGTTGGGCGCGACGTCCGACACCCATTTCTCGAACGCGGGCAGGCGGCCGTCGGTCGGATCGAACACGCCAATGAAGCCGTACTTCCTGGCGTCGTCGCGCGAGGTCAGTCCGGAATCCCAAGCCTCCAACGGCAGCAGCGCGGACGGATGATCCGGGCTGTAGAACACCAGCGGCTGGATCTGCTCCATCGTGCCGGCAACGACGGCCCAGCGCGAGCCGAAGCGGGTGTGCCAGGCCTGGGTCAATTCGCGCGCGAGCTCCGAGCGCGCGCCATAGATCTGGGCATTGCCGGCATTGGCCGCCATCTCGCGCGCGGCGATCCAGGGCGAAGCGGCGAGCGTCGCGGCGCTGAGCACGAGCCAGATCGCGGCGATGTTGAACAGCGCGGCGCTCTGCACGCGCAGCGTCGGGATCGCGACCAGAGCGAGCGGCACCAGGAAGAACAGCGAGATGCCCCAATCCGTCTTCATGTAGATGCTGAAGGCGAGCGCGCCGAGCGGCGGGCCGACTGCGACGATGACCTGGACGATCCAGACATTCAGCGCCTGCGAGACATTGACCCCTGCATTGGCGCCGCGCGCCCAGGCGCGCGTGACGATGCGCAACGGCGCACGCAGCAGCAATTTGCCCCATGGCGGCACCAGCGCCATGGCCAGCGCCGCGAGCGCCACCGGCAAGGCCAGCAGCGCGAAGTTATGCAGCACATAGCCCGCGACCAGCTGATGCACCTGGGCCTTGTCCTGAAGGCTGTAGGTGTCGCCGGCATAGGTCAGCGGCACGAAATGCGCATCCGCCAGCCAGACGAGGTGCGGGATCATCGCCGCGACCATCGTGGCAATCGCGACCCACGGCGCGGGCGACGACAGGAAGCGCAACCGGTCGGGATGGATCAGCGCGGCGAGGCCGATCGCGCCGATCATGGTCAGCACCCAATATTTGGTCATCAGCGCCAGCGCGCCGGCAAGCCCGAGCAGGATTCCGGATTGCCAGCTCCGCTTCTCGAAGGCGTTGAGATAAGCGAGCACCAGGAGCGGCAGCGTGACGAGCTGCAAGAGGTCCGGGTTGTACTTGAAGCCCTTGAAATTGAAGATCGGGTAGAGCGCGATCATCACCACGACCAGGAACGCGCGGCGCGCATCCACCACGCGCAAGGCGATCAGCCAGCAGATCACCATGCCGACGCTCACCGTCGTCATCGCCAGCGCATAGGTCGCCCAGTCCGCCGCCGGGAGCGCCTTGAACCAAAGGCCGGCCACCCAGCCCGACAACGGCGGGTGCTTGCCATAGCCCCAGAGGAATTTCTGTCCCCAGCCCCAGGCTTCTGCGACGTCCATGTGAACGTCCTGCGCCGCCTTCAGATTGATCAGGATGAAGGTCCAGAGCACCACATGCAGGATGGCGAATTGGATCACCAGCCACAGGCGCGCCTCGGGGCGGACCGCACAGGCAACCAGGAAGGCCCGGAAGCGGTTGTAACTCAAGCGGGTCTTTGCCCGCGCTCCGGCAGTGGGAAGAGAGGTCGTGGACATGGCCGTGCGTAGCGCGTTTTGGCCCGTCATGGAATCAGCTTGGCGTGAACAAAGGCCCTGAAAATACAGCAATATGGTTGCCGCACGGGGATGTGAGTGGTATCCCGCGCCCATGACGACCGTCCCTATTTCCAACATCCGCAATTTCTCCATCGTCGCCCATATCGACCATGGCAAATCGACGCTGGCCGACCGCCTGATCCAGATGACCGGCGGCCTCTCCGACCGCGAGATGGCGGGCAAGGAACAGGTGCTCGATTCCATGGACATCGAGCGCGAGCGCGGCATCACGATCAAGGCGCAGACGGTGCGCCTCGCCTACCGCGCCAAGGACGGCAAGGACTACATCTTCAACCTGATGGACACGCCCGGCCATGTCGACTTCGCCTACGAGGTCTCGCGGTCGCTGGCGGCGTGCGAGGGTTCCCTGCTCGTGGTCGACGCCAGCCAGGGCGTCGAGGCGCAGACGCTCGCCAACGTCTACCAGGCGCTCGACAACAATCACGAGATTGTCCCGGTCCTGAACAAGGTCGACCTGCCCGCGGCCGAGCCCGAGAAGGTCAAGCAGCAGATCGAGGACGTCATCGGCATCGATGCCTCGGATGCGGTGATGATCTCGGCCAAGACCGGCCTCGGCATCCCCGACGTGCTGGAAGCCATCGTCAACCGCCTGCCGCCGCCGAGGGGCGATCGCGACGCCACGCTGAAGGCGCTCTTGGTCGACAGCTGGTACGACGTCTATCTCGGCGTCGTCGTGCTGGTGCGCATCGTCGACGGCACGATGAAGAAGGGCCAGCGCGTGCGCATGATGGGCACGGGCGCGGCCTATGACGTCGAGCGCGTCGGCTTCTTCACGCCGAAGATGCAGCAGGTCGAGGAGCTCGGCCCCGGCGAGATCGGCTTCATCACCGCCGCGATCAAGGAGGTCGCCGACACCCGCGTCGGCGACACCATCACCGACGACAGGAAGCCGGTCGCCGAGATGCTGCCGGGCTTCAAGCCGGCGATCCCGGTGGTGTTCTGCGGCCTGTTCCCGGTCGACGCCGACGATTTCGAGACGCTGCGCGCGGCGATGGGCAAGCTGCGCCTCAACGACGCCAGCTTCTCGTTCGAGATGGAGACGTCGGCCGCGCTCGGCTTCGGATTCCGCTGCGGCTTCCTCGGGCTGCTGCACCTCGAGATCATCCAGGAGCGGCTGTCGCGCGAATTCGATCTCAACCTGATCGCGACCGCGCCGAGCGTGATCTACAAGATGAAGCTCACCGACGGCCAGGAGATCGAGATCCACAATCCCGTCGACATGCCCGACGTGGTCAAGATCGCCGAGATCGACGAGCCCTGGATCGAGGCGACGATCCTAACGCCCGACGAATATCTCGGCAGCGTCTTGAAGCTGTGCCAGGACCGCCGCGGCGCGCAGAAGGAGCTCACTTACGTCGGCTCCCGCGCCATGGTGAAGTACGACCTGCCGCTCAACGAGGTCGTGTTCGACTTCTACGACCGCCTCAAATCGGTCTCCAAGGGCTACGCCTCGTTCGACTATCATCTCACTGACTACAAGCCGGCCGATCTCGTCAAGATGCAGATCCTGGTCAATGCCGAGCCGGTCGATGCGCTCTCGATGCTGGTCCACCGCACCCGCGCGGAGGGGCGCGGCCGTGCCATGGTCGAGAAGATGAAGGAGCTGATCCCGCCGCATATGTTCCAGATCCCGATCCAGGCGGCGATCGGCGGCAAGGTGATCGCGCGCGAGACGGTGCGCGCGCTGCGCAAGGACGTCACCGCGAAATGCTACGGCGGCGACATCACGCGTAAACGAAAACTTCTGGAGAAGCAGAAGGAGGGCAAGAAGAAGATGCGGCAGTTCGGCAAGGTCGACATCCCGCAGGAAGCTTTTATTGCCGCGCTGAAGGTCGACAGCTGAGGCGAGGCTCAGGACGGGCCAGCCGGGTCGCCGGGGCCGGCAAACAGGCGCTCTCCCGACGGCAAACAAAAAAGTGCGAAAACAACCCCATGCACAGTAGCCGCCCTCTTGGCGGCATTGTGCTTTTTCGATTTTACGAAGTCGGTTTGACCCGTCGGGCAAAACAGGGGTATGGTGGCATCATCGAACGCTTGCCTCTCAGCCGTGTATCTATTCCTCGCCCCTCTTCGCGATCCTGATGCCCTCGATGATCCGGTCGCTCGGGTGCAACACGACGCGATCACCTGCAGCTAGTCCGGAGAGAACTTCGGCCACGCGGTTATTCCGGTGGCCGATGCGGACCGGGACGGTTCTTGCACGGCCGTTCTCGTCGGCGAAAACCGCCCATTGGTCGCCTTTTCGGAACAAAGCGCTCACCGGCACGGTCAGCGACTCGGTCGCGCTCCATGTCGTCACGTGAACGATAACACGATAGTCGTGCCCGAGCGTGCCCCACTTCTCGGGCGGGTCGGTGAAATCGATGGTCACGCGGACCCGCTGCTCCTCGGTGCCGAGTGCGGAGACTTTCAGGAAACCGGCCGGGTCGACCCGGACCACCTTTCCCGCGATGGGCTGACCGCCCCAGCCATCGATCCGGACCGGCGCGCCGACCTTGATCTGGACCGCGTCAGTCGAGAGCAGGTCGGCCACGACCTCGAGATCGAACGGGTCGCCGATATCAACCAGCGGCGTCCCGGGCAGAACCGTCGTCTCGCTGTCCTGGATGATCTTCAATACCCGTCCGCTTGTCGGCGCCAGCACACGGATGCAGCAGGTCGGCTCCGCGGGAGGGATAGCGCTTGCCGGGTCCATCAGCCGGGCCGCCAGGCTGGTCCGCACTGCGCGGCGCATCTCGACCTGGGCCTTGGCACCTCTCAGGGCGGCCTCGTTGGTGGCGACCTCGAATTTCGCCTTGTCGTAGGCCTGGGCCGAGGTGGATTGCGTCCGCAACAGCGTCTGCACCCGCTGGAACTCGGTCCGCGAAAAATCCAGCGCGGCTTCGATCCGCTGCACTTCAGCTTCCTGCTGCTGGATCGCGGCGTCTGCGGCCAGGACCTCCGCCTGCAGCTGATCGCGCGATCGCGCATCGATGAAGCCGGGCAGCGTCGGTTGCATCAGGGCGACGGTCTGGTTAGCGACGACGTCGTCGCCGACATGGAGCGAAGGCCCCTGCTCGCCGAGCGGATGCGAGATTCTCAAGACCTTGCCCGCGATCGGCGCCGACACCGTGTAGACGTGGCGCACGCGGGTCTTGCCGTCGTCGTCCGCCGTGACCTCGATCGGCCCCTTCGCGACGGCCGCGAGATCGACCAGAACCGGTCGGGGCCAGGCGAACCAAGCGAGCCCTGCGAGGATCGCAGCAGCGAGCGCGGCGCCGATGATGCGTTTGATCCAGTTGGCGGGCATGGCTAATCTCGCGTCTTGAGGACCGCAACAAGGTCCAATCTGTCGATGCGTTCTCGGATCACGGCGGCGGAAACGATGGCGGCCAGCACCACGACGGACGTGGCGATCACGTAAGTCGAGTGCTCGACGACGAGGCGGACGCGCATCAACTCGCCGGCAAGGTTCGTTTTCATTACCCAGGCGAGGCCGTAGCCCATCAGCCAACCGGGCGGTTGGGCGATCAGGGTGAGGATGGCGAGCTCAAGCAGCAGGATGCGCAGCACCTCGCCGCGCGTGAAGCCGAGCACGCGCAGGCTGGCCAGTTCGCGCGCCCATTCGGACAGCGAAATGCGCGCATTGTTGTAGACGACGCCGAACGCGATCACGCCGGCAAGGCCCGTATAGATACTCGCCATCGTGGTGACGAGCAGTGCGACGGTCTTGCGGAAGTTCGCCAGCGAAACGCGCTGCAGCGCCACGCCGCCGACCGTCGGTATGGACTTCACCGCCGTGTAGAAGTCCTCCGTCCGGTTCTCGTCGAGGCTGAGATTGACGCTAGTGACGACGGGCGCCTCGCGCATCAGCTTGTGCAACGCCTCGATCTCCATCATGCCCCTAATCCCGAAGTAGTCCTCGACGGTCGCGACGACCGGCACCGTCACGGATCGCCTGGCGCCCTCCAACAGATCGACCTCGACGCTATCGCCTGGTCCGACGCCGAGGATATGCGCGAGCATGCCGGAGATGGCGAGGCCCGTCTCCGGCAGGATGACCGGCCGAAGCTCGACGTCGATGATGCGCCTGAGGTGGGCAGCAGCCGGTCGGCCGCTGATGACGATGCGCCGTTCGACGTTGCCGTGGCGGATCCGGACCGGCACCTCGCGGTACGGCTCGGCGGCGAGAACGCCCGGAAGCCGGCTCACCTGCTCCACGACATTTGCGATCCGCTTCTCGGCAAAGCCGATGGTTGCGTCCTGCCGGTCGGCGAGGAAGTAGGTCACATCGATCAGATGCTCCATGCTGTCCCGCGTGAACAGCGAGACGACTAGGATCGCGGTGGCCAGCGCCATGCCGAGCGCCGTGAAGAAGGCCCGTACCGGATGCCGGGCGATGTTGCGGATCATCATCAGCGTCGGCTGCGACACGATCCGGTCGAGCTGGATGCGCGCCGAAAGCAGCCGGCGATAGACCGGCGGGGCCGGCGCCTGCATGGCGACGGCCGGGGGCAGCTTCACCACCTCGCGCAACGCACGGAATGCGCCGATCGCCGCAGCCGCCGCGCTAAGCGCACCTGCCGTGAGATAAACGTCCGGTGCCTTCGCGAACACCAGGAACGGAAAGTGGAAGAAGTCGCCGAACAGCGCGGTGACGTGCAAACCGAGCCAGGTGCCCACGATGCCGCCCAACACGATGCCGACCACGACGATGAAGGCAACGAACTTGAAATAGTGCAGCACGATGCTGCCGTCTGAATAACCCAGCGCCTTCAGCAGGCCGATCTGCTCGCGCTCGAGCGCGACCAGCCGGGTCAAGGTGAGATTGACGAGGAAGGCCGCGACCAGCAGGAAGATCGGCGGCAGCGTGCGGCTCATGTTGTTGAGCATGTCGAGTTCATGATCGAGCCAGGCGTGCGAGGTCTGGTCCTTGCGGCCATGCGCCGCCTGCCCGCCATAAGGATCGAGCAGGGCGTCCAGTCGCCGGACCACATCGCGCTCGGAGGCGCCGGGCTGCAGCTTGACCGCGACCGCCGAGAAGGCGCCGTCGAGATCGTAGGCAGCGCTAAGCACCTTCTCCGACATCCAGACGATGGCATAGCGGCGATCGTCCGGCATCAGGTCGCCCGGTCCGACCGTGTAAACGAACTCGGGCGACAGCGCGATGCCGACGATGACGAGCTCGCGCTTCCTGCCGTTGAGGATGGCGGAGAACCGCGCCCCCTCGACGAAACCGTGCGCCCGAGCGAACGGCTCGTTGACGACGACCTCTTCGGTCCGTCCCGGCGCCGGGAACCGCCCGGAGCGCATGTAGAGCCGGTTGAGATGCTGCTCACCCGTGTCGGCCAGCGAAACGAACTGCGCGCTGGCCGGCGCGGAGAAACCGGGAATGTCGAGTAGCGCCGGCTTGGCGATACGGGTGTCGATGGCGGCGACTCCTGGGATCTCGCCGATCCTGTCGGTGAGCGCCTTCGGTGCCCGCTTCGCCTGCGCGAACACATCGGCAAAGCCGTAACGCTCGTAATAAGCGATCCGGGTCTCCTCCAGCGATCGGTGCGAGCCCACCGCGAGCACCAGCGTCGCAACCCCGCCGCCGACGACCAGCGCGACCGCGAGCACCTGCGCCCAGAGCCGTCTGACGTCACGAAGCAGCTTGATGTCTAGCACCTTCATGTCGTCACCAGGTGAGCTCGGCGGCCTCCCGCCGGGCCTCGTTGGTCCGGATGCGGGAGATGCGACCGTCGGCGAAGAACAGCACTCGGTCGGCGACCTCCTGGATGCTGGCGTTGTGGGTGATGATGACTGTAGTGGTCCCGAGCTGCCGGTTGACGCCAAGCAGCGCCTCGATGACGCGGATGCCGGTCTTCGAATCCAACGCCCCGGTCGGCTCGTCGCAGAGCAGCACCGCCGGCCGCTTCGCGATCGCGCGGGCGATGGCGACGCGCTGCTGCTCGCCGCCGGAGAGCTGGGCGGGAAAGTGATGCATCCTCGCTTCGAGTCCGACCAGCGCGAGGGCGTCGGCCGGCCGCATCGGATTCTTGGCGACTTCGGTGACCAGCGCGACGTTTTCGTAGGCCGTGAGGCTGGGCACCAGATTGTAGAACTGGAAGACGAAGCCGACGTGATCGCGGCGGTACTTCGTGAGTTCGCGGTCCTCCAGGTCCGTTAGGTCCAGATCGCGGAAGAACAGCCGGCCGCTGGTCGGACGGTCGAGGCCGCCCATGATGTTGAGCAACGTCGTCTTGCCGCTGCCGGAGGGGCCGAGCAGCACGACCACTTCCTTCTCGGGAATGTCGAGGTCGACCTCGTTGAGGGCATGCACCATCACCTCGCCGGAGACATAGATCTTAGTCAGCGCCTTTGCGGTGAAGACGGGAACGCTCATTGACGTCCTTTAAAGCTAGCGCCGTTTGCAGGCATCTCCTCGCGAAGGTCAGCCGTGACGATAGCCGCCAGAAGAGCTATGACCGGATCGCCGGTTGAGATGGGGAATGAAGGCCGGCACCTGCGCGGCATACCGGGCATAGGCCTCGCCGAACTCGCTCCGGGCCTCACGCTCCTCGTCCCTGGCGAGCTTCACGTACATGACGGTCAACACCGGAAACATCGCCAAGGTCAGAATCGTCGGCCATTGCAACAGGAAGCCGAACATCACCAGCACGAAGCCGACATATTGCGGATGCCGGACGTAGCTGTAAGGACCGGTGGTGGCGAGGCTCCGGGTCTGCTGCGCCTCGTACAGCGTCCTCCAGGCGAGGGAGATCAGGATGAACCCGGCGCCGATGAAGATGAAGCTGACGACATGGAACGGCCCCGTGTGGGGATTGGTCTTCCAGCCGAACATCATCTCGAGCAGATGACCGGCGTCGTGCGAGAACCAGTCGACGTTCGGGTAGCGCGACTGCAGCCAACCCGACAGGAAATAGATGGTGAGCGGAAAACCGTACATCTCCGCGAACAGCGCCACCAGGAACGCGCTGAAGGCGCCGAAGGAGCGCCAGTCGCGCGAGGTCTGCGGCTTGAAGAAGCTGTAGGAAAACAGGATGAACACCGCCGAGTTGACGGTGACGAGGCTCCAGAGGCCGTAAGCAGGCGGAATGTCGTGCATCACGCGCTCCTCGAATCGTTTGGCCGGCCGCCACCGTGACGGTGACCATGGTCGCCATGCATGAAGAAATGCATCAGCGGACAGGCAAGGAGCGGCAGCCAGACCAGGAGCCCCAGCACGTGAGCCCTGTGCTCGCTGAACAGCAGCACGCCGGCGATGGCCAGGAATCCGATCAGGACCAGGCCAGCCTTGGCTCTCATGGACATGCCCGCGGCATGCCGCTGTCGATAAGCGGAATGATCCTGCACCGGCATGGGCGCGCTCCTCTCGATCCCCGCAGCATAGGAGCACCGCCGCCATCGCTTTTGACGCAGATCAAAGGCTCGCGGGAGCTGAGCGCGCGAGACAATTAGCAACCGATCGTACCTTGAGATTCGTCAAGACCGACGTTGCGCCGATGCGTATCGTGGACCTTCGCAACCTGGAGGACCGAACATGATCACCAAGACGCTTCTCGCCACAATCGGCATTGTTTCCCTGCTGGCCGTACCCGCCACGGCTCAATCCACCGACAAGGAAAAGAACGGCCATCACTACAGCGGCGGACCCAAGACAGAAGTTCCGCACCACATGGGCAAGAAAGAAAAGACCGGCACCTCTGCCAACGCTCAATCAGGCGGTCATCACTACACGGGCGGCCCCGGCACGTCGTCGCCTCATCACATGGGCAACAAGAAATAGTTCGATCTTAGCGGCACGCGAAGGCAAGAAGAAGATGCGGCAATTCGGCAAGGTCGACATGCCGCAGGAAGCTTCATGGCCGCGCTGAAGCATGGCACCTGCATCGCAGCGTGTGCGATGCAGGCATCCACGTTCGCTGCTAATCGATCACGATTTCCTCTTTGCCTCGACGTATCGCGCAAAATTGTCGAGGATCGCCTGCCAGCCGCCCTGCTGCTGTTCGACCGAGTGCGTGGTTTCGGCGTCGAAGACGACACGGACGACAACACTCTTCGGGCCGGGCACGAACTCGACCTCGGCCTTTCGATCGCCGAACGCGTATTCGATCCGCTTGTGCTCGACGATCTTGGTGTAGGTGCCGGCGAAGTCGAAGCCGATGCTGCCGTCCTTGGCCTCCATCCGCGACGAGAAGGCGCCGCCTTCCCGCAGGTCGACCGTCGCCTTGGTCGTATGCCAGTCGTCGGACGCGGCATTCCACTTCACGATGTCGGCTGGCGTCGTATAGGCACGCCAGACCTGATCGATCGGGGCGGCTACGCTGGTTTCGACGGTGATCCTCATGGGCATTGCTCCAGTTGCGACTTTGACGCTCGAATTGACGGAATCTCGCCACGTGTGCCGGGCACGTCCGGGACGTGTCGACCCGAGGACGATCGAGACCGGCCCATGCCGACATGGTCCGGCGTCAATGTGCCAAAAAAGTTGGAGAAGTTGTGGTGTGGGCAAGCGAAGTGTGCCTGCGCGCACGCCTCGTCCTTCGAGACGACGCTGACGCGTCTCCTCAGGATGAGGCTCATTGGGCGTCGGTGCCTGTTGAAACTGCTGCCGCGGACTCCGCCCTCATCCTGTGAGGAGACTGCTCAAGCGGGCGTCTCGAAGGATGGCCGCAGGGAAAAACTCTCTAATGCGATAGCCCTGCCCGCCAGCTTCGCTCTTCGGGCTGCGGCGGACAAGTCGCACTACCATCCTGCGCTGCTCTTCAGATCGGGCTTGTCTTCCCTCGGATGGCCATCGACCGCTTCAGGACCTGCTGGGCATCGGCATAGCGGCCTTGATACTTGTAGAGACCGGCGAGGTTTTCCAGAACGCCGGCGAGATCCGGATGGTTGGGGCCGAGGGTTTTCTCGAAAGTGGCCGCCGACCGCTTGAACAGCCGCTCGGCCTCCGCGTTACGGCCCTGACGCACATAGAGCGCAGCCAGATTGTTCTGTGCCTGCGCGATGTCGGGATGATCGGGGCCGAACGCCTTCTGGGTCACCGCCATCGACCGCTTCAGCAGCCGCTCGGCATCGGCATAGCGATTGCGATTGATATAGGCGTCGGCCAAATTGTTCATCAGCACCGTGGCTTCGGGATCGTCGGGACCGAGCGCCTTCTGCAGCACGGCGAGGCCTCGCTTGAACAGCGGTATGGCCTGATCGTACCGGCCCTGATGGCTGTAAACGGCGCCGAGATTGCTCAACGCCATCACGATCGACGCATCATTGGGGCCGACCGTCTTCTCGCTGATGGCGATCGAGCGCTTGAGGAGCGGCTCCGCTTCCGCGTAACGCTCTTCGGCGCGATAGAGATCGCCCAGATTGTTCAGCACCATCGCGACTTCGGCATGATTCGGACCGAGTGTCTTCTCCCGGATCGCCAGCGCGCGCTTGTACAACGGTTCGGCAACGGCGTATTGGCCGAGATTGTAATGGATCGTGCCGAGGTCGTTCAGCGGCATCGCGACGTGCGCATCATCGGGGCCGAACTCCTTCTCGCGAAGGGCCAGCGACTTCTGGGCCAGAGGCAGTGCTTCCATGTACTTCCCGGCCCGATAAAGCTGCTTCATCTGCCGGGCCAGCGTGCCCGCCTCGTCCTCTTCGGCATGGGACGGCACGCCGAACGACAGGCTCAAGGCGAGCGCTGTGACTGCGACGCAAATCGATGCTGTCAAGGTCCTCATCGCGCCTTCCCTCGTCGCGGCTATTGGGACTTACGCGCCATTGGTGCTCCCGGAAGCCGGACAGGTTCAATGCAACCGCGGCTTTCCGACGCGACCGACCGCGCCAGCGCGGCTGTATGCCATTGGCAGGCATCAGCAATTGATCATTGCCCGAGCTGCTGCAGCACAGCAGACCACAACGCGAGCGGCTCCCTGAAGGCTCCGGGTTCGTTCGGCTTCTGGCGAACGGCCGTGTGCACCATGACGAGCTTGGAGGCGGGATCGACCAGGATGAGCTGACCGCGAATGCCGATGAGGGCAAATCGGCGCTGCTCGCCGGGGAGGAGCCACACCTGATAGCCGTAGCCGAAATAGCGCGTGGCCACGCGCGGAGCGAGATGACCCTCCTCTGGCCTGACGGTCGTGGCATCCAGCAGCCACTGCCGGGGGATCAGCTGCCGGCCTTCCCAGGCGCCGTCATGGGCGAGCAACCGGGCCAAGCGCGCATAATCGCGCAAGGTCGCGTTGAAGCAGCAATAGGCGATCTCCTGCCCGCTGCCGTCGATCACCCAGGAGGCGTCCGCCTCGGTGCCGATGGGGTCCCAGATCCGGTCGCGGAGATAGTCGGCGACCGGCGTGCCCGTGGCGGCGCGCAGGACCAAGCCGAGTATCTCCGTTTCAACGCTGGCATAGTGGAATTTGGTGCCTGGCGGCGCGGTCCGCGTGTTGAACTGCGCGACGATGGCGGCGGGATCTTTCGGCGGGCCGGCGAACAAGGCCCGCCCAAGCCGGGCGATGTCGTCGTTCCCGTCATAGACTTCCGAGAATTCGACGCCCGACGACATGTTCAACAAGGCGCGGATGGACGTGTTGCCATATTCCGTGCCTGCAAGGCCGTCGACATAGGTCGCGACGAGGTCGTCGATCGACTTGATCCGTCCCTCCGAGACCGCGATCCCGACCAGCATGGCTACCAGAGTCTTGGCCATGGACATCGAAACAAAGCGGTGGTGGTCGGTCCGTGCATATTGATAGTGCTCGTACAGGATGGTGTCGTCCCTGGCGATCAGGAGGCCCGTCGCCGGGTTGCGCTTGAGGTAGTCCGCAATGCCGAGCTTTTCGGTGCCAAGACTGTAGGTGACCTGTGGCTCCGGCGCGCGCTTGAATTGCCAGAGCGTCGTCGCGCGAGCGACCCGGCGCGAGGGATAGATCTCGCCGAAATGGCTGTAGCTGCCGACGAGCTTGTCGAGCGGGGGAGCGGCGCCGCGCGTGCCGACCGGATAGCCTTCAGCCGCGCCGTAGAGCTCGGCATCGGGACCGCTATCCGAAAAGACCGGCCCCGGCGCGGCGGGCGCGCTTCGGACGTCCTGCGCGCACGCCAGGGGCGACCAGATCGCGGAAACAAAAATGACGGGCAGGAAAAGCCGGCGGCACCCGCGCGGCCTAAACGACGCTCCCCAGTTCATTGCACTTGCCTCCCCGCACGTTGGTGGGTGTGCGCTTCACGAGAACAACATCGCAGGCTGGTGACGCGCGGCATGCTATCATTGCGGGCGGGCCGTGTCAGCCTGCGGTGGCAACCCGCCTTGCTCTCGCCCCGCGGATCAGTCACCATCCCTGCCGCGCACCATCAACAAGAGCAAAAGCGCCAAGGAAACGCATGAGCAAGCCGTCACGTTTCGACTATGGCTGGGTCGTTGTCGCCGCGGGGGCGCTGATGACCTGCATCGGGTTCGGCACGATGCTGTCGCTGGCGGTGTTCCTGCAGCCGATCTCGGAGGCGATGGGCTGGTCGCGCGCCGGGGTGTCGGCTGCCGCGACGCTGGATTTCCTCTTTATGGGATTCGCCGCATTCCTATGGGGCACGCTGTCGGACCGGTTCGGCACCCGCATCGTGGTGCTCTCGGGAAGCGTTCTGCTGGGACTAGGTCTCGTCACAGCGAGCCAGGCAGCAAGCCTGTGGCAATTCCAGCTTTGCTTCGGCGTGCTGATCGGGATCGCCGTGGGCAGCTTCTACGCACCGATGATGGCGCTCGCGAGCGCCTGGATCGAAAAGAACCGCAGCCTCGCGGTGGCGCTGGTCTCGGCCGGCATGGGCGTGTCCCCGGTGACGGTCGCGCCGGCCGCGAGCTGGCTGATCACGGCCTATGATTGGCGCACCGCGATGCTGACGATCGGCATCGCTTCGTGGGCGCTGTTGATCCCCGCCTGCTTCCTGGTACGTCCGGCGCCGCCAGCCGCGGGCTCCGCAACGACGGACGCGGCGCCAGAGGTCGAGATGGGCGCGGCGCAGGCGCTGCGCACGCCGCAATTCATCGCGCTCGCAGCGGCGCATTTCGCCTGCTGCGCGGCGCATTCCGGCCCGATCTTCCACATGGTGTCCTATGCGATGGTCTGCGGCATCGCTCCGCTCACGGCAGTGACGGTCTATAGCGTCGCCGGCGTCTCAGGCCTCGGCGGACGCCTGCTGCTGGGCGCGCTGGCCGATCGCATCGGCGCGAAACCGGTCCTTGTCGGCGGGCTGTTCGTGCAGGCGATGTGCATTGCGACCTATCTGGCGGTGGCGCAGCTCGGCGAGTTCTACGCGCTCTCGGTCGTGTTCGGCCTCGCCTATGGTGGGGTGATGCCGCTCTATGCGGTGCTGGTCCGCGAGTTCTTCGGCGCGCGCATTATGGGCACGGTGTTCGGTGCCGTGTCGGCCTTCGCCAGCCTCGGCATGGCGCTCGGGCCCTGGGCCGGCGGGATCGTGTTCGATACTTTCCAGCAATACACCTGGCTGCACGCCGGCTCCTTCGCGATCGGGCTTGCGGCGGTCGCGGTGGCGCTGAGTTTTCCGACGCGGCGCAGGCCATCGCTCGATCTTAGCCGCGCGACGGCGTGACACCGGATAGTGGCGATTGCCGGATCTGAATTTGCATAAATGTAAGTTTGATGGATTTCGCCTCCCTCTGTCATCCTACTTCCTGCCTTCTGGCACCGAGTATCTTGGTGTAGCATTCCCTTGTGATCAGATCGTTCTGGCATCGCGAGAGGCCAAATGAGGCGACGGACGTTTCTGAGCTTCTTGGGAATGACGGCGATATCAGCGCGCGAAGCCTTGGCCCAAAAGCGCGTTCCGGTCGTGGGATTCGTCGGATTTGCCACGCCGGAAATCGACAATGCGGCGCTCGTTCCGTTCCGGAAGGCGCTGGCCGAGCTGGGTTACGTGGAAGGCCGCACCATCGTCATCGAGGCCCACTCGACCGCCGGCGATGTGTCGCGGGGCCTTGCATTGATCGACGACCTCGTGGCCAGACAGGTGGACGTCCTGCTTTCGCCCGGCCCGGCCGCAGCACGCGCGATGATCAGGAAAACCAATATTCCCGTCGTCGCCGTGGCGCTGCCTGCGGTGCAAAGCGACCCTGAATTGTTTCAGAGCCTCGCGCGGCCGGGCGGCAGCCTCACCGGCTTCGCCGCGTTCGGCGAGGAGATGTCGGCCAAGCGCATCGAGATGATCCGGGAGATCCTGCCCTCGCTGAAGCGGATCGGCGTCTTGAACAATGCGACGGACCCGACCTTCAGCGCCTGGGGCGCGCAAACCATCGAGGAAGCACGACGCGCCGGGCTGGAGCCGGTGCGCCTCGGACTGACGAGCGCGTCGCCGGCGGCGGTTGCCGAGCAATTCAACGTGCTCGCGGCCGCTGGCGGCAACGCCGTGATCGTCATTCGCGACTACATGACCGCCGCGATGCAGGACGCAATTTGCCGTATCGGCATCGACATGAAGATCGCCGTCATCGGCCAGCAGAAGGAGTTCGCCCATGCCGGCGCTCTGATCAGCTATGGCGCCGACATCGGCGACCTGTTTCGTCGCGCCGCGGGCTATGTTGATCTGATCCTGAAGGGACAAAAGCCGGCAAATATGCCAATCCAGCTGCCAACCAAATTCGAGCTGGCCGTCAATCTCAAGACTGCGCGTGCGCTTGGCGTGACGATCCCGCCCACCATCCTCGTGCTGACGGACGACGTGATCGAGTGACGGGTCGTTGAAAATCCGCCGATTGCCGCGCCGTGAGGCGGGCTCAAATCCAGTCATTCGCGAAGCTTCGGCGGAGCAGTTCATGGAATGCAGCATCCGGCCCGCGCTCGACGATGACGCCGCGGCCATCAGCGCGGTCATCTTGCGTGCGCTGCGCGAAACGAATGCGAAGGACTATACGGCGGAGATCATCGCGCGGATCGAGCCCAGCTTCGGCCCGGATGCCGTGCGCCGGCTGATCGGGCAGCGTACCGTTTTCGTCGCCACGATCGGCGGCCGCCTGGTCGGAACGGCAAGCCTCGACGGAAGCGTCGTCCGCACAGTCTTCGTTGCTCCGGACGTTCAGGCCCGCGGGATCGGCAAGCTGCTGATGGCCGAGATCGAGCGCACAGCGCGCGAGCGGAACATTCCGTCCTTGACGGTCCCTTCATCGGTCACTGCAGAGACCTTCTATGCGCGACTGGGGTTCAATGCCGTGCGCGACAGCTATTATGGGGACGAACGCACGATCATCATGGAGCGGGTGCTCATCCAGCGGACCTAGACCTGGTCCACACCATGGCAATCGCCGCGGAAAGCCCGACGCGTGGTGGTAGTTCGAGCTCTTGCGGAACCCATCGCCGACGGACGGGCGCGAGTATCTCGCCGTTCTTGCCAGTTCTGATTAGTAAGCACGAAGCCTGATGGTCCGGTCTCGATCTACCGATACGAGCTGAATTGCGCCAGTTGTGTTCGATGCGCGATTTGTAGCCGCAACGAAAGTCGAGTCGCGCTTCGAAAAGTGGAAATTAGTTTTGCGACATAATCGTAATGACTCCGACGCAAAAAAAGAAAATAGGGTGCAATCAACAAGAATATAATGGGAGGAGCAGATGGATACTGCGGGTCGCCTGCGCGCGATGGCATTATTGTGCCGTCAGACAGCCGCGCGTCATCCGGATCGAGGTTGGAAACTACTCGCGGAAGCTGAATATTGGGAGCACTTGGCCAATGATGCGCCGCTCGAGCATGTCGACCATTGCTCGGTTCGCTCACCGCTTCACCGTGAGCACGCTATGATACAATCGGCCACGGCCGACGCGAGGTGAGAGCGAAACAGAATAATTTGTTAGCTTCTGTGTGCCTAACCTGAAGAGTGCCGCCCACCGCCGATGCGGCACATTGGAATGGGAATGCCGGCCCCGGCTGTTACCCCATCCTGCGGCTGGGGCCGTTTTGAACTTTCGCAGCATCGTTCAAACCCGATCCACAACCATGCTCAGAAGCATCGCTATAGCGCTCTTCGGAAAAGGCATCTTGTCTCGGCTCGATCGAGCGCTCTCCCATGGTCGCAATACTGAGGCTGCGCCCAGCCTTGTGCGGGACATCGGCCGAGGCTTCGGGCTGTAGGGCGCCGTCCACGCGCCTCGTCGATCAGGCAGCGCCTGCCCTACCGGCGACTATTTCTTCAACAATATTCCTTTCGCTCGCGCCATTCGCCTGACCGATCCGGCGTGGCGGCCCAGTTCGGCGGCAATCTTCGATACCCCAATGCCCTGCCGGGCCAGCGTGACCAGCCGTCGAACCTCCTGCTCGGCCCATTGCTTCGGCTTCGGTGTCTTCATGGTGCGACCCCACGACCGCACGACTTAACGACGGCAGCTGACGGTCCGCACTTGGGAAATTTACGGGTGGCGCGCCCGGGCCGTTATCCGTCCGAACCTCCAAACGGAAATTGACCGACGCCGCGCTGTCATGCGCCCCGGCCTTTGGCCTCGTTGTTGAGGCAGATCAAGGCTGCTGGCGCCGGGCAAGGCGGGAGAGGCCGATGGGCGAAGCGGTACGTTCTTAGATATCGTGGGGGCGAGCGGTCACGCCACCAGCGCGGCGTCCTCGTTGCGGTCGATGCCGCGCTGTGCGGCCAGCAGGCTGACGATCTCCGCATTCGGCCGGGCCTTGCTGAACAGGAAGCCCTGGCCCTCATGGCAGCCTTCGGCGCGGAGGCAGCTGAGCTCGGCTTCGGTCTCGACGCCTTCGGCGGTGATGGTGACGCCAAGGCCCTTGCCGAGGCTGACGATGGAGCGGATGATCGCCTGGGCCTCGCGGTTGGCCGCGAGATCGCGCACGAAGGACTGATCGATCTTGATCTTGTCGAACGGGAAGCTGCGTAGGTAGCTGAGGCTGGAATAGCCGGTGCCGAAATCGTCCATGGAGATGCGCACGCCGAGCGCGCGCAGCGCATGCAACGTCGCCAGCACCTGCGCGCTCTTCTCCAGCAGCAGCGTCTCGGTGATCTCGAGCTCGAGCCGGCGCGGCGGCAGGCCGGAATGTTTCAGCGCGTCAGTGACCATCGAGAGCAGATTGCCACTGCGGAACTGGAGCGGCGACAGGTTGACGGCGACGCGGACGTCGTCGGGCCAGGCCGCGGCGTCGAGGCAGGCCCGGCGCAGCATCAGCCCGCCGAGCGGATTGATCAGGCCGGTGTCTTCGGCGACCGGAATGAACTCGGCCGGCGACACCATGCCGCGCTCGGCATGCGGCCAGCGCACCAGCGCCTCGAAGCCGGTGATGCGGCCGCTCGCGAGGTCGATCAGCGGCTGGTAGTACGGCCGCAGCACGTCATTCTGGATCGCATCGCGCAGCTCGACCTCGATCTTGCGGCGGCTCTGCGCCTTCGCATCGAGCGCGGCCTCGAAGAAGGCGAAGCTGCCGCGCGCGTCCAGCTTGGCGCGCGACAGCGCCATGTCGGCGCTCTTGAGCAGCTTTTCGGAATCCTCGCCGTCGCCCGGCGCCATCGCAATGCCGATCGAGGCGCCGATCACCACGGAGTGACCGTCGAGCAGATAGGGATCGGCAATGGCCGCAAGGAGGCGTTTTGCGAGACCCACCGCATCTTCCGGCCGAGCCAATCCGCTCTGCAGAACCGCGAACTCGTCGGAGTTGAGGCGGGCCAGCCCATCCTCGTCACGCAAGGTGGAGCGTAGTCGCTTGGCGACGCCGCGCAGCAGCTTGTCGCCGACCGCATGCCCCAGCGTGTCGTTGACCGCCTTGAAATTGTCGAGCCCTAGTATCAGCAGCGCGACCTTCTCGGAGCCGCGGCGCGTGTGCAGCAGCATCTCGTCCATCTGCTGCCGCAGCAGGTTGCGATTGGGCAGACCGGTCAGCCCGTCATGCTGGGCCATGAAGGCGAGTCGCGCCTCCGCGCGCTTGCGCTCGGTGATGTCCATCAGCGCGAGCAGCACCGCGGGCCGCTCGGCATAAGTCAATTCGCGGGAATAGATCGCAAGGTCGATCAGCGCGCCGTCGGCCTTGACGTGCTTCCAGGTGCGGCCGGCCTGATCCTCGCCGGTCCCATCGACGGTCCAGGGCGGCACGCTTTCGAATGCCTGCAAGGACCGGATCTTCAATCGCTCGAACTCGGCCCGGCTGTAGCCATAATGCGCGACCGCGGCATCGTTGACGCCGAGGATGCGCTCGTCGTCCAGCGCGCAGACGATCATGGGCACGGGATTGCCGTCGAACAGCAGGCGGAACGAGGCCTCGCGCTGCTTGAGCTCGGTGATGTCGACGCGCAGGCCGACGACGCCGCCGTCATCGGTCAAGCGCTCGTCGATCAGGATGACGCGGCCGTCCGACAGCTTCTGCTCGTGGCGCGCGCCGGGCTTGTAGAGTTTTTGCAGGCGCTCTGCGATCCAGGCTTCTTCATTGCCGATGGCCTCGGGATAGTCGCCGCGGGCGACGCCGATGCGCAGCGTGTCCTCGAGCCGCGCGCCCTCCTCGAACAGATCGGCGGTCTTGCTGTAGATCTCGGCGTATTTCCTGTTCCAGAGGACGTAGCGGCCTTCGGCGTCGAGAAACACGATGCCCTGCGGCAGGATGTCGATGGCCTGGCGCAGGCGCTCATGCGACTTGCGCGCCTCCGCGATCGCGGCTTCCGCCTCGGCACGGCTGCGCAGGATTTCGTCGTGTTCGGAAAGGGCACGGTGCGCGCGCGCGAAGCGCGGCTTGCGCGCCTTTTGGCCGGCGCGGGCAAGCATGCTTTGCTTTCGCTTTCTTGTTCTTCGAGACCCCAAACTCAACTTCACTCGTCCCAGTCGCGTCCAGCGGCCGCAAGTTTTGAGGCAAGTGTCTGAAAAAAAAGTAATCTTAGCCAGCCGCGCGCGGCGCGCTTACTGCCTGTTTGCGCGGCGTGGCGAGCGGCGGCAGGCGCCATCAGACTGAGTGCGGCGCCGCAATCAATGAGCGATCTGGCGCAAAATTGCGCGCGCGCCTGAATCGGTTCCGAAATTGCGCGCGATTGCATGCGAACCGCAAAATTTTCTGCGCGCTGCGCACGAATTTTGGTCAATGCAGGATACGGTTATTACACCCTTAAGAAGCGGCGGGTCGAGACGCGATTCGGGGCGCGCTGCGATGAGCCGGCGTCGTCGCCTCGTTCTTAACCCTGGTGCAGCATTGGGTTATAAGAGCGTCAGCATGAGTCGCCGCGGCATCACCCTCCTCCTGCTCTCGTTCGTCTGCCTGGGCGCCGGTGGCGCGCTGGCCCAGGACCGTGGCAGCATCAACCCGAAGCCGCTGCCGCCGCTCGCCAATCCCAACGACCCCGATCTCGCCGCCAAGGAATTGTTCGCGCGCAAGCTGCTGCCATCGAAGGGGCCGGCCCACGTCATCGGCTCCTACACCAGGGGCTGCATCGGCGGCGCCGCGCAGATGCCGGTCAACGGCGACAATTGGCAGGTGATGCGGCTGTCGCGCAATCGCAGCTACGGTCATCCCGACATGATCGCGCTGATCAGGCGGCTTGCCGCGAAGGCGCACAAGGACGCAGGCTGGCCCGGCATCCTGGTCGGCGACATCGCCCAGCCGCGCGGCGGGCCGGCGCTGTCAGGCCATGCCAGCCACCAGATCGGTCTCGACGCCGACATCTGGCTGACGCCGATGCCGGACCGCCGGCTCTCGCGCGAGGAGCGCGAGGAAATGTCGGCGGTGATGATGGTGCGCCAGGACCGGCTCGACATCGACCCCAAGGTGTTCACGCCAGGCCACCTCCTGGTGCTGCGCGCCGCGGCGCGAGAGCCCGCCGTGCAGCGCATCTTCGTCAACGCCGCGATCAAGAAGGCGCTGTGCCGCGAGGCCAAGGGCGACCGCGCCTGGCTGTCGAAGATCCGCCCCTGGTGGGGCCACGACTACCACTTCCACATCCGCATGCACTGCCCGGCCGGGGCCGGCGAATGCGAGGGCCAGCCGTCACAGGCCGAGGACGAAGGCTGCAAGCCCGCCGATCTCGCCTACTGGTTCTCCGATGCGGTGCTGCACCCCAAGCCGCCGCCCGAGCCGCCCAAGCCGAAGCCGCCGATGACGCTTGCGCAGATGCCGGCAGCCTGCAAGGCGGTGCTGCATGCAGGGGATGTGAAGCCGTAAGGGCTCGCCCACGGACGTCGTCCCGGGGCGCGAAGCGAGCCCGAGACCCATAACCACAAGACGTGGTTATGGCGCGAGGTGCCCACTGCGAGCCTTCACCAAACACAATCCTGTGGCTATGGATCCCGGGCTCGCGCTGCGCGCCCCGGGATGACGCATCAGGTTTGACCTTCCGACCTGGCCTGCTATCTTCGCAGCTGCGATATCCCACGCTGGCCGTAAGCCACCGTGGCGCCGTGGAACAGCGCGTCCGCCCGTCGCATCAGACCACCAACGCCAGATTTGCGCGTGCATCGTCCGCGCAAGCTCGCACGGAGCGCTGTTCATGATTCGTATTGCTGGACTATTCACCGCCTTCGTCATCCTCGCGAGCGCCAGCCTTTCGTCGGCCACTGCACAGGACAGGACCATCACCGTGTTCGCCGCGGCTTCGATGAAAAACGCGCTGGACGAGATCGACGCCGCCTACACCGCCAGGACCGGCGTCAAGTTCAGCGTCAGCTACGCCGCTAGCTCGGTGCTGGCCAAGCAGATCGAGCAGGGTGCGCCGGCCGACGTGTTCGTCTCGGCCGACACCGACTGGATGGACTACGCGATCGCCAAGAAGACCATCAACGAGCCTTCCAGAGTGAATCTGCTCGGCAACAGCATCGTGCTGATCGCGCCGAAGGATTCCAAGATTGACAGCGTGACGATCGCGCCAGGTTTCGACCTCGCCAAGCTCGCCGGCGACGGCAGGATCGCGACCGGTGACGTCAAGTCGGTCCCTGCAGGCAAATACGCCAAGGCAGCGCTGGAAAAGCTCAAGGCCTGGCAGGCCGCGGAGCCGAAATTCGCCATGGCCGAGAGCGTGCGCGCGGCGCTGACACTGGTCGCCCGCGGCGAGGCCGGGCTCGGCATTGTGTATTCGACCGACGCCAAGGTCGAGCCGGGCGTGAAGATCGTCGGCACCTTCCCGGCGGATTCGCATCCTGCGATCATCTATCCGGTCGCGGCGACCAGCACCGCCAAGCCGGAGGCGAACGGCTATCTCGCCTTCCTGCGCTCGGCGGCGGCCAAGGCCATCTTGGAAAAATACGGCTTCAAGTTCCTGATCAGCCCCACAACCTGATTGTTGCGACCTGATTCCTGCAAACCTGATTTTGCAACCTGTTTCTGCGACCTGATATGACGGCTTGATGTTCGACATCTCTCCCGCCGAATGGACGGCGATCCTGCTTTCGCTCAGGGTCGCCGTCATTGCCACGCTGGTCGCGACGCCGTTCGGCATTGCGCTGGCGTGGCTGCTCGCGCGGCGTGATTTCTGGGGCAAGTCGGTGCTCGACGCACTCGTGCATCTGCCCCTGGTGCTACCGCCCGTCGTCACCGGTTATCTGCTGCTGCTCAGCTTCGGTCGCAAAGGCCTCATTGGCAGCTTTCTCGCCGACCATCTCGGCATCGTCTTCGCGTTCCGCTGGACCGGTGCTGCGCTCGCTTGCGGCGTGATGGCGTTTCCGCTGCTGGTGCGGCCGATGCGGCTGTCGATCGAGGCGATCGACCGCCGGCTCGAGCAGGCTGCGGAGACGCTCGGCGCAGCGCCGTGGAAAGTGTTCTTCACGGTGACGCTGCCGCTGGCGCTGCCGGGCGTGCTCGCTGGCATGGTGCTGGGCTTTGCCAAGGCGATCGGCGAGTTCGGCGCCACCATCACCTTCGTCTCCAACATTCCAGGAGAGACCCAGACGATTTCGTCCGCGATCTATTCGCTGATCCAGACGCCGGACGGCGATGCCGCGGCGGGCCGGCTCGTGATCGTCTCGATCGTGCTCGCGATCGGCGCGCTGATCGCGGCCGAATGGTTCGCCCGCCGCGCCACGCAGCGCCTGCACGGGAATTGACCATGCTGCGCGTCGACGTCGAAAAACAGCTCGGTGAATTCTCGCTGTCCGCTTCCTTCAGCAGCGAGGGGCGCGTCATCGGGCTGTTCGGCGCCTCGGGCGCCGGCAAGAGCTCGCTGGTCAACATGATCGCCGGCCTGCTGCGGCCTGATCGCGGCACCATCGCGATCGACGGCGAGATCGTCGACGACACCGCGGCCGGCATTCACGTGCCCACTTACCGCCGCCGCATCGGCTACGTGTTCCAGGATGCGCGGCTATTTCCGCATCTGAGCGTGGCGCAGAACCTCGATTACGGACGGCGAATGAACGGGCTTGCGCCCGATCCGGCGCAGCACAAGCGCATCATCGACCTGCTCGACATCGGCGCGCTCAGGGATCGCCGTCCCGGGAAGCTGTCCGGCGGCGAGCGCCAGCGCGTCGCGCTCGGCCGCGCGCTGCTGTCGAAGCCGCGCCTCCTGCTGCTCGACGAGCCGCTCGGCGCGCTCGACGAGGGCCGCAAGCTCGAGATCCTGCCCTACCTGGTGCGGCTGCGCGACGAGGCCAATGTGCCGATGGTCTATGTCAGCCACGACGTCGCCGAGCTGCGCCAGCTCGCGACGCAGATCGTGATGCTGAAGCAGGGGCGGGTGACGTCGTTCGGCGGGGTGAAGGTGCTGACGTGATCGGGCCAACCCCCGCTACCAGCCGCGGTCGACGTTTCGCACTTCGCCGGTCCGGGCATCCACATCGACCTCGATCCAGCGGCCGGCGCGGTCGCGGCCCTCAATCTGCCATTCGTCGCCGAGGAAGTTCGTGTGCGACACCGTCGCAACGCCAAGATCGGTCGCGACGTCAAGCGCAACCTGCATCGAGATCTGATCGCCGGTGTCGTAGGCCATAGCCGGCGCCGCTGCGCCCAGCACGAGGACAGTCGCGATCGGAAGGACGAACTTTCGCATTGGCGTACTCCTGTCAGTCCAAACTTCTATACAGCTTAGAACGAGAGGCAATGCGGAGCGTTCCGGATCCGGATGTCACGAAGCCGCGCAAAACTTCGGCGGTTGCGGCGATTTGGTGGCAGTTCCTCTTCGCAAGTCAAACTCCGGCGACCGAAGTCCAGACATCGGCGAGCTTCTTTCTCACGGCCTGCGCGCGGGTCAGCGGCGGCGGCGTTTCGTCTTCTTCCGGCAGACGCAGGCCGACGACGTTGACGCGGCCGCCGGAGATTGATCGTGCGACCAGCACGATCTCGTCCAGCGGCAGCTCGGCGCCCTCTTTCGGCGCGTGGTCGAGATGGACGTCGAAATAATCTGCCAGGGTCAGCTTGCCGTCGTCCTCGCCGACCTTCACACCGTAGATCGCGGCGAGCTCGGCGAGCGTGTGCTCGCCGGAGACAATGAAGTCGCCGAGCAGATGCGGATCGGGCGCGGTGCTCGGCTGCATGTCGACGAAGAAACGGTCGAGCGCTTCGGCCTTTTCCGGCGGCGCCAGCAGATAGATGTAGTCGCCCGGTGCGATCGGATCGGCCTCCGCCGGCGTCAGGATGTGCTCGTTGCGGATCACCAGCGTCGGCTTGGACCAGGACGGGATCAGGCCGCGACGGAAATACAGGCTCTTGGGCCGCACCGGATAGCCGACCAGCTGCTGCTCGAGCTGGCCGGGCAGATCGAGCTCGACGCGGCGGGGGCCGCGGTCGGCGCGGGGCAGCGCCACGTGCAGCTTGCGCGCGGCCGGCGCCAAGGTCCAGCCTTGCAGCAGAAGCGAGATGATGACGACGACAAAGGCCACGTCGAAATAGAGATAGGCCTTGGGCAGCCCGACCAGCATCGGGATCGAGGCCAGGAAGATCGCGACCGCACCGCGCAGGCCGGTCCAGGCGATGAAGATCTTCTCACGCCAGTTGAAGCGGAACGGCGACAGGCACACGAACACCGCGAGCGGGCGCGCCACCAGCATCAAGACCAGCGCGACGGCGACCGCTGGCAGCACGCTGGAACCCAACCGGCTCGGCGAGACCAGAAGGCCGAGCAGCACGAACATCACGATCTGCGCCAGCCAGGTCGCGGCGTCGAGGAACGTCACCACCGAATTATGCGCGCGGGTCGGCCGGTTGCCGATGATGATGCCGGCGAGATAAACGGCGAGGAAGCCGGAGGCGTGCATGATCTGCGAGCCGCCGAAGATGACGAGCGCGGCCGTGGTCACGAAGGGCGCATGCAGGCCCTGCGGTAGGGCGACCTTGTTGAGCGCGATGACGACGAGGCGGCCGCCGATGACGCCGACGACGGCGCCCAGCACCGCCTCCTGGATGAACTCCATCAGCACATGGCCGGGCGAGCTGGTACCGACCGAGATGTATTCGACCAGCATCAAGGTGAGGAAGATCGCGAAGGGATCGTTGGTGCCGGATTCGGCCTCCAGCGTCGCGCCGACGCGCGGGCGCAGACGCAGGCCCTGGGTGTGCACCAAGAGGAATACAGCGGCCGCGTCGGTCGAGGCCACCACCGCGCCTACCAGCAGCGACTCCGACCAGTTGAGGTCGAGCGCGTATTTGGCGAACGGCGCCGTGACCAGCGCGGTCAGCAGCACGCCTGCGGTCGCGAGCACCACGGACGGCGCAAGCACAGTGCGGATGCTGGCAAAGCGCGTGCGCAGGCCGCCGTCGAACAGGATCAAAGCGAGCGCGACGGAGCCGACCAGATAGGTGGTGCGGACGTCATCGAACTGGAGCTGACCTGGGCCGGAATCGCCGGCGAGCATGCCGATGATGAGGAAGACGAGCAGCAAGGGCGCGCCGAAGCGCAGCGCAAGCAGGCTGGAGAGGATGCCGGCCATGACGAGGACGGCGCCGAGCAATATGGCGAGACTGACGGAGTCGAGGGAAGCCATCCACCTTCCGGGTAAGAAATCGCTGGAATTTCATCCTTATCGTCGGTGGACTCGCGCGCCAACCCATTTTCGCTCTTCGCGGCAATCTGCCCGCATTTTACGGCCTTAACGCGCTTCACTTCACGGTGTATCGATGGCCCGGCCGCGTCCTTTGTGGGATTGTCCGGCGCCCTCGAATCAATTCCTCCCCGCTTGCCGACGAGACCCGATGGACATGGACCTCAAAGACTTCATGGAGTTCGTGCAGACCACCGCACGCAGCGTCGGGGCAGAATTCTCCTCACCCTGGTTCTACCTGCAATTCGGCCTCATCCTGGCCGCCGCCGGCATCGCCTATGCCGCGGAGGCCGCCATTCGCAGCCGTGCCGACCTGACCTCGCTGGCGATGCGCTGGCCGCTGCCGCTCCGGCATTTCGTCCGGGTCATGGTCGCCAGCGCCTCGACGGCGGTGTTCACGCTGCTCGTGATCGTCTCGCGCGTGGTGATGTATCACGCGACCTGGCCGAGCCGTTCCTATCTGCTGATGGTCGCAGCCAAGCTGGGTTTCGCCTGGCTGGTGATCCGGCTCGTGACCTCGGTGCTGCGCAACGCCTTCATCGTCAAGCTGGTGTCGATCACGGCATGGTTCATCGCCGCGCTCTCCATCGTCGGCCAGCTCGATGCGACGGTCGACCTATTGGATTCCTTCGCGATCGTGCTCGGCGGCCTCAGGCTGACCCCCCTCCTGGCGCTGAAGGCCGGCGCGCTGCTGCTGATCGCGCTCTGGCTCACCAACATCGCCAGCAATTTCGCCGAGAGCCGGATCAATTCGACCACCGACCTGACGCCGTCGGTGCAGGTGCTGCTGGTCAAGATCATCCGCATCGGGCTGCTCACGGTCGCCATCGTGATCGCGCTCGGCGCGGTCGGAATCGACCTGTCGGCGCTCGCGGTGTTCTCGGGCGCGGTCGGCGTCGGCATCGGTATCGGCCTGCAGAAGATCGTCGCCAATTTCATCTCGGGCATCATCCTGCTCGCCGACAAGTCGGTGAAGCCCGGCGATCTCGTCACCATCGGCGACAATACCGGCCGCATCAGCGCGATGAAGACGCGCTATATTTCCGTCGCTGCCGGAGACGGGCGCGAATTCCTGGTCCCGAACGAGGATCTGGTGACGCAGAAGGTCGTCAACTGGACCTATACCGACAAGAACACGCTGGTGAAGATCGCCTTCGGCACCAATTACGACGCCGACCCGAAGCTGGTTTGTACGCTCGCCGCCGAGACCGCCGCCGCTCATCCGCGCGCGCAGAAGGGCAAGCCGCCGACCTGTCTCCTGACCGAGTTCGCGGAAGCCGGGATGAAGTTCTCGCTGACCTTCTGGATCGCCGACCCCGACGGCATGGACAAGGTCAAGAGCGACGTGATGCTGGAGCTGTGGGACGCCTTCAAGCGCGAGGGCATCCGGGTTCCCTATCCCGTCCGCGAAATCCGCATCCGCGGCGGCGCCCTGCCGGTGGAAACCGCCGTGGAAGTCCCGAATTAAGACGTTTTCGTAAGCCAAGGCTGGTAGGGCTCTTGTTTTGACGCGTTTTCTTCACGCGAACCGGTAGCCACTTCGCTCGAAAACGCTTGGCTCGGCTTGCATGAAGGCCGCCAATCATTAAATTGGGGCGTGAAATCAAGCCTTTCCGCCGATATCGAGATCAGCCCGAGAAGACCTGACACGCATGAGCTACGTCGACGCCACCGAGACCTCCCTGCGCAAGACCGGACAGATCAAGCTGCACGGGCCGGCCGCCTTTGCCGGCATGCGCAAGGCGGGCGCGCTGGTGGCCAGGTGCCTGGACGAGCTCACCGACATCGTCGGGCCGGGCGTGCCGACCTCCAGAATCGACGAATTCGTCCGCGACTTCGCCTTCAGCCATGGTGCCTATCCGGCGACGCTGATGTATCGCGGCTACCGCTACTCGACCTGCACCTCGCTCAACCATGTTGTCTGCCACGGCATGCCCGGCGACCGTCCGCTGAAGGAGGGTGACATCGTCAACATCGACGTCACCTTCATCGTCGACGGCTGGTATGGCGATTCCAGCCGGATGTATGCGATCGGCCCAATCGCCCGCAAGGCCGAGCGGCTGATCGAGGTGACCTATGAAGCCATGATGCGCGGCATCGCCGCGGTGAAGCCCGGCGCCACCACCGGCGACATCGGCCACGCCATCCAGAGCTTCGTCGAGCCGCAGGGCATGAGCGTGGTGCGCGATTTCTGCGGCCATGGTTTGGGGCGCATGTTCCACGACGAGCCGAACATCATCCATATCGGCCGGCCCGGTGAGGGCGTGCAGCTCAAGCCCGGCATGTTCTTCACCATCGAGCCGATGATCAATCTCGGCAAGCCGCACGTGAAGATCCTGTCCGACGGCTGGACCGCGGTGACCCGCGACCGCTCGCTGTCGGCGCAGTTCGAGCACTCCGTCGGCGTAACGGCGACCGGCGTCGAGATCTTCACGCTATCGGCGCGGCACGGCGAGAAGCAGATCGGGTGAGCCCGGTGCGTCGGCTATTGCTATCGGCGGCCCCCTTTGGCGGGTGGCGATTCTGCCTTTGCGCACCAACGCGTCGAGGACGCGCTTACTGACCTGGGCCCGAGTCCGGGTCTCGGTTGATCGTCCCAGATCTTGCCTTCGCCAGAAGGCCCCCCACAACAGCGCTGAGACGCACGCGACGGGCAACAGCCGGCCGACGTCGAGGTGAAAGCACGTGCATGATAGGAAAAGCATGACCACAATCACGTCGGTTTCGCTGACTGCGCAGGGAGTCGCACCTTTCCATGATCCGCCTCCGGTGTTCTAATGCAGGCGTCTTGACTGGGCATGGAGATATGGTCATGGCGGGTTCTGTCGAGCGGTGGCGGACGACATGAAGATCTACCTGCCGGACAACGAGCAGGCGCGGCAGCAAGCCCTCGAAACCTATCGCATTCTCGATACGCCGCCGGAGATCGCCTATGATGAACTGGCGGACTTGGCGGCGCAGATCTGCGGCTGCAGCGCCGGGCTGCTGACCTTCCTCGACGACAAGCGACAATGGCTCAAGGCCAAGTGCGGCCTGCCGCCTGACCTTACGCACGTGCCCAAGGAGATCTCGATCTGCCAGGCGACGATCTGCCATGACGATCTCATGTATGTGCCTGACCTCACGAAGGATCCGAGGTTCAGCGATTCGCCGTTGGTCGCCGGCGAGTTCGGGCTGCGCTTCTATTGCGGCATGCCGCTGATCAGCGAGGAGGGATACGCGCTCGGAACGCTGTGCGTCATCGATTTCGAGCCGCGCGAGCTCAGCTTCGAGCAGCAAGAAGCAGTGCGGCGGATCTCGCGTCAGGCCGTGGCTCAGCTCGAGCTCAGACGTAGACTCCGCGAGCGCGACGAGATGCTGGCCGAGCTCGACAAGGCGCGCGCAATGGCGGAGGCGGAGCGGAGCAAATCAGATGCGCTCCTGCTCAACATCCTCCCCCCTGCGATCGCCGAGGAGCTCAAGGCCAACGCGAAGGTGCGGCCGCGCTTCTACCAGTCGGTCAGCATCCTCTTCGTCGATTTCGCCGACTTCACCCGGCACGTCGAGGCGATCGAGCCGGCGCAGGTCGTGCACCAGCTCGACGAGTACTACAGCACGTTCGACGAGATCATTGCGCGCCATCGGCTCGAAAAGATAAAGACCATCGGCGATGCCTATCTCTGTGCCGGCGGCCTGCCCGAGATCAACCGGACGCACGCTGTCGATGCCGCGCTGGCGGCGCTCGAGATTCAGGACCTGCTCGCCAAGGCGAACCGTCAGCGCGAACGGCTGAGGCTGCCGCTCTGGATGGCGCGAATCGGCATCAACACCGGCCCGGTCATCGCTGGCGTCGTCGGAACGCGCAAGTTCAGCTACGATATCTGGGGCAACGCGGTGAACGTCGCCGCGCGTCTGCAGGCGGCCGCCGATCCCGGACGGATCAACATTGCCGAGGCGACCTGGAACGTGGTCAAAGCGCGCTTCACCTGCGAACCGCGCGGCAGCATCGAGGTGAAGGGCAAGGGGCCCACCCCGATGTACTTCCTCGATCGTATCAGGCCGGACCTGGCTGCCGATCCCGCAGGCGTCGTGCCCAACGATAGCTTCTGGCGTCACCAGGGCCCATGATCGCCAGCTGAGACGAAGGGCGGGAAAAACGGTCGGCTGATCATCATCCGCTTCATGCCGGAAGCGCACCTATGCAAGGCGCGCGCAATTGACGGTTGCAAAAACCACCATCCCCGGCAATGCTGGCGGCCGATGCCCGCCAAGCCGGACCACGACAAGAGCAGACCTGACGACACGCCGCACTATCACGGCCATCGCGAGCGGCTGCGCGAGCGCTTCTATAGCGCGGGCGCGGATGCGCTCAGCGATTACGAGCTGCTCGAGATGGCGCTGTTTGCCGCGCTGCCGCGGCGCGACACCAAGCCGCTGGCGAAGACGCTGATCAAGACCTTCGGCTCGTTCGCCGAGGTCGTGCATGCGCCAGTGGCGCGCTTGCGGGAGGTCGAGGGGGTCGGCGAGTCCGCGATCAACCAGCTCAAGCTGATCGCCGCGGCCGCGCATCGCGTTGCCAAGGGCGAGGTCAACAGCCGCAACGCGCTGTCATCCTGGAACGAGGTGATCGCCTATTGCCGCACAAGCATGGCGTTTGCCGACAAGGAGCAATTCCGCCTGCTCTTCCTCGACAAGCGCAACCAGCTGATCTCCGACGAGGTGCAGCAGACCGGCACGGTCGACCACACCCCGGTCTACCCGCGCGAGGTGATCAAGCGCGCGCTCGAGCTGTCCGCGACCGCGCTGATCCTGGTGCACAACCACCCCAGCGGCGATCCCTCGCCCTCGCAGGCCGACATCCAGATGACCAGGGCGATCATCGACATCGCAAAACCGCTCGGGATTGCCGTGCACGACCACATCATCGTCGGCAAGAACGGGCATGCGAGCTTGAGGGGGTTGCGGTTGATCTAGACGATCAGAACGCCTGGTTCTTGGCGGCTTTCAAGTGGTTTTCCGCGGCTGTGATGCCGGCGAATGCCTTCAGCGTCAGAGCGGTCGGTTGCGGCTTCCATTCCGCAACCAGTTTCTCGGCCTTCTCGAGCTCAGGCTTCGATAACATCGAAGCCATCTCGTTGACATTCTTGGCCGGCGCCACCTTCGAGAGCTTGAAATAGGCATACGACAGGGACAGGTCCCTCGGCGTGCCCTTTCCTGCGGAATATGCGCGGGACAGGCTGAAGAGGGCGCTGGGGAGACCCTGGTCGCCCGCCATCTTCCACCATTTCAGCGCTTCTTCCGAATTCCCTTGTCGGTCATACATGAGAGCGACGTCGTGCTGGGCACGCGCGTAACCGGCCTTGGCGGACACAAGCTTGTACTTCAATGCCTGATCCGGATTTGTTGCGACGACGCCCACGCCTTGCCCGTCATAATAACAGCCGAGCTTGTAGGCTCCGAGCGGATCGTTGGCCGCAGCCGATTTTTGAAACCACTCGAATGCCTGGCTGCGGTCCTGCTGTGTGCCGATGCCGTTATTGTGCATCATGCCGACATGATATTGCGCCTCCGCATCTCCGCGATTGGCCAACGCAACCATCGCATTGAAGGTGCGGGTGTCATTCGCGCTGGCGGGCGCCGCGACAAGCAGAAGGCACGAAAAGGCCAGGGCAACGAATTTCATGTCAAAGCCCGATCGAGTTTGAACGATTCCTGTCTTGGTCTCTCCAGATGCGAGAAAAGTTCGAGCCGGCAATATTCCGGGGTCAAGGCGATTTTTGGCCCATCCGAGTTCGTCCCGTCAGGGCACGACCAAACGCCGCACCGCCTTAGCGGTCTCGGCCGACGCCCTACTGCCTCAGCATGATCAGGGGATCGGCGGTGTCGGGGACGCGGCGCCACTGCGCGTTGTCGTCGGCCTCGAACTGCCAGGCTTCGCCGGATTTCGACATCAGGATGATCTGGCCGCGCTCGAGGCGCCATTGCGTCGGGTTGAACTGCGCGATCGTGGCGTCGCATCTCGGCTTGAGGAAAACCTGGAAATTGTCCGCATCAGCCTCGGTGTTGGTCAGCGTCAGCCCGCACACCGGCTGGCCGTTGCGGCGCACCATCGACCAATCGCCGATCATCTGGTCCATTGACTTCGCCATCGAGCGCGCGGCGGCGAGATCCTGCAGGATGTAGACGCCCTCGCCCTGGCGCAGGCCCTCGAAGATGCCGGCCTCGACCTCGGTGAAGTCGATCACGGCTTCGCCGGTCGCATCCTGCAGGCGCACGATGTCGAGGCCCCTCACGCTCCAGGCCACGATGTCCTTGGTGAAGGGCAGCGCGGTCTTGCAGGACGGCTCCAGCTCCAGCTTGAAACCCTGGCCTGCGGCGTCAGCCTTCAGCGTGACGACGCAGGTCTTGCTGCGCTCGGTGGTCGAGAGCTCCCATTGTCCGGGCATCTGCTTCTTCAGGCTCGCCGCATCCTGCGCATGCGCGATGCCGATCGCGCTCAGGCAGGCCGCAACGACATATGCGAGAAGGCGACGAGCGATCATCAGCGTCCCTTGACCGGCGTTTCCGCAACCGGCGTCAGCGGCGCCTTGCCGGCGAACCAGGCCTTGAGATTGTCGACCACGAGCTGGTCCATGGCGTTGCGCGTCACCACCGAGGCCGAGCCGATATGCGGCAGCAGCACGACGTTCTGCATGGTCTTGAGCTCGTCGGGCACGTTCGGCTCGGCCGCAAACACGTCGAGCCCGGCGGCGAGAATGGTGCCGGATTTCAGCGCCTGGATCAGCGCCGGCTCGTCGATCACCGAGCCGCGGGCGACGTTGACCAGCACGCCGCGCGGGCCGAGCGCCTTGAGCACCTCTTCATTGATCATCTTGTTGGTGCTGGCACCGCCGGGCACGATCACAACAAGCGTGTCGACCGCTTTCGCCATCTCGATCAGGTCAGGATAGTGCTTGTACGAGACGTCCTTGGAGGGATTGCGGGAGTGGTAGACCACCGGCACCAGCGAGGCATCTAACCGGCGCGCGATGGCCTGGCCGATCCGGCCCATGCCGACGATGCCGACCTTGCGGTCGCGCAGCGAGCCGACGCTGAGCGGATAGTTCTGGGTCTGCCAGAGCCCGGAGCGGACATAGCGGTCGGCCTTGATGAACTCGCGCAAGGTGGAGATCAGAAGGCCCATCGCGACGTCGGCGACCTCCTCGGTCAAGACGTCGGGCGTGTTGGTCACGATAATGCCGTGCTCGGCCGCATATTTGGCATCGATGTGGTCGTAGCCGACGCCGAAGCTCGCCACCATCTCCAGCTTCGGCAGCTGCGACAGCGAGTCCTTGTCCGCGCGCACGGTGTGGTAGGTCACCGCGACGCCGCGGATCTTGTCGCGGACCGCCGGCGTCAGCCGCTCGAGATCGCCGCGCGTCTCTGCCTTGTGCACGACGAAATGATCGGAAAACCCGTTCTCGAGGATCGGCCGCACCGGCCCATAGATCAGAAGGTCGATCTTTTCGGACGAAATCGAACCGGCAGCCATCAGTTTTCCTTTCCAAGCGCGCTCTCATGCCAGCGCCGTAAAACGAGGTGGGAAACTAGCGCCAGCACCCCATAGATGACAATCCCGGCCAGCGACAACAGAAGCAGCGCGGCAAACATGCGGGGTATGTTCAAGCGATAGCCTGACTCGGCGATCCTGTAGGCGAGCCCGGAGCCGGCGCCGGCCGTTCCGGCCGCGATCTCGGCCACGACCGCGCCGATCAGCGACAGGCCGCCGGCGATGCGCAGGCCCCCGAGAATGTAGGGCAGCGCCGCCGGCAGCTTGAGGAAGCGCAGGGTTTGCGGCTTCGATGCGCCATAGAGCTGGAACAGGCCGGCGAGGTTGCGGTCCACCGAGTTCAGCCCGAGCGTGGTGTTCGACAGCACCGGGAAGAAGGCGACGATGAAGGCGCAGACGACCACCGCGGTCTGCTGCTCCAGATAGATCAGCAAGAGCGGCGCGATCGCGATGACAGGCGTCACCTGGAGCACGATGGCATAGGGGAACAGCGAATATTCCACCCATTTCGACTGGTTGAACAGCAGCGCCAGTGCGATGCCGCCGATGCTGGCGGCGACAAAACCTTCGAGCGTGGTGACAAGCGTGGTCGCCAGCGATTGTGACAGCACCGCCCAGTCCTTGATCAGTGTCAGCACGATGACGGAGGGCGCCGGCAGCACGTAAGGCGGGATCTCCCTGATGCGGACCACGAGTTCCCAGGCAAAGAGGCCGGCTGCGAATACGATGACGGGCAGCACGAAGCGCATCGCGCGTTGCGCGCCGGACGATTTTGCGGGCACGGGAGCTTGAGCGTTCATAGCGTCGACTGCCCCGAATAGGACGGCGCCAGCGCGGCCGACACGCGTCGGCAATAATCGGAATAGGCCGTCGAGGTGCGAAACTCCTCGCCCCGCGGCTCGACCGTCTCGATGCGGATGTCGGCCTGGATGCTGCCGGGGCGCGCCGTCATGACGACGACACGCTGCGACAGATAGACGGATTCGAACACCGAATGGGTGACGAAGATGACGGTCTTGCGTAAGCCTCGCCACAGCGCCAGCAGATCGTTGTTGAGGCGGAAGCGCGTGATCTCGTCGAGCGCGGCGAACGGCTCGTCCATCAGGAGGATCTCGGGATCGGTGACAAGCGCACGCGCCAGCGACACCCGCATCTTCATGCCGCCGGAGAGCTCGCGCGGAAAGGCATCGGCGAAATCAGCAAGGCCGACGCTGGCCAGCGCCGCGTCGGCACGCGCGCGCCCCTCCGCCTTCGGCACGCCGCCGAGCTTCAGCGGCAGGCGCACGTTCTCGCGGACATTGGCCCAGGGCATCAGGGTCGGCTCCTGAAACACGAAGCCGATGCCGTGACCTGGCTGTGGCACGCCCTCGTGCCGTGCCACTCGCACCGTGCCCGACGACGGCGCGCTGAGCTCGGCGATCAGCCGCAACACCGTCGACTTGCCGCAGCCGGAGGGTCCCAGCAGCGAGATGAACTCGCCCTTGCGGACGGCAAGGTCGAACGGACCGAGCGCCATCACGCCGTTGTCGTAAACCTTCGTCACGCCGCGCAGGCTGACGGCGAGATGCGTCAGGCTGGCCTCGACCGCGGGCGCGGTTCTGCTCTCTGTCATCACGCGCTGAACATGGCGGGGCACGTCACCTCCCCCCAGCGGGGAGAGGTCGGCGCGCAGCGCCGGGTGAGGGGCCTCAGGTCCAACGAGGGAGCGTTACCCCTCACCCGCACGGCATCTGGCGATGCGATGCGACCTCTCCCGTCGGGAGAGGTGGGCGCCAGCCTCACCGGCGTGCCTGATCTCAACATTTACGGCTTGTTCGGGCGCAGCTCGACGCCGACGCCCTTGTTGACGAAGCGCAGCGTGTAGGATTTGCGGTAGTCGAGATCCGCCTTCACGACCCCAGCCTTGACCATCTTGTTGAAGAAGGAGGCATAGCGCTCGTCGCTCATTGCGCCGATGCCGTTCTTCAAGCTGTCGCCGGAATCGACGATGCCGTGCTCCTTCATCTTGACGACGGAATAGGCCAGGAGATCGTCGGTCATCTCCGGGTTGAGCTGCTTGATCAGGGCGTTGCCGGCGGAATTGTCCCGGTAGAGGTAATTGTACCAGCCGATCATGGAGGCATCGACGAAGCGCTGCACGAGGTCAGGCTTCTTCTCGACGATCTCGCGGCGGGTTTCGATCAGCGTCGAATAGGTGTTGAAGCCGTAATCAGCGAGCAGCAGCACATTGGGCTTGAAGCCGGCGGCCTTCTCCACCGCAAACGGCTCGGAGGTGACGTAACCCTGCATCGCGCTCTTCGGGTTGGCGATGAAGGGCTGCGGATTGAAATTATAGGGGCGGACGTTCTTGTCGCTGAAGCCGTATTCGGATTTCAGCCACTGGAAGTAGCTGGTCATGCCTTCCTTGGAGACGAACAGCGTCAGCGGCTTGAGGTCCTCGATCTTGGCGACCTTGGCGTCGGGCTGCGTCAGCATCACCTGCGGATCCTTCTGGAAAATCGCGGCGATGGTGATGACGGGAACGTTGTTGGCGACGGCATCGAACGACATCAGCGTGTTCGCGGCCATGAAGAAATCGATCTTGCCGGCGATCAGCAGCATCCGGTTGTTCTCGTTCGGGCCGCCAGGGACGATGGTGACGTCGAGGCCGTATTTCTTGTAGGTGCCGTCGGCGACCGCCTGGAAGAAGCCGCCATGCTCGGCCTCGGCGACCCAGTTGGTGCCGAAGGTGACCTTGTCGAGCGTTTGGGCGCGCGCCGGCGCAAAGGAGGCAAGAGCGGCCAACAAGCCCGCAACTAACGCTCGCCGCAGATGAAAGGGGGTCATATTGGCACTCCGTCGATCGTGGCTGGCCCAATCGCGACTGGTCCGGGTGAAGGCAACGCGATAGAACCGCATGACATCAGGGGATGCGAGCCGCCCGGGCCCGCATCCCCTCATACCGCAAATTACGTGACAAATTCGGGCAAGGAAACCTCGATGACGCCCTCCCGCGACTGGATCGACATCGACTGGGCTGATGCGAGCCCGGACGAGGCGTCGCGCTGGATCGCGGTGCTGCCGCTGGCGGCAACCGAGCAGCACGGCCCGCATCTGCCGCTGACGACGGACGTGCTGATCGCGGACGCCTACCTCGCACGTGTGCGCCAGCTGTTACCCACCAGCATTCCGGCGAGCTTCCTCCCGGTCGAACGGGTCGGGATTTCGACCGAACATATCGACTATCCGGGCACGCAGACGCTGCCGACTGAAATCGCGCTGAGGAAATGGGCAGCGATCGGCGCGGACGTTGCACGCCGCGGCGTGAGGAAGCTCGTCATCGTCACCAGCCATGGTGGCAATAGCGCAGCCATGATGCTGGTTGCGCAGGACCTGCGCGCGCATCACAAGCTGTTCGTGGTGACGACGTCGTGGTCGCGGCTCTCGGGCGCGGACAAATTGTTCCCGGCCGATGAAGTGCGGCACGGCATTCACGGCGGCGCGGTCGAGACCTCGATCATGCTGGCGCGCTATCCGGATCAGGTGCGCAAGGATGCGATCGCCGATTTTCCCGCGAGCAGCATCGCCATCGAGCAGCAATATCGCTGGCTGTCGACGCAGCGGCCGGCGCCGTTCGCCTGGCAGGCGCAGGATCTCAACACCAGCGGTGCTGTCGGCAACGCGACGCTGGCGCAGCCAGAGAAGGGCGAGCAGCTGCTCGATCAGGGCGCGACGGCGTTCTGCGAGCTGCTGGGTGAGGTCGATAACTTCGACGTGAACAGGCTTGCCAAGGGTCCCCTCGGCTAGGGGGCATCTTCCTGGATTCATTCAAGAAAGATCTATTCTTCGCGAGCGCATTTGCAGTCTTCGAACCGGACGCGAGCAGCCTCCGTCCAACTGGGCACGCGGGCCACAACGGACCGCCTCAACCCCGGATGGAGTTTCACATGTCGATCAAGACCAAGATTGCCGCCGCAGCTTTCGCTGCTCTCACTGTTGCCGGCAGCATCGCATCCACCACCACCTCGGCCGAAGCCAAGCAGCCCGGCTGGGTCTGGGGCGTCGGTGCCGGCATCGCCACCGCCGCCGTCGTCGGCTCCGCGATCGCCGCCAGCAACGATCCCTATTACCACGGCTATCACCGCTGCGGCTGGGTCGCCCAGTACAACGCCTTCGGCCAGTACGTCGGCCGCGTTCGCACCTGCTACTGATCTGACTATCTGAGGCCGATCTCCACGTGGATCCCGCGTCCGACACGGGCGCCTCATCCACCCCGTGTCGTGCCC
>NZ_JADYVU010000006.1:0-400686 GCF_020194115.1 Bradyrhizobium sp. NBAIM01 | reverse complement strand
GCCCAGACCCCTGCGCCGGGGGCCGGCGCAGGGGTCTGGGCCTCGGCGGCAAACGGAACGGCCAACGCCGTCGCCGTCAACAGGGCGAAAAGTCGCCCGCGCGGCCGGACGGACGCGGCCAAGTAACGGAAATTCATTGCGGAAAACCCTTTCTGAACGGGAAGTGCCCGAACCGCTCCGAAGCGCCGAACCTGGCCGCCTTGGGCGCGGCTCTCTCCCCGTCAATTGAGGCGGATAAGTGACGGTCTCGACGCTCTTGCGCGATTGGGTGCCTTCTTAACGTGGCCGACGAAAAGATCAATGCCGACAAGCGTCTTTGGCCGGTCTGGCGCGAAAGCCCCATCAAATTCCCTGTGATAAGATTCGCCCGACGGTCCTCGAATCACCTTGTGCCGATGTTCATGTTCCAGCGCCTCTTCGAGGGCCCCGGCCTCCGCCTCTATACGCTTGCCCTTGCGCTTGCCGGGATGCTGTCGGCGGGCACCGCCGCGGCCGAGGAGGCCCACGCGATCGCCATGCACGGCAAGCCGGCGATGCCCGCCGGCTTCAGCCACATGCCCTACGCCGACCCCGATGCCCCCAAGGGCGGCCGTCTGACCTGGGGCATTCTCGGCACCTTCGACAGCCTCAATCCCTTCATCGTGAGGGGATTGGCGGTGCAGCCGGTCCGCAACTACGTGGTCGAGAGCCTGCTGGCGCGCGGGCAGGACGAGCCGTTCACGCTTTATGGCCTGCTCGCCAGGACCGTCGAAACCAATGACGAGCGAAGCTTCGTCACCTTCCGTCTCGATCCTCGCGCCCGCTTCTCCGACGGCAAGCCGGTCACGGCAGAGGACGTGCTGTTCTCCTGGCAGCTGCTGCGCGACCGCGGCCGCCCCAATCACCGGCAATACTACGGCAAGGTCGCCAAGGCCGAAGCGCCCGCCCCCCTCACCGTCCGATTCGACCTGACAGGCGCCAACGACCGCGAGCTGCCGCTGATTCTCGGCCTGATGCCGATCCTGCCGAAGCACGCCATCGACGTCGCGACCTTCGAGGAAACGACGCTGACCGCGCCGATTGGCTCGGGCCCCTATCGCGTCACCGCGGTGAAGCCCGGCGCCAGCGTGACGCTTGCGCGCAATCCCGATTATTGGGGCCGCGACCTCGCCATCAATCGCGGGCTCTACAATTTCGACGAGATCAGGCTCGACTATTTTCGCGAGGCCAACGGGCAGTTCGAGGCGTTCAAGCGCGGCCTCTACGATTTCCGCGTTGAGCACGAGCCGCTGCGCTGGCACGACGGCTACGATTTTCCAGCCGCCAAAAGCGGCGAGGTGATCCGCGACACCGTCAAGCCCGGCCTGCCGCAGCCGTCCGAATTCCTGGTGTTCAACACCCGCCGTCCTGTCTTCGCCGACATCCGCGTGCGGCAGGCTCTGACGCTGCTGCTCGATTTCGAGCTGGTGAACCGCAGCTATTTCTTCGGGCTCTATTCGCGCGTGGCCGGCTATTTCGCCGGCTCGGAGCTATCAGCCTATGGCAAGCCTGCGGATGCGCGCGAGCGTGAGCTGCTCAAACCGTTCGCCGCACGGATTCCGCCCGACATCCTGGACGGCAGCTACCGCCTGCCGGTCACTGACGGATCAGGCCGCGACCGCACCACGCTGCGCGCCGCGCTGAAGCTGCTGTCGCAGGCCGGCTACGATCTCGACGGCACCGTGCTGCGCAATCGCGCGACCAAGAGCCCCTTCACCTTCGAGATCATGGTCACGACGCGCGACCAGGAGCGCATCGCGCTCGCCTTCCAGCGCGACCTCAGACGCGCCGGCATCGAGGCCAGCGTGCGCTCGGTCGATCCCGTGCAATTCGACCAGCGCCGGCTCGCCTACGAGTTCGACATGATCCAGAACCGCTGGGACCAGTCGCTGTCGCCCGGCAACGAGCAGTACTTCTATTGGGGCAGTGCGGCGGCGGACAATCCGGGCACCCGCAACTACATGGGCGCGAGGGATCCCGCCGTCGATGCCATGATCGCCGCCCTGCTCGAGGCCCGTGAACATACGGATTTCGTTGCGGCGGTGCGCGCGCTCGACCGCGTCCTGATCGCGGGCTTCTATACAATCCCGCTGTTTAACGTATCGGAGCAATGGATCGCGCGCTGGAATCGGATAGAACGGCCTAAGACCACCTCGCTCTCGGGCTATTTGCCGGAGACCTGGTGGTCGAAGGGGCAGCCGCAAGCTCATCAAGCGAAGTGACGCCGTGAACCAGCCAGCAATATCGCCGACGCTCGACACACTGTTTCAGCGCACGCTGATGCGGCAGCCCCACGCGACCGCCCTGCTCGATCCGCTCAACAAGGCACGCATCACCGGGCACCGGCCGCGGCGGATGACCTATACCGAGGCCGATATCGCCATCGAGGCGCTGTCGGCGCATTTCGTCGAATCCGGCCTGCCGGCCAATTCCGTCATCGCGATCCAGCTGCCGAATACTGTCGAGTTCGTGCTGACCGTGCTCGCGGCCCATCGCGCCGGCCTCGTTGTCGCCGTGCTGCCGCTGCTCTGGCGCCATGCGGAACTGACCGCAGCGCTTAACCGCACCGCCGCGCGCGCCATCGTCACCATGAGCACGGTCGACGGCGTCAGCTATGCCGATCTCGCCATGCACGCCGCGGCCGAGGCGTTCTCGATCCGGCACGTCTACGGCTTCGGAAGCGACCTGCCCGAAGGCATGGCTTCGCTCGACGACGTCCTGGCACGCCCGCCCGGCACCACGCGCGCCGTGATCCAGGACGGCCGCAAGGCGGCCATGATCTCCTTCGACGTCACGGCGGAGGGCTTCCGTCCGGTGCCGCGGCCGCATTTCAGCCTGATCGCGGGCGGCCTTGCGATGTCGCTCGAAGCCGACATCAAGCAGGGCGCGACCGTGATGGCGGCGTTCACGCCGATGTCGTTCGCAGGGCTCGCCTCCTCGCTCGCGGTGTGGCTGCTCTCGGGCGGCACGATGGCACTGCATCATCCGTTCGAGAACGATGTGCTGGAGCAGCAGATCAACGAGCACGAATGCGAGGTGCTGATCGCGCCGGCGCAGCTCGCGCTGCGGCTCGGCGATGCCGACCTCGCGGCGCGGATGCCCACTTTGCGCAACGTCATCGGCCTGTGGCGCGCGCCCGAGCAGGTCGCGGCGAGCGATGCCTGGATTGCGCCGCATGCGCCGCTGACCGACGTCTACCTGTTCGGCGAGGCCGGATTGTTCGGCGCCCGCCGCGGCGAGGACGGCATGCCGGTGCCGGTGATGCCGGGGCCGCACGGCGCTCCGCGCGAGCAGTCCGGCTCCTCCATGGCCGGCGAGATCCTGCTGACGCCGAAGGGCACGCTTGGCCTGCGCGGCGCGATGGTGCCGATCGCGGCCTACGCCCCGCCGCAGCCGGTCGGCGAGACGCTGACGGCGCAGCCGCCGCGCGACTATGTCGACACCGGCTATGCCGCGCGGCTCGATCGCCCGAGCGGCGCGATCTGCATCACAGCGCCGCCCTCCGGCATCATGGCGGTCGGCGGCTATCGCTTCCTCTCAAACGACCTGCAGGAATGGGCGCGCCGGCTCGGCCAGGGCGCGCTGCTCACGGCGCTGCCCGACCGCCTCTCCGGCCACCGGCTCGCCGGGCGCGCCCAGGACAATGCCCGCGCCCGCGAGGCGCTCAGCGAGCTCGGGCTTAACCCCCTGATGGTCGAGGCTTTTCGCGACCGCTCCGGGCCGGTCTAGGCGCGGTTTCAGCGCCTGCGTTGACGCAGCATTAAGGCGGCCAAACTAGATTGCGGCGGCAAATTGTTGCGCGATCAGAGTTTTTACATGTCCCAGGCGGGCCCGATCCTGTTTGTGTCCGATGCCGAACGCCCCGCCTTCGTGGCGGCGCTGGACGAGGCCCGGCTCTTTCCCGTCGTCGACACCGACTGGACCAGCGCGCCGCGCGCGGTCGAAGAGGTGCAGCCGGCCGCGGTTCTCGCTGCGGTCCATGCCGGACACGAGCCGCATGTGACGCGGCTCGCAGAGACGATCACCGCTCAATCGCCTTACCTGCCCTTCGTGGCCCTGGATGCGGCGGGCACGCTGCCGCACAACGCCCTGCCCTTCTCCTCGCGCGGCGGCAATCCCGACCGGCTGATCGCGCGGCTCCGGGCGGCGCTGCGCGTGCGGACATTGCACGCAACGGTTCTGCGCCGGCTGCCCGAAGTGAAAATCGCGCTGCCGCAGGGCGATCCCGCACGCGATGCCACCGTGCTCCTGATCGGCCGCGGCGCGGCTTACCCTGCGCTCTCCGTCGCGTTCGGCGAATGCGTCGGCGTGGTCGGTGCGCTTTCGATCGAGGCTGCCGCGAAACATCTCAACACCCGCGATCTCGACGGCGTCGTGCTCGCCGAAGGTTTTACCGCGCGCGTGACCGACGCGTTTCTGACCGTGCTCGCCGAGGACACTCGCTTCCGCAGCCTGCCCGTGGTCGTCACCGCCCACCAGCTCACCCAGAGCTACGACCTGCCCAATCTCGAGCTGATCACCGGCGAGCCGCCGAGGATCGCGGCCAACGCGCTGCCCTTGATCCGCCAGCACGCCATGGAAGCGCAGCTGAGCCGCACGCTACGCTCGATCGATGCCGGCGGCTGGCTCGATCCGCGCAGCGGCCTGCTCACGGTGGAAGCCTTCGCCCGCGATTTCGCCAAGGCGGTCGAGCAGACGCTCGCCCGCGGCGGCGGCCTCTCGGTCGCGCGCTTCGCCTTCGATCCCAACAATCCCCGCGCCCAGCTCGACGCCGCCCGCATCCTCAGCCGCCTGATGCGGCAGATGGATTTTGGCGCCGCGCAGAAGGACGGCTCGGTCATCGTCGTGTTCGCCGAGACCGACTTCCGCACCGCGCATATGATCGCGCGCCGCCTGTCGGCGGTGATGCGGCACACCTCCAACGGCAAGCACGAGATGCGCAGCGATCCCGTGGTCAGCGTGGACTCGCTGTCGCCGTCGGATACGGCAAGGTCCTTGCTGGCGCGACTGTCGGCGGACGCGTCAAGGGCGGCGTCTTAGCTTTCTCGCGGGCTGTCGCAATAACCACCGTCATTGCGAGCGCAGCGAAGCAATCCAGAATCCCTCCGCGGAAAGACTCTGGATTGCTTCGTCGCAAGGGCTCCTCGCAATGACGCGGTGAGGCCGGTGCCTCTACGCCGCCTTCTTGCTCTCGGCGAGCTGCGCCAGCTGCCGCATGATCTCCGTCGTGCCCGCGAGCCGCTCCTCCGGCGTTTCCCAGTCCTGCAGGAACACCACCTTCATGTCGGGGCGCACCTTGGCGGCCTGGCCGTAGCTGCGGATGAAGCTCACGAGGCGCTCGGGATGGGCGAAGGAATTGTCGCGGAAGACGATGACGGCACCCTTCGGACCGGCGTCGATCTTCTCGACATTGGCCCGCCGGCAGAACGCCTTGATCGCGGCGACCTTGAACAGATAGCGCACCTCGTCCGGCAGCACGCCGAAGCGGTCGCGCATCTCGGCGCCGAAATTCTCGATCTCCTCCTCGGTGTCGAGATCGGCAAGGCGCCGGTACAGCGACAGCCGCACCGAGAGGTCGCTGACATAGTCCTCCGGAATCAGCACGGGCATGCCGATGGTGATCTGCGGCGACCAGCGGTCGGCGGCGGGCTCGGAGACGCCGGCCTTGAGATTGACGATCGCCTCCTCCAGCATCGACTGATAGAGCTCGAAGCCGACCTCCTTGATGTGGCCGGACTGCTCCTCGCCGAGCAAATTGCCGGCGCCGCGGATGTCGAGGTCGTGGGAGGCGAGCTGGAAGCCGGCGCCCAGCGTCTCCAGCGACTGCAGCACGGTGAGCCGGCGCTCGGCCTGCGCGGTGATCTTCTGCTGCGCCGGCAGCGTGAACAGCGCATAGGCCCGCAGCTTGGAGCGGCCGACGCGGCCGCGCAGCTGGTAGAGCTGGGCAAGGCCGAACATGTCGGCGCGATGCACGATCAAAGTGTTGGCGTTGGGGATGTCGAGGCCGGACTCGACGATCGTGGTCGACAACAGAATGTCGAACTTGCCGTCGTAGAACGCAGTCATGATGTCCTCGATCGCCGCGGGCGGCATCTGCCCGTGCGCGACCGCGACCTTCATCTCCGGCACGTTCTTGTCGAGGAAGTCCTTGACCTCGGCGAGATCGTCGATGCGCGGCACCACGTAGAACGCCTGGCCGCCACGATAGCGCTCGCGCAGGAGCGCTTCGCGGATCATCAGGGGATCGTGCGGGGCGACGAAGGTTCGCACCGCGAGACGGTCGACCGGGGGCGATGCGATGATCGAGAGCTCGCGCACGCCGGTCAGTGCCAATTGCAGCGTGCGCGGGATCGGGGTAGCCGACAGCGTCAGCACGTGCACCTCGGCGCGCAGCGCCTTCAGCCGCTCCTTGTGGCTGACGCCGAAATGCTGCTCCTCGTCGACGATGAGCAGGCCAAGGTCGCGGAATTTGATCGCCTTGCCGAGCAACGCGTGGGTGCCGACGACGATGTCGACCGAGCCGTCGGCGATACCCTTCTTGACCTCGTTGAGCTGCTTGGTCGGGATCAGGCGCGAGGCCTGCGCGACATTGACCGGGAAGCCTTTGAAGCGCTCGCTGAAGGTCCGGTAATGCTGGCGCGCCAGCAGCGTGGTCGGCACCACGACCGCCACCTGCTTGCCGTCGAGCGCCACGGCGAAGGCGGCGCGCAGCGCCACCTCGGTCTTGCCGAAGCCGACGTCGCCGCAGATCAGGCGATCCATCGGGCGGCCCTTTTCGAGATCCTTCAGCGTGGACTCGATCGCGCCCAGCTGGTCCTCGGTCTCGTCATAGGGGAAGCGTGCGCAGAACTCGTCGTAGACGCCCTGCTGCACCGGCAGCTTCGGCGCTTCGTGCAGCATGCGTTCGGCCGCGATCTTGATCAGCTCGCCCGCGATCTCGCGGATGCGGTTCTTCAGTTTTGCTTTTCGGGTCTGCCAGCCCGAGCCACCGAGGCGGTCGAGCTCGACCGTGGTTTGATCAGAGCCGTAGCGCGATAAGAGCTCGATGTTCTCGACCGGCAGGAACAGCTTGGTCTCGGCGGCATAATGCAGCTCGAGGCAGTCATGCGGCGCGCCGGCGACGTCCAGCGTCTGCAGGCCGATGAACCGGCCGATGCCGTGATCGACGTGGACGACGATGTCGCCGGCGGTGAGGCTCGTCACCTCCGAGATGAAATTGTCGAGCTTGCGACTGGCCTTGCGCGGCCGCACCAGGCGGTCGCCGAGGATATCCTGCTCGCTGATGACGGCGATCTCGTCGGTCTCGAAGCCGCTTTCGAGGCCGAGCACGGCGAGCATGGTCTCGTTGCGCGGCGTCGCCTGCACCGTCCGCCATGAGTTGACGCTGGTAGCGTGGGCGAGCTTGTGGTCGCGCAGCATCGACGTCATGCGGTCGCGCGAGCCCTCCGTCCACAGCGCGATCACGACCTTCTTGCGCTGCGCCTGCAACGCCATGACGTGGCTGACGACCGACTCGAACACGTTGACATTGCTGTCGTTGCGCTCCGGCGCGAAGTCGCGGCCCTTGCGCGCACCCGCATCGACTATGCCAATGCCGTCGGTCGGCACCGAGAACGGCGTCAGCCGCGCCAGCGGGATCGCGCCGAGGCGCTTGCTCCATTCCTCCTCGGTCAGATACAGCCGGTCGGGCGGCAGCGGCTTGTAGATCGCGCCGCCGCCGGGATGCTCCATCGCCTCGCGCCGGGCCTCGTAATAGTCGAGGATCTGCTTGAAGCGCTCGCGCACGGCGTCCTCGGCCTGCGGCTCGATCGCGATTGCCGCGCCTTGCAGATAATCGAACAGCGTGTCCATCCGGTCCTGGAACAGCGGCAGCCAGTGCTCCATGCCGGGATGGCGGCGGCCTTCGCTGACCGCCTCGTACAGCGCATCGTCGCGCTCGGGCGCGCCGAACTCGGCGACATAGCCCATGCGGAAACGGCGGATGGTGTCGGTGACGAGCTGAAACTCGGAGACCGGCACGAGGTCGAGCGAGCGCATGTCGAGCAGCGTGCGCTGGGTCTCCGCGTCGAAGGAGCGGATGGATTCCAGGCTGTCCCCAAAGAAGTCGAACCGCACCGGCTGCTCGAGGCCGGCCGGAAACAGATCCAAAATGCCGCCGCGCACGGCATATTCGCCGGGCTCGCGCACGGTGGAGGAACGGTTGTAGCCGTTGTGCTCGAGCCAGGCGACAACGGTGTCCATCGGCACGACGTTGCCCGGCGCGACCGACAGCGCCTGCGCCGCGACCAGCTCGCGCGCGGGCACGCGCTGCACCACCGCGTTCACCGTGGTCAGCACGATCAGCGGCTTGTCGCTGCCGGTGAGCGAGGCCAGCCGCGCCAGAGTGGTCAGGCGCTGGGCGAGAACGCCGCCATGCGGCGAGACGCGGTCATAGGGTTGGCAGTCCCAGGCCGGGAAGGTCAGCACCGGCAGATCGGGCGCGAAGAACCTAAGTGCGCGTTCGAGCGACTGCATGCGCCCGCCGTCGCGGCAGACGACCGCAAGGCTGACCGCCGGCTTTTTCGGCCGCGCCGCGATGGCGCGCGCGAGATCGGAGACGACGAGGCCTTCGGCACCTTCCGCGACATTGGCGAGCGTCAGCGCGCGGCCGGGCGCGAGCAGCTCGGCCGGAGATTTCATTCCCTGCTTCATGCGTTGCCGTCCGCGATCGGAAACGCCTTGATGCGGGCAAACAGCGCGCCGGCGACGTCGGCCGGCAGCACCTTGTCGCCGGTGATGGCGGCATAGAGATCGGGATCGTTGACCTCGAGCAAGGTCTCGAGCTGGCTCAGCTCGTCATCGGACAGATTGCCGATCTCGGCATCCGCGAAGCGGCCGAGGATCAGGTCCATCTCGCGCGTGCCGCGGTGCCAGCAGCGGAACAGAAGCCGCTTGCGGCGGTCATCCAGCCCGCTGCTCGATCGTGTCGTTCCCGTCATGTCTCAAATCCAGTCAAACGCAGAAAGCCCGGACGTGCCGGGCGGGGGTGATATAGCCACTCGGACCCCCGGTGTCAGCCCTTTGTTGCGGGAGGTCGTCCCTCCAATCCGTCATGGCCGGGCATAGCCGTCTGAAGGACGGCGTCGCTTCCGCTCGCCTATGTCCCGGCCATCCACGTCGCGCGGAAAAAAAGCCGTGGATGCCCGGCATAAAGCCGGGCATGACGGCGAGGAACGATCTTAGATTCCCCGAATGCGCCCCAGCCTGCTCAATCCGCTGTTTGCTCCCGTGACCAGCCTGTCCGGCGTCGGTCCGAAGCAGGACAAGCTGTTGCAGTACCTGCTCAGCCGCAGCGAGACGCCGCGGCTGGTCGATCTGCTCTTGCATCTGCCGAGCCAGGTGATCGACCGCCGGGCCCGGCCGAAGATCCGCGACGCGGCCGTTGGAACCATGGTGACGCTGGAGGTCACCGTCGATCGTCACCGCCCGCCGCCGCCGCGCAATTCGCGCGCGCCGTATCTGGTCTACGCCAGCGACGATACCGGCGACGTGGTGCTGACCTTCTTCCGCGCCAAGCCGGGCTTTGTCGAGAAGCTCTTGCCGGTCGGCGAGAAGCGCTTCGTCTCCGGCACGCTGCAAATGTACGACGGCATCCCGCAGATCGTGCATCCCGATCGCGTGCTCGACGAGGAGGCGATCTCGAAGCTGTCAGGGATCGACCCGGTCTATCCGCTGACGGAAGGGCTCGCGCTCGGCTCGCTCCGCCGCGCGATCGCGCAGGCGCTGCAAAAGCTTCCCGCGCTGCCGGAATGGATCAGCCCGGAGGTGCTGCGCCGATGTGACTTCCCGCCGATCGCGGAGGCGCTCAATCGCGTGCACCAGCCGGTCGAGCTGACCGACATCTTGCCCGACCGGCCGTTCTGGTCGCGCCTCGCCTTCGACGAGCTCTTGGCCGGCCAGCTCGCGCTCGCCCTGATCCGCGCGCAGCTGCGCCGTCCTGCGGGCGTGCGCAATGCCGGCGACGGGCATCTGCGCAACAAGATCATCGGTGCCCTTCCTTACGCGCTCACACCGTCACAGCGCAACGCTGCGGCGGCGATTGCCGAAGACCTCAAGCAGCCGCTGCGCATGCTGCGCCTGCTGCAAGGTGACGTCGGCTCCGGCAAGACCGTGGTGGCGCTGCTCGCGGCCGCCGCGGTCGCCGAGGTCGGCAAGCAGGCCGCGTTGATGGCCCCGACCGAGATCCTGGCGCGCCAGCACATCAAGACCATCGCTCCGCTCGCCGAGCGCGCGGGATTGCGGGTCGCGATCCTCACCGGCCGCGAGAAGGGCAAGGAGCGGCGCGAGATCATCACTGAGCTCGCCGAGGGCGGGATCGACCTGCTCGTCGGCACCCATGCGCTGATCCAGGACGATGTCGTCTTCAGGGATCTCGCGCTCGCCATCGTCGACGAGCAGCACCGTTTCGGCGTGCGCGAGCGCCTCGCGCTGACGTCCAAGGGCGAGGCTGTCGACGTGCTGGTGCTGAGCGCAACGCCGATCCCGCGCACGCTGGTGCTGACCTATTTCGGCGATATGGACATCTCCGAGCTGCGCGAAAAGCCGGCCGGCCGCCAGCCCATCGATACCCGCGCCGTGCCGATGAGCCGCATCGGCGAGGTCATGGAAGGCGTCGGCCGTGCGCTCGAAGCCGGCAAGCTGGTCTACTGGATCTGCCCGCTGGTCGAGGAGTCCGAGGCTGAGGGCACCGAGCATCTCACCAACGCCACCAAGCGTTTCGAGACCCTGCAAAAGCGCTTCGGCGATCGCGTCGGCCTCGTCCACGGCCAGATGAAGGGCACCGAGAAGGACCGCGTCATGGCCCAGTTCGCCGCGCACGACATCGGCCTGCTGGTCGCGACCACCGTGGTCGAGGTCGGCGTCGACGTTCCGGCCGCCACCATCATGGTGATCGAGAACGCCGAGCGTTTCGGTCTTGCCCAGCTCCACCAGCTCCGCGGCCGCATCGGGCGCGGCTCCGAAGCATCGACCTGCATCCTGCTCTATGGCGAGCCGCTCGGCGAGATGTCGAAGGCGCGGCTGAAAGTGATCCGCGAGACCACCGACGGCTTCCGCATCGCCGAGGAAGACCTGAAGCTGCGCGGCGAAGGCGACGTGCTGGGAGTGCGCCAGAGCGGCCTGCCCGGCTACCGCATCGCGCGCCCGGAGGTGCACGGCCAGCTGATCGCCCAGGCCAGAGACGAAGCGCTGCGGATCCTGAAGGACGATCCGAAATTAAAGGGCGAACGCGGCGAAGCGCTGCGGTGCCTGCTGTATCTCTATGAGCGCGACGAGGCGATTCCGCTGATCGGAGCGGGCTAACTTTGAGGCAGTGCCGCAAGGTTCGTGACAGACGCAAAGGCACCGGAACCTCCACGTCATTGCGAGCGGAGCGAAGCAATCCAGAATCTTGCCGCGGAGGCAGTCTGGATTGCTTCGCTGCGCTCGCAATGACGTGTTGAGAGAGCGAGAATGCGCGCGATCAGGCCTTCTTCCGCGCGATGCTCGCCGCAAATGCCTTCATCAACGCGGCATCCACAGCCTCCCCCTTCGCATCCTCCGCCAGATGCTCGAACCACCGCGCAAAGCCCTCGTAGATCTGGCTGGCCGGATGATCGGGCCCGAGGAATCCTGAAATCTCCCGCATCTCGGCGACCCAGCGATAGGCCTTCGGGATCATGTCGGGCAGCGCGACTTCGAGCCGCGCCAAGATGGCGGGCTGGCTCAGCGCGAGCTCGTCGCGCAGTGCATCGGCCGCGCCCGCCTTGGTGGCTGCGATCACCATCGCCGATCCGATGCCGGCGAGGCCCTTGACGATACCGGCATAGGACATTTTCAACGCGGACGCCGCGCCGACCGGGCCTTCGACGATCCGCACGTCGAGGCCGAGATCCCCAAGCACGGCAACGTCCTTGGCATGCTCGCCCGACATGTAGAAGGCCGGGCTCTTGCCACCTGGCTGCGGCGGAAAGCCGATGATGCCGGCATCGACGAACGGCGCCTGCGCCGACCCGATGATCTCCTCAATTCTTTGCACGGTATCGACATTGACGGCGTTGCAATCGACCACGACCGGCTTCTTCTCGCGCCTGACGATCAGCGCGGCCAGCCGTTCGGCCAGCGCGACGGCTTCGCCCGGCGGCACGATCGAGAGGATGATGTCGGCGTCCGCGATCGCATCGTCCTCGGCGCCGACCATGCCGGCGTCCGCGGCGCGTTTGCGCGTCGCCTCGCTCCGCCCCTTGAGCGACGTCAGCACGCGCGCACCGTTCTCGCTGAGGCGGCGGGCCACGGCGCTGCCCATGGCGCCGGGGGCGAGGATCGCAATGGTTTTGGACATCGTGCACTCCAGGTCGAATTCCGAGCGGCAGGTTCGGTCGACCTGAGACTAACAGAGGACGAATGCGCCCGCGTGAACGCGACCATCCCGCGGCGGAATGGCCCTACTCCGCCTTCGCAGGCTCGGGCCGGAGCGTGGAGGCATTGGCAATCCGCGCAGCATTCGCCATGCCCGCAAGCGCGGCCGCCTTCTTCGGATCGGGCGACGAGCCCGGCTGCACCACGCCGGCCGACATGATCAGCGTCGCGGCGTCCTCGGCGGTGAGATCGACCTCGATGATCTTGCTTTTGGGGACATAGAAGAAGAAGCCCGTGGTCGGGTTCGGCGAGCACGGCAGGAACACCGACACGTGCTCCTCCTGCCCCGGCAGGCTGCGCGAGATGTCCTCGTTCGGCGACTGCGAGATCAGCACGATCGACCACATGCCCGGCGAAGGAAACTCGACCAGGCCCACTTTCCGGAAGCTCGAGCCCTTGCCCGAGAACAGCGTCTCGAACACCTGCTTCAGGCCGCGATAGATCGCGCGCACCGCCGGGATCCGGCCGAGAAAGGTCTCGCCGACATCGACCAGCGTGCGGCCGATCAGATTGGCCGCGAGGAAGCCGACCAGCGTCAGCGTGAAGAATGCGACAATCAGTCCCCAGCCGGGAATGACGTAGGGAAGATAGGTTTCCGGCCGGTAGGCCAGCGGCACGAACGGCCGCACCACGCCGTCGACCCAGGTAACGAACCACCAGACCAGATAGAGGGTGATCGCGATCGGCCCCGTCACCACGAGGCCGGTCAGGAAATAATTGCGGAAACGGCCCATCAGGCCGGTATGCGGTTCCGGAACGGGATCAAGAGGCGCAGGCGCGTCGTCGCGGGGGGTCATTCGGGTTCCAGGTCGGTCGCTACCACAAGCTAGGGTCTTCTAGCAGGTTTTGGAAGAGAGCGGCCGATCGATATCCAGATTGCCTATTCCACGGTCACCGATTTTGCGAGGTTGCGCGGCTGGTCGACGTCGGTCCCCATCACGACGGCCGTGTGATACGCGAGCAGCTGCACCGGGACGGCATAGACCATCGGCGTGAAGGCTGCTGCCATATCGGGCATGACGATGGTGACGAGGGACTCGACCGTCGCCTCCGCCGCGCCCTTGGCATCGGTCATCAGGATGATGTTGCCGCCGCGCGCGGCGACCTCCTGCATGTTGGAGACGGTCTTCTCGAACACGCGGTCGTGGGGTGCGATGACGACGACCGGCATGGTCTCGTCGATCAGCGCGATGGGGCCGTGCTTGAGCTCGCCGGCGGCATAGCCCTCGGCGTGGATGTAGGAGATCTCCTTCAGCTTGAGCGCGCCTTCGAGCGCCAGCGGGAAGCTGGTGCCGCGGCCGAGATAGAGCACGTCGCGCGACTTGGCGATCCGGTGCGCCAGCTTCTCGATCTGGAGCTCGCTCGTGAGCGCATCGGCCATCAGGCGCGGAACCTCGACGAGCCCGTGGACCAGCTTGGTCTCGTCCTCGTCCGACAATTCGCCGCGCGCCTTGCCGGCCGCGATCGCAAGGTTTGCCAGCACCATGAGCTGGCAGGTGAACGCCTTGGTCGAGGCGACGCCAATCTCGGGTCCCGCCAGCGTCTGCAGCACCGTCTCGCTCTCGCGCGCGATCGTCGAGGTCGGCACGTTGACGACCGCGATCGTGTGCACGCCCTCGGCCTTGGCATAGCGCAGCGCCGCCAGCGTGTCGGCGGTCTCGCCCGACTGCGAGATGAAGATGGCGAGGTCGCCCTTGCGCAAGGGGGCCTCGCGGTAGCGGAATTCGGAGGCGACGTCGACCTCGACCGGCAGGCGCGCAAAGCGCTCGAACCAGTATTTGGCGACGAACCCGGCATAGCTCGCTGTGCCGCAAGCGGTGATGTTGATGCGCTGGATGTTCTTGAAATCGAACGGCAGCTTGACCGGTAGCGCGACGCGCTCGGTCGCCATATCGACGTAGCGCGCCAGCGTGTGGCCGACCACCTCCGGCTGCTCGTGGATCTCCTTGGCCATGAAGTGACGGTAATTGGCCTTGTCGACCAGCGAGGTCGAGGCGGCGTGCCTGATCTTGTCGCGCTGGACGGCATGGCCGTCCTTGTCGAAGATCGCGGCGCTCTTGCGGGTCAGCACCACCCAGTCGCCGTCCTCGAGATAGCTGATCGTGTCGGTGAACGGGCCGAGCGCGATGGCGTCCGAGCCGAGATACATCTCGCCGTCGCCGTAGCCGATCGCCAGCGGCGGGCCGTTGCGGGCGCCGATCATGAGGTCGTTGTCGCCGGCGAAGATGAAGCCGAGCGCGAAGGCGCCGCGCAGGCGCGCCAGCGTCAGCTTCACCGCTTCCACGGGCTTATTGCCGCGCGTGAGCAAATCGTCGACGAGATGCAGCACGATCTCGGTGTCGGTCTCGGTGTGGAACACCGTGCCCTTCTTTTCGAGCTCCTCGCGCAGCTCGCGGAAATTCTCGATGATGCCGTTGTGGACCACGGCGACGCGCTCGGTCGCGTGCGGGTGGGCGTTGTTGACGGTCGGCTTGCCGTGGGTGGCCCAGCGCGTGTGACCGATGCCGGTGGTACCCTTGAGCGGCTCGGCCTCCAGCCGCTTCTCCAGATTCTTCAGCTTGCCCTCGGCGCGGCGGCGCTCCAGGTGCTTGCCTTCGAGCGTGGCCACGCCCGCGGAATCGTAGCCGCGATATTCGAGGCGTTTGAGCGAATCCACCAACTGCTCTGCAACCGGCTCGCGCCCGAGAATGCCGACAATCCCGCACATGCGGATCACTATCCCCCAAATCGTCGAAAAATCGCCTAAACGACACGCCCGGTTTTTAGCGAAAATCGCAGGGAACCAGATACTCAATAATTATTGCTGATTGAGACAGCACGGGCCCGCGACCGCTGCGTCGTCTGCGTCGAATTGGCCGGCCTTAAACCGCGCTAGTTAACTCATTGTCAATACATTTGGCCAACGATTCCGGTCAGGAGAACCAGGCCATGAAAGGCTCATCCGACCGCAAGGGTCTGTCGTCGATGTATCTGCGCGCCAGCGAGACCACGGGCACGCACCTTGCGCATTGGCCGCCGCCGCTGCGCGGCAAAGAGAACAAGCCCCTCTTCATCAAGCATCCCGAAGGCGAGCCGGTGAAGCGCGCCAAGCCGCGCGGCTGGCGCCTGACCCGCGCGATCTTCTCCGAATTCGCCGACGAAGAATAGCGCCGCTCACGTCTCCGGCTTCTTGCCGCCGGTCTTCATCTCGCGATAGCGCGCCGCGCCGCCTTCCCGGATGGTCTGCGGGCTCCGCTCCAGCGCCATCGCGTCGTCGGGGACGTCCTTCGTGATCACCGAGCCCGAGCCGATATAGGCACCATTGCCGATCGTTACCGGGGCGACCAGCGAGGAGTTGGTGCCGACGAAGGCGCCCTTTCCGATCACCGTCTTGTGCTTCTTGAAGCCATCGTAGTTGCAGGTGATGGTGCCGGCGCCGATGTTGGAATTGGCGCCGACGGTGGCGTCGCCGATATAGGAGAGATGGTTGACCTTGACGCCGGCCTCCAGCGTCGCCGCCTTGGTCTCCACGAAATTGCCGATGCGCGCGCCGTCGCCGAGCGAGGTGCCGGGACGCAGCCGCGCATAGGGTCCGATCGAGACCTTCCTGCCGAGCGTCGTCTCGACGATATGCGAGAACGAGTGGATCACCGCGCCGTCCGCGATCGACACGCCGGGGCCGATCACCACGAACGGCTCGATCGTCACGTCCTTGCCGAACACGGTGTCAGTGGACAGATACACCGTCTCCGGCGCGATCAGCGTGACGCCGGCCTCCATCGCCGCCTTGCGCAAACGCGCCTGCATTACGGCTTCGGCCTCGGCGAGCTGCGCCTTGGTGTTGATGCCGCGCACCTCGTCCTCGCTGGTTTCGATCACCACCGACTCCCATCCCTGCCTGCGGACGATTTCGACCGCATCCGTCAGATAATATTCGCCCTTGGAATTGGCATCGCCGATCTGCCCGAGAATGTCGAGCGCACGGCGGCCGTCGATCGCCATCACGCCGGCGTTGCACAAATCGATCTTGCGCTCGTCCGCGCTGGCGTCGGCCTGCTCGCGGATCGCAACCAGGCTGTCGCCCTCGACGATGAAGCGGCCGTAGCCGGTCGGGTCGGCGGCGCGAAAGCCGAGCGCGGCAATGGCTGCGCCGCGGGCGAGCGGCGCGCGCAGCCGCGCAAAGGTCTCGGCCGAGATCAGCGGCGTGTCGCCGAACGCGATGAGGAGATCGTCGGCGCCGCTCGCGATCGCCTCGCGCGCCGCCAGTACCGCATGCGCGGTGCCGAGCCGCTCGGCCTGCACGAAGGTCAGCGCGTCGGGACGGATGCGCTTGGCTTCGTCGGCGACCGCCTGATGATCGGGGCCGATCACCACCGCGAGCGAGGTGCCGGTTCCCTTGGGTGCGGCGGCGAGCACGTGCGCGAGCAGACTCCGGTGCGCGACCGGATGCAGCACCTTCGGCAGGCTCGATCGCATGCGCGTGCCTTCGCCGGCGGCGAGCACGATCGTGAGGCTGGAACGGGCGGTCATCGAAATCCTGATAGCTATGGCCGAATCAAATTGGCGCGGACGGGCGGCAACGCCCTCGGAAGCTATCGCCTTGCTACCCCCGCAAACGCCCGGAATTCAAGTGCGGCGCGCTTTTCCTGTTAATGTTCCCTGATTGATTCGGGGAAGCCGGACGGGGCTGGGCGCTTAACATTCATGGCAAGGGATTCCGACCCACTGGCGGACGCTTTCTCCACCAAGGAGACCGGCGGGCTGTTCTCCGGACTTTTGGCCGAGGAAAGCGCCTTCGACCGGCGCATGATGTGGCGGCTGGGCTCGTGGGGCGTGGCGGCCGTCGGCGCCGTCGTCATTGCCCTGATGGCCAACCAGGCCCAGCTCGGCTGGCGGCGCGACCAGGTTGCGTCCGCCGATCTCGTGCGCCAGGCCGACCGGCTGCAGCTGCTGACCAAGGAGAGCCAGAACGAAGCGCGCCGGCTCGCCGCCGCGATCGAGACGCTGAACAGCGACCGCGACCGGCTGTATTCGCGCGTCACCGTGCTGGAGCAAGGGCTCGATTCCGTCACCGGCGCCATTGCCAAGCAAGCGGCCGCGCCGCCGCCGGGCGCGAAGCCGCAGGACGCAGCACCCGCGGCTCCCAATGTCGCGCCGGTCGCTTCGACGCCGACGGCGACGAGCGAGAAGCCGCGCAGCGAAGCCGCCAAGGATGCTCAGAAGGATTCGCCAAAGGATGCTCAGAAGGAAACGTTGAAGGAGCCGCCGAGCCCGCCGCCGCAGACCGCGGCCGCCGCCTCGCTCGTGCAACAGAATCCGGCCATGACTTCGGCGCTGCCGACCATTCCGCTGGTGCCCGCCAAGTCGCTCATGGCGCCACCTGATCCGGCCGCGTCGAAACTGATTCAACCTGAGACAGCCGAGCAGAAGGCCGAGCCGGCGCCCGCCGCAGCCGAAATCGTGGCGGCAGCAACCAAGCCGCCAGAGCCAGCCGAGAGCGAATCCCTTGCCATCGCCGTTCAGCAGACGCGCTTTGCGATCGATCTCGGCGGCGCCAACTCGATCGACGGCCTGCGCGCGCTCTGGCGCGGCGTGACCAAGTCCAACCCGGAGATCGCAGCGCTGCGGCCGATCATCATGATCAAGGAAGGCAACACCGGCCTCGGCATGCAGCTCCGCCTGGGCGCCGGCCCCCTGGTCAATGCCGCCGCCGCCGCAAAATTCTGCGCGGGTCTCGCCGAGAGCAATCGTCACTGCGAGACCACCGTGTTCGATGGCCAGCGCCTGTCGATGCGTGGCGGTCCGGACAAGGTACAAGACAAGACGCAAGAGAAGACTCAGGACAGAGTCCCGGACAAGGGTTCGGAGACGAGCCAGGACGCTGGCCCTCCAGCCGAAACGGCGCCTGTGTCGAGCGCGAAGCCTGAAAAGCCGCAACGCCGCCGCAGCTACTCCTCAAAACGCACCAAGCGCGACGAGCCCGCCCCCGCTCCCGCCGCGCAGCCGGCGCCAGCACCGGCGAAACCGGAGGCGGCAGCGTCGTCCGCGGGATCGACGCTGTCGTCGTTCTTCAGGCGACAATGACGCCTCGGTCCCGGCGCGCACGCAGCCAGCATGCGACCAACGGACGCTTGGACCTCGGCCGCGCTTGGCAGCAAGTTCGCAGGTCCATGTCCGACGTGCGCGAAGCGTCGCCCCTCCAGAAACGCGGGTCTTGATGAACGAACTGGATGATGTGCTGAGGCTACTCGTCGCGGCGGCTACGGGCCTCGTGATCGGCATCGACCGCGACATGAACGACAAGCCGGTGGGCATGCGCACCCTGGCGCTGGTGGCCTTGGGCTCTGCGCTGATCTCGATTTCCGTGATCGAGTTTCAGAATTTGCGCGACCACCCGGATGCAGTCTCGAGGGTGGTCCAAGGCATTGTTACCGGCGTGCTGAGCGGCGTCGGCTTCATCGGTGCGGGCGTCATCCTGCACGACGTCAAGGCCAAGACGGTTCATGGCCTCACTACGGCGGCGACTGTCTGGATCGCTGCCGGTCTTGGCATCGCCTGCGCGCTGGGCGCCTGGCTGCTGGTGGGCGCCGCCATCGCAGTCACGTTATTCGTGCTGTTCGCGCTCAGCTGGCTCGAACGTCGCCTGGGGTTGAAGTAAGTCTGGTAGTCGCACATGGCCGGTGAGCGGCTTCATGCCTCCGCCCAAGTACCAAATGATACGAACGAGACCAACCTGACACGGCACACTCCGTACCGGACTTGATTCGGAGCGGAGATGACGGACGCGAACTTTCTGCGGGAGCAACTCGCGTTGATCCGCGAACTGGCCGAGCGGGCCGATCCCCACATCAGGAAGCGACTGCTCGCCTTGGCTGAAAAATACGAGCGCCGGCTGGCGGAGCAGAGCCGGAACACGCAAGGTCGCAATTGATCGCCTGCTGATCGCCCCTTGGCGCAGGCGATGACCTATTCCATGCGCGCCTTCTCCTTCAGATCGCGGATGCGCATCTCCGCCTCGTCCTTGGACTGGACGATGTCCGACCAATCCTCGACCCGCGCCTCCTTGCTCAGCCTCTTGAGCTCGCTCAGCTGCTCCTGCGTCGGCTTGTCCATGCCTCACTCCTAGGCGGTGTTGGCAACACAATGTTGAGAACCAGCGGGAGGCTCGCGTGTTCCTGGAGAGTGCCCGGGCGGATCAACAGAAACCTCGGCTGCCCTGTTGCCTGGCCGCGCCTTCCCGACCATATTGCCGCCATGACAAAGAAGCCCTTCCGCCTCACGCCCTACCAGGTGCAGTTCCTGCTCGTGGTCGGATTCGTCACCGTCGGCTGCGCGCTCTACGTGCGCTATCTCGCGATCGAGTTTTCGCAGGTCGCGCTCGCCTGCGACGCCGGGCTTCAGACCCTGGTCTGCAAGTCGCGCTCGGTCTCGACCGTGCTGTTCAAGAATTCGGTGTTCGGCATCGTGGCGCTGGTGGTTGCGATGCTGAACCTGATGCGGCCGTCGATCGTGCTGCTGACCGTCGGCCTCATCGCCGCCGGCCTCGGCATCGTGCTCTACAATGTCGTGCTGTCGGGCCTTGCGATCGGCCTGCTTATTCTTGGCTTTGCTCGGCCCGCGCCCGCCACAGCGTGAGCGCGAACAACAGATAGATCGCGCAGGTCCATAGCGACTGCCAATTGTCGCGACCTTCGTTGAACAGCACGTACACGGCGGACAGCGCCAGCACCCCCGCGAACACCGCTTCGGCGATCGGACGCTGGCCGATCTGCGGCCGGTTCAGCATCAGAAGCGCAAACGGCACCACAGCCATCGTCAGCGCGGCGTAAGGAAAATCCTTGTAACGCGGATCGAACACGAAGCCGAGCGCGGTCGCGGAAGCGATCACCGCGGTCACCGCCAGCGTCAGGCCGAGCACCGCCGTGAGCTTCGACCATTTCCGGCCCTCGCGCGGGCCGAGCAGGTCGAGGAAGGTCGGCAGGCTGCGGCCGATCACCATCGCCTGCGCGCAGAAGATCGGCGACAGGATGCCGGCCAGCAGCAACGCGCCCCAGAGCAGCCAGCCGCCGATCCCGTAGCTCTCGTAGTACATCTTGTCGGCGCCGATCCCGAGCAGGATTCCGGCGGTCGTCGCCGAGATGCCGACGCCGAGCCAGGCCGGGAAACGCGGTGTCCACGGCCGGCGGCGCAGCGTGATCAGCGCGACAGCGAACACCAGCACGGAAAGCCCCATGCCGGCGCCCATGTACCATTTCCAGTACGGGAAATTGCTGATCGGCTGTCCCGGCGGATATTTCAGGCTCCTGCGCACCGAGTCGTAGAGGCCCCAATAGCCGCCGACGGTGCCTTCCAGCCTGCGCTTCCAGGGCTGGTCGTAGGACTCGATGAGATTGACGCGGAACTTCTGCGCCTTCGCAAGGCCGAGGATTTCCGAGACGACGCGCGCCTGATTGGTGCGCGAGGGCAGTGCGCCGTCGCGCATGCGGCCCGCGCTCGGCCAGCCGGTTTCGCCGATCAGGATCTCCTTGCCGGGAAACGCCACCGCCATGCGCTCGCGGATCTGTTCGACATGGGCGGCAGCGAACTTCGCCCTGATCGGGAAATCCTCCCAATAGGGCAGGATATGAATCGTGACGAAGTCGACGGCGTCATACACCTCGCGGTTCTTCAGCCAATATTCCCACACATCGGCATAGGTGACGGGCACGCCGACCTGGGTCTTCACCAGGCGGATGAGAGCGACGAGGTCCGCCGTCGTCATCTCACCGCGCAGCAGCACCTCGTTGCCGACGATGACGGAGGTGATGACGTCAGGGAATTGCTTGATGAGGCGAATGGCGAGCCCGGCCTGCTCGTAGTTCTTGGTGCGGTTGCTCGAGAGCCAGATGCCCTGCAGCACCTTCATCCCGCCGACCTTGGCGGCGATCGCCGGCACCTGGTCGAGCCCGTTCTCCAGCGAATAGGTGCGGACGCAGTCGGTGATCTCCTTGAGCTGGCGCAGGTCCTGTTCGATCTGGTCGGCATCGATATGGGTCCATGCGTCCAGCGGCGACTGCTCGCCGCGGAACGGCGCGTAGGAGACGCATTGAACCTTGTCGGCGGGATCGATCGGGGCGCGCGCGAGCGTGATCGGCGTGGCAAGCCACCACCACACGGCAGCGATCGCACCCAGTGAGACGAGCAGAAGCGCCAGTGGCGTACGAAGAGAAATCGGTTCCGTCCTCCGCGAAGGGCCGTCGATTACCTTCTCGCACGCCGTCTGCCAAGGGGGCACGTCCGGTGGATCCCTTGCGCCCCCAAGGAATTTACCTGCGCCGGTTCACCGGGATCTAGGATCGTGACTTTGCTGGACAAAATTCGAAATACAGGTCATGGACTCCGAAAGACTTTTCCGCCGCATTGGAGACCCATTTGGACGCCATCAGCTAGCGCGTCCGCGGGGCTCCTGACGCGGACGGCCAGCGGATACATTGGGGAATTCATGCGGCAACGGGTGTTCGAGTCACGAAATGCGGTCCTGCGGCAGTTCGCCGCCACCTTGGCCGTCTCCTGCCTGCTCGTTCTGACCGGTGCTGGCGGCGCTTCCGCCCAGAGCGGTCCGCCGGGCCCCGAACAGGGCAAAGCGGCAGCCCAGCCCGCCGACGCCGCCAAGGACGCCGCCCAGAATCAGCGCCGCACCGACGAGTTCGCGGAAGCCGCCCAGGTCATCAACGGCCCGGCCGGCAATCCCGAATGCGTCTGGCTCGGCCGGCGCGTGGTGCGGCTGATGTGGCGGGACGACCTCGATACCGCATTCCGTCATCTCGACCTCTACGACCGTTTCGGCTGCCCCGGCGGCCACATCCAGGCCGCGTTCCGCTGCCTGACCCGTTTCGGCGGCCAGATCGACCCCAAGGTGGCCGAAACTCTGGATAGCCGCGTGCACGCGTGCTGGATCAACCCGGCCGCCCAGCCGCAGCAGGCGGCGGCCGCGGCCGCCCAGCCGGCAGCGCCGGCCGCCAATGCGCAGCCGCAGCCGGCCGCGAGCCCCTCGCCTGCGGCAAGCCCGTCCCCCACGCCGGCGAAATAGCCCAAGCCAAAATAGCTCCGGTCGTTTCAGCTGCCGTTCAGGAACGACCGGCCATAGAGACGGTTGGCACTGCCGCGCGTCGTTCGAAAAGGCCATGCCCTCATAAGGACATGAGGCCATGACAGTTGTGAAACCGCGCGGCAGAGATATGCTCCCTTTGCCGCGGACTTGGTCGGATCTCGGGGTCGGATCCGCTTCCCTGCCACCTCAGCCCCTATTGGTTTAGCCGCGATGCGCGTTGTCGCCGCCGTTCTGTTGCTCGTGTCTGCGCTCCACGCAGGCAGTTGGGGAGTCCTGCGCGACAGGGAACCTGCGCCGGACTTCAAGGGCCTGGTGCCGAGCCTGTCCTATACGCCGTTCGAACCGGGCCATGTCGTCGACCTCAAGGTCGACCCCGACAAGATTCGCGCGGACTTGAAGAAGCTCTCGACCCTCACGCGAGCTATCCGGTCCTACACCGCGACGGAAGGCAGCGAGCTGGTGCCGCCGATCGCGGCCGAGTTCGGCCTCAAGGTCACGGTCGGCGCGTGGATCGACAAGGACGAGGATCGCAACGAGCGGGAGATCAAGGCCGCCATCGAGCTCGCCCGCAAGAACAGCAACGTGATCGGCATCGTGGTCGGCAACGAGGTGATCTACCGCGGCGAGATGAAGGTCGAGGACCTCATCAGCAAGATCAAGAAGGTCAAGAGCGCGGTCCGTGTTCCCGTGACGACGGGCGAGATCTGGAACATCTGGCGCGATTTTCCGGACCTCGCCTCCAGCGTCGACTTCATCGCCGCGCACGTGCTGCCCTATTGGGAAAACTTCCGTTCGGATCAGGCCGTCGACCAGGCCGTGGACCGCTACGACCTCCTGCGCAATCAGTTCCCGGGCAAGCGCATCGTGATCGCCGAGTTCGGCTGGCCGAGCGCAGGCTATAATTTGCGCAACGCAGATCCAGGTCCGTTCCAGCAGGCGCTGACCTTGCGCAACTTCGTCACCCGCGCCGAAGCGCTCGGCATGGACTACAACATCGTCGAAGCCCTCGATCGGCCCTGGAAATTCTTCGAAGGCGGCGTCGGTCCGTATTGGGGCGTCCTCAATGCCAGCGGCGAGCCGAAATTCGCCTGGACCGGCCCGGTCGAGAACCCCGACTATTGGAAGCTGATGGGCATCGCGCTGCTGGTCGGCGTGCTGCTGTCGTTGCCGATCCTGCGGATCGAGAAAGCGACCGCGAGGCAAGCCTTCCTGCTGTCGGCGACCGCCAACGGCGTCGGCGCCTGGGCCGCGACCGTGTTCGCCTATTGGAACGGCCACTACTTCCTGTTCGGCTCGGCTTTCGCGCTGACGCTCGGCATGATCCTCCTTGTTCCGCTGGTCCTCATCGCGATGGCGCGCATCGACGAGATCGCCGCGGTTGCCTTCGGCCGGCCGCCGCAGCGCCTGATCGCCAAGAACAAGCCGGTCGAGAACGTGCCCGAGGATTACTGCCCCAAGGTCTCGATCCATATCCCCGCTTATTTCGAGCCCGTCGAGATGCTGAAGCAGACGCTGGATGCGCTGTCGCGGCTGAACTACCCGAACTACGAATGCGTGGTCATCATCAACAACACGCCGGATCCCGCCTTCTGGCAGCCGATCCAGGACCATTGCCGCGCGCTCGGTGAACGCTTCAAGTTCATCAACGCCGAGAAGGTGCAGGGCTTCAAGGCCGGCGCGCTCCGGATCGCGATGGACCGCACCGCGGCGGATGCCGAGATCATCGGCATTCTCGATGCCGACTATGTCGTCGAGCCCGATTGGCTGAAGGACCTCGTGCCTGCTTTTGCCGACCCGCGCGTCGGCCTCGTGCAGGCGCCGCAGGAGCACCGCGACGGCGATCTGTCGATCATGCACTACATCATGAACGGCGAATATGCCGGCTTCTTCGACATCGGCATGGTCCAGCGCAACGAGGCCAACGCCATCATCGTGCACGGCACGATGTGCCTGATCCGCCGCGCCGCGATGGACATGGCCGGTGGTTGGTCGAGCGACACGATCTGCGAGGACTCAGATCTCGGCCTTGCCATCCAAGAGCTCGGCTGGACCACCCACTACACCAACACCCGCTACGGCGCAGGCCTACTGCCGGACACCTATGAAGCCTTCAAGAAGCAGCGGCACCGCTGGGCCTATGGCGGCCTGCAGATCGTCAAGAAGCATTGGCGCCGCTTCCTGCCCGGCGCGAGCCGGCTGACGCCCGACCAGAAGCGCGAATATGGCCTCGGCTGGCTGAACTGGCTGGGCGCCGAAAGCCTCGGCGTGGTCGTGGCGCTGCTCAACCTCATCTGGGTGCCGATCGTCGCCTTCGCCGACATCGCCATTCCCGACAAGATCCTGACGCTGCCGATTATCGGCGCGTTCATCGTCTCGCTGGTGCACTTCCTGTCGATGTACCGCGCCCGCGTCGCCATCAAGCCCGGCCAGATGCTGGGCGCCATGATCGCGGCGATGAGCGTGCAATGGACGGTGTCGCGCGCGGTGGCGCAGGGCCTGATCACCGAGCACATCGCCTTCGCCCGCACCTCCAAAGGCGGCCTGTCCCGCATGTCGATCGAGTTCCAGGCGTTCTGGGAAGCCGTGATCGGCACCCTGCTCCTGGTCGGCGCCGGCGTGCTGATCGCCACCAACAGCTACAAGCAGATCACGGAGATCTACATCTTCGCCGGCGTCTTGGTGCTGCAGAGCCTGCCGTTCCTCGCCGCGGTCGCCATCGCCACCCTCGAGCTCAGCCGCATCAACTCGTTCCAGTTCTGGCGCGACAGCGCGATCCGCACCGCCGAGCTGATCGGCCTGCGCCCGGTCGCGCTGCCCCACCCGACCGGCACGCCGCAGCCGGTGCCGAGCGAGGTCCGGCGGGAGACGAACTGATCCTGCTCCACGCCGGTCTTCGGCCTCGTGCCTGGAATCACGCGGTCTCCGGCGTGGATGACCGGCCGCCAATCGAGGTGAGAATTTTGGCCTAAGCGACGGATAGCCCAGGCAAATCCCCGCTCCTGCCGCGATCTTCGGCAACCACCCGCACTATTGACCTCCGCAGCCACTCCCCCTACACAGCGCGGGCCGAAGGCATGATCCGGAAACAGCCGGTTTTCCCCGCGACGCGATCTCTAGGCGAAGCGGCAAGACATGCCTCTCGAATGTCCGAACACGATGGCGATCTCTTCGAGCCATCAGCGGCCATGGGAGCGCGTAGCTCAGCCGGTAGAGCACGTGACTTTTAATCACGGGGTCCTGGGTTCGAGCCCCAGCGCGCTCACCAATAAATTCAGAGACTTAGTCCAACGATTGTCTAAAACCATTTCGCTGATAGGTACGGCCTAGGTACGGAGACCGGAATGCTTGGGGAAGCTCAGTCGGCCCTTCCAGAGACTAAGTACATTGCTTCGCTTGTTGACATCGAAGACCCTGACCTCACCTACTCCAGTGAGACCATCAACGCGACGAGCGATGTGGAGGCCAAAGCCAAAGCCCGCGCATGGGCGATGGCGGAGAGCCAAAAGACCGGCAAGGTTCGGCTTATCGTTACGGGTGGCAGCATTCACGGCGGCCATAGCGAGTTGATCGAGCCGTAACAGCAGACAAGCCTTCCGCGATCTCCTGTCGGGTTCTGAGCAACCCAGCAGTTCGCGTCCTTCGTACGATGCCAGCCAGCGGCTACCTACGGTTACAATGCCTCCTGGGGAAACTGATTCGGGGGCAAGATCGTGCAGACGAAAGCCAAACGGCCGCGCCGCCTTAAGCGCGAGGCACTGGTCTTTGCGCACCTTGAGCGGGTTTCAAAGGACCTCTTGATTGATCACCCTGACATTGTACGGGAGCTGATCGGCCGGAACGCGGGGGTCTACGCCCTCTATCGTAAGAACAAGCTCTATTACGTCGGACTCGCGAGCGCGTTGCGCAATAGGCTCACGGCTCACGGGAAGAACCGGCACGGAAATTCATGGGACCATTTTTCAGTTTATCTGACCATTCGTGATCAGCACCTAAGGGAAATTGAGGCTCTACTATTGCGGATCACGCGCCCGCCAGGAGCCAGGCAGACCGGCAAGCTCGCACAATCGCGAGATATGAAGCGGCAAATAATGCGCGCTATCCGCACCAAACAAGCAAAGCACCTCTCCTCGCTATTTGATTGGCGCCAAGCTTCTGAAGAACCGGAGAAGCCGAAGAAGGTCCGCGGCGAATCGCAACTAGCTCGTCTTCTTCCTTCTGGAGCGAAGCTGACGGCCGCCTACAAAGGCAAAGTATACAGGGCCCGCGCACGCAGGGATGGAACTGTTCGATACCGAGGCGCGAACTATGAATCCTTAAGCCATGCCGGGAAGGCCGTCGTGGGACGTGCCGTGAACGGCTGGTGGTTCTGGAAAATTGAGCGTGGCAAGGGTAATTGGGTTCGTTTAACGACGGTTCGGCGTGCAGGCACCCCTATCTACAGCTGAGTCATTGCGAATAAGGCGCAACCTTATCGGGCGACCATTTTATGAGCGAAGCAGATACTTGCAGAAAGTTTGTCGTGCCTGCTCTTCAGCGGGCCGGCTGGGATGATGCGCCACATTCTATTGCTGAACAGCGGACGATCACCGACGGACGCATCGTACCCGTTGGATCAAGTTTCGTTCGGAAAGCCCCCAAACGAGTCGATTATCTACTCCGATACACAAGAGATTTCCCGCTTGCTGTTGTCGAGGCGAAGGCAAGCTACAAATCAGCAAGCGATGGAGTACAGCAAGCAAAGACTTACGCGGCGATTTTGGGCCTTCAGTTTGCATACGCGACAAACGGGCACGAGATCATCGAGATAGACTTCACAACGGGGGGCGAGCATGCAGTTGAGGCGTTTCCAACACCAAAGGAGCTTTGGCTTCGATATTGCACGCGACTAGCACCAAGCGGGTCAACGGAACTTGACCGGCTCCTCACGCCGTCAAACTACGCGGTGAAACAGGGCGAGCGCTATTATCAGCAGATCGCAATCAACCGGGCGGTCGAGCGCATCCTACTGGGAACTCGGCGAACGCTGATCACGATGGCTACTGGCACCGGAAAGACAGCAGTTGCTTTTCAAATTTGCTGGAAGCTTTGGACTGCTCGGTGGAATCGCAGTGCCGAATATCGCCGTCCAAGGATACTATATCTGGCCGATAGAAACATCCTGATTGACCAACCAAAGGACGGAATCTTTAGCGCCTTTGGCGACGCTCGACATAAGATTGACGCTAGCGATCTTGTCTTGAGTCGTGAACTCTATTTCGGCACGTATCAAATTCTCGCAGAGGACGAACGAAGGCCAGGTCTCTTTCGCTCCTATCCACGCGACTTTTTCGACCTCATTATCATTGATGAGTGCCATCGCGGAAGTGCCCGAGATGACAGCAATTGGCGCGCCATTCTTGAATACTTTGAGCCAGCCTATCACCTCGGAATGACCGCGACGCCGCTACGCGAAGAGACTCGCGACACTTACCGATACTTCGGCGACCCAATCTTTGAATATAGTCTCAGGCAGGGAATCGAGGACGGTTTCCTAGCTCCTTATCGAGTGCATCGCGTTGTGACAGAATGGGACGCAGTTGGTTGGAGGCCAACCAAAGGAGACATCGATCGATATGGTCGCCCCATACCGGATGACGAATACGGGACGAGGGACTTTGAAAAGGTCGTGGCGTTGCGCGCGCGGACGGAGGCGATCGCAAGCCACCTAACTAACTTCTTAAAATCCAGCGATCGCCTAGCTAAGACCATTATATTCTGCGTTGATCAAGAGCACGCGAGTGAAATGCGTCGAGCTCTATCAAACAAAAACGTGGACCTTTTTGCTCAATATCCAGATTACGTTTGCCGTGTAACAGCTGACGAGGGTGATATAGGCCGCGGTCACCTTAGTCGCTTCCAGGATGTAGATAGCGCCATACCAGCAATTCTAACGACATCACAATTGTTGACCACTGGCGTAGATGCTCCAACATGCAAAAACGTTGTTATTGCCCGCGTAGTTGGCACTATGAGTGAATTCAAACAAATCATTGGACGCGGGACGCGCGTTCGCGACGACTATGGGAAGCTGTGGTTCAACATCATCGATTACACCGGGTCCGCTACGCAACTGTTTGCAGATCCCGCATTCGATGGCGAGCCAGCAGAGCTGACACAAGAGGAAATTCTTCCGAGCGGAGATGTTGCGGTCTTCAAAACCTCGCCTGCGCTTGAGGAAGAGCTAAGTCCCACGATCTCGGAGCCACCTTCTGATGAACGCAAAAAGTACTATTTCGACGGCGGCCGCATCGAAATAGCCGCGCACGTGGTGTATGAACTTGATCAGGATGGAAAGCAGCTTCGTGTGATTCAGTACACGAAATATGCTGCCGAAGCGATAAAGACTATCTGTCCAACGTTACTCGATCTGCGACATCAATGGACAGATTCTATGCGGCAATCGGAAATATTGAAGACTCTCGCCGAACGGGGAATTAGCTTCGCCGAACTGGCAGCCGCAACGCAGCAACCTGATGCTGATCCCTTCGATCTGCTGTGCCATCTGGCTTTCAATGCACCTTTAAAGACGCGTCGAGAGCGTGCCCAGCGACTAAGGACCGACAATCCGTCCTTCTTCGAAAGGTACTCGCCTGCGGCACGTGAAATATTGGAGCTGCTACTAGAAAAGTATGCTGAACACGGCGATACACAGTTCATCTTACCGGACGCTCTGCACGTACCACCTATCTCCAGCTTCGGACAGGTGAACGAAATTACCAAATTGTTCGGCGGTCCTGCTCAGTTACGAGCCGCCGTCCAAGACCTACAGAAAGAACTCTATGCCGCCTAAGTCAGCCGATACAAAGACCGAAATTGCAACAACCCGCCAAATGCTCGGCTCGCTACTCAAGAGCGCGCGAGACATAATGCGCAAAGACAAGGGCCTCAACGGCGACCTTGATCGCTTGCCTTTGCTCACTTGGATCATGTTTCTGAAGTTCTTGGACGATCTCGAACTTCAACGGGAGGAAGAAGCCGTTCTTGGTGGACAACACTTTCGGCCTGTTGTCGAGCCTCCCTATCGTTGGCGCGATTGGGCTTCAAGCCCCCAGGGTATGACTGGCGACGAATTGTTGGGTTTCATCAACTACGAGCAAGCCACACGCCCGGACGGAAGTTCCGGTCCGGGTCTATTCGCGTATCTTCGTCAGTTGACCAGCGCAAACGGTGACGATCGTCGCGATGTGATTGCTACGGTGTTTCGTGGCGTCGATAATCGTATGAAGAGCGGTTACTTATTGCGAGACGTGGTCAACAAAATAAACGACTTCCATTTCACGTCCAGCGAAGAGCTGCACACGCTCGGTGCGCTTTACGAAACGATGCTGAAAGAAATGCGGGACGCCGCTGGCGATTCAGGTGAGTTCTATACGCCACGTCCGGTTATTCGCTTCATGGTCGAAGTAACTAACCCTAAGCTGGGTGAAACGATACTCGATCCCGCGGCCGGGACTGGGGGCTTCCTAGTGGAAGCATTCAACCACTTGGCCAAGCAAGTCAAAACGGTGAATCACCGCAAGGTTCTACAGGATAAATCGCTCAGCGGATGCGAAGCAAAACCTCTTCCGTATCTTCTGTGCCAAATGAACTTGCTTCTGCATGGGCTGAATGCTCCTCGTGTAGACCCGGGAAACGCTCTAAGGTTCAAACTCTCGGAAATCGGCGACAAGGACCGAGTTGATCTAGTTCTGACGAATCCCCCCTTTGGTGGCGAGGAAGAGCGAGGAGTCCTAGGGAATTTTCCGCAAGATATGCAGACCGCAGAGACCGCCCTGCTCTTCTTGCAATTGATTATGCGCAAGCTGAAGAGGCGTACGCCCACTCATCCGCTTGGCGGACGAGCAGCCCTCGTTGTGCCCGATGGAACGCTTTTCAACAAAAGTACCGCAGCGCGAATAAAGGAGCATCTCGTCAAGAATTTCAATTTGCACACCGTCGTGCGCTTGCCGTTCGGTGTATTCGAGCCATACACCCCAATTCGGAGCAATATACTGTTTTTCGACTCCTCTGGAGCGACTGAGGTCACCTGGTACTACGAAATCTTTATGCCCGAGGGCCGAAAGAAGTACTCGAAGACAAAGCCGATGCGCTTCGAAGAGTTCGAGGACTGCATCAAATGGTGGCATCATCGCGAGGCAAACGAAAATGCGTGGTCGGTCTCGATAGGAGAGATTGCGGAAAGTGGGTTTAATCTCGATTTTGCAAATCCAAACCGTCCTGACGCAGAGTTGCCAGACGATCCGCACGAGCTCATTTCGATGCTTGCAAGTAACAACGAACGGATTGCCACCTCTCTGCAAGCCCTAAAAACTCTTGCAGGGAAACTCTAATGCCGAGGTTGAGAAGATTTGGAGACATCCTTCAAGAAGCGAACCGGCTTATTTCAGTCGAGGACGACGTCGAGTACCGATGCGGCGGCGTACGATGGCATGGGCACGGAGTCTTCATCCGCGAGTACAAGTATGGCGCCGACATTCTAAAAAAGTTCGTTCAACACACCTTAAACGCTGGCGACATCGTCTATTGCACTCTATTTGCCAAATCTGGCGCCTTCGCTGTTGCGGATGACGATGTAGCAGGCGCAATTCTCTCCGAGAAGTTTCCCACCTTCGAACTAGTCGATTCAGAGGTCAATCCCAAATACTTGAAATGGTTCTTTCGCTCGGGCCAATTGAATCGGATTGCAGAGGAGCAGGCTACCGGCATGGCCGCTTTCAGCCTTTCGCACCTGAGCAAGTCAAAGTTTCTCAAGCTCCTTGTGCCCGTTCCAGACGCCGCGCGTCAGCAAGAAGTTATTTCGCTGTGTGAAAAGATTGATGAACAAGCTCGCGCTGCCTCCACGCGTCTGCAGCAAAATGTGGACGTTGCCGATCACTTACTGACTGCATCCTGTTCAAAGGCTTTTGCAGATTGTCCAATTGTTAAACTGGGCTCGATTGGCCAATATGTGCAAAGACCAGCAATAATTGTGCCTGATGACAGGTATATGCAAGTAACCGTCGCGATGAACCACAAAGGTCTTCGCCTTCGACGCATCTGTGACGGAATGGAAATCAAGAGTCCTGGGCAGTGTTTTGTTCAAGAAGGTGATCTTCTTTTTTCGCGAATTGATTTGCGAAACGGCGCGATTGGATTTGTCAATGGCAACTTGGCCGGCGCAGTCGTGACGCGGGATTTCCCAGTCTTCGGGCTAAATCAACCCAGCGATCTTGCTCGTCGCTTTTTGAGATACGTTTTTCTATCCCCCGCATTTATGAAGCAGGTGCAGAACGCAAGTAAGGGGACAACTAATCGGCAGAAGTTGAAGCGCGAGAGATTTCTCGAAATTGAGGTACCCTGGCCTTCGGAGGCGGAGCAGGAAAGGATCGTATCTCATCTCAACGACGTTGCAGAGCATGTAAGATCGCTGACGCTCCTCTATGCTGAGCAGCAAGTGCTCTCTAAGAAGTTTGCTTCAGCAGCCATTTCGAGCTTGTTTTCAACCGACTCCGGCTTTGGGCCTCGGCACGAGCTCGCATCAGAGTTAGAACCGGCTTTGTAATGCAAGTAGGGATCTCAGTATGCTGGTCCTGCTCCTCTGGCCTTGAAATTTGGATGCCATCTGGCCGCCAGTGCGGAGCCTGAAAGCGAGACGGAGGCCGTCTTCTGAGGCGGCCTTTTCTACGCGAACCTATTCTCGATCCAAAAGGCCTAGGCTGCCTCGTGGCCGAGTTCCACACTGTTTCGCGTCGCGTCCGACGGCGTAGCCCAATCCGTACGGACGAATTTTGGCCCGCCCCCGCCCTGGTCGGCTAATCCAGTGTAGCAGCCCGAATATCGTGGAGCACTGCCAACGTCATATCGTTCATGCCGCCGGTTCGGCTCTTCACCATTTCCATGTAGACCCCGAGCGCATCGGGAAACTGTCCCGGAAGGAGTGCATCGCTCTCCTCAAGGCAGTTTATAAGCACTTGGAATGCCGCGACCATTGCGGCGCCGTACGCAGCGATAACCTCGCCCTCAGGCGTGAGTTTGCGCTCGGGCATCAACCTCTCCCAACTCCACAAAGCACATTTCGGTCTTTACCTATAATCGCTAAACCGCGGACAAGACGAGAGCCCAAACCTCTTTCTGATCAAAGGCCGTCTAATCTATGCGCTAGGTAGTCACGATCGGTCTTCTCTATTTACAAGGCCATTCTTCGCGGAAAGCCGACAGAAGTAGATATAGACTGTCTCCGTCCGGCCCGTCCGAAGTTAACAGTTCAGGATGGGCTTTAGCGTATAGGTTCATGGCTCTCATGCCAGAAACGGGAGCCGCTTGGCCGGGACAAAATCTCAATTCCTCGACAAGATGTGGACCGAGCGCCATCATTGTTCGAACCACTCCGAGACATTCACCGAAACCGGAAATATTCGCAGAGCGCTTCACCCAATCCTCGGATGACGGCACCTTGCAGCCTTCGACGAACTTCTTTGAGCTGTTTTCAGCGTATGCGACGGTTTCGCTGATTAGTATGATGCAGAGCAATAGGATGGCGCGCATCAGTATTATCTCGTCATTGATGTGTTCTTAGTCCGCTAATCGTATGCCTGGATCATCCCCGAAACTCGCAAATTTTGCATGCCTGGTCGAGGGCCTATCTGGCTCGATTGCGAGACCCAATTTTTGGCCCACCCCCCGGGCGCCGTCACGTTGCAGATAGGAAGCCTAAGCGGACGCGCCTCAGCGGCGCTGCCACTGCACGAAAGTTAGGACTTACGCACGATCTCGTTGAGGTTGATTCGTCAATGCGTTACACTGTGCGAAAGTCTTGCACGAAAGTGGAGCGCGGGGATGACGGTCTACGGGTATGCGAGGGTGAGCACTGAGGGGCAGACGCTGGCGCTGCAGGAGGCCCAGTTGGCGGAGGCTGGCGCGGTCAAGGTGTTCTCCGAGAAGATCAGCGGGGCAAGCGCGGGGAATAGGAAGGCGCTGGCCCGGGCGGTAGCCGCGCTGAGGGACGGTGACGTGCTGGTGGTGACCCGGCTTGATCGGCTAGCGCGGTCGACGCGGGACCTGCTCAATGTGCTGGATGCGATCGGCAAGGCTGGGGCTGGGTTCAAGAGCTTAGCCGATACCTGGGCGGATACGACCACACCACATGGGCGGCTGATGCTCACGGTCCTCGGCGGGCTGGCCGAATTCGAGCGCGAGTTGATAAAGGCTCGGACGGGCGAAGGGCGCGAGAGAGCGAAGGCGCGCGGTGTGCACATGGGGAGACCGGCCGCTCTTAACCGGGATCAGCAGCGGGAAGCGTTGGCTCGCAAGGAGGCTGGGGAGCCGTTGACGGATATTGCTCGGACATTCGGGGTGAGCCATACGACGATAAGCAGGCTGCGTGCTTGATATGGACGCCGTTATTCGCGCTTCCGACAAGCGGGTGGCCCTTTCAGCGTTGGCCAAGAAGAGGCAGGCCGAGACTTTCGAGGGCTATTCGCGCCGCTATTTGAATTTCTCCGACATTCTTGACGGATATTACGAATGCGACCACGTCGTCCCATGGACGATTTCAGCGTGCGATGTGGATGCGGAGCTGATGCTTATTAGCCAAGATTGGGCGTCGGAGGAGTTCCTGCTCAAAACGGGCAAAGACGAGAAGCAAAAGGCATTTGGGCAAGTTGCAGATTTGGCGACCAACGTGCAGACAAGGACTATGCTGGAAAAGCACATGAAGCTCTCATTTCGCGAGACCTATGCGACTGATGCTTTTGCTTTCATCAAGTCCGGATCAATGAACGCTCGCATAGTCTTCCGCGATCTCGTGAAAAGCGCTTCGGATTACGCGCTGCCGCAAATTCGTATTGTCAGACCGAAGATGGTTCTGTGCCTTGGCTCGGCCCCCTTCAATGCGATCCGGAAAGCCTCGGGGCAGGCAGGCGGCTGGTTTAATCTAGAAAGGTCCTATCAAGTCGAGAGGCCTCTGCATACGACGGTGGATGGCATACCGGTCTTTGCGGTCGCACACCCAGGAGGCACTGGGACGCGGTCAATTGGCGGATGGCAAAAGGCTGAGCCGCGATGGGAAGCGCTGGGCAACTACTTTCAATCCCTGCGCGCGCAGCCGACCTCCCCGCGAAGCGCTTAGTCCACTTTGATCGTCGGCAATTGATTTCGAAACTCGATAACCCTTGCCGCACGTTCGCGGGCGGCTTCGAGCTTGGCTCCAAACCCTTCGCCATTCACTACGGCTGTCACTGCAAGCTTCGGATGCTCGAATGGCAGCGCAGCTACTGCAGCTCGCATCCGCCGATGCATCGGTTGATACGGGTCGCGATAGACAGCCTGGAGGAAGTCCAGCGAGCTACCGCTTGCCGGCATGCTGATCTCGTCTTCCCTTTCTACGATCTCTGCGACCGCAGGCAGATTAAACAGGCCAGACATTTCTGAAATCCCTGCTCCTATCCTGATAGGTGTTACAGGTGTTACAGGTGTTACAGGTATAGAGAGGGCCCAAAGAGGTTATAGAAAAGTCTCGACCCTTACCTGTAACACCCTGTACCGCCCGTAACCACGTGTTCACTCGCTATCTTCGATGAGCTTCATGAAGCCGCGTTTTTGTCCTGCGGTGCCGAAGCGAAGCGGGTTCTCGCACCATGTCCAACCAAGCGAGCGCATGACATTCGCGAGCCGCTTGGTCTGCCAGTTCGCTTGTCGCGCCTTCGGGATGCTGAGCACCTCGGTGAGCAAATAGTCCGATGCCACACGCCAGTGTGGGCCCTGGGCATCTTCCCCACGGGCGAATAGCTTGGTAGTCAGCATCCTGCCTCCCAGCGCTGCGGCCTCCAACTGCGCAAGCTTATCACCGATGATATCGGCCCAGGGATCATGCTCCATGCGCACCGCTGTCTCTTCGGCCGCCACATTCCACAACGCCGCTGGTATCACCAGCGGCTCACCTGTGACCTCGGCTGCTGCCGCCTCAGCCCACAACTGATCGCGATCGAACTGGAGCCCTTCAAGATCGATCTCTGCGACCCTCACAGGCCAGAAGCGGCGATTGCCGGTCCCGTCCTTCAGGTATTGATCATTATTGGTGGTCGCGACGAACACGCAGCGCCGCCGCTGATCGGTGCGGCCATGGCCGTAGGCCGCGCGTGCAGCGTCGACCGTCTTTGACAGAAAGGCTTTCAGCCCTTCCACGTCGATGTGCCGTCCGGCCAACTCGGCGATTTCATAAATCCATATGCCGCCGATCGCCTCTTGCTGCTCTTTGTCCCGCAACCTCAGCACTTGAGCATCAGAGAAGTTTTCACCGCCCGCGAGTATCCGCAGCGCGGTTGATTTCCCAGCGCCCTGGGGGCCTTCCATCACCATCAGGTAATCGAACTTGCAGCCCGGCTCTCTCGCACGGCGAACCGCAGCAACAAGCACCTTGCGGCCCACCGCGCGGACATACTCGGTGTCCTCAGCGCCGCAATACGTCACCAGCCACCGATCAAGGCGCGCCCGCCCGTCCCATTGCAGCCCATCGAGATAATCCCGCACGGGGTCAAACGCGCGCTCCATGCACTTGATCTGTAGCGCTTCCATCACCAGGCCCTTGGCAATGTCGAGCTTAAATACCTTGGAGATTTCATTGCGCACCATCAGCGCCATGTTGTCCAAGCTCTCGGACACAGAGCCGCCCTTCATGCACGGATGACCGTGCACCATGTATTTCTTATGGAAGTCATCGAACTGGCAGCGGATACCGAGCTTGGCGATTGCCACCTTGGCGTTTTGCAGGGTCCGACCGCCCGCGCGCCAATCGATCTCCGCCGCTGCATCCGGATCAACCCACACCGTGGACGGAGGCGAAGCGGACGCTGGCGCGGGCACAGGCGGAGGAGCGATGATTGATGGGGCTCCTTCCTCTTCGGTCTCAACTTCAGCTTCAATCTCCTCCGCCTCCGGTTCGCCATAGGCCCGCTCTTCCTCGGTAAGCCCAGCCCCCGCGCTGTTGAGGTCTGGCGCCTTGAGACGGTGGGCAGTCACCAGCGCCACAAGATCCAAGGTTGGCGAGGCGGCTAGCGTCGCCGAAAGGGCCTTCGTGTCGTCCACGCCGAGTTCATACTCGTCTATGATCTCGGCTTGGCTGGCATGGCCGCTGCGCACGAGGTCGCTTGCGGCGGACATCCACTCGTCCCAATCTTCGATCTCCGCAAGTTCCGCGCGCCAGTCCCGCGCTACAGTGGATGCCAATTCAGTCATCCCAGCCTCCGTAGAGGCCGAGATTGCAGGGGTCCAATTGGCGCCGTCGCTGCCGTTCCATGGCGCGGTCGGCCTCATCGGCCAAGCGGCGCGCCGTGTAAGCAGCCATATCGATCCGCACCTCGCCCGCTCGCATTGGTGGCAAGGGCGGCTCGATCGGCATTGGGCCTGCCCTGCGAACACGTACCGTTTCCCCTGCGCCGCGCTGTGCGTTGGGATCAGCGCGGCTCACCTGCACATCTGCATCGCGGATCACCACGTCGTCACTGACGACAACCTTGGGCCGCCGCGCCTCAACCTCGGCCTTCTCCGCTGCGATCCGCTCTGCGAGGCGGGCCGCCTTCTCTTCTGGCGACCGCCTTCGCGGTGCCGGTCGCCTTGCTTGTGGGGCCGCGCTCATCGCTTCGCCTCCGGCACTAGCGGGATGCGGTTTGCCGCCTGCGTAGCCCGCGCCCGTCGCTCCCGGGCCTCAAGCTCCGCTGCACTTGGCGGTGCGAACCGATCAATGATCCGATCGGCCACAGCCAGCCCGGGCGGCTGCCAATTGCGGAGGTCCTGGCCCGTCGGCCCGCGCGAAGCCCCCACATCCTGCACCGGGCCCGAAAGCCGATTTGGATTAGGCCGGCGCCCATCCGCCACGATATCGCGGATGGTCTGATCGCTCACGCCGCGCTGGAGGTCCTTGCGCCATTCATTCACATCGTATTCCCACATAGCTCACTTCTCCTTTCCGCCGCCGTGACGGCCTTGTGTCCCAGCTGGCTGCACCGTGCGACCGCCACCGGGGCCTGTGGTCCCTTGGGTCAAGGTATTGCCCAGCGGGACCGAGATCGGACCCGGGGCCCCAGCCGCTGGACGAGTGGTGACCACTTGCATCCCGATCCGGGAGGTCTCCTGCGGAGAGATGCCTTTCGCGGGCTTGCCACCCTTCACTCCGCCGGAGACGTTCTTGTTCATGCCCACGCCGCCGCCGTTTCGGGCGCGAGGCGCGGATTGCATCTTCGATTGCGAGCCGCCGAAGCCGGAGAAGGGAGATCGTTTAGACATCGCTTAGTTTCCTTTCAGGTACGAGGTTGAATGCCTGGGGTGTATTGAAGTTGGCGCAACAGCTGATCCGAGATCGGCGTGTACCAAGCGACCATTTGGTCATAGGCGGCCTGATCCAGGGCTTTCGCATTCAGTGGCAACGGGATCGGGACCGGAGTGCCATTAAACTGCCCGCCTGCTTCCCAAGGCGATGCCACAACCCGGGCCGCGGCTTCACCGGGCGCGTACTCGATCATGGTGCCAACGGGGATTACCATCGCGCCGCCTTTGCAGGGAAAGTCACCGAGCAACTGAAATTTCATCAGGCGCCCCCATCGATCACGCGGAGCCGCGGTTTCTCTTCGAGCTCTTCGAGGACTGCTTTGAACTTCACTCGCCCTTCGGAGGTCGGAAATCGTACAGCCCAGAACCGCGACCACGCGAGAGTGTTGGCGAGAACGTCCTTTGCGAGATCGCGGGAATGATAGATGTCGAGCAGAACACTCGCGAACTTCACATCCGCGGTCCAGACAGCGCGCGCCTCGAAAATATCGACAACCGCTTCTGGTCCCGGGACGTTGGCGCTGACGAAGTAGTCAGGCCCGACGACATGGTTACGGACGAAGGTGAATAGCGGCCCACTGGCGTTTTGATTGTGCTCGGCGTTGAACTCCCTCCTGATGACTTCTCCCATCTCGGCCATGATCTCCCGGATTGTGATGTTGTGCCTGCGTGCTAGGCGCTCCAGTTGCCTGTACTCGGTGTCACTCAAAGCGAATGCGCGCATCTCTAGCTCTCCACTGTCGGGGCGACGTATTCGGGATCGAACCACACGGCGCTGATATCGTTGACGGCATCCACGCGTTCACCGAGGGGGCGCTCTTTGGGCAAAGATGCCAGCGCTTTGCTCCACGCGGGCGCAGGGAGGTTGGCTCCATAGACCGGTGACGCGCCGGTCACTGCGGGGCCGCTGCTCTCGTCGTCGCGCCCTGCTTCCATTTCGAAATAGCTGCTGGGCATCTCGCTCCGATAGCGGCGTACGGCTTCGCGCCGCTCATTCGCGAACCATGCGATGCGGCACGCTGGACTACAGAACCGTTGCTTTGCTTCGCGAGGCGCAAACGGCTCGCCGCATTCGGCACATTTGAGTTGGGGCATTGAGCACACTCCTTGATTGTATGAAGTGATCACCGGCCGTATTACGGGTTAAGTCAATCGTGTTGATGTTCCTCGCACCCGACCGAACACGCGGCGCCAAACAAAAAGGGCGCCGGAGCGGATTTGCCCCGGCGCCCTCAATCGGCGGATCGCGTGCGGTGGTTTAGGTTGCTCTGCGCTTTGGCTTCTTCTTCGCTTCAAGCATCTGCACGTACTTGAGCAGCGCGCTGATGCTCAAATGCGCATTGCCCTGCGCTTTCTCCGCAAGCAACTGGCGAACTTCGGCTTCGTGCCGGGCAATCCGCATGTAGTTCTGCGCGGTTCGCATCGAGAGCCGGCACGAGGCGACGTAGTCCTCAAAGCCGCCATGCCGAACACGCTCCTTGGCAGCCTTCAATTGCAAGCCGGCATCGAGCGCGCGTTCCGCTGCCGTAAGCAGCGCGGCCTCAACATCGGCATGGGCTTGGCGGATGTTGGCCGCGAGTTCGTCCAGCGTCGGCGGCGGCTGGGGCACCACTACAAGCTCGCGTTGCGCCGTGGCTATCGGCAGCGCGGAGCCGATGAAGCGTTTCAGGGTTTCGCTCATCGCTCAGCCCTCCGTGCGATCATGGCCGCAAGGGCCGCCTCGCATTCACTGCGAAGCCATCGGGAAGCATTGGGGCCGACCTTGATCGGTGCGGGGTAACGTCCAGCCTTCATGCCACGATAGAGAGTGGCTGGGTGGATGGGCTTGGTACCACCGATAAGACGACAGACGGCGCGAAGGTCTAACAGGTCATTGCATTCGATAAGGTGTGAGGCAGCACGCGGCTCCTCACGCTGAGCTAGCAGCGTCATCGTACACTCCAAATGTATGTGGAATGCCGATCCCGATTGACGCCCACTCGGGTCTCATGTGCGGCTCCCGCTGATCAGTCTAGCGGGTTTCTATGGGCACCTGTGCAAGAGCATATCACGCCTTGCGCGCTACTGCGAGAGGGCTTCGGCTTCGCTTCCCGTCGCATCCGGACGCGCCACCCGCACTAGCCGTAGAGCGGTGGGCCTCCCGCTAACGATCCGATCCACCAAGCCAGCAAGCGCTACGAATGCCGCCCGCTTCTCATCGAGGTATTCATATCGGTCATAGGTCTCGCGGACCCCGCCGATGACATGGCCAAGACAGCGCTCAGCATGATCGGCCGGGACCTTGGCGCGGGACATAAGCGAACGGGCGGTGCGGCGGAGGTCGTGGAGGGTCCAGCGAGGGATTGGGTCCCTGCCCTCCGCCTTCCTGATCTTGGCGATCTCGGCGTCCAGCGCTCGCTTGGCCTTCGCGAACCCACTGAACGGCTTCTTTCCGGCGATGTTGCCACCGGTCGCGCTTGAGAACACAAACCACGAGTTGCCTTCGAAGCCGTCGGGCTTGCCGCCGATGAGCGCCCTCGCCTGCCGGCTGAGCGGGATCACATGGTCCAGCTTATTCTTGTACCGCTCGCCGGGAATGGTCCAAAGGTCACCGTCAAGTTCGGTTGAATGCATTCCAGCGGATTCATTGCGCCGGGTCGCACAAAGCAACAGGGACCGGACATAGGCCGGGTAGCAGGCCGGCAAATCGGGTGCCGTGTCTAGTGCACCCCACACGTCTCGGATTTCATCATCCGCAAGGATTCGCTTTCGCGATCGTTCCTTTGGCTTGGTGCGGGCCATGCCCCGAACGATAGGAGATTTGAATTCATCATCCCGGGCCGCCTGCCAATTGAAAGCCTTCCGCACGTGGGCCAGGACGCGGTCGGCCATGACCGGGCCGGCTTCGTCCTCGACCGCGTCCAGCATCTCGACAACGTCGCGGCGCTTTAAGTCATAGATCGATTTGGCGCCCAGCCGAGGGCGGACGTAGGCGTCAAAGGCCCGCGTGATTTGGTCGGCGCTGCGGAGCTTGGTGACGTGACGCTTCACGAAGGCGTCCAGTACGACATCAAGGTTCCCGGCCTTGGCCGCTCGGGGATCTTTGCCCGCTTCAAGATCGGCGCGGGCTTCGTCGGCCCGGGTGTGGGCACTGGCGAGTGAGGTTGCCGGATAGGTCCCGAACGTCATCCGGACCCGCTTGCCCGACCATGTGAAAAGGTAGGTCCAAGACTTCGCGCCGGACTGGCTCACCCGCAGCGCAAGGCCGGGGTAGTCCTCATCGAAATAGTCGGTTTGCACGTCGCCTTCCGCCGCCTTGGCGTGGGCGCAAAAGCGGTCTGTGAGCGAACGTTTTGGCAAGCGCGGCTCCGTACCTTTCGCGTACCTTTTAGGTACATGTGCACGCGCTATGATGCGCTTATCGGAGCCGAAAGGCAATTGCTCGCGACGAATTTATTACATTGATTCAATCCATTAGTGCGACAACTTGCGACCCGTCGCGATGAGGTGCAATCACCTGCAAATCGCCAGTACCATAACTTTTAATCACGGGGTCCTGGGTTCGAGCCCCAGCGCGCTCACCAAGCTAATCAAGCACCTAGAGCCAAAATTCAGCCCTTCGAGTTGAGGGGATTTTTGGGGCCTGCACACAGTGTGCACACTCGCCGGGTGCAGCCATGACCGCCATCGATATTGTCGGCTGGGTTCTCTTGGCAGTGGTTCTGGTGCTAACCCTAGGCTTTGCGAAGAAGCCGCCAACGTGAGCCGTGCCATTCACAGCGGGTTCATACGTGCTGAGGCACGCTGCGCCCCATGGAGATTCTCAGATGATCGTTTCCGTGCTCGCCGCAGCATTACTTATGGGCCCGCCCGTGCCGGGGCTGGTTCAGCCACCCATCCAGCAGGTCCAGTATGGTGTGCCAAGACACCCGCCTCCATGCGGCCACGGTTGGGACCTGAGCGCCCGAGACGGCATGTGTTATCCGAACGGGGCCCTCCCTCCTCAAGAACAGGCTGCGCGGCAGTACTATCATCGCGGCGGCGGAGGTTACGGTGGAGGCTACGGTAGACATCCCGTCCGATGCGGCCACGGCGCCGACGTCGATATTCGAGACGGTCGGTGCTACCCCAACGGCACGGTGCCGCCACAGTTTCAGCAGGGCCGGCAGGGATATTACGGTTATGGCGACTATTATCACCGCCCAAGGCGCCATTACTATTAAGCTATCAAAGGCCCGCCAGCGCGAACCGGCGGGCTCCTGTCACAAGCCTGTGGCATGTCCGTTGCACAGTCGAAGCCAACTGGGATTTCAGCGCTCAGTTTGAGAATGACACGCTGCCGGGACATGTATTTCGAGCCCGGCAGCGTTCGAATTCGAGACTCGTGAGACAACCGCTATGGCATGAGCAGAATCAAGCGCACGGGCACATTTCCGGAGCCTGCTGCTTCGCCTCCTCCAAATCATCGTCCTCAGCGTCGCTGTCGTCCTGCTCCATGTCGGTGAAATAGTCGCCTCGCATGCTCTTGGTTCATTGCCCGATCCAGGCTCCCGGCCCTGGGTTCGAGCCCCAGCGCGCTCACCAATAAAATCAAGTAGCAAAAATCGAAATGCCGTCCGGCTCAGCAGGTGGGCAGGAACAAAGGTCACCCGTTCCAGCTTGAGTCTCGCTGGCTCGTCGGCCGAGTTGGCGGAGGCGGCGCCGACCAGCCGGCACTATGTTTTCTGCGCATGGGTCCTCATGTCGTGGACGAAGAGCGCGACTGGAGGGAGACTTGCGGGTTCTTGTAGCCGAAGACGAAGACCTGATCCGGGACGTGGTGGTCGACATCCTGGAGACTCACGGGCACGAGGTGATGGAAGCTGATAGCGGCGAGCGCGCGCTCGAGCTCTGTGCCGAAGCCACACCCGATCTCTTGTTCACCGACATCAGGTTGGCGGGCTCGCTGACGGGCTGGGATGTCGCCATCCAGTGCAGGCAATCCAATCCGCGCATGCCTGTGATCTACGCCACCGGCTACACGCACGCCGCTCCGCGTCCGGTGTCCGGCAGCATCATGCTCCAGAAGCCGTTCGGGCTTGAACGCCTCTTGGAAGCGATGCAGTCGCTCGCGGGCGATTAGCTGCAGCCAGCCGCGGTCAATGCTTTGCAGACTGACAATTGTCAGTCGTTCGACTCCACGCAGGAACGAAGGGCCTTCCGCACGCTTTGGCAGGAATGCCAAATGTCTCGCCCGGGATGGTCAGGCCGCTGCGGCTCGCTCTGCTGTATGGGCACCTGATCGCGCGGGGCACGCGGCTGTATCATCCGGGCGGCTCGCAGCCGGTGTGCAGCCTGTCATTTGCCAAGCAAATGGTCGAGGCGGGTTTGCTCTGCGCAAATGGCGAGAGCTTCGAGCTGACGCAGGAAGGCCGGAGCTTCGCCGGTTGATGCGCACATCATTGGCTTCCCCACGAACTCAACAACCGCTGGCGCGTGACCAGGGTCGTGAAGTCAAGCGAGGCGTTCCAAGCAGCCCGCCCGCCGGATCTGACAATCTACGGTGACAGTGCACTCAACTGTGAACGAAAACTCGACCAGTTGCCATTTTTTCCCGAAACGATTCACATATGCGAATGAAGCTACAAAGAAGAATGCCGCTTCCTGAGAGGTGCTGGGCAAATCGGGAGCATGCTTCATTGACTGACGAGGTTCCGTCGCAAAGCCGATTTTTCATTCGCATGGGCGGCAAGGGTTGGATGGTCTACGATCGAGAACGCAGGGGCCCAGCACTGATCGGGACCGATATGGCGGCCAATCTGACCAAGGAGCGAGCTGAACAATTGCTACTTCTGCTGATGCCCTCACGCGCGGAGAGGTCGCGTGCGGCGAACGATGGTGGTTCGCCAGCGTGAACCGGTAGGCCCAATGGTTGCGGCCTCCTTTTTCGCGCGCCGCATTCGAACGTGTTCACCGGCCGCCGTTCGCGTTGCCGTCGGGGCTGGTTCTGGCCTAGACCTCGAAAATTTAATGCTGGACGGTATCTTTTGAGACACCCAGCTCGAATGTTTGAGCAGACGATATCACCCGGCGTGCCACGCTGAGTGGTGCGTCGGGCGGCCTCGGTGTGTCCGCAGCCAGCCCCGGGACGCCCGGGGCCGTTCCTTTGGATTCACGTTTGTTGATGCAGGAACGTCCCTCCAGGACGAACATGTCGTTACCGGGGCCGGCAAGTTTCATCTCGGATCTATCGTAACCCGGTAGGGCCGCTGTTCCAGAGCGGCGGCCCTTGTTCTGAAGCGTGAACCGGGGGCCGCGCCTAGCGCCTCTTTGGCCGATCGGTTTCTGCTGATCGCGATTTAGGGTTGCCACCCTTGCGAATTGTCGGGGGCGGCTTGCCCGCGTGACTATGCCTCTCTTGCATTTGCTCGGCTGCGACTACGCGCGAGCGCAGATCTTCCAATGCGGAAAGCCCAGAAGCAAGCTCATCGAAACGCTGCTTCAGAACAGCGGTGTGATCGAAAGTGCCCATGTACCCCCTCCGTCAACGAGCCGACCGAAAAGTGGGAAAATCATGCAATCGAGGAATGCAGAGGCATGGAGTCAGTTCCTTTGAAGAGTGCTGCGCCGTTGTCGCAGTTCGTGCGATGCGACTCGGCTCCTCCATCCGCGAACGCTCAGAGGCAGGCGCCACGGCCACGATCGCAAATCGCGGCTAGCGCCAATGACGGCCCCGACCGTGGGGGGCTTTTGGGGTGTGAGGCCGGGGCCGCTGGAGGTGCTTGGACCTTTGGGGAAGGCCAAAGCCACCGAAGACTAGGAAAAATCGGCAATCGCTTCTGCTCGCTTTCGCACATTGCTTGTACGTTTTGTTTGCGCAGAACGAAGCCAATTGCCAATGAAGGATTATCTGGCGCAGATCGAGAAACTTGGCAAAGATGCGGCCGAACGCGCCCTGATCCGCGACTTGGCTACCGATCCAGCCAAGCGCGAAGTGTTCGACAGGCTCGCAAGCCACCTCACGGTCCTTGCTGACCAAGTGGAAATGGCGATGGTTGAGCGGAAGGCCGGGACCGACCCGTCTCGGCCTTAGAAGCACGCCGCGGATCCGGTGCCCGATCCGCGCAGACATGGCCCAGTGATTTTGTGGCTCCAGGCTTCGAAGCCGCAGTGGTGGTCGACATGCTGAGCGGAGCTGCGGAGATGCTGATGCACCGCCAATCCAGATCAGCATGGGAACGTTTCGATCGGCACTGAGTCCTACAGGCGCAATCCATCCCGTTTCCTCGTGGATCGAACGATGGAAAAAGCACTCGCCTATGCCATCTCGGCGGCCCTTGTGGGCTTCGGTCTTTTGATCTTTTTCGCCGGTCTGTCTTCCAGCTCGCCCGCCTTATGGACGATCGTCGCGCTGGTCCCGATCACGATCGGGATCGTGAGCGCCTTTGGTCCTGTGTGACTTGATGTGGAAACCAGGGCTTTAGGTCAGCCCGTCTGTATTTTTCGAATCGGCAGCCCGTGTTCGCTCTCTCGGAGCTTCCAACCGCTGGTGACCCGCGTGAGCCATTTCGTCTCGATGCTTCTGCTTGCGACGGCCCTGGTCCTGACGTTGTGCTTCGGAGTGGCGGCCTGGCGCCTCTCGGCAGACAAAGAGGCCGACATCACCGCCACGATTTCCCATCAGGAATACGGTTGGAGGCCAAGGCCCAGCAACTGAAACTTTGACACACCCGCTGACATCGCGCCGGAAACGTGTAGGATTCCCCAAAACCGGAGGAACGGCATGTTTGAAATCAACGGTTTCGACACGGCGGGCGTCGTCAATCTCAAGCGGTCCTCACTCGCCGCGGCCCTCAAAAAGGCCAGGGAGCTGGTCGAGGACGGATGCTGGGACGTTCAGGTCGTTGATCCCACAGGCCGGGTCTATACCTCGTTCGAGGAGGAAGCGGCCTAGCCAGAACGCGTCCTCAGCTCTCCGGCGCCGCCACCGCAGCCGGCGCGGTCAGCGGAGCCCCTCCGATCGACACCGGCCCTAGAGGCCCCAGGGGCTTGGGCTCACGCACCAGCCGCTTGCGCATCGCGGCGGATAGTCCGTAGCGCGCATTCGCTCTGCGAACGGACGATGTCACGTCCGACATCATCACATTCTGCAGCGAGTCGACCTTGGCGATCAGCGTGGACAGCTGCGAGGAGATCTTCTTCACGTCGACCCGCTCGTCCGTGATGCTCTGCCGCAGCGACAGCAGCAAGAGTGAATCCTGCTGCAGCAAGGCTGCATTCTGCTGCAGCGTCTGGTTGTTCTCATGCAGCGAAGCGGTGTGCTGCTGCTGGGCCGACTGGATCTCCTTCAGGGCGGTGACGACCGGATCCGGTTTCGGTGCCGGTGCCTCCTGCCGCGGCAGCAGTTCGGCGAGGCTGGCAACATTCAATGACGGCATGCCGGAGGGCGACGTATAGATGGCCGCCGCGCCGTTGATGGCGAGGGCACACACCGCCAGCGGCAGGATCGTCTTGCGGCGGGGCGTGATTGGCGGCGTTTCAGCTTCCGGGCCTGCGGGTTCCTGCGCGCCTGCAGCGTCTGCAAGGGCGACGGCGTCGAGCTCTTCGGCGAAGCTTAGCGTTTCGAAGGACGTGGTCATTTGCACTGACCCCCCATGGAGCGAGCAACAGGAAGCCGCCCCCTGGAACGCCCTCGCGACGATCCGCTTACGCAGCACCCATACACAACTGCCTAAAATTGTCGGCTTTCTGGATTAATTCCGCGTTAGCGGCGCGGCCGGCGGACGGGCCGGCGCCCCCGGCCGATTACGGATCCGGCGCAAGCTCCTCGCCGCGCATCCGGCAACAGCCATGCCAGCAACGGATTTTCCGAAGTTGGCATAATGCCACTGTTTTGCCCGACAAATCAACGGCCAAGTGACGGCGCCTCCGGCACGGACTCGGCACGATAGGCCTGATCCGGGTCGTGGACCACGCTTGCTTGGGCCACCTCGGCCGCGATGGACGCGCCGAATGCAGAACGCCTTATCGCACAAGCACATAGCTACTGTGCATGGGGTTGTTTTCGCACTTTCCGATTTACCCCCCCCCCAGCAGCTCGAACAGCTCGTGCGTCCGCTCAAACCGCGAGCGCCACATGTGCTTTGGTAGAGCGCGATGCACCGAGTCGACCTGTTCCCCCGTCACTCGCAGATTACAAACCTGGTCCTATCGGGCTCGTAACGCGTTTGGGCGACACAGTCGTTCGTCGCTCGACCCGGGCCTTGGCATCCAGCACCTTGTCTCCAGCTCGTGCGGCTCGCGGCCGACTGATCTGGTCCGAAAGGCTCGAGCCTCTCCCTGACAGACTATTTGAACCAACACTGGCGTTTCCTTGAGCCTGTGTTGCCGGTCGGAATCTGCTTTGGGAGAACGCCGAACCAGCGGCCTTTTGATCTTCATTGCTCGTGCCGCTGCCAATTGCGCCGATCGGCAGGCCATTTTGAGCGCGACCAGCCCCGGCATTTCTCGCGGCCTGAGCTGCCGCCCGCGACCTCGCAGGCGTGGCGGGCTGGACGTTCGAATTGGTCGCTTCGCTGTTGGTGCCCAGATCTCCGCCGGGCGCGATGTCCTTCGTCCCCATCCCTGGGGGTGCTGAGGGACCTGCATTGCCCGCACTCGTCCCCATTCCAGAAGGCGCCGAGCCGCCAGCGCTACCTTGCCCCGTTCCCATGCCCGCTCCGGCGGAGCCGGCATTTGCGCCGCCCGCTTGCACCAGGGCCAACAGACATGAGCCTGCGACAATCGTGGCAATCACTGGACGAATGGCATGTGACATCGGACGATCTCCTTCGCCACGCCCAAATTAACTATAATGGTGGAGCAGGGTTTCCGCTACGAATTCGCAGTTGCGAGCGCTGACGAACGCGCAAGCCCCTACCCCTCGTCCAGCAGCTCGAACAGCTCCTCCACCCGCTCGAACGGCGCATCGCGCATCGGGCTGTGATAGACGACGCGGTCGCCGTCGCGTTGCAGTGACTTGCCTCGCGACTTGCGCAGGCGTCCGGGCAGGAACGTCGCGGCCGCAGCTTCAGGCCCGACGTCGAGGCGGATGATGCCGCGTCGCTTGCATTCGATCCTGAGCTTGGCCGCGGCGAAGAAGTCGCGCGCGAGCTTTGGCAAGGGTCCGAAGCGGCGGGAGGTTTCCTCCTCGAGGTCGTCGAGATCGTCCTCGTCGTTGCATCGTGCGGCGCGGGCATAGAGCTCGAGCCGCACCGGCTCGGACTGCACATAGCTCTCGGGCAGCATGTCCCCGACCGGCAGGTTGAGGTCGGGCACCCACAGCTGCTCGTCGCTCTTCTCCGAGGCCATTTTCAGCAGGTGGCTGTAGAGCACGGGCCCGAACACCTGGACGTGGCCGGATTGCTGCTCCGAGAACAAATCGCCCGCGCCGCGCAGATCCAGGTCGCGCTCGCTGATGGCAAAGCCCGCGCCCGGCCGGCTGAACTCCTCGAGCACGGCGAGGCGCTTCTCGGATTGTCCGGACTCCGTCTCGGTGAGCAGATGCGCGAAGGCGCGGATGCCGCCGCGGCCGACGCGTCCGCGCAGCTGGTGCAGTTGAGCGAGGCCGAATTTTTCCGGCCAGCACACCACGATGGTGTTGGCGCGGGGAATGTCGAGACCGCTCTCGACGATGTTGGTCGCGAGCAGGACGTCGGCATGGCCTTCGACGAAGCTCATCATGCGGTCGTCGATTTCGTCCGCGGCCAGCCTGCCGTGCAGGCAGACGATGCGCAGGTCCGGCGCCACGGCCCGCACCCGCGCCAGCATGGGATCGAGATCCTGGATGCGCGGGCAGATCAGGAAGCTTTGGCCGTGGCGGCGCTGCTCGCGCAGCAGCGCCGAGGCGATCGCCGCATCCGACAGCGGCGCGATCCGGGTCGCGACCGGAAGCCGGTGCACCGGGGGCGAGGCGATCACGCTGAGATCACGGAAGCCGGCAAGGCCGGCGGCCAGCGTACGCGGGATTGGCGTCGCGCTCATCATCAGCACATGGACGTTCTTGGCGAGCCCCGCGAGCTTTGCCTTTTCCGCCGCGCCAAAATGCTGCTCCTCGTCGACGATGACGAGGCCGAGATCGTCGAACCTGACGTCCTTGCCGGTGAGCGCCTGCGTGCCGATCACGACCTTGATCCGGCCGCTGCGCAGGCCCTCCTTGGTCTCCCGCAGCGCCGCGCCCGAAGTGGCGCGCGAGAGGTTGCCGACCTCGATGCCGAACGGGGCAAATCGCTTTTGGAATGTCGCGACGTGCTGGCGCGCCAGCACCGTCGTCGGCACCGCGACCGCCACCTGCTTGCCTGACAGCACCACCGCGGCTGCGGCGCGCAGCGCGACCTCGGTCTTGCCGAAGCCGACATCGCCGCAGATCACCCGATCCATCGGATGGCCGGATGCGAGATCATCCAGCACGTCCCGGATCGCCTGGGCCTGGTCGATCGTCGTGAAGTAAGGAAAACGCGCGACGAACTTCTCGTAGGCCGATCCCGGCGGCACCAGCTTTTCGCCGCGCCGCCGCCGGCGCTGGCTGATGTGCTTGGCGAGCGCCTTGCCGGCGATCTGGATCTCGCGCTCGGCCTCGCTGCGGCGCGCCCACCACGTGCTGCCGTCCGCCTTATCGAGCGAAAGCCTGCCGAGCTCGGCGGCGTAAGGCCACATCAAGGCGAGATCGGGCGGCGGCACCAGCACCGCATTGTCGCCGGCGAACTTCAGGCGGATCATCTCGCGCATCGCGCCCCCGCCGGTGTTGACGGTCTGCAGGCCGTCGAGCACGGCAAGGCCGCGCTGGAGATGAACGACCACCGTGCCCTGCTCCGGCGCATCGGCATGGTCGAAGGCCGCGCTCCAGGCGCGCGCCATCGGCTGCGGATGATGCGCGCGGCTGCCGAGCACGTCGGACGCCGTCACCACGACCAGAGGCTTCTTCGCCGGCACGACGAAACCGGCATCGAGATCGGCGAGCAGCGCCGTCTCGCCGCCCCGCCCGCGCGCCGCCTCCTCCCAGTCTTCGCAGCGCTCCGCCTTGACGCCGCTCATCCGCTCCATCACGCGCAGATCGTCCTCGTGCGCGGCAACGAGGATCAGCCGCGACCCGGCCCGGCGCGTCTCCTCGACGAAGCCACGCAACGCCTTCCGGGAGGATGTCAGCTTCGAAAATTCCGGGATGGCCTGGAACGGTGCCGTCCGCGGCAGCACCTTGATGCCCTTGGAGAGCCGCTTCCAATCGCTGCGCCCGAGATATTCGCGCTCCCGCTCGCTGCGGGGCGCGGCCTCCTCGATCGTATCGAGCCATCCGTCGGCATGCGACGGCACGCCGGCATCGGCGATCCATCTGGCGCCCGCGCAATAATCGAACAGGCTGGCGCGCTTGCCGCCTTTGCCGGCAAGGCCGAGCCGCTCCGACATGGGATCGACGAGCAGCTCCCTGGTCTCGAAGATGATCCTATGCTCATGCGGGTCGAAGGCCACGATCCGTTTGATCGTGTGCTGCGAATGCTCGATCCGGAACGGCCCCAGCGCGCCCGCCGGGAATATCTCGAAGGTCTGGCCGTGGAACAGCGCCCCGCCCGGATAATCCGGCTCATCGTCAAGATCGTAACCGAGGGATTGCAGGCGGGACTCCAGCTCCTGCTCGGAGAACGTGCCGCCCACCTTCAAGCTCAGGCTCAGGCGCGACAGGCTGGCCGGCGGCGGCATCCGCTCCATCACCGCTTCGGCCGTCGATACCAGAAACACCGGCTTCTTGGACTTCGCAAGGCGCCTCAGCACGGAGGCTCTGCGCCCCGCGAGCTCGTGCGAGGGCTCCAGTTGATCGAACGGCAAGGTATTCAAGCGCGGAAACACCAGCACCTCGCAGGCGGGGTCGAGCGCGTGAATGACGCTGCCGAGCCGCTCCGCCCTGTTCTCGCTCTCGGCGAGAAACACGATGCCGCTGCGTCCGGACTGCTTCCATTGTCCAAGCAGATGAAGGGCCATCATGCCGAGAGGCGACGAAGACGAGATCGTGGCGCGCTGCGATCCTTTGCTCTTCTTCGGCGGCTTCTTGGCCACCCTTGCCTTCGTGGAAAGCCTCACTTGGACCCGTTTCTGCTCTTGAACCGCCGCAAACTGAATGCGAGCCGCCTTGCCCCTCGAATCGGCAGCTCGGCGCCATGCATATGGGATTTGCCCTGCGAACGCACCCCTCCTCGATAACGTTCGAGGCGGCGGCGCGATCCTTTCGATCTGCTCTTGGCTGTGAGAATGGAGGCACGAAAAAGCCCCAGCGCTTGGAGCCACGCTGGGGCGTTTCGTTCGAAATGAATCGGTTAAGCAATGACGTCTTCATAGCAGCGGTTTCGCCGCGCGCTTGTGAACTGGTTCACACGTCTTGTTGGCTCGGCGATATCTGGCGGCATCGGGCCAGGCCGGCATTCAAGCTTTCTTCAGACATTTCGGATCAGCTGACGATCCATTTCAAAGTGATTGTCATCCGCGCATGAGTTCGGTCCAGGTTCAGTGCACGCGGTGCAAGAACGTGTTTCGCGATCGCGCCGGCCGGTTGCAGGACGGCTATTCCAGGCAATGTCCGAGCTGCGAAGTCGTGCTGTTCTTCGCCGAGGACTCGCAGCATCCTTTCATCAAGCGGGCGATGCGCAGTGCGCGCCAGGTCCGCAAGGAGATGCGGGAGCTCCAGGCCGCGAAGCTCGCCGCACCCGAGCCGGAGGTGGCGCAATCGAGGAGGTTTGCTGGCAGGACGCGATCGGCGGCGCGGGAGGACTAGCGGCTCAGCTTCGCCGCCGCTTGCGCGGAAACAGGCGGTCGCGGATGTAGCGCGAGGTCGCCGTCAGGCGGATGCCGCGGGGCTTGTGCCAGGCGGCGCGGTCGATCTCCTTCTTGTCGCCGATCGCCAGCCTGCCCTTGGCGGACTTGGCGATGAAGATCGCGTCGCTCATCTTGCGGCCGGAGCGCTTGTTCCTCGCCTTCACTTCCTTCCAGAGGCTGATCCTGCCGAGCTTCAGCTTGGGCAATTCCTCCTTGATCTCCCGCCGCAGGCAGTCCTTCTCCGACTCGCGCGCACGCTTGCGGCCGCCCGGAAACATCCACAGGCCGTCCGACCGGCGTCTGACCAACAATACCTTGCCGCGCCTGGCGGCAACCAGCTTGGAAGACTTTGCCATTGCTGCCGTTGTCGAAAACAGAATCGACCCAATGGTAACTTGTCTAGTCAAACAGACAAGTTAGCGACGCGCCTTGATCACAAGCCACGAGCTAACCGGCATGGGCGGCTGACACCGCGCTGGCGGGCGCGAGATCACCCCTTCCCCGTCTCCGCCCGGTCCTCGGTCCTGATCCAGGCCATCATCATTTCCCAGGCCACCGACAGGATGATCGGTCCGATGAACAGTCCGACGATGCCGTGGGCCAGCGTACCGCCGATCACGCCGACGAAGATCACGATGGTCGGGGTGGTCAGGCCACGGCCCATGACCAGCGGCTTCAGCATGGTGTCGATGAAGCCGACCAGGACGAAGAACACGGTGAGCAGCAGCGCGGTGGTGACGTCCTTAGCGGTCCAGATCCAGATGATCACTGGCAGCAGCACCAGGAAAGCACCGATCTGCACGATCGAGAGCAGCAGCACGATGAAGGCAAGAAGGCCCGCGCTCGGCACCGAGGCGAGCTTGAAGCCGATTCCGGCGAGCAGCGCCTGGACGATCGCCACGCCAATGACGCCCTGCGCCACGGCGCGGATGGTCGCACCGGCGAGCGAGAGGAAATGCTCGCTTTGCTCCGGCACGATGCGAAACAGGAAGTTGCGGCCGGCCGCGACCAGGCGCGGCCCATGCGGAAACAGGAAGCCGGCCACGAACACGGAGACGAGAAACTGGAGCGTGCCAAGGCCGGCGTCGCCCGCGAGCGAGAGCAGCGGGCCGGCCAGCGGCTGAAGATACGGCGCCACCTCGCGCACCGCCGTCCGAACGTTGTTGTAGGCCTGATCCCAGAGCTCGTAGAGCCAGGGGCCGACCAGCGGCCAGGACTTAAGCTGCTCCGGAGCCGATTGGAGCACGAGGTCGCCGGTGCCGAGCTGGTGCGCCAGCTCACGCACGCCGTCCACCGCGCTGATGCCGAGCCAGGTCGCCGGGCCGATGACGATACCCAGCGTGATCAGGGTCAGGATTATTGCTGCGGTTTTGGGTCGGCCGCCCAGGATCTTGGCGACCCAGCTGAATGCCGGATAGAACGCGACCGCCAGCACGCCGCTCCAGGCCAGGATTGGCACGAATGGGCGGATGATCAGGAAGGTCCAGATGATCAGCAGGGCGAGCAGGCCGAGGCGGATCACGAGCTGGATGACGTCCTCGCCCGTCAGCAACTGACGGAGGCTTTTCACGGGCACAGCTTTCCTTGCGGCATGAACGCAACTTCCGCGCTTGCGGGCTCAGCCGTTATTGCCAGCAACGTATCTGGCGTCAAGACGACCGGCTGCCGGATACCACATCGCCCGCCCCCAACCCGGCTTGGCTAACGCGGGTTAACCGGATTTCCCCGCGCCGGTTTACGCCCCTGCAAATGCTGGTGACTACCTTTCTTCGTAGTCACCGAAACGCATTCTGGGTCATGGCCAACAGCATCTGGACGATCGAAGAATTCACCTGCACCGGTTGCGGCATGAACTACACCGCGACCAGAGAGGAGCACAGCGAGGCTCACAGCGGCAACTTCAAATGCGGCATCTGCAGCGGCATCGTGCATGCCTGGTCCGGCAAGCACCACTTCTTCGGCTGGCAGGCCGTGAAGACGAGGCCACCGGTGTTCGGGCGGCGCTGGGCCGGCGTCGAATGGTAAGCCGCCTGCGGTGACGCCGGATCCGCCGAATTGCGCCGGCGCCGTTTGCACTCCGTTCACCGATCGCGGCTAGATCAGGATGGATCCTCCGCTTCGAACGCCATGGCCGACCTCAACGCCGTCCTGACCAGGCTCAACGACCGTCTGCTTCGCCTCGAGGGCGAGCTGTTCGTGCTGCGCTCGCTGGCGCGCGCGACATTGACCGCGGGCGACGACCATGCCGCGCGCATGCGCAAGCTGGTCGAGGCCGCAAAAGTCGCGCTCGACGACGAGGCCAAGCGCTCTCTCGACAAGCCGACCCGAAAATATGTCGATGCCGCAACCGCACTGGTGGAGGAGCTGCTGGTCGAACCCACCCCGGCGCGGCCGCTGTTCACGGTGATCGACGGCGGCCGGCGCGACTGAGCGCCCGCCTCAGCACGGCGATGACTACCGCCCATACATGCCCGGCGCACGTGCCCCGTGCGGGTAGCACTGTCCCTGCGAGTAATTGTAATCATAGCCGTCCGGACAGAGCCCGCCGCGTCGTGCGTAATATTGAGGGCGACCGTAAGCGCCGGGCGCGTGCGCACGATTCGGGTAGCACTCGCCTGTCGAGTAATTATAGTCGTAACCGTGCGGGCACAGGCCACCACGGCGCCCATACCCCGAGCCGTGGCCCCCGGTGTAGACACCCGGCGCGTGACGGTCGTTGGGATAGCAGCGGCCGTTCGAGTGGTTGTAATCGTAGCCGTGTGGACATTGCCCGCCCGGACCGCCCCTGAACTGAACCTGCTCCACCATGGGCGCTGTCGGCGCCGCAGGCACGGTTGCAAGCGCAAGCAGGCCGGCCAGCGCAAGTTCGATCATGACGATTCCTTCAAAACACGGGACAAGAGGATTCGCGTCCCACGAAACGACATGGCAATTGACGCATGGCTGGCCTGAACCCCGCATGAACCGGGCTCGGACTGCGACAATGCGTCAACGCCAGGCATCGCGCACGATGCCGACGTCTAGATCGTGGACTTATCCGACTTGAGCCGGCTGAGCCCCGCCTCGATGATCGCGATCTCCTCGTCGATCTGACCGATCGGCAGGCTGAAATCATAGCCGGACCGGCTCTTCAGATCGACCGCGAGCCGCTGCCTGTGCATCATCAGCTCGTCGAGTCCACGGCGGTTCTTCAGACGCACATAGGCGTCGACGATCTGCTCGATCGCGTTCGGCATGAGATCTGTCCCGGCGAAAAGGCCCGGCGGCGCGCCCACGCCGGCGGACGATTTCGGTGTCGCGGTACGCAATACAAATCCGCGACGGATTCGTCGATACGCCAAGCTGGTTGAGATCGTGTTACCGTTCGATGATTTCGTCAGTCGTGGGCATGAAAGGCCGCCGGCGGCCAAAAGCCGGGGTCGAAAACGGATGCGGGTTTGAAATGTCACCAGCCCCGGTTGGCGCAACCTTATCAGCCAATCCGAGTCAGCCAATCCGAGGCATCTCTGTTAAGAACGAAACACAGGAACCCGCTACAGGCTCTCGTCCACGACGCAGGGCCCCAGGCAACGGTAGGCGTCCGAGATCGGCGCCACCTGATGGCGCAACGCCGGTCGGGACCGCCGGGTAAGGCCCGCCAGCTTGGGCCGAAGTGGCCGCCAGCAGTGTCGCGACAGCGAAAAACCCGACGCTGCGCATTGCCTTCGCTCCCAAGCCGATGTCATGCCCGCTTGGAAGGCGCCGGACGGCTCGACGGCGCAATCCCGGCGTTCGCGCAAGCGGCGCCCGGCGCATTGTTGATAACCCACGCAAACGCTGCGCGGGTGGTGACAGGGCATGCGGACGTGTTATCGGGGGATGACGCAGTTGCGAGACGGATCGGACACCCATGCGAATTACCCTCGTCGGCTCCCGCCATTTTGGCGTGACCACCCTGAACATGCTCCGGGAGCACAGCGTCTCGGTCGTCCGGGTCGTGGTGGCGGACGCCGACGACCGCCTCGCCGCGGCGGCCAAGGCGGCGGGCATCGAGGTGCAGGTGCAAGCCAATCCCAAGCTGGTGGTGGCCTCCGAGATCGCCCCGGACACCGATCTGATCATCACCGCGCACAGCCATGCCAGGATCGGCAAGGATGCGCTCGCCGCCGCCAGGCTCGGCGGGATCGGCTATCATCCCTCGCTGCTGCCGCGCCACCGCGGCAAGGCCGCGGTGGAATGGACCATCAAGGAAGGCGACCCCATCGCTGGCGGCACGATCTACCATCTCGCCGACCGCATGGATGCCGGCGCGATCGCCGCCCAGGACTGGTGCTTCGTCAAGAAGGGCGAGACCGCACGAGAGCTTTGGGAGCGCGCGCTGGCGCCGCTCGGGCTCAAGCTGCTGGCCGACGTGATCGATTACGCCAAGGTCCACAAGGCGCTACCCGCCAAAGTCCAGGACGAGCAGTTCGCGACCTCCGCGCCGAGCCTCTCCTGAGCCAAGATCCTCTGAGCCAGCCCTCTGAGCCGAAGTCTCCTGGAGCAAGCTCTTTCCGAGTCGTCCTGACGTTTACCCTTAACGTGCGGCGCCCTTGATTCTGCTTCGAAAATTGGAGCCAAAAGCGCAAATAAACCATTGTTCCCAAAGGAACAATTTTCGCTTTGGCATCGCAACAAATTTCCGTCACATTTCGTCCGAATAAGCGTCAACAACTCAGACACATTCAAGGACGAATTCATGCGTTTTGGTCGCATTGCGGTGTTCTGTGCCGCCCCAGTTCTCGCTGGCACCCTCGCCGCCCCCGCCTTCGCCCAGAATCCCTATGACGGCAATTGGCAAGTCACCATCGTGACCAAGAGCGGTTCGTGCGAGCCGACCGCAAGCTCCATGCTGACGGTTGCCGGCGGCAAGATCACCGCGCCCGGCGCTAACGTTTCCGGCACCATCGGCAGCGGGGGACTTGTGAAAGTTTCGATCAATGGTGCATATGCCAACGGTCAACTCAGCGGCAACGCCGGATCGGGGAAGTGGAATGGAGCATCTGCAGGCATACCGTGCAGCGGGCGGTGGGAAGCATCGCGCCAATAAACCAATTGAGGCTCGCGCCCGGAACCGGCGGCTGCTGATCGCGGCCGCCGTTTTGTTTGGGGCTGGGATCGCCGCGACCGAAAGCAGTGCCCAGTCGGGTCCGTTCGCCCCACTGGCGGGCAGCTGGAGCGGCGGTGGCACGGTCACGCTGGATGACGGCTCGACCGAGCGGATCCGCTGCCGGGCCAAATACGCTCCGATCGGACCGACCATGGAGATGTCGCTGACCTGCGCCAGCGATGCCTACAAATTCAACCTCGGCGCCAACGTGAAGGCCGAAGGCGGCGCCATTGCAGGCAGTTGGTCCGAGACCAGCCGCAACATCTCCGGTTCGCTCCAGGGCCGCGGCAGCGGCGGAAGCTACGAGCTGGTGGCCTCCACCGCGGGCTTCAACGCCAACATCTCTCTCAAGACGTCCGGCAACAAGCAGAACGTCACGATGCGCGCGGACAGTCAGTTCCGCGGCGCGCACATCTCGATGTCGAAATAAGACGCTAGCTCACGCGACAATCGATCCGGCGCCCGCGCCGGATCGATTTTTTTATGGGCCGGGCACGAACGCCGTGACCTCGATCTCGACCTTGGCACGCTCGTCCACGAGGCCTCCGATATAGAGCAGCGTCGAGGGCGGAAAATTGCGGCCGAGCGTTTCCTTCCAGGCCGCGCCAATGCCGGCACCTGCCGCTTCGTACTCGGCGCGGCTGGTCAGGTACCAGGTCAGGCGGACGATGTGCTCGGCGCCGGCACCGGCCTCGCCCAGCAGCTTGACGATCCGCTTCAGCGCCGTCGCGACCTGGGCTGCCATGTCGGGATCGTAACTGCCGGCCTCGTCGCCCCCGGTTTGGCCGGCGAGTACCACCCATCGGCCCGGCCCCTCGGTCACGACGCCGTGGGAAAAGCCGCGCGGTTTTTTCCACTCGGCCGGCTGCAAGATGCGCATGGGCAATGTCTCCCGATCTTTGTCGTTGTTCGCTGATGCCTTAGCATGCCGCCCAGCATCGCTGCATCCGCAGATTTGGCCGTTGCAAACGGCGGCAATGTCGCCGATACCGGCCGCCCCTCCTCTGTCCATCCCTTTCCGTATCCGCCGCAGATGAGCACCACACCGTCGAAAATGATGGCTGCACTGTGGATGGCCGGCTGGCTGTCGCTGATGCTGATCATGGCGGTGGCCGGGCGCGAGACCACGCGCGAGCTGAATGTTTTTCAGATCATGGAAATGAGGTCGCTCGCCGGCTTCGTCTTGCTCTCACCGATTATCTACCGCGCCGGCGGCTGGAAGGTACTCAAGACATCGCGCCTGCCGCAGCATGTCGGCCGCAATTTGGTGCACTATGTTGCCCAACTCGGCTGGTTCTTCGCACTGACACTGATCCCGATCGGCCAGGTGGTGGCAATCGAGTTCACCATGCCGATCTGGACGGCCGTCCTCGCGGCGAGCTTCCTGTCCGAGCGGATGACGCCATGGAAGATCGCCGCCATCGTGCTCGGCCTCGTCGGCGTCATCGTCATTGTTCGCCCCTCGACCGGGGAGATCAATCCGGGGCAGCTCATCGCGCTTGGCGCCGCCATGGGATTTGGCGTCGCGATGGCGCTGGTCAAATCGCTGACCCGCACCGAGAGTGCGCTCTCGATCCTGTTCTGGATGCTGGTGGTGCAGTCGGTTGCGGGCTTCATTCCGACGCTGTTGGTCTGGACGTGGCCGTCGCTCTATGTCTGGGGCTGGGTCGGCGTGATCGCCGTCTGCGGCACGTTCTCACATTATTGCCTGGCCAGTGCGATGCGCTACGCTGACGCGACGGTCGTGGTTCCGATGGACTTCCTGCGGGTTCCACTGACTGCAACTGCCGGTTGGCTGTTGTATTCCGAGCGGCTCGACGCCTGGACCGTGCTCGGCGCCGCGCTGATCCTGTTCGGCAATTTACTCAATTTGAAGCCCGCTTCGTCGGTTCCCGCCCGGGCCAGGTGAACCTCGCGCCGTCTCGCGCGACAAAACCAAGTGGCCGTGTGATTTGGATCACGTTGGAGCGACACTCCATCGTGCACATTCGGCCACACAGCAGCGGGTTGAACGCAACGGACTGCCGTTTTGGTGGCGCGAAGTCGGGCACTTCGTGTAGGTTCGTGGCCGATTTGTTGCTGCCTGCAATTCGATTCTGGGGATTTCAGAATGCGCTATCTCACCCTCCTCGCTTCGCTGATGTGCATGGCGCTGTCGATCAGTGCCGCCAAGGCTGACCGCCGCGTCGCCTTCGTCGTCGGCAACGGCTCCTACAAGAACGTCGCGCAATTGCCGAACCCGCCGATCGACGCCAAGGCGATGGCGGCCACGCTGCGCAATGTCGGCTTCGAGGTGATCGAAGGCTCCAATCTCAGCCGCGACCAGATGACCGAGAAGCTGCTTGATTTCGGCCGCAAGGCGCAAGGCTCCGATATCGCGCTGTTCTATTATGCCGGCCACGGCATCGCCGTCAGCGGCACCAATTACCTGCTGCCCGTCGATGCCGACATCAAGTCGGAGATGGACGTCAAGCTGGGCGCCGCCATCAACATCGACCTGACGCTCGAGCAGACCATGGGCGATGCCAAGGTCAAGCTCGTCTTCCTCGACGCCTGCCGGGACAATCCGTTCGCCGCGAAGATCAAGTCGAATTCGGCGACCCGCAGCGTCAACGTCCAGAGCGGCCTCGCCGAGATGAAGTCCGGCGAAGGCACGCTGATCGCGTTCGCCACCGGCCCGGGCCAGACCGCACTCGACGGCCAGGAAGGCAACAACAGCCCGTTCACGCGGGCGTTGATTGACAACATCACCAAGCCCGGCGTCGAGATCCAGCAGGCCATGACGTCGGTGCGCGCTCAGGTCAATGAAGAGACCCGCAAGGGCCAGCTGCCCTGGGGCCACACCAACCTGACCGGCTCCGTCTATCTCAATCAGGCGCCGACCACCCAGGTCGCCGCTGCGGCCCCGACCGCGACCGGCATTGTGCCGGCGGCGACCGGAAGCTCGGACGGTGTCGAGCTCGAATACTGGCGCTCGGTTAAGGAGTCCAATAAGGCCGAGGAGCTCAATGCCTACCTCACCGCTTACCCGAACGGCCAGTTCAAGGCGCTGGCGCTGGCGCGGCTAGCGGCGATCAAGAGCGGCCCCTCGACCGCGACCCGCACGCTCAATGCCGGCGTCGATCCCGCCACCTTCACGGATGAGGCTACCCAAGTGACCGAGGACCAAATCGGTCTCGACAAGAACAAGCGTCGCGACGTGCAGCGTCGACTCACGGCGCTCGGCTTCGACACCAACCAGACCGGCGTCTTCAACGACGAAACGCGGTCCGTGCTCAAGCGCTGGCAGACTGCGCGCGGCTATCCCTCGTCGGGTTATCTCAACAAGAACCAGCACAAGGCCCTGCTCTCGGAAATCGTGGCTGCCCCGGCAACGGCGAACGACGGCAGCCAGAAGCCGGCTCGGCGCGCCGCCACCGCCCCGGCTCAGAGCAGCGCGCCGGCACCGGCTCCCCAGCCACGCAGCAATCCCGGCGATGCTGCCGGTGCGGCCTTCGTCGGTGGCGTCGTCGGCGGCATGATGGGCGGCATGTTCCGCCGCTGAGAGCGAGACGGATCCCAGACGACAGAAGCCCGGCTCGCGCCGGGCTTTTTCGTTTGTGATCCTCATGGTGAGGAGGCGCGAAGCGCCGTCTCGAACCATGAAGGCGCGCCTCGACCAGCGGGGCCTTCATCCTTCGAGACGCTTGCTTCGCAAGCTCCTCAGGATGAGAAGCTACAGCCCATCCGCGAAGTCTACTTCCCTGCCACCTTGCGCAGCGCCTCGTTGATGCGATCCTGCCAGCCGGGACCGCCCTCCTGGAAGAACTCCAGCACGTCCTGGTCGATGCGCAGCGTGACCTGCTCCTTGATGCCGGGCACGGCGTTTTGCTTGGGCGGCGCCGTGGCGACCTTGGCCGTCACCTTCTTGAACGCCGCCTCGGCCTCGGTCCTGGCATCGCCCAGCGTGCGCGGCCGTCTCGGTTGATCCGCCATGTCCTAGATTCCCTCAAACAGAGCCGTCGAAAGATACCGCTCGGAGAAGGACGGCACGATCGCCAGGATGGTCTTTCCGGAAGCTTCCGGCCGCTTGCCGATCTCGAGTGCGGCGGCGATCGCGGCGCCCGAGGAGATGCCGCCCGGAATGCCCTCATGCCGCGCCAGCGCGCGCGAGGTCTCGATCGCCGTGGTCGAGTTGATCTTCACGATCTCATCGATCACGGAGCGGTCGAGGATGTCAGGGACGAAGCCGGCACCAATGCCTTGGATCTTGTGCGGAGTATGCTGTCCCCCCGAGAGCACCGGGCTCTCCTCCGGCTCGACCGCGACCACACGCAAGCCCGGCTTGCGCGGCTTGAGTACCTGGCCGACGCCGGTGATCGTGCCGCCGGTGCCGACGCCGGCCACGAAGAAGTCGATGCTGCCGCCGGTGTCGTTCCAGATCTCCTCCGCGGTGGTGCGGCGGTGCACCTCCGGATTGGCGAGGTTCTTGAACTGCTGCGGCATCACTGAATTCGGCGTCGTCTTCAAGAGCTCCTCGGCGGCCGCGATGGCGCCCTTCATGCCCTGCGCCGCCGGCGTCAGCACCAGCTCCGCGCCGAGAAAGGCCAGCATCTTGCGTCGCTCGATCGACATCGATTCCGGCATCACCAGCTTGAGCCGGTAGCCGCGGGAGGCCGCGACGAAGGCGAGCGCAATGCCGGTATTGCCGGAGGTCGGCTCGATCAGCACGGTGTCCGGCTTGACGATGCCCGCCTTCTCCATCGCGATGATCATGGCCGCGCCGATGCGGTCCTTCACGCTCGCGGCAGGATTGAAATATTCAAGTTTTGCCAAAATGGTCGCGTTCACGTCGTGCATGCCGGGCAGCCGGCGCAAGCGCACGATGGGCGTGTTGCCGAAGGCATCGACGATCGAGTCATAGATCCGGCCACGGCCGGGTTGGTGCGCTGCACCCGTGTTGGACGATACGTCCATGATGAACTCCCTGTGGCGACGATCTGCACGTCTGTCGCGGCCCTGCGCAGTTACGGACAGCTTGCGGCGACACGCAAGCGGCTATGCAGCACATGTTAAATACGCTGCATCGCAAAATCGCGTGAGCTTTAATTAGCAGAAAACCAACGCATTTGTGTTGCGACCTCGTCAACTGATTCTGCTTATGTTAGACTTAGGTCTCAAAGCAGGGAGGTCACCACGATGTCAGCGGTTGCTGAAGTGATGTCGACCGTAGTGCTAAGGCGTGATCCGCGTTGCAGCGAGTTGCCGACCTGTCCCGTCTGCGCCGACTCCATGGTCGCCGCTGAAGCATCTGCCTACGTCTCGGACCACATCATCAGCTACCTCTGGACTTGCGACAATTGCGGCTACGGCTTCGTGACCAAGCATGCCGTGAAGCGGCGGCTCGTGTGCAACTGAGTTTGGACTGTTGAGCTATCGCGGGGCGATATCGCCCCTCGCCCAGTCCGCGCGCGTACGCTGATAGAACTCCTCGAAATTTCCTTGCGCGATCGCGTCCCTGATGCCCTGCATCAGGGACTGGTAGTACGCGACATTGATCTCGGACAGCAGCATCGCGCCCAGCGTCTCGCCGGCCTTGACGAGATGATGCAGATAGGCGCGCGCGCAGTTCCGCGTCGACGGCCATGAGCTCTCTTCATCGAGCGGGCGTGGATCGTCGGCATGGCGCGCGTTGCGCAAATTGACCTGGCCGTAGCGCGTGAAGGCGACGCCGTGCCGGCCGTTGCGGGTCGGCATCACGCAGTCGAACATGTCGATGCCGCGCTTCACCGCCTCGAGGATGTCGTCGGGCGTGCCGACGCCCATCAGATAGCGTGGCCGCTGCTTCGGCAGCAGCGGCGCGGTCTCGTCGATCATCGCCAGCATGACCGCCTGCGGTTCGCCGACGGCGAGCCCGCCGATCGCATAGCCATGGAAGCCGATCCCGACCAGGCCTTGCGCGCTCGCATGGCGCAGCTCGGGCACGTCGCCGCCCTGCACGATGCCGAACAGCATGTAGCCATCCGGGGCGTTCGCGAAGGCGCGCTTGCTTCTCTCCGCCCAGCGCAGCGACAATTGCATCGCGCGCTCGATGTCGGCGCGCTCGGCAGGCAACCGTACGCATTCATCCATCTGCATGGCGATGTCGGAGCCGAGCAAACGCTGCACCTCGATCGACCGCTCCGGCGACAGCTCGACCTTGGCGCCGTCGATGTGCGAGCGGAACGTGACGGCGTGCTCGCTGACCTTGCGCAAATCCGCCAGCGACATCACCTGGAAGCCGCCGGAATCGGTCAACATCGGTCCGTTCCAGCCTGTGAACGTCTGCAGGCCGCCGAGCGCCGCGATCCGCTCGGCGCTTGGACGCAGCATCAGATGGTAGGTGTTGCCGAGCACGATGTCGGCGCCGGCATCGCGCACCTCGCGCCAGTGCATGCCCTTCATGGCACCGGCGGTGCCGACCGGCATGAAGGCCGGGGTCCGCACCACGCCATGCGGGGTGGTCAGGCGCCCGGTGCGCGCCGCCCCGTCGGTGGCGAGCAACTCAAAGTGATTGGGAAGGTCATTGTCGGGATTCATGGCGGTGCTTATTGCGTGTCGGAGCAGGCTGATCAACCCGCCGACCGCGCTCGGGCCGGTTTGTGCATCAGACTGGACAACGATCCACACAAGGATCGTGTGCCCGCACCCTTGTCAAACGAAACGATACAGTGTAGTTTTTGTCTGGGGGCTGGAACGAGATGCCGCGGCGAACTTGCCGGCGGCGGTAGATGCGTGATCGCCAGCCACCGACAATGCCGTACCCTTCGTGTTCGACCGACGCATCCGTCTCCTCGCGTGACCGGATCAGGCAGACTGGCGTCGGCCTGATCGGATCGGTGGTCCTGATCTGCAGCCTGGCGCTCGGCGCCTGCACCGCCCTGCCCCGCACGCCCTACACAGCCGCTGAAGCCAGCGCCTCGCGCGTGCTGGATATCGACGGCCTCCGGCGCTACGCCGACGAGCCGGTCACCAAGTTCAGCTTCGATAAAGACAACAGCACTGCGACGAGAACCTATCTGGCGCTGTCCGGCGGCGGCGCTGACGGCGCCTATGGCGTCGGCGTGCTCAACGGCTGGACCGCGGCCCGAACCCGCCCCACCTTCTCGGTCGTCTCGGGAGTCAGCACCGGCGGCCTGATCGCGCCGTTCGCGTTTCTCGGACCGCAATATGACGACACGCTGAAGGAGGTCTACACCAGCGGCATCGCGGAGAGCCTCCTGAACGATCCCAGCATCATGCGCGTGCTGTTCGGATCCGGCCTGTTCGGCAACACGCGGCTGCGCGAGCTCGTTGCACGCTATGTCGGGCCCGAGATCATGGCACAGGTCGCGCGCGAGCACGCCAAGGGCCGCAGGCTGCTCGTGGTGACGACCGACCTCGACACGCAGCGCACCGCGATCTGGGACATGGGCAAGATTGCCGCGGTCGGAACGCCCGAGGCGCTCAAGCTGTTTCGCGACGTGATGGCGGCCTCCGCCAGCATTCCCCTGGTGTTTCCGTCCATCATGATCGATGCCGAAGGCGGGGGCCGCAAGTTTCAGGAGATGCATGTCGATGGCGGCGTGACCGCGCCGGTGCTGACCTTGCCCGAAGCTCTGCTGTTCCAGAGCGGCCGTCTGCCCGGCAATGCGAAGGTGGACATCTACATCCTCGTCAACAAGAAGATCGAACGCAACTTCGAGCTCGTCTCCAACGGCACCATCGACGTCGCCTCGCGCAGCCTGTCGGCGATCACCCAATCGCAGACGCGCTCGATCATCTTCTCGACCTACGATTTCGCCAAGCGCAACCGGCTGGGCTTCCATCTCTCCTACATCGCGCGCGACTATCCTGCGCCGCCGTCGGAAGGATTCGACACAACCTATATGCGGGCGCTCTACCAGTACGGATACGAGAAGGCTGCATCCGGCCAGGCCTGGACCTCGACGCTGCCGTGATCCCTCGTGACGGAACGAGGCAATACCGAAACCGTTGACGATATGGCCAATTCGGCCAGATTCGCGATGACGCCTCCGCTCCTGCGCGATATAGAGCGAATGACCGATATCACGACCGCGCAGGAATCATTGGGCATGGGATTGACTGCGACCAGGACAAGACCGGCAGCGCCACGGCGCGAGGCGCCGAAATCGCGTGGTGGCCGGCCGACGAAGACCGCTGCGATCGAGCGCGATCTGCGGCTGATCGAGGTCGCCACCCGCCTGTTCCTGGACCGCGGCTTCGATGCGACCTCGCTCGATGCGGTCGCGGAAGCTGCGCGGGTCAGCAAGCCCACCGTCTATTCCCGCTATGGCGACAAGCGCGGTCTGTTCGCGGCCGTGCTGAGGCGCGAGATCGAGCGCTGGCTTGCGCCGCTGTCGGCGGCGGCGGAGACGCAGCTCTCCAGCGCCTCGAACATCCCGGTCGAGCAGCGGCTGGTCGAGATCGGACGCGAGATGCTGACCTTCACCTGCGGCCCGGATGCCGTCGCCTTTAGCCGCATGATGACGGCACAGGCCATCAACTTCCCCGACGTCGCCAAGCTCGGCAAGGAGGAAGGCTGGCTGAAGGCCGTCGCCACCACGGCGCGCTTCTTCGACCATCTGGTGGCGCAAGGCGCGCTCGATGTCGACGACACCACCATCGCAGCCGAGGTGTTCCTCGACGTCGTCGTCGGCCACACCCATCGTATGGCGACGTTCGGAACGGCGCTGGAGCTGAAGGCTGCCGAAAAGCGCATGCGCGCGGCGATCAAGCTGTTCCTGGCCGGCGCGCTGGGACCTGCCGACCGCGTCCAGGACACCTCGAAACTCGCGCCACGGCGACGCTCCTCCCGCTGACAATTCCGTGAGCTTGCGTGCTTTCCCCAGGGGGCGACGGTGCGGCGTCATTGACCGAAATAAAACGATACGGTATGGTTTAGTTATAAGGCGATGCGGACCGCTTTTTTCACCAGCCCCAAAGGAGGCCCGTATCACCCAGATCGCCGCGGCGGGTACAGCCTGCCGCGGCGCTCCGCGGCCGGCCGATGCCCAAGGCCGGCCGCGAATTCTTTACGATCATCCGGCACACTCGCTGGCCGAGGGTTTCGAGCATGACGACTGCCAAACGATGGACCTCGCACCTGCTTGCGATCGCATTGCCCGCGCTGCTCATCGCTGCGCCGGCACATGCTGTCGTGACCGCGAGCACGCCGACCGCGCTTCACAGCGACACAGATGGTGATGCCGAAGCGGACCGCCAGGCAGTCAGCCGCGAAATAGAGCGATTCCGCGGCTCCTCGATCACGATCAGCCAGGCCATGGCGATTGCCGAAGCCCGCCATGCCGGCGCCACCACCGCCGATGTGAGCTTCGATGGCGGCTCGGGCGTGCCGGTCTACCGGGTGAAGACACTGCACAACGACCGGATCTGGCGCCACACCATCAATGCTGCGACCGGCGAACTGGTCGGCGGGGAAGCGGCCCTACCCCTCACCGAGCTCGACCGCGAGGACCGCAGCAACCTCGCAGCGCTGGGTGCGATCAGGCACCGCCTCTCCGATGCCGTACGCGTCGCCGAGCGCGCCGCCGCAGGCAAGGCCATCAGCGGCGGGCTGGTCCGCGAGCGCGGCCGGCTGAACTTCTCGATCGTCGTCGTCAGCGGCGACGACCTCAAGGAGGTCACCCTGGAGCCGCCTGGCGCCAAGGGGAAATAGCGGGTGCCAAATAGCGGCAGGCTGCCCCCGGCATCGGCCGGGCCGAAAAGCCATTGACGGCCGCAAGACTCTCCCGCATAAGTCGCCGCCATGTTCACGACCACCAAACGCACGACCAAAACCACCACGGCCGAAGGGGCCCGGGGAGGCGTGCGCGCGTAGGTCGTCGACTTAAACGCATCAGCTCTACGGCAAGCCCCGCCCTCGATGGTCCGGGGCTTTTTTGTTGTCTAAATTCTCAATGCAACGGAGGACAAAGTGAGTAACGATCCCGTCGTCGCGATTGTCGGCGTCACCGGTGCGGTGGGCGCCGAATTCATCGCCACCATGGACAAGCGCGGCTTTCGCGTCGGCAAGCTCAAGGCACTGGCGAGCGCCCGCTCGGCCGGCAAGACGGTGTCGTTCCGCGGGCAGAGCGTGGCCATCGAGGAGTTGACCGAGCGCTCCTTCGACGGCGTCGACATCGCGCTGTTCTCCGCCGGCGGCAGCATCTCCAGGAAGTATGCACCGATCGCGGTGAAGGCCGGCGCCGTCGTGGTCGACAATTCCTCGGCCTTCCGCATGGACCCAAACGTGCCGCTGGTGATCCCCGAGATCAACGCGAGCCGCATCCGCGACCACAAGGGCATCATCGCCAACCCGAACTGCGCCGCGATCACCGCGCTGGTGCCGCTGTGGCCGATCCACCAGAAGAACCGCATCAAGCGCGTGATCATCTCGACCTATCAGGCGGCCAGCGGCGCCGGCGCCGCCGCGATGGAGGAGCTCGTCGAATCCACCCGCGCCAACCTCAACGGGCAGGTCTATACGCCGAAGGTGATGCCACACCCCTACGCCTTCAACCTGTTCAACCACAACACCGCCATCGACCCCGAGACCGGCTACAACGACGAAGAGACCAAGGTCATCAAGGAGACCCGCAAGATCTTCGAGGACGACAGCATCGCCGTCGGCGTCACCTGCGTGCGCGTGCCGGTGCTGCGCGCCCATTGCGAAGCCATCACCTTCGAATGCGAGAAGCCGATCAGCGAGGACCAGGTCCGTGCCATCATGGCGCGCGCGCCCGGCGTCAAGGTGGTCGACGACCGCGCCAAGAACTACTTCCCGATGCCGATCGACGCCTCGGGCCAGGACGACGTTCTGGTCGGCCGCATCCGCAAGGATCTCAGCGACCCCTCAGGCCATTCGATCTCGATGTTCGTGGCAGCCGATCAGCTGCTCAAGGGCGCGGCGCTGAACGCCGTGCAGATCGCCGAGCTGTTGCCGCAGAAGGTGATGGCGTAACGGGAGGTGCGTAGGGTGGGTTAGCCTAGCGGATGCGCGAAGCGCGGCCGCTGGGCGTAACCCACCTCTTTCATATCCGCGGAAACAGAAGCGGTGGATTACGCTGACGGCTAATCCACCCTACGGGACCGCTCGAAACAGCAAACACGCATCGCCATACGAATAGAACCGGTATCCGCTCGCGATCGCGTGCGCATAGGCCTGCTTCATCGTCGCGAGCCCGGAGAAGGCCGACACCAGCATGAACAGCGTCGACTTCGGCAAATGGAAATTCGTCATCAGAATATCGACTGCGCGGAAGCGGTAGCCGGGCGTGATGAAGATCGACGTCTCGGCGGCGAATGGCTGGATCGTGCCGTCCTCGCGCGCTGCGCTTTCGAGCAGCCGCAATGACGTTGTGCCGACGGCAATGATACGGCCGCCAGTCTTCCGCGCGGCGTTGAGCCGCTCCGCCGTTGCGGCCGAGATCGTGCCCCACTCGGCGTGCATCTTGTGGGCTTCGGTGTCGTCGACCTTCACCGGCAGGAACGTCCCTGCCCCGACATGCAGCGTCACGCGGTTGAGGCCGACGCCGCGCGCGTGCAGCGCCTGCTCCAGCGCGGGCGTGAAATGCAGCCCCGCGGTCGGCGCTGCAACTGCGCCTTCATTCGCCGCGAACATGGTCTGGTAATCAGCGAGGTCCTGATCGTCTGGCGTGCGCTTGGAGGCGATGTAGGGCGGCAGCGGCGGGCTGCCGAGATCGGCGATGGCCTGGTCCAGCGCCGGGCCGTGGAACGAGAACGACAGCGTCACCTCGCCCTCGGTGCCCTTGGCCTCGACCTCGGCGTCGAGATGGCCGAGCAGGCAGACCTTGCCGTCGTTGCCGAAGCGGATGCGGTCGCCGGGGGCGAGCTTCTTGGCCGGCTTCACCAGCGCCTGCCAGCGCGAGCCGTCGAGGCGCTTGATCAGCGTCGCCTCGATCTTCGGCTCGGTGTCGCGGCCGATGCGGCGGCCCTTCAATTGCGCCGCAATCACCTTGGTGTCGTTGACGACGAGCTGGTCGCCGGGCCTCAGCCATTGCGGCAGGTCGGAAATGATCTGATCGCGCAGCGCGCCATTCTCGACGACCAGCATCCTCGCGGAATCGCGCGGGCTCGCCGGGCGCAGCGCGATGCGCTCGGGCGGCAGATCGAAATCGAAGAGATCGGTGCGCATGAGCAGGCTTGGCGCGACACAGCCAGACCCTCATGGTGAGGAGGCGCTTAGCGCCGTCTCGAACCATGAAGGCCGGGTTGCAGCAGTGGGGCCTTCATCCTTCGAGACGCGCGTTCCGCGCTCCTCAGGATGAGGATCGAGTGACTATTCCTTGTCCGCGGCCATCCGCGCCTTGACGATCTTGTCGGGGTTCTGCACCGGCTCGCCGCGCTTGATCTTGTCGACGTTCTCCATGCCCTCGGTGACCTTGCCCCACACCGTGTACTGGTTGTCGAGGAAGCGGGCGTCGTCGAAGCAGATGAAGAACTGGCTGTCGCCGGAATCGGGATTGGCGGCGCGGGCCATCGAGGCGGTGCCGCGCACATGCGGCTCCTTGTTGAACTCGGCCTTCAGCTTCTTGCCGGAGCCGCCGGTGCCGGTGCCGTGCGGGCAGCCGGTCTGCGCCATGAAGCCCTCGATCACGCGGTGAAACACGATGCCGTCGTAGAAGCCCTCACGGACCAGCTCCTTGATACGCGCGACATGGCCGGGCGCGAGGTCGGGGCGCATCTCGATGGTGACGGGGCCCTGCGTGGTCTCGAGGATCAGGGTGTTTTCGGTGACGCTCATGCTCGTCTCTCTTGCGTTGGGGGTGAAGTCTTGTCGGGTGACGTCTTGCGGCTGCGGAACTGGATCGCGAATGGACGTCCCGCGGCGGCGCCGGCCATTGCATCGGTAAATGGCACCGGCGTGCAGCGTTGCAACGCCTCCATCACCGCGATCCGGTATTGCAGCCGGTCGTTGTCAGAGGCCTCCGCGGATTCATAGGTAATCCTCGGATGGCCCAGAATGTTTCCGGCCCGGTTAAAGCTCACCAGGACGGTGATGTCGAGTGGGCGGGCCCTCGCCGGCGACGGCGGTCTCCAGCAGGTGCGCAGGTGCCGGAAGATGTCCTGGATCGTGTCGACCTGGGCGGCCTCCACGGCCGCACGGGAGGTGGCGAGCAACAGCACCGCGGCAACCAGCAGGAGCCTGCCACCGCGGCGCGCCATGGCCGCGCCTATTTGATGTCTGAGGCGACCTGCACCTTCACCATCTTGTCGGGATCGGTGACGGAGCCGCCGGGCGAGCCGGGGGGCGCCTTCTTCAGCTTGTCGACGACGTCCATGCCCTGCACCACCTCGCCGATCACGGTGTACTGGCCGTCGAGGCTGCCGCCGTCGGCGAACATGATGAAGAACTGCGAGTTGGCGCTGTCGACGCTGTCGCCGCGCCGGGCCATGCCGACGATGCCGCGGGCAAAATGCACCTTGGAGAATTCCTGCTTCAAGTTCGGGTATTTCGAGCCGCCGGTGCCGTTGCCGTTCTGGCCGTCGCCGGTCTGCGCCATGAAGCCGTCCATGACGCGGTGGAACGGCACGTTGTTGTAGAAGCCTTCGCGCGCCAGCTGCTTGATGCGTTCGGCATGCTGGGGCGCGATGTCGGTCCTGAGCTTGATGACGATGCGGCCCTTGGTGCTGTCGATGACGATGGCGTTGGCCTTGTCGAGATTTGCCGGCAATTGCTGCGCCACCGCCGGCGCCGCGAACAGAAGCGCGGCAAGAACTGCGAGAATTCGGATCATGACAACTCCGGATCAGAGAGAAGAGGAAGCGCGCCGTTTTCAGGCGAATTTGGCCTTGAGCTGTGCCGCGACCTGCGGCGGGACGAAGGCCGAGACGTCCCCGCCCATGCCGGCGATCTGGCGCACCAAAGTGGCGGTGATCGGGCGGACCATGGGAGAGGCCGGCAGGAAGACCGTATGCACCTCCGGCGCCATGGCCTCGTTCATGCCGGCGAGCTGCATCTCGTAATCGAGGTCGGTGCCGTCGCGCAGGCCCCGGATCATGATGGTCGCGCCGTGCTTGCGCGCCGCGGTCACCGACAGATCGTCGAACGTCGTCGCCTCCAGCACGCAGCCGGCCTGCGCCGCGATCGGACCGCAGACGTCCTCGAGCATCTTGAGGCGCTCCTCGGTCGAGAACAGCGGCTTCTTGCCGGGATGCACCCCGATCGCGACCACGAGCCTGTCGCACAAGGAAACGCTGTGCCGGACCACGTCCAGATGGCCGTTGGTGATGGGGTCGAAGGAACCTGGGTAGAAGGCGATGCGCGGCATGGCCCCGTCCTACCGCGCCCCGCCCGGGCCGGCAAGCCGGGCAGGTTCCTAGCCCGTTTCCGGTCCAGCCCCTCCGAAAATGTCCCGTTGGGCGTCAGCGGCAGCCGGTTTGTTTCGTCTCGGGGCGGCCACGAAACAAAACGGAGCGCGAACGAAACCATTTCCCACATCGGCGAAGACGTCCGGAAACTGGCCATGGTTACTAATCCGGCCAACGAATGACGGGCCGCGTACTGGGCGTAGGCGGCCGCATCACAGGGGACTGTCATGATCAAGACCATTTCAGCGATCGCTCTGTCTGCGTGTGTTGCCGCGGCCCTCACCCTCCTGCCCGGCTTTGCTCCGAAGGTCGAAGCCAGCGTGCCGCAGCCGCTGGCCAAGAGCGACCGGCTCGACATCCGCAGCATCGGCCGTGACTGCTCGCAGCAGGCCTGGCCGAACTTCGAAGCGTCCTGCCTGCGTAGCGCCGGCACCAAGGCCAACGTCCGCGAGGCCCGCCTCGTGACCGCCAACCGCACGCCGTAATCGGATCTGTCAGGTTCGCGTCGGGCGGGTCCCTCAAGACCCCAGGAACATTTGTGACGTCTCGTCGCAGACTACGCGACGCTCGCGCCCGTCGGAATGGCCCGACGGGCGCGATCTCGTTCAGGGGGCACTATCGGCTGCGAGGAACGGCGGGTGGATGAGTCCCGATTCGCCAGCCTCTATTCCCCGTTCGCTCCATTCCCGTTCTCGGCCTCTTCCGTGATGTGCTCGACTGACACCACGTGCTCGTCCTCGGCGGTGTCGAACACGATCACGCCTTGCGTCGAGCGGCCGGCGATGCGGATGCCTTCGACCGGGCAGCGGATCAGCTGGCCCTTGTCGGTGACCAGCATGATTTGATCCGCCTCCTCCACGGGGAACGAGGCGACGAGATTGCCGTTGCGGTGGTTGACGCTCATAGCGACGATGCCTTTGCCGCCGCGGCCGGTGGTGCGGTACTCGTAGGACGAGGTCCGCTTGCCGTAGCCGTTGACGGAGACGGTCAGCACGACCTGCTCCTGCGCCGACATCTCGACATAGCGCTCCTGCGGGAGCTGGAAGCTGCCCGAGGTCTCCTCGGCCTCGGCATCGGCCGGCGCCTCGTCTGCGGCGGCTTCGCCCGCGACCGCGCGGCGCATCTTCAAATAGGCCGAGCGCTCGTCCGAGGTGGTGTCGACGTGGCGCAGGATCGCCAGCGAAATCACCTTGTCGCCTTCGCCGAGCGCAATGCCGCGCACGCCCATCGAGGTGCGCCCGGTGAATACGCGCACATCGGTGACGGGGAAGCGGATGCACTGGCCGCCCGCAGCGGTCAGCAGCACGTCGTCGCGCTCGGTGCAGATCTGCACGTCGACGATCGCCTCGTTGTCGTCGAGCTTCATGGCGATGATGCCGGAGCGGCGGACGTCAACGAAGTCGGACAGCTTGTTGCGCCGGACGTTGCCGCCCGTGGTCGCGAACATCACGTCGAGCTGGCCCCAGGTCGATTCATCCTCCGGCAGCGGCATGATGGTGGTGATGCGCTCGCCCTGCTCCAGCGGCAGGATGTTGATCATGGCCTTGCCGCGCGCGTTCGGCGCGGCCATCGGCAGCCGCCAGACCTTTTCCTTGTAGACCTGGCCGCGCGAGGAGAAGAACAGCACCGGAGTATGGGTCGAGGCGACAAAGAGCCGGCTGACGAAGTCCTCGTCGCGGGTCTGCATGCCGGAGCGGCCCTTGCCGCCGCGGCGCTGCGCCCGGTAGGCCGACAGCGGCACGCGCTTGACGTAGCCGGCGTGCGAGACCGTGACGACCATGTCCTCGCGCTGGATCAGGTCCTCGTCCTCGACCTCGCCCTCCTGCTCCATGATCACGGTGCGGCGGGGCGTTGCGAACTCGGCCTTCACCTCGGCAAGCTCGGTCTTGATGATGTCCAGGATGCGCGCGCGTGAGCGCAGGATCGCGAGATAGTCGCCGATCTCCCCGGCGAGCTTCGACAGCTCGCCGCCAATCTCGTCGCGGCCGAGCGCGGTGAGACGTGCGAGACGCAATTCGAGGATCGCCCTCGCCTGCTCCAGCGAGAGGCGGATCGTGCCGTCCTCGTTGATCCGGTGACGCGGGTCATCGATCAGCGTGATGATGTCCTCGACGTCGCGCGCAGGCCAATCGCGCGTCATCAGGGTGTCACGGGCCGCCGCCGGTGTCGGCGAGGTGCGGATCACCTTGATGATCTCGTCGATGTTGGCGACCGCGATGGCGAGGCCGACCTGCTCATGGGCGCGCTCACGCGCCTTGCGCAGCTTGTACTTGGTGCGCCGGGTAACGACCTGCTCGCGGAAGCCGACGAAGATCGTCAACATATCCTTCAAGTTCATCGTCTGCGGACGCCCGGAATCGAGCGCAACCGCGTTGACGCCGAAGCTCGTCTGCAGCGGGGTGAACTTGTAGAGCTGGTTCAGTACCACGTCGGGCACGGCGTCGCGCTTGAGCTCGACGACGACGCGATAGCCCTCGCGGTCGGACTCGTCGCGCAGATCGGAGATGCCCTCGATCTTCTTTTCCTTGTAGAGCTCGGCGATGCGCTCGACCATCGTCGCCTTGTTCACCTGATACGGAATCTCGGTGATGACGATCGCCTCTCGATCCTTGCGAATGGTCTCGAACGTGACCTTGCCGCGCATCACGATGGAGCCGCGGCCGAGATGGTAGGCGCTGCGGATGCCCTGGCGTCCGAGGATGATGCCGCCGGTCGGGAAATCCGGGCCGGGAATGATGTTGATGAGCTCGTCGATGGTCAGCGAGGGATTGTCGATCAGCGCAATACAGGCGTCGATCACCTCGCCGAGATTGTGCGGCGGGATGTTGGTCGCCATGCCGACGGCAATGCCGCCCGCGCCGTTGACCAGCAGGTTCGGGAACCGCGCCGGCAGGACCACCGGCTCCTTCTCGGAACCGTCGTAATTGTCCTGGAAGTCGACGGTGTCGCTGTCGATGTCCTCGAGCAGCTTCAGCGCGATCTTGGTCAGGCGGGACTCGGTGTAGCGCATGGCCGCCGCCGGGTCGCCGTCGACCGAGCCGAAATTGCCCTGCCCGTCCACCAGCAACTCGCGCATCGAGAAGTCCTGCGCCATGCGCACCAGCGCGTCGTAGATCGCCTGGTCGCCATGAGGGTGGTATTTACCCATGACGTCACCGACGATACCGGCGGACTTCTTGTGCTTCTTGTCGGGCGTGAAGCCCTGCTCGTTCATCGAGAACAGGATGCGCCGATGCACCGGCTTCAGGCCGTCGCGCGCATCGGGCAGCGCGCGCGACACGATCACGCTCATGGCGTAATCGAGGTAGGACTTCTTCATCTCGTCGAGGATGGAGACGGGGCGAATGTCCGAGGGTTGCGCCGGCTGGTCGCCGGGCTTGTTATCGTCGTCAGCCAAGGGGAAATCCGGTGAGGTTTTATCTGGGAATCATATAGCGCATCACACCCCTGATAACCACCCTTGCCGAGCTTTGGGGAAGCGCTTTTTCCCACTGTTTTTCCAGAGACTTACGCCCTTCGCGCCACGGCCGCGGACGGGGCCGGAACGGACTGGGCGGAACCGGCTCTCACGCCCCGAAAGTCACCCGGTGCATGATGCGCCCAGGCACCAGCGTGAACAGTCCCGCCACCACCAGGGCGCCGAAGAAGATCAAGATCATCATCCGCCGGTGGTCGGCGACGCGATGGGTGCGCGCACGCCATACCGCCAGCGGCAGCACCGCCAGGGTGAAGATCGACAAGAAATGGATCGGGCTGAACGGCCCGACCAGACGGATCTCGTGGATCCAGAACGACGAGGCGGCCACGAACACCATCAGCACCACCCAGATCCAGCCGATAGTCCGGTGCGGCAGCGTGCCCTTGGGGGCGGAGAACTGGAAGAGGCCAAGCACAAGGGCGGCCATTGCGGCAAAGGCATGCAGCGGGACCACCGGCGCGGCCTCAAGCAGCGGCGCAAGGCTCATGCAGGGCTTCCTCGTGTCCGGCGGAGGCGCACATAAGCTTAGGCCGGAAAAGCCGTGGACCAAAGAACTGTATTTATGTAGCAGGAACTCTCGGAAGCCCGCCCGAGAAGCACCGACCAATCATTCCCGCCGATACCTGCCCGATCGTCTCCGAGAGCGGCAAAGTGACCAACGTCCTTTTCGTCTGCAGCGCCAATCGCCTCCGCAGCCCTACCGCCGAGCAGGTGTTTTCGACCTGGCCGGGGATCGAGACCGACTCGGCCGGCATTTCGAACGGCGCGGACGTCTTGCTGTCCGCCGAGCAGATTGAATGGGCCGACGTCATCTTCGTCATGGAAAAGACCCACCGGACCAAGCTGAACCGGAAATTCCGGTCCAGCTTGAACAACAAGCGGGTCATCTGTCTCGACATTCCGGACGACTATGAATTCATGGATCCTGTCCTGGTGCGGATCCTTGAAAACCGAGTCGGCCGTTATCTGCGCCGAGACTAGCCGCCTCTTCCCAAGTCCTAGAACGGGATATCGTCGTCCATGTCGCTGTTGCGGCCGCCGCCGGCGGCAACGGGACGGCGCGGCGCGCTGCTGACGGGTCCGGAGGAGCCGAAGTCGCCGCCCGGCTCGTCGCCGAAGCTGCCACCTCCGCCGCCGCCACCGCGGCCGTCCAGCATCGTCAGCGTTGAGTTGAAGCCCTGCAGCACGACCTCGGTCGAGTATTTCTCGACGCCGCTCTGGTCGGTGTACTTGCGGGTCTGGAGCGCGCCTTCGATGTAAACCTTTGCGCCCTTCTTCAGATACTGTTCGACGATCTTGCAAAGCGGCTCAGAGAAGATCACGACGCGATGCCACTCGGTCTTCTCCTTGCGCTCGCCGGTGTTCTTGTCGCGCCAGGTCTCCGAGGTCGCGATGCTCAAATTCGCGATCGGCCGCCCGTCCTGGGTGCGGCGGATTTCGGGATCCTTGCCGAGATTTCCAACCAGAATGACCTTGTTGACGCTTCCCGCCATCGCCGCTCTCCACTCCGAATGCCACTGAATTTCAAAAGGGCGAATCCGCTGCCCGCGTTCCTCTGCGCCCGCTAGGGCGACCCTATACGCTTGCGGACACCGATCAGCCTGCCACCCCCAAGGTTATCCCCACATATAGCATCGCGCGCACGTTTGTTCCAGATTTGTTCTTCATCATGGGCGGGCAGACATTTTCCCGCGTGCCGCGAAAAACGTCAGCCCCGAATGGAACCTTTTCGAGTTCCCTTGAATAGGAAAAAACTCTTAACATTCATCAAGATGGAACCTGTCAATAGTCTGGCGAGTGTGGCTTTCCGGAGACGGACTCTGCCCTTTCCTTAGGCTACCTTTGCCTTGGAATTGATTCATATGGGTGTCGCGTCTGATCAGCCGCTTCAGGGACTTTCATGAAGCGGACGAAACTTGGGGAGACTGCAATGAATAAGATTCTTTTCGGCGTAATCTGTGCAATGGCATTGGGGCTGTCGGCTCCGGCAAGCGCGGCGGATATGGCTGCGCGTCCCTACACCAAGGCTCCGGCCCCGGCGGTCGCCGCGGTTTACGACTGGAGCGGCTTCTACATCGGCGTCAACGGCGGCGGCGGCACGAGCCGCAAGTGCTGGGACTTCGTGACCCCGGTCACGGGCGTTCTGGTGGCTGAAGGCTGTCACGATGCGACCGGCGGCACGGTCGGTGGTCAGATCGGCTACCGCTGGCAGTCGGCCAATTGGGTGTTCGGCCTCGAGGGCCAGGGCAACTGGGCTGACTTCTCGGGGGACAACGTCAGCCTCCTCTTCCCTGGAAGCGCTTTGGTCACCGGTGATCGTAACCGCTCTCACATCGATGCTTTTGGCCTGATCACGGGCCAGGTCGGTTATGCCTGGAACAACGTGCTGCTCTATGTGAAGGGCGGCGCCGCCGTAGTCGGGGACAAGTACGACGTCTATGCCGCGCCTGGCACGCCTGGCGCCGGCACGCTGCTGGCGTCGGCTCGCGAGACCCGCTGGGGCGGCACCGTTGGCGCCGGCCTGGAATTCGGATTTGCTCCGAACTGGACGCTCGGCGTCGAGTACAACCACATCTTCCTCGGCGACCGTACGATCGCCTTCACGACGCCTGCGGGCGTTGCCTTCGGGAGCGATCGCATCAGTCAGGACGTCGACATGGGTCTAGTCCGCCTGAATTATCGCTTCGGCGGCCCGTTGGTCGCGAGGTACTGATATCCCACCTATCGTGAGCGAAACGAAGGGCCGGCCCCAGCGCCGGCCCTTTTTTTTGCAGCACGACGGCTGGACGTAGATAAGTCAGCAACCATCACCTTTTCCGCTGTTGTGGCTTTTCGGAGACACAACTTGCGGCTTTGGTGGTGTAAAGACGGCGTCAGTTGGGCCGTTTGAGTCCGCTGCCCTTCCGCCACGGAAGGCAACAACAGAAACTGGGACTGGGATTAAGTTGAAAATGAAGAAGGTTTTGTTGGCTTCGGCCTGTGTATTCGCCCTTGCGGCCCCCGCTTCGGCTGCTGATCTGGCAGCCCGCCCCTACACCAAGGCCCCCGCGCCTGTGGCCTCGGTCTACAACTGGACCGGCTTCTATCTCGGTATCGTCGGCGGCGGCGCCTGGGAAAACAGCTCCGATGATCCGCGCATGCAGGGCGGTTTCGTCGGCGGCACCGTTGGCTACAACTGGCAGACCTCCAACGTCGTGTTCGGCATCGAAGCTGATGGCGCGTGGGCTGACGTAAACGCCTCGGCGACCGGTCTTGTTGATTTTGGTGGCGCCCTCGTTCCCACGACGGTCAGTTCGCGTATCGACGCGCTCGGCACCGTGCGTGGTCGCATCGGCTGGCTCGCTTCCCCGAGCGTCCTGCTGTACGCCACGGGTGGTTACGCCTGGATCAACAACAAGATCAGCGTCAGCGCGCCCCCCGTTCTGAGCCTCTCGGAGAGCCAGTTCCATTCGGGCTGGACGGTCGGCGCGGGCGTCGAGGCGATGTTTGCTCCGAACTGGTCGGTCAAGGGCGAGTACCTCTATCGCAGCCTGGGCGGCGAGACCTACTTCTCGGGCGTCTTCCCGGTCAACACCGGCACTCTCGACCTCCACACCGTGCAGGTCGGCGTGAACTACCACTTCGGCGGCCCGGTCGTCGCCAAGTACTGAGCTTCGTCTCTGACGCATCATCGTCACGAAAGGCCGGCCTCGCGCCGGCCTTTTTGTTTGTTGCGGCCGCCCGTTCGCTCGCGTTTTCGGAGGGATGTGACCTCTAGGTGACACAACCTTTGGCTTCAATGGTGTAAAGCAATGACGTTGCTTGGGTCATAAGTCCGCTGCTCTTCCGCTCTCCGGAAGACCGGAATGAGAAATGGAAGTGGGGAATGGATATGAAGAAGCTTTTGCTGGCTTCGGCCAGCTTGTTCGCACTCAGCGCGTTGGCACCGGCCTCGGCGGCCGATTTGGCGGCCCGCCCCTACGCCAAGGCACCGGTGGCGCCGATCGCGGCGTACAACTGGAGCGGTTTCTACCTCGGCGCCAACGCCGGCGGTGGCTGGAGCCGCAACTGTTGGGATCTCACCAGTGTCGGCCCCTTCGTGGTCGCTCCGGCGGTGGCCGAAGGTTGTCACAATGCGACCGGCGCACTCGTCGGCGGCCAGATCGGTTATCGCTGGCAGTCCGCCAACTGGGTGTTCGGTCTCGAAGCCCAGGGCGACTGGGCTGACCTGAAGGGTTCGAACATCAGCTCGCCTGCCGCGCTCGCGCCGCTGGTGAACGAGACCAGGATCGACGCCATCGGCCTCTTCAATGGCCAGGTCGGTTATGCCTGGAACAACGTGCTTTGGTACGTGAAGGGCGGCGCTGCCGTCACTCACAACAAGTACACTGGTAGTTTTGGCGGCGTTACGCTCGACACCGCGAACGAAACGCGCTGGGGCGGTACCGTCGGCACCGGCATAGAATTCGGCTTCGCTCCGAACTGGTCGGTCGGTGTCGAATACAACCACCTGTTCATGGGCAGGCACAACGAGACCTTCACCTTCCTCGGCGTGACCACTCGCACCGACAGCATCAAGCAGGACGTGGACATGGCTACCGTTCGACTCAACTACACCTTCGGTGGCCCGGTGGTCGCGAAGTACTGATCACGATCGACGTCACATCGTCACGAAAGGCCGGCCTCGCGCCGGCCTTTTTGTTTTGGCTGGGTGCTCCGCGAGCGGTTCCGCGCGTTCCTGCTGCCAGATCCCGCCAGCACGCCAACAATCCGTTGACGATTCGCAAGTCCCACTGGAAATCCGCCGCCGTTCTTCCTACGTTCGCTGCCATACCCATCGGCGCCGATCCCGGTTCCGGGCGCAGCGCGCCTTTTTTGTTGGCGCGATCGCGCACCTTTGGGCTTCCTTGAGGGCAACTCGGATGGATGAAGTGATCAAGGCGAAGCGCCAACAACAGAACGCGGGCTCCAGCCTGCGCGCAATTACGATCCGCGGCGCGCGCGAGCACAACCTCAAGAATATCGACGTCGAGATTCCCCGCGACAAGCTGGTGGTGTTCACCGGGCTATCCGGCTCCGGCAAATCCTCGCTCGCCTTCGACACCATCTATGCCGAGGGCCAGCGCCGCTACGTCGAATCGCTGTCGGCCTATGCCCGCCAGTTCCTGGAGATGATGCAGAAGCCCGACGTCGACCAGATCGACGGCCTGTCGCCGGCGATCTCGATCGAGCAGAAGACGACGTCGAAGAACCCGCGCTCGACCGTCGGCACCGTCACCGAGATCTACGACTACATGCGCCTGCTCTGGGCCCGCGTCGGCGTGCCCTATTCGCCGGCCACGGGCCTGCCGATCGAGAGCCAGACCGTCTCGCAGATGGTCGACCGCGTGCTGGCGTTGCCCGAGGGCACCCGCCTCTATCTGCTCGCCCCCGTCGTGCGCGGCCGCAAGGGCGAGTACAGGAAGGAGCTCGCCGAATGGCTCAAGAAGGGCTTTCAGCGCGTCAAGATCGACGGCACCTTCCATGAGCTGGCGGAAGCTCCTAGCCTCGACAAGAAATTCCCGCACGATATCGACGTGGTGGTCGATCGCATCGTGGTGCGTGCCGATATCGGCCAGCGCCTCGCCGAGAGCTTTGAGACCGCGCTAAAGCTCGCCGAAGGCCTTGCCGTCGTCGAGTTCGCCGATGCGTCCGCGGCGGCTGCGCCTGCGGAGGAAAAGAAGAAGACCGCGAAAATCCACGACAAGAGCGGGCCCGAGCGCATCCTGTTCTCGGAAAAGTTCGCCTGCCCGGTCTCCGGCTTCACCATCCCCGAGATCGAGCCGCGCCTGTTCTCCTTCAACAATCCCTACGGCGCCTGCCCCGCCTGCGGCGGCCTCGGCGTCGAGCAGCATGTCGACGAAGACCTCGTCATCCCTGAGAAGGATCTGACGCTGCGCAAGGGCGCGATCGCGCCCTGGGCCAAGTCGTCGTCGCCCTATTACGTGCAGACGCTGACCGCGCTCGGCAAGCACTACAAGTTCACGCTCGACACCAAGTGGAAGGATCTGCCGAAGAAGACGCAAAACGCGATTCTCTACGGCTCGGGCGAGGACGAGATCAAGTTCTCCTACGAGGACGGGGTGCGCTCCTACGACACCAAGAAGCCGTTCGAAGGCGTCATCACCAACATCAACCGCCGCTACCGCGAGACCGAGAGCGAGTGGGCCCGCGAGGAGCTGGCGAAATATTTTCACGACGTGCCCTGCGAGGGCTGCAAGGGCTTCCGGCTCAAGCCCGAGGCGCTCTGCGTCAAGGTCGGTGGCAAGCATATCGGCGAAATCTCGGAGCTGTCCGTGAAGGGCGCCGGCGCATGGTTCGAGACCGTGCCGGAGGCGCTGAACGCGCAGCAGAACGAGATCGCGGGCCGCATCCTGAAGGAGATCCGCGAGCGCCTCACCTTCCTGCTCGACGTCGGCCTCAATTATCTGACGCTGTCCCGCTCCTCCGGCACGCTGTCCGGCGGCGAGAGCCAGCGCATCCGCCTCGCCTCGCAGATCGGCTCGGGGCTCACAGGCGTGCTCTACGTGCTGGACGAGCCTTCGATCGGCCTGCACCAGCGCGACAACGCCCGCCTGCTCGATACGCTGAAGCGGCTGCGCGACCTCGGCAACACCGTGGTCGTGGTCGAGCATGATGAGGACGCCATCCGCCTTGCGGACTACGTGCTCGACATCGGCCCAGGCGCCGGCATGCATGGCGGCAACATCGTCGCCGAAGGCACGCCCGCCGAGATCATGCGCAACCCGAAATCGCTGACCGGCAAATACCTGACCGGCGAGCTCGAGGTCGAGGTGCCGGAGCGGCGTCCGCCGAACCATCGCCGCACCATCAAGGTGGTGAACGCGCGCGGCAATAACCTCAAGAACGTCACGGCGGAAATTCCGCTCGGCCTGTTCACCTGCGTCACCGGCGTCTCCGGCGGCGGCAAGTCGACGCTGCTGATCGATACCCTCTACCGCGCCATCGCCCGCAAGCTGAACAATGCCAGCGAGGGCGCCGCCCCGCACGACCGCATCGAGGGCCTCGAGCACATCGACAAGATCATCGACATCGACCAGTCGCCGATCGGCCGCACGCCGCGCTCGAATCCGGCGACCTATACCGGCGCGTTCACGCCGATCCGCGAATGGTTCGCCGGCCTGCCGGAAGCGAAAGCACGTGGCTACGAGCCCGGCCGCTTCTCCTTCAACGTCAAGGGCGGCCGCTGCGAGGCCTGCCAGGGCGACGGCGTCATCAAGATCGAGATGCACTTCCTGCCCGACGTCTACGTCACCTGCGACGTCTGCAAGGGCAAGCGCTACAACCGCGAGACGCTGGAGGTGCTGTTCAAGGGCAAGAGCATCGCCGACGTGCTCGACATGACTGTCGAGGAAGCTGCCGAGTTCTTCAAGGCGGTGCCGCGCGTGCGCGAGACTTTTCAGACATTGCACCGCGTCGGCCTCGACTACATCCATGTCGGCCAGCAAGCGACGACGCTCTCGGGCGGCGAAGCCCAGCGCGTCAAGCTGGCAAAAGAATTGTCAAAGCGCGCCACCGGCCGCACGCTCTACATCCTGGACGAGCCCACCACCGGCCTGCACTTCCACGACGTCAAGAAGCTGCTGGAGGTGCTGCACGAGCTGGTCGCGCAGGGCAACACGGTCGTCGTCATCGAGCACAATCTCGAGGTCATCAAGACCGCCGACTGGGTCATCGATCTAGGGCCCGAAGGCGGCGACGGCGGCGGCGAGATCGTGGCGTGGGGACCTCCGGAAGACATTGCGAAGGCGCCGCGAAGCTATACGGGCAAATTTTTGGCTCCGGTGCTGGAGAAGGCGCGAAAGCCAAAGCGGAGGCGTGCGGCGAGCGAGGCGGCGGAGTAGATTGCGCTGCATCGAAGCCGCAGGGCTGTAGGGCGGATTAGCTGAGCGTAATCCGCCACTATTCGATCGGGAAAGAACCGACATGTCCGCTGGACTCGTCCAAACCTACCGCGCCTTCGCCCACAACAACGCTTGGGCGAACCATCGCCTGCTCGCCGCCTGCGCTGCGCTATCCCAGTCTGAATTCGAAGCCCCCCGCACCGGCTTCTTTCCAAGCCTGCAGCGTACGCTGAACCACATCTACATCATCGACTTCTTCTACATCGATGCGCTTGAAGGGGGCTGGCTCGGACCGGCAGCCTGGAAGAACGAGGTGCCGTACCCCTCGTTAGCCGAGCTCAAAACTGCCCAGGCCGCAATGGACAACCGCCTGATTGCGATCTGCGATGCGCTGACAACTGAACGGCTCGACGCCTTCGTCCGGATCAACCGCGACACGACCGTGCAGACCGAACGCTGCGACCGACTGCTCATGCATCTCTTCCAGCATCAAATTCATCATCGCGGACAGGCGCATGCCATGCTGTGCGAAACGGATGTCGCGCCCCCGCAGCTCGACGAGTTCTTCGCGGAAGGCGAAGCGCCGCTGCGAGCCGCCGAATTCGCCGAACTCGGCTGGACCGAGGAGACCGTTTGGAAATCCAGGACGTAAGCTACGCCGGGAACTCCGGCGGCACATGGTCGGTCAGCCACACACCGTTCTCTGCGCGAAAAAACTTGAATCCCTTGGCATGCATGCTGCCGGCATCGACCTTGAAGATGTGCGGCTTGCCGTGGCGCTGACCGACACGCTGCGCAGTTGCCTCGTCGGAGGACAGATGCACCTGCTGGCGCGCCTGCGGCTTCAGGCCCTCGGACAGGATCGCCTCGACAAACCGTGTCGCCGTGCCATGATACAGGATCGACGGCGGCTCCTGCGGCGCCAAGCCAAGTTCAACCGAGACGGCTTGCGCGGCGCGAATGCGATCAGTTCCAGGGGATAGCGAGAAACGCTTCTTGTCGCTCTCTGCGACGACGCGCAGCAGATCGTCGCGGCCAAACTTTGTGCCGGCGGCATTTGCCTTGGCGATCAGGTCGTCGATGCTGGCCCACCCGTGCGAATCCAGCACCAACCCGATCGTTTCCGGCTGGTGGCGCAGGACCAGGCTCAGAAATTTGCTGAGCTGGGTGTCATTGATCGGCATGGTTACACTTCCAGTCCCGCATCACTACACTCAAGTGGTTGGCAAGGCCAGATGATCGATCTGGAGGGAGCAATGAGCCAGTCGAACCTATACGCTATTTCGGAACGCGATCCTCGCCGAGCAACAGGTGACTTGCGTCTACGAGGGTCGCCGTCGCGAGCTCTGTCCGCATATCATCGGCACCGACAAGTCCGGTGACGAAGCCGTGCTGGCCTGGCAGTTTGCAGGCGAAAGCAGCAGGCGCTGCCGCAATGGGCGCTGCCTGAAGCTGGCCAATGTCAGTGGGGCCCGGGCGCGGGATGGCCGCTGGCATGAAGGCGGCTCGCATAGGAGCACCCAGACCTGCGTGACGAATATCGATCTCGACATCAATGTCGATGTTCGTAAGTTGCGGTGAGGGAGCTACAGGGGTCGAGATCGGAATCGAACCTCGTCGATCACGACGTAACGGCCGATCGCAGGGTTGATTTCGATCCGCTCGTGTCGCATGGCTGTCCTCGAACTCCACGAATATTAGCACGCGACCTCACGCTTGTCAGCGAGCTCAAAATCCGGCCTCATGCCCTATTCCCTCGCCATATTCGACCTCGACGGTACCCTCGCCGACAGCTTCCCGTGGTTCCTGCGCACCATCAACGACGTCGCGGACCGCTTCGGCTTTCGCCGCGTAAAGGACGAGGATGTCGAGGAGCTGCGCCACGCCTCGTCGCGCGAGATCCTCGCCAAGCTCGAAGTGCCCATGTGGAAGCTGCCGGCGATCGCGCGGCATGCGCGGCGGCTGAAGGCGGAGGCGGCTTCCGAGATTTCGCTGTTCGCAGACGTCGAGACGATGCTGCGAACCCTGGCCGAGAACGGCGTGCAGCTCGCGCTGGTGACGTCCGACAGCGAGGCCAATGCGCGCGAGAAGCTCGGGGACGCCGCAGCGCTGTTCTCGCATTTCGACTGCGCAGCGTCGCTGTTCGGCAAGGCCGCGAAATTCCGCCGGGTCATCCGCCGCGCCGGCGTCGCGCCTAGCAGGGTGATCTCGATCGGCGACGAGGTCCGCGACATCGACGCGGCGCGGGCGGTCGGGATCGCCTGCGGCGCGGTGTGCTGGGGCTATGCGGCACCGGCGGCGCTAACGGCGCTTCGGCCCGACCATGTGTTCGAGCACATCCGTGACATCGCGCCGGCGCTGATCGGCGTCACAGCTCCGATGAGGGCTTAACACCACCGCGCGGCCGTATTGCTTTTCCATCGAGAGCCCGGGCCGGCCCTCACTCACTCGCCGGATCGACCGGCAGCCTTGCGCGAGGCTCCCGCTCCGATCTCCCGGTTCAGGCACGCAAAAGCCTCTTTCACGTAGACGGCCAAGGGCCGCTTGCCCTGGTCGCGATTCCAACTGTCCATCGCAAGCCGCAAGGCTCCGACCGACATCATGGCGACCACGCGCAGCGCAGCCTGCCGATGCGGCTGCGGCCACATCTGGGACAGCGCCGCGAACACGGCAGCTTCCTTCTCGACGTATTTCGCCTGCTGCCGGATGCGAAGCGACTCGTTCGCGGACATCAGGCGCTCGATCACTTTTGTTTGCTTGTAATCGACCGGGAAGCGGGCTGTCAGCTCCAGCAGGCCGTTCCTTGCGGCATCGAGCGGCGACTGCTTGGTCGTTTGCTCGAGCACGGCGGCACGCAAGGTCTCGCTGAAACCACCATCCTGCCACGCCAGGAGGATCTCTTCCTTGGACTTGAAGTAGTAGAAGAACGTCCGCCGCGAGATCCCCGCCGCCTCCGCGATCGCGTCGAGCGTGGTGGCATCATAGCCCCTGGTCAGAAACAGTTTAAGGCCCTGCTCGGCGATACGATGCAGCGTTTCGCGCCGCTTCCGCTCGCGCAGGCCTTCCTCCTTCCGGCATGAACTTTTCATGACCTGTTTTGCCATGAAATCGACCAGTTTGCAAAATTACACTAAGTGCAATACGTCGATTACACTTGGTGCGACTTCATACAAGGTGCCTTCATGGTGAACGGGTTGAGCGACACTTCCTCTCAGCATGTGCGATCCGCGCACGCGAATGGCGCGGACGGTGCGAGCGGAGCGACAAGCCTGACCCGACGGCGGTTCGGTGCCGCGCTGCTGGCGGTCGCCGTCACGGCCACGCTCGCCGCGCCTCCAGCCCGGGCGCAGTCCGCGCCCCCCGCGGTCGTCGACTTCGACTGGGTCGATCCGGCGCGTTCGCGGCCCGTTCCGGCGCGCCTGCACTGGCCGGCGGATGTTGCGCCGGGATCGCGCGTGCCGCTCATCGTGTTCTCCCATGGGCTCGGCGGCTCTCGCCGGGGCTACAGCTATCTGGGGCGATATTGGTCGGCCCGCGGCGTCGCCAGCCTGCATGTTCAGCATGCCGGCAGCGATTCCTCGCTCTGGGCGGGCAATCCCCTCGCCGTCGTGGACCGCCTGCAGCGTGCCGCTCACGAGAGCGAGGCGCTGGCGCGAGCCCTGGATCTGCGCTTTGCCCTGGATCGCATGCTGTCGAGTCCCCATGGTGCCCACGTAGACCGCCGGCGCATCATGGCGGCGGGGCATTCCTATGGGGCGAACACGGCGCTTGTTGCGGTTGGCGCCCGCGTGATGCGCGACGGCAAGTGGGTCGAGGCGCGCGACCCGCGCTTTGCCGCCGCCATCGTCATTTCGGCCCCTCCATTCTATGGCGAACCCGATCTTGCCTCGGTGTTGAGCAGGATCACCGTTCCAACCCTGCACGTGACGGCGACGAAGGACGTCATCCAGATCCCCGGATATTACTCACCCGCTGCCGACCGGCTGGAGGTCTTCAACGCCATTGCCACACCGCGCAAGCTGCTTGCCGTGTTCGAAGGCGGCTCGCACAGCATCTTCACCGATCGCTCGTTCACCGGTGGTCCGGCGCTCAACCCGAAGGTGAAGCTCGCGACGGCCGAGCTCACCCTGGCCTTTCTCGACCTGGTTTTCGATGGCAACGGTGCCACGCTGGCGCGCTGGAACGTGACCTGGCAGCCCATGCTCGCCTCGGCGCCGGGCGCCGCACCTTCTCCCCTGCCCGTCGCGCAGTCCCGGCGCGTGGCCCAGGGAGTGGCGACCGGTCTCGTTCCCTCGCCATGAGGTGGCTCGCAGTTGCGGTCTTGAGCTCGATGGCCGCCGGTTGCGCGGCGGCTCCGCTGGAACGAGCGGGGTCGCTGGCCTCCTACGACGATCTCACGCCGTCCGATGGTCTCTTGACCAAGTCGCAGCTCCGGATCAGCAAGGCTGATGTTCTCGCCGCGAAGACCGCTCGCATCGAGCCGACCGCGTTCACGGCGACCGCAGCCAGCCAGCCGTTCACGCCGCAGCAGCGCAGGCTGATCAAGAACGCAATCAACAGAGCGATGTGTCTTGCGCTCAGCGAGCGCTTCCGGATCGTAGCTCCCACGGAGGCTGCGGACTTGAATGTTCGCGCCGTCATCACACAGATTGCGCCGACCGATGCGGCGGCAGCCGGCGTCTCCAAGGTCGCGAGCGTCGTGCCGTCCATCGTCGCTCCCGGCGTGCCCATTCCGGTGCCGCGCCTTCCGATCGGACTGGGAAGCCTGTCCGTCGAGGCCGAGGCCCGTGACCGCAGCGGCAACCAACAGGCGGCCATGATCTGGGCGCGCGGAGCGAACTCCTTCACCAGCGCTCCGCGTGTATCGAGCGATGGCGACGCCTATGACCTGGCCGAGGCTTTCGGAAGCGATTTCGGGAGGTTTCTCGTTGCCGCGGAGAGCCCGTTCGGGAAGGTCCCCACGCCGCCTTCCGTCGACAGATTGAGCGCCTCTCTCGGTGGTGCGCCCAAGGAAGCGATCTGCGAAACATTCGGCCGGGCGCCAGGATTGGCAGGCCTGGCCGGAGAAAGAATCGGGCTGCCGCCGGACTGGACCGACCGAGGCGCGCCGGAGAACACGATCTTGGAAGCGCAGAACGTCAATTGAGCTCTGGCGGAATGGCCGCTTGAATTCGGCCGGCCGGAGCAAGCGGCCTCGGGTTGTGACGAACTACTCCGTCCTGCGCAGGAACGCCCCGAACGCCCTTGGGCCGTCGCCGGTCTTGATCTCGCCGATCACCTTGAGCTCGGCCGCATCGATGATGCTTAGCGTGTTGCTTTCCCAGCAGGCGACAATGACGCGCTTGCCGTCGGCAGTCGCCGCAATGCCTTCGGGATAGTCGCCGACATGGATGCGCTTGACCGGCTTGAGGCTCGCCAGATCGAACACGCTGACGGTGCCGCCATATTGGTCGGTGACGAAGCCTCGGCCTAGCGTCAGCGCCACCGCATATGGGCGCATGCCGACCGGCACGCGGCCGATCTCGCGGCCTTCCGCGATATCGATCACGGAGACATCGTCGGAGCCGACATTGGCGGTGTAGGCGCGCTTGCCCTCGGCATCGATGGTGACGCCGAACGGGCGGGTGCCGACCTTGATCACGGCCTTGCGTTGGCGCGTTGCCGTTTCGACCACCGAGACGCTGTCGTCGTCGCGGTCCGCCGAGAGCAGCAGCTTGCCGTCGGGCGTCACCGCAAGACCCGACGGCGAGGCGCCGACCGCGATGCTGGCGACAACGCTGCGCGAGGCCGTATCGATCACCCGCACCGCGGCCGCGTACCAATCGGCGACATAGACCGTCTTGCCATCGGGCGCCACGGCAATGCCGAGCGGCCCGCCGCCGACCTCGACGCGGCCGGCGACCTGCCGCGTGGCAGCGTCGACCACCGTCACCGCCTTGGCATCCGGGCTCGTGACATAGGCAAAGCGCCCGTCGGCGCTGACGGCGACGCCGGCCGGCTTGCCGCCGATTGGGATGGTCGCAACGCCGCGCGCGCCAGCGAGATCCACCACCATCAGATCTTCGCTGAGCTGGTTGGTGACGAACGCCTCGTCGGCGCGCGCGCTTCCAAAGCCGGCGTAACAAAGGCTGGCGGCGAGCGCCGCCAGAACCAGCGCTCGCACGATCAGCTGCCGCTCTCGATCTTCTTCTTGAGCGCCTCGAGCCCGGCCTTGTACAGCCCGCTCACGGCCTTGATCGCGGCCTCGTCGCTCAGCTCCGGCGGCGGGTCGTTGTTGGGATAGCCGCGATAGAACGCGCCGGCCCATTCCAGCTTGGCCTTGCCATCAGGCGCGGGCGAGACCGTCAGGGTCGAGGAATAATTGGTCACAGGCAGCACCTTCACGTCGACCTTGGTGATCCGGTACGAATAGCTCTGCATGTCGGGCTCGTATTTGTAGAGCTCCTCCTCGACCGTCCCGCCGCCCGTCAGGGTCAGCTTGCGCGTCGCGCCGATCTCGTTGCCCTTCTCGCCTTCGGTCTTGGTGACCGGCTGAAGCCAGCTCATGTCCTGGAAATTGCCGATCACCGCCCACACCTTGGCGGGGGCCGCGTTGATCTCGATGGATTCCCTCACCTTCTGCCGCGTCGGCCCATGGGCCCAGACCGGCTCGAAGGCGGTCATCAGAGCCATCCCCGCCACCGCCAGCGCCGCCACCCCGGCGATCGCCGGTCCGCTTCTCATCCTCATCTCGTTTCCTCGTTTCTCAATCTGCGCGACTTGGAACGCGCGCTGAGGTCATGCTAGCGCATTTTTGGGCCATGGGGAGACCCGTTCGTGGCACGGTGGTGGCAAAGCCAATGCACACCATTGATTGGGTTGGTCGACGGGCAAAACACCAGACCGGGGTCAACCTGGCCAAGCCGAAATAATTCGCTTTACGCGAATTCGGAATTATCGCATGTTGCGGCCACCCCAACCCGGGCCGAGGGGCGCATCGCGATCGTCACGAACGCGGGATGGGAGGTGGTGGACGCAGGCAGCGTCGCGCGCAAGCGGTTTGCAGGGCGGATCACTCCGTGAGCAGGCGAGGCGCGCACACGACGGGCGCAGTCTGCGTACGGCAAAATCGTGTGGTCCTGGCGCCCGGGGTCTGTGCGCCAAGGCTTGCGGTGACGTTGCGGGCCGACCGGGCCCGCACCGTCAGTCATCCGCAAGGCGACGGGGGCAATAGTGCATCGCTCCCCGGGGAGAGCACGACATAAGCCGTCAACCCACTGCGCAGGGAAGGCCGGATGTTTGGCTTCACCTGTATGCCGCTGTGCAGCTTTTTCAAGCACACGCTTCGCACAGTGGACCGCGGGTGCCAGCCGGCACCCGGCCTTCCCTGCGCCCTCGGCACTCTCGAGGGTGGCGAATGCAGCAAAGCTCGGGCGGACTCTGCCGCGAGGATGTGAAGCCGCGCCAGCGAATTGATAACGGTCTCGTGCCACAGACGCTGCGCAGCACCATAAGCGCGTTCACGCGCGTCTTCGACGCTATGGTGATGCGCTGCAGAACCGGAGCCCATGCATCCGCGATGCTGCGGCTTTCTGAGTCCCGGCTCTGCGCCGCAATGCTCACGCGTTGCAGCTTGACCGGGACACGGGAGTTGGCGCACTGCTGCTCCACACTCCGTCATTGCGAGCGCAGCGAAGCAATCCAGACTGCTGCCGCGGAAAGATTCTGGATTGCTTCGCTGCGCTCGCAACGACGACAGAGAGAGCTACTGTTACAGGATTCCCTCACCTAGTCCCCCAGCGTCGCCTCCACGAACCCGCGCGGATCGACACAAAACTCACGCATCAACCGGTAATGGTCGGTCTGCTCCACCGTGACAGGCTCCAGGCCGTATTTGCCGAGCCGCAGCAGCCGCGCGTTGGGATAGGCCATGAGCATCGGCGAATGCGTTGCCATGATGACCTGGCAGATGCGGGAGTCTTCCATGCGCCGCAGTAGCTTGAGGAATTCGATCTGGCGCGCCGGCGACAGCGCCGATTCCGGCTCGTCGAAGATGAAGATGCCCTGGCGCTGGCAACGCTCCTCGAAGAAGCGCAGAAAACCTTCGCCATGGGAGTGCGACAAGAAATCGGGACCGACCTGGCCGGCGTCGCGCGCAGCCTTGTCCAGATATCGCGCGACCGAGAAAAAGCTCTCCGCACGAAAGAACCAGCCGTTGGTGATCTTCGGCAGCCAGCTTGCGCGCAGCGCCTTGGAGAGTTGGCCGCCCATCTCCTCGCGCGCTTCGGAATGATCGACCGGCTTGTAGCCCTTGCCGCCACCGGCATCGTCATAGCCGGCGAGCGCTGCGATGCCTTCGAGGATGGTCGACTTCCCGGTACCGTTCTCTCCAACGATGATCGTGATGGGGCTGTCGAAGCTAAGCTCGAAATCGTCAGGGAAGATGGGCAAGCAGAACGGATAGGCCTCGCGGTCGCGAACCTGCGACGGATCGAGCCATACCCGCTTCAGATACGGCGCTGGCAGGTTGATCGTTCGATTGCCTCTTCGTGCCATGACGTCCCGCCGCTACTCGCATCCCCAACGGAACATGACAGGAACATTTGGAGTGCAAAAGCGCTATCTTGCACCCACTCCCTTACGGCTGACGAGCTAGTCCCCTGCCTCCAGCACCAGCTCCATCGTCATCAGTACCGGATTGTCGCCACGGATCAGACGCCCCTCCGCAACGCGGCCGGTATAGTCGATCAGGGCGACATCGAGCGCAGCTTCCAGCGCGCCGGAGGCGCCGGGCGCGATTGTCCCTGCCGTAATCGCCAGCTCCGTCGCAAACGGCTCGGTCACGCCGCCATGGCTGAAGCGCGCGCCGATGGTCGAGCCGACGCCGCCGTGGATCTTCGCGTGGGCGATGCCGTTCGTGCGGCAGAACGCTTCGAGTGCGCCGGCAAAATCCTGGTTCGGGCGCAGGCGGAGCGCGAAGGCGCGGCTCGTCGTGCGCGCGTCGGTGCTTGCAGCCGCGACCGGTCCGAACAGCTTGAAGTTGGTCTCCGCATCAGGCTCGGCCGTGAACACCGCCCCGTTCAGACCGAAGGCCTCGACCTCGAACGGCTCGGCGACGACGGTCTCGTCCGGCATCATGTGGCCGCCGCTCGTCTTGCCGTCAGCCTCCGTCCACAGTCCGTGGCAATGAAAGAACGGCGCAGCGTCGCGCGTGCCGAGCGTCATGCTGCCGAGCCTCAAACGCGTCACGCCAGCGGGCCGGAACGTATCGCTGTAGAACGCCGCATTCTCACCGGTCTTCGACAGCGCCGGCATGACATAGGCGAACGGCCCGAGCGCGCCATGGCGAAAATTCAGCACGCCGCCGGCGAAGCCCTCCGCGGCAAAGCCGCGCCGCGCGGCCTCCAGCAGCGGCAGACCGGCCTGAAGTGTGAACGAGAAAGCGCGTCCCCTCGCCTCCACCCATTGAATGCGTTCGGGAAGCGGCGCGCCCGGCTGCTTGATGCTCCGCATGTGGTGCGCTCAGCTCGCCTTGTCGAGGTCGAGCAGCCCGCGCGCCTCGAGCTCGTCGCGCACCATGCGCTTCGGCACCTTGCCGTAGCCCGATTTCGGCAGCGCGTCCCAGAAGAAGAAGCGCTTCGGCATCTTGTAGCGCGGGACCTTCGGCGACAGGAACGCCGCCATCTCCGCTTCGGTCACCGCCTTCGCGCCTTCTCGGACAACGCAGACGGCGACACCGACCTCGCCCCAGGTCGCGTCGGGCACGCCGAGCACGGCGACCTCGCCGATCCCGGGATGGGTCAGGATCTTCTCCTCGATCTCGCGCGGATAGATATTGGAGCCGCCGGAGATGTACATGTCCGACGCACGTCCTGTGATGTACACAAAACCCTCCTCGTCCATGTGGCCGAGGTCGCCGGTGCGGAACCAGCCATTGCGGAACGCCTTCGCATTGGCTTCGGGGTTGTCGTAATAGCCGGCGAACACGGCAGGCCCGATCACGCAGATCTCACCGCTCTGGTTAGCCTTGAGCTCGCGGCCCTCATCGTCCTGAATCGACACCTGCATGCCGGTGCGCTCGAAGCCGCAGGTGCCGATCCTGGCGTGCGGGCCGTCCTCCGGGTCGTGCAGCGCCGCCGGCAGCACGGTGATGTTGCCGGTGACCTCACCGAGGCCAAAATACTGCACGATCACCTTGCCGAGCTTCTTCAACGCCGCCTTCTGGTCCTCGCGATACATCGGCGCGCCCGCATAGATGACGTAGCGCAGCGAGGAATGGTCGTATTTGCCGGCGGCGGGATGCTCGACCATCATCTTCAGGATGGTCGGCACGGTGAAGAGATTGCTGACGCGATGCGCCTCGATCAGGCGGAACGCCTCGTTGATGTCGAATTTCTCGGTCGGCAGCAGCACGGTGCGCGCGCCGCGCGCGGTCTGCATCAATTGGTGCACGCCGGCACCGTGCGACAACGGTGCCACCACCAGCGAGGCATCCTGCTCGGTCGTGCCGGGCGTCAGATCGGCGAGATGATTGGTAACGACGAATCCCATCTGGCCGTGGGTGAGCACGGCCGCCTTGGAGCGTCCAGTGGTGCCGGAGGTGAAGAAGAACCAGCAGGGATCGTCATGCTCGACCGCGACATTCTCCACAACGGCGCCCGCATGCGAGGCGATCGCATCGGCCACCGAGCGCTCGCCGAACGCGGCCTTGCCGTCGACGCTCCAGGTGAACTCCAGCGCACCGTCCTTCACCGCCGCGGCGTGCTCGGGGAAATCGACATGGCACAGGAACGCCTTGGCGCCGGAGGCCTGCGCGAGATAGCTGACCTCATCAGGCATCAGACGGAAATTGGTGGGCACCCAGACCGCGCCGAGCCGAAACGCGGCGAACATCGAGACAAACATCTCATCGCCATTCTTGGCATGGACGAGGATGCGGTCGCCCTTGGCAATGCCCCGCGCGGCGAGCGCCGCGGCCAGGGCGGAGACCTGCGCATCGATCTCGCGCCAGGTCCAGGACTTGTCCCCCCAAACGAAGCCGGGACGCGCGCCATGCCGCCGCGCATTCTGGGTGAGCATATAGGCGAGATTCATGACGCGGCGGGACATGCGCAGGGGCTGCATCGGGCTTCCTCTTGGACGACGGGCGGCACGCAAGCCGTCCGTTCATTGCAGCCCATTTATCGCCAACGCCGTTGCCCCCGCAAGGCCGGCTGCCGCAGACTTGGCCTACTGCTTGAACGCAAAAGGCGTCGCCGTGATGGCCTTGGTCTTCCAGCAGGCTTGCGGACCAAAGCCGCCGCAGAAACTGCCATGCAGATCGAAGCGGATGGTGCGCGTGGCGCCGCGCTTCACCGGCGCTGCCATGATCTTGTAGCGAAGAACGTAGCCGTCGAACACCTCGCGCAGATTGCCGTCCGGCAGCGTCACCAGGATCTTCATAACGCAACCGCCGGTTCCGCAATAGGTCGTCTCGCGATCGCCGCATTTGGTGTCCTGGAAATCGACGATGTAGTCCTCACGACCATCGCCGGTCAGGTCGATCCTGCGAACCGTATCATGCGCGAAGGTCACCTCGCCGCCTTGCTGGCTCTCGCATTCCTCATTGGCAAAGCGCACAGCCTTCTGCACGCCGGGCGGATAATCGGCCGGATTGAACGGCTTTGCGTCGTCGGCACGCGCGCCGGTCACGAGCAAGCTGAGCAGGAGGATCAGATATCGCATTGGTGTTGGTCGCAACCACAAACGATATCGTTCAGGAAATCTTAAACATGATCGACGCAACCTCGCTCAGTTCTCGCGTACAGAGTGCCGCATCATGGTCAAAGCGCCTGCCCTCCTTCTGTTGTCACTGGCGCTCGCCGGATGTGCCGCGACTCCGCAAGCGCATCTGGCATCCGATCTCGCCGTCAAGCCTGCGCGTTATGCCTGGGATGGCGCCGGCGAGGATCCCAACCGGCCCCGCGCCGCCTCGCAGCCGACACGAACCTCCAGCCGCTCCGAGCGCAACAGGTTGCAAGCCGACGCTCAGCCCCATTCGAAGGAACGGTGGCAGGCGCAGGATGGCATCGAGGCCGAACAGGACGCCAGGGTCAGCCGCTCCCTGGTCATCTGCCAGGGCTGCCTCCGCCCGCAGCCACAAGCCGAAGATTCCAGGCTCGCCAAAGCGACCGATTGAACGGAACAGCTTCGGATTGGAAACCCCGGCCGGACCGCGCGTTACGATCTCGTGCGCGAGGCCGGCAGCTGCAAGGCAATGATATGAGCGACGTCATCAACAACAAGGCCCATCACCGCTATGAGCTCGACGTGGAGGGTCATCTTGCGACCGAGCACTACCGGCTCGACGGCGGTGTCATCACCTTCGAGCACACCGACGTGCCGAAGGAGCTTGGCGGCAAGGGCATTGGCTCGAAGCTGGTGCAAGGCGCGCTCGACCAGGTCCGCGCCGACGGATTGAAGCTGATCCCGCAATGCCCGTTCGTGAAGGCGTGGATCGACAAGCACCCGGACTATGCGGATCTCGTGACACGGTGAGTGCACAGGCCCGCCGCTCGTGGCCGGCGGGCCTGCCGTACTTACGGTCTATTGTCCGTGCTTGAGCAAGTCCTGGTCATTCATATCCCAGTCCTGCCATAGCTGGAGAATGCCGAGCAGCACCACCACCGCACCGAGGGTCGTGTGATAGATGCGGAGAAATCCCTCACCGGAATAGCCGATCACGTATGGCGAGGCGATGAGCCACAGTCCGGCCAGGATCGTCATCACCTCCTGCCAGCGCTGCAAGGCGACATATTCGAGCTGGCTGATGCCAAATACGACGAGACCGATCGCAACGGTGTTCAGGATGGCCGTCTGGTGACCGGAGATCGCCTGATCCTGGATCGGGAACCACGGCGAGGCCACGATCAACGCGCCCAGCAGCATCCCACACCAGTCTTCCCACGTTCGATGAGTCTTCAAGAAACCAGAATCCGACATCGTACCCTCCTGCAAAAGAGGCATACGTCTGCGGCTGGCGATCATGACACTCCGAATATCTGGCGACCCTGCCGGCCGCATTCGGGCGTATGTCCTTTCCAGGACGTGGGAACCGAAGTCCGGCTTGCAAGAGCGGTATCGGGAATTATTTGCGGAGTCGCGGGACCATGCTCGCCGGGCGCCATGGCCATACCGCAGTGCGGTCAGGGCGGCGCGCATTTGCAGATATCTCGTCTGCGCAATCTCCCCCTGGTCTCACCTTGGCAAGGGCCGTGTCAGCCTCCTAGATCAGGAGGCACCTGCAGTTCGGAGGGACCCCGCATGGCGGCTTCGGTACGCGACAACAAGGACAGGAGCCGCTTCGAGCTCGATGTCGGCGACGACATCGCCTTCGCCAATTACCGGCTGACGCCGTCGGCCGTAATCATCACCCACACCGAGACGCCGCGCGCGTTGCGCGGGCGCGGCATCGGCTCCGAGCTGGTCAAGGGCGCGCTCGACCTGATCCGGCGCGACGGCAAGAAGGTGATCGCCGGCTGCGGCTTCGTCGTCGACTATCTCGATCGGCATCCGGAGGATGCGGATCTGGTCGCCTGAATGCAAAAGGGCCGGCGGCGATCGCGGGCCCCTGAGGCACTACCCCAGGTCCGGTCAGTGCTTGATCTCCGGCGGCAGCTTGCCGCCATTAGCGGCGAGCTTGGACATCACCTGCTTGTGCAGCCAGACGTTCATGCTCGCCGAGTCGTTCATGTCGCCGCTGTAGCCCAGCTCCTTGGCGAGATCCTTGCGCGCAGCGAGGCTGGAATCGATGTCGAGCGCCTTCATGAGGTCGACGATGGAGGTACGCCATTCCAGCTTCTCGCCCTTGTGCGCGGCGGCCGCCTTGTCGACGATCGCCGCCACGTCGACCGCAGCCATGGGTGCGGCGGCCGGCGCCGAAGGACTTGCCGACCCTGCGGGGGCGCCCGGCGAAGCGGCGCCACCGGCCGGCGCAGCGGAGGCCGGCTGGCCGCCGAAGATCGCGCTGATGATTTTCCCGAAAATGCTCATGTCTGCTCCCCGAAAAGGAATCCATTGGAAGGGCCTTGCGTGGCACTTATAGACGAAGTTGGTGCGCCGCGCCCGCGAAGTTGCGCGAACGGACAGCAGCATCAGCTTATCTGCGGCGAAATGACGACAGAATGACGCCGCATTGATTGCGTCGCGGCATCGAAATTTCACCCAAGCGTGAGGGACAGGACTCGGACTTGGGAGTATGCTTGCCGTTCAGCTCGCGATCCATCCGGAATTCGCGTCTGGTCGGGATCGTGGGATTTCAAGAGAATGGGCGGCCGCTTGTGCCGTTTGCCGGCGCCGGATGCAGCCGCTTGGCAAGGGAGCTAGCGACCATGGCCACACTCTACCAGGGCAATGTCCCCACGATGGCCCAGCCCACGGATGAGGCTGGACTGGTGATCCGAACCATACAATTGTCCGATCTGCACGACGCGCTCAGGCGCGGCTGGGAGGATTTCAAGGCCGTTCCGAGCCACGCCATCATCCTCTGCGTGATCTACCCGGTGCTCGGCCTCGTGCTCGCCCGTGTGGTGATGGGCTATTCGGTGCTGCCGCTGCTGTTTCCGCTCGCCGCGGGCTTCGCACTGATCGGGCCCTTCGCTGCGCTCGGGCTCTACGAGCTTTCCAGCCGGCGCGAGCGCTATGAACCGGCCAGCGCCTGGGATGCCATGGAGGTGCTGCGATCGCCGTCGTTCGGCGCGATGCTCGGCCTCGGTACATTGCTGCTCGCCCTGTTCGTCACCTGGGTGGCGACCGCGCAGGCGATCTATGTCGCGGCGTTCGGCTACGAGGGCGTCACCGGATTCTCGGACTTCATGATGCGCGTGCTGACGACGCAGCAAGGCTGGTGGCTGATCGTGGTTGGCTGCGGCACCGGATTCCTGTTCGCGCTCGCCGCGCTCTGTCTCAGTGCCGTGTCGTTCCCCTTGATGCTGGACCGCCATGCCGGTGCGTTCGAGGCGATGAGCACCTCGCTGCGCGTGGTCGCGAAAAACCCGGTGCCGATGGCGGCCTGGGGCCTAATCGTGGCGGTGCTGCTCGCGCTTGGCACGATCCCGGCCTTCCTCGGCCTCGCCGTTGTGGTCCCGCTGCTCGGGCACGCCACGTGGCACCTTTACCGCAAGGTGATCGCGTCCGATCCGGGCGCACGTCCGGTCCCCCCTCCGCCGCATCGGGCGCGCAAGCCGGCCGCCGACTTCCCGGCCAACCTTTTCCCGTGGCGGAATCGGACTGACGTCTGACAATCTCGTGACGTGCGGCCCTGGCCGGTTCGGACAGGGCCGCGCGCCTTGCTTTGGCCGCGGTTACAGCCGAGATTATGCTGCCGGTCAGGTCAATTCACGGAAATCCATTTCATCTGATGACTCCGACGATTTCTCGTCTTGCTCTCGCAGCCTTGGCCGTCTCCGCGTCCCTTCTCTCAGTCCAGCCAGCGCCCGCCGCGGTTGCCTGCGACTCGGGCAATTTCGACGCTTGGCTGGCTGATTTCAAAACCGACGCTGCGGCGAAGGGCATCTCGCAGCAGACCATCACTGCCGGGCTTGCCGGCGTCACGTTCGACCAGAGCGTGCTCAACCGCGACCGCTCGCAAAAGGTCTTTACCCAGAGTTTCGAGGAGTTCTCCGGCCGCATGGTGCCGCCACGCTTGGAGCGCGGCTCCAACAGGATGAAGCAATACGGCTCGGTGCTGTCGCGCATCGAGCAGGCCTATGGCGTGCCGGGCGAAGTCCTGGTCGCGATCTGGGGCCTGGAGACCGATTTCGGCGTCAACACCGGCAAGTTTGCAACGATCCGCTCGCTTGCAACGCTCGCTTACGATTGCCGTCGCTCCGAGCAGTTTCGCGCCGAGCTGTTGGATGCGTTGCGCATCGTCCAGCGCGGCGATCTTGCGCCTGCCGACATGAAAGGCGCCTGGGCCGGCGAGCTCGGCCAGACCCAGTTCATGCCGTCATCCTGGATGAAATATGCCATCGACTTCGACGGCAACGGCAAGCGCGATCTTCTGCATAACGTGCCCGACGTGCTCGCCTCCACGGCCAATTATCTGGTCGGCTATGGCTGGCAGAAGGGCAAGGACTGGCAGCCGGGCAGCCCGAACTTTGAGGTGCTCAAGCAGTGGAACAAGAGCGAGGTCTACTCCAAGACCGTGGCCTATTTTGCCGCACAGCTCGCACGCGCCCCTTAGATCTCAGCCTAGCCGAACCGCGCCGAATCGCCGCTGCCGAACCCCGGCAAGCGGGCCTAGCCTGTAGCGGCGCCAGCGCATCGCTCATGGGCGCATTTTCGGTATTCAATGGATCTTAAAGTGAATCTATATTCATACAACAGCGTCGCGTCCTATGCGAATCAGGCAGGCATGACTTGAGTCTATAAGCTGCTGGGTTGAACTTGCTGGCCGCTTATAGGCAACCTATTTCCGCGATGACCCAGATCAATCTTTGACATAAACCCGTTATTTCACGGGTACTTATCGCGGACACCGGACGACCTTGGCCAAGCTCTGGGCGGGAGCGCCTTCCGGTTAATCATCCGTTACGTACGCCATGCGCATAGCGCTTAGCTGCATCGCAACATCGGAACTTTCGCACTGCACCACTCTCACCTATATTCATTTCAACGATGAGGCCTCAAGCAAAGGCTGAATCGAACTACAGGAGACTACCAATGCTGCTCTCGCTCATCCGCATGATCCAGGCCTTCCGGGACTATCAGCGCAATGTTGCCGAGCTGTCCCAGCTCAGCGATCGCGAATTGGCCGATATCGGCCTCGATCGCTCGGACATCCCGCGCGTTGCCGCCGGTCAGTATCAGGGCTGATATCCTTCAGCCCTTCACTAGAACGGACCGATAGCGCCCGCCTCGTGCGGGCGTTGTCGCATCTGGTGGCAGAAAACTCGATCTCGGCGATTCCACTCTCCGCCGAAAAGCGCTACCTGTCCGCCCCATGACAGGACCCCAATCCAACCTCGTCCACGTGATCGGTGCCGGCCTCGCCGGTTCGGAAGCTGCCTGGCAGATTGCGAAGTCCGGCGTGCCCGTGGTGCTGCACGAGATGCGGCCGACCCGCATGACCGACGCGCACCGCACCGACGGACTTGCCGAGCTCGTCTGCTCCAACTCGTTCCGCTCGGATGACGCCGCCAACAACGCCGTCGGCCTGCTGCATGCGGAGATGCGCCGCCTCGGCTCGCTGATCATGCGCGCGGCCGACGCCAACCAGGTGCCCGCCGGCGGCGCACTCGCGGTCGATCGCGACGGCTTCTCGGCGGCCGTCACCAAGGCGCTGAACGATCATCCCCTGATCGAGATCGCGCGCGGCGAGATCGCGGGCCTGCCGCCGGCCGCGTGGAGCAACGTCATCGTCGCCACCGGCCCCCTCACCTCCGCGCCGCTGGCCGACGCCATCCGCGAGCTGACCGACGAGAACGCGCTCGCCTTCTTCGACGCCATCGCGCCGATCGTGCACCGCGAATCCATCGACATGTCGGTGGCCTGGTTCCAATCGCGCTACGACAAGGTCGGCCCCGGCGGCAACGGTGCCGACTACATCAACTGCCCCATGACCAAGGAGCAGTATGAGGGCTTCGTCGCCGCGCTGATCGCCGGCGCGAAGACTGAGTTCAAGGAATGGGAGACCAACACGCCCTATTTCGACGGCTGCCTGCCGATCGAGGTGATGGCTGAACGTGGCCCCGAGACGCTGCGCCATGGTCCCATGAAGCCGGTCGGCCTCACCAACCCGCACGATCCCACCACGAAACCGTACGCGATCGTGCAACTGCGCCAGGACAACAAGCTCGGCACGCTCTACAACATCGTCGGCTTCCAGACCAAGCTGAAGTATGGCGAGCAGCAGCGCATCTTCCGCACCATTCCGGGGTTGGAGAACGCCGAATTCGCCCGCCTCGGCGGCCTGCATCGCAACACCTTCCTGAACTCGCCGAAGCTGCTCGACGGCCAGCTGCGGCTGCGCGCACAGACGCGGCTGCGCTTCGCCGGCCAGATGACGGGCTGCGAAGGCTATGTGGAATCCGCCAGCGTCGGCTTGATCGCGGGTCTCTATGCAGCCGCGGAAGCGCGCGGCGAGACGCTTGTCAGCCCGCCGGCTACGACCGCACTGGGATCGCTGCTCGGTCACATCACCGGCGGCCATATCGAGACCATCGAGCCGGGCACGCGCTCGTTCCAGCCGATGAACATCAATTTCGGCCTGTTTCCACCGCTCACGAGCGTGCCAACGAAGAAGCCCGACGGCACGCGGCTGCGCGGCAACGAGAAGACGGTGGCCAAGAAGCAGGCGCTGAGCGCACGGGCGCTCGCCGATCTCGATCGCTGGATCGCCGATCACCTGCGCATTGCCGCCGCCGCGTGAGTTTGCAATGAGCTTGCCCAAAGACGACGCGGCAGAGCTGTCGGCGCGCTGGACCGAAGGCGTGATGCTCAAGCGCGACGTGTTCTCGACCGTCGAGCGCGGCCGTTTCCGCAGCGAAAGCGGCGAGATCGACGCGGTGCTGCGCCGGCTCGACGAGGTGCCATGGTGGTCGTTTCTGCTGGCACGCCACCTGTTCGCCCGCGAGAAGCAGGCCCTGGTGCGGGCCAAAGGCCTCGACGTCGGCCCCGAGCTGCTCTGGGCCGGGCGCCGCGCTCTGGTGCGCGGCTTCGTCGACGGCGTCGCGCTGCACCTGGCAAAGCCCCATGGCGATGTCGCCTATTTCCGCTCCGCCAAGGCCGCACTGCGTCGGCTGCGCCGCGCCGGCATCTGCCACAACGATCTCGCCAAGGAGCAGAACTGGCTGGTCGGCCGCGATGGCCGCGCCTATGTGACCGACTTCCAGCTCGCCGCGTGCTTCAAGGGCCGCGGCCGGCTCTATCGCATCCTCGCCTATGAAGACCTCCGGCATCTGCTCAAGCACAAGCGCTCCTACGCGCCCGAGGCGCTGACGCCGCGAGAGCGAAAGATCCTGGCGAGGAAGTCGTTCGCCGCGAGCCTGTGGCTCGCCACCGGCAAGAAGGTCTATCGCGCCATCACCCGCGGCCTGTTCAACTTCACCGACCGCGAGGGCGGCGGCCGTCGGCTCGTCAACGACGCGCCGGTGCTGGCCGAGCTGATCCGCCGCAATCCCGCCGTGCGCGACGCCGCCATCGTCGCCTTTGCCGACCGTCGCTCCGGTGTCGGGCTTTACGCCTTCGTCGAAGCCGATCAGGCCGCGCTCGAGGGCCAGCTCCGCAGCGAGCTTGCCGCCTCCAAGGGACCGAAGCCGCCCGAGCACATCCAGGTCGTGCACGCCCTGCCACGCAACGCCAGCGGCAAGCCACGCATCGAGGTCCTGCAACTGGTCGCCATGAACCAGCTCGACCTGATCGAGCCGATGATGAAGAACGAGCAGGATCGCGCCTTCCTCAAGGATATCCTGGAGCAGCGCAAGAACCTGCGCGACCGCTTCAATTTCGAGGCGAAGCTCCCGACGAGCTAGCGCGGAATCTGCGCCTTGAAGCCTCCACAATGGCGATCGAGAAGCGCTTGGATCAGGAAGGGTTGGCAGAGATCATGGGCGCTCGGGGGACGATGATGCATCGTATGGTTGGCGGAACGATCGCCGGCCTTGTGCTGCTGGCAGGGGCGCCTGCGCTGGCCGACTCACCGGCGGAGCTGATCTCCAGCTTCCGTCTCAAGCATGGTGAGGCCCGCGTCGTGCGCGACGCCACCCTCGATCGCATCGCCATGGATCAGGCCCGCGCGATGGCGGCGAAGGACGACCTCAGCCACGACACACTCGGCCCATTCAATCGCCGCGTCGCACCGGCCGGCGCGGGCCGCGCCGCAGAGAACATCGCCTACGGCTACGACAGTTTCGACAAGACGCTGGGCCAGTGGATCGACTCCTCCGGGCACCGCAAGAACCTGTTGCTGCACAATGCCTCCCGCGTCGGCATTGCCAGCGCCAAGAATGCGAGTGGCAAGCGCACCTATTGGGCCATGGTCATCGCCGGCGACTACGAGAAGGGCAAAGGCAAGAAAAAGGACAAGGAGCCCGTCGTCGCGGTGAAGCGCGAGGTACCGCCCGCGAGCAAGCCGAAGTCCGGCAACTGTCACGTCAAGCTGCTCGGCCTCTGCATCTGAGGCGCGACCGTCTCAGCCGCGGCGCGCGGCTTCGATCGCGGCGACGTCGATCTTCGTCATCCCCATCATCGCATCGAAGGCGCGCTTGGCCTCCGTGCCACCGGCGGCCAGCGCCTCGGTCAGCACCCGCGGCGTGATCTGCCAGGAGACTCCCCATCTATCCTTGCACCAGCCGCACGCACTCTCCTGCCCGCCATTGCCGACGATGGCGTTCCAGTAGCGATCGGTCTCCGCCTGATCGTCGGTGGCGATCTGGAACGAGAAGGCCTCGTTGTGCTTGAAGACGGGTCCGCCATTGAGACCGAGACAGGCAACGCCGGCTACCGTGAACTCGACGGTCAGGACATCGCCTGCCTTGCCGGACGGATAGTCGCTGGGCGCGCGATGGACCGCACTCACCGCGCTGTCGGGAAACGTCTCGGCATAGAAGCGGGCCGCGGCTTCAGCATCCTTGTCGTACCAGAGGCAGATCGTGTTCTTTGCCATTGGGTATTCCCTGTGATTCCGTGCCAGAGTGCGCTTCCGATCAGCATAGGCATCCCGATCTGCATGCTCCAGCTGGAACAGTCGTTTGCCCGAGCTTGCTCGCGTGCGTCATTGTGTCTACGAGGAACCTGAAGATGGAGGCTCTGACGTGATCGACATCAACCAGATTCGTGCCGACACGCCTGCTGCCTCCCGGCTCGCGTATCTCCACAATGCCGGTGCGGCTCTCATGCCCGCGCCCGTCGTCGCGGCGATGAAGGGACATATCGATCTCGAGAGCGAGATCGGCGGCTATGCCGCAGCCGATCGCGCGTCAGATCGGCTCGAAGCCGTTTACGGCTCAGTGGCCCGGCTCCTGAACGCATCGCCGGATGAAATCGCCCTGGTGGAGAACGCGACGGTTGCCTGGCAGATGGCGTTCTATTCGCTTTCATTTCGAGAGGGCGACCGGATCCTGACGGCCGAAGCGGAGTACGCCGCCAACTATGTTGCGTTTCTTCAGGCCGCCAAACGCACAGGCGCGGTCATCGATGTGGTGCCGAGCGATGCGACGGGCGAGTTCGATGTCGGCGCACTCGAACGTATGATCGACGAACGCGTGAAGCTGATCGCCATCACCTGGGTTCCGACCAATAGCGGGCTGACCAATCCCGCAGCGGCCATCGGCAGAATTGCGCGAGCACACGGCATCCCCTATCTGCTCGATGCCTGCCAGGCGGTCGGCCAGATGGAGGTCGACGTCGAGGCCATCGGCTGCGACATGCTGTCGGCCACGGGACGCAAATTCCTGCGGGGACCGCGTGGTACCGGCTTTCTCTATGTGCGCGGGGCGCTCCTGCAGCAGCTCGAGCCACCGATGATCGACCATTTTGCAGCGCCCTGGGTCTCGCGCGATGAATATCGGCTCCGCGACGATGCCCGCCGCTTCGAGACATGGGAGAATAATTACGCCGCCCGGCTTGGGCTCGGCGCTGCCGTCGATTATGCGCTCGACATCGGCATGGATGCCATCGAGGAGCGCTGCCGGCTGCTCGCGGGCCGCCTTCGCAGCGGCCTCGCTTCCATTCGCGGCATCACTATTCACGACCTTGGCCGCAAGCCTGGCGCCATCGTCAGCTTCACTTTGGATGGATATGAAGCGGAGGCCATTGTCAGCAGCGCCGCGGCGGCGGGCATCACAATCGGCGCTTCAGACCCGTCGAGTACCCGCATCGATGCCGAGAACCGCGAGCTGCCGCCGCTCGTCCGAGCTTCCCCCCACTACTACAACACCCAAGCCGAGATCGACCGGCTGATCGACCACGTCGCGGATTTGGCGTCACGTTAGCGCGTGCTCAGGTGCAGCGCGCGCTCAGTCCGGATGCGCTGAGCCTGGCCATCACCTCGTTGAGATGGGCGGCATCGCGGGTCTCGATGACAAGCTGCAGCAGCGTCGCCTTGGCCGGCAGGTCGGAGAAGGTCCGCTGGTGTGAGACCTCGATGATATTCGCACCCGCTTCGGCCAGCAGTGCCGCTACCGCGGCGAGCTGCCCCGGCCTGTCGGGGATATCGAGCGACAATTGCGTCAGCCGCCCCTCGCGCGCGAGCTCGCGGGTGAGCACGGAGGCGATCAGCCGCGTGTCGATATTGCCTCCGCTCAGCACGAGGCCGACCTTCTCGCCGGCAAAGCGGGACGGATCGGACATCAGCGCGGCGAGGCCGGCGGCGCCGGCGCCCTCGACGACGGTCTTCTCGATCGAGATCAGGGTCGCGACTGCGCGCTCAAGCTCGGCTTCGTTGACGAGCGCAATATCGTCGACGAGGCGCCGAACGATTTCGGTGGTGATCTTGCCCGGTGATTTCACCGCGATGCCCTCGGCGAGCGTATCGCCGCGCGCCGGCAGATTGCCGTCGTGAATGGCGTTGTACATCGAGGGATAGAGCCAGGCCTCGACGCCCAGTATCCTGAGCGACGGCTTGATCGACTTCGCGGCAATGGCAATCCCGCTGATCAAACCGCCGCCGCCGATCGGGACGACCAGCGTGTCGAGCTCCGGGACCGCCTTCAGCATTTCCAGCCCGATCGTGCCCTGCCCGGCGATGACGAGCGGATCGTCGTAAGGATGGACGAAGACCATGCCGTGCGCTTCACCGTGGCTGCGCGCAAAGGCGGCCGCCTCCTCCAGCGTCGCGCCCGTGACCACCACCTCGGCGCCGTGATGCCGGGTGTTCTCGATCTTCACCATGGGCGTGCCGATCGGCATCACGATGGTGGCGGGAATGCCGAGCCGCTTGGCGTGGTAGGCAACGCCTTGCGCGTGGTTGCCCGCGGACATCGCGATCACGCCCCGCGCGCGCTCCTCCGCCGTCAGAGCGGTAAGCCGGTTGAGCGCGCCGCGCTCCTTGAACGAGGAGGTGAACTGCAGGTTCTCGAATTTGAGCCAGATGTCGCAGCCGCAGATGCTGCTCAGCGTCCGGCTATGGCTACAAGGCGTCTCGACGACGGCGCCTTGTATGGTCTTGGCGGCGGCCTGAATGTCTTCCGGTGCGACCGGAAGGCCGCTGAGATCGAACGAGCTTTGGGACATGTCAGCCATAGGACAGCATAGAGCATTTGGGCGGGCCAAGCGATAAGCCGGCGTCTATTTGGTAAATTCGCGCGATCGCGAGGCGCGCCACAGCGTCCAGAGCGTGCGCAACCGCGAGGTCGGCTGCAACCTAAACGGATTGCGTCCCGGGCGCGACAGGCGCTCGAGATCGGCCTGCGCCTGGCGCAGCGGCAGAAACGCCGGCCGCAACGGCGGCGCCAGCTGCGCCAGCAGCGATGAAGCCGCAGTCATATGCTGCCGGGCTTCACCCGCGAGCTGCTCAAGCACCGCATGGAGATTGGGTGTCTGCTTGCCGGCGAAGACATCCTCCATGCTGCAATCGTGCTTCTCCAGCACCTGCTGCGGCACGAACAATTGCCGGTGCGCGGCATCGCGCGGCAGATTGGCTATGACCTGCACGATACCCTGCGCCAGCCCGGCATGGCGGGCGACATGCTCGGCCGCCTCCGAAGGCGGTCCCAACACCTGCGCTGCCAGGGCGAACAGCGCCGATGAGGTCGCCGCGAGGTAACCTTCCAGTGCGGCCATCGTCGGCATCGGGTCGTTGTAGAGATCGAACTGATGCTCCTCGGCAAGCAGCGACAGCGACTCGACCGGCAGGTCGAAATCGCGAATCGCGCGAAGCAGCTCGGCCGCCACCGGATTGCCTTCGGCGCTGCCATGGACGTGGCCCGACAGCATGTCGGTCCACCATTGCAGGCGGATCTCGCCGGGCAAGGGCTGGCTCACCTGGTCGCGGATGCGAACGATCTCGACGTTGAAGGCATAGATCGCCAGTAACGCGCGGCGCTCGGCGGCCGGCGCGAACAGGGTCGCGGCGTAGCGGGGAAAGTCGTGGCTGCGCACGAGATCGGCGCAGAACGCGGCGGAGTCGGATGGCCGGTTGCTCATGGCACGGCGATCAGCGCGGCGGCAACCCGCCGCCGTTCGCCGATCATGATGTTGTAGGTGCGCACGGCCGGGCCGGTCTGCATCGTGTCCAGTACAACCCTCACCGCCTTGAGCGCCTGACGCAGCTCCGGCGGCGGCAGCCACAGCCCCGTTCCAGTGCCGACCAGGAGCGTGTCGATGCTGTTGGCCGCCGTGAACACCCGATCCAGCGAGTAGCGGTCGATCTTCGCGGGGTCGGTCACGTCCCAAGCCCAGATCGCGTCGGGCAGACAGAGCAGCGAGCCCCGATGCGACATGCCGGCAAAGGCGAAGCCGCCCTTGCCATAGGCATCGATCGGCGCCGAGCGCGGAAAATGCGGAGCGTTGGGATCGCCGGCCATGAGCTTCGTCCGAATGGGCTTACTGCCCTCGCAAACGCCTGCAAGGGCATGAGGTTCGGATCATGCCTTGCTTTTCTTCGCCGGCGTCGCCGTATCGGGCGCGTCTTCGCGGTGCTCGCCGACGCCGAGATAGATCAGGATCGGTGCTGCAATGAAGATCGAGGTGTAGGTGCCGACCAGCACCACGCCGAACATCATCACCGCGGTGAAGCTGTGGATGGCATGGCCGCCGAACAAGAGCAGCGCGAGCAGCGCGAGCGTCACCGTGACGTGGGTGATGATCGAGCGCGACAGCGTCGAGTTGATGGATTCATTGAGCAGCTGGGGCATCGGCATCTTCTTGTAGCGACGCAGCATTTCCCGGATGCGATCGTAGATGACGACGGTATCGTTGAGCGAATAGCCGAGAATGGTCAGCAACGCCGCGATGCTGGTCAGGTCGAAATCGACCTGGCTGATCGACATGAAGCCGATCGTCAGCACGATGTCGTGCACGTTGGCGATCATGGCGCCCAGCGCGAACTGCCATTCGAACCGGAACCAGAGATAAATCAGGATCCCAACGATCGCGAGCATCAGGCCGAGCATGCCGTAGGCCAGGAGCTCGCCCGCGACGCGCGGACCCAGCACCTCGGTGCGCTGAATGTCGACACTGTCGCCAAGCGCGCCACGAAGCTTCTGCAGGGCTGCCTGCTGGGCCGCGTCGCCACCCGGCTGCTCCGCAACGCGGATCAGGACGTTCTCCGGACCGCCGAACTGCTGCAGCTGGACCTCGCCGAGGCCCAGGCCGTCGAGCGAGGTACGCATTGCCGCGATGTCGGCGGTGCCGGACTTCGCCTTCACCTCCAGCAGCGTGCCGCCCTTGAAGTCGATACCGAGGTTCAGACCATGGGTGAAGAACAGCACGATCGCGACGATCGACAGCGCCGCCGAGATCGGAAAGCTGATGCGACGGAAGCGCGTGAAGTCGAAATGCGTATCGTCGGGGACGATGCGCAGCGACGGCAGCAGGCCGAGGGCCGAGACCACGGTGAGGATGGCAATAAGGACGCCGAGCCCGATGAGAACGGTGTGAGTCACGATCAGGCTCCTAGATCGGCACGCTCTGCGGCCGCTTCCACCGCACCCACCAGGCGACGATCAGCCGGGTCAGGGTGAAGGCGGTGAACACCGTGGTGATGATGCCGATGCCGAGCGTCACGGCAAAGCCGCGCACCGGACCCGTGCCGATGTAGAACAGCACCGCGGCAGCAATGAAGGTGGTGATGTTGGAATCGAGGATGGTGGCGAGCGCCCGCTTGAAGCCGGCGTCGATCGCCGAGATCGCATTGCGGCCGCCGCGCAGCTCCTCGCGGATGCGTTCGTAGATCAGCACGTTGGAGTCGACCGCGATGCCGACGGTGAGCACGATGCCGGCGATGCCGGGCAGCGTCAGCGTGGCGTTGAGCAGCGACAATAAGCCGAAGATCATGGCGACGTTGATGGCCACCGCGATGTTGGCGAACACGCCGAACAGCCGGTAGGTCAGCAGCATGAAGATGATGACAAGGATCGAGCCGACATAGGCCGCCAGCTGGCCCTTCTCGATCGAGTCCTGGCCGAGTCCTGGACCCACGGTGCGCTCCTCGACCACCGTGAGCGGTGCCGGCAATGCGCCGGCGCGCAACAGGATGGCCAGATCGTTGGCCGATTGCACGGTGAAGTTGCCGGAGATCTGGCCTTGGCCGCCGGTAATGGGCTCGCGGATGACGGGCGCCGAGATCACCTTATTGTCCAGCACGATCGCGAACGGCAGCCCCACGTTCTCCTGCGTGGCCTGCGAGAATTTGCGCGCGCCCGAGGTGTTGAACTTGAAGCTGACGACCGGCTCACCCGTGCGCTGGTCGAAGGTCGCCTGCGCATCGGTCAGGTCGCCGCCGGCGACCAGCACCTGCTTCTTGACCACATAGGGCGTCGGCGGAGGCGAGGCGCTCATCAGCAGTTCGGATTCCGGCGGCACCCTGCCCGCTTGCGCCTGATCCGGCGGCACGGAGGTGTCGACCATGCGGAATTCCATCTTCGCGGTCCTGCCCAGCAGTTCCTTCAGGCGGGTCGGGTCCTGAAGACCGGGGACCTGCACCAGGATGCGGTCGTTGCCCTGGCGCTGGATGACGGGCTCGACGGTGCCGAGCTCGTTGACGCGGCGTTCGACGATCTGGATCGACTGCTCGATGGTCTTGCGCAGGCGATCGAGCACCGCAGCCTGCGGGACGCTCAGGCGGATCACCCCGCCGCCGGCATCAGTCACCTCGAGGTCGCGCTGACCGCTGGATCCCATCAGGCCGCCCAGCGGCTGGGACAGCTCGCGCAACTTGGCAAGCGCCGGCTGCGCATCGGTCTCCTTGGTGATGCGAACCTCGACGGCATCGTTGCGCACGGTGACGCCGCCGGTGAATCCGATCTTGGCGTCGCGCAGGGTCCGGCGAACGTCGTCGCGGACCTGGTCGAGCCGCTCCTTCTTCACATAGGCAGCGTCGACCTCGAGCAGCAGATAGGAGCCGCCCTGGAGGTCGAGGCCGAGCACGATGCGGCGCTGCGCCCAGGCGGGCCAGCTCTTGACTTGCGCCTCGGGGAAGAAGTTGGGGACCGCGCAGAGGCACACGATCAGCGCCGTCAGGATAATCCCCAGCGCCTTCCACCGCGTGAAATACAACATCGACTGGACCTGTCAGATCAGGAGACTTGAGACTCGCGGTGAAGCTCTCACTTCGCCGCGGTGTCGTCCTTGGCGCTCTCTTTTGCGCTTTCCTTGGCCGGCTCGCCCTTGGCGCGCACGCCCGAGATCATCTGGCGCATCTGCCGCACACGCACGCCGTCGGAAATCTCGAACTCGATCTGGTCGTCGTCGACCACCTTGGTGACCTTGCCGACGAGGCCTCCCGAGGTCACGATGGTGTCGCCGCGGCGGATATTCTTCACGAGCTCGGCGTGGTCGCGGACCTTCTTCTGCTGCGGGCGCAGAATCAGGAAGTACATGATCACGAAGATCAGGGCGAACGGCAGCAGCGACATCAACATGCTGTTGGTGTCGCCAGCGGCCGCGGCCTGGGCATACGCAGGGGTAATCAGCATTCGGACGATCCTCGCGAGAACGGGGGAAAGCCGGTCAGGCCCTCAAAGGCGACCGGTTCGGTCAAATTCGCGCGGACTATAGCGGCCATTGCCCCAATTGCAACGCTGCCAGACTGCCCTTTTGGGCCACCTTGCGGCGGCCCGTCAGGCCCGATAAGGCTGCGTTCTCAGGAACTTCGGACATGCCCAAAAACCATAGCAAAAGCCCGGCCGGCAAAGGCCCCCGCACCCCTGCCAACAAGCCCACCCGCCTCGCGGCAAAACGCCCCACGGCGGCGGTCACCAAGGCAGGCCCGGACCTCGCGCAGGAGCGCATCGTCCACGCCCTGGAGACCATTGCGGCGCACCTCTCCGCGCAGGGCAAGCCGGCGGTCGAGGCCGAGTCGTTCAAGCGGGCGGACGCCTATGTCTGGCATCCCGACGGACGCCTCTCGGCGGTGCCGCGCGTGAGCCGAGTCGAGCTGTTCCTGCTCAAGGGCGTCGACCGGATGCGCGACATCCTGATGGAGAACACCGAGCGCTTCGCCAACGGCCTGCCCGCCAACAATGCCCTGCTCTGGGGCGCACGCGGCATGGGCAAGTCGTCACTGGTGAAGGCGGCGCATGCCAGCATCAACGCGGAGCGCAAACCGGCCGACAAGCTCAAGCTGATCGAGATCCACCGTGAGGACATCGAGAGCCTGCCGGCCCTGATGGAGCAGCTGCGGGCCTCCTCCTTCCGTTTCATCGTGTTCTGCGACGACCTCTCCTTCGACGGCAATGATGCCTCCTACAAGTCGCTCAAGGCGGTCCTCGAAGGCGGCATCGAGGGCCGGCCCGAGAACGTCATCCTCTACGCCACCTCCAACCGGCGCCATCTGCTGGCGCGCGAGATGATCGAGAACGAGCGCTCGACCGCGATCAATCCGGGCGAAGCGGTGGAGGAGAAGGTCTCGCTGTCGGATCGCTTCGGCCTCTGGCTCGGCTTCCACCGCTGCAGCCAGGACGAATATCTCGCCATGGTGCGCGGCTATTGCAGCCATTTCGGGATCAGGGTCGACGACGAGACGCTCGAGCGCGAGGCGCTGGAATGGTCGACGACGCGCGGCTCGCGCTCGGGCCGCGTCGCCTGGCAGTTCGTGCAGGAGCTGGCGGGACGGCTGGGTGTGAAGCTGACGGCGTAGTAGCGCGAGCTGTTACCCCGAATTCAACTGTCATCGCCCGCCTTGTGCGTACTTGCGCACTGGAGCGGGCGATGCAGTATTCCAGAGACGGTTGTTGTCAATCGAGAGGCCGCGGCGTACTGGGTCGCCCGGTCGAGCCGGGCGACGACACCGTTCGCGCGGAGGCTACGTAAGCCTCACGCCCCGTTGAGGAATTGAAGCGGGTCAACCGGGCTCGATCCCTTGCGGATCTCGAAGTGGAGCTGCGGCGACGCCACCTCCCCGGATTGACCCGACTTGGCAATGACCTGGCCGCGCTTGATGGTATCGCCGCGCTTCACCAACAGCTCACTCGCATGGGCATATGCGGTGACGTAGCCGTTGGAGTGCCGAACCAGAACCAGATTGCCGTAACCCTTCAGCTCGTTGCCGGAATAGGCGACGACGCCATCTTCGGCCGCCTTGACCGGCGTCCCCTCGGGCACCGCCAGATTGATGCCGTCATTGGACTTGCCATTGGTCTTGGCACCGTAGCTCGTGACCACCTTGCCGCGGACGGGCCAGCGGAAGGTCGGCAGCGCGCCGGTGGCCTCCGCAGCCTTCGCCGGCGTCTCGGCAGCCTTCTCTTCCACATTGCTCGTGGCCTGGGCGAGCCGCGCGCTCTGCACGGGCGCGGCGGCAGTGGCCATCTTGGTCGCGGGTGCCGGAGCTGCCGCAACGGGCTGGAGCGTTCCGGCCACCGGTGCAGCCGCGACCGGAGCCGCAGCAACCGGCGCCGCAACGGCAGCGGTCTTGGCCCCGGGCACTGTCAGCTTGGTGCCGAGCTTCAGCTTCGCCGACGGATCGATGCCGTTGGCACGGGCGAGCTCTACCGCCGAGATGCGGTTCTTGCGCGCGATGCTGGCGAGCGTGTCGCCACGGTTGACGAAGTGCGTGCTCGGCGGTGCCGCGACGGCAGCAACCGGCTTCGCCGCAGGCGCTGCGGCGACTGGAGCTGTCGCTGGCGCCGGCGCCGCTGCCGTTGCCGGCGACGGAATGATCAGCTGCTGGCCGGGCGAGAGCGCCCGCGGACCCTTGTAGCCGTTGGCGGCAAGGATCGCCTGCGGCGTGACGCGATAGCGCTTGGCGAGCACGTCGAGCGTGTCGCTGGTGCCGACGATGATCTTGGTCCCGCCGGCCGGCTGGGCTGCCGCGACCGACCGCGGCGGGACAGTGGCCGTGGTCTCCAGATGCGGTTGCGCCGGAGGCGCATATGAGCTGACGCCGCGTCCGCCGCCGGACACCCCGCCCCCGGAGGCAACGGGATAGGACTGCGGGGCAGATACCGCGGGCGGAGGCAAAGCCTGCGACTGGTAGTAACCGGGCTGCGTCTGCGGCCGCGCATATTGCGGCAACTCACGCTGCGGCGGCGGCGGCTGCTGCACCGAACCGGTCTGCTCGGAGGCGAAAGGATTGGAGAAGTTGGTCTGGGACAGCCGCGACGACATGTCGGCGCTGCACCCTGCAAAGCTGAAGGAGATCAGCGCCAGCACCGCGACCTGCGGCACGCGGCGCGAGTAAAGCAACTCGGCGACAGCGGACATGGTTACTCACTCGTACGCAACAGAACTGGTGTTTTAAGTAAACACGCGGCGAGTAAATAACGGCTTAACCCTCACAATAAGATGTTGGCGGCACTGCCGATCCGGGATTCTACAGCTCCCGCGCCACCCCGGGCAGTGCCGGCACGAAGCGGACCTCGACGAGTTCCTTGCGCTCGATTCCGGTTTCGCTGCGGGCCAGGCGGGTCAGCGTCTGCACGCCCTGATGCGGGCCGACCGGGGCAATCAGGATGCCCCCGACCTCAAGCCGCTCGACCAGGTTCTCCGGTATCTGCTCCATCGCCGCGGTGACGATGATGCGATCGAACGGGCCGATGTTGGGAGGCAGATTGAGACCGTCACCGAGCATCACCTCGACATTGTGACAATCGAGCTTCTCAAGCCGGGCGCGTGCCGTGTCGGCGAGCTTGCGATAGCGCTCGACGGTCAGGACCTGGCCGGCGAGCCGCGACAGCACGGCGGCCTGGTAGCCGGAGCCGGTGCCGATTTCGAGCACCCGGTGCTGCTTCTGGAGCTGGAGCTGCTCGGTCATGTAGGCGACGACGAAGGGCTGGCTGATGGTCTGCCCGCAGGCGATCGGCAGCGCGCTGTCACGATAGGCGCCCTCGCGATCGGCCTCGTCGACGAAAAGCTCGCGCGGCACCTCTTCCATGGTCCGCAGCACGGCCTGATCGCTGATGCCCCGACGCCTCAGCGTGAGCTGAAACATCATCTTTTCCGGCGGGTGCTGGTGGGACGTCATTGCTGCTATCGCTCGTCTCGTCTGGCGGATCGCCGTACTGCACCGCAAGAACCCGAGACGAGAATCTTGTTCCGGCTCAGGAACTCATGATATCCTTTCGGCACAGCATTTGACCACAACAAGGCCTTCAAAGCGCTAAGCCATTTGCGAGGTTTGCGTTCGCCGAAACGCGCATTGCGTCGCCTATCGTTATCTGCGAACGTTTACGAGAATGGGCAAGGACTCAACCATGACTGCGACAGGGCTTTCGGGCCGCTCTGTTTTCCTCGTCGAGGACGAGGTCATGATCAGAATGATGGTCGCAGACATGTTGGAGGAGCTTGGCTACAAGGTTGCCGCCGAAGCGGGCGACATCAATGAGGCCATGCGGCTTGCGCAATCCACCGAGTTCGATCTCGCCATTCTCGATGTCAACGTCAACGGCAAGGTCATCTCGCCGGTCGCCGATGTCATCATGGCCAAGGGCTGCCCGTTCATCTTCGCCACCGGTTACGGCTCCTCCGGCCTGCCCGAGCAATATCGCGACCGGCCGGCGCTCCAGAAGCCGTTTCAGCTCGACGCGCTCGGCAAGACCATCGAGGCCGCGCTTCGCGGCAGCTAACCTTTATTTCAGGGTGAGGCCAAGCTGCTCCGAAAACGCCTCGTCGGTGCGGTCGAGCCTGAGCGGGGTGACCGAGACGTAGCGCTCGCGCAGCGCCGCGAGATCGGTGCCGTCGGCGGGCGTGTCGAGCATCGCGGTCCGCTCGAAGCCGATCCAGAAATAAGGATTACCGCGGCCGTCCCGGCGCTCGTCGATCCTGAGGAAGCCGAGATTGCGCTTGCCTTGCCGCGTGACGCGGATGCCAAGCACATCCTCCGGCGCGCAGGATGGGAAGTTGATGTTGATGACGGTGTCCTTCGGAACGCCGGCGGCGATCACCTTGCGCAGGATATCGGGCCCGAATTTGCGGGCCGTGTCCCACGGCGGCCGTTCGCGGGTCTCGACGCTGAACTCCTGCGACAATGCGAATGACGGCAACCCCAGGATGGTGCCTTCCAATGCGCCGGCAATGGTGCCGGAATAGACCACGTCCTCGGCGACGTTGCGGCCCTTATTGACGCCGGACAGCACGAGATCGGGCAGCTTGGCTCCCAGGATATGGCGCGCTCCCATGATGACGCAGTCGGTCGGCGTGCCGCGCACGGCGAAGTGCCGTGGGCCGACCTCGCGCAGACGCAAGGGATCGTTCAGCGACAGCGAGTGCGACACGCCGGACTGGTCGAGCTCGGGCGCCACCACCCAGACATCATCGGTCAAAGCGCGCGCAATCTCCTCCACGACCTTGAGGCCGGGAGCGTGGATGCCGTCGTCATTGGTGCAGAGAATGCGCATGCGGAAGGTTCGATTCCTGAAAGCGGGTCTGAGCCGTCTTATCCGGCCAGCGCCGATCAGGCAAACCGGACGATTGCGGTCCGGCGGCTGGTTCCCTGGCTGGTCCCGCTAGCGGCGAACGCGCCATTGCGGCAGGAAGCGCGCAAGCCGGCCTTCTGCACGCAGTTGCATCGCCGGCACGACCGGGTTCACGACGGAAGCCTCGATGACGCCGAGCGCCTTCAGCTGCGCGAGGAACGGATCGGAGGTCGGCTCCTGCGGAAAGCGTTCGCGTGCCACGCTCAACGCCTTGTCGAAATCCGCGGCATTGACCCCGGGCTTGGCCCGCCGGCTCTGCACGAGATCGTCGTCCCAGAGCCGCGCGATCCCGATGTCGAGAACGCCGCGGAGGCGCTGGTCGATGGCCTGGATCCCGGCCCCGGTCACCGCCCATTGTCTTCCGACCCAGAAGATGTCGCGGTGCAAGGCCATGAAGGGAGGGTTCGCGTGGACGGGCCGGCAGGATAGCCGGCCGCCCGATCTTCGCAACGCGATTCTCGTCATGCCGCGTTTTCGGACGCGAACCCGTGCCCACTTCGCGGGAAAACGCTTTAGTCGCGCGCGATCACCTTCAGCCCGCCCATATAGGGCTGGAGCACGTCCGGGACCGCGATCGAGCCGTCCTCCTGCTGATAGGTTTCCATCACGGCGATCAGCGCGCGGCCGACTGCGGTGCCGGAGCCGTTCAGCGTGTGCACGAAGCGCGGCTTGCCGTCGGGCCCGCGCGAGCGCGCATCCATGCGCCGTGCCTGGAAGTCGCCGCAGACCGAGCAGCTCGAGATCTCGCGGAACGCCCCGCCCTCGCCCTGCCCGGGCATCCAGACCTCGATGTCATAGGTTTTTTGCGCCGAGAAGCCCATATCTCCTGCGCAGAGCGTCATCACACGGTAATGCAGGTCGAGCTTCTGCAGCACCTGCTCGGCGCAGGACAGCATCCGCTCCAGCTCGTCCTTGCTCACTTCCGGCGTCGTGATCGAGACCAGTTCGACCTTGGTGAACTGGTGCTGGCGGATCATGCCGCGAGTGTCGCGCCCCGCCGCACCCGCCTCGGCGCGGAAGCATGGCGTCAGCGCGGTCAGCCGCATCGGCAATTGCTTCTCATCGAGGATGGATTCGCGGGCGAGATTGGTGAGCGACACTTCGGCGGTGGGGATCAGACCGAGGCGCTCGGTCTTCAGCCGCTCATGGTCCGGCGAGGCGAGCAGCTCGCCCTTGATCGCCCAGAACTGATCGTCCTCGAATTTCGGCAATTGCCCGGTGCCGAACATCACCTCGTTGCGCACCAGGAGCGGCGGATTGATCTCGGTGTAGCCATGCTCGGTGGTGTGCAGATCGAGCATGAACTGGCCGATGGCACGCTCGAGCCGCGCCAGCCCCTTCTTCAGCACGACGAAACGCGCGCCGGAGAGTTTTGCCGCCGCTTCGAAATCCATGTAGCCGAGCGCGGTGCCGAGATCGTCATGCAGCTTCGGCGCAAAGCCATAGTTGCGCTTGTTGTCGAACACGTGATGCTGCACGTTGCCGTGCTCGTCGAGACCGTCGGGCACGTCCTCGAACGGAATGTTCGGGATCGCGGCCAGCTCTTTGGTCAGCTCATCGTCAGCGGCTTTTGCCGCCGCTTCGAGCTCGGGCATCGTGGTCTTGAGCTCGGCGACCTCGGCCATCAGCTTCGACGCACGCGGCTCGTCCTTGGCCTTCTTGGCATCGCCGATTTCCTTCGAAGCTGCATTGCGCCGCGCCTGCGCCTGCTCGGAGGCGAGGATCGCCGCACGCCGCTTCTCGTCGATCGCGAGCAGCGAGACCGACATCGGCTTCAAACCGCGCCGTGCGAGGCCGGCGTCGAAGGCTTGCGGATTGTCGCGGATCGCTTTGATGTCGTGCATGGCTGTGGTCCTGGATCAGCGCGTAAATAGTCAACGTTTATGCCGACAACTTACATTGGCGCGCTTTCCCCTAGCATTCTGTCATCGCCCGTGAAAGCGGGCGATCCAGTATTCCAGAGACGTCAGTGTTTCCCCGAGGGGCCGCGGCGTACTGGATTCCCCGCTCCAGTGCGCAATTGCGCACAAGGCGGGGAATGGCACCGGTGGGCTTGGTCGCCCTACTCCGCCGGATTGGCCGGCGTCGACACGTCAGTGCCGGTGGCAGCCTGTGCGGCGGCCGCTTTCCTCTCCACCATCGCCACCGCGAGGATCGAGCCCTCGTAGAGCGCCATCAGCGGAAACGCGAGGGAGCACTGGCTGAGCACGTCGGGCGGCGTCAGCACGGCTGCGATCACGAAGGCCATGACGATGAAGTAGCGGCGCTTCTCGCGCAACATCGTCGAGCTGACGATGCCGATCCGCCCGAGCAGCGTCAGGATCACCGGCAGCTGGAAGGCGATGCCGAAGGCGAAGATCAGCGACATCATCAGCGACAGATATTCGCCGACCTTGGGCAGCAGCTGGATCTGCGCGGTCTCGTCGCCGCCGGTCTGCTGCATGCCGAGCGAGAAGCGCACCAGCATCGGCAGCACGACGAAATAGACCAGCGCCGCGCCGAGGACGAAGAAGAACGGCGTCGCGACCAGATACGGCAGGAACGCCTGCTTCTCGTGCTTGTAGAGCCCGGGCGCGACGAACTTGTAGATCTGCGTCGCCACGATCGGGAACGAGATGAAGCCGGCGCCGAACAGCGCCAGCTTGAGCTGGGTGATGAAATATTCGAGCAGCGCCGTGTAGATGAATTTCGAGTTCTCCGGCCCCGCAATCCACACGAACGGCCAGACAAGCACGTTGTAGATCTGCTTGGCGAAGAAGAAGCAGAAGATGAAGGCCAGGCCAAAGCCGAGCAGCGCCTTGATCAGCCGCGAGCGCAGCTCGATCAAATGGTCCATCAGCGGGGCTTTGCTGGCCTCGATATCGGCGTCGGTCATGACGCTTTGGCGTCCTTGATCGCTTCGGATGGCGCGGTGTCCTGCGCAACCTCTGCCTGTTCGACCTCACGGGTGATCGCGAGCGGCTCGTTCGCGGCCGCATGCGCTTCGGCTTCCATGAAGGTCGACGGCGTCGGGGTCTCCGGTGTCGTGGGCGTGACGGGCGGATCGATGGCAGTAGCGGCCGGCGTCTCGGCCGGCTTGTCCAGCGCATCGATGCGAAGCGCGTCGCTCACGTCCTTCTGGAGCGAGCTCATCGGATTGAAACCCGTGGCGGCTTCCTTGACCTCGTCGAAGCTTTTCTTGAGGTCGGCCATCTCGGCCTCACGCATCGCCTCCTGGAACTGGCCCTGGAATTCGGCCGCCATCTTGCGCGCCTTGCCCATCCACTGCCCGACCATGCGCAGCACGCCCGGCAGCTCTTTCGGGCCGATGGCGATCAGGGCCACGACCCCGATGAGGACCAGTTCACTCCACCCGATGTCGAACATGAGGTCTTCCGTTCACGCGAAGCCGGAGCCGGCCCAATCCCTTGCGCGCAGGATCGGGCCGCTACCCGCGTCTCGCGTGCTTCTTCCGGCTCAGACGGCCTTGCTGCCGACGTCGGACCGTGTCGCGGTCGGCGCAGCATTGTGCTCGATCGACTTCGCCGGCTCGGGCTTCTCGGCAGCCTTGTCGTCGTCCTGCATGCCCTTCTTGAACGCCTTGATGCCCTGAGCCACGTCGCCCATCAGATCCGAAATCTTGCCGCGGCCGAACAGCAGCAGGACCACTGCGATCACCAAGATCCAGTGCCAAATGCTGAGTGAACCCATCCTGCAACCCTCCAAACGCGCATGGCCGGGGACCCGGCCGATCTCACCGAAACCTAGGCTTGGCAGACCTCAAAAACAAGGACCAAGGCAGCGCCAATTCGCTGTCGGCGCTACGCAATCTTGCTAGTGTTAACTGGTCGCAGGAGCCCGTATTTCGCCGGTACGTCAGTCCTCGGCGCCGCCTTCGCTGCCACCCTCATTGCCGCCTTCTGGCGGGCTCTCAGGCTCGACCGCAGGCGCAAGGGCGAGATCGAGGTCATCGCCCGGTTCCAGCGGATCCTCGTCCTCCCGCAGGGCCGGATCATCCGACGGCGTCGGCACGCTGAACCCGGTGGGCAGACGCGAATCCAACAGTCCCGTCCCCTTCAGCTCTTCCAGGCCCGGCAGGTCGCCGAGCTGTTCCAGGGTGAACTGCGACAGGAACTCCTCGGTGGTTCCGAAGGTCAAGGGCCGGCCCGGCGTCTTGCGCCGGCCGCGCGGCTTGATCCAGCCGGTCTCCAGCAGCACGTCGAGCGTGCCCTTCGACGTGACGACGCCGCGGATCTCCTCGATCTCGGCCCGCGTCACCGGCTGGTGATAGGCGATGATCGCGAGCACCTCGATTGCGGCCCGCGACAGGCGGCGGGTCTCGGTGCTCTCCCGCGTCATCAGCCAGGCCAGATCGCCCGCGGTGCGGAACGTCCATTTGTTGGCGACGCGAACGAGATTGACGCCGCGCGAGGCATAATCGGCCTGCAACTGCTCGAGCGCAGCCTTGACGTCGACGCCCTCGGGCATGCGCTTGGCCAGCGTCGCGGTGTCCAGCGGTTCATTCGAGGCGAACAGCAGCGCCTCCAGCAGCCGCAACTCCTCGGGACGCGCCTGGTATTCGTTCTCCATCGGCTCGGCCTCTTCTACCCGCACTTCAGCCAGGCTTGCCATGGCAGATTCTCCTTCTTGCACTTAAGCGACCGGCGCATCAGGCGCAGGAGCTGCGTCCGGGACCGGTTTTGGGCGCCCCTTCCGGAAATAGATCGGCGCAAACGCTTCCTTCTGATTCAGCTCGAGCTGACCTTCGCGCACCAGTTCGAGCGCGGCGGCAAAGCTCGAGGCGAACACCGTCGCGCGCTGCGTCGGGTCGGCGACATGCCGGATCAGGAAGTCGTCGAGAACACCCCAATCGTCCTGCTCGGTGATGCTGCCGACCAGCCGCTCCAGCGTGGCGCGTGCTTCGGCGAGCGACCACACCGTGCGCTTGGCCAGATGCACGCTCGCCAGCACGCGCGACTGGCGTTGCGCGGCATAGGCGGTGAGCAAATCATAGAGCGTGGCCGTGTATTTCGGGTGCTTGATCTCGGCGATGTGCTCGGGCTCGCCACGCGCGAAGATGTCGCGCTGCAATTGCGGCCTGTTCATCAGCCGGTTGGCGGCTTCGCGAATGGCTTCCAGGCGGCGCAGCCGGTTGGCGAGCGCCGTCGCCATCTGCTCGGCGCTCGGGCCTTCCGCGCTCGGCGGCTCCGGCAGCAGCAGGCGCGACTTCAGGAAGGCAAGCCATGCGGCCATCACCAGATAGTCCGCGGCGAGCTCCAGCCGGATCTTTCGCGCGGCTTCGATGAAATGGAGGTACTGGTCGGCGAGCGCGAGGATCGAAATCTTGGCGAGATCGACCTTCTGCTGCCGCGCCAGCGCAAGCAACAAATCGAGCGGGCCCTCATAGCCCTCGACGTCCACCACCAACGCCGGCTCACCCTCGGCGAGCTCTGCGGGCCGCCCGGTTTCGAACGATAGGATTTCTGCAGTCATGCCGATGCCGTGTTTGCCCGTGCGATCAATGCATCCAGTTCGGCGCGTGCGGCCACGCGGTCGAACGGCTGCGGCGGCTTGCGTGCGGCGAGCGCGGCGTTCGCCCGCTCCAGCGCCCCACCGGCCAGTTCAGGTGTCTCGCCGGCGACGTCGCGCATCTCCTCGATGTTGCCGTTGCAATGCAGGGCCACGTCGCAGCCGGCCGCGAAGATCGCGCGAGTCCGCTCGGCGATATTTCCCGACAGCGCGTTCATCGACACGTCATCACTCATTAACAAACCCTGGAACCCGATTGCGCCGCGAATCACGTCAGCAATCATTGTCGCAGATGTCGTCGCCGGATGGGCGGGGTCGAAGGCGCTAAACACAACATGTGCAGTCATGGCCATCGGCAGATCAGCCAGCGGCCTGAATGCGGCGAAATCGGTCCGCTCCAGCTCGTCCCGGGGCGTGTCGACGGTCGGCAGCTTGAAATGGGTGTCGGCGGTGGCGCGGCCATGCCCGGGAATATGCTTGAGCACCGGCAGCACGCCGCCCTGCTCCAGGCCCTCGGTGACGGCGCGGGCAATCGCCGCGACCTTGCCCGGCTCCGTGCCGTAGGCCCGGTTACCAATGACCGCATCGGCGCCCGGCACCGGCACGTCGGCCAGCGGCAGGCAATCCACGGTGATGCCGAGATCGGCGAGATCGGCTGCGATCAGGCGGGCACTGAGGCGCGCCGCAGTGAGCCCGAGGGCCGAATCAGTGTCGTACAAGCTCGCGAATACGGCCCCCGGCGGATAGACCGGCCAGTGTGGCGGCCCCAGCCGCTGCACCCGTCCCCCCTCCTGGTCGATCAGGACCGGCGCGTCGGGGGCCTTCGCGACCGAACGCAATTCCGCAACCAATGCAGCAACTTGAGCCGGTGTTGCGACATTACGCTTGAACAGGATGAAGCCCCATGGGGGTTCGGCACGGATAAACTCCCGCTCGGCGGCGGTCAGTTCCGTTCCGGATACGCCGGTAATGAAGGCCCGCGTGCTCATAACGGCCGATTAACCCTGCCCCGTCAGGGGGTCAAGGAAACGACCGTTAATTCCTCTGGACGAAGCAGGCAGACAGGCCTGCGGACTTCAGATTGTTGCAGGCCTGCGTCGCTTCCTCAGCCGAACCATAGGGGCCGGCGAAGGCGCGGTAGACGACTCCCTTGCCCTTGTCGGTGAGGTCGACACGCTTGATGACGGGCGAACGGGAACCGAGCACGCTGCCGTATTTGCTCTGAAGCACCCGGTAGGATGCGGCGGCGCTATCCTCGCTCTGCTGCGAGGAGACTTGCACGATGTAGCCGCCACCGCTGCTGGTGGGCGCGATCTGCGTCGGGTTGGTCGCAGCTATCCGCTGCGGCGGCTCGGCCGCCGGGGACGATTGCGGCGCCAGCGACATCGGTTGGTTGGCGCTGGCATTGGCCGAGGTCGGCGGATTGCGCGGCGCGGCGGGCGCAACCGGCGCGGCAACGGGCTTCGGCGCCGCGGGCGCCGGCTTGGCGGCGGCCGATTGCGGCACGGCGCTATCGGTCTGATCGCTCTTCACCGCAACGGTCCTGATCGCGCGCGGCGAATTGTTCGGCAGCGTGCCGTTGCTCGGGCTCGGACCCGCGCTCGGCGGCGGCACGGTGGATGGTGACACGCTCGCCACCGAGGGCGGATTCGCATTCTGGTTCAGCGGCGGGAACACCACGCGCGGCCCGCCCGCCTTGGCGTTGACGTCGACGGGCGCCTCCTCGCGCGGCACGATCTTTTCAGTGCCGTCACCGCTGACCATGCGATCCGGCACCTTGGCCGCGGAGTCCGTCGGCGCCGGCACGATCTTGGTCGGGGTGTTGTCGGCCTTGATGATCGGCGGCTCGCCGCTGCGAGGCGAGCCGATATAGGTCTTGTAGGCGAATGCAGCACCGGTGCCGAGCACGGCAAGCGCCAGGATCGCCGCGACCGTCATCATGCCGCCGCGCTGCTTCTTCGGCTCCTCGACCTCGTCCTCCGGATAGTCGCTCTGGTCGGCGTAAGGGTCGTCGGGATAGGCCGGCTCGCGCTGATAGTCCTGCTCGCCTGTCTCCAGCCGACCATAGAGCGCATCGTCGTAGCGCGACGGATCGGGCTGCGCATACGGCTCCTGATAGGATTGCTCCTGGTAGGCCTGACCATGCTGCTGATAGGCCTGCTCCTGATGAGCCTGATCTTGATGAGCCTGATCTTGATAGGTGTCCTGATAGGCCTGGGGCTGATAAACGACAGGCTCGGGCGCGGCAGACTTGGCGGCGTAGCGATGCAGCGGGTGGACCGGGCTTACGGTGACCGGATAGTCAGGCTCCGGCGCGGGTGCCGGCTGCGGTTGCACGTTGGCACGCCGCATCCATGAGGGCGGCGACGGTGCCTGCTCCGCGTAGTCCTGCTGATCATCGAGCTGGCGGTAATCGTGGTCCTGATAGCTCTGGACCGGCGGACGCGACTGCGCTGCAAACGGATCGGTCTGCCCGATCAGACGGGCGAGCTCGGCCAACGGATCGCTATCCGCCTTCCCATGCTGGTCGCCGCCGCGACCATAGTCATCGGAAGGAAACGGTCTGTCCTGATATCGTTCGGCCATCGTGATGATGCGTCCCTTCGGGAAAGCCGCGCGCCCCTCGACCAAGGCACGGCTTTCGACCCACAAGGCTTTGAACCAAGTCTAAGCGATCCGGCTTCTGCCGGTTACCCCCGAATTCCCCTTAAGTAGTTCGCCCCAAACTACCGCATCTCGTCCGGGGCATGGACGCCGAGGATGGCGAGGCCCGATGCCAGGACCGAGACGACGCCCTGGACCATTGCCAATCGCGCCTTTGTAAGATCTGCATCATTATTGATAATGAAGCGTAAATAGGGCAAATCGCGCCCTTTCGTCCAAAGTGCATGAAATTCGCTGGCTAAATCATAGAGATAAAAGGCAATTCGGTGCGGCTCATGGGCCGCGGCGGCAGCTTCCAGCATGCGCGGATAAATTGCGAGGCGCTTAAGAAGATCGAGCTCGACGGGGTCCGACAGCCGTTCCACCGCCGACTCAGCGAGCCATGCGATCCGCGCGCCGGCATCCTCCGGGAGTTCCGGGAACACCTCGGCGCGAGCATTGCGGAAGATCGAGTGACCGCGAGCATGGCCGTACTGGACGTAGAACACCGGGTTGTCGCGCGACTGTTCCATGACCTTGGCGAGGTCGAAATCGAGCACCGCGTCGTTCTTCCGGTACAGCATCATGAAGCGGACGGCGTCCTGGCCGACTTCATCCACCACTTCACGTAAGGTGACGAAGTCCCCGCTCCGCTTGGACATCTTCACCGGCTCGCCGTTACGCAAGAGCTTCACCAGCTGGACGATCTTGACGTCGAGCGATCCCTTGCCCGAGGTCGTCGCTTTCACCGCCGCCTGCATGCGCTTGATGTAGCCGCCGTGATCGGCGCCCCAGACGTCGATCATCTCGGCAAAGCCGCGGTCGAACTTATTCTTGTGGTAGGCGATGTCGGAGGCGAAGTAGGTGTAGGAACCATCCGACTTGATCAGCGGACGATCGACGTCGTCGCCGTAGGCGGTCGCCCTGAATAGCAGCTGCTCGCGGTCTTCCCAATCCTCGACCGGCGCGCCCTTCGGCGGCGGCAGGCGGCCTTCGTAGATGTCGCCCTTGGCCTTCAGGAAATCGATGGTCTCGGCGACCTTGTTGTTGCCGGTTTCGATCAGGGAGCGCTCGGAGAAGAACACGTCGTGGCGGATGTTGAGGGCGGCGAGATCGTCCTTGATCTCGTCCATCATCATCGCGATGGCCTTGGCGCGCACGGTCGGCAGCCACTGGGCCTCGCTCATCGCGAGCAGCTTGTCGCCATGCTCCGTCGCCAGCGCCTGCCCGACCGGCTTGAGGTAGTCGCCGGGATAGAGCCCTTCCGGGATCGCGCCGATGTCCTCGCCGAGCGCCTCGCGATACCGCAGGAAGGCCGAGCGCGCGAGCACGTCGACCTGGGCGCCGGCGTCGTTGATGTAATATTCGCGCGTGACGTCGTGACCGGCGAACTGGAGCAGGCTGGCCAGCGCGTCGCCGAACACGGCGCCGCGGCAATGGCCGACATGCATCGGCCCGGTCGGATTGGCCGACACGTATTCGACATTGACCTTGGCGCCGCCCCGGATGCGGCCGTAATCGGCGCCTTCGCGCAGCACCGTACGCAGCGCCTCGGCCCAGGCGGCCGGCTTCAGCGTCAGATTGATGAAGCCGGGACCGGCGACATCGACCCTGGCGATGAGCGCGTCGGCACGCAGCCGTTCGGCAATCTGCTCGGCGAGATCGCGCGGCTTTGCCTTTGCCTCTTTCGCAAGCACCATGGCGGCGTTGGTCGCCATGTCGCCATGGGAGGCATCGCGCGGCGGCTCGACGACGACGCGGGAGAAATCGATGCCCTCGGGCCAGCTGGAATCCGCCGCAAGCGCGCGGCAGGCGCCGTGCACGCGTGCGAGCACGTCGGCGAACAGATGCAGCGATGAGGATGTCTGGGGCATGGCCGCCGCCTAACGCAAATCCGGGGTCGAGTCAAAGAGCCGCTGGTGCTCGGTCAGGGCGAAACGGTCGGTCATTCCGGCGATGAAATTGCCGATCCGGCGGGCCCGGTCGCCCTCATCGTCCGCCTCCGACCCCAGCAGCCATTCCGGCGGCAGCTCGCTGGGGGATTTCAGGTATTTTGCGAACAGGTCAAACAGGATCTGCTCGGCCTCGCCCATCACCCGCATCACCCGCGCGTGGCGGTACATGTGCTGGTACAGGAAGCGTTTGATGGCGGCCTCTTCCTCGGCCACTTCGGCGGGGAACGCGACCAGCGCCCGGCTCTGCCGGCGGACATCCTGGGCCGATTGCGGCTTCACGGCCGCCAGGTTCTTCCCTGTCTCCGCAAACACCGCTCCGATCAGGTGCGAGATCAGCTCGCGCACCAGCTCAGCACCGCGCCGGACGTCTTCAAGATCGGGATAATGCGCCGCAGTCTCGGCGATGATCTCCGCCGTCAGCGGCATCACCTTGAGATCGTCGAGCTGGAACAGGCCGGCGCGCAGACCGTCATCGATGTCGTGGGCATCATAGGCGATGTCGTCGGCGATCGCGGCGACCTGCGCCTCCAGCGAGGCGAAGCTCCACAATTCGAGATCGTAGGTCTTGACGTAGTCGGCGATCCCGACGGGAACGCCATGCTCGCGGTAGCCCCCGACCGGGGCGCCGCTGCGGTCGGTCAGCGGACCGTTATGCTTGACGATGCCTTCCAGCGATTCCCAGGTCAGGTTGAGCCCGTCGAACTCGGGATAGCGGTGCTCGAGCGAAGCCACGACGCGCAGCGTCTGGGCATTGTGGTCGAAGCCCCCGAACGCCTTCAGACAGGCGTCCAGGGCCCGCTCGCCGGCATGCCCGAACGGCGGATGACCGAGATCGTGCGCGAGCGCCAGAGTTTCGGTGAGGTCCTCGTCGAGCCCGAGCTGGCGGGCCAGCGCGCGGGCGATCTGGGCCACCTCCAGCGAATGGGTCAGCCGGGTGCGGTAGTGGTCGCCCTCGTGGAACACGAACACCTGGGTCTTGTACTTGAGGCGGCGGAACGCGGTGGAATGGATCACCCGATCGCAATCGCGCCGGAACGGGCTGCGGGTCCGGCTCGGAGGCTCGGCGACCAGCCGGCCGCGGCTGCGATCGGGGTCGCAGGCATAGGGCGCGCGGGGGGCTGCCATTCCGACGGACACGGCGAATTTAGTCCCTATCCATTTGATTCTGCGTATGGTGGCACTTAACTATGTCGGGCGCGGGATACCAAATGAATTGGGTATGACGCCGGGACTATCGGAGACCAGCAATGACGACTGCCGTGACCATCAGCGACCGGGCCGCACGCCGGATTGGGGAGATCCTCAAGGGCGAAGGCTCGGGCGCGATGCTGCGCATTTCGGTCGAGGGCGGCGGCTGCTCCGGCTTCCAGTACAAGTTCGACATCGACCGCGCCCGCACCGAAGACGATCTCGTGATCGAGCAGGACAATGCGGTGGTGCTGGTCGATTCCGCCTCCCAGCCGTTCCTGGCGGGGTCGCAGGTCGATTTCGTCGACGACCTGATCGGCGCCTCGTTCCGCGTCAACAATCCCAACGCCACCGCGTCCTGCGGCTGCGGGACGAGCTTCTCGGTCTAGCGCGCCTACGCGCCCGTTATCTCCCTTTCCTCGTCCGTCCAGGCCACCTCGACCGGCATCAACGTCGGCTGGAGCGGTGCGTCCTCCGACATGACGTGACCGTCCAGCGCCCGCAGGAGCGCTCCGACCAGTGCCGGCTTGCGCAGCGGCTTGGCCAGGAAGTCCGACATGCCGGCTTCGCGGCAGATCTTGATGTCCTCGGGGAAGGCATTGGCGGTCAGCGCGATGATCGGCATGGCTTCGAAGCGCTCGCCTTGCGCGCGGATCGCGCGGGTGGCGGCGAGCCCGTCCATGTCGGGCATGCGCACGTCCATCAGCACGACGTCGTAATTGCCCTCGCAGGCTGCCGCGACGGCTTCGGTCCCGTCGGTGACGACACGCAGCTCGATGTCGAATGCCCCCAGCATCTTGCTCACGACCATGCGGTTGACCGCATCGTCCTCCGCGACCAGCACCTTCAGCGGCCGGTCGAGACCGGAGATCCGGGCCTGGAGCTCGTCGGCTTCGTCGCGGCCGCCAGCCTGATCGGACGCCTGCGCCTGGCTCCAGGGCAGGACCAGCGTGAAGCGGAAGGTCGAGCCCTCTCCCGGCGTCGAGATGACGCCGATCGTGCCGCCCATCTGCTCGATGATCCGCCTGCTGATGGCAAGGCCGAGGCCAGTGCCGCCGAAGCGGCGGCTGATCGAGGCATCAGCCTGGGCGAAGTCGCTGAACAGCAGGTCGAGCTTGTCGGGCGCGATACCGATGCCGCTGTCGGTCACCGTCCATTCGACGGTCGCCAGCAGGTCGCGCCGCGCCTGGCAGGTCGCCGATATCGTCACCTCGCCTTCGTCGGTGAACTTCACAGCGTTGGAGGCGAGATTGAGCAGCACCTGGCGGATGCGCGCGACGTCGCCGCGGAGCGTCGGCGGCAGGTTCGGATCGAGCTCGACCTTGACCGTGAGCCCCTTGCTCTTGGCGCTGGCGCGCACCACGGTCGCAACCGTCTCGACCAGCGCCTGCGGCGCGAAGTCGATCGCCTCGAACTGGAAGCGGCCTGCTTCCAGCTTGGAGAGATCGAGAATGTCGTTGAGGATGCGCTGGAGGTTGTCGCCGGACTCGCGGATCGTGGTGACGGCCTCGCGCTGCTCCGGATCGAGCCTGGTTTCGAGGAGCATGCTGGCAAGACCGAGCACGCCGTTCATGGGCGTGCGGATCTCGTGGCTCATCACCGCCAGGAAGTCTGACTTGGCGCGGCTTTCGGCCTCGGCCTTTTCCGCGCGCCAGCGCTCGGTGACGTCGCGCCCGAAGCCGCGATAGCCCAGGAAATGACCGTCACGATCATGGGCCGGCTTCGCCGTCAGCGACCACAGCCGGGCCTCGCCGCCGGCGACGACCTTGAGATTCATCTCGTGCAGCGGCTCGGCCTGCTCCATCAGGCCGACGATGTTGTAGGCCGCTGACTTGTCCTCGGGGCAGAGCATGTCGAGCACGTCGGCGAACTGCGCGCCTTTCAGCAGCGGAAGCGGCAGCTGCGCGACGTCCGCGAAGCGCTCGGGCACGTCGACGAGGCGTCCCTCGGCATCGGTCTGCCAGAGCCAGTCGCTGGCGTTCTCCTGAAAATCCTTCAGCAGCAGCGAGATGATCTCGGTCTGGCGCTCGAGCTCGAGCTGGGCCTTGAGATTGCCGAGGAAGAGGTTGCCCTGGGAGACGATGTTGCGCGCCATGAAGAATGCGAACAGCAGCAGGAACACGGCGGTCACCAGATATGGGCCGGTGCCGCACAGGAGCAGCGCACCGGCGCAGGCGATCGTCATGGTCGCGAGATAGACGAGGCCCGCGCGCGGGAAGGTCGAGAGCGTGAAAGCGCCGCCGGACATCATGCCGACCATCAGGCAGGCCAGGAGCAATTGACTGGTCGGCTCGATGCGGCTGAACAGAGCGAGCGGCAGCGCGCCCCAGATCGCGGCGAGAAAAAACGCCTGCCGCAGCATCTGCCGCGCCGCGTGCGGCGATGCCTCCTGCGGCGGGTTCTGATGCGACTTGTGCCACGCGCGCACCGCGAGCGAAGCGGTGGCGGCGAGCGTCAGGCCCCAGATCGCGAGGAAGTCGTTCCAGCCCCTGCCCCAGAACAGGATCAGCACGATGGCGACGTTCAGCATCGTCACGGCCATCGTCACGGGGATCAGCTGGGTCACCGCGTCGATCTGCTTGGCGCGGATGCGGCGGATCTCGCGCTCGCTGAGATCGGCGGTCAGACCGTCCTCGATCTCGAAGCCGCCGAGCCAATACAGGAACGCGCCGATCAGGCCGTCACGCGGCTGAGTTCGATTCATCGCCTTGTCCGGCCATCCATCCGAGGAACCTCTTGACGATCAATGGCCTGCGGCCTGCTTAAGCCGGGTTAATTTGTGGGAGATTTTGCGGCCGGCTTGACGGGTGCGTTTGCATTTTGTTCTAACAAAGACCCCTGCCCGGAGCCCCCCATGCCCATCAGAGTAGCCACCTGGAACGTGAATTCGGTCCGGCAGCGGATCGATCTGCTCCTGACCTGGCTGAAAGAGTGCCAGCCGGACATCGTCTGCCTGCAGGAGATCAAGTGCGTCGACGAGGCCTTTCCGCGGCTGGAGATCGAGGCACTCGGCTACAACGTGGTGACGCACGGGCAGAAGACGTTCAACGGCGTCGCCCTGCTCTCCAAGCTCAGGTTCGACGAGACCAAGTCGGGCCTCGCCGGCGACGACGAGGATAGCCATGCCCGCTTCCTCGAAGGCGTGGTGACGCTGAAGCGAGGGGTGCTGCGCATCGCCTGCCTCTATCTGCCCAATGGCAATCCGGTCGGGACCGATAAATATCCCTACAAGCTCAAATGGATGTCGCGGCTTCTTGATTATTCGAAGGAGCGACTCAAGGAGGAGGTCCCGCTGATCCTGGCCGGCGACTTCAACGTCATCCCGCATGCCCGCGACGTGCACAATCCGGCCGCCTGGACCGAGGACGCCTTGTTCAAGACCGAGACGCGCGAGAGCTTCCAGTCCCTGCTCGGCATCGGCCTCAGCGACGCCTTGCGCGCCGTCACCGACGAGGGCGGGCTCTACACGTTCTGGGACTACCAGGCCGGGGCCTGGCAGAAGAACCAGGGGCTGCGGATCGACCACCTGCTGCTGTCGCCGCAGGCCAGCGACAAGCTCGCCAATGTCGGCATCGACAGCTATGTGCGCGGCTGGGAGAAGCCGTCGGATCACGTGCCGGTGTGGGCGGATCTCGATCTCGAGGCGGCTTAAGGCCGCCTCAGCCGATCACTCCCGACGCCCCTGCACCCATTGCTCCAGCATTTGCAGGGCCATGGCGCGGTCGTCGTCGGAGGCCTTGGCGAAGGCGCGGTTGTAGCTTTCCTTGATCCAGACCTCGTCGGCACCGGCGCTGTCGCGCGCCAGCGTCAGCCACATCAGGCCGCGTGCGGCCTGCCGCGGCAGGCGGTCGCCGTTGAACAGCATCTGACCGAGCAAGGCCTGGGCCTGATGCTGGCCCTTCTGCGCCGCGAGGCCAAGCCAGCGCGCGCCATAGCGGTAGTCCTCGCGCGAGGCGTCCGGGGTCTTCAGGTACAGACGGGCGAGGTCGTACTGCGCGTCCGCGTTGCCGAAATAGGATGCGGCATAGGAGAACATCTCGCGGGCGCGGTCCGGGTCGGCCTTGACCTTCGAATTCGGGATGCCGGCCAGATAGTAGCGGCCGAGGGCGACGAAGGCGTTGGCCACGATCTGCGCCTGCGGCGCCGACGGGCTGTCCTCGGCATGCGCGTTGGCGATCCGGCTGAAATATTCGAAGGCACGCAAATCGTCCTGGGCGACGCCGTCGCCGTTGGCGTACATGCGGCCGAGCTTCCATTGCGCGATGGGGTGGCCGCCCTCGGCGGCATATTGCAAGGCGGTGAGCGAGGTTTCCTGGGTCGCGACCTGCGGCGGAACCTTGGTGCGCACCGCACCCGCAGCGCCGGGCAAGGTCGTCACGACCGGGATGGTGGCATCCTTCGGGTTGACCGGCGCACCGTCGAAGGCGAACGCCGGCGCGGCCAGCGCAGCCGCCCCCAACACAAACGCAACTGTGGCACGCCTAAATGTCCGCATAGCACTGTTTCTCGTGCGCGCCGCCCGGATGGGTCACTGCCCCCCCGACCGCCGGTCCAACCTGCTGAGCATATTTCCAGAGCGCACCCGACGTGTGGTTAGTCGCGCGGGCGCTCCATTTGGTTCTGCGCTGGGCGAGCTCGGCGTCGCTCAATTTTACGTTAAGAGTACCGGCCACCGCGTCGATCTCGATGACGTCGCCGTCCTCGAGCAGCCCGATCGGGCCGCCGACCGCCGCCTCCGGCCCGACATGGCCGATGCAGAAGCCGCGGGTGGCGCCGGAGAAGCGGCCGTCGGTGATGAGCGCGATCTTGCCGCCCATGCCCTGGCCGGTCAGCGCTGCCGTGGTCTGGAGCATTTCCCGCATGCCGGGACCGCCCTTCGGCCCCTCGTAGCGGATCACGATGACTTCGCCTTCGCGGTAGGTGCGATTCTGGACCGCCTCGAACGCGTCCTCCTCACGGTCGAAGCACCTGGCCGGACCGGTAAACCTGAGGTTGGACATTCCCGCGACTTTCACGATCGCACCTTCTGGCGCCAAATTGCCCTTCAGGCCGACCACACCGCCTGTCACGGTGATGGGCTTGTCTGCCGGGTGCACCACGTCCTGGTGCGGATTCCATTTCACGCTCTTGAGGTTTTCGGCGATCGTGCGGCCCGTGACGGTAAGGCAATCACCGTGCAGGAAGCCGTTGTCGAGTAGCGTCTTCATCAGAAGCGGTATGCCACCTACTTCAAACATGTCTTTGGCGACATAACGGCCACCCGGCTTCAAATCCGCGACATATGGTGTCTTTTTGAAGATTTCAGCGACGTCGAACAGGTCGAACTTGATGCCGACCTCGTGCGCGATCGCAGGCAGGTGCAGCGCAGCATTGGTCGAGCCGCCGGATGCAGCGACCACGGCGGCCGCATTCTCCAGCGCCTCGCGGGTAACGATGTCGCGCGGCCGGATGTTCTGGGCGATCAGGTCCATCACCTTCTCGCCCGCGGTCATGCAGAAGGCGTCACGGATTTCATACGGTGCGGGGGCACCGGCCGAGTAAGGCAGCGCGAGGCCGATCGCCTCAGACACGGTCGCCATGGTGTTGGCGGTGAACTGCGCGCCGCAGGCGCCGGCCGAGGGACAGGCGACGCGCTCGATCTCGTCGAGGTCCTCGTCCGACATGGCGCCGACCGAATGCTTGCCGACCGCCTCGAACATGTCCTGCACGGTGACCTGCTGCCCGCGGAAATTGCCGGGCAGGATCGAGCCGCCATAGATGAAGATCGAGGGCACGTTGAGGCGGACCATCGCCATCATCATGCCCGGCAGCGACTTGTCGCAGCCGGCGAGCCCGACGAGCGCGTCATAGGCATGGCCGCGCACGGTCAGCTCGACCGAATCGGCGATGCATTCGCGCGACGGCAGCGAGGAGCGCATGCCGTCATGGCCCATGGCGATGCCGTCGGTCACGGTGATGGTGCAGAATTCGCGCGGCGTGCCGCCGGCGGACGCGACGCCTTTCTTCACCGCCTGCGCCTGACGCATCAGCGCGATGTTGCAGGGAGCAGCTTCGTTCCAGCACGAGGCGACGCCGACGAAGGGCTGGTGGATCTGCTCGGTGGTCAGACCCATGGCGTAGAAATAGGACCGGTGCGGCGCGCGCGCAGGGCCTTCCGTCACGTGACGGCTCGGCAGCCTTTGCTTGTTGATCTTCGCGCCCATCGCAACCAGCTTCTCCGGCCAACCCTTTCAGACCCGAAAAATCAGAGCCAAGATTTGAATCGACCTTGGGATTTTCTCGTCGCCTTCGAAGACCGCCACTGCCCTTAAAACATTAGAGCGATTTTATTCATGTCCGGGTGTGGCCAAAAAGCGGCGGCGATGCGAACCGCCGGTGATAAGGGTTAAATCCGATGTGGGTGTTGCACAGACAGCACAATCGTTACCGGGAAGACACGGGTTTGCTTACGAGATACCTCGCTAAAGTGACGATCCACAACCTCAGATCTTTCGGAAGGCACAGAACATCCACTCTGGACGACAGGCGGGCATTCCCGAAGTGAGTCGGCGGCAGCCCCACGCGAAGCGATGCGGTTCGCTCGTTGTCCCGGACAAGTTGCAACGCGCGGGGCGTTGCGGCGCAGAGCCGGGACCCAGGGGCGACATGGTACGGCGCAGATGGATGGGCCCCGGCTCGGCAGCGCATCGTCGAACCGGACGATGCTTCGCATCGCCGGGGGGACGCTGCGCTGCGTCCGGGGCACGAGAGAGTTTAGCGCTCGCACTCTCCTCCTCGTTGCGAGGAGCCCTTGCGACGAAGCAATCCAGATTCCCGCCGCGGAAAGATTCTGGATTGCTTCCGCCTTCGCCAAAGGCTTCCGCGGACAAGTTGCTGCGCTCGTAATGACGGAGTGTGAGGCGACGCTGCGTTCTCCAAGTAACACTGTCATTCCCCGCCTTGTACGCAATCGCGCACTGGAGCGGGGAATCCAGTACGCCGCGGCCTCTCGATTCAATCACTGGCGTCTCGGAGTACTGGATCGCCCGGTCAAGCCGGGCGATGACACCGAATGTGTGGACGCAGACGTGCGTATTCAGCCCCGCAGCGCATTTTGCCCGAGCTTTGCTTGGTCTCGCCGCCCTCATAGCCAAGAGGGCGCAGGGAAGGCCGGGTGCCGGCGGCACCCGCGGTCCGCTGCGCTAGAGCACACGCAGGAAGAACCGCACAGCAGCATACAGGTGAAGCCCAACACACGGCCTTCCCTGCGCGATGGTCGGACGGCTTATGCCGCGCTCTCCCGGGAGCCGAGTTCCCTCTGGCCTCCCTCGCTCCCGCGAAAGTCGCCGGCACCGCGCCGGTTGACGCCAATGCCGCATTCGCCAGAGCTTGACCGTAGCAACGACGGCCAGGACCACACGGTTTTGCCGTACGCGCGGTCCGTTGGCGCCGCAGGGTTCGACGGCGTTGTGCACGTTGCCATCGAAATGCCGGCGCGACGAACCTGACAGCGCCGCTCGTCCGTACGAAGCCTCGGGCTCACGGAGAGCAATCCGCCCCGCCCTCAGCTCTCGTACACGACGCTGCCGCGTCCACCGCAAGCCCGGCTCGCGACAATGACGACCTCATGATCGCCCCTCGAGATTGAGCCGGGATGGGCGATACATACGCCATTTCCGAATTTCGGTAAAGTGGAATATTTCTATGCGGGCAGATTGACAGAGAAGCGAAACACCGACGAGACGGCGACGCCGAACATCAGGACCGCCCGCGCGAGCGTTGCGCCTGGGCCCAGGCGACAGCGACATCGCGTGGCGGGGCATCCACGCGCTTGATGGGGGTCAATTCGCCGGAGGCCGAGACGATCGCCGTTTCTTCGCGGCGGCAACGCGTGCAGACGAAGCGGACCTCGTGCGGCGACGCCGACCAGCTCGACCGTTTCACATTGGCCGCCATCGGCCAGGCATCGCAATGCGAGCACGACACCAGAAATCGACCGGGATCGAGCATACCCATTCCATTGGACTCCGCGTCCTGCCGCCTCCTTCAATGATTAATGCATGTGAATCGTTCCGGTGCTCCAGCACCGCCGGCATTGGCTCGAGGGCCCTACCGGTTCCGCGCATCCGCAAAGTGCTCAGCGGGCGCCCTTGAGGGTGCAGGAGGTCGTGCAGGTGACCGTCGTGCCGCGGTCGCACGTTTTGCAGGCGCTGACGCACTGGTTCATGTCGCGTGGATTGTAGCTGTAGTTGCGCAACGGACAGGCCGGCGTCGTCGAGCCGGTGATGTCCTGCTCCTGATCGCAGGCCGCCGTCATGAGCGCGAATATGATCACTGCAACGAGGCGCATGGGATTGCCCTGTCAGACATGGCAAATCACACTCACGAGGCGCGCTGCATTGCAGCGAACCCCGGCCTTCCCACCAACGAGTGTCACCGACCGGCGATGCTCGCTTGCTCCAAGGATGCGCGCCAAACGTTAAGAACGGATTTCAGCCGGCTCAGGCCGCAGCCGTCGTCGCGATCGCCTGCCGGATATCGACGGCCAGCTGACGGTACTGTTCCCCGAGCTTCAAATAGAACTCGCGCTTGCTGCTGTCGGTGGCGAGCTTGGCGATCAGCTCGCATTCGGCGGTGAGCGTCTCGAACCGTTCCAGCCTGTCTTCGAGATGTGTCATCGGCGTGTCCCCATCAGACGCCTCATGGACACCCAACCTAAGCCCGGGAAATAGGTCACGGCGAACATCGTTATGGAGTAGCATCTTTTTTTCCGGCGCGGCGTGCCCGACCGCAAAGCACGGCTATTTCTGCTCCAGCCGCCAGACGCCGTCCCAATCGGGATCCGGCGGATTGGCCGCAAATTGAGCGATGCGGCCGAGCATCGTGCGCGAGGGGCCGTCGCCGGGGACCGCCTCGAGCGCCGCGTTGAAGGCGGCGCGGGCCTCGTCGAAGCGCCGCGCACGATAGGCGGCGAGACCATCGGCATAATGCGTGCGCAAGCTCACTTGCGCATCGCTGAGCGCGCCCGGTCTCGCCATCAGCTCGAAGATCGCCTGCGGCGCGCTTTGGCCCGCGACCGCCAGACGGTCGATCTCGCGCAATTCCAGGCGCGATCCGATCCCGTCCGCGGTCGCCTGCGAGATCAGGATGCGGGTGCCGTAGACCTTGTTGACGGCCTCCAGCCGCGAGGCGAGATTCACGGCATCGCCCATCACGGTGAAGCTCATCATCAGCTCGGAACCGATACTGCCGGTCAGGACCTCGCCCGTGGCGATGCCGATGCGAAGATCGCACGGCGCCGGCATGGCGCGGATGCCGAGCAGGTCCGGCAGCTGCTTCTGCAGCGCGGGCACCTGATCGGTCATCTCGACGGCGGCGAGCCCTGCGAGCAGACCCTGCTCATCCTCCTCGATGAAGGGCGGCCCCCAATAGGACATGATGGCGTCGCCGATATATTTGTCGATGATCCCGCGATTGTTCCTGATGGGAGCGGACATCACGGTGAAGTAGTGGTTCATCACCTTGACGAGGCCGCGCGGCGTCATGCCCTCGCTCATCGAGGTGAAGCCGCTCATGTCGCAGAACAAGATGGTCATCACCCGGCGCTCACCGTCGATGGCGACCTCCGGCCGGTCGATCAGGCCCTGCACCACCTTCGGGTCGATGTAACGGCCGAAGGTCTCGCGAATGCGCTCGTTGTGCCTGAGCTGCTCGATCATGCGGTTGAAGGCGGCAGCAAGCTCGCCGATCTCGTCCTGTGTCGAGACGGTGATGGGCTTGTCGAACCGGCCCGCCTCGACCTCGCGGGCGCCGGCCAGCAGCAGGCGCACCGGTCGCGTAATGCCGCTACTCACCAGCAGCGCAAACACGAAGCCGACGATCGCCGCGAGCAGGGTTACGACCCCCGAGACGATGATGGTCTGGTGCTGGCGGCCGATCACCTGAGACGTCGAGAAATAGACCTGCGCCAGCATGTCGGCGCGGATCGCATCGACCTTCCGGTTGAACGCATCGCGCAGCGTGTCGAGGTGTTCCAGCGTGCCGCGGGCCGCGGCCATATCCTTGGCGTCGACCTGCTTGAGCAGTTTCGCATTGCCCTCGTCCAGATCGCGCCGCAGCTCGGTGACGGAGCTTTCGATCCGGACGTCGAGCCGTGCCAGCGCGGCGTTGTCGGAATACGTCCTGGGGTCGTCGATGATCGCGTTGATGAGCTTGCGAGCGGCCTCGGCCTCCCGCTCGAAATTGCGGTCCAAGGCCTCGAAGTCGCGAAGCCGCGCCGCGTAGGCCTCCTCGTCCGACGGCGCCTCCATCCTGGTCATCACCATCCGCCGCTGCGCCAGCGCCCGTTCCAGCGAGCGGATGTTCGCGCGCGCCAGATGGCTATAGGCCGGGATGTAGCGGTTGGTCAGCTCGTCGAGCAAAATGCCGACCTGGCTGGACATCACCATCGACAGGATCGAGGTGACCAGCATCAGGACGATCAATCCGAGCGCGATGCCGACGATCTTGCGCCGGATCGACTGGTTGAAAATCGGCATAGGTACAGGGCAAAGGTTGAAAGGATGAAGAGAAGGAACTCATACACCGGATTTCGCCGAGGGAACACGCGCAATCTGGCCGTTCCGGCGTCCTGTACCGTGCGCAATCGTCGCGCGAGTCCAGATCGTTAACAAAGATTAAAGCCACTGCCTCTTCCGTCACTCGGAAGTTCCCCAGTTCCAATCCGTATTTTGCCGCATTGTTGCGACAGCCTGAGGATGCGACACGATGCCGACGCATCGTTCGGTACTTTGATTCGCAAGCCGCATGTCGCGGACCTTGGTTTGTAGTGGTTTTCGCAGGGGGGACCATCCAATGAACCAGTGCCTACGCTCGCTCGCGTGTGTCGTTGCCGTGGCCGCGATGGCCCTCCTTCCCACCGAGCTTGCGGCGAAGAGCAGTCAAAACTCATCCGCACCGAAGAAGACGCATGAGGCGAAAGCGGGCAAGCACCGCCACGCATCCGCCGGCAAAGCGCGGCACGGCAAGCACGCCGAGGCCAAACGCAAATCGAAGAAGGCGGTCGAGGAGCCCGCGGCCAAGCCGCCGCTGACCGGCGATCTTGCCGCGCTCAAGGACGCCATCGACCTGACGCGCAAGGGCAAGACCGAAGACGCGAGCGCTGCGCGCGACCGCATCACGGACCCTGCCGGACAGAAGCTCGCCGACTGGTTCATGCTGCGCCATCCCGACAGCACCGCGAATTTCAAGCGCTACGCCGCCTTCCTCGCCGCCAATCCCGGTTGGCCGAGCAGCGCCCTGTTCCGCCGCCGTGCCGAGGCACGGCTGTGGCAGGAGAAGGCCGACGCGGCCATCGTGCACAAGTTCACGATGGATCGCCCGACCAGCGCCAAGGGCAAGTTCGCACTCGCGCGCGTCCTGCTCGCCGAAGGTGAGACCGACAGGGCTGCGCGGCTGGTCCGGGAAACCTGGCGCGCGGAGGAACTGTCCGAGCGGAGCGAAGAGGACTCCTATGCGGCGTTCGGCGACCTTCTGTCCGCCGACGATCACCGCGCGCGCATGGACAAGCGCCTCGGCGCCAAGGATTATGCAGGTGCGCGGCGCGCGGCGAAGCGGCTCGGCGAGGACGCGCTCGCGATCGTGAAGGCCTGCGCCGCCGTCACCGGCAAGGCGAGCAAGGCCAAGGATCTGCTCGAGGACGTCGCGGCCGAGGAGCGACGCGATCTCGGTTACGTGCTGTGCCGCGCGCAGTGGCATCTTCAGAACGACCGCATCGACGACGCGGCCGAGGTGATCCTCGCTGCCAAGCCCGACATGATGGCCGCGCAGGACACCGATGCCTGGTGGCGCGAGCGCCGCATGCTGGCGCGCAAGCTGCTCGATCAGGGCAAGGCCAGGATCGCCTATGACGTGGTGCATACGGCCGCGGTGCCGGAAAAGGAGGTCTACCGCGTCGACTATCACTTCATGTGCGGCTGGATCGCGCTACGCTATCTCGACGATCCCAAGACGGCGATGGTGCATTTCGCCTCGATCGACGCTGGCTCGTCCAATCCGATCGCGCTGTCGCGGGCGCATTACTGGCGCGGCCGCGCGGCCGAAGCCATGGGCGCGGCGGCCGACGCGCGCATGAGCTACCGGGCGGCGGCGCGCTATCACACCGCCTATTACGGCCAGCTCGCCCGCGCCAGGCTCGGCCTCGACGGCATCGAACTGCGTCCGCCCTCGCCGGTGCTGGCCTCGGCCGATGCGCAGCTTGCGGACGAGCGCGTGCGCGCCGCCGACATGCTCTACGGCATCGGCGAGCGCGACATGGTGTTCTATTACGCCGAGGATTTCGCCAAAGAGAGCACCGACGTCGCCGCGCTGGAAGCGCTCGGCGAGCTTGCGGGCCGGCGCAACGATGCGCGCGTGATGCTGGAGGTCGGCAAGACCGCGCTGGCGCGCGGGCTCGCGCTCGACCATTACGCCTTCCCGACCATCGGCATCCCCGAGCACAAGCAGGTCGCACCGGCGATCGAGACCAGCGTGATCTATTCGGTGGCACGCACCGAGAGCTCGTTCGAGCAGCGCGACAAGTCGCATGCCAACGCGGTCGGGCTGATGCAGGTGACGCCGGAAGCGGGACGCGACACCGCGAAGCGCTTCGGCCTGACTTACGACTGGGACAGGATGGTCTCCGACCCCGTCTACAACACGCAGATGGGCGCCGCCGAGCTCAGCGCGCTGTTCTCGGAATATCGCGGTAACCAGATCATGACCTTCGCCGGATACAATGCCGGCCGCGGCCGCGTGCGTGAATGGGTGCAGAAGCGCGGTGATCCCCGGGACCCCAACATCGATCCGGTCGACTGGGTCGAGCGCATCCCGCTGTCCGAGACGCGCAACTACGTCCAGCGCGTGATGGAGAACGTGCTGGTCTACCGGGCAAGGTTCGAGGGCAGCAGCATGATCGCCGGCAAGAGCGACCAGCGCGTGGTGACGCACGAGGCCAGCGCAACGGAGCCAGCGGCGGCCGCAGCACCCATTCCCTGATCAACGCCGCCGGGGCTGGACGCGGCGCCTGCAAGAATACGGTGCTGCGGCTTCTACGCGCGTGCAGCCGCGCAGCTAAAGCGCGATGCGATTAGGATGAATCGTCATCGCGCTTTAGGTTATTGTTTGAGCATGATCGTTTCGGAAAACCGCTTCACACTTTTCCGGATCATGCTCTAGGTGTCACCTCCTTCCATCGTGATCGGGTCGCGACTGTCCAAATATGCGCCGGTCAAAGCTCTCGCGAAGGTCCAGGCGGTGATCGTGCAGCTCCAGCACCAGACGGCACTCATCACCGTCAACGTCTGGATCATGCTGCCAGCGGCGAGCTCGACCTTGCCGGCAATTGGTTCCGTCCGCCCAGGCACCGGCCAGTGCATGAACAGCGTGGAGAATTCGCCGCGCCGGTAACAATCGTCGTCACAGTAACGGCGCTGCGTCCGCGCATGGCGGACATAGCCGGAGCGGAGCGACCGCGAGCATGTGCTGCACGCGGCCGCGTGCAACGGCGGCTCGTGATTGACCACCACGAATTTCATGAAGCCGCTCTCACGCCATCTTTGGCGAGCGTCTCGCAGAACAGCGCGTAGCACTGATGATCGCAGTAAGGCAGACGGGTCGCAATCTCGCGCAAATAGCTGCCCCTGATCGGCTCGCAGCACTGCATGCACGAGGTCTGCCGGAAGGGGGTCCGGCCGTTGACCAGCACGAAAGCGAATCTCATGTGGCACCTCCCAAAGCGAAGCAGTAAACGCTGTCGAGCGGAGACAGTGCGGGCGGTGGAGCGCACAGATGGTTCCGGCCGTCCGGATTATCCCTGTTTCGCTCCACCTTTTGCGGTGGGATCAGAATGTATCTCCCGTCCTCCCGGCGCCGCGCATAGATCTGGCCGTCGATGTACTTGATGTCGGTCGGATAACAGTCGGCGCTGTTGCAACAACTGAGGCTCGGGTTATCAGGCATGTGCCAGGTGGAATAGAACTTTTCGTGCAGCGCCTGGTCCTGGGGTGGGTGCTTGCGATGAACGGCACCGTGTCCCGTCTCCTGTGCCTGGCCGGCCGCGATGGGGGCGATGAGAACGATCCAGCAGAAGAGCTTGCATGAGCGGTTCAACGCACGGCCTCCCGGATCAACTCTCCAATCCAGCCTTATGCGACCTGGGCCCGAAACAACCACCGGCGGTCGCGTTCGCTTCGCGTGCGGAAACGATCAACGCACTTCTTGGAGCAGAGCGCCGTGCGCCAGGAATAGTAGCGGATCAGGCCAAACTTGCCGCCGCACACCGCACAGCCCTTGACTGAGGAGCAACTTTCGGACGCCGATGGGCGACGCTCAGGAAGTACCGACATATCGCACATTGCTGTCTCCCTCTGTTGCTTGCGCTTTTCTCGGCTGTTCGCTTCGACACTCCCGATGGTCGAGAGGCTAGTCCGCCGGGCACGAAACGCTCAATTGTACGGAGGTAAAATGGCCGACATGACTAGGCATGGAGGAGCTATACCTAAGTTTGTCCCGTATTCGCCCGGGCCCACGCGGCCCGAGTTCAACGAGACGGCGCACGACGCACCGGCTGCACGGTCACCGTGAACCTCGGCCGGCACGGTGTCCTTGAGGCGCCGCAATGGACCTGGCGGTGAGCGGACGGTCCAAAGGCGAACGTCATGACGGCCGACCCGACTTTGGCTGGAATTGCTCCTCTGGCCGCAACGTGCTCTACTCCTGTTCACGCAGAGAGTGCCGGGAGCGTCAGCGATGAAGCCTGGCCGGGCAGCGACGTTCGGAAAGTCAGCCGCGCAATTCCTCGTCGGCTGCTTGAGGCAAACTGTTCCCGCCAAGCAGCGCACCGATGCCAATGCCGCCGACTTGCTCGAGGCGGTCAAGCAATGGCAGCAGGTCTTCGAGCACACGCCGGTCATGTACTTCATGGTCGATCCGGCCGGTACCGTGATCAACGTGAACACATTCGGCGCCGAGCAGCTGGGCTACACGCCGGCGGAGTTGATCGGCCGATCCGTGCTGGATGTCTTCCTCGCGGAAGATCGCGCCACTGTCCGCGCCTGTGTCGCGTTGTGCCTCAAGACCCTTGATCAGTCACACACCTGGGAGATCCGGAAGGTTCGCAAGGACGGCTCGATGTTATGGGTGCGCGAGAACGCCAAGGCCATGCTGCGAGCCAATGGCGGGCCGATCGTGCTGGTCGCCTGCGAGAACATCACCGAACGGAAGGAGGCCGAGAACGCGCTGCGACAGAGCGAGGCTTATCTCGCCCAGGCGCAGGAATTGAGCCACACTGGTAGTTTTGGCTGGAAGGCCGCAACCCGCGAGATCACCTGGTCCAAGGAGACCTATCGCATCTTCGAATGCGAGGAAGGGACGAAGCCCGCGATCCCCTTCATGCTCCAGCGGATCCATCCGGAGGACCGGCTCGCCGTGCAGCAGACGACGGGCCGGGCGGCGCGCGAGGGCAAGGACTATGATCACGAATACCGGCTGGTGATGCCCGACGGTTCCATCAAATACGTCCGAGCGGTGGCACGGGCAACGCGAGATGCGAACGGTCGCGTTGAGTTCGTCGGATCGGTCACCGACATCACGGCGACCAAGGAGGCAGAACGCAGGCTTCGTGACAGCGAGCAGCGCTTTCGCGATTATGCCGAAACTGCGTCTGACTGGTTCTGGGAAACCGGGCCGGACCACCGGGTCACCCAGATATCCGAGCACTCCGATACCAACACCGCCCCCGCCGGCCTGATCGGGCTCACGCGTTGGGACATTGCGCCCGACGCCGCTCTCGAGCCCGAAAAATGGCGACAACATCGAGCGGCGCTCGACGCCCACGTCCCGTTCCGCGACTTGGTGTACCGCAGCAAAGACCGTAGTGGGCAGCCGATCTACGTCCGGACCAGCGGCAAGCCCTTCTTCGACGCGGACGGCACTTTCCTGGGCTACCGTGGCGTTTGCACGGACGTAACCGCCGCCATCCGGGCCAACCAAGCCGAAGACGCGCTGCGCAAGGCCCAGGCCGAGCTCGCCCATGTGACACGTGTCACGACACTGGGTGAGCTGACCGCTTCGATTGCGCACGAAATCAATCAGCCGCTCGCTGCAGTGATCGCAAACGCCGACGCCTGCCTCGCCTGGCTGCAGCGCAGTCCGCCGGATCTCAAAGCGGCCCGCCGCTCGGTCGAGTGGATCATCGAGGACGGCAGGCGTGCCGGCGACGTGATCCGTCACGTTCGGGCGCTCGCCAAGCGTTCTGACATCGAGATGGTTCCGCTCGACGCCAATGCGGTCGTGCGGGAGGCCGTCGCGCTGGTTCAGCGCGAGATGGCCAGCCACGCCGTGTCCGTCCGCATGGAGCTGTCGTCGGCACTGCCGAGGATCTTTGGAGATCGCATCCAATTGCAGCAGGTCCTGATCAACCTGATCATGAACGGGATCGAGGCCATGGCAGACGTCCACGATCGCCCGCGCGAGCTGGCGATCCGCTCACAGGCGAGCGGCGATGGCGCGATGCAGGTGAGCGTTTCCGACTGCGGAACCGGCATCAGCGAACAGGCGATAGACCGCCTGTTCACGCCGTTCTTCACCACGAAGTCCTCCGGCATGGGCATGGGTCTGTCGATCTGTCGATCGATCATCGAGGCCCATGGCGGACGACTTTCCGCCATACCAAATCAGGAGCGCGGCGCGACTTTTCAGATCACCTTGCCCCTCCACCGAGAGGAAGCATCGTGACCGAGCGCGCGGAATCTTCGCCGCCGCAGAAGGACGGCGATCAGCCCCTTGTCCTCATCGTCGACGACGACGCGTCCATGCGCCGTGCGCTCACCAATCTGTTCGAGTCGGTCGGTCTCAAGGTCGAAGCATTCGGCTCGGCGCCGCAGCTCCTACAGGCCAAGCCGCCAGACGTCCCGAGCTGCCTGGTGCTCGACATCCGCCTGCCCGGAACGAGCGGCCTCGAGCTGCAGACCGACCTTGCCAAGGCAAATATCCACACGCCTATCATCTTCATTACCGGTCATGGCGATATCCCCATGACGGTTCGGGCCATGAAGAGCGGGGCGATCGACTTCTTGACCAAGCCGGTCCGCGATCAGGACATTCTCGACGCAGTCCAGGCCGCGATCGAGCGAGACCGCAAGCGCCGCGACCTCAACAGGATGGTCTCGACGGTCAGATCACGCTTCGAGTCACTGTCCTCGCGGGAGCGAGACGTATTGTCACTGGTGACGTCCGGCCTGATGAACAAGCAGGTCGCCGCCCAGCTCGGATTGGCCGAAATCACCGTCAAGATCTACCGCGGCCAGATCATGCGGAAGATGGGCGCGAAGTCGCTGGCCGATCTGGTGAGAATGAGCGAGGCGCTCGGGATCGGCCCGAACAAGCCCGATGCACAAACCTAAGTATGAGTTTCCAATCGTGACCGGCAGGTCCACCTTGCGCCTTTATGTTCTAGCCGTGGCGACGGCAAGCGTAATTCCCGGCGAGGAGCGGACGTCTTGTCAGTGGCTTCGGTCATCTCGGTGCTTGACGACGACCCCTACGTTCGGGCCGCGATCAACAATCTCCTGGAATCGCGCGGATACAACGTCCACACATTCGCCTCGGCGGAAGAGTTCCTGAGCTCGACCGATTCGAGCGACACCTCGTGCGTGATCGCCGACGTGCAGATGCCGCTGATGAGCGGAATCGATCTGTTGACGAGGATGCGGGCGCAGGGGTCGGCTACGCCGTTCATATTCATCACAGCTTTCCCGGATGAGGGCGTGCGTGTGCGGGCGCTCGATGCGGGCGCAATCTGTTTTCTCGGTAAGCCGTTCGCCGCCTCGGATCTGATGCAATGCCTGGACCGTGCGCTGGCACCAGGTCACCAAACCACGTCGTGAGCGCCCCGCCGCCAGCAAACGCGGCGGTGACGCCGCGAGGAGTGCGCCGCCGGTTCAATCCACCTTGATGTTGGCCGCCTTGATGATCGGCCACCATTTCGCGATCTCGGCCTTTTGCCGCGTGCCGAGCGCTTCGGGCGTGAGCTGATCCTTCGGTGTCATCTCGAGACCCTGGCTTTCGAGCTGCTTCCTCACCGCAGGATCGTTCAGCGCCTCCACGGCCGCGGCGTTGAGCTTCGCGACGATCTCCTTCGGTGTGCCCTTCGGCACCCACATGCCCGACCACAGCGTCATGTTGAAGCCTTTCAGGCCCGCCTCCTCCGCGGTCGGGATCTCGGGTGCGGAGGCGAGGCGTTTGTCGTCGGTGACGGCGTAGGCGCGGATGGTGCCGGCGCGGACCTGGCCGATGGAATTGGAGGTCTGGTCGACGATGATGTCGATCTGGCCGGCGATGAGATCGTTCAATGCCGGTGCAGTGCCGCGATACGGCACGTATTGCAGCTTGATGCCGGAGACGCTCTCGAAATAGACGCCCGCGATGTGGCTGCCGGAGCCCGCGCCGGCCGTGCCGGCGGTCGGCGGCGATGGCCGCGACTTCAGCCAGTCCAATAGCTCCTTCAGCGAGGTCGCGGGCACCGCATTCTTGCTGACCACGATCATCGGGTTGCTCGGCAGCAGCACCACCGGCTCGAGGTCGGCGACGAGGTCGAATTTGAGCTTGTAGACGGCGCCGTTGGCGACATGGGTGCCGAGATGGCCGAACGAGATGGTGTAGCCGTCGGGCGGCGATTGCACGGCACGACCGACACCGATCGAGCCGCCTGCTCCGGTGACGTTCTCGACCACGACCGGCTGGCCCAGCGGCACCCGCATACGCTCGGCGAGCACCCGCGCCATTGCGTCCGAAGGGCCCCCGGCCGCGAACGGCACGATGATGGTAATGGGACGCGAGGGAAAATCGTCGGCGCGCGCGGCGCCTGCAACAGCGAGAACAGCAATCAGCGCAGCCCAGAAGGCCTTCTTCATTGTCTTCTCCCCAGTGATGTCTTTTTCTTCACCTCGCCCCGCTTGCGGGGAGAGGTCGAATTGCGAAGCAATTCGGGTGAGGGGGAGTCTCCGCGAACTCAACTGTCACTGTGTTTGCGGAAGCAGCCCCTCACCCCGACCCTCTCCCCGTAAGAACGGGGAGAGGGAGAAGCAAGTTAGAACTTCGAATAGTCAATCGGCTTGTGGCGATCGAGCGTGCGGGTGACCGGCGGCAGCGGATATTTCAGGCCGGTCGCGCAGTTGAACAGCATGACGCGATCGGTCTTGCTGACCCGGCCGTCGGCGAGACTTTCCTTGTAGGCGGCGTAGGTCGCGGCACCCTCGGGGCAGAGCAAGAGCCCCTCCTCGCGCGCGACCTCGTTCAGCGCCGCCGAGATCTTGTCGTCATCGACGGCAATGGCAAAACCTTTGCTCTCGCGCACGGCACGCAGGATGAGGAAATCGCCGATTGCCTGCGGCACGCGGATGCCCGAGGCGATGGTGTGTGCGTCCTCCCAGCGCGTCGCATGCTCGGTCCCGGCCTCATAGGCGCGCACCATCGGCGCGCAGCCGGAGGCCTGCACCGCGACCATGCGCGGGCGCTTTGAGCCGATGAAGCCGATCTTCTCCAGCTCGTCGAACGCCTTCCACATCCCGATCAGGCCGGTGCCGCCGCCGGTCGGATAGAAGATCACGTCAGGCACGTCCCAGCCGAGCTGCTCGGCGAGCTCGAGGCCCATCGTCTTCTTGCCCTCGATGCGGTACGGCTCCTTCAAGGTCGAGGTGTCGAACCAGCCGACTTTCGCCTTGCCCTCGCCGACGATCTTGCCGCAATCGTCGATATAGCCGTTGACGCGGTAGACGGTCGCGCCCTGCAGCTCGATCTCGCTGACGTTCACTTCGGGCGTATCGGCCGGGCAGAAGATCGTGGTCTTGATGCCGCAGGACGTGGCGTAGGCCGCCAGCGCCGCGCCGGCATTGCCGTTGGTCGGCATCGCCATGTGCTTGATGCCGAGCGCCTTGCCCATCGACACCGCCATCACGAGGCCGCGCGCCTTGAATGAGCCGGTCGGCAGCCGTCCCTCGTCCTTGACGATGATCTCGCCGCCGCCGAGTTTTGCGCCGAGCTTCGGCAGCCGGATCAGGGGCGTCGTGACTTCGCCGAGCGAGACGATGTCCTTGCATTTGCGCACCGGCAGCAGCTCGCGATAGCGCCACATGTCGCCGGGGCGCTGGGCGAGCGCATCCTTGGTCAGCGCCTTCTTCACGCCCGCGAGGTCGTAGCGGACCAGAAGCGGCTTGCCGGCCTTGGAGAGGTTGTGAACCTCGTCGGCCGCGTAATGATCGCCCTCCATCGCGCATTCGAGATGGGTGACGAAGGTCGGGCGTTCGATGGTGAGATTGTCGTTGTCGTTCATGGGATGATTTCCTTCTTGTTCTGCAAACAGCTCTCTCTGCTCGTCATTGCGAGCGAAGCGAAGCAATCCAGAATCTTTCCGCAGCAGCAGTCTGGATTGCTTCGCTTCGCTCGCAATGACGGCGGCGGGCGACGCGCTCGCCCCTCAAATGTTCAACACCCGTCCATACGCATCCAGCACGGCTTCCTTCATCATCTCCGATAGGGTCGGATGCGGGAAGACCGTGTGCATCAGCTCTTCTTCCGTCGTCTCCAGATTCATGGCGACGACGTAGCCCTGGATCAGCTCGGTGACCTCCGCGCCGACCATGTGGGCCCCGAGCAGTTGGCCGGTCTTCTTGTCAAAGATGACTTTGACCAGGCCCTGATCCTCGCCGAGCGCGATCGCCTTGCCGTTGCCGACGAAGGGAAAGCGGCCGACGCGGATCTCGCGGCCGTTCTCCTTGGCCTTGGCTTCCGTCAAGCCGACCGATGCAACCTGCGGGTGGCAATAGGTGCAGCCCGGGATCATGTTCTTGTCGAGGGGATGCGGATTGAGGCCCTTGATCGCTTCGACGCAGATCACGCCCTCATGCTCGGCCTTGTGCGCCAGCATCGGGGGGCCGGCAACGTCGCCGATCGCGTAGATGCCGGGGACGTTGGTCTTGCCGTAGCCGTCGACCACGATGATGCCGCGGTCGGTCTTCACGCCGACTTTTTCCAGGCCGAGATTCTCGATGTTGCCGACGACGCCGACCGCCGAGATCACGCGCTCGAACTCTGATGTGACAGGCTTGCCCTTGCCGTCGTCGATGGTGGCGAGGACGCTGTCGGCCTTCTTCTCCAGCTTGGTGACCTTGGTCGAGGACATGATCTTGATGCCCTGCTTCTCCAGCCGCTTGCGGGCGAGGCCCGCGATCTCGGCGTCCTCGACGGGCAGAATCTGCGGCAGCACCTCGACCACGGTGACGTCGCTTCCCATGGTGTGGAAGAACGAGGCGAACTCGATGCCGATCGCGCCGGAGCCGACCACCAGCAGCGACTTCGGCATCCGCTCCGGCACCATCGCCTCGAAATAGGTCCAGACCAGCTTCTTGTCCGGCTCGAGGCCGGGCAGCACGCGCGGCCGCGCGCCGGTGGCGACGATGATGTGCTTGGCCTGGTAGGTCCCCTCGCCTAGCGCGCCCTTCGGGCCCTCGACGTCGGACTTCTTCACCGTGACCTTGCCGGGCGCATCGATCGAGGCCGCGCCCCAGATCACGCTGACCTTGTTCTTCTTCATCAGGAAGCCGACGCCGTCGTTGAGGCGCTTGGAGACGCCGCGCGAACGCTGCACCACCGCCTTCGGATCGAACGAGACCTTCTCGGCGGAGAGCCCGTAGTCCTTCGCGTGCTGCATGTAATGGTAGATCTCGGCCGAACGCAGCAGCGCCTTGGTCGGAATGCAGCCCCAGTTGAGGCAGATGCCGCCGAGATAGGATTTTTCGACGATCGCGGTCTTGAAGCCGAGCTGCGCGGCGCGGATGGCGGTGACATAGCCGCCGGGGCCGGAGCCGATGATGATGACGTCGAAGGATGTGTCGGCCATAGCGGCTCCCGTTCAACTCAAGAAGCGCCGCGGGCGCGGCGCTTGACCAGAAAAGACCTCACCAGCCATTCGAGCAGCACCACCAGGACTATGATGGCAAGCGCAGTGAGCACGATCGGCTGGGCGATGTTCCGTGCCAGCTGCTCGCCGGCAAAGAACGCAGAGTGAAGAAAATCGAGCCCGACGGGGTGGAGCGCGACGATGACTCCGAGCAATAGCGATATCCATGGCCAGCGGGTCCGGACATTCAAGGTCGCCCCCTCTGCCGCCGCTTCAGACCATCATCATCACGGGGTTTTCGATCAGCTGCTTGAACGCGCCGATCAGCTCGGCGCCGAGCGCGCCGTCGATGGCGCGGTGATCGCAGGACAAGGTCACGCTCATCATGTGCGCGATCTCGATCTTGCCGCCGCGCACCACGGGACGCTCCTCGCTGGTGCCAACCGCAAGGATCGTGGCATGAGGCGGATTGATCACCGCAGTGAAGTGGCTGATGCCGTACATGCCGAGGTTGGAAACGGCCGTGGTGCCGCCCTGGTATTCCTCCGGCTTGAGCTTGCGCGAGCGGGCGCGCGCCGCAAAATCCTTCATCTCGTTGGAGATGGTCGAGAGCGTCTTGGTCTCCGCTTTCCGGATGATCGGCGTGATCAGGCCGCCGGGCATCGCGACGGCGACGCCGACGTCGGAATGGTGGTGCTTGACCATGCCGCTTTCGGTCCAGCTGACGTTGCAGTTCGGGATCTTCTGCAGCGCCACCGCCATCGCCTTGATGACGAAATCGTTGACCGAGATCTTGTAGAGCGGCTTCTTCTCCTTGTCCTTCGGCGCGGCGGTGTTGATCTCCTCGCGGGCAGTGAGCAGCTTGCCGATGTCGCAGTCGATGGTGAGGTAGAAGTGCGGGACGTTCTGGATCGATGCGGTCAGGCGCTGGGCGATGGTGCGGCGCATGCCGTCATGCGGGACGATGTCGTAGGAGCCGGGCTCGAACAGCGACAGGATCTGCTTGTCCGACATGGTCGGCGCGATCGCAGGCGCGCCTGACGGTGCCGCGGCGGGCGCTTTCAGACCCTTGCCGGACTTGGCCTGCTCGACGTCGCGGGCGACCACGCGGCCGTGCGGACCGGTGCCGGCGACCAGGGCGACATCGATGCCGGCCTCCTTGGCGAGACGGCGCGCCAGCGGCGACGAGAATACACGGCCGCCATGACCATTGGCTTGCGCTGCCGGAGCTGCAGCCTGCTGCGCGGGTGCCGCGGCGGGCGCAGCAGCTTTCGGTGCGGCAGGCGCAGGCGCGGGAGCCGGCGAAGCAGGAGCCTCAGCAGCCTTCGGCGGCGCGGCCGAAGCGCTGGGCTTGGCGCTCCCTGCAGCCTTCACGTCCTCACCCTCGCCGGCGAGTACCGCGATCACGTCGTTCACCGGAACGTCCTGCGTGCCCTCGGGCACCAGGATCTTGGCGATCGTGCCCTCGTCGATCGCCTCGACCTCCATGGTCGCCTTGTCGGTCTCGATCTCGGCGATGACGTCGCCGGACTTGACCTTGTCGCCCTCCTTCTTCAGCCACTTGGCGAGGTTGCCCTTCTCCATCGTCGGCGAGAGAGCGGGCATCAGGATGTTGATGGGCATGCTGACCTCAAGAAGAACTTTGCAAAACGTCGTCATCCGACAGCGGCGACGAACAGACCAGGTTTAGTTGCCGATGTCGCCCTGCCACAGGCGCTCATTGGCAGGGATGGAACGCCAATTCTTCATCATGGTGATGGAGCGGTCGTCGGCAAGGTCGATCCACGGAATCCCGAACTTGTCGAGAATGTCCTTGGAGCCTTCGAAGGTGACGGATTCCCCGATCACCACCAGCTTGACCTTGAACAGCGCGAGCGCGCCGGCGCACATCGAGCAAGGCGACAGCGTGGTGTACATGACGGTGTCGTGGAACGAGATCGCGCCGGCCTCGCGCAGGCAGCTCATCTCGCCATGCAGGATCGGATTGTTCTCCTGCACGCGGTTGTTGTGGCCGCGGGCGATGATCTTGTTGTCGCGCGTCAGCACCGCGCCGATCGGCAAGCCGCCCTGCGCGATCGAGGCTTCCGCCTCGCGGATCGCCTCCAGCATCAAATCGTAATGATAGGCTTCGATCGCCATGGTCAGTGCCCCTTGCCGCGCGGCGTGGTGGTGCCCGTGTCGGTGGGGCGCTCGATCTCGGCCTGGAACATGTCGAGGATCCGGTTCAGCGCGTCCTCCTCGGTATATTCGCTCTCGCGCGCATAGGCGCGCGCGGCATGACGTGCGAGATCGACGAGCAGGAGGCCCCACATGTCCGGCTCCTCGAAGGCGCGCTGGAACGCCATCGACAGCCCACCGTCCAGGACGAACACGCGCAGGATCTCGACCGCGTCGTCGCGGGTCATGACGTCTGGCGGCAGTGGCTGCTCCTTGGGGCCTGCCATGGTCTACCTGTAGCAGACGGCTTTAGCGGCCTCGACGACGTCCGCCGCCGAGGGCAGCGCGAGCTTCTCCAGGTTCGCGGCATAGGGCATCGGCACGTCCTTGCCAGACACGCGCGTCACCGGCGCATCAAGATAGTCGAAGGCGTTCTCCATGATGCGCGCGGCGATCTCGGCGCCGACGCCGCTCTGGGCCCAGCCCTCTTCCACGGTGACGGCCCGGCCCGTTTTCTTGACCGAGTTGATGATGGTCTCGGTGTCCATCGGGCGCAGCGTGCGCAGGTCGATCACCTCGGCCTCGATGCCGTCCTTGGCGAGCTCGTCGGCGGCCTTCAGCGCATAGGTCATGCCGTTCGACCAGGAAATGATGGTGACGTGGCTGCCGGCGCGGACGATGCGCGCCTTGCCGATCGGGATGATGAAATCGTCGAGCTTGGGCACTTCGCCGGTGTGACCGTACAGCACCTCGTTCTCGAGGAAGATCACCGGGTTGGGATCGCGGATCGCAGCCTTGAGCAGGCCCTTGGCGTCCGCGGCCGAATACGGCGCCACCACCTTGAGGCCCGGGACGTGCGAATACCACGCCGAATAGTCCTGGCTGTGCTGGGCGGCGACGCGCGCGGCCGCACCGTTCGGACCGCGGAACACGATGGAGCAGCCCATCTGGCCGCCCGACATGTAGAGCGTCTTGGCCGCGGAGTTGATGATCTGGTCGATCGCCTGCATGGCGAAGTTGAAGGTCATGAACTCGACGATCGGCTTGAGACCGGTCATCGCGGCACCGACGCCGACGCCCGCGAAGCCGTGCTCGGTGATCGGCGTGTCGATCACGCGCTTGGCACCGAACTCCTGGAGCAGGCCCTGGGTCACCTTGTAGGCGCCCTGATATTCGGCAACTTCTTCGCCCATCACGAACACGTCCGCGTCGCGGCGCATCTCTTCGGCCATGGCATCGCGCAGCGCTTCGCGGATGGTCTGCGTCACCATTTCGGTGCCAGCGGGGACTTCCGGATCCGGCTCGGCGACGGCCTGCGGAGCAGGAGCGGCTTTCGGCGTGGGCGCCTCGGCCTTTGCTGCGGCCGGCGGCGCGGACTCCGCAGCCTTCGCCGCCGCTGCGGGTGCCTTGGCGAGATCAGCCGCGCTCTCGCCGTCTGCGAGGATGGTCGCGATCGGGGTGTTCACCGCGACGTCGGCGGTGCCCTCGGGGATCAGGATCTTGCCGAGCGTGCCCTCGTCGGTCGCCTCGACCTCCATGGTCGCCTTGTCGGTCTCGATCTCGGCGATGACGTCGCCGGACTTGATCGTCTCGCCCTCTTTCTTCAGCCATTTGGCGAGGTTGCCCTTCTCCATCGTGGGCGACAACGCGGGCATCAGCACTTGAATTGGCATATCTTCTCCAAAGAAAGCTTGCGCGCGCGTTCAGCGGTACACGTCGGTCCAGAGCTCGGCGGCATCCGGCTCGGGATCATGCTGGGCGAAATCGGCGGAGGCGTTGACGATGTCGCGCACTTCGGCGTCGATCGCCTTGAGATCGGCCTCGCTGACCTTGGCGGCGAGCAACCGATTGCGAACCTGCTCGATCGGATCCTGGTCGTGGCGAACCTTCTCGACCTCCTCGCGCGTACGATATTTTGCGGGATCGGACATCGAGTGGCCGCGATAGCGGTAGGTCTGCATCTCCAGGATGAAAGGACCCTTGCCGCCACGGCACCAGGCCGCCGCCTCCTCGCCCGCCGCCTTCACGGCGCGGACGTCCATGCCGTCGACCTGCTTGCCCGGGATGTTGAAGGACGCACCGCGCTTGGAAAAATCCTGCTGTGCCGAGGCGCGCGAGACCGAGGTGCCCATGGCGTAGCGGTTGTTCTCGATGACGTAGATCACCGGCAGCTTCCAGAGCTCCGCCATGTTGAAGCTCTCATAGACCTGGCCCTGATTGGCCGCGCCGTCGCCGAAATAGGTGACGCTGACATTGTCGTTGCCGCGATAGTGGTTGGCAAAGGCAAGGCCGGTGCCGAGCGAGACCTGGGCGCCGACGATGCCGTGACCGCCGTAGAAGTGCTTCTCCTTGCTGAACATGTGCATGGAGCCGCCCTTGCCCTTGGAATAGCCGCCGCGGCGTCCCGTCAGCTCGGCCATGACACCGTTGGCGTCCATGCCGGTCGCAAGCATGTGACCGTGGTCGCGATAACCGGTGATGACCTGATCGCCCTCTTTGAGGGCCATCTGCATGCCGACCACCACGGCCTCCTGGCCGATATAGAGGTGGCAGAAGCCGCCGATGGCACCCATGCCGTAGAGCTGGCCTGCCTTTTCCTCGAAGCGCCGGATCAGGAGCATGTCGCGGAGCGCCTTGAGTTCCTGCTCCTGCGTGAATTCCGGGGGCGAACCGCCGTCGGTCTTGTCCTGTGGAGCGCTTGCGGCGGCTTTCTTGGGTGCGGCCATGGGAATTCCGGGTCAGAGAAAACTTTCGCCCTCTCTAACCCAAGTCAAACGCCCTTGGAAAGCACCGCGGCGGCATGGCACGACTTTCATTATGCCGCACTGCAACGTGATCGAAATATTGCAAAATCTTTGGCGCTGATCGGGCAACAAATCTATGAGCGCCATCGCGCGCGCAGATTCGTGACCGGATCAAGAACAGTGCACGACGCCAATCCCGACATGCGGAGCGGACGGCGCCGAAGCGGCGCCGCCCTCTCCGATCCGATCAGAAGAAGCCGAGCTTCTTCGGGCTGTAGCTGACCAGAAGGTTCTTGGTCTGCTGGTAATGATCGAGCATCATCTTGTGGGTCTCGCGCCCGACGCCCGACTGCTTGTAGCCGCCGAACGCCGCATGGGCGGGATAGGCATGGTAGCAATTGGTCCAGACCCGGCCGGCCTGGATCTCCCGGCCGAAGCGGTAGCAGCGATTGGCGTCGCGGCTCCAAACGCCGGCACCCAGGCCGTAGAGCGTGTCGTTGGCGATCGCGAGCGCCTCTTCGTCGGTCTTGAAGGTCGTGACCGAGACGACGGGGCCGAAAATCTCCTCCTGGAAGATTCGCATCTTGTTGTGGCCCTCGAACACGGTCGGCTGGACGTAGAAGCCGCCGGTGAGATCGCCGCCGAGATCGGCGCGTCCGCCGCCGGCCAGCACCTTGGCGCCCTCCTGCTTGCCGATGTCGATATAGGAGAGGATCTTGCTGAGTTGCTCGCTGGAGGCCTGCGCGCCGATCATGGTGGTGGGATCGCGCGGATCGCCCTGCTTGATCGCAGCGACGCGCTTGAGCGCCCGCTCCATGAAGCGGTCATAGATGTCGGCGTGGACCAGCGCCCGGCTCGGACAGGTGCAGACCTCGCCCTGGTTCAGCGCGAACATGACGAATCCCTCGATCGCCTTGTCAAAGAAATCGTCGTCCTCGGCGGTGACGTCCTTGAAGAAGATGTTGGGCGACTTGCCGCCGAGCTCTAGCGTGACCGGAATAAGATTCTGGCTGGCATATTGCATGATCAGCCGGCCCGTCGTGGTCTCGCCGGTGAAGGCGATCTTGGCAATGCGCGGGCTCGACGCCAGCGGCTTGCCGGCCTCGAGGCCAAAGCCGTTGACGATGTTGAGCACGCCGGCCGGCAGCAGGTCGGCGATGATCTCGGCGAAGACCATGATCGAGGCCGGGGTCTGCTCGGCGGGCTTGAGCACCACGCAATTGCCGGCGGCCAGCGCCGGCGCGAGCTTCCAACAGGCCATCAGAAGCGGGAAGTTCCAGGGAATGATCTGGCCGACCACGCCGAGCGGCTCGTGGAAATGATAGGCGATGGTGTCGTGGTCGATCTCGCCGATCGAGCCTTCCTGGGCGCGGACGACACCGGCGAAATAGCGGAAATGGTCGATCGCGAGCGGCAGGTCGGCGGCGCGCGTCTCGCGGATCGGCTTGCCATTGTCCCAGGTCTCGGCAATCGCGAGGCGCTCGAGGTTCTCTTCCATGCGGTCGGCGATCCGGTTCAGGACCGCGGCGCGCTCGGCGACGCTGGTGCGGCCCCAGGCGGACTTGGCGGCATGCGCCGCGTCGAGCGCTGCCTCGATGTCCTGCGCGTCGGACCGCGCGATCTTGCAGACCACCTGGCCAGTCAGGGGCGAGGCATTGTCGAAATATTTCCCGGAGATCGGCGCGACGAACTTGCCGCCGATGAAATTGTCGTAGCGTTCGGCAAAGGGCACTTTGGTGACGCTGAGGAATTCCACCTTGTTCATTGATCACTCCCGATGTTGCTGTTTGCGCTTGTCGTCGCCTGTTCGCGACTTGCGCCGACGATGATGCGGGAGGTGTTTTCTGTCAGCCCGGGCGGAAGCGATGGTGGGGCGGACCTGTCGCAGAACTGCGACAGTCGTGGACGAGGTAAGCGTGAGATGGAGCGCTCACGGCCACCCTACCGTCATTGCGAGCGCAGCGAAGCAATCCAGAGTCCCTCCGCGGAAAGATTCTGGATTGCTTCGCTGCGCTCGCAATGACGGATGAGCTCAGTGGTTCAGCTCGAACCGCTTCAGCTTCCGATGGAGCGTGGCGCGGCTGACGCCGAGGGCCTTGGCGGCGGCGGAGACATTGCCGCCGGCGCGGAGCAGCGCCCGCTGCAGCACCGCGCGCTGGCCGCCGGCAAGATGATCGCGCGCGGCATCGCCGCCGAGAAGATCGGCCGCGGGCACCGGCCGCAACGCACCGCCGGGCGCGATGCCGAGCGCCAGCCGGGCGGAGCGCGTTGCGCCGATCACGAGATCGTCCGCATCGACCGCAACGAGGCCGCCGCAGCTTCCATCCGCCGCCTGTGTCAGCACGATGCGGGCATGGGCGAAGACCTTGCGAAACAGGTCGGCCTCGATCCGCCTGGCCGCCTCGCCTGCCGCGAGCGCGATCAGGCTGGCAAAGGCGTCGGTGCGGTCGGCGCGGCAGGAAGAGACGTCGAGCACGCCCGCGAGCGCCGCCTCGTGATCGTAGATCGGAACGGCGGTGCAGCTCAGAAGCGTGTTGCGCGCAAAGAAGTGCTGGTCGCGATCGATGGTCAGCGGACGCAGCTCGACGAGGCAAGTGCCGATACCGTTGGTGCCCTCGTGCTCCTCGCTCCAGAGTGCACCGGTCCAAAGGCCCCAGGACTGAAACGTCGCATCGTCCGCCACCGTGCCGCGGCGATCGACCGGCACGCCCTCGCGATCGGCGAGCAGCACGCAGCAGCCCGCAGCGCCGACAGCCTGATAAAGCCGGTCCATGGCGCCCTGGGCGGCCGCCAGAAGCGGCGCGATGCGCTCGCGCGCCTGCTGCAGCTCGGCCTCGGTCAGCCGCATCGGCGCGGCGTGGCCGCCGGGATCGAGATGGTGCAACCGGGAGGAACGGCGCCACGAGGCCACGAGCGCGGACCGTGCCGCCTGGCCTGACGCTATGGCGGCCTCGACGCGGGCCGCGTGATGCCGGGGCATTGTCCCATTCATCACAGTTTCCTCCGGATATCGATTGTAGGACGCGCCGGTGCTCCCCGGTTGATCTGCGTCAACTTCAGCGCGCGCCAGCAAAGGCATGAGCCCGCCGCGGCGCCGCCGTCAAGGGAACCGCCCGGATCGGGGGTTACGACCTTCGCAGGAGGAGGCAAAGTTGTGGTGGTCGGATGTCAGCAGCGACTTTCCCTGCGGCGTTCGAAAGCTGCGGATGCCGCTAGTTCGCCGGGATCATTCGAACGAGATCGCGCGGATGGACATAGTCGAGCTGGAAGCGCGCCCGCTCGTCCAGCATGTCCGGGTCGATCTTCTCGGACCGCAGCAGCGACACCCGTTGTTCGCTTCTGGCGCGCTCGCGCTTGAGCTGAGCCAGCTCGCTGGTCAGCGCGATGATCTCCTGGTCGAGCTCCTGGCGGGCGTTGAGACCGTATTTGCCGGTGTAGGCGTTGACGCCGAAATAGCCGACGATCGCCGCCGCCATCGCATAGAGGGCAAGACCGGTCAGGATCGATTTCAGGCGCGCGCGGGAGACCATCTTTGGAAGATGGGACAGGTTGGTTAAGGAAGTGCTAATTGCCAGAACGAGGCACTATCTCCATGACGCGTCATGCCCGGGCTTGTCCCGGCCATCCACGTGCTTTGCCGGCGATAACGAAGAACGTGGATGCCCGGGACAAGCCCGGGCATGACGGAGCGTCGGCTTGGCCGGAAGCTCAGCCCTGATTCTTCGCCACATGCGCGGCGAAGGCGTCGATGTATTGCTGCAGCACCGTCTTGAGGGAGTCCTTGGTCAGATTGCCGTCCGCATCGAAGGCATCGCCGACGCTACTGAGATAGATTTCCGGCTGCTGGAGGACCGGACCGGAAATGCCCGGCAGGATGTTCTGCAGATGCTTGGCCGCGCTGACGCCGCCGAGCAGCCCCGGCGAATTAGAGATGATGCCGACCGGTTTGCCGAGGAACGAGCTCTTGCCATAGGGGCGCGAGGCGACGTCGATGGCGTTCTTCAGGACGCCCGGGATCGAGCGGTTGTATTCGGGCGTGACGAACAGGACGCCATTCGACGTCTTGAGCTTCTCGCGGAAGGCGAGCCAGTCCGCGGGCGGCGCGCCCTCTAGGTCCTGGTTGAAGAACGAGATGCCCGCCGGCGTGATCACCTCGAGCTTGAGCGAGGCAGGCGCAAGCTTGGCGAGCGCATTGGCGATCTTGAGTGAGAAGCTGTCCTTGCGCAGGCTGCCAGCGATCGTGACGATGTTGTAGGCCATTGGGTGTCCTTGAAGGCTCGAGCGGAAATGCCGGGACGGCACTTAAGCCATCCGGGTCAATAGATGCAAGTGCATGAACCGGTCCGATTTGGAAACGCTGCGTTTCTGGAAATGGGTCCGGTTGCGATCCGTCCAGGCCACGATCAAAAGCAATCAGGCCGCCAAGCGGCGGCCTGATGCGTGTCGATAACCGACCGAAGCGATCACTTGTTCGGGTTGATGAGGAATTTTTCGCCGGTGGCCCGCTTGGCGTAGACTGCGATATTGGCGGGATCGAGCGCCTCGGCGAGCGAGACAACCTTGGTGTAATGGCTGGCGAAGGTGGTTTTGAGCTCGGATGCCACGCGCTGGCGCAGGCGGCCGATCTCGGCCGGGCCGATGTTTTGAAGGAATGGCGTGAGCAGCCAGCCGCCGACGCCCCAGCTGAGCCCGAACGAGCGGTTCAGCTCCGTCGGCCGCGTGTCGAGGCTGCCATAGATGTAGACCTGCTTGTACACGTTGGAGCCGTAGCGGCTGTATTCCTTCGCGGTCTTGTTGGCTGCGATCTCCATCGCGGTCAGGATCTGGCTCGCCAGCTTGCCGCCGCCGATGGCGTCGAAGGCGATGGTGGCGCCGGTCTCGACCAGCGCGTTGGTCAGATCGTCCATGAAGTTGGGCGCGCTGGAATCCACGACGTACTTTGCGCCGATCTTGTGCAGGATGTCGGCCTGCTCCTTGTTCCTGACGATATTGACGAGGCCGATGCCGTCCTTGATGCAGATCTTGTTGAGCATCTGACCGAGATTGGAGGCTGCGGCCGTGTGCACGAGCGCCTTGTGGTTCTCCCGCCGCATCGTCTCGGTCATGCCGAGTGCAGTTAGCGGATTGACGAACCAGGAAGCGCCGTCCGCCGCCGTGGTGCCCGGCGGCAGCTCCATGACGTCGCGGACCTTGAGCACGCGGTACTGCGTGTACATCCCGCCGCCGATCATCGACACCGTCTTGCCCATCAGGGCCTTGGCCGCATCCGACGATCCGGTCCGTATCACCGTGCCGGCGCCCTCGTTGCCGACCGGCAGCGACTGATCGAATCTCGCCGCCATCATCCGCATCGCCGCCTCCGGCATCGTGGCGGTGATGACCGGCATCTCCTTGCTGCCGGAGACCTTGGCGGCCGACATGTCGGCGGGACCGATCAGGAGCCCGAGGTCGGACGGGTTGATCGGGGTGGCCTCGACGCGAACCACGACCTCATCGTCGGCCGGCTCCGGGGTCGGGACCGTCACGAGAGACAATTCCAGCTCGCCGCTCTTCTTGAGCAGCGAACGCAATTCCAGTCCGGTCTTGCCGTCACTCATGTCGATCCTCCCCTGTCCTTCTGTTCGCGCGGATCGAGACGCCGGCTTACGCCAGCGCCTTCAGTGCCGCCCTGCCGCCATAGAGCGCCTGCTTGCCGAGCTGCTGCTCGATGCGCAAGAGCTGGTTGTATTTGGCGGTCCGGTCGGACCTTGCAAGGGAGCCGGTCTTGATCTGACCGCAATTGGTGGCGACCGCGAGGTCGGCGATGGTGGAATCCTCGGTCTCGCCGGAGCGGTGCGACATCACCGAGGTGTAGCCGGCCTTGTGCGCCATCTCGACCGCGGCGAGCGTCTCGGTCAGCGTGCCGATCTGGTTGACCTTGATCAGGATCGAGTTGGCGCGGCCGGTCTTGATGCCTTCGGCAAGGCGCTTGACGTTGGTGACGAAGAGGTCGTCGCCGACCAGCTGGCACTTCTTGCCGATCAGGTCAGTGAGCTCCTTCCAGCCGTCCATGTCGTCTTCCGACATGCCGTCCTCGATGGTCACGATCGGATAGCGCGCGACGAGGTCGGCAAGATACTTCGCCTGCTCGGTGATCGAACGGGTCTTGCCCTCGCCTTCATAGACGTATTTGCCGTCCTTGAAGAACTCGGTCGAGGCGCAGTCGAGGCCGAGCATGATGTCGGTGCCCGCCTTGAAGCCGGCCTTGCCGATCGCATTCATGACGAAGTCGAGCGCGGCGTCCGCCGACGGCAGGTTCGGAGCGAAACCGCCCTCGTCGCCGACATTGGTGTTGTGGCCGGCCTTCTTCAATTCGGACTTCAGCGTATGGAAGACTTCCGCGCCGTAGCGCAGGCCCTCGGCAAAGCTCGAGGCGCCGACCGGCAGGATCATGAATTCCTGGAAGTCGATCGGGTTGTCGGCGTGCACGCCGCCATTGATGATGTTCATCATCGGCACCGGCAGCAGGCGCGCGGAGGTGCCGCCGACGTAGCGATAGAGCGGCATGTCGAGCGAATTCGCGGCCGCCTTGGCGCAGGCCAGCGAGACGCCGAGGATGGCGTTGGCGCCGAGCCGGCTCTTGTTCGGCGTGCCGTCGAGGTCGATCATGATCTGGTCGATCTGGGCCTGCTGCTCGACATCGAGGCCGCTCAGGGCCTCGAAGATCTCGCCATTGACGGCGCCGACCGCCTTGGTCACGCCCTTGCCGAGATAGCGCGCCTTGTCGCCGTCGCGCAGTTCCACGGCCTCATGGGCGCCGGTGGAGGCGCCGGACGGAACCGCGGCGCGGCCGAGCGCCCCGTCCTCCAGCACGACATCGACCTCGACGGTGGGATTGCCCCGGCTATCGAGAATTTCGCGGCCGATGATGTCGATGATGGCGGTCATGATGTCCACTTCCGTTCGTTGGGGCTGATCGGTGCCGCGGGTCTTACACGGGCCGCAAGCAAATGTGAACGCTTGGACGCACGGCTCCGACTGACGCGAAAGGCGCCTCAGAATATGCTCGACCACGTCTGGTCCGCGTGCCCAACCTCAATCTCAAACAGTCGGGGTAACGCCATGAATCGCCGCCAATTTCTTGCTTCGAGCGCCGCGCTGCTCGCCGCCCGTCCAGGTTTTGCGCAGGAAGGCCCGTTCCGGACGAGATACTACCCGATCAGTCCGGGTATCGGCCTGCACGATCTCACGCCCGCCCCTGACGGCACCATCTGGTTCACGGCGCAGGGCAAGGGTCTGCTCGGCAGTCTCGATCCACGCGATGGCCGTTTCAAGACGGTCAGCCTAGGCCAGGGCGCAGCCCCACACGGCGTAACCGTCGGGCCCGACGGTGCGCCCTGGATCACCGAAGGCGGCCAGAACGCGATTGCGCGGGTCGACCCTGCCGATCTCAAGGTGACGCTGTTCCGCCTGCCGGAAAAGTTAGCCTCCGCCAATCTCAGCACCGGCGTGTTCGACAGGGATGGCACCTACTGGTTCACCGGCCAGTCCGGCTATTACGGCCGGCTGTCTCCGAAGACCGGCGAGATGAACGTGTTCAAGGCACCGAAGGGGGTCGGCCCCTACGGCATCACGGTCACGCCCAAGGGCGATATCTGGTACGCCTCCCTCGGCGGCAGCCATATCGCGAAGATCGACCGCGCGGGCGGCAATGCGACCGTGGTCGAGCCGCCGACCCCGAACCAGGGGTCGCGGCGCGTCTGGTCGGATTCGAGGGGCCGGATCTGGGTCAGCGAGTGGAACAGCGGCCACGTCTCGGTGCATGATCCCGCGGACGGCTCGTGGAAGACCTGGAAGCTGCCAGGCGAACGTCCCCGCGCCTATGCCGTTTATGTCGACGACAAGGACAAGGTCTGGCTGACCGATTTCTCCGCCAACGCCATCGTGCGCTTCGATCCCGCCACCGAGAAGTTCAACGTCTTCGCCAGCGACAAGGCCAACGCCAATGTCCGCCAGCTCGACGGGCGGCCGGGCGAGCTTTGGGGCTGCGAGTCCGGCAACGACCGCATCGTCATGATCCAGACAATCGCCGCCGGTTGACGACGAGCCCGTTTGCGTCCATCCCGGCATCCTCTGGAGCGCGATCTTATCGCGCTCCTATTGCTTAATTGAGCATGATCTTTCGGAAAACCGGTGCCCACTTTTCCGGATCATGCTCCACAGGATGTTGACGACGATGGCGAAAAAGTCCCTCCAGCTCGGCCGCGCGGTCGAATGGCCGCACACGCCGGAAGAGGCCCAGCTCGACCGCGTGCCCAATCCGCAGAAAGGCACGGACTATCTGGTCCGCTTCACCGTGCCGGAATTCACCTCGCTCTGCCCTGTCACGGGCCAGCCGGATTTCGCGCATCTGATGATCGACTACGCGCCGGGGGCGTGGCTCCTGGAGTCGAAATCGCTCAAGCTCTACATCGCGAGCTTCCGCAATCACGGCGCCTTCCACGAGGACTGCACCGTGATGATCGGCAAGCGTATCGCGTCCGAGATCAAGCCGAAATTCCTGCGCATCGGCGGCTATTGGTATCCGCGCGGCGGCATCCCGATCGACGTGTTCTGGCAGACCGGCCGCGTGCCGAAGGGACTCTGGGTGCCGGAGCAAGGCGTGGCGCCCTATCGCGGGCGGGGCTAGGGCATGCTCGGTCACGTGTGACCATCAAGAGAAAACGGCCTCGGTCGACAGCGACGAGGCCGCTCTCGCAGCACGGTCCTAGCTTGCCAAGCGCTGCCTCAGGCTCTGGTAGAGCGCCGTCTCGAAGTTCATATAGCCGATGAATGATGTCGGATCACCGAAGGGCAGAATCTGGGTGGCCCAGAACCCGCCGACGTTGTTCTGCCGATCGATCCAGTAGAACAGGTTGGCAAGCCCGGCCCAGCCCAGCGCGCCGGCGGGACGTCCTGTCGGGGCTTCCTCGTCGTTGACCATGAAGCTCAACGCCCAGGATTTGGATTGGCCCGGAAAGAATTCCGCGTCGTTGCACAGTGACGGGATGACACCCGTGATCGGCGTTACCTTCCTGTCGCCCAGGTGGTTCCTTTCCGCCATCCGAACGGTTTCGGCTTTCAGCACGCGGCCGTGTTCGCCAACCCCATCATTCAGCCACATGCGGATGAAACGCATGTAGTCGCCGACCGCGCCGTACAGGCCGTGGCCGCCCATATGGACTTCGGGCTTTGCCGGAAGCTCGAAATCCATCGGCGTCAGCGACCCGTCGGCATTCCGCGCGTGGATGCCGGCCAGTTTCTGGCGCATCGCATCGGTCAGCTCGAAGGTCATGTCCTCGATCCCGAGCGGTTCGAAGATGCGTGTCTTGAAGACTTCACCGAGTCGCTTGCCCGCGATGGCCTCGACGATCTGGCCGCACCAGTCGAGATTTGTTCCATAGTCCCAGCGCTCGCCGGGATCGAACAGCAGCGGGGTCATCAGGGAGGCCTTGGTCGCGGTGATCACGCTGGGCTGCCCCTTCTCCTGCGCCAGCCGGTTGTAGATGTGGTTGATGAAATCGTAGCTCAGGCCCGCCGTGTGGGTCATCAGCATGCGCGTGGTGATATCGCGCTTCGGTGCACGCAGGATCGGCTCGCCCGCTGCATCGAAGCCCTCGATCACCTGCAGCTTTCCGATCTCGTTCGCGTAACGCTTCGCGGGCGCATCGAGATCGAGCTTGCCCTCCTCGACGAGTTGCAGAACGGCCGTGCCGGTAATCGCCTTGGTGGTGGAGAAAAGGGCAAAGACGCTGTCGGTGGTCATGTCCGCCGGCCGATCGAGACGGCGTTTGCCGGCTGCGCCTTCATAGATGTTGCGCCGGCGGTCCGTCACCATCGCGACAACGCCGGGCACGCGCGGCGTGGATGTGACGACGCCGTCGAGAACGGCATCTGCCGTCGCGCCAAAATTCATGATCATGATCGTCCTCCCGTGCTGGATTGTTTGATGTGGTCGATGCTCGCGTCGCGAGCGCTCATTGCATCGCGAAGCCCTCGTAACCGTTCACCGCGGCCTCGTCGCACTTCTGTCGATACGCGCCGACGCCGCCGCAGTACGACAGGACACGGCGCGGCTTGCCTTCGACGTTCGAGCCCAGGTACCAGGAATTGGTTTTCGCGATCAGCGTCGCGTTTGCGATCTCATCGTGATGGGCCACCCAGCTGTCCTGGGCGTCCTTTGTCGGCTCGACCACCTTCAGATCCTTGCTGCGCATGTACTTGATGCAGTCATCGATCCATTCGACCTGCTGCTGCAGGCACGTGGTCATGTTGCACAGCGCAGCCGATGGAGCGAGCGGAACGGCGGTCGTGAACAGGTTGGGATAGCCGTGAACCTGCAGGCCCATCGTGGTGCGGATGTCCCTGCCCCAGTCCTCCCTCAGCGATCGGCCGTCGCGACCCCTGATATCGATGCGCGTCAAGGCACCGGTGCCGGCGTCGAAGCCGGTTGCTAGGATAATGACATCCAGCTCATGGACCGTACCGTCAGCGGTCTGAATACCAGTGGGCGTGACGCGATCGATCGGATTGCTCTTGACGCTGACGATCTCGACGTTGGGGCGATGGAAGGCCTCGAGGAAGTTCTGCTCGAGCGGCACACGGTGCGTTCCGAAGCCATAATCGGCAGGAATCAACGCATCGCACAGTTTCGGATCCTCGAGCCGCTCGCGCATCTTCCCGCGCACGAATTCGGAGATCTCGGCATTGACCTCCGGGTCGAAGAACAGCTCGGCGAACGAGGATATCCATAGCTTCAGAGAACCGTCATTCCAGCAGGCCTCGATCACCGCGCGGCGGCGCTCCGGCGTGAGGTCTGCCCAGGCGTGCTCGAAGTCGTATTCAAAGCCGGTGAATGTGCGCGGCAGGCGTTCGGTGAGTGACTTGAATCTCGACTTGTAGTCCTCGACCTCCGCGGCCCCAAATTTCGGATTCTTCATCGGGATGATGTATTGCGGCGTCCGGATGAACACCTTGAGATGGCCGACATCGCCGGCGATCGTCTGGATGACCTGGATGCCGGTCGCACCGTTGCCGATGACTCCGACGCGCTTGCCTGCGAGGTCGACAGGCTGCTCCGGCCAGCGCGCCGTATGGAACAACCGTCCCTTGAAAGTCTCCTGCCCCGGAAAGGATACGTAGGGAGCCGACAGCATGCCGCAGCAGGTGACCAGAAACTGGGTGTCGATCACATCGCCCCGGTCGGTCGTGACCAGCCAGCGCTGCGTGGCCTCGTTGAAGTGCGCGCTCTTGACCGTCGTACTGAACTGGATGTCCTTGCGCAGATCGAGACGGTCGGCGACGTAGTTCATCCAGCGCTCGATTTCGGGCTGGCCCGGAAACTTCTCGCTCCAGCTCCAATCCTTGTAGAGCTCCTCGGAGAAAAGATACTGATAGATGTAGGCCTCGGAGTCGAAGCGCGCGCCGGGATATCGATTCCAATACCACGTGCCGCCTACGCCTGACGCGGCGTCGATCCCCCTGACGCTCAATCCCTGCTCGCGCAGACGATAGAGTTGATAGAGCCCAGCGACGCCGGCTCCGACAACCACGGCATCGAATCTCGCTGGTCCATGCGAACCGTTGCTTCCATTGGATTTGGTCAGGGCTTCCGCCATTTCTTCCTCCTCGGTGATTTTTGAGTGCGCACGACCTTCCCCATCCGTCATGCGATCGGATGGTGGTGCAGCGCGTCATTGTTGATCCCATCAGTGCGGGACGGGGGAAGCTATGAGTATTCCGGCGGCTGGAGCTTGAACAAATCGGACAATTCTTTGAACGAAGCCGGACGTCCGTTGCCGGTTCTGCAGTTCGGCAACACGGCTCGCTTGGCAAATGGCAAAACCGGCTTATGCTCGTCTCCGCCGTTCGGCCAATGACAAGCAGAAGCGGTCAACCGCGCCTTAGAATTCAGGGAAGGAGTGGCGCGCGATGGGCCAATTAATCACGGTTGAGGAGCTCCCACGCTACGCTCCCGGCCAATTGATGCTGGACAGCTCCGCCGTGGGCAAGGCTGACTTTCGGTTGCGCGTCTTCCGCTATGCGCCGTCCGACATCTGGGTGCCGCCGTCCGAGAATTTCCTGATCGTCGTCTATCGCGAAGGCACCACGTCAATGAACCGCCGTGTGACCGGCGCGTGGAAGCAGGATCACGTCGGACGCGGTGTCACAACCCTGCTGACACGTGCGGAGCCTTCGAACTGGCGCTGGAGCAATGACCTCGAAGTCAGCCATTTCTACATCTCGCCGAGCCTGATGACGAAGACCGCGAGCGAGGCATTCGACCGCGAGTCAGAAGGCGTCGAACTCCACGATCTGCTCAGGATCGAAGATCCGGTGCTGACCTGGATCGGTGACCGGATGGTGCAGGAAGTGTCCGAAGGCGGCCCGGGCGGCCGGCTCTGCTACGATGCGCTGGCACTTCAGGCGAGCGTGCACATCTTGCGAAAATATGCCTCGGTGGAATTCAAGCTGCCCTGTCCGCAGGGGCGCTTCAGGCCAGCGCATGCAAGGCTGATCGAGGACTATGTCGAACAGAACATCTCCAGGAACATCACGCTCGAGGAGCTAGCCAACATCTGCAACTGCTCGCCGGTGCAGTTCGCGCGCAAGTTCCAGGTGCACTATGGCATGCGGCCGCATGCCTATGTCCTGAGCCGCAAGGTGGAGCGCGCCCGCCAACATCTGCGCAAGGATCGGCTCGCCCTGAAGGAAATTGCGCTCTTGAGCGGATTTTCCGATCAAAGCCATCTCAATCGGATTTTCCGCAGACACATGAACGTCACGCCGGCTGAGTATCGCAAGAGCTGCGCGAGCTAGCCTCCTCCGCCCAGTGTGACGTGGACGAAGTGAGACAGCCCCCACCCGTGTTCCGCGCAAGGTGCAGCGCGAAACGCTGCGCCCCGCACAGCCGGGACCCAGCGCCACGGATTCTGGACCCCGGATCAGCAACGCACCACGCCGCAAGTGCGGCGCGCTGCGTCGCATCCGGGGAACGAACAACAACGTCTCGGTATAGTCAGTAGGCGCTCAGCAAATCCACCTTTGCATTCGCCAGTACCAGCCGCCGTGCCAGGATGGCGGCGAGGTTGCGCATGATCTTCAACGACGTTTCCGGGTGCAGGCGGCGGTAATCGGCAAAGCTGTCGAGCGGCAGTTCGAGGCAGGTGACAGGCGTGTCGGCGAAGACGTCGGCGCTGCGGCTGTGCTCCAGGATCGCCATCTCGCCGAATTTCATGCCGGGACCATGCGAGGCGAGCCGCACGCCGCTCCGCAGCTCGCGTGGTGGGCGGGGACGTCCCGCCCACCCGCTTTTTTATCCGCCTCAGGTGATCGCGATCGGACAGCCATTGCTGCCGGTCGCGCCTTTGATCGGCGACGGCGTGAAGCAGTAGACGAACTGGTACTTCTTGTCGGCAATCAACTCGTCGAAGATCAGGTTCTCGTGGTTGAGAATGCCGTGCTTGGTCTGCAATTCGGCGTGAACCACGAAGGCGAGCGACTTGTCGGGATTGGGCACCACTTCGACCGCCCAGGTGTCGGCCGCAGTCAGCGCGAGATCCTTCTCGATGATCCACTTCGCGGCATCGAGGCCGATTCCAGGCTCGCCGCTATTATAGCGATCGTTGTTCTTCATCCACAGTGAGCCCCAGCCGGTGTGGAACATGATCGCATCGCCTGGCTTGATGTCGCCCTCCGCGATGCTTTGCTTCGCTAGCGCCGCCTTGATATCGGCCGAGGTGATCTCCTGGCCCGCGTCCATCATGCCGCCCTTCAGCGCGACCATGTCGATCAGGTGGGCGCGTGTGAACAGCGGCTTGAGCTTCTCGGTGCCAAGCTTCTTCAGGCCGTAGGCGTCGCCGATCTCAGCGGCAGTGAAGCCGTTGTAGAAGCGCATCTCGCTCTTGTCGCCGTCCTTGCCCAGCTGGATGCCGATATGGCCGAGCCCGTCGAATTGTGTGCCGGTCTGGCCGATTTCGGTGGCGAGAAACTCGTCGTGATAGACGAGCTTGTTGTCGCCGAACGGGCCGCCAGTCGGCCCGCCGGGAATGCGCAACGAAAATGCGCGGGCGCCGAACAACGGCATGCCTTGCTCGTAAACGCGGCCGATCTTGTAGATCTTGCCATCCTTGATCCACTTCACGGCATCGAGAACCTTCGCCGGCGTGATGTGGTTCGACGCGCCAGCCTCGTCGTCCTTGCCCCATTTCGAGGGCCACCAAGGCTTGTCCACGCCCTTTGGCATCGCCGGGGTTTGGGCTTGGGCCGCGGTGATCGGTGCAAGTGAGAACTTGCCGTGCATCGCACCTGCGAATGCCGCCCCGGCCGCACCAGCAAGGCCTGCCGTGCGGAGCAAGGTCCGCCGATCGGTCGCCGCACCGCCCTTCTCTTCATCGCCTTTGGTATCGTCCATCGCTTCCTCCCGGGGTGTGCCCGCTAAGATCGGGCTTAAGATCCTGTTTTCGGAATGCTCGTCCTCCATTAGGCTGTTGTCCAGCGACAAAAATAAGACCAGGGTTGAGGACGCCGATGAGCCTTTTCGAGAGCGACAAATCCGCCGAGCGGACTCCGGTGTCACTGATCACCGGCTTTCTTGGCAGCGGCAAGACCACACTGCTCAACCGCCTGCTGCGCCACGACGCGATGAAGGACAGCGCCGTCATCATCAACGAATATGGCGAGGTCAGCCTCGACCACCTCCTCGTGGAACGCGTGGACGGCGAAGTCGCCGTGCTTGCGAGTGGTTGTATTTGCTGCACTATTCGCAGCGATCTCGAAGAGACCCTGCGCGCGCTGCTGGTGCGCCGCGATCGTGGCGAGGTCCCGCCGTTCCGCAGGATTCTGGTTGAGACAACGGGGTTGGCTGACCCCGCCCCCATCGCTCAGCTGCTGCTGAACAACCCTTTGGTCTCGCATTTCCTTCGGCTAGACACCCTGGTGACCACCGTCGACGCGGTCAATGCAGCGCGGCAGCTCGACCGCCAATACGAGGCGGTGAAGCAGGTCGCGCTCGCTGACCGGCTGCTGATCACTAAGCGCGATTTGGTCAATGATACTGACGCACTGGACTTGCGGCTTCGTCGGCTCAATCCCAGCGCCAGGATCGAGAACGTGGCGCATGGCGAGGTCGATCCGGCTCAACTGTTCGGCGCCGCCCTCATTGACCCCGAAAAGAAGACAGCCGATATCGAGCGCTGGCTCAACGAGCAGGCGTTCGCCGACGTCGCCAAGGCTGCACATGAGAGCGGCCACCATCATGATGACGGTCATGCCCATCACGAGCATCATAGCCACGATGCCTCGATCCTTAACTTCATGATCGCATTCGACGATCCCCTTGACTGGATGGCCGTATCGCGCTGGCTCGCGCATCTGCGCGCCACCCGGGGCGAGGACCTCTTGCGGGTCAAGGGCATCTTGAATCTTCGCGATGAAGCGACGCCGGTCGCAGTTCATGGCGTCCACCACGTCTTCCATCCGCCGGTGGCGCTTGCAAAATGGCCCCATGCTGCCGACCGCCGTTCGCGCATCGTGTTCATCACCCGTGGCATTACGCGTCACGAGGTGCTTGACCTCTGGCAGGAGGCCTACGCGAGCGCCTGAGCGCCACAAGGACTGCTTGCGAAGCTTTTTGCGAGGGCGCTTCGTCCGGACGCGCCCTCAGACGCGCGCATCTGACGGCGCCCGCTGCTTGAGCAGCCGCGCGCAGACGAGGCCGAGCAGCACCATGATCGCGGCGCTCGCCGACAGGGTCGCCATCTTGCCGGCATGCTGGAGCCCGAAGCCGTAGGCGAGCGGGCCCACCGTCTGCCCCATGAAGAAGAAGAACGAATGCAGCGACATTGCCGTGGCGCGCGCCTCGACCGAGAGCTCGCTGGCGAAGACCTGGAGACAGCCATGGGCGATGTAGAAGCCCCAGCCCATCACGACGAGATTCAGCGCCTGCACTTCCCAGCGTGGACCGAAGGCGACGGCGATGAGCTGTGAGGCCACCAGCGTCATCCCTGCGATCATCATGCCCCTCACGCCGAGCCAAGGCAGCAGGCGCGACACCGTCAGCGTGTAGAACAGGCCGCCGACCGCAAAGCCGGCGATGACGATGCCGGCGATCGATAGCGAGGTCTGGCCGAGCTCGAACAGGAACGAAGCGATGTAAGGAAACAGGCCGAGCACGCAGCAGCCTTCGATGAACACCGCCGAATAGCAGACATAGGCATTCGGGTTGGTGAAGATAGTGCGATAGCCGGCCTTCAACGCCGACAGGCTCGTCTTCGGCGGATGCTTGACCTTGGCGCCACGAAAGCCGGCCGCGACCGCGATCGATGCGATGATCACGAGGACACCGAGCACCGCCAGCACGCCGCGCCAGCCGAGGAAATCACCGATCAGGCCTGAGGCCGAGGCGCCGAGCAGATTGCCCGTCATGGCGCCGGCGAGCGTGCGGCTGATCGCAACCTGGCGTTTCTCGGGACCGACGAGATCGCTGGTCAGACTGAGCGCCACCGGAAATACGCCGCCGGAGCCGATGCCCGCGAGGATGCGAGTTGCGAACAGAACCGAGAACGACGTCGAGAATGCGCCCAGGATGTTCGCGAAGCCGAGCAGCGCGAGGCAGCCGATCATCAGCCGGGTCTTGCCGAACAGGTCGGCGGCGGCCCCGATGATCGGCTGGATGATCGAGAAGGTGAAGGCGAACACCGCGGCAAAGCCCGCGGCGGTCGCGATGCTGACGCCAAAATCCTCGGCGACGTGCGGCAGCACCGGATCGAGTGCACGGGCCGATAAGGCAGCGGCGAAGCTTGCGCCTGAGATGACGTAGAGCGCCGCCGGCAAGCCGTGATCTTGCGGCCCCGCCTCGCTCTGCTGCATCAGCGCGGATTCTTTGCCAGTGCGTCGAACGCCATCAGCCGGGCGATGAGCCCTTCGAACTCGCGCAGCGGTACCATGTTGGGACCGTCGGACGGCGCGCGATCGGGATCGGGATGGGTCTCGATGAAGACGCCGGCAACGCCGACCGCGACAGCTGCACGCGCCAGCACCGGGACGAATTCGCGCTCGCCGCCCGAGGACGTCCCCTTCCCGCCCGGCTGCTGCACCGAATGGGTGGCGTCGAAGATCACGGGCGCGCCGGTGGTGCGCGCCAGGATCGGCAGCGCGCGCATGTCGGAGACGAGCGTGTTGTAGCCGAAGGACGCACCGCGCTCGGTGACGAGCACGTTGGGATTGCCAGCGCTCGTGATCTTGGTCACGACATTGGCCATGTCCCAGGGTGCCAGGAACTGACCTTTCTTGACGTTGACGACCTTGCCGGTCGCGGCCGCCGCCAGCAGCAGATCGGTCTGCCGGCACAGAAAGGCTGGAATCTGCAGGATGTCCACAGCCTGCGCCACCTCGGCGCATTGCGTGGCTTCGTGCACGTCGGTCAGAACAGGCAAGCCGAGCGAGGATCGGATTTCCGCGAAGATCGGCAGCGACTGCGCAAGACCCAGCCCGCGCGCCGCCGCCGCGCTGGTGCGATTGGCCTTGTCGAACGAGGTCTTGTAGACGAGGCCGATGTTCAGCCGCTCCGCGATCTCCTTCAGCGCGGAGGCGACCTCCAGCGCATGCTGGCGGCTCTCGAGCTGGCAGGGCCCAGCAATGACCGCGATCGGCAAATCATTGCCGAACTTGACCCTGCCGATGGTGACGACCGGCGCCGCTGAATTCGAAGAGCTCAAGGCACATCCCTCGTTTCGGCGCGACCATAGCCGGCATGAGGGTTGGATCAACCCTCTTCCGCCCGGACGGTCCGAATATCAGGGTTGCGCCAGGGTTCCCTGCCCGCTGCCTGCTACTTCACCGCCGAGAAGGCGGTCGGGGTCAGGATCTGGCTGACGATGTTAGCGACGATCTGGCCGTCGGCTTCGCTCTCGGCGCGCGCCTTCATCCAGTCCGGATCGGTCATGAACGCGCCCCACTTCTTCTCGCGCTCGGCAAGCGAGTCCCAGGCGAGGAAATAGGTCAGCTCCTGGTTGGATTCGCCGATCAGGGTGGTGAAGAACCCGGCCTGCTTGATGCCATGCTTCTCCCAAATCTTGAGCGTGGCGGTCTCGAACCGCTTGAGCAATGCCGGTAGGCGGCCGGGCACGCAACGATAGACGCGCATTTCGTAGATCATTCTTGCTCCCTCCCTGACAGGAGCGGCGGTTATACCCGCTGGCCACAACTCTGTCTTGAGCCTCGGCCGGGCGACCCTCATGGCGGTTCGCGCATAGCTCGATAGCGCGGGGCCGGCGCTCTTGATAATGTGCAGGCTCGGTCCGGCGGATCAGCCGGCGGCGGCCCGAGAGCAATCGGCAAAACGACGGAAGCGATCAAAGGGGGGCAGAGGCAATGACCTATTTTGATCTCGGACCCTACAGCCGCAAAATCAGCACGACTTCGCCCGATGCGCAGCTCTGGTTTGACCGAGGGCTCAACTGGGTGTTCGGATTCAACCACGGCGAGGCGATCAAATGCTTTCGCAAGGCGCTCGAGTTCGATAACAGCTGCGCCATGGCCCACTGGGGCATCGGCTACGCCGCGGGTCCCAACTACAACCTGCCCTGGGTCCGCTATGACGCACAAGGCCGTCAATTGGCGCTAGCGGCATCATACGATGCGACGCAGGACGCGCTCGCGCAGGCGGATAGGGCGAGCCCGGTCGAGCAAGCGCTGATCCGCGCCTTGTCGGCGCGCTATCCGCAGCGTGAAGCGATCGAGGACATGGCGCCGTGGGACAAGGCCTTCACGCGAGAGATGCGAAAGGTCTTCGCCACGTATCCCGACGATCTCGAGGTCCGAGCCATCTTTGCCGAATCGATCATGAACGAGACGCCGTGGCTGATGTGGGACCTTGAGTCTGGAGAACCCACCAAGGGCGCTGGCACCGAGGAATGCAGGGCCGTGCTCGAACAAGCTTTCGATCGATCGCCGGCTGCGTGGGATCATCCGGGGCTGCTCCATCTCTACGTCCATCTCATGGAGATGTCACCCTACCCGCAACGGGCGATGCGGGCTGGCGACCGGCTGCGCGGGATCGCCCCCGACAGCGGCCATCTGATCCACATGCCGACGCATCTCGACGTGCTGTGCGGACAGTACAACGACGTCCTGCTCTACAACCAGAAGGCGCTGGCGACCGACCGCAGGTTCCTCGCCTATTCGGACGATCCGGGTGTCTACCTGGTCTATGTCATTCACAACTTCCACTTCGCCATCTACGGCGCGATGTTCCTGGGTCAATACGCCCCCGCGATCGCAGCGGCCGAGGAACTCATTGCCACCGTGCCCGAGCCAGTGCTGCGCATTCAATCGCCCCCGATGGCGGACTTCCTAGAAGGCTATTTGACGATGAAGCAGCACGTTCTCGTGCGTTTCGGCAAATGGCACGACATCATTGCCCAACAGCTACCGGAGGATCGGCAGCTATACTGCTCGGTGACGGCGATGATCCACTACGCCAAGGCGGTGGCTCATTCGGCGCTTGGCCACATAACTGAGGCCGAAACCGAGAAAGCGTTGTTCGCACAGGCGAAGACGCGCGTGCCGGAGAGCCGACTCGTGCACAACAACAAGGTCATCGCCCTGCTCGACGTGGCCGAAGCCATGTTGAATGGCGAACTGGAATATCGCAAAGCCAACTACGACTTTGCGTTCGCTGAGCTGCGCCGATCCGTCGCGCTCAGCGACGCCCTGCCCTATGACGAGCCGTGGGGATGGATGCAGCCACCGCGTCACGCACTCGGCGCGCTGCTGCTGGAGCAGGGAAGGATCCAGGAAGCCGAGGCGGTGTACCGTTCCGATCTCGGCCTCGACGGAAAGCTGAGCCGGGCCTGCCAGCATCCCGACAATCTGTGGTCGCTTCACGGCTTGCACGAATGTCTCATGCGACGTGGCGACAAGGCCGAGAGGCCGCTGATCAAGCAGCGACTTGACCTTGCCCAGTCGCGGGCGGAGGTGCCGATCAAGGCATCTTGCTTCTGCCGCAGGATGGACATCGCGGCCGCGTAGCCGGACGTGCGAGCAAGACTTTGTCAGGGCAGACCCAGCCGGCTACACCAGCCGGCTCTGCTTCGCCGCTGCCTCGATGAACGAGGCGAACAGCGGATGCGGCTCGAAGGGGCGCGACTTCAGCTCGGGGTGGAACTGGACACCGATGAACCAGGGGTGATCCTCGTACTCGACGATTTCAGGCAGCACACCGTCGGGCGAGAGGCCTGAGAATTTAAGGCCGTGCTGCTCGAGGCGGTCCTTGTAGGCGGTATTGACCTCGTAGCGATGGCGGTGACGCTCGGAAATCTCGGTCGCGCCGCCATAGACCTGCGAGACCCGGCTGCCCCGGTTCAGCGTTGCCGGATAGGCGCCAAGCCGCATCGTGCCGCCGAGATCGCCGGCCTGCGAGCGCTTCTCGAGCTCGTTGCCGCGCAGCCACTCGGTCATCAGGCCGACCAGCGGCTCCTTGGTCGGGCCGAACTCGGTGGAATTGGCGTCCTCGATGCCGACGAGGTTTCGCGCGGCCTCGATCACCGCCATCTGCATGCCGAAGCAGATGCCGAAATACGGCACGTCGCGCTCGCGCGCGAACTGCGCTGCCTTGATCTTGCCCTCGGCGCCGCGCTGGCCGAAGCCGCCGGGCACCAGGATGCCGTTGACGTGCTCGAGGAACGGCGCCGGATCTTCCTTCTCGAAGATCTCGCTCTCGATCCAGTCGAGATTGACCTTCACCTTGTTGGCGATGCCGCCATGCGAGAGCGCCTCGATCAGCGATTTGTACGCATCCTTCATGCCGGTGTACTTGCCGACGATGGCGATGGTGACGTTGCCTTCGGGGTTGCGGATGCGCTCGTTGATCTCCTGCCAGCTGCGCAGCTCCGGCGGAATCCGAGAGGCGATCCCGAAAGCGGCGAGCACCTCGTCGTCGAGGCCCGCATTGTGGTAGGCCTCGGGCACCGCGTAGATGTTGTCGACGTCGCGCGCCTCGATCACGGCGCTTTCGCGCACGTTGCAGAACAGCCCGAGCTTGCGCCGCTCTTCCTTCGGGATCTCGCGATCGGTGCGGCAGAGCAGGATGTCCGGCTGGATGCCGATCGAGCGCAGCTCTTTCACCGAGTGCTGCGTCGGCTTGGTCTTCAATTCACCAGCGCTCGGAATGTAGGGCAGCAGCGTCAGATGGATGTAGACGGCATGATCGCGCGGCAGTTCGTTCTTGAGCTGGCGAATCGCCTCGAAGAACGGGAGGCCCTCGATGTCGCCGACGGTGCCGCCGATCTCGACCAGCACGAAGTCGTAATCGTCGTTGCCGTCGAGGACGAATTCCTTGATGGCGTTGGTGACGTGCGGAACGACCTGGATAGTCGCGCCGAGATAATCGCCGCGGCGCTCCTTGGAGATGATGTCCTGGTAGATGCGCCCCGTGGTGATGTTGTCGGCCTTGGTCGCGGGACGGCCGGTGAAGCGCTCGTAGTGACCGAGGTCGAGATCGGTCTCCGCGCCGTCATCGGTCACGAACACTTCGCCGTGCTGATACGGCGACATCGTTCCGGGATCGAGGTTGAGATAGGGGTCGAGCTTGCGGAGGCGGACCTTGTAGCCCCGGGCCTGCAGCAGGGCACCCAGTGCCGCCGAAGCCAGACCCTTGCCGAGCGAAGAAACCACGCCGCCGGTGATGAATATGTACCGCGCCATGGGACTTAACCTCTAATCCCCTAAATACGATTCGCCAAAGCGATTCGTATTCCGCCCCAAAGATTTTGCGGGCCTGTGGGTGAGCCGAAACGAAGAGTGATGACAGGGCCTTGATGGGGATTGTTGATGCAGGACGGTAGCCGCCGCCCTGCATGCCCCCCCTGCTTTATTGCGAGCGCGGCACCTGGGGACCGGTCGGAGCCGGCGCCTGTTGCTGCTCGTCCGCCTTCTTCAGAGAATCCAGGATGCCGCCCGAGGTCGGCGGCGCGATCGGCGACCCGCCGACCGGCTGGGTCTGCGAGGGCTGGCCGATGATCGACGACGGCTTGCGGTCGTAACCGGCATACCAGGACAGAAACAGGCTGGTGAGGAAGAAGCCGACGGCCAGGATCGCCGTGGTCCGCGTCAGCAGGTTCGCGGTGCCGCGGCTCGACATGAAGCCCGCACCTCCGCCCATGCCGAGACCGCCGCCTTCCGACTTCTGGAGCAGGACGGCCCCGATCATGACGGCGACGATCATGAGGTGGATGATGATGACAACGGTCTGCATGATATCCTTCCGTCACAAGCGGGCGGCGCCTGACGGCGGCCGAGCGCGCTTCGCGGGTTTTCCTGAAGTTGCGCGGTGTTACACGATCGTCGGGGGTATTGCCACCCCCGATCAGATCCGGACCAACGGTCCGAATGAGTTAGGGGCAGCCTTTGGCAATCGCAAGGAAGTCGGCCGCTTTCAGGCTGGCGCCGCCGACGAGTGCCCCGTTGACGTTAGTCACCGCCATCAGCTCGGCCGCATTCGAGGGCTTGACCGAGCCGCCGTAGAGAATGCGCATCTTGGCACCGTCAGCCTTGAACCGGGAGGTCAGGAGTTCCCGGATAAACCCATGAATCTGCTCGACATCCTTGGCTGTGGGGGTCAGCCCGGTGCCGATCGCCCAGACCGGCTCATAGGCCACGACCAGATTGGCCGCCGTCGAGCCCTCTGGCAGCGAGCCGGCGAGCTGGCCGCGCAGGATGTCCAGGGTCTGGCCGGCGTCGCGCTGGCCCTGCGTTTCGCCAATGCAGACGATCGCAATGACCCCGGCGCGCCAGGCCGCCTCGGCCTTCTGCCGGATCAGCGCATCGTCCTCGCCGTGGTCGGCGCGGCGCTCGGAATGGCCGACTATGATGGCCGTCGCGCCTGCATCGGAGAGCATTTCGGCGGCGATATCGCCAGTATGAGCGCCGGAGGCCTTGGGATGGCAGTCCTGGGCCCCGATCGCGACCTTCTTGCCGCGCGCCTTCTCGGCGAACGCCGCAACCAGGGTCGCCGGCGGGCAGACCAGCAGGTCCGCGTTGCCAGCCACGTCTGCCGCGCCGTTGAGCATGGCGTCGAATTCAGCAGCCTGGGCTTTCAGGCCGTTCATTTTCCAATTGCCCGCGATCAGCGGTCGGATGGCGTCGGTCATGTCAATGTCCAGCAGAATGAGGTTTGTTCTTGCGCTAGCAGAGGTGCCCCTGCAGTTCCAGAGACCAGAGGCCCTTTCGCCGCAGCTTCAAGCGGTTGCCCGAGGCGAGGTTGCGGGGGGAAAGCCGCCACTTTATGATGATCTATCAATTTGGTGACGCGCTTTTGCGGAATCTGCATTAAGACGCGCTCCGTTCCCCTTCCTGACCAAACAAGTTGGACCAAATGCTCCGAGGAATACGCAAGGCCTCATCGAACTGGCTCGGCAAGATCGTTATGGCCGTGGTGATGGGCGTGTTGATCATCAGTTTCGGCATTTGGGGCATTGCTGACATCTTCAAGGGCTTCGGCCAGTCCACGGTCGCCAAGATCGGCAGCACCGAGATCTCGCTCAACGAGTTCCGCCAGATCTACACCGACCGCCTGCAACAGATCAGCCGCCAGTTCGGCCGTCCGTTGACGCCCGACCAGGCGCGCGCGTTCGGCCTTGACCGCCAGGTGCTGCAGCAGACCATTGCCGAGGCCGCGCTCGACGAAGAGGCGCGCCGGCTCGGCCTTGGCCAATCCGACGAGCAGATCCGCCAGCTCATCATGAACGACCCCAACTTCAAGGGTATCGGCGGCAATTTCGACCCCAATCGCTTCCAAGCCTTGATCCGCAATTTCGGCTACACCGAGCAGCGCTATGTCGCCGAGCAGCGCAAGGTATCGCTGCGCCGGCAGATCACCGGCACGGTCGGCGCCGGCCTCGAGCCCCCGAAGGCCATGGTCGACGTCCTGACGCGCTACCAGAACGAACAACGCTCGATTGAATTCGTCCGGCTCGACGCCGCGCAGGCCGGTCCGATCGACCCGCCCTCGCCCGAGGCGCTCGCCGCCTATTTCGAGGATCACAAGGTCCAGTTCCGCGCGCCCGAATATCGCAAGATCTCCTTTGTCGTGGTCTCGCCGGAAGAAATCGGCAAATGGACCGAGGTCTCCGATGAGGACGCCAAGAAGATGTTCGAGCAGCGCAAGGACCGGCTCGGCACGCCTGAGAAGCGCCAGATCCAGCAGATCGTGTTTCCGAACGTTGCCGAAGCGCAGGCCGCTCGCGAGCGCCTCGTCGGCGGGACGTCCTTCGAGGACATCGGCAAGGAACGCGGGCTGAGCGCCTCCGACGTCGACCTGGGGCTTGTGACCAAGTCTTCGCTCGCGCCCGCCGTCGGCGATGCCGCGTTCGCGCTGCCTGCCGGCGAGATCAGCCAGCCGATCCAGAGCGGGCTCGGCGTCGCGATCGTCAGGGTCGACAAGATCGAGCCGGGCGCCGAGGCCGACTACGCCAAGCTTGCCGGCGACATCAAGCGCGAGATCGCGACTGAGCGTGCACGCGTCAAGGTCGCCGACCTCCGCGACAAGATGGAAGACGAGCGTGGCGGCGGCTCCAGCGTGATCGACGCGGCGCAGAAGCTCGGCCTCACCGCCGTGACCATCGAGGCCGTCGACCGCTCCGGTCGCGCCCCGAACGGCCAGCCGGTCGCCAGCATCCCGCAGGGCCTCGACGTGGTATCGCAGGCCTTCAACACCGATGTCGGCGTCGACAACGACGCGATCTCGTTCAAAGGCGGCTATGTCTGGTACGACGTGCTCGCCATCACCCCCTCGCGCGACCGCAATCTCGACGAGGTCCGCGATCAGGTCGAGGCGCGCTGGCGCCAGGACCAGATCGCCGCCAAGCTGAAGGCCAAGGCGACCGAGATGGTGCAAAAGCTCGATGCGGGCGGCAAGCTCGCCGACGAGGCCACCGCCGTCGGCGCCAAGGTCGAGACCGCGAGCGGCTTCAAGCGCGACGACTCGCCCGCCGGCGTGCCCGGCACCGTCGTGGCGGCGGCCTTCCGCACCGCCAAGGACGGCATCGGACAGACGGCCGTGAGCGGCGGCAGCGAGGTGATCGTGTTCCGCGTCACCGACATCGTCGATCCCGCGGTCGACTTTGCCTCCGACGCGGTCAAGAAGCTGAAGGAGAGCCTCGACCGCGCCCAAACCGAGGAGCAGGTCGCTTCCTACGTCAACAAGCTTGAAACCGACATCGGGACCACCATTAATCAGGCCGCCTTCGCGCAGGTGACCGGCGCGAACCAGTGAGTTGAAAGCACGCGATGGACGACCTGAAATCGATCATTGGAAAAGTGGCGACCGGCGCTAGCCTGTCGCGTGACGAAGCCGCTTCCGCCTTCGATGCCATGATGAGCGGCGAGGCCACGCCCTCGCAGATGGGCGGGCTCTTGATGGCGCTGCGGGTGCGCGGCGAGACCGTGGACGAGATCACCGGCGCGGTCGCGGCGATGCGCGCGAAGATGCTGACCGTGCAGGCGCCGCCGGAGGCAGTCGACATCGTCGGCACCGGCGGCGACGGCTCCGGCTCGGTCAACGTCTCGACTTGCGCGTCCTTCATCGTCGCGGGCGCCGGCGTGCCCGTGGCCAAGCACGGCAACCGCGCGCTGTCGTCGCGCTCGGGCGCCGCCGACGTGCTGGCCTCGCTCGGGGTGAAGATCGATCTCAAGCCGGAGCAGGTCGGCCGCTGCGTGCGCGAATGCGGCATCGGCTTCATGTTCGCCCCCGCCCACCATCCCGCCATGAAGAACGTCGGCCCGACCCGGGTCGAGCTCGCCACGCGCACGATCTTCAATCTGCTCGGTCCCCTGTCGAATCCGGCCGGCGTGAAACGGCAGATGGTCGGCGTGTTCTCCAGGCAATGGGTACAGCCGCTGGCGCAGGTGCTGAAGAATCTCGGCTCCGACTCCGCCTGGGTGGTGCACGGGTCCGATGGTCTCGACGAGATCACCCTCACCGGCCCGACCTTCGTCTCCGCGCTCCGCAACGGCGAGATCCGGAATTTCGAGGTGACGCCGGAGGAAGCCGGGCTCCCGCGTTGCGAGGCCGGTGCGCTCAAAGGCGGTGACGCCGATGCCAACGCGATCGCGTTGCAGAGCGTGCTCGACGGCAAGCCGAGCCCCTATCGCGACGTGGCGCTGCTCAACGCAGCCGCCGCGCTGGTCGTGGCCGGCCGCGCCAAGGACCTCAAGGAGGGCGTCGCGATCGGCGTCCGCTCGATCGACAGCGGCGCAGCCAACGCGAAGCTGAAGCACCTGGTCACGGTCTCCAAGAGCTGAACTCCCGCATGTCCGACATCCTGACCAAGATCGAGACCTACAAGCGCGAGGAGATCGCGGCGGCGAAGCGAGCGCGTCCGCTCTCCACCGTCGAGGCGCAGGCCAAGGCCGCCTCCGCGCCGCGCGGCTTCCTGCGCGCGATCAAGGCAAAGCACGCCAAGGGCGGCTACGCGCTGATTGCCGAGATCAAGAAGGCCTCGCCCTCCAAGGGACTCATTCGCGCCGATTTCGACCCGCCGGCACTCGCAAAGGCCTATGAAGCCGGCGGCGCCGCCTGCCTGTCGGTGCTGACCGACACGCCCTCGTTCCAGGGCCATCTCGACTTCATGGTAGCCGCGCGCGAAGCAACCTCGCTCCCCGTGCTGCGCAAGGATTTCCTGTTCGATCCCTATCAGGTGGTCGAGGCCCGCGCACACGGCGCCGACTGCATCCTGATCATCATGGCGGCGCTCGATGACGCTGCCGCAAGAGACCTCGAAGACGCCGCCCTCGCCTACGGCATGGACGTCTTGATCGAGATCCATGACCGCGCCGAGCTCGACCGGGCGCTGAGACTTCGCTCGCCGATGATCGGGGTCAACAACCGTAATCTTCGGACCTTCGAAACCACGCTCGCGACCAGCGAGGCCTTGGCGCCGCTGATCCCTTCGGACCGGCTGATGGTCGGCGAGAGCGGCATCTTCACGCCCGCCGACCTCGCCCGGCTCGAGCGCGTCGGCATGTCGACGTTCCTGGTCGGCGAGAGCCTGATGCGGCAGGCCGACGTCACGGCGGCGACGCGCGCGCTGCTCGCGCGCGAGGCCAGCGCGCGCGCCACAGGCGCGCGCTGATGGCGCGCCAGCCAGCGAAGACCATTTCAGCCAAGACGAAGCCGGCCAAAGCCAAGGCCGGGCCGGCCCTTACCCATATCGGCGCCTCCGGCGAGGCGCGGATGGTCGACGTCTCGGACAAGCCAGCGACGGAGCGGCTGGCGGTCGCCGAGGGCCACGTCGTCATGACCAAGGCGACGCTCGATCTGATCGTGTCGGGCAACGCCAAGAAAGGCGACGTGCTCGGCACCGCGCGCATCGCCGGCATCATGGCCGCCAAGCGCACCTCGGAGCTGATCCCGCTCTGCCATCCGCTCGCCCTGTCGAAGGTCATTGTCGATATCGAGCCTGACGCCAAGCTGCCGGGCTGCGTGGTACGGGCCACCGTGAAGGTGACGGGACCGACCGGCGTCGAGATGGAGGCGCTCACGGCGGTGTCGGTCGCCTGCCTCACCATCTACGACATGATCAAGGGCGTCGAGCGCGGCGTGCGCATCGAGGGCATCCATCTGGTCGAGAAGCTCGGCGGCAAATCCGGCCATTACCGCGCCTGACGCGGGCTTGCGTTAGCGCCCCACTTTCGCGCCGCGCGCATGGATTGCTTTTGCGCGCGGGTATTCACGTCTCGTTAACCGCGCTTCCTAACTTTACTTCCACACCGCCACCGTAAACCAACGGATGTTCTCGGGGTCCTGAATTGATCCTGACGTGTGCGCGGCAACGATCCAGCATGAAGATGAAATTCGGCAGTCGTCTCTTTGACCAGGTCTTCGTGCGCAGCGGCCCGATCCGCTGGCTTGTGGTTGGCGGCACGCTGCTGATCGCGGCCATCGCCATAGGCTCGGTCCTGATGGCGCAGAACTTCCGGGAGCGGGCGCTGCGCAATTCCGGCCGCGAGCTGGAAAACACCGTGCTGCTGCTTGCTCATCATTTCGATCAGCAATTGCAGGACTTCGCCGTCATCCAGAAGGGTTTCGTCGACTACGTCCGCACCACCGGAATTACCTCCGGAGAGGAGTATCGCAAGCGCCTCTCGGGCGAGGACGTGCACCGGATGCTGCGGTCGAAGATCGAGGCGCTGCCCTATATGGGCGGCCTCAACATCATCGATGCCGAAGGCAATCTGATCAATTCGTCGACCGCATGGCCGACGCCCAAAGTGAATGTCGCCGATCGCGCCTACTTCCGCACCTTCAAGTACGATCCCAATGCGCCTGATGTCCTGATCGAGCCGCTGCACAGCCGCGTCTCCGGTGCGTGGACCATTCTGGTGGCCCGGAGGGTCGTCGGGCCACGCGGCGAGTTCCTCGGCGTGGTCGGACGCGGGATCGAACCCGCCAATTTCGAGAAATTCTTCGCCTCCGTGGTGCTCGGCGAAGGCGCGACGATCTCGATGCTGCATCGCGACGGCACACTGCTCGCCCGCTATCCGCAGTCCGGCGAATTGATGGGGCGAAACTTCAAGACCGGACCGTTCGAGCATCAAAGGGTGTTCGGGCTCGATCATTTCGCCGGCCGCTTCAACAGCCCCGTCGACGGCGAGGACCGGCTGATCTCCTCCCGTGCCCTGCCCCACTTCCCGATCCTGGTGATGGCCACCACGACGCGCGCAGCGGCCTTGGCTGACTGGCGCGAGCAGATCGGCATTCTGATCTCGATCGCAGCCTCTTCCGCGCTCGCGATCGCAGGCGTGCTGATTGCCGTCGTGCGCAAGCTGCTGGAGCAGCACCGCCTTTCGCGCGAACAGCTGACGCTGGAGAAGCAGCGGCTCGACCGCGCGGTCAACAACATGACGCAGGGCCTGTTGCTGTTCGATTCCGAGCAGCGGCTCGTGGTCTGCAACCAGCGCTACATCGAGATGTACGGCTTGTCGGCCGAGATCGTGAAGCCCGGCTGCAGCTTTCGCGACATCATCGCCCATCGCAAGACAACCGGCTCGTTCACCGGCGACGTCGATGCCTACGTCGCGCGTGTCCTGAAGGACATCCATCTCCGCAACTCCATGGTGGTCGATACCGCCGACGGCCGTTCGATCCACATCCTCAACGAACCGCTCGCGGATGGCGGCTGGGTGGCGACCCATGAGGACATCACGGAGCGCCGTCGCATCGAGGAGCGCATCACCCACCTCGCACATTACGACGCGCTGACGGACCTGCCCAACCGTGCCATGTTCCACGAGCATCTGCGGCAGGAGCTGGCCGCAGTCCGCGACGGCGAGCAGGTCGCGATCCATTACATCGACATCGACGAGTTCAAGGGCGTCAACGACGCGCTCGGCCATCTCGTCGGCGACGAGCTGTTGAAATCGATCGCGACGAACCTCCGCCGCTGTGCCGGCCCGACAGACTTCGTGGCGCGGCTCGGCGGCGACGAATTTGCCATCGTCCAGGGCGCGGTGACGTCGTTGAATCAGGTCAACGAGCTCGTCGCACGCGTCTTCGAAACCATCCGCACGCCGTTCGACTGCATGGGTCATCATCTCACCAGCGACGCCAGCATCGGCATTGCGCTGGCGCCGGAGCACGGCACGGCGCTCGACCAGATCCTGAAGAATGCGGACATGGCAATGTACGCGGCCAAGTCCGCCGGACGCCACACCTACCGCTTCTTCGAGCCGGACATGGACGCCAAGGTCCGCGAACGCCGCCAGCTCGAGGGCGACCTGCGCCACGCCATCGCACAAGGCGGTCGCAAGGGTGGGCTCGAGGTGTATTACCAGCCCTGCCTCGGCCTGAAGGACGACCGCATCACCGGCTGCGAGGCTTTGGTGCGCTGGCGCCATCCCGAGCGCGGCTGGGTCTCGCCGGCCGACTTCATCCCGATCGCCGAAGACACCGGCCTGATCAACGAGATCGGCGAATGGGTGCTGGCGACCGCGTGCCGGGACGCGGCAAGCTGGCCCGACGACATCCGCCTCGCCGTCAACGTCTCGCCGGTGCAGTTCAAGAGCGGCACGCTGGCACTGAAGATCATGGCGGCGCTCGCCGCGTCGAACCTGCCGGCGAGCCGGCTCGAGCTCGAGATCACCGAGGCAGTCCTGATCCGCGACGACGATGCCGCGCTTGCCATCCTGCACCAGTTCCGCGCCATCGGCGTGCGCATCGCGCTCGACGATTTCGGCACCGGCTACTCGTCACTGAGCTATCTGCACCGCTTCCCGTTCGACAAGATCAAGATCGACCGCTGCTTCGTCGAGGACATCGCCCGTCCCGACGGCTCCGCCAGCATCGTTCAGGCCGTCGTCAACCTGGCGGCCGCCCGCCGCATGACCACGACGGCCGAGGGCGTCGAGACCGAGGAGCAGCGGCGCCTGCTGCGCACGCTCGGCTGCTCCGAGATGCAGGGCTATCTGTTCAGCGCCGCCAAGCCCGCCGACAAGATGCTGGAGTTGTTCGCGCTGCACCGCAGCCGGCTCGCCCGGCGCGAAGGCAGCGAGAGCCGCCGCCGCGAGGTCGGTTAGGTCGAAACGGCGCTGGAAACGAAATCGCCCGGAAGCGGTCCTCCGCTCCCGGGCGAAACATGATCCGGAACGTCGTAAGATCTAGTTCGGCACTGCAGCCTTCGTCGCGCGCTTGGCAGCGACGGCATTTGCCGTAACGCCGTGGAGGAAGTCGTAGGCTGCGTGCAGAGCCTTATCGTCCTTCTCTTCCGGCGGAACGTAGGACTGCGATCCGGTCTGCTCGGTGCCGTCGGCCGACAGATGCCCGCGCATCTGGGATTCCGCCATGGTGTCCATCCGCCCCTTCAGCTCGGGCGGCACGTCCTGGAGGATCTCGATGTCGGGCGCGATGCCTTGGGCCTGAATCGAGCGGCCCGACGGCGTGTAGTAGCGCGCCGTGGTCAGCGCCAGCGCGCCATTGCCGGAGCCGAGCGGAATGATGGTCTGCACCGAGCCCTTACCAAACGATCGCGTGCCGATCAACGTCGCGCGCTTGTGGTCGTGCAGCGCACCGGCAACGATCTCCGAGGCCGAGGCCGAGCCGCCGTTGATCAGCACCACGATCGGCTTGCCTTTGGTGAGGTCGCCGCCATGGGCGGTGAAGCGCTGGGTTTCTTCCGGACTGCGGCCGCGGGTCGAAACGACCTCGCCGCGCTGCAAGAAGGCGCTCGACACCGACACGGCCTGGTCGAGCAGGCCGCCCGGATTGTTGCGCAGATCAACCACGTAGCCGGCGAGCTTCTCCGGCGGGACCTGCTTGGAGACCGAGGCGATCGCCTTCTTCAGGCCGTCGGCGGTCTGCTCGTTGAACGAGGTGATGCGGATATAGCCGATGTCGCCGTTCTCGACGCGGAAGCGCACCGGACGCACATGGATGATCTCGCGCGTGATCGCAACCTCGAGCGGCGCATCCGCACCCTTGCGGATGATGGTCAGCTTGGTCTTGGTGTCGACCGGTCCCTTCATCTTGTTGACCGCCTGCTCGAGCGTCATGCCCTGCACGGCCTCGCCGTCGATCTTGCCGATGAGGTCGCCGGACATGATGCCGGCCTTCGAAGCCGGCGTGTCGTCGATCGGCGAGACGACCTTGACGAGGCCATCCTCCATCGTGACCTCGATGCCGAGCCCGCCGAACTCGCCGGAGGTGGTCTCCTGCATCTCGGTCCAGGCCTTGGCGTTCATGTAGCGCGAATGCGGGTCGAGCGAGGTCACCATGCCGGTGATCGCCCCCTCGATCAGCTTGGCATTGTCCGGCTTCTCGACATAGCTGGCCTTGACCCGCTCGAACACCGCGCCGAACAGATTGAGCTGGGAATAAGCATCACCCGCACTCACTGCCGCCCGCGCTGCCCATACGCCGCCCTGCGGGCTGGCTACCAGAAGGGTCAGGCACGCTCCCGTGAGCGTGCCCAGGGGGAACAGCAGGGTTTTCCGCATGAAGGTGCCTTTTGTGCTTGGCGTTTCTCTTGAGGCTGGGAGACGCCATGCAAATGGCGATCCAGTCCATCTCTCACAATACCATTCTGGTTTCTTCAAGGCCGGGATGCCGCGCTGGCGGGTACACCGAAGAAATCCCTTCGCCTTGGCCTAAACTTTTGGCAACGTTCCGAAACTGTTTCGAAGCAACACGACACCGGTCCGGGCCGCCCACGCTTCGCAGCTATGCGATTTTAGGATGGTTTTGGAGGGCCGGACGCGATAGGCGATGGCGACAAGACTTCAAATTCTCGGGAGGACAACAATGAATGAAGCGCCCCGCATCCGGCCGGAACGGAACGTCGAGCTCGGCGCTAGCGACGAGCCGTTCCAGAACCTGCACGAGTTCATCCGGAAGGCGCGCGCCAACCTCAACCAGAATGCCTGGGACTACATCATCGGCGCCGCCGAGACCGAGACCACGATGCGGCGCAACCGCATGGCGCTCGACGAGATCGCCTTCCGCCCGCGCGTGCTGCGCGACGTGCGCAGGATCGATGGCAGCGTCGAGCAGTTCGGCCGCAAGCTGCGTCTGCCGGTGGTGCTGGCTCCCGTCGGCGCACTCGAGATCTTCGATCCGGATGGCGCGGCGAGCGTCGCGCGCGCTGCGGGCAGGTTCGGCGCGGCGCACATGCTGAGCTCGGTGTCCGAGCCCGGCCTCGAGACGACCGCCGAGGCTGCCCCCGATGCACTGCGTCTCTATCAACTCTATGTCCGCGGCGACGATGCCTTCGTCGCCGACGTGGTCGACCGGGCCGAGAAGAACGCCTATGCCGCCTTCTGCCTGACCGTCGACACCGCCCATTACAGCCGTCGTGAACGTGACATCGCCAAGCGCTACGTTCGCGAGAGCCGCCTGCGCGCCACCGGCGGCGATTTCCAGAAGGGCCTGGAGTGGCGGACCGTGAAGATGATCAAGGACACGTTCAAAATTCCGCTGATCCTCAAGGGTATCGCCACGGCCGAGGATGCGCAGATCGCGCTCGATCACGGCGTCGAGTGGATCTACGTCTCCAACCATGGCGGACGCCAGCTCGACCACGGCCGCGGCGCCATGCACGTGCTGCCGGAGATCGTCGACGCCGTGAAGGGCCGCGCCAGGATCATGGTCGACGGCGGCTTTTGCCGCGGCACCGACATCGTGAAGGCGATTGCGGCGGGCGCCGACCTCGTCGGCATCGGCCGGCTGCAATGCTGGGCGCTGGCGGCAGCCGGCGAAGCCGGCGTCGCGCGGATGCTGGAGTTGCTCGAAGACGAGGTGCTGCGCTGCCTCGGCCTCCTGGGCGCCACCTCATTCGCCGAGCTCGACAAATCCTGCCTGCATCCGGCGGCCGCCACCAACGCGCCCAGCGTGTTCAGCGCGTTCCCGCTGTTCGACCACGAGCCCTATCGTTACTGACGCGCCATACTGAAGTGAAAAGGACGCAATGACATCGCTCTCTCCCGGCAGCGCGGATGCGCTGCTGTTCGACCTCGGGCGCGTTGTGCTCGACATCGACTTCTCCAAGGCGATCGCCTGCTGGGCGGGACATGCCGGCTGCCAGCCCGAGGCCATCATCGCGCGCTATGTGCGCGACGAGGCCTACCGGTTGCACGAGATGGGCAAGATCAGCGATGGGGACTATTTCGCCTCGCTGCGGTCCTCGCTCGGGATCGGCATCTCGGATGCGCAATTCCTGGAAGGCTGGAACGCGATTTTCGCCGGCGAGATGCCTGATATCGCCGAGCTGCTGCCGCGCGCGGCGAAGCAGATGCCGCTCTACGCCTTCTCCAACACCAATCGGCCGCACGTCGACCATTTCTCGAAGGAATATGCCGGTCTGCTCGGCCATTTCCGCGAGCTGTATCTGTCCTCCAGCATCGGCCTGCGCAAACCGGATGCCGAGGCCTTCGACCATGTCGTGGCGGCGATCGGCGTGCCGGCCGAGCGCATCGTGTTCTTCGACGACCTCGCCGAGAACATCGAGGGAGCACGGGCGCGCGGCTTGACCGCCGTGCATGTCACCTCGCCGCGTGATGTCGGGAACGCATTGAAAGCACTGGGGATCTGAGCCGCGGGAAAGCCCGGAGCGCGCTCACTTGCCGGAACAAAAACTGCTGAAAATGTGGAACCTGATCACTTTGTGCATTTTTATACAGAGTTCCGGGAACGGAATACCACCCTTCGGACTCATGAGTCCGTTGGGACTTCTACATTGGACTGATCGACGTGCTGGGCAAGACCTATCTCACCAAGCAAGCCTCTCTCCTGCTCGAATTCGCCAGAACCACCTCGGATTCTGACCTCTCCGCCAAGCTGATCAGCAAGGCCGCCGACCTAAAATCCCAGGCGGACCCGCTGCCGGACAAGGATCAGGGTCCCAAGCCGCCCGACGTCGCGGACATCAGTCCGGGCGATCCGACGGGGCGTTGAACGATGTTGGCCGTGGCGCTCGTCATTCTCGTCCTTGCCATGGCAATCCTCGTTCCGGTCTGTCTCGCCTTCCGCATCATGCCGCGGCGGAGTTGAGCCGACCTCCTCCACCCCCTGCGACCATGCAGGATAGATCATCCCGCGTGCTGCTTTGCCTCACGGCTGCACTCGGCTAGAACTCTCGCCGCCCATTGACTGATGTGCTCAGCAGGAGTTCGCCCGTGGCCCTGATGCCGGTTTCTGACGCGCTCGCCGCGGTGTTGGCCGGCGTCGAGCCGCTGGCTGAACAGATGGTTTGCCTCGACGAGGCCTACCATCGTGTGCTCGCCGGCGATGTCGCGGCACGGCGCACGCAGCCGCCGGAGGCGATGTCGGCGATGGACGGCTATGCCGTGCGCACGGCCGACGCGGCCATCGATTCCAGGCTGACCGTCGTCGGCGAGGTCGCGGCGGGTCGGCCGTTCGCGGGAAGCGTCGGCCCCGGCGAAGCCGTGCGGATCTTCACCGGCGGCGTCGTTCCCGACGGCGCCGATGCCGTCGTGATCCAGGAGGACACGGCTGCCGACGGCAAGCATGTCACGATCAAGGAAGCCGCCATTTTCGGCCGGCACATCCGCCCTGCAGGCGTCGACTTCCGCGAAGGCGACGTGCTGCTGCGCAAGGGAATCCGCCTCACCGAGCGCGATCTCGCCCTCGCCGCCGGAATGAATCATCCGCATCTCGCCATCATCCGCCGCCCGAGGGTTGCCGTTCTCGCCACCGGCGACGAGCTCGTGATGCCGGGCACCACGCCTGGTCGCGGCCAGATCGTCTATTCCAACGGCTATGCCCTGCATGCGCTCGCCCGCAGCGAGGGCGCCGAGACCATCGACCTCGGAATTGCCGCCGATACACTGGAGGCGACGTCCGCCGGCATCCGCCGCGCGCGCGAGAGCGGCGCCGACATCCTGATCACGACCGGCGGTGCCTCGGTCGGCGACCACGACCTGGTCCAGCAGGCGCTCAAGGGCGAAGGCATCGCGATGGCGTTCTGGAAGATCGCGATCCGGCCGGGCAAGCCGATGATGCACGGTCGGATAGGCGCGATGCGCGTGATTGGCCTGCCCGGCAATCCCGTGTCGTCCTACGTGTGCGCCTTCCTGTTCATGGTCCCCTTGATTCGCGCCCTGTCGGGCCGTTCAGCGATTCATCATCGGCGCGAGCGCGCCGTGCTGGGCTGCGATCTCGCCGCCAACGACCAGCGCGAGGACTATCTGCGTGCGCGGCTGGAGGAGCGCGACGACGGCACGCGCGTCGCCCTTCCGGTCAGCCATCAGGACTCCTCCCTTCTTGCGAATCTCGCTGCGGCACAGGTACTTCTGGTGCGCGCACCGTTCGCGCCGAAGGCCGAGGCCGGCACGCCTTGCGAGGTGCTCCGGCTGCCCGTCTGAGCCGCCCAGCCACACGCATTCCGCGAGCTTGGCCGCGTTCACCATAAATTAAGCAGTTGCGGAACACATATCGAACATATAGTGTCCGTTCATGATTTGTTTCGAGGATGTAGCGGCTTAGTGCCGGCTTCATCGTGTCGGAATCGAACGACATCAACCGGGGGACTTTGGTCGAGATGTTGACGCGCAAACAATACGAGCTTCTGCGGTTCATCAGCGAACGTCTGAAGGAAAGCGGCGTGCCGCCGTCCTTCGACGAGATGAAGGATGCGCTCGACCTGCGCTCGAAGTCAGGCATCCATCGCCTGATCACTGCGCTCGAGGAGCGCGGCTTCATTCGCCGCCTGCCCAACCGCGCCCGTGCCATCGAGGTGATCAAGCTGCCCGAGCTCCAGGCCGCCGCCGGCAATCGCCGTGGCTTCACCCCGAGCGTGATCGAGGGCAATCTCGGCAAGGTGCGCGCGAGCTCCAGCCCGCCCGCGGACGAGGGCGAGCGCCCCGTCGCGGTGCCCGTGATGGGCCGCATCGCCGCCGGCACGCCGATCGAGGCGCTGCAGACCCGCAGCCATACCATCAGCGTGCCGCCGGACATGCTCGGCTCGGGCGAGCACTACGCGCTCGAAGTGCGCGGCGATTCGATGGTCGAGGCCGGCATCCTCGACGGCGACATGGCGCTGATCCAGCGCAACGAGACCGCAAATACCGGCGACATCGTGGTGGCATTGATCGACGACGAGGAGGCCACGCTCAAGCGCTTCCGCCGCCGCGGCGCCTCGATCGCGCTCGAGCCCGCCAATGCCGCCTACGAGGTCCGCATTCTTCCGCCGAACCGCGTGAAGATCCAGGGCAAGCTGATCGGGCTTTACCGGAAGTACTGATACGGGAAACATCAAGCGCCGCGCGCGTTTCGATCGGCATCGGCGATCCAGGATCGGAGCGGATACTTGTCCGCTCCGGCTGGACGGTTTCTCTGGTTCTGCGCCGGCTGTCCGGTCCATCTTCCCGCGCGACATTCCCCCGCGCAGGCGCGCAGCCATTTCTGCTTCGCCGGTAGAGTTGTGCCGGCAGTGCTGATAGCTCCGGCCGAATGCAAGGACGCGAGGTTTGTTCCTATCGAATCCGGGAAAGATAATGTGATCGCGCGCTGCGGACGCGAGCCGCAGATTTGCCCATAACCGAGCAGAGCGTTGTATGCTTCCACTCTGATAGAGGCCTGCGCCTCGAAAGAGACGCGGGTCGCTATCCCAGCATGAGGAGCACCCGATGTGTGACTACAGCCTGCATGCCGTCGCGACGCGCCCCGCCGAAGTCGGCGAGACGATCGTCACGACAACCTTCCGCGGCACCTCGACGCGCGGTTTCGCTTCCGAAGCCGATCCCTCCGTCGCGGTCTGTCTGCTGCCGGGGACGGAGCTCGCTTTCGCCGACAACGTCCGCTACGACAACCGCTGGATCTGGACGCGCACCGTGAACTCTCGCGTCGGCAAGTTCGGCAAGATCGACCCGCACATTCCCGATCGCCATCATGACGCGATCGAATTCCCCGACGGCAAATACGTGCTGGTGACGCAGCTCGTCGAAGGCCAGCGCGCGACCGTGCTGCAATTGCCGGTGACGCAGCCAGCCCCCGAGCGCGAGCACAAGCCGCAGATCGTCGCCGACACGCGGCCCACGATCACGCGCCTGCCGATCGGCTGACGCCCTTCGGCCGACAGGCCGAGCCCGGGATTGAAATTGCCGTCGCCGGCTGAGGCCGGCGAGCCCGGTGAGTTTGTGTTTCAGGACATTCGATCGGCGAGCCCACCGCCGCGCCTCGTCGTCGCACGAAGTTTGGGCCGTGCTGCCCGCATTTTGAACGTCCGCTCCGCAGCCAAATGACCGATGCTGTCGTGGTTTGAGGCGGCGGACACGCTCGATGAAGACCTTCATTCGCGTCGTTGAACTTTGGGTACCCGACCGGACGCGCATGCGGCTGGAATTCGGCGGCGGCCTCTACGACGATGGGCTGTCCGCGTTCAAAGCCGTCAGCGAAGAGCTGCACTTCGGATATGACGAGGGACTTCCCGGCAAGGCCTGGGCCTGTGGCCACCCCGTCATCCTCACGAAATTCGCCAACTCCTATTTCAAGCGGACCGATCAGGCCGCTGCGGCCGGCCTCACCTGCGGCGTGGCGGTGCCGGTGTTCGCGGGCGAATTCCTGCAAGCCGTGCTGGTGCTGTTCTGCGGCGACGACGAGGCGCATGTCGGCGCGATCGAACTCTGGCACAACGATCCTGATCTCTCGCATGAGATGGGGCTCGTCGATGGCTATTACGGCACCGCGGACATGTTCGAATTCAACTCCCGCCACACCAGATTTCCGCGCGGCTTCGGCCTGCCCGGACGCACCTGGAAGGCGGGCCTGCCGCTGATCATCAAGGACTTGCACGACGCCAAGAGCTTCCTGCGCTGGGAGGACGCCGCCAAGGTCGGGATCAATCTCGGCGTCGGCGTGCCCTACCGAACCGGTACCGACCAGACCTGGGTTCTGACATTCCTCTCCGCGCAGGCAACGCCGATTGCACGACGCTTCGAGATCTGGGTCCCGAACGAGGACCGTTCGGCGCTGGTCTTTCGCGCCGGCGATTGCAGCGCGCAGACCGACCTCGCCGCACGCTATGCGGCGCAGTCCATCGCCAGGGGCGAAGGCAGCATCGGCGGCGCCTGGGCCACCGGCATGCCCGCGCTCAACGACGATCTCACCTCTGACGGCTCGATCGCCGGCTCCGAAGCCTGCGCAGCCGGGCTGAGCCGAATGGTGGCCCTGCCGGTTATCGGCAACGGAAGGCTTGACGCCGTGCTGGCCTGGTATTTGTGATCCGCGTCAATCGTCGGCCTGCAAGTCGGCCTCCGATGGCGTTGCGTCCCGGTTGCGGGGCACGGCCGCCTTCGGCACGAGGCTGCCGTCGAAATCTCCCTCGCCGGCGCCGGCCGGCAGCCAGGGACGGCTTGCTCCCCTCGTCCTCACCGCCTGCACCGAAAAGCCCTCGCCGCGTCTCGTCAGAGCCAGTGCGCCCTGACTGGCAAGACGCGCCCGATCGACCACCATCGCCGCGCAATCGGGTGGCGCAGGCCGCGCCGTCACCACCAGCGCGGAGCGGCTGCAATCATCGGCCAGCGCGTCGATACGCGTCGCCAACGCGATCAGTCGTCCGTCCGCGAGCGGCGCCACGCAGCCGGACTCGTCACACGACACCCCGCTCGCCAACGAGGCGTTGCCGGCATCGCGCGGATCGGCATCGGCAGCCAACCACTCCTTCAGCAGGAAGCTGTCCTTGCTGGCGCGGATCACCTGCAAGCGCCCATCCCCGCCCCGGACCGCGACGCTCGCGCCATCCCCGGCAATCAGGATATCGGGCTGCCGCACCGACAGTCCCCAGAGGATCGCTGCCAGCAGCACCAGGGCGCCGGACCAGCGCAAGGGCGTGCGCAACAGGCCCATCACGATGAGCCCGAGGCTCGCTGCGATCAGCGGCGCGATCCCGAAGGCGGGAATGCGGCCGACGGCGCCCGGCAGGGCCGCCACCCAGCGCGCGACCAGGACCATCCACTCGATGCCGATCCCCATCAACCACCAGAACACGCCGTCGAGCCCGAAGGGCGCCGCGAGCAGCCCCAACAGCCCGGCCGGCATCACCAGCGCCGAGACCACCGGCATGGCGCCGAGATTGGCGAGCACGCCGTATGGGGTCACGCGATGGAAGTGGAAGGCGGCGTATGGCGTGGTCGCGAGCCCCGCGATCAGCGAGGCCAGGAACAGCATCGCGATCTCCCGGCCGCCCCACAACGCGATCCGCGCAGTCGCGGAATGATCGGGCGATGCGAGCAGGTTCGGCATGCCGATCTGCACCAGCGCCACCAGCCCGAGCGTTGCCGCAAACGACATCTGGAAGCTTGGATGCACCAACGCCTCCGGCGCGACCGCAAGCACGATCAGCGCGGCAACCGCCAGCGTGCGGAAGGTGATGGCGCGGCGGTCGACCATCACTGCGATCAGCACCACCGCCGTCATGAAGAACGATCTTTGCGTCGCAACCTCCGCGCCCGACAGCAACAGGTAGAACGCGGCCGCGACCAGCGCCGCGGCGGCCGACCATTTCTTGATGGCAGAGCCGGCCGCCAGCCCCGGGATCAAGGCCAGCAGCGCGCGCACCGCGAAGAAGACGACGCCGGCGACGACCGCCATGTGATAGCCGGAGATCGACAGCACATGGCCGAGTCCCGAGACGAACATGGCATCGTTCACGGGCGCGGTGATCGCATCGCGCCGCCCCGTGAGCAGCGCCGTCGCAATCGCGCGGTTGTCGCCTTCGAGCGTTGCGCGGATGCGCGCGTCGATCGCGTCGCGCAGGCCCTGCATGAAGGCGGCATAGCGCAGCCGCAGGCCGCCGCCATCCGGCGGTGTGGACGCCGTGATCGCGCCCATCACGAAGCCGGAGGCGCCGATGCCCTGGAAGAACATGTCGCGCGAGAAATCATAGCTGCCGGGGCGCACCGGCGAGATCGGCGGCATCAGCCGCGCCTTCAATTGCACGAAGCTGCCGACCTCCGGCGCCGTGCCCTTGCGCACCGAGAGGCGGACGCGCTCGAGCTTGACGTCGCTGCGCTGCGCCTCCATCGCGCTGACGCGCAGCACGAAGCGATCGGTGCGCTCGCGGATGTCGCGCGCTTCCACGAAGCCCGACAGCGACACCGAATAGAGCGGTTTTGCCAAAACGGTGTGCGCGATACGCGCGGTCTTCCAGGTCGCCACGGCAAAACCAGCCGCGACCGCCGCGAGCATGATGGCGGGCGCAAACAGCCGGCTCCGCCGGAGCAGCACCGCGCCGAGCATCAGCGCGATGGCTGTGGCGGCAACCACCCACAGCACCGGCTCATGATCGGCGGCGAAATAAAGCGCAATGCCGCCGCCGAAGGCGACCGGCACCCACGGCAACAGCCGGCCAGGCCCGGCCTCGCCCCGAGCCCATTGGCGCAGCGTCTCGATGATCGCCGGCCAGATGCCAAAGCCCACCGGCGCAAAACCGCCGGCCGGGGTAGCGCGGCCGACCGGCCACGTCCCGGCAACTCCCTGGGACCGTCCTGGCCGGCCCGGCTCCGCCATTCCCCTGCACCTTACGATACGCGACGGCTGCGGAGGCTACCGGACCGTGCGGCTGCACGAATAGCGGTACGGATCGGGAACAGGCGAAGAGCGCCCTACTTTTCTCCGGGCTGGCGCCCGTTGCTAGATCAGCGGCGCCTGCGAGGAGGCGTGGTGATTGACGATCTTCCACTCGCCGTCCTCGCGGATGATGACCCAGCTCATTTTGACGACGAGATCATCCCGCTCGCCCGCGAGATCGAACGTGATCTTCGCGGCCATGTTGATCAGATCAGGGCCGGCCTGCGCGGCGTGCACATCGGAGAACGCGGCGCTTGGCCTGCGCCAGCGCGGCAGGCCGTTGAAGTATTCGGCGACGCCGTCCCGGCCGCGATAGAGCTTCGGGTTGGAGCCGAAGAAGAATGCGTCCTTCGCATAGAGCGAGGACAGCGCGGCCGCATCGAGCGTCGCGAAGCCGGCGCACCATTTCGCGATGATGGCGGAAACGATGGCGTCGGCCTCGCTGCTCATGTCCTGCTCAGCCCTTCTCAACCCTTGGCGACTTCCTTCGCGAACGTGTCGCGCAGACCGATCGTGCGCGAGAACACCGGCTTGCCGGGCGTCGAGTCCTTGTCACGCACGAAATAGCCCTGGCGCTCGAACTGCATCGGCTCGGTCGAATTGCTCTCCGCAACGGACGCCTCGACCCGCGCATCGGCGAGGATCTCCAGCGAGTTCGGGTTGAGATCGGTCGCGAAGTTCGAGGCATCCGGGCTCGGATTGGCGAACAGCTGGTTGTAGATGCGGATCTCCGCCGGCTTGGAGGCCGCCGCCGGCAGCCAGTGCATGGTCGCCTTGACCTTGCGGCCGTCGGGCGCGTTGCCGCCCTTGGTCGCGGGATCATAGGTGCAGCGCAGCTCCACCACCTCACCCTTGTCGTTCTTGATCACGCCGGTACACTTGACGAAATAGGCATAGCGCAGCCGCACCTCGTTGCCAGGCGACAGGCGGAAGAACTTCTTCGGCGGGTTCTCCATGAAGTCGTCCTGCTCGATATAGAGCTCACGGCCGAACGTGATCTTCCGCGTGCCGGCCGAGGGATCGTCGGGATGATTGATCGCCTCGAGCTCCTCGGTCTGCCCTTCCGGATAATTCTCGATCACCACCTTGAGCGGCTTCAAGACCGCCATGCGCCGCTGCGCCGTGCGGTTCAGCTCCTCGCGGATGCAGAACTCCAGCATGCCGACATCGACCACGCTGTTGGCTTTGGCGACGCCGATGCGCTTGACGAACTCGCGAAGTGCAGCCGGCGGCACGCCGCGGCGACGCATGCCCGCCATGGTCGGCATGCGCGGATCGTCCCAGCCCGCGACATGGCCGTCGCGGACGAGCTGGGTCAGCACGCGCTTGGACAGCAGCGTATAGGTGAGATTCAGCCGCGCGAATTCGTACTGATGCGGCTGTGAGGGCACCGGCAGCTTCTCGATGAACCAGTCGTAGAGCGGTCGGTGGTCCTCGAACTCCAGCGTGCAGATCGAATGCGTGATGCCTTCGATGGCATCCGACTGGCCGTGGGCATAGTCGTAGCTCGGGTAGATGCACCATGCGTTGCCGGTGCGCGGATGGTGCGCATGCAGGATGCGGTACAGCACTGGGTCGCGCAGATTGATGTTGCCCGCGGCCATGTCGATCTTGGCCCGCAGCACGCGCGCGCCGTTGGGGAATTCGCCCGCCTTCATGCGGCGGAACAGGTCGAGGTTCTCCTCCACGGAGCGTTCGCGGAACGGCGAATTCTTGCCGGGCTCGGTCAACGTGCCGCGCGAGAGGCGGATCTCCTCCTGGGTCTGGTCGTCGACATAAGCGAGGCCGTCGCGGATCAGCTGCTCCGCCCATTCGTACAGGCGGTCGAAATAGTCCGAGGCGAAGAACAGGTTCTTGCCCCAGTCAAAGCCGAGCCAGCGCACGTCGGCCTGGATTGAATCGATATATTCCTGCTCTTCCTTGACCGGGTTGGTGTCGTCGAAGCGCAGGTGGCAGCGGCCCGGAAACTCCTGGGCGACGCCGAAGTTGAGTGCGATCGACTTGGCGTGGCCGATATGCAAGTAGCCGTTCGGCTCCGGCGGGAACCGGGTCACGATCTCCTTGTATTTGCCCTGATCGAGGTCGGCCTGGATGATGTCACGAATGAAATCGCGCCCAACCTCAGCTGCCACCGGTTCTATCATTACGAAAATCCTGTAGGGAAATCAGCGGTCCTTCTGCCAAATTCGCGTGGCCGCGCCAAGAGCTTACAAGAGCTTAAGCAAGGCCTGCCGGGTCCGCCGTCGCCCTTTAGTTATGTCCCGTTCCTGCTATACACCACCGCCTCCAATGCATAGGCCCTGCCAAGAATGTCCGATTCCGTCGTCACGCGCTTCGCTCCCTCGCCGACCGGCTTCCTCCATATCGGGGGCGCCCGCACGGCGCTGTTCAACTGGCTCTATGCCAAGAAGCACGGCGGCAAGATGCTGCTGCGGATCGAGGACACCGACCGGGAACGCTCCACGGAAGCGGCGATCGGCGCCATCCTCGACGGGTTGAAGTGGCTCGAGCTCGGCTGGGACGGCGAGGTCATCTACCAGTTCGCCCGCGCCGCCCGGCACCGCGAGGTCGCCGAGCAGCTGCTCGCCGATGGCAAGGCCTACCGTTGCTACGCCACCGCCGAAGAGCTCGCCGCCATGCGCGAGAAGGCGCGCAGCGAGGGGCGCACCCGCCTCTATGACGGCATGTGGCGCGACCGCGACGCGGCCACGGCTCCGAGCCACGTCAAGCCCACCATCCGCCTGCGCGCGCCGCAGACCGGCGAGACCGTGATCGAGGACCAGGTCCAGGGCCGCGTGGTCTGGCAGAACGAGAACCTCGACGATCTCGTCCTGCTGCGCGGCGACGGCAACCCGACCTACATGCTCGCCGTGGTGGTCGACGACCACGACATGGGCGTCACCCATGTGATCCGCGGCGACGACCACCTGATCAACGCCGCCCGCCAGAAGCAGATCTACGATGCGATGGACTGGGAGCTGCCCAGCATGTCCCATATCCCGCTGATCCACGGCCCGGACGGCTCGAAACTCTCCAAGCGGCACGGCGCGCTCGGCGTCGATGCCTACCGCGCGATGGGGTACCTGCCGGCTGCGCTGCGCAACTACCTGGTCCGGCTCGGCTGGAGCCACGGCGACCAGGAGATCTTCTCGACCGAGGAGATGATCGACGCGTTCGATCTCGGCAGCGTCGGCCGCGCCGCCGCCCGCTTCGATTTCGCCAAGCTGGAAAACCTCAACGGCCACTACATCCGCCACGCCGACGATCAATCGCTCGTGAAGATGTTCGAGGACGTGCTCGACCACGTCGTGCCGAGCCGCGACGAGATCAAGGCCAAGTTAAACGACACCACGCGCGCGCAGCTGCTCAAGGCCATGCCGGCGCTCAAGGAGCGCGCCAAGACATTGATCGAGCTGATCGACGGCGCCCATTTCATCTTCGCCGACCGGCCGCTGGCGCCGGATCCCAAGGCGCAGGCGCTGTTGACGCCCGAGAACCGCAAGCTGATCGGCCAGCTACATTCCGCGCTGGAGAAAGTCGAGACGTGGAGCGGCGCCACCACCGAGGCCGCGCTGCGCGCCTTTGCCGAGGAAAATAGTCTCAAGCTCGGCGCGGTCGCCCAGCCGCTTCGGGCGGCGCTCACCGGACGGACGACGTCCCCTGGTATATTTGAGGTTTTGGAGGTGCTTGGACGCCAGGAAAGCCTCGGCCGGCTTAGGGATCAGTCTACGACGTAAGTCGACCATGCGTGCGGCGATCTTGCAGCGCACATAGCAATAATATACCCATCTCCCCCACATTCTGGAACATCCGGCCTGCCCCCATGGTCGCCCTGGGGGTCTCCGGCTCCGGCCCGTCTCACCACACATCGGGGACCTCTGATGGACGCAAAAGAAAGCCCAAAGACCGCGACGCTGACGGTCGGAAACAAGAATTTCGATCTTCCGATCCTCAGCGGCAGCGTCGGGCCTGACGTCATCGACATCGGCAAGCTCTACGGCCAATCCGGCCTGTTCACCTACGATCCGGGCTTCACCTCGACCGCGAGCTGCCAGTCCAAGATCACCTATATCGATGGCGACGCGGGCGTGCTGGAATACCGCGGCTACCCGATCGAGCAGCTCGCCGAGCACGGCGACTTCCTGGAGACCTGCTATCTCCTGCTCTACGGCAACCTGCCGACCGCCGCCCAGAAGAAGGATTTCGACTACCGCGTGACCCATCACACGATGGTGCACGAGCAGATGGCCCGCTTCTTCCAGGGCTTCCGCCGCGACGCCCATCCGATGGCGATCATGGTTGCGGCCGTCGGCGCGCTGGCCGCCTTTTATCACGACTCCACCGACATCAACGATCCGAAGCAGCGCATGATCGCCTCCATGCGCATGATCGCGAAGATCCCGACGCTGGCTGCGATGGCCTACAAGTACACCGTCGGCCAGCCCTTCGTTTATCCGAAGAACTCGCTCGGCTTTGCCGAGAACTTCCTGAACATGTGCTTCGCGGTGCCTTGCGAAGACTACAAGGTCAGCCCGGTGCTCGCCGACGCGCTGGAGAAGATCTTCATCCTGCACGCCGACCACGAGCAGAACGCCTCGACTTCGACGGTGCGCATCGCCGGCTCCTCGGGCGCCAACCCGTTCGCCTGCATCGCGGCCGGCATCGCCTGCCTCTGGGGCCCGGCCCATGGCGGCGCCAACGAAGCCGCGCTGAACATGCTCTATCAGATCGGCACGGTCGACAAGATCCCCGAGTTCATCGCCAAGGTGAAGGACAAGAATTCCGAAGTCCGCCTGATGGGCTTCGGCCACCGGGTCTACAAGAACTACGATCCGCGCGCCAAGATCATGCAGAAGATGTGTCATGCCGTGCTCAAGGAGACCGGCCATGGCGACGATCCGATGCTGAAGGTGGCGATGGAGCTCGAGAAGATCGCGCTCAGCGACCAGTACTTCATCGACCGCAAGCTCTACCCGAACGTGGACTTCTATTCGGGCATCACGCTGAAGGCGATGGGCTTCCCGGTCTCGATGTTCACCGTGCTGTTCGCGGTCGCCCGCACCGTCGGCTGGATCAGCCAGTGGAGCGAGATGATCGAGGATCCCCAGCAGAAGATCGGCCGCCCGCGCCAGCTCTACACCGGCGTCGCCAAGCGCGATTACGTGCCGATCGACAAGCGCTAACGTCAGGCCATCACGCCTTTCGCAGCGGCGCCATCGCAAGATGGCGCCGTTTTGTTTGCGCCCGCACTTTCCCTCGTGCTGCCACGCACAACAACAAGTCCATGCTCACGGCGGCAAGCGCCTTGACAGCCTAAATGCTCCGCGCGCATTCTTACTCTAAGTAAGAATGACGACAGGGATGGAAATGCCGGAGCAGCCGAGAAGTCGGCGGCAGACGCGCGCTGCCATTTTGACTCATCTGCTTCAGTCGGGCGGCTCGTTTCGTCCGCCGCTGGCGAAGGCCGTGCGTCTGTCGGAAGCGAGCCTGTCGCGCATCCTGCTCGACCTGAAGGCCGAGGGTCTGATCGAGGAAGTGCGGCGCCCTGCCCCTTACGTCGGCGGCCCGACCGGTCTCGTGTCGCTGGACGGCGCGGTGGCGCTGGCAGCCTTCGAGCTGACGACACAGCGGCTCAGCGTCGGGGTCGGCGGCCTGTCGGGTGAGCTGCACTACACCGAGCGTGTGCCGCTCCCGAAGACGCCTGACGTCGAGACCGTCGGCCGGGCATTTCGCGAAGCGATGACGTTGTTGCGCGACTGGACGCGGCGCCGCCGGATCACCCTCTCGCAGATCGGCGTCTCGATTCCCGGCCTCGGCCGTCTCAGCATATCGGCCAATCCGATCATTCCCTGCGACGTCGCTCGCATCAGCGACATGTTCGGCGAGATGTTCGCCGGCGTGCCGCTCGAATTCACCAATTCGGTCGTCGCGCATGCCACCTTTCACCGCTGCCGCACGGAAAACTACCCGTTCAACGACACGCATCTGTTCGTGCTCGTCAGCCACGGCGTCGCCGGCGCCTGGATGGATGATCCGGCCGAGACCGATGCTCTGCAGCCGATCGAGCTCGGCCACATGGTGTTCGGGCCTGACGGACCGCGCTGCCGCTGCGGACATCACGGCTGCGTCGAGGCCTATACGTCGATTCCCGCGCTGGCTGCGCTTCTCGGCGTTTCCGAGACCGAGCTGCTCCAGCTCGGCAACGAATGGGTCAACACGGTCCCGATCTCATCGCGCGTGCGGCAGGATTTGCGCCGTCGGCTGTTCCGGCTCGGCCTTGCGATCGGCAATACGCTGAACGTCAAGCCGTGCGGCGGCGTTGCGATCAGCGGCTGGCCGTCGCTTCTCGCTGAAGAGGATCGGCAAGCACTGGTCGATGGCATCGACGCCTGCCTGCTGGGCGGACGCAAACTGGCGCAGGTCTCCCTCGCCTTCGTGCCGCCGTCGACCGGCAACGATCCGCAGGCTGCGCTCGCCTTCGCCGCCTTTTGTCTCGCCAGCCGTGGCGGCATGCCCGCGGCATCGACGGAGGCGGCCTGACATGCGCTGAGCCCAAACGGCCTATAAAGCGCGAGAGATTTCACACCGGGAGGAACTGCCATGCCGATCACAACAACAAGGCGTCGTCTGCTCGCTGGATCTGCTGCCGCGCTCGCATTTCCGCACCTTGCCCGCGCGCAAGGCGCGGCCAAGCCGCGACTGACCGCGATCTCGCAATGGTCGGCGGGCAGCGACGGGGCGGCCATTACGGCGCTCGGCAAGAAATTCGAGGAGAAGGGCGGCGTTTGGCAGCACTCGCCCGTCCCCGGCTTCACCACCGAGATGATGAACAAGCTGCGCGCGCAGATCATGGCCGGCGATCCGCCGGCTTGCTCGCAGCTCAAGGGGCCCGAGATTGCGGCCTGGTCGAAGATTGCGCCCACCGTCAATCTCGATGCCCTCGTCGCGGCCGCCGGCTACGAGAAGGTCGTCGCTCCGGACCTTGCAAAGCTGCACAAGCCCGGCGGCAAATGGATTGCGCTGCCGCTACAGATCTACAGCACCAACATGCTCTTCCTGTCCAAGCGCGCGATGGACAAGGCGAAGGCGGACAAGGTCCCCGTCACCTGGGCCGACTTCAACGACCTCGCCGAAAAGATGAAGGCGGGCGGAGTCGCCTCTCCCATCGCCAATGGCGGCACCCGCCCGGACGACGGACAGAAATTCGAGGCGGCTCTCGCGGGCATCAGTCCGCTCGCCTATCGCGCGGCCATCATGAATCTCGAGAAGAAGGCCCTCGAGGGTCCGGAGATCAAGGCCGCGTTCGCCCAGGTGCGCAAGATCGCCGACTGGATGGACCCCAACGTCGGCGCCCAGCATTTCTCGACCAACCTGAAGCGCTTCATCGACGGCGACATGGGCATGATGATCATGGGCGGATGGGCGCAGGGCGTATTGCGCAATGCCGGCTTCAAGCTCGAGGACTTCATGATTGCGCCAGGCCCGAGCGACAACGGCAAGCCGGTCTTCCTGTTGAATGCCGACGCCTTCATCTTCTGGCAGCGCAAGGAGGCGGACCTGCAAGCCGGCCAGACCCTGATGGCTCAGCTCGTCATGGATCCGGCGATCCAGACCATGTACTCGCAGATCACCGGCTCCATCCCCGTGCGCACTGACGTCGATCTATCAGGCGAAGGCTGGTCGGAGGGGCAACGAACAACCTCGAAGGCCTTGAAGGAGGCCATCGCCAGCAATCAGGCCGTCCTCAGCATGGCGCACAACATGGCGCAGGAAAACGGAATGACCGCGGCGATGATCGACGTAATCACGGAGTACGTGAAGAACAAGACGATCAAGCCGGAGCAGGCAGCCACCCGCCTCGCCGAGGCCGTCGAGGGCGCGCGTTGAGCAATGCCGCCACGATGAGACCGGGCCGGCCGGCGCTTCCCGAATGGGTGCGCCGGCTGCCCGAATATCTGACGATCTGGGTGCCGCTGCTGCTGTCGGCGGCGCACCTCGTCTCGTTTTCGCTCTGGACGATCTGGATCTCGTTCACGCCGTCCACCCTCGTTCCCGTTGCGGGCTGGGTCGGCTTGCGCAACTACACGGCGGTCACGGCATCGCGCAACTGGCAAATCGCCTTCGACAATTTGCTGCTGTTCGGCAGCGCTTTCGTGCTGCTGAGCGCAGCGACCGGCCTCATCCTCGCGATCCTGCTCGATCAGCGCATTCGTGGCGAGAACGTGCTGCGCTCCATCTTCCTCTATCCCCTGGCGGTGTCCTTCGTGGTCACCGGCACGGTCTGGAGCTGGCTGCTCAATCCCGGTCTCGGGATCCAGAAGCTGGTGCACGACCTCGGCTGGACCTCCTTTAAGTTCGACTGGCTGATCGACCGCGACATGGCGATCTGGACCATTGTCATCGCCGCGATCTGGCAATCCTGCGGCTTTGCCATGGCGCTATTCCTTGCCGGCCTTCGCTCGGTCGATCCCGACATCATCAAGGCCGCGCAGATCGACGGCGCGGGAGCGGTCCGAACCTACCGGCGTATCATCCTGCCGTCGCTGTGGCCGATCACGGTCACCGTCGTGGTGATCCAGTTGCAGTTCGCGATCTCGACCTTCGACCTCGTGCGCGCGCTCACCAACGGCGGACCGGGAATCGCGACCCAGCTGCCGGCACTCGTCGTCTACGACCTGATGTTCCAGCGCAGCCTGCTCGGCCGCGGCGCGGCGGCGGCCGTGCTGATGTTGCTCATTCTTCTCGCGGTGCTGCTGCCCTACGCGGCGTGGCGATACATCCAGCGACGGCGAGGCGCCCATGCCTGACCGCAGCTTCGCACCGACCCGGATTCTGATCTATCTCGCCGTCTTCTTGATCGCCGCGGCCTGGCTCGCGCCGCTCGTGGTCGTGGTGCTGAACTCGCTGCGGACCAACGAGGAGATCGCGCAGGGATCGATGATCGGCTGGCCGCAGCATCTGGCCTGGAGCAACTACGCCGCAGCCTGGAGCGGCTTCTGTGTCGCCGAGACCTGCGCCGGCATCCGGCCCTACATGCTGAACTCCGCGCTGGTCACGATTCCCGCCACGATCTTCTCCACCCTGCTCGGCGCAATCGCCGGTTACGCTGTGTCGCTCTGGCGTTTTCGCGGCGACAACTGGATCTACGGCATCGTGACGCTGGGCCTGTTCCTCCCGCAGCAGATGCGCCTGTTGCCCTGGACCATCGTGCTGCGGGACATCGGCCTCATCAACACGCTGACCGGCCTCGTGCTGATTCACACCATTCAGGGGCTCTCATTCACCACGCTGTTCTGCCGGAATTATTATGTCGCCATTCCCCATGAACTGATCAGGGCCGCCCGCATCGACGGCGCCGGCTTCTTCCGCATCTTCTGGCGCATCATCCTGCCGCTCTCAGGTCCCATCCTGATCGTCACGGTGATCTGGCAGTTCACCCATATCTGGAACGAGTTCCTCTATGGCGTGACGTTCACCACCGGCCAGCAGCAGCCCGTCACCGCAGCGCTTATCGCGCTGTCCGCCGCCGTCGCGGATATCCCGCAGCATGGCGTGCAGAGCGCAGCGGTGATCATCGCCGCGCTGCCCACGCTGTTGATCTACCTGCTCGGCGGCAAGTACTTCGTCCGCGGCCTGACTGCCGGGGCCGTGAAATGATGGAGTTGTCATGGCAGCACTGAGCATTCGCGCCCTGTCCAAGCGTTACGCCAATCTGGAGGTGCTGAAGGACATCGCGCTCGACATCGAGAGCGGCGAGTTCACCGTGCTGGTCGGCCCGTCCGGCTGCGGCAAGTCCACCCTGCTCAACATCGTCGCCGGGCTCGACCGCCCGAGCGCGGGAACGATCGAAATCGGCGGCCGCGTGGTCAATGACGTCGCGCCGAAGGACCGCGACATCGCCATGGTGTTCCAGTCCTACGCGCTCTATCCCTCGATGACCGTGCGCCAGAACATCACCTTCGGCATGGAATGCCGTCACGTTCCCAAAGCCGAGCAGGACGCTGCGGTCGGCCACGTCGCAAAACTGCTCCAGATCGAGCCGCTGCTCGGCCGCAAGCCCTCGCAATTGTCCGGCGGCCAGCGCCAGCGAGTGGCGATGGGACGCGCGCTGGTGCGCAATCCCCTGCTCTTCCTGTTCGACGAACCGCTCTCCAATCTCGATGCCAAGCTGCGCGTCGAGATGCGGATGGAGATCAAGCGCCTGCACCAGCGCATCGGCGCCACCATCGTCTACGTCACCCACGACCAGATCGAGGCGATGACGATGGCGACGCGGATCGCCGTGATGCATCAGGGCAGCGTGCAGCAATTCGCCGATCCCGACACCGTGTACCGCTATCCCGCCAATCTGTTCGTCGCACGCTTCATGGGCTCGCCGCCGATGAACACCATGCCGGCGCGGCTCGAGGCCGAAAATGACGGTCCGGTCGTCGTGATCGGCGCGGGACGGCCCGACGAGCTTCGTCTGCGCCTGAGGGGATATGACGCCGCAGCACCCTTTGTCGGGCGCAAGGTGGTGTTCGGAATCAGGCCGGAATGCATCGCTGAGGGGAGCCGCACGTTTTCCAGCGAAGCGCCTGTCCTCGTCGAGGCGCCGGTGGAGCTGGTCGAGCCCACCGGCGCCGAGACGATGGTGCTCCTGCGGCTCGGCGGCGAGCCCGCGATGGCACGAGTCTCGCCGGATATCCGCCCCGCGCCCGGCACGTCCGCCGCCTTCGCGCTCGACACCCGCCGCATTTGCCTGTTCGACCCCGAGACGGAGCGCCTGATCGCATGACGAAGACGACCTATTCCAGCCTAGCCGGCAGCGTGGTGCTGATCACCGGAGGCGCCAGCGGCATCGGCGCCGCCTTCGTCCGGGCCTTCGCGGGCCAAGGCGCCCGGGTCGCCTTCTTCGACATCGATAAGGACGCCGGCGAAGCCCTGGTGCGGGAAATAGCGGCCTCGTCCGGGCCTGCGCCGCTGTTCGTGCCCTGCGATCTCCTCGACATCGATGCCCTGCGCAGCGCGATGGCAGAAGCCCGCCGCTCGCTTGGCGACGCCGCCGTTCTCGTCAACAACGCCGCCAACGATCAGCGCCAGGCTCTCGCCGAGGTCACGCCGTCCGAGTTCGACTGGATGATCGGCGTCAATCTCAAGCACGTCTTCTTCGCGGCGCAAGCGGTGGTGCCACAGATGCAGGCGCGCGGCGGCGGCTCGATCATCAACATGTCGTCGATCGCCTGGATGCGCGGCGCGCCGGCACTGCCGGTCTACGCCGCGGCGAAAGCGGCGATCGTCGGCTTCACCAACTCGCTGGCGCGCTCCGTCGGTCCCGACCGCATTCGCGTCAACGCGATCGCGCCGGGCATGGTCATCACCGAGCGCCAGCGCAGGCTGTGGTATCCGGACGATCGGGTCATCGCCGAGATACGCTCGCGCCAGGCGGTGCCCGATGCGGTAACGCCCGAAGACATTGCCAATATGGCACTGTTCCTCGCCTCCGACGAAAGCCAGCGCATCACCAGCCAGTGTTTCAGGGTTGATGGCGGACTCGCCTAGGCCGGTGCGCATAAGACCGTTCGAGTGCCCTTTGCTTAGCCCTACGTGACGTTCGACAATAGTGATTGGAACTAGGAAACCTTGGGAGGTTCGCGCGTTTAGGGGCCGGAGCAAGCCGTGGAGGAGAAGCATGCGAACAGCAATTCTCGCATTGATTGTAGTTGCCGGAAGCGCAATGAGCTTCCAAGCAACGGCCCAACAGCAAAAGGCCGCACCCAGTGAGCAAACCAAGGAGGAGATGAAGCGCGACGTGGACCGGGAGCTCAAGGCTGGCCAGCCCAACGAGCAGATGCAGCGCGATGCGGACAAAGGGATCAAGACCCGCAACTCCGGAGAGTCCGGATACGTGGCCGATCAAGACAAGCCGGCCGCTTCGGCGCATCCTCCGGGCCGACCGGGAAGTGAGCAGACCACGGGTTCGGGTAGCCAGACCGGCACTCCGAAATAGAACACTCGGCCTGCTCTGCGTCTACGGCGAGTTGCGCGGGCGCCGGAAGTGGCCAATTCACGGGTCGCATGCGGTCCCGGGTTAGCGGGTCGTCCGCCTGGTTGCCGCCCAAATGTCCTCCCGGGGTCAGTATGTCGCGCTCAGTGTACGCGTGGAGCGAGACCCCGGGGGCAAGTGCGGGCCGTCATAGGGCGCACAAGCGCCAGTCGAGGCAAGGACGGCCTCCGCGTTCTGTCCACCGCCGATAGCCGACATCCAAGCTGCCTCAAATTATCCGGCTAAGGGCCACGGTGCGACCTGGAGCGGGATGTTACTCTATGAACAGCAGTCCCCTCTTCTTATCGCCGTCAAACGTATTTACAGCGTCGAACAGCCGCTTCCGTTCGACTAGCCACGGCTGGAAATCGAAATTGACATCGAGCACGAAAACGAGGTCTTCGGCTTCGAAATAGCCCCCAATTGGGGAATGGTGTCCACTACCAGCACCAAAAATATGAGCGCGATCGAAATTCACGATGTAGCGTCGCCGCGGATCGTTGGAGCGACGGAGATGCTCCAGAAACTCATTTTCGCTGAGATCGCGCAAGACAGTAACTTTCCGGCTGGTGTTGGACTGGGCGATGTTGGCCAGTTCGTCAAGCGTGAGCCCCATGATGCATACGCCTGTCCAGCAACTCCACGTCCCGGCCAACACCTTGCCTTCCGTCCTTGCCGCCTCGCCAAGGGACCGATACGCATTTGCAACAGCGGCAGGTCCGCAGCGAGAGCCATTTGACTGCCAATCAACGTGTCCTTCAAATGTTGCTGCCACGGGCAGGTGCCACGCACGCTCAATAAGCTCCGGAGTACGTGTGACCGATGAGGCTATGGCTTCTGATGGCACGTGCGATTGATTGACCACCAGGGCTCCGGCACACACCAGACTCAGGGCAATCACCAAGCTACTGATGCTTACGCGGTGCCATCGCTTCATGGATCGGAACCTTGGCGGCAATGACGACTTAGGCGCGCAAATTATACTCGGAAGCCGGAGAGCGCGAAGAAGATACCTGTCCGCGTTCGTCCGGGCTGAAAATGCGAACATAATCTCCGACAGGACGACCCGAGTTCTTCTTTGGGTCGAACAGGAAAGTGACAGCCAATCGGACCCTTTCCGCGGCATCCCCGAGATGTATCAGCGTCGAGATCTCAGTGCTAGACTTCCTGCTCCTACCGATTAGGAGGACGAACATGCCCGATAGCGTCTACAAGGTCATTGAACTGGTCGGTACTAGCAGCGACTCATGGGAGAAGGCGGCCGCTAACGCAGTCGAGCAAGCTGCTAAATCTCTCCGAGATCTCCGCATTGCAGAAGTCGTCAAGCTCGATATGCAACTGGATGACAAGGGAAAAGTTGAGGCCTATCGCGCCAAGCTCAACGTATCGTTCAAGTTCGAGGGCTCCTGAGCCTCAGCACCTCGCCGCTTCGGGCGAGGACGGCTCATTGGACAGGCGCGTTGCGGTCCGCCAGCCGGACGCTGTGGCCCATCCCGGAAGTTGGCACTAGTCCGAGCGGGACCGAAATGCTTTGATGCGCAGGAGCGTATGGCGCGTGGTGGCCCCATGTACATGGTCATTCGCAAGTACAGCAAGGTTCGTTCGGTCGCGGACGCCGCTCGTCGCGCCAAGAGCGGCGTTGGTGAGATCCTAAGACAATCGCAGGGATTCAAATCTTACCATGTGCTGGATGCGGGCGACGGTGTCGGTATCGCGGTGATGATATTTGACGACCGCGAAAGCGCCAACGCAGCGAACGCCAAGATACTGGCATTTGTTCAAGCCAGTCTACCGGACCTCGAACTTGGAGTTCCTGAAATCGCTGCCGGCGAGGTTTTGGTGAACATAGAGCCCAATGGGTCCTCGGGCATCAAGTAGCCGAAAACGCTGCCTGTTGCATGGCCCGCCGCCCGCTGATCGTGCAGTCTACCCGACCTGCATCGCGTTTGCGGCGGTCGCGCCCCGGCACCGGCATATGCCGGCCAAGAATCTGGCGACTGCGCTAATTTTCGAGGAGCACAATGCCATGAAGCAACACACCTCCGAAGCATTTTCCACCACAGCCAGGAAACTGCTCATGCGGATGCGCATCGTGATGCCACCCAGGGACCCCGATGAAGACGAGGAGGATGAAGACGAGGAGGACGAAGACGAGGATGAGCAAGATGATGCCGACGAACCGGCGGTCGTGCGCGAGCCGGACGAAGACTAGACTAGCCGGTGTCTGGCAGTCGCCGTTATACTATCTCTGATGGGCTGGGATGCGAAAGACATAGCGCTTCTCAAAAGGCTCTGGTCCGCGGGGCAGAGCGCGGCGCAGATTGCGCGCCATCTCGGCTGCAGTCGTAACGCGGTATGCGGTATGCTGAACCGTCTGGGCCTGAAGCGCGGCCACAAGCCGCCCACAGCGCAGCCCCAGATAAGGCCGGCCCCGAAGCTGAGGCCGTCGTCGGCCGCCTGCGCCCGTCCCATCGCGCGGAGGGTGTCGCCGAGTACAGCAGAGAGGGAGCTGCCAAAGGAATTCAGCCGGCAGCAGCTTTACGCCATTCTGGCTGAGGCGGTCAGAAACACTGGTTAAGAGCTCACCACGAACGTCCTTGCCCTCCCGTCCATGTCGGCCGCGTCGTTACTTTGCAAATAAGCGTCGGCCACCCGCGAGACAGAAACAGGGCCCACCTCACACGCATACGTTGATGGAACCGGGTTTTAGCTCGCGTTGTTTCGGCTCGGGGTCGTCACAGCCACGTCGCTATAGAGAAGCCCTGTATACGGGAGTATAGTCGCCAAAGGCATATTCCCGATCGATCTTGATCGGCTCCGGGGGGACGCGATCCGGCACGAGAAATCTGTCGATTGATCCATCACGCGTGAGCAAGAGATGATCATGCAACATGCGATTGAAGTGCCGTCGGTCGCCCTCGATTCGAATGAGTGCAAGCGCCCCGAGGAGGCACTGCGCGAGAGCGAGGAGCGCTTTCGCACGCTGGTGCAATTCTCCTTCGATGTGTACTGGGAAACGGACGCGGAGCATCGCTTCATCCGCCAGGAGTTCGCCGAGACGCTTCCCGAGCCGCCTGTCTCCGAGATCGGCAGGACACGATGGGAGGTCCCGTATCTCGAACCTGACGCAGATGGCTGGCGCAAACACCGGGAGATACTCGACGCTCACCTCCCGTTTCGCGATTTCGAGCTCGCGCGGCCGATGCCCGACGGCGGCAAGCGCTATATTTCCGTCTCTGGGCTGCCCATCTTTGACAAGACAGGGAACTTCGTGGGTTACCGAGGTGTGGGGCGCCACATCACGGAGCGCAAGCGCGCCGAACAGGCGCTGATCGAGAGCGAGGCCCGTTTCCGTACCTTCGTGGACCACGCGACCGATACGTTCATGCTGCACAGTGAAGATGGTCACGTTCTCGATGTGAATCGGAATGCCTGCGAAAGTCTCGGCTACAGCCGGACCGAACTGGTTGGGGCAACTGCGGCCTTGTTCGATCTGGAGATGGATGAAGCGACTTGGCGTCGCAACCGCGAGCGTCTCAAGGCCGGCGGCATCGCTACGCTCGAGAGGCGCTATTGCCGAAAGGATGGCACTGTGTTTCCCGTCGAAGTTCGTATGCGCGAGTTCTGCGAAGTCGGACAGTCACGAATCATTTGTCTGAGCCGCGACATCACCGAACGCAAGCGAACCGCCGAGACGTTCCGCGAGATGCAAGCTGAACTAACACACGCCAATCGCGCGGCGGCAATGGGCCAGGTCACGGCTTCGGTGACACACGAACTAAGCCAACCAATCACCGCGGTGCTCTGCAACGCAGAGGCCGCACTGAACTGGCTAGGAACACAATCTCCGAATTTCGAAAAGGCACAGCAGGCGCTCGTATCCATCGTCACAGAAGCCAAGCGAGGCGGCGAGATCATCAGTTGGATCCGTTCCTTGATCAAGAAAGCTCCGGCGCCGAAGGAGAGCGTCGATGTCAATGGTGCAATCCTGGACGTGATCACCATCGCCCGTAGCGAGCTGCTCAAACATGATGTCTCGATCCAGACCGACCTCGCTCCGGGCTTGCCGCTCGTGAAGGGCTATCGCGTTCAGCTGCAACAGGTGGTTCTCAATTTGATCCTCAACGCGATCGAGGCAATGAACTGCGTCGACGTTGGCGGACGAGAGCTGCGGATCAGCACGGCTGCGGATGCTTCAAATCGCGTTGTTGTCGCCGTACGGGATACCGGACCTGGACTTGACGTCGCAATCGTTGACCGCCTGTTCGAGCCCTTCTACACCACCAAGCCGGACGGGACCGGCATGGGCTTGTCGATTTGCCAATCGATCATCGAGGCTCACGGAGGACGACTTTGGACTGGTGCGAATGAACCACGGGGGGCGGTGTTTCACTTTAGTCTGCCTTCGCAACAGGAGTGATCCACGTCGCTTTAGCGTAACTCACGCCTTCGCTGTTGCGTTTCTTGGCGTCTGGTCTTTGAGGGCAGCTCACGCTTTGGAGGGGGCAGCTCAAGCAGCCTTTTTGAAACACCCTAGCTCGTTCGCCGGCCCTGGCGCATCGTTGCGAGCACGATGTCGGCGGCGAGCACGCTCGGCGATGTGTTGCCGGTCGACATGATCTGATCGAGCCTGGCGAAGGCCTCGACCTGCTGCCGGCGCAGCGGAGACTCCGTCAGCACGTCCCGAAGCGCCGGCGCCAGCTTCTCCGGCGTGCATTCCTCCTGCAAATACTCGGGAATGACATCCTTGCCGATCACGAGATTGGCAAGGATCACCGAGGAGACACGGATCGCGCGTCGCAGGATGAACGCCTCGATCGCGCCGACGCGATAGGCCGTCACCATCGGAATGCCCGACAGCGCGAGCTCGAGCGTCACCGTGCCGGATTTCGCCAGCGCGGCCTGAGCGATGCGGAAGGCCGCACGCCGCTCGTTCTCGCCGATCACGATCTGAGGCTTGACCGGCCAGCTCGCGATGCCTTCGCGGATGGTGGCTTCGAGATGCGGCATGGTCGGCAGCATCAGTTCGAACGCACAGCCCTCACCCCTTAAGCGGCCGAGCGTTGCGCCGAACACGTCGAGATGATGCCTGACCTCGCTGCGGCGGCTGCCGGGCAGCACCAGCAGCACCGGCGGCTCACTGTCGCGGCGCGCCTGCTCCTCCGCACTCGGCCGCAGCGAGCCCAATTGCTCGATCAGGGGATGGCCGACATAGCTGCAGGGCGGCCCGCCGAGCTTGCGGTATTCCTCGGGCTCGAACGGCAGCAGGCCGAGCACGTGGTCGACATAGCCGAGCATGGTCCGCGCCCGTCCTGGCCGCCATGCCCAGAGCTGCGGCGAGACGTAGTCGACGATCGGGATCGCGGGATTGCGCGCGCGCACGCGGCGGGCGACGCGATGGGTGAAGTCGGGGCTGTCGATGATGACGAGCACGTCGGGCGCGGCCTCGGTCACTGCGTCGGCGGTCTGCCGGATCAGCCGCAGGATCTTCGGCAATTGCTGCAGCACCGCGGCAAACCCGACGATCGAGAGCTCCTCAATCGGAAACAGCGATTCCAGGCCCTCGCGCGCCATGGTGCGGCCGCCGACCCCGACGAACTGCACGCCGTCGCCGAGGCGCTGGCGCAGCACCTTCATCAAGGCGCTGCCGAGCCTGTCGCCGGACTCCTCCGTCGCGATCAGGAAGATCTTGCGCTTGGGATCACGCGACATCACGCGGGCAGGCCGATGACGAAGAGATATTTGGCATCGGCAAGCGCGATCATGGCCTGCGGCTCGGCGGCGATGGTGTTGCCCGCGATGACGGCGATGCCGGCAAGGCCGGCAGCCGCGACGCCCTCGATGGTGCGCGGACCGATCGTCGGCAGGTCGAAGCGCAGGTCCTGGCCGCTCTTCGGCGCCTTCACCAGCACACCGCGTCCGGTGGCGGCGCGGATGCGGCCCTCCTCGCGCAGCCTCGCGACGCGGGCGAGCAGCGAGTCGGTGCCCTCGATGTCCTCGACCGCCACCACGTGGCCATCGATCACGACCACGGCCTGGCCGATGTCGAACGGACCGAGTGCGGTCAGCACCGCCCGGCCGCGCGCGATGTCGGCCTTGCTGGCATCGCTCGGCCAGGCGCGGCTGATGCAGCCCTCGGGCATCAGGAGATCCGGCGCAACGTCCTTGATGCCGACCATCCGGAAGCCGTCCTGCTCGAGGATGCGGCCGACACCCGACAGCAGATGATCGTCGCCGCCGCGGAAGGCGCGGATGACATTGCCGAGCAGGCGCAGCGTCGTGAAGTCGAACCGGATCTCGGACAGCGAAGGCCGCACCAACGTGCCGATGAAGATCAGGTCGCGGCAGCCCTCCTCGCGGAACAGCCGCATCGCGCGTCCGAGCTGGCCGACGGAGATCCAGCGATGCCGGAACTTCTCCACTCGCTGGGGATCGCAGGCCCCGCGCAGCGGAAACAGCACCGGCGTGATGCCGTGCGCGGCGAGCGACTCGGCGACCGCGAACGGCATGGCACCGCCGCCGGCGACGATGCCGACCGGTGACGAAACCTGCAAAGCCGCCGATGTCGTGCCCGCGGCCATCCCAAGATCACTCCAAGATCATTTCAAGATCACTTCGCGATGGCGGGAAGACAGAGCGGGCGCTTGCCCTTGCCGATGAAGTCGAGGATTTCGGCAATCGCGGGGTCCTCGCCCGCGAGCGGCCGCGCCGCCTCCAGCCGCTCGGCGAAGGTGCCGGCGCCATGGAATAGCTTCTGGTAGAACGCACGTACGGTGGCAAGCCGCTGCTTGGTGAACTTGCGACGCTTCATGCCGATCAGGTTGAGACTCTCCAATACCGCATATTGGCCGTTGACCAATCCATACGGAATGATGTCGTCGCGTACGCCACACACCCCGCCGACCATGACGTAGGGCCCGATGCGGGTGAACTGGTGCACGGCGGACAGGCCACCGATGTAAACGGCATCGCCGATCTCGCAATGACCGCCGAGCGTTGCCGAGGTCGCGAAGATCACGTTGTCGCCGACCATGCAGTCGTGGCCGACATGGCTATTGTTCATGAAATAACCGCCGTTGCCGACGCGCGTCAGCCCGCCACCCTTGGTCGTGCCGACATTCATCGTCGCACCTTCTCGGATGGTGCAGCCAGACCCGATCTCGAGCCGGGTCGGCTCTCCCTTATAGCTGAGATCCTGCGGGGCGCCGCCGAGCACAACGAACGGCGAGATCACGCAGCCATCGCCGAGCGAGGTATGGCCAATGACAGTGACTTGCCCGATCAGCTTGCAGTTCGCGCCGATGACGACGTTCGGGCCGATGATGCAATAGGGTCCGATCTCGGTGCCCTCGCCGATCACGGCGCCGTCCGCGATCCGCGCGGTGGGATCAATCTTGCTCATCAAGCCAATCTTACTCGTCAAGAAGGTCGGGTTATGTATTGAAGTCGCTCGGTTTTCGGCTGGTTAGCGCGACTATGCCCGATCTGTCCAGTGACGTATCATCTCGCCGTGTTTCAAGTGCCGGATGAGGCGGCCTTCCCGTCCCGTCGTCAGGTTCATGCGGAGCTTCAACGATCGTGGTCAGGGCCCTGATCCTTCTGCTGGCGCAGCTCGCGGATACTCCGATCGTGTCGGAGGCGGTCGAGACCGGCGAACACCGCCTGGTCGATCTCCGGACATTCGAGTGCCGGGACATCACCCGCAGCACGGTGCTTCAGCGGGTCTGTTACGATCGCGCGCAGCAGGACCTGATCGTCGCGAGCAACGGCGCCTATCACCGCTATTGCGGCGTGACGGCCGACACCGTCGAGCGCCTCCTCGGCGCGCCGTCCATGGGCCAGTTCTTCAACCGGACTATCAGGCGGGAGGCGGCCGGCAGCCGCTACGATTGCACCTGAGCCCAGTGCCGCTCAATCGGTCAGCATGGCGCCGACGTCGGCTTCGGCGACGACCTGACCGTTGACCTTTGCATCGCCGTGAAACCACCACATGGTCTTGCGGCGGCCGAGCGAGCGCATGTGATACTCGATCGTGTCGCCCGGCAGTACCGGCTTGCGAAACTTGCACTTGTCGATGGTGAGGAAATAGACCGCCCGCGGCTTCTCGGTGCCCTCGACCGACTTGATGCCGATCACGCCCGCGGTCTGCGCCATCGCCTCGATCATCATGACGCCGGGATAGACCGGACGCTCGGGGAAATGTCCCTGGAACGCCGGCTCGTTGAAGGTGACGTTCTTGATGCCGATGCCGCTGTAATCGGCGCGGATGTTGATCACGCGGTCGATCAGCAGCATCGGAAAGCGGTGCGGCAGTGTCTGGAGGATCGCGTTGATGTCCACCAGCTCGAACTTAACAGGTGATTCCGCCGTCATTCCCGTCCCTCGTCCTTCGGATCGGCCTTGCTGTCGCGTACCAGCCGCTCCACCGCGATGATCTCCTTGAACCATTGCTTGGTCGGCTTGGCGAAGTGCCCGCCCCAGCGGCCGCCCGGCGGGATGTCGTCCTTGACCGCGCTCATCGCCGTCACCTGCGCCCCGTCGCCGATCTTGAGGTGATTGTTGATGCCAACCTTCGCTCCGAGCGCCACGTTGTCGCCGATGGTCAGGCTGCCGGCGAGCCCGATCTGGGCCGCGAGCAGGCAGTGCCGGCCGATCGTCACATTGTGGCCAATCTGGACCTGATTGTCGATTTTGGTCCCCTCGCCGATCACGGTGTCACGCAAGGACCCGCGGTCGATCGTGGTGTTGGCCCCGACCTCGACGTCGTTCTGGATCAGCACGCGCCCGGTCTGCGGCACCTTCAGATGGCCCTCCGGGCCGAAGAAGATGAAGCCGTAGCCGTCCTGGCCGATCGAGCAGCCGGGATGGATCAGCACGTTGTTGCCGATCAGGGCGCACTGGATAGCGGTCCGGGCGCCGACATTGCAATCCCGGCCGATCTTGACGCCGGGACCGATCACCGCCCCGACGCCAATCACAGTGCCACTGCCGATCTCGACGTCCGGGCCGATCACGGCCAGGGGGTCGACGACCACGCCGTCCTCGAGCCGGGCCGTGGGATCGATGATGGCCGATGGCGCGATACCGTCGTTGCCGACCCAGGATTGCGGCCGCAGCGCGTCGGCGTGCCATTCCCGCGCGATCCGGACAAAGGCGCGGAATGGCTGCGCCACCCGCAGCACGGCCACATGTTCGGGCACCTCGGCCTCGAAGCGCGGACTGACCAGACAGGCCCCCGCCTTGGTCGCCCTAAGCTGATCGGCGTATTTGAGGTTGTCGAAGAACGCCAGATGCATCGGGCCAGCTTCGTCGAGCGAAGCAAGGCCCGTGATGACGTGGCCGCCCCTCGCGGGGTCGACCAGCTGCGCCTTTGTCAGCGTGGCAATGTCGGCCAACGCTGCGGCAGGCGGCTTTGTGAAGAAGATCGGCTGCGCCATTCCACCCCGTCGCGGTCCGGCTTCGGCATGAAGCGGTCAGGCCGCATCATGCCTCATGTCCTGGATCGGCACGATCCCTTTCCGAAACCGGTTCCGGTGATCCGGATCGTGCCGTGCTGATCGAATTAGAACGTGGTGCCGCCGCCGAACCGGAATTCCTGCGTGCGGTCGTACTTGCCCTTGCTGAGCGGCACGGCGTAGTCGAAGCGCAGCGGTCCGAACGGCGACTGCCAGATCACGCCGACACCGACCGACGAGCGAACGACCTTGCTGTCGTCATAGACGAGACCGGTGCAGGTCCCCGTGCTCGAGGGATTGATGCTCGACGGGATACATCCCGGCGCATTGACCTCGTTGGTGGTGGTCCAGCTCGTCGGTCCCTTGTAGTCGTAGAGGCCGCCGGCGTCGGCATAGACGGCGCCCTTCAGACCCACTTCCTTGGGCAGGAACCAGAACGGCATCTGCAATTCGAACGAAGCACCCCAATACTGGGTGCCACCGAGCGCATCCTGCGTGCCGAACGGGTTCAAGTCGCGCGGACCGATGCCGTTCGGGGCGAAGCCGCGGACGAGGTTCGGGCCCATCTGGAAGTGGTCGAGCATGCGCAGATCGGTGCCGATCTTGTTCAGCATGCCGCCTTGCAAGCGGACGAGGCCGACGATGTCGGAGACGAGCGGAGTGTAGTACTTCGCGTCGACGACCGACTTCAGATAGGAGACGTCGCCGCCGACGCCGGCGAAGTCCTGCCGGAAGTCGACGAGCAGACCGTCGGTCGGGTTCTTGTTGTTGTCCAGCGTGTTGTAGGTCAGCGTGTAGCCGAGCGCCGAAGTCAGCGTCTTGCCGTTGGCGAGCTCCTTGCGCACCGGCAGCGAGGCTTCGCCATCGTTGTAGCAGCCGAGGCCGTTGGTGGACGGATCCAGAGGTATACCGGTGGCAGCAGAGAAGGCCGGGCTGGGATTGAAGGCCGCCGAACCAACCACGTTGTTACAGTTCGCCAGGTAGCCCGGCAGGGTGATTTCCTGCCGATAGATCGAGTAGCGCACCTGGAGCGAGAGATCTTCACGCAAGGAGAAGCCGAGGCGCGGCGAGAAGCCGAGCGTCTTGGTGCCGTAGGAGATGTAGCTGTTGGACTTCTGCTCACGCTGATAGAGGTCGAGGCCGAGCGCGACGCGGTAGTCGAGCAGGTACGGCTCGACGAACGACAGCGAGTAGCCGCGCGCATACTGGCCATAGGTCACCGCAGCCTTGGCGAACAGGCCGCGACCGAGCAGGTTGCGCTCGGAGATCGAGACTTCGGCCAGCGCGCCGTCGGTGGTGGAGTAACCGCCCGAGACCGAGAAGTCGCCGGTCGACTTTTCTTCCATGTCGACGATCAGGATGACGCGGTCACTCGACGAGCCCGGCTCGGTCGTGATCTTCACGCTCTTGAAATAGTCGAGGTTCTTCAGCCGCCGCTCGGCACGGTCGACCAGCGCGCGGTTGTAGGCGTCGCCTTCCGAGATGTCGAACTCGCGGCGGATCACGTAGTCGCGCGTGCGGGTGTTGCCGCGCAGGTTGATGCGCTCAATATAAGTGCGCGGGCCCTCGTCGATGTTGAACACGACGGACACGGTGTGCGCTTCGAAGTTGCGATCGCCGCCGGGCCGGACCACGGCAAAGGCATAGCCGCGGCGGGAGGCTTCGATCTGCATCTCCTCGACCGACTTCTCGACCAATTCGACGTTGTAGAGCGAGCCGACATTGAGGCGCGAATAGGCGCGCATCGAGCTCGGATCGAAGTTTGGAATGCTGCTGCGGAAATCCACCGCGCCGACGCGGTATTGCTGACCTTCCTCGATCTTGAAGGTGACGTTGAAGCCCTTCTTCTCCGGATCGTACTCGGTCAGCGCCGCGACGACCTGCACGTCCGCGAAGCCGTTCTTGAGGTAGAATCGGCGGATCAGGTCGCGATCGGCTTCGACGCGGTCGGGATCGTAGACGTCACCGCTGCCGAGGAAGCTCAGCAGATTCGTCTCGCGCGTCTTGATCACGTCGCGGAGGCGGTAGGACGAGAAGGCATTGTTGCCGACGAACTCGATCGACCGGACGCCGGTCTTGACGCCCTCCTCGACCGTGAAGATCAGGTCGACGCGGTTGTTCGGCTGCTCGATGATCTCGGGCGTGACGCGCACGTCGTAGCGGCCGGAGCGGCGATAGATTTCGGCGATACGGAGCGTGTCCGACTGCACCATGGCGCGGGAGAAGGTGCCGCGCGCCTTGGACTGGACTTCAGCAGTGAGCTGCTCGTCCTTGATCTTCTTGTTGCCCTCGAAGGCGATACGGCCGATCACCGGGTTTTCCACCACGGAGACGATGAGCTGGCCGCCGGAACCGCGGTTGATCCTGACGTCCTGGAACAGGCCGGTCTCGATCAACGCCTTGAGGCCGTCGTCGATGGCGGCCTGATCCAGCCGGCCGCCGGGACCCGGCTTGAAATAGGAGCGGATCGTCTCCACCTCGACGCGGCGATTCCCTTCGACGGAAATCGACTGAACGGTCTGGGCGAGCGCAGACGAAGACACGAAAACAGCCCCAACCGGGGCAACCACCGGCGCGCCGAACAAGATCAGGGTCGCGAGCAAGCCCCCCCGGAGTCGCAGTCCAAACTTCATCGCGCAACGCGCCCTTATCATTCCCTGCCAGACCCAACCCCAACGCCGGTCCGGAGATTCCCCAAGTTCAGGCCGCTTGTAGCCAATTTCGCCGACGCCGCAAACGGCCGAAAGCGCCGTAATTTCAATTTCATTCCAAGACGTTGCTCAACAGCAACGCCACAAAAAAGCCCCTATCAGGAAGCTGCCATCCGCAGGATGTCGTTGTAGGTCGCAAACACCATCAACATCAGCACCAGGCCAAGCCCGATTCGGAACCCCATTTCCTGGGTCCGCTCGGACAAAGGCCGGCCCCGGACCACCTCGGCCGCATAGAACATCAGGTGGCCGCCATCGAGCAGCGGGATCGGGAACAGGTTCAAAAGGCCGATCGACACCGACAGCACCGCGCAGAGATTGATCACGAACTGGAACCCAGCGCTGGCCGCCTGCCCCGACATTTTCGCGATTCCCAGGACGCCGCTGACCTCGTTCGGATTGCCCTGGCCGACGAACAGCGAGCCCAGGAACTTGAAAGTGCTGGTGATGATGAACCAGACCTGCTCGACGCCGATCTTGAGCGCTTCGCCGACGCCGACCGGGGTGGTCGAGGCCTCCCCGGCCTGCGACTTGTGCTCGATGCCGAGAACGCCGAGACGGTGGCTGTTGCCGAACGGGTCCTTGCGCTCCAGCAGCGCCGGGGTCGCGGTCAGCGAGACGACGGCGCCGTCGCGCTTCACCTGGAAGGTAAGAGCCGAACCGGCGTTCATCGCAACGATTCGCTGCATGTCGGCAAAGCTCTCGATCGGCTTGCCGTCGATCTGGATGACGACGTCGCCCACCTTGAAGCCGGCGGCAGCCGCCGCGCCGTTGGCGACGACACCGTCGACCCGGGCGATCGTGCTCGGCTTGCCGTAATAGAGCGCCATTCCGGCGAAGATCAGCGCGCCCAGGATGAAATTGGCGATTGGTCCGGCCGCGACGATCGCCGCCCGGGGACCGACCTTCTTGTGGTGGAAGCTGCCGGCGCGCTCCTCGGCCGACATAGCCGCCAGCGTCTGGGCCGACGGGGTCGAGGCCTCGCTCTCGTCGCCGAAGAACTTGACGTAGCCGCCGAGCGGGATCGCCGAGATCTTCCAGCGGGTGCCATGGCGGTCGTTGAAGCCGACCAGCTCGGGGCCGAAGCCGAGCGAAAAGGTTAACACGCGTACGCCCGCCCAGCGCGCGACCAGGAAATGGCCGAGCTCGTGGAAGAACACGACAATGGTCAGGACGAACAGGAAGGGAACCGCGTAGCCGAGGAGCCCATGGCTCAACGTATTGAAACTATGGACGAAAAAGTCGATCATCGAATTCCCTCACCCAGCGCCGCAAGGCCCTGGTCCCGAACCAACTAGGATGCCTTTAAGGCAATTTGAGGCAATAGGGCGGCAGCCCTATTTCGCGCAACATGGTCAACAGAGATTGCATCGTCTGCGGAGGTCAGAGGCGCCTGGTTGCCGCCTTTGATCCAATCCTCGAGGGTCGCCTCGACCAGCCGGGCAATCGCACCGAACCGGATCTTGCCGCCGATGAAGGCGGCCACGGCGACCTCGTTGGCGGCATTGTAGACGGTGGTCGCGCCCTTCCCGGTCCGGAGCGATTCGTAGGCCAGCCGCAGTCCGGGGAAGCGCTCAAAGTCCGGCGCTTCGAAGGTCAGCTGGCCGATCTTGGCAAGGTCGAGCTTGGCCGCCGGGCCCTTGATTCGATCGGGCCAGCCGAGGCAATGGGCGATCGGCGTCCTCATGTCGGGCGCGCCGAGCTGGCCCACCACCGAGCGGTCGGAAAACTCGACCATGCCGTGGATGATCGACTGCGGATGAACCAGCACGTCGATCTCGTCCGGCGAGAGCGCGAACAGGTAGGACGCCTCGATCACCTCGAGCCCCTTGTTCATCATCGAGGCCGAATCGATCGTGATCTTCTGGCCCATGCTCCAGTTCGGATGCTTCAGGGCCTGCTCGAGCGTCGCCTGCTCGATGTCGACAGGCTTCCAGGTCCGGAACGGGCCGCCGGACGCGGTGATGATGACGCGGACGAGCTCGTCCCGATTGCCTGAGCTCAGCGCCTGGAACAGCGCGTTGTGCTCGGAATCGGCCGGCAGGATGCAGGCGCCGGCTTTTGCCGCGCGCTGCATGAAGAAGTCGCCGGCGCAGACCAGGCACTCCTTGTTGGCGAGCGCGACATGCGCGCCGCGATCGACCGCGGCGAGCGCCGGCTTCAGCCCGGCAGCGCCGCTGACCGCCGCCATCACCCAATCGGCCGGACGCGCGCCGGCCTCGATCACCGCGCTTTCGCCGGCGCCGCATTCGGTACTGGTGCCCGCGAGCGCAGCCTTGAGCTCGGCGAGCTTGGAGGTGTCGGCGATCGCGACATAGCGCGCGTTGAATTCCTTGGCGAGCTTGGCGAGCGCTGCGACATTGCCGTTCGCCGTCAGCGCCTCGACACGGTAGCGCTCGGGCGAGGCGCGCAAGAGATCCATCGTGCTGTCGCCGATCGAGCCGGTGGCACCGAGGACCGTGACGCTGCGAATGTCGGACGCAGCAAGCCTGTTGTTACGCAAGGGAACGGCGCTCATATCCTCACCAAACCATAAGACCGCTTCCGGCGCTATGCACACCATGGCGGAAAAAGCCGATAAACCAGGCCGCCAGGATGGCGGCGACAAATCCGTCCAGGCGGTCCATAAGCCCGCCATGGCCGGGAATTAAGTGACTGGAATCCTTGACACCGAAGCGCCGCTTCACGGCGGATTCGAAGAGATCGCCGAGCTGCGACACCATCGACAGGGCGGCGCCGACGAGCAGCAGCGGAATCAGCTTTCCGATCCCGGAGGCGGCGAAGCCGGCCGCGACCGCAAGGCTCGCCGCAAAGCCGCCGAGCGCGCCGGCCCAGGTCTTTTTCGGGCTCACGCGCGGCCATAATTTCGGGCCGCCGATGCTGCGTCCGGCGAAATAGCCGCCGATGTCGGTCGCCCACACCACGAGCAGCACGAACATCAGCGCGGAGAAGCCGTTGACGAGATCCTTGCGCACCAGGATCGAGGCCAGCAGCGCCGCCGCCGCATAGGCAAACCCGCTCGCCGCCCACAAGAACTTGCCCCGGGCGATCAGCGTCACGATGGCACCGCCGATGAGGCCGGTGACGACGGAGGTCTTGAGCGCGCCGAAAGCGACGGAGGCTCCCATCATGGCGATCACGACCGTCCCTGCCCCGGTCAGCGCGGCCGACGCTGCGCCCACCACCATCAGCCATTCCGCGAACAGCCCGATCGAGACCAGGGTGACGAGAAGCGCCCACAACCAGCCGCCGGCATAGGCGATCGCGATGGCCAGCGGCGCCAGCACCAGCGCTGCGAGGACCCGCATCACCAGATTGCTCGGGGCAGGCTTGGCGCCCGCCGATGCAGGATCGGGTTCGTTCACGAGGCGGTCTTTGCAACCAGGCCGCCGAAACGGCGCTCGCGCCTGGCAAATTCGGCGATCGCGCCTTCCAGCGCCGCCTTGTCGAAGTCGGGCCAATGGATCGGCACGAACACGAGCTCACTATAGGCGGCCTGCCACATCAGGAAGTTCGACAGGCGCTGCTCGCCGCTGGTGCGGATGATGAGGTCGGGGTCGGGGATGTCGGGCGCGTCGAGATGCGCGCCAAGCGTCTCGGCGTCGATCGTGGCAGGATCCCGCCTGCCCTCGGCGACCTCGCGGGCCAGCTTCTGCGCCGCCTTCGCAATCTCCTGCCGCGAGCCGTAGTTGAAGGCGACGACCAGCGTCAGGCGCGTGTTGTCGCGCGTCAGCTCCTCGGCCTCGTTCAGCAAGGCGCAGATGTCGCTCTCGAGCCCCTCGCGCTCGCCGATGATGCGGACCTTGACGCCGTCGCGATGCAGGCTCGCCAGGTCGTTGCGGATGAAGCGCCGCAGCAGGCCGAACAGGTCGCCGATCTCGCTTGCCGGGCGCGACCAGTTCTCCGACGAGAACGAGAAGATGGTGAGATAGCGGATGCCGAGCTCGTGCGAGGCGCGCACCACGCGGCGCAGCGCGTCGACGCCGCGGCGATGCCCTTCCGCACGCGGCAGACCGCGCGCGGCCGCCCAACGCCCGTTGCCGTCCATGATGATGGCGACATGCGCAGGCGCCTCGGACCTGTCGGGTCCTTCCGTTGCGGGCGCGGCGGCGTTGGACATGAAGGCGATGCCTTAAAGCATGATCCGGAAAAGTGCGAAGCGGTTTTCCGACAAAATCATGCGCGAACAATAGTCTAGAGCGCGATGATGATACTCATCGCGGTTTAGACGGTGAGGATTTCTTTTTCCTTGGCGGCCAGCAACTGGTCGATCTCGGCGATGGTGCCGTCGGTCGCCTTCTGCACCTCGTCGGCGTGACGCTTCTGGTCGTCCTCCGACATCTCGTGATTCTTCTCGAGCTTCTTGAGCACGTCGAGACCGTCGCGGCGGACATGGCGCGCGGCGACCTTGGCGGCTTCGGCATATTTGTGCGCGACCTTCACCAGCTCCTTGCGGCGCTCCTCGTTGAGCTCGGGAATGCGCAGGCGCAGCACCTGGCCCTCGGTCGCGGGCGACAGGCCGAGATTGGAATCGACGATCGCCTTCTCGACGGCCTTGACCATCGACTTGTCCCAGACCTGCACCGAGATCAGCCGCGGCTCCGGCACGCTGACGGTGGCGAGCTGATTGAGCGGCATGTGGCTGCCATAGGCCTCGACCTGCACCGGATCGAGCATCGAGGCGGAGGCGCGTCCCGTGCGCAGGCCGCCGAGCTCGTGCTTGAGCGAGGCGACGGCGCCCTGCATGCGACGCTTCACTTCGTTGAGATCGAAATTACCCGTGGCCATCACGTTTCTCCTTCAAAATCCCGGCGACCGCTCCGCACCGTCCGTTCGGCGCGCCAGATGAGCCGTCAGCCGGCGACGATGGTTCCGTGGCCGACGCCACGCAGAATCGCGCCGATCGAGCCCGGCTCCGCGATCGAGAATACGATGATAGGCAGCGATGTCTCGCGGGCAAGCGCGAAGGCGGTCGCATCCATCACCTTGTAACCGCCCTCGATCGCCTGCGAATGCGTCAGGCGGTCGAACCGCGTCGCGGTCGGATCCTGCTTCGGATCGGCCGAGTAGACCCCGTCGACATTCGTCGCCTTCAGGACCGCCTGCGCGCCGATCTCGGCGGCCCGCAGTACCGCGGTCGTGTCGGTGGTGAAGAACGGATTGCCGGTCCCGCCGCCGAGCAGCACGATGCGGCCCTCGGCCAGGTATTTGTGTGCCGCAGTGCGGGTGAACAGCTCGGAAATCTCGGGCATGACGAAGGCCGACAGGGTCCGGGCCGGCGTTCCCTTGCGCTCGATCGCCGCTTCCAGCGCGAGGCAATTCATCATGGTGGCGAGCATGCCCATGGTGTCGCCGGTGGTGCGCGACACCCCGCGGGATGAGACCTCGACGCCGCGGACCATGTTGCCGCCACCGATCACGACCGCGACCTCGGTGCCGAGATGGCGGGCCGCGATCAGATCGTCCGCAACCCGGTCGACGGTCGGCTGATCGATGCCAAAGCCTTGCCGTCCCGCGAGATACTCGCCGGACAGCTTGATCACGACGCGACGATAGACCGGATCAGTCATGAGCACTTTCCTTGTCCGGGCGCCGCTTCCGGCGGCACGCCGGAAGGAACTTCCGGCGCTTACTTCTTGCCGCTGGCCGCGGCGACCTCGGCCGCGAAGTCGCTTTCCTGCTTCTCGATTCCCTCGCCGAGAGCATAGCGCACAAAGCCCGCGATTTTCACAGCCCCGCCGACCTTGCCCTCGGCCTCCTTCACCGCCTGCGCCACGGACTTGCCGGTGTCGTGGATGAAGGCCTGCTCGAGCAGGCAGACTTCCTTGTAGTAGGTCTTGAGGCCGGACTCGACGATCTTCTCGATCACGTTCTCGGGCTTGCCCTGCTGACGGTACTTGTCGGCCAGTACGTCCTTCTCGCGCTTGACCACGGCCGGATCGAGGCCGGACGGATCGAGCGCCAGCGGGTTGGCGGCCGCAATGTGCATCGCGATCTGACGGCCGAGCGCTGCGAGCTCATCGGCCTTGCCCGGCGATTCCAGCGCCACGATCACGCCCATCTTGCCGGCGCCGTCGATGACGGCACCATGGACGTAGTGCGAGACAACGCCCTGGCTCACCTCGAGCGCGGCGGCGCGGCGGAGCGTCATGTTCTCGCCGATGGTGGCGATCGCATCATTGATGGCGGTTTCGATCGTGACGTCGCCGACCTTGGCGGCCTTGATCTTCTCGACGTCCGCTCCGACGTCGAACGCGACCTGGGCGATCATCTTGACCAGGCCCTGGAACTGGCCGTTGCGCGCAACGAAGTCGGTCTCGGAGTTGACCTCGACCACGACGCCCTTGGTGCCCTTGGTGAGCGCGCCGATCAGGCCCTCGGCGGCGACGCGGCCCGACTTCTTGGCGGCCTTGGACAGGCCCTTCTTGCGCAGCCAGTCCTGCGCCGCTTCCATGTTGCCGTCGTTTTCGGTGAGCGCGGCCTTGCAGTCCATCATGCCCGCGCCGGTTGATTCGCGCAGGTCCTTGACCATCGCAGCTGTGATCGTTGCCATCGTTGAAAATCCTTTGTGCCTGCCGGTTTGCCGCGGCGCGGCATCAATCGCCCCGCCGCGGTCCATCTCAGGAATTCGCGTCAACTGAAATGGTGGCCGGATCCTATCCGGCCAACCCATCGCTCTTTTTAACTATTCCGCTTCCGCGGTCAGCGCCTTGGCCTTGGCCACCCAGGCATCCGCACGGCTCGGCAGACCGACTTCTTCGCCGATCGTGTGCGCGGTGTCGTGGTCGAGCTCGGCGAGCTGCCAATAGTGGAAGATGCCGAGGTCGTTGAACTTCTTCTCGATCGCGCCCGACACGCCCGGGAGCTTCTTGAGGTCGTCGGCAGTGCCGCGAGGACCCGCAAGGCCCTGGAAGCCGCTCGAAGACGCCGCCGGTAGCTCTTCGGCGACCGGCTGGGCCGAGGCGCCGACGTCGATGCCCGAATCGCCTTGCGCGCGCGAGATGCCGTCGATCGCCGCACGCGCGACGAGATCGCAGTACAGCGAGATGGCGCGGCCGGCGTCGTCATTGCCCGGCACCACATAGGTGATGCCCTTCGGGTCCGAATTGGTGTCGACGATCGCAGCGACCGGGATGTTGAGCCGCTGGGCTTCCTGGATCGCGATGTCTTCCTTGTTGGTGTCGATCACGAAGATCAGGTCGGGCAGACCGCCCATGTCCTTGATGCCGCCGAGCGAGCGGTCGAGCTTGTCGCGCTCGCGCTGCAGCGTCAGGCGCTCCTTCTTCGTGTAGGAATTGGCTTCGCCGCCCGAGAGCACGTCGTCGAGGTGACGCAGGCGCTTGATCGAGGCCGAGATCGTCTTCCAGTTGGTCAGCGTGCCGCCGAGCCAGCGCGAATTGACGAAATACTGCGCGCATCGCTTGGCCGCGTCGGCAACGCCGTCCTGCGCCTGGCGCTTGGTGCCGACGAACAGGATGCGGCCGCCCTTGGCCACCGTGTCGCTGACGGCCTGGAGGGCCTGGTGCAGCATCGGCACGGTCTGGGCGAGGTCGACGATGTGGATGTTGTTGCGGGTGCCGAAAATGAACGGAGCCATTTTCGGATTCCAGCGGTGAGACTGGTGACCAAAGTGCACGCCAGCTTCGAGCAGCTGACGCATAGTGAAATCGGGCAGTGCCATCGTTCTAATTCTCCGGTTGGTTCCTCCGGAAACGTGTGAGCAAAACGGAGCGTTCACGCCCCGGTTGCCACCGGACGGCCTTGTGAGCCATGTTTCCGTGTGAGATGGCGCGCTATATAGCGCCATTTCGGCCAGAAGCAAGGAAATAACGGCCTTTGGGGACGCCTCTAGGCTGCTGTCGCATCCCGGCATCCCCTGCCCCTCGCGCCTCCTAACACCTGGGCTGGCCCGGGGGGCAGCTCTTCGGTGGCGGTCCGGCCGGCCGCGGAGGCGCATGCGGCGCGGCGGCCATCGGCGGCGGCGCCGGTCGGGCGACCGGAGGTGGCGGCGGCGGCGGCGCTGGCCGCGCAACCGGCGGCGGAGGTGGTGCCGGCCGCGCCATTACTGGCGGAGGCGGAGGCGGCGCCGGCCGTGCCACGGCCACGGGCGGAGGCGCCGCTCGCGGCGGCGGAGGTGGCGCAACGCGCGGCGGAGGCGGCGGCGTCGGCCTTGCCAGAGCCTGAGGAGGCGGCGGCGGAGCGGCGGGCCTGGCGGCCTGCGGCGGCGGTGGCGCGGGCCGATGACCCTGAACTCCGGACGGTGTCCGCGCCGCTACGGGCGGCGGCGGAGGTGTCACGGGTTTAACCGCAGTCGGGGCCGCGGGCTTGCCGGTGGCCGCGCTCGGCGGCGGCAAAGCGCTCGGCTGGGGCCCGCCCGGCCTGGCGCGCAGGTCAGGCGCAGGCTGGGTCGTTGTCCCCGGTGGCCTGGGCAGGGCCGCGGACGGGCTCGCCGCGGTTCCGGAAGCCGGCGGGTGATTGGGCGTCGTTGCCGCGTTCGGCTGCGCCGGCGGAACGTTGCCGCTCGGCGCCGTGGCGGTCGCGGCGGGCTTGCCAGGAGATGGGACAGCCCCGGGCGCAGCCCCTGCCCTGGCCGGCGGCGGCCCGCCGGGGGTGCCGGGCACGGGCAGCGTATTGGCCGGCGGCAGCTTGGTCGGGGCCAGCGCTTGCGGGCTTCCTGCGGCGTTGCCGGCGGGAGCGTTCGCGCTCGGACTGGGCGTGCCGCCGGGCGTCCCCGTCGCGGGCGGCGCTCCGGCCGGCGGGCTGCCCGGAGATCCCGGCACCGGCAGCGTATTGGCCAGCGGCGGCTTGGTCGGGGCCAGCACTTGCGGGGTTGTAGCGGCGCTGCCGGCGGGAGCGTTTGCGGTCGGACTGGGTGTGCCTCCCGGCGTCCCAGCTCCGGGCGCCGCTCCGGCTGGCGGGCTGCCAGGAGCTCCCGGCACCGGCACAGTATTAGCCTGCGGCAGCTTGGCGCCGGCGGGCGGCGGCGCTGTCGTGCCAGGCGCGACATTGGCAGGAGCTGGTGTCGGGATACCCGGCCTTGCCGTCGGCTGGATGGTCGCGCTCGGCGGCATCGGCGCCTTGCCCTGCTGGATCAGGGCGGCGCGCTGAACGACCGCCTGCGGCACGGCCGGTCCTGCCGGCGTGGCGCGGCCGGCAACCGCCGGCGCCAGATTGCCAGGTCCGATCCCAGATCCGAGCGCCGGCCCCGCGGCCGGCGGCGGCGCCGGCGGGCGGTTGATGACGGTGTTGATGACCGTGGTGTTGTGGATGTTCTGATAGATGATGTTGTTCGGCGGCGGCGCGACATAGACCGGCGGCCTCACGAACACCGGGATCGGCACGAACACCGGCTGCGGCAGCACGAACAGGCCGACCACGGGCAGCGGCGGCGGCAGCACGACGAAATCCGGCGGCGGCGGCGGCAGATAATAGACCGGCGGCGGCGGTGGCGGCGCGAAGCCGAAATCGGGATCGCTGAAATACAGCACCGGGCGATCGACATAGACCACCTCCTCCGGCGGCGGTGGCGGCACGTCGTAGTCGATCATCGCGAAGGTCGGCGGCGGCTCGGGCGGCGCGGTGAGGATCGCAAGGCGGCGCCGCGCATCCGCCGCATGCGGCCCGCGCGGATAGCGGCGCAGATACGACCAATAGGCCTCCGGCGTGTCGGTCCGGTAGGTCCGCCGCCAGGTGATGGCTTCGCGGCGCGCGGCAACGATCGCCATCACGCGCTTGGCGAGGGGATCGTTCGGATAGGCCGCGAGAAACTCTTCATAGGCCGCCAGCGTGTCGCGCTCGAGCGCGGCGGCATAGGCGTCCTGCACGCCGAGATCGCGGATCTGCTTGCTCCGGATTGCGGCGACCTGGTCGGGCGCAGCCGCCGGCGGCGCATCGGGCGCGCGCTCGAAGAACGAGAACGGCGCCGAGATCTTCTGCTCGTTCCAGGGCACCTGCGCACCCTTGGAGGCCTCGTTAACGCGCAGGCGGACGCGATCGAACACCTCGGGCAGCGGCAAGCCGCCGGTGCGGATCATCTCGGCGAGCGATTGCGCGTAGATGCCGTAGGGCCCCGGCTCCTCCGGCGCCACCGTGCCGGGCGCGGCATTGAAGGCGATCAGCATGTTCGCCTCGGGCTCGACCAGCGCCAGACCGCTCGCGATCGGCTGACCGCCCTCGATGAAGGGCTGCGCACGGGCTGCGTCGAGCACGACGATATTGGCCTTGAGCGGAATCGAGGCGAGCTGGCGCGCATAGTCGCTGATGCGCAGGGCCTCGGTCGGTATGTCGGTGTCGCGGCTGATGTTGGAATCGACCGGGATGAAATAGTTCTCGCCGGCGAGCTGCACGCCGTAGCCGGCAAGATAGATCATCTTGACGGTGCCCGGGCCCGACGCCTGGGCCTTCTGGATGAAATCGCGCAAGCTCTTGCGCAGCGTGTCGCCGTCGAGATCGCGCGCGCCGACCACGTCGAAGCCGGCCGCCTGGAGCGTCTGCGCGATCAGGCCGGCATCGTTCGCGGTGGTCGCGAGCGGCGATTTGGCGTAGGCGCCATTGCCGACCACGAGCGCGATACGCTTTTCCTGCTGCTGGGCACGCGCCTGATGCGGCGCGCCTGCGGCAAGGACCGCCATCGGCAGGAGAAGGCAGAGGAAGACTTTGAGCGTCCCACGCATGGCTTGTGCCTGCTTTTGTCGTTGAGGTGGCCACCGCATATACCGCATATCAGGCGCGCGGCCAGCTGAATGGCACTTGAACGAAAAGCGCGGATTGAGGCGGCGGCATGGCGCCGCCGCCCAACTCAAACCTCCACGCCAAACCTCACGTCAAACCTCGAACCTCCACGTGAGGCCTGCAAGCCTCGCGACCGCACTGCGGCACAAGGCTCCTCGGCCCGTTCAGCCCTGGGCGATCAGATCGACCGTGCCAGTGGTTAGCCGGTAGATGCCGCCGACGACCTTCAGCTTGCCCTGCTCCGCGGCCGCATTGAGGATCGGCGCAGCCGTCTTCAGCTTGGCGATGTTGTCGACCACGTTCTGCCGGATCGCCTTGTTGAGCACGTCCCCGCCCTGCTGCATCGCCGCCTTTGCGGCGGGCGCGATCGCATCGACCAACGAGGGAATGTGCCCCGGCGGCGACGTATTGTCCTTGATCGCCTTCAGCGTCGCGTCGACCGCGCCGCAGGCATCATGGCCGAGCACGAGGATCAGCGGTGTGTTCAGCACCGCCACCGCATATTCCATGCTTGCGATGGTCTCGGTGCCGGCAAAATTTCCGGCGACGCGACAGACGAAGAGGTCGCCGCGCCCCGCGTCGAACGCATATTCCGGTGCGATGCGCGAGTCGGCGCAGCTCAGCACGGCCGCGAACGGATTCTGTCCGCCGGCCAGCGCCTCGCGCTCGTGCTTGAAATCGTGACGTCGCGACACGCCGGCGACGTAGCGCCCATTGCCTTCCATCAGCCGCTTCAGCGACGCGTCGGGCGACAGCACGTTCTGCGGCTTCGGCGGCTGCTTGGCGTCCTTCGCCAAGGCGCCACTGGCGAAAGCTCCACCGGCGAGGGTCATGCCGAACGCGGCGGCGCCAAACAGCATCGCCGATCGCCGCGACGGCGCGATGTCTTGGCGCAGAGAGTCTTGGCGCAGAGATTGGTGATGCAGAGTGTCAGAACACTTGTCGCACATGTGACGTCTCCTCGGGTCAGTGGACGAATGAAGCGTCGCGAAGATAGGTGCGCCGATATGAAGAAATAACAAATGTTAGTTGATGCAACCGATGATTGCTGCACCGCGCGCTATGCTGCAGCCGAAAGCCCGGTCATTCCGCGCCCGACGATTGCACGAACATGCGTCCGCCTGCATGCATTCGAGATCAACCCGCCAAAGAGCCCCTGCGCCCGGCGCGATCAGAGGCACGTCGTCGTACCGCGCGCCCTACTCGACGGCTTCCAGCTCCGCGAGCTTCGTCCGCGCGGTTGCCTCATCCAGCGCGACGAGCTCGCCCGGCCCGAGATTGGCCTCGCCCGCCGTCGCGACGGACACGACCGCAAGTCCGGCCAAACCGCCGAGCACGGCGCCGCCCATGGCCGCATCGTGCCGGGGGCTGCTCTTGATCAGGTAGAAATGCGTCCGGCCTGCCTCCATGACGATCTCGCGCTTGGTCTCGCCCGGAAACATCAGCTCGGTGAGCAGCACGTCGTGACGCCCGGCAGGGCGGTCGGCATAGGCGTATTTTCCGGCCACGACTTTTCCGAGCGGCGCACCGTCGAGCTTCACCTCGCAGGCGCAAATAGCCATGCTCAGGCCGCTCCTCTTATCCTGCAGGAACACCACACGCGCGTGCCCCGCGCGCGGAGGACCAACCTTTTTCGACACCGACGCAAAGTCCGTACCAACCTGATTGCTAACGCACCCCGTCAGCATGGCACAAACGGCCAACAACAACGCAACCTGTCGCAGCATCACACGCCCCATTCCATTCCCCGGGACATGCTAGTCGGAATCAGCGCAGGGTTGCAACCGATGCAGTATGACGACTTTGCAAAAACCGGAACGCGTGGCGGAGAAGCTAAAGCTGCTGCACGTCGACGACGCCTGCCACCGCCTTGATCGCGCCGGCGATCTGCGGCGAGACCTTGAAGCGGCCGGGCAGCTTCATCTCCACCTCGGTCTCGAGGTCGAGCATCAGCACCAGCGAGACCTCGCCGTCGCCGTTTCCGCGCGGTGCGATGCCCGGACTGCCGACCTTCGGCGCGCCGCCGTTGGAAGCCGCCATCTCGGGCCCGGCGAGACGCTTGGCAATCGAGTCCAGCGGCTTGGTGTCGCGCAGGAAGATGCGCAGCCCCTTCTGCGTCTTCGCCGCAGCATCATCGAGCGGCTCGGCATGCAGCACGCGGGCGCGGACGTCCTCGCCCTGAAGCTCGGCCCCGAGTTGCAGCAGCACGGCCGCGCCCGGCTCCAGCACGTCGCGATATTGCGCAAGGCCTTCCGAGAACAGCACCGCCTCGAAATGGCCGGTGGGATCGGACAGCCCCATGATGCCCATCTTGTTGCCGGTCTTGGTACGCCGCTCCATGCGCGAGACCACGGTCGCGGCAACCTTGCCGGCGGTGGCGCCGGTCTTCACGGCGCGCGAGAACTCGGCCCAGCTCTGCACCCGCAGCCGCTTCAGCACGGTCGCGTAATCGTCGAGCGGATGTCCCGAGAGGAAGAAGCCGATCGCGTCGTATTCGCGGCGCAGCCGCTCGGCCGGCAGCCATGGCTCGACCTGCGGCAGCATGATGGTCGGCGCATCCGCCGACATGCCGAACATGTCGTTCTGGCCGATGGTCGCAGCTTCATGCGCGCGCTGGCAGGCGGCGAGGATCGCATCCGCACCGGCAAAGACGCGCGCCCGGTTCGGCTCCAGCGTGTCGAAGGCGCCGGCGGCGGCGAGACTTTCGATGATGCGCTTGTTGATCGCGCGCGGCGAGACGCGCGCGGCGAAATCCGCGAGCGAGGTGAACAGGCCGCCCCGGGTGCGCTCCGCGATGATCTGCTCGATCGCCTGGATGCCGACGCCCTTGAGCGCGGCGAGCGCGTAGTAGATCGTGTTCTCGCCGACCTCGAAGGTCGCGCCCGACCGGTTGATGTTGGGCGGCTCGACCTTGATACCGAGGCGCTGCGCCTCGGAGCGGAATTCGGAGAGCTTGTCGGTGTTGTTGAGATCGAGCGTCATGGACGCGGCGATGAACTCCACCGGATAATGCGCCTTCATGTAGGCGGTGTGGTAGGACACCAGCGCATAGGCCGCCGCGTGGCTCTTGTTGAAGCCGTAGTCGGCGAATTTCGCCAGCAGCTCGAAGATGGTTTCGGCCTGCCCCTTCGGCACGCCGTTCTTCACCGCCCCCGCGACGAAGATGTCGCGCTGCTTGTCCATCTCGGCGCGGATCTTCTTGCCCATGGCGCGGCGCAACAGGTCGGCGTCGCCGAGCGAATAGCCCGACATCACCTGCGCGATCTGCATCACCTGCTCCTGGTAGATGATGACGCCGAAGGTCTCCTTCAGGATCGGCTCCAGCACGGGGTGCAGATATTCCGGCTCCTCGTCGCCGTGCTTGCGCGCGCAATAGGTCGGGATGTTCGCCATCGGGCCCGGCCGATAGAGCGCGACCAGCGCGATGATGTCCTCGAAACGGTCCGGGCGCATGTCGATCAGCGCCCGCCGCATGCCCTGGCTTTCAACCTGGAACACACCGACCACGTCGCCGCGCGCCAGCATCTGATAGCTCTCGGCATCGTCGATCGGCAGCGTGGCGAGATCGACATCGATGCCGCGCGGCTTGAGCAGCTTGCAGGCGACGTCGAGCACGGTGAGCGTCTTCAGGCCGAGGAAGTCAAACTTCACGAGGCCCGCCGGCTCGACCCATTTCATGTTGAACTGGGTCACCGGCATGTCGGATTTGGGATCGCGGTAGAGCGGCACGAGCTCGCTCAAGGGGCGATCGCCGATCACGATGCCGGCCGCGTGGGTCGAGGCGTGGCGGGTCAGGCCTTCGAGACGCTGGGCGATGTCGAAGGCGCGCGCCACCACGGGATCTTCGTCGCGGAACGCCTGCAGCTTCGGCTCGCTCTCGATCGCGGCGGCCAGCGTCACCGGCGCCGCCGGATTCTGCGGCACCAGCTTGGTCAGCTTGTCGACCTGGCCGTAGGGCATCTGCAGCACGCGGCCGACGTCGCGCAGCACGCCGCGCGCCTGCAGCGTACCGAAGGTGATGATCTGCGCGACCTGGTCGCGGCCATAGCGCTGCTGCACGTAACTGATCACCTCGCCGCGGCGGTCCTGGCAGAAGTCGATGTCGAAGTCCGGCATCGAGACGCGTTCCGGATTGAGGAAGCGCTCGAACAGCAGGCCGAACCTGATCGGGTCGAGGTCGGTGATCGTCAGCGCCCACGCCACCAGCGAGCCTGCGCCGGAGCCGCGGCCCGGCCCGACCGGAATGCCGTGAGCCTTGGCCCATTTGATGAAGTCGGACACGATCAGGAAGTAGCCCGCGTACTTCATGCGCATGATGACGTCGAGCTCGAACGCCAGGCGCTTGTGATAGTCTTCTTCCGTCGTGCCCTGAGAGAGGCCGTGCACGCGCAGACGGTTGGCGAGCCCCTCCTCCGCCTGCCGCTTCAGCTCGGCCGCCTCGACCGCGGCGGCGTCCGAGCTCGCCGCGGCGCCGACGGTGAAGAACGGCAGGATCGGCTTGCGCGTCATCGGCCGGAACGAGCAGCGCTCGGCGATCTCCACCGTCGAGGCCAGCGCCTCCGGAATGTCGGCGAACAGCACCGCCATCTCGGCGCGCGTCTTGAAGCGATGATCCGGCGTCAGCTGCACACGGTCGGTCTCGGCGATCAGCCGGCCGCCGGCGATGCAGAGCAGCGCATCATGTGCTTCGTAATCGTCAGTGGTCGCGAAATACGGCTCGTTGGTCGCAACCAGCGGCAGTCCCTTGGCGTAGGCGATGTCGATCAGGCCGCCTTCGACGCGCCGCTCCTTCTCGGCGTTGTGGCGCTGCAATTCGATGTAGAGACGGTCGCCGAAAAGAGCGGCCAGACGCTCGCACCGCGCCCCGGCGAGCTCGGCCATGCCGCCGGCGAGCGCCAGCGAGATCGGCCCGTCCGGCCCGCCCGTCAGCGCAATCAGGCCCTCGGTCTCGCCCTCGAGCCAGTCGAGCTTGATGAACGGAGCATGGCTGTCCGGCGATTCCAGAAACGCGCGCGAGTTCAGCCGCATCAGGCTGCGATAACCGCGCTCCTGCGCGGCGAGCAGCACCACGCGCGAGGGTCCCATCGCGTTGCGCGCGTTGGGATCCTGATCGCCGAAATCGATGGCGAGCTCGCAGCCCACGATCGGCTGGATGCCGGAGCTCGCCATCTTGTCGGAGAACTCCAGCGCGCCGAACAGATTGTCGGTGTCGGTCAGCGCCAGCGCCGGCTGGTGGTCCTTCTTGGCAAGCTCGGCGAGCTTGGCGATCTTGATCGAGCCCTTGAGCAGCGAATAGGCCGAGTGAACGTGAAGGTGGACAAATCCGGCGCTCGGCATGGTCGCGTGACGGCCTCTTGCAGATGAGATGGAGCGGTCGCCGGCGCCTCAAGGCATCATGCACTCGCGGCCGACTCGCCTCTCAATGGTGGGGTCTCACAGCTTGAGAGTCCACGCCGGAGCGGCCGCTTGGGCGCGTCGTCCCGCTTTTCCCCAAGAGGTCGGAGAAAGCCGGCCTACAGCTGCGGAATGACCTGGGCCCAGATCGCGATCATCCCGACGAACAGCGTTATGGACGCCAGTGCGGCGGCTTCTTCCACGAAAACCCTGAACATGGCCGGCTCCCTTGTTGGAACGTATGAAGAACATTGTTCTCATTTCGTTCTATGGAGTCAAGCGATCCGGAAGCGGCCGAAAGGAGATGGTTAACTCGCTGAAGACAAACAGCAAAAAAGCCCCGGCCGAGGCCGGGGCTTTCGTCAGCCGCTCACGTGGAGCGGTCAGTCTCAGTAACGGCCGATCATCGGGCCGCCGAACTTGTAGTTCAGGCGGACGAGACCCATGTCGATGTCCTGCCCGATGCGTTCGACAGCGCCACTGGCGAAGGTGACGTTGTGGTCGCCGAGGAAGATGTGGTTGTACTCGACGCCGACCGTCCAGTTCGGAGCAAAACCAAACTCCAGGCCCGCGCCAACCGTGGCACCCCAGCGGGTCTCGTCGGCCCGGTCGAGATTCGCACCCGTCACGACGCTGTAGACGTCGTACTTGTTGCTGACGACCGCCGCACCGCCCTTCGCGTAGAGCAGGACGTTGTTCCAGGCATAGCCAACCTGGCCTGTGATCAGACCGAACGCATCGACGCGCGTCCGGTTCCGCAAACCGGTGATTGCGCTGATGTTGTCACCCGAGAAGTCGGCCCAGTTGCCCTGGCCCTCAAGACCGAACACGAACTGGCCGGACTGAAAGCGGTAACCGATCTGGCCACCGACGGTGCCGCCGGTCGAGTTGTGGGAGCCTTCCGGACCGAAGCCGACCAGATCCCACGACGTGTCAGCCGAACCGCCGCCGCCGTTGAGACCGATGTAGAAGCCGCTCCAGTCGTACACCGCAGCGATCGCCGCGGGCGGTGCTTTGGTGTAGGGCCGTGCCGCGAGATCAGCCGCAAGTGCCGGCGCAGTCGCACCAAGCGCGACCAGGCTGACAGCTGCAAGCAACAAATTCTTCTTCATTTGATTCCCGTTCCAGTTTCTTCAGTAGTGGGCCCCCCGGCCGTGGGTCGTCATAACAGCGATCGACGGAATTGCTGTAGCCGCGGCGCCACAGTGTGATCGAAAGGACTTTGCTCATTAACGAATGTTAATCGAGCATCGCGGACACCCTATCAAACAAGGGGTTTTGCAGCAGTTTCAATGTTGACGAGGCGAGACAAGCTGCATGCGCGCGCAACATCGTCGCGCGCACATTAGCGTGATGGAAGAGGCGAATGCGAATAAGTTCCTCATCCAAATTGTCGCCATCTTTTCGCTCGCTTTCATCACATTCGTGGGCGCGTCAATCGCTAGCTCGCCTCCGCGCGTACTTCGCCGGACAAAGCGACACCCCATACGCGATCAGAGTCGTCTGCGTGATGAGGCCAATCAGCGACAGTGCCTTTTGGAAGCTGCAGCCTCACACACCGTCTTTCACCTGAAAAGCCCGCCTGAAGCGGACATCTCGAAGGATGGTCGCAGGAACGGCTGAACAGCTCTCAAATGCCATAGCCCTGCGATGAGCGCGCTGCGTCTGCTCAGCTTTGCCAGGGCGCATTGCGGATCCGCGTGCACGCGTTCGGCCTTTGGAAGCTCGGATCGTGATCTGCGATGTAGTCGAAGTTGACCGTCCCGAACGTCGTCTGCGGTTTCTTCAGCGCCGAGCAGGTCTGTACCTTCACGAACTCGTTCTTGAAGTCACCGCGCGGGAACGCCGAGATCACCTGCTCGCGCTGCTCCGGTGTGTAATGATCATACCCGATGCCCACCACATCCACCAGAACGCCTGCGTTGGTGAGCGCGATTTCCGGTCTCATATATTGCGGAATGCCGGGCGTGGTGTGCAGGGCGATGGCCTCCCACACCAGATCGGCCTGGGAATCAGCGATGCCGCGTGCCCGCAGAAACTCGCGCGCTGCATCGGCACCGTCGACTTCAAACCGCTTGGTCGCGGTATGGTAGTGATCGACGAGGCCGAGGTCGTGAAACAGGGCCGCGACATAGAGAAGCTCGGAATCAAACTTCAGCTTCTGGCGCAATCCCGTCATCGCGCCGAACACGTAGACGCGAACGGAATGGTTGAACAACATCTCGTCTTCGTAACTGCGCACCAGCTCGGCGGCCTCGCGAGCCAGTTGGCTGTCGGGAATTTTGACGCCGGAGATCACTCTCGTCATTTTCAGGTTCCTGCTTTCTGTTTCGGCTGATTCCCTTCGGGTCAGGCGGCCTCCTCGAGCGCGGCCTGCGGCGTATTTCGAAAGCTGATCGACATGCGATTGTACGCATTCATCAGGCTGATCGCGATCGTGAGATCGACTAGCTCGCGCTCGCTGAAGACTTTGCGAACAGCTTGATAGGCCTCATCCGGGACGTTGGTCTCGGCGACGCGGGTGATCGTCTCGGCCCATGCGAGAGCCGCACGCTCGCGCTCGTCGAAAAGATGGCCCGCCTCGGCCCAGGCCTGGACCAGCGCGATCTTTTCGATTTTCACGCCGCTCTTCAGCAGGTCGCGTGTATGCATGTCGAGGCAGTAGGCGCAATTGTTGATCTGCGACACGCGAAGATAGACCAGGGTGACAAGCGTCGCGGGAAGTCCGCTCTGCATGACGTAGCCGTAGACACCGCCCAGCGCCTTCATACCTGCCGGTGCGACGTGATTGTAGTTGAGCCGTTCGCTCATCTGCCTGCTCCTTGATGATCGGGGATGAACCCTCCCTCTTGCCCCCTTAGGTGCCCCTGCACTGGTCCACAAAAAAGCACCAAGAACGTACAAAACTCGTGTACCACGCAGGCATGACGAGGCCGCTGCACCTGGAGCTCGATCGATCTGCAAAGACGCCGCTGGCCGAGCAGATCCACAAGGGGATCAGGACCGCGATCGAAAGCGGCGTTCTCGCCCCCGGCGCACGCCTGCCCTCCTGGCAGGATCTCGCCGCCCAACTCGGCGTCGCCCGCGGCACCGTACGGGTGGCGTACGAAAAGCTCTCATCCGCCCAACTGATCGTCGCAAGCCGCGCGACAGGAACCCATGTCGCCGACAGGCCCCCGTTCCCAGTAAGGCGGGACAGCGCCCCGTCGCCCGGCTCGTTCATGGAGATGTACCAGGAGCTGACGGCGGGGCCCGCGATCTTCCAGATGGGCGTGCCTGCGCAGGAGACCCTTCCCGCGACATTGCTGGCGCGGATGCGCGCGCAGGCAGTTCGGGCGGAGGTGAGCGCACCGGCGATCTACCCGGATCCACGCGGCGAGCTGGCGTTGCGGCGCGAGATCGCGGCCTACCTCGCGCTGGCGCGCGGGATCGAATGCGCGCCGTTCCAGATCATCGTCACTGCCGGTTTCAGCGGCGGCCTTGGCTTGGCGCTCCGCGTCCTCGGACTCGAGCAGAAGAAGGCCTGGATGGAGGACCCTGGCTTTCCCTTTACCCGGCAGGGTCTCGCGCTTGCGCGATTGTCGGTTGCGCCGATCCCCGTTGATGCGGACGGCATCGATGTCGATTACGGCATGAAACATGCTCCTGATGCGGCACTGGTGGTCGTGACACCGGGCCAGCAGGCGCCGCTCGGCTCCACATTGTCGCTTGTGCGGCGCTCACGCCTGCTCGACTGGGCAGCGCAAAGCAAGGCATGGGTGATCGAGGATGACTATCTCAGCGAGCTTCAGCTCAAGGGCCGGGCGACGCCGGCGCTCGCATCGCTCGACCGCGCCGGCCGCGTCATTCACATCGGCTCTTTCAGCAAGACGGTGACGCCTGCCCTGCGGCTGGGCTTTGTCGTCGCACCGGCCGCCCTGGCGTCGCAATTTGCCGAAGCTGCTGCGTGCCTTGCGCCCGCGCCTGGGCCGGCGGTGCAGCGCGCGATGGCCGACTTCATGCGCGAGGGCCATTATCTGCGGCATCTTCGGCGCACGAAGCGGGTTTACGCTGCACAAGGCGATGCATTGCTGAAGTACCTTCGCGCGCGCACCGCGAACATTGCGCTTGCCGGGTTGGCGGCGGTCCTGCAATTGGCGGACGGAGCACCCGATCTGGCCGTCGCCAGGGAAGCAGCACGGCTGGGACTTGCGCCTACGCCGCTATCGCTCTGGTATGCGTCGAACGGATCAGTGCGCCCGGGACTTTTGCTCGGCGTGGCAACGTCTCCGCTCAAACGAATTGAGGCGTCCTGCGATCGACTGTTGCAAATCATCGATCGTCTGACCTGATCTTGACCTGACGGACGACAGCACGCCGCGCATGGGTGCGTTGCTGCGGTGGCCGGTGAACGAAATAAGCGTGCACCGGCCGGCCATCAAAAGTTGTGATAACGGTGGTCCTCATATAGGGTCGAACCTCTTCCTCGCCGTGCGTGGTCGCTTGCTGCATGCATGTCCGTATCCTGCTCCTCCTTGCCTCGCTCTTGCTTCCCGGCACTTTGCGTGCCGAAGCAATGCCGGCCGAGAAAACCGGATTTGCCTCCAGGCTGACGATCTATCTCGCCAAGGGGCCGGCCGACGCATGCGGCCCGGGCTGCGATCGCTGGATCGCCATCGAGGGCGAGATCGATCGCGAGGCTGCGCTGCGCATTCGCCGCTTCCTCGCCGCCGTCAAGGACCTGCAGCGTCCGATCTACGTTCATTCGCCCGGCGGCAACGTCGAGCAGTCCTACGCGATCGCGCGGTTGCTGCGCAGCCGCAAGGCGATTGCCAGGGTCGGCCGGACGATCGCGACCGCCTGCGCCGCGGGCACGCAGGGAGACGCCGCTTGCTTGAAGCTCAAGAACGCGAGCGGCGAGGTCGAGGCCGAACTCACCACGACCCGTGCCATGTGCAACTCGGCCTGCGCATACCTGTTTCTGGGGGCGGCATCGCGCGAAGTCGCCCCCGACGCCGCAATGGCGGTCCATAATTCCAGGCTGGTGCTCGCCTTCGATGGACGGCCCGATCCGGCGGCCGTCGCGGAATACAGGCGTCGCCGGCTGTTGGCGGCCGATCGCGATCGCGCCGCGTTCATCGCGGCGATGGGAATTGGCCGCGAGCTCGATTCGCTGATCCGGACGGTGAAGTTCGAAAGCCTACACGTATTGACGCGATCCGAGCTCTACGGTTTCGGCATCGACACGCGACCGCTCGCCGAAACGAAATGGACGCTGGAGAAAGAGGCCCGGCCGTTCATCCGCAAGATCGCGACCGCCAAGAAGGAGAACGCCTCCACGTTCCGAACGATGGAGCTGCGCCTGTCTTGCGAAAGCAGCAAGGGCGCACCGCTGACATTTGCGGCCGAGGTCGACGAAACGGCCACCGGCAAGAGCACGATCCTGATCACGGCGGATGCCGACAAGGAGAAGACGACCGGAGGATCTCCGCTGCGGACCGGCAAGCACGAGGTCTGGCGCAGCAACATCGACCCCGACATGGTCAAGGCGATACTGGCCTCCCGCTCCCTGCATGTCCGCGAAAGCACGCCGATCGCGGACGACAAGACGGACATCATGACATTCGAGCTCGACCTGGCGGGCCTGCCGTCACAATGGGCTCGGCTCAAGGCATCCTGCGCATTGCCGACGCCGGGCCCGACAAGCTCCTGGCCGACGACGCCTGGGAAAGCGGCTCCCTGGCAGGCAGTTCATTGGCCCGAGAGCCCTTGGACGCCCGCCCCCCAACTGACCGTCAGCACAAACCCTCGGCCCGCTCCGTCGCCTTGAAATGACGTCGGACATCGCCTCGGGGGACGATTCAACGCGCAACATTCATTCACCCCTCGTCGAGCAGGGAGCGGACCTTGGCGGCCAGGTCCTCGATCGCAAAGGGCTTGGAAAGTAAATGCTTGCCGGCATCGAGCACGCCATTATGGACGATCGCGTTGCGCGTGTAGCCGGTGGTGAACAGCACTTTCAGATCCGGGTATCGTCTCGACAGCTCGGCCGCGAGTTCGGCACCGGTCATGTCGGGCATGACGACGTCGGTGAACAGCAGATCCGGAACGAAACCGCCTTCGATCTTGCCGATCGCCTCCCGGGCGCTGGCGGCCTCGACGACGGTATAACCAAGCTCGCGCAGGCTTTCGGACGAGATGCCGCGGACCCGCTCGTCGTCCTCGACGACGAGGATGGTCTCGCTCTGCGGACTTGCACCGGGATGTGGCACGCCGTGCGACGGAGTTGAGACAGGCTCCTGGCCCGCGAACCGTGGAAGATAGATCTTCACGGTCGTACCGACGTCCACCTCCGAATAGATTTTGACATGGCCGCCCGACTGCCGCACGAAGCCGTAGACCTGGCTGAGGCCAAGTCCAGTCCCCTTGCCGACGACCTTGGTCGTAAAGAACGGATCGAAGACCTTTCCCAGCACGTCGGCCGCGATGCCCGTGCCGTTGTCCGTCACCGCAGTGAGCACGTACTGCCCGGGCTGCAGCGCGTATTCGCGGGCGTATTTTCGATCTATCGAGGCGTTGGCGGTTTCGATCGTCAGCCTGCCACCCTTCGGCATGGCATCGCGTGCATTGACAGCAAGATTGACGAGAACGCTTTCGAGCTGGGCAGGGTCTGCCTTGACGCGCCAAAGGCCAGCCGCGAGGACCGTCTCGAGACGAACGAGCTCGCCGAGCGAGCGCTCGAGCAACTCACTCATCTCACCGACCATCTTGTTGATGTCCACGACCTCGGGCGCAAGAGGCTGCTGCCGCGAGAACGCCAACAATCTTTGTGTCAACGTGGCGGCACGGTTCGCACCATCCGTTGCACTATCCAAGAAACGGTCAATGTTGAGCTCGCCCTTGCCGAGCCGCCGCTTGGCGAGATTCAAGCTGCCGAGGATGACGGCCAGCATGTTGTTGAAGTCGTGGGCGATCCCCCCGGTCAATTGCCCGACGGCTTCCATTTTCTGCGATTGCCGCAATTGCTCCTCGGCCTTCATGCGCTCGGCGATCTCGTCGGCGACACGTTGCTCCAGCTCGGCATTGAGCGCTTCGAGCCTGGTCAGCAGCCCGGCATTGTCGATCGCGGTCGCGGCGTGGCCGGCGATGCCGAGCAATGCGGATTCGTGCTCCTCGTGGAATCGACCGACCTCCGCATGACCGAAGAAAAGCCCACCGAGCACCTCGCCGCTGCGCGAGATCACGGGGACCGCCAGATAGGACCGGACCGGAAGATGGCCCTCGGGCATGCCTTTCCGCGGCGCATTCTTGCCATAGCGCGGGTCTTGCAGGATGTCGTCCGACCTCACCACGCCCGTGCCCTTGAAGGTCGGCTCGAACACGGCGGTGGCGCGCGGCATCGGGAAGTTTTCGAAAGCGGATCGCGGCACGCCGGACAGCGAATACAGCATGTAGCTGCCGCCGTCCGCGGCCAGGACGTTGTAGAAGAAGGCTCCGAACTGGGCGCCCGTCAGCTCGACGCCGGCATCCGTCACGATCTGCACGATCCTCTCGAGATCGCGTTCGCGGGCAACCGATGCTCCCGTGTCGTTGAGGATCCTCAGATGACGCTCGGTCTTCTTTTGCGCGGATATATCCAGCACGGTCCCGATGAATCGCGTGGCGTGGCCGTCAGAAAAGATCGCGTGACCCGTTGCGGCGATCCAGCGCTCGACACCATCCTCGATGCCGACGGTGCGGTATTCGATGTTGTAGCTTCCCGGAGAATTGGGCTGTAACGCGGTCGAGACGGCCTCATGGGCGCGCTGCCTGTCGTCGGGATGGATGCCCTTCAGGAATGAGCCCTCGTAGCTGACCTCGGCATCCGGTGAGAGACCGAACACCTCCTTGCAGCGGTTATCCCATCGAAGAATGTCGTTGACCGGATCGTAGTCCCAGGTGCCGATTCCGGCGGCCTTGTTGGCGAGGACGAGCCGCTCGGCAGCTTCGCGCGCCGCCTGCTCCGATCGGACGCGCTCGATGTGCGCCCATGATCGCTCCGTCACCTCGGTGAGCAAGGCAAGTTCGCGCGGCGTCCAAAGATGCGGGCCACGGTGATGAATGGCCATCAAGGCGGTCAGGCGCCCCTCCTTCACCAAGGGCATGCAGATCGTCGAACCGATGCCGATGCGCTGGAAGGTGGCGGCTTCCTCGGGGGCGATCTCCTTCAGATTGTCGTTGATGATGAGGGGGCGGCCGGCGCCCAGCTCTCGCACCGCCTTCTCGCCGAAGTCGGCAAGGCTGTAGTGCCCCACTATGTGCATCGCACCGGGGGCAGCCCAATCCCCGCGGATGGTGAAGCCGTCCTGATCAGGATCCATGTCGGCATAGGCGCAGTTGGAGACGCCGAGATACTCACCGACCATTCGCGTCGTCACTGCCATGACGCCGTCTGCATCGCGCGTCTTCGCCGTTTCCTTGTTGAGAGCGTCCAGGAAGAGGAGTCGCGCTTCGTTCTCGCGCACCGCGCTCTCGGCGCGGCGACGTTCAACGGCGGTGCGGGTGCGTTCGGCAACCTCGCGGATGAGCTCGAGCTCCGCCGGGGTCCATTCGCGCGGCGTGGCATTGTTGAGGTAGAGCAGCGCCACGACCCCATCGGGCTCGGAGATCGGCATGTTGACGAATGCGCGCGCCGAGATCGCCTCGAGAGCTCGGGCGCGGTCGCCGACGCGAGCGTCCTTTTCAGCATCGGCGCAGACGACCGTCTCGCCCCGCTTCAAGTCTTCGATATAGCTGCCATAGTCGCGAAAGCGCAGCACGCCGGCCAGGCTCAAGATCCCAGGCGCATTCCAGTCGCGCGCGATCGTGATGGTCTCGGCGGAGGTGTCGACGGTGCCGTAACCTGCCCGGCTGACATTGAGGCTGCGGCCAAGCAGCTCGGCCGCCGCATAGGCGAGATCGTCGGGGCTGCCGATCTCTCGAATATGATCGCCGAGGGTGGCCAAGACGGCGTTGCGGTCGGCCGAGGATCCCCCGGTCGCTGTCGTCATCGGTCAACCCCGAACACGTCCCTCGCTCCACCTGCACAATGATGAGACAGTAACTGTAGGCGGGGCCTTCGGTTCCCGGCGCGAGGGGCGGCTCAGCATCAAGACGCCTCTCGGGTCCTGCTCGGCCCAGCGCGCGATGCAGGTGGTCAAGTGTCTTCAACAACGGCGGGCTTAGAGCGGCGTATAGATCACGAGCTTCAGCGCGGGATCGTCGTTGGCCTGGAAGCTGGTGTGCTCGAAGTGCAGCACGCCTTTGCTCGTATGGTTCATGGTCTTGCGGCCCGAGATGGTGCTGCGGATGTCGTGCGCCTCCCACCATTTGACGAATTCCGGGCTGCCCTCGCGCAGCCGCGTCAGCAGCTCCGTGAAGGCGGGATCGCCGGCCCAGACGTCGTGGGTGGCGCGAAACATCGCCACCATCGCCTTGGCTACGTCGGTCCAGCCGGCGCCGTAGGATTTTCGCGTCTGCTTGTTCGTCAACATAAGAAGCAGCGTGTTGCGATCCTGCTCCGGCAATCGCCCGAACCCGAACACCTCCTCGGCCGCATCGTTCCAGGCCAGCACGTCCCAGCGCCGGCCGGTGATGTAGGCCGGCTGATGCAGGCTCTCGATCATGCGACGAATGGGCGGAGGCACGATCTCGCGGGTGAAGGGGCTCCTTGCGGGCTCGCGCGCCAGCGCCTTGAGGTGGGCGTGCTCGGCCTTGCTGAGACGGAGGGCCCGGGCCAGCGCATCCACGGTGGTCACGGACGGGCTGACCGTGCGGCCCTGCTCGAGACGGATGTACCAGTCGACGCCGATGCCGGCGAGCTGCGCGACTTCTTCGCGGCGCAGCCCCGCGGTGCGCCGGCGCCGGCCCACCGGAAGCCCGACCGCCTTCGGCGACAGCTTTTCGCGGCGGGACCTCAGGAAGTCCCCGAATTCAACGCGGCGTGGATCGACCATGGCGGGTGTCCCGGCGATGGAGGGCCTATGAAATACTAGGATAATACCAGGCCTTCCTGACTTCCGCCAGGGCAGCATATGGACCTCACCCGACCTCGAGGTGAACATCATGAAAGCTGCCGTACTCAAATCCTTCGGATCGCCGCTGGCGATCGAGACTGTCCCCGAACCGGTGCTCGGCACCGGCGAGGTCATCATCGACGTCGTCGCGACGCGCGTGCTGTCCTACATGAACGAGGTCTTCGACGGGACGCGCAACTACGCGCTCGACCTGCCCATCGTCCCCGGCCCCGGCGGCGTCGGCCGCGTGCGCGCGATCGGTCCGGACGCGACCAGGCTTGCCGTCGGCGACTGGGTGTTCTGCGATCCGACAGTACGCTCGCGCGACGATGCCGTGGCGCCCGATATCGCCCTGCAGGGCCTGACCGCCGCGGGAGCTGGCGGCATGCGCCTGCAACGGCACTTTCGCCACGGCTCTTTCGCCGAGCAGATGCGGGTGCCGACCGAGAACGTCAAACCGCTCGGCCCGATCACGTCCGAGCAGGCGACACAATGGTGCGCGCTGGGCACGCTGCTGGTGCCCTATGGCGGCTTCCTTGCGGCAAATCTTCGCCCGGGCGAGACCGTGCTGGTGAGCGGCGCCACCGGCAATTTCGGCAGCGCCGCCGTCTCCGTCGCGCTGGCGATGGGCGCAGCCTGCGTGGTCGCGCCGGGCCGCAACGAACGGATCCTCGCCGACCTCGTCCGCCGCTTCGGGGCGCGGGTGAAGCCGGTCAAGCTCTCGGGTGACGAGGACGACGACCGTGAGACGATGAAGCGCGCCGCACCGGGGCCGATCGACTGCGTCTTCGACATCATGCCGCCCTCGGTGAGCCCGACTGTCGTGCGCGCGGCAGTCATGACGGTCCGCGCTTACGGACGCGTCGTGCTGATGGGTGGCGTCGGCATGGCGGGCGGGCCGGGCCTCGAGCTGCCCTACCCCTGGATCATGCGCAACTGCATCAGCATCCACGGCGTCTGGATGTATCCGCCCGATGCGGCCAGCCGCCTGATCGCACTGGTGCGTGCCGGGCTGCTGCGGCTGGAAGAGTACGAGACAGAGACCTTCGATCTCGACCACGCCAACGAAGCCGTGGCGCATGCTGCCGCCAATGGCGGACCGTTCAAATTGACGGTGATCAGGCCCTGAATCGTGAGGCGGCGACGGACCGCCGTCTTCGATTTTTTTCGGAAGTCTCACCAAGCACTTGGCTACTGTGCATGGGGTTGTTTTCGAGCTCTTTAGTCGAGCTCGACCACCTGGCCGTTCGACAGCGAGACCCGCCGGTCCATGCGGCCGGCGAGCTCCATGTTGTGGGTCGCGATCAGCATCGACACATGCGTCGCCTTGACCAGCTGCATCAGGGCCTGGAACACGTGCTCGGCGGTGCCGGGGTCGAGATTGCCGGTCGGCTCGTCCGCAAACAGCACGCGCGGCGCGTTGGCCACCGCACGGGCGATGGCGACACGCTGCTGCTCGCCGCCCGACAGCTCGGCGGGGCGGTGGGTGATGCGGTCGCCGAGGCCGAGATAGCCGAGGATCTCCTTGGCACGCTTGACGGTCTCGGACTTCTTCAGGCCGCGGATCATCTGCGGCAGCATGACGTTCTCGAGCGCCGAGAACTCCGGCAGCAGCCGATGCGACTGGTAGACGAAGCCGATATCGGTGCGGCGCAGCTGCGTGCGCTCGATGTCGGGCAGTTGCGAGGTCGGCGCGCCCGAGACATAGACCTCGCCGGAATCGGGGGCTTCCAGCAGCCCAGCGATGTGCAGCAGCGTCGACTTGCCCGAGCCCGACGGCGCCACCAGCGCGACCGACTGACCGGCCCACAGCGCCAGCTTGGCGCCGTCGAGGATCGTCAGCGGCACCTCTCCCTGCAAGTACTGCCGCTTTATCTCGTGGAGATAAATGACCGGTACATCTTCTGCCCCCTGCTGCTGCTCCATCAGCCCCTCACTCGTACCGGAGCGCTTCGACGGGATCGAGGCGCGCGGCGCGCCACGACGGATAGAGCGTCGCCAGGAACGACAGCGTCAGCGCCATGATGACGACGGCCGTGGTCTCGCCGACGTCGATCTCGGCGGGCAGTTTCGACAGGAAGTAGAGCTCCGGCGAGAACAGCTCGGTCGAGGTCAGCCAGGACAGGAATTGCCGGATCGATTCGATGTTAACGCAGATCACGAGGCCGACGCAGAAGCCGACCAGCGTGCCGACGACGCCGATCGAAGCGCCCGTGATCAGGAAGATCCGCATGATCGAGCCTTGCGAGGCGCCCATGGTGCGCAGGATCGCGATGTCGCTGCCCTTGTCCTTCACCAGCATGATCAGGCCGGAGACGATGTTGAGCGCGGCGACCAGCACGATCATGGTCAGGATCAGGAACATCACGTTGCGTTCAACCTGGAGCGCGTTGAAGAAGGTCGAGTTGCGCTGCCGCCAATCCACCAGGAAGATCGGCCGGCCCGCCGCCTCCGTCACCGCCTTGCGGAAGGCGTCGATCCTATCGGGGTTGGTCGTGAACACCTCGATCGAGGTGACGTCGTTGCTGCGGTTGAAATAGGCCTGCGCCTCGGCAAGCGGCATGAACACGAAGCCGAGATCGTATTCGGACATGCCGATCTCGAACACCGCGACGATCTTGTACGGTTTTATCCGCGGCGTCGTGCCCATGGGCGTCACTGCGCCCTTCGGCGCCACCAGCGTGATGCTGTCGCCGGCATGCAGCGAAAGCTGATCGGCGAGGCGCCGGCCGATCGCAACGCCCTGTCCTTCGTCAAAGCCCTCGAGGGAGCCCTGCTTGATGTTCTTGGCGATCGAGGTGAGGTTGTTGAGATCGTCGGAGCGGATGCCGCGCACCAGGACGCCCGAGGCGTTCCAAGGCGATGACGCCAGCGCCTGACCGTCAACCACCGGCGCCGCGAGCCGGATGCCCTCGACCTGGCTGAGGCGGTCGGCAACGTCCTTCCAGTCGGTCAGCGGCGATTCCAGGGGCTGGACCAGGATGTGGCCGTTGAGGCCCAGGATCTTGTCGAGCAGCTCCTTGCGGAAGCCGTTCATCACGGCCATGACGATGATCAGCGTCGCAACGCCGAGCATGATGCCGAGAAAGGAGAACCCGGCGATGACCGAGATGAATCCCTCTTTCCGCCGCGCCCGCAAATAGCGCGCCGACAGCATCCACTCGAAGGGCGCGAAAGGCGCGGTTTGCACGGTTTCGGTCATGGTTTCATTCATCGCTCGATAATCCCATGATTCGGGGTCAATTGTGGCCGGATTGGCGGCCGCGATATCGCGCGATGAACAATATTCAGCCGACCAGCCTTATCAGCCCACAAGTCTTGCGACCGCGTCGGCAGGCGACATGGTCTCGCGCGCGCCGTCGCTGCGCCGCTTGATCTCGACCTTGCCGTCGGCGAGCCCCTTCGGCCCGATCATGATCTGCCAGGGGATGCCGATCAGGTCGGCGGCGGCGAATTTGGCACCGGCGCGTTGATCGGTGTCGTCATAGAGCACGTCGACGCCCTTGGCCATGAGCTCGGCATAGAGCTTCTCGCAGGCCGCATCGACGGCCGCATCGCCCTGCTTCAGGTTGAGGATCGAGACGCGGAACGGTGCCACCGCTTCCGGCCATTTGATGCCGGCATCGTCATGGCAAGCCTCGATGATGGCACCCAGCAGGCGCGAGACGCCGACACCGTACGAGCCGCCATGGATCGGCACGTCGACACCATCAGGCCCCGCCACGAGCGCCTTCATCGGCTCGGAATATTTGGTGCCGAAATAGAAGATCTGGCCGACCTCGATGCCGCGGGTGTTCACCCGCTTGTCCACGGGCACCTCCTGCTCGAACCGCGCGGCATCGTGGACGTCTTCGGTCGCCGCATAGAGCGAGGTCCATTGCTTGATGATCGGCGTCAGGTCGCTCTCATAATCCACGTCCTCGCCCGGCACCGGCAGGTCCAGCACATCGCGATTGATGAACACGCCGGATTCGCCGGTCTCGGCGAGCACGATGAACTCGTGGCTGAGATCGCCGCCGATCGGGCCGGTCTCGGCGCGCATCGGGATCGCCTTCAGCCCCATCCGCGCGAAGGTGCGCAAGTATGCGACGAACATCTTGTTGTAGGCGACGCGCGCCGCGGCCTCGTTGAGGTCGAAGGAATAGGCATCCTTCATCAGGAACTCGCGGCCGCGCATCACGCCGAAACGCGGACGCTGCTCGTCGCGGAATTTCCATTGGATATGATAGAGATTGAGCGGCAGGTTCTTGTAGGACTTCACATAGGCGCGGAAGATCTCGGTGATCATTTCCTCGTTGGTCGGTCCGTACAGCAGCTCGCGCTTGTGGCGGTCGGCGATGCGCAGCATCTCCGGGCCGTAGGCGTCGTAGCGGCCGCTCTCGCGCCAGAGGTCGGCGAGCTGGAGCGTCGGCATCAAGACCTCGATCGCGCCGGAGCGATTCTGCTCCTCGCGCACGATCTGCTCGATCTTCTTCAGCACGCGAAAGCCGAGCGGCAGCCAGGCATAGATGCCCGCCGCCTCCTGCCGGATCATGCCGGCACGCAGCATCAGCCGATGCGAGACGATCTCCGCCTCTTTCGGATTTTCCTTCAGGATGGGCAGAAAGAACCGCGACAACCGCATGGTAATACTCTGGGAATCAGTGATCGCCTGCAGTGAAACCGGATTGGGAGCGAAAACACAAGACGGGAATGAAGAAAAGCCGCTAACGCGGCGAAATAGCTGTCATTTTTCCGTTGCCTTCAGGTTTGACTTCAGGAGCACCGTGCTCAGCAAAGCCGGTGAGCCTAGGGCGGCGGCACCTCGAGTTCATCCGCCAGCGTGATCTTCTCGAAATCGCTCACAAGCGCCTCGATCCGCACACGCCAGCGGCCGGCGAAGGGCAGCTCGACCCTGCGCACGTGCCAGTAGCCATCCGGCCCGAGCAAGGCGACCCGTTCCATCGGCTCGATGCCACGCTCGGGCAGACTGAGGGTCAACGTCACCTCTTTGGCCGCCAGGGGCGTCCCCTCGCCGGTCATGAGCTGGAGCACGAAATCGTCCTTGCCGACCTTTCCAGGTGACACCAGCACCTGGAACATCGCCTTGTCGCCGTGGATGTGGATCGCCAACGGCGTCTCCGGAATGATCGTTCGCGGCGGCGGCGTGAAGCGCCAGCCGGCGACGACGGCAAAGATGGCGAGGGCGATCACGCATTCGAGGAGGATCGAGCGCTTGAGGATGGTCTGGGCTCCACGATCGCGGGCGAGTGCCGGAGTGAGGCGGAAGCGGTTGAGCGCCGCAAGTGCGAGCAGCATGAGAACCAGGCCGAGCTTGATCGAGAGGATGAGGCCATAGCGGGTCTCGACCAACGCCGAAACTTTTTCGAGCTGAACAATCGCAAGGGCGAGGCCCGTCAATGCCAGCACGCCGACCGCCGGCATGGCGATGCCCGAGAAGCGCTTCACGACGGCGAGTGTTGCCGGCGTCGGCTTCGACAGCAAAGCCGCGAGCGGAGCAAGAGCGCCGATCCATAGCGCAACGCACAGGCCGTGAAGAAACATCGCCGGGCGCATCATCATTCGAGGCGGCGCCGTTGCGGCATGCCCGCTCATGGCGAGCGACAGGCCCACGCCGACCATGGCAATGATCGCAAGAGCCCGCGAAGACCATGCGCTGCGGAGCGCCAGCAAGGCGAACAGCATCGCGGCGGCAGCAACTAGAAACGCGCGGCCGGCACTGGTTGCCACCGCGACCTTCCAAGGCGCGGCCGTCGCGAGCGCCGCCGGCGGCAGGCCGAGGAGATCGAGACCCAGCGCACCGAGCGACACCACCGCGCTGGAAAGGCCGACCGCGAGCGCCATGCGCGGCACGGTCATGCCGGCCAGAGACCATGATATCCAGCGCGCAAACCACACACCGCCGACGCCTACGAACAGACCGAGATAGAGGCCAACGCGCGCCAGCCAGATCAGCGCGGCCAACCAATGGTCAGTACTCGCGGACGGCTTCGTCTCCGACGGCATGCCGACTGAAAACATCACCGATCCCACGATCGGATGGCCATCCTGCGAGACCACGCGATAGCTGACGACCGCGGTCCCCTCAGGCAGATCCGCCGGCATCTGGATCGAAATCGTGTCGCCGGACGCGCTGACGCGCGTCTCGTCCCGCGCCCTGCCCGTCCCGTCGATCAGCCGGATCGCGCCCGGCGTTACCGGTTCGTTGAACCGCAGCTCGACCATCTTGGGCGCGGTCGCGAGCGTGCTGCCATTCGCCGGCTCGACCGAGATCAGCGCCGCATGCGCGAGCGCACCGCTCGCGAAGCCCGCAGCGAAGAGCAGCGTCGCGAGCGCGGCGAGGAGGCGCATCAGGGTTTCGGCAGGAGCTTGACGCCAGGCGCCGGCGACTTGCCCTCATGCGAATGGCTTGACCCCTCGGTTGGGATCTCGATCCAGCGTCTGACGCCGGTCTCGCATTCTTGAACCACTGGGAAGTACAAGGTCGTGTTCGCCTTGAGCTTGTCGGTCAGCACCGTCTGCATGATGAACTCGTCATAGTTCTTGTCCGGCAGCTTGCCGCCGGACCACGCCACCTCCTTGACGCCGGACGAGAGCTTGTTGCCGTGATAGTCGTATTCCCCCGCATATTTGCCCTCGACGACGTCGATGGTCCAGCCGGCCTTCGGCATCGGCTTCACCGCGATGACCCCTTCCGGAATCTGCACGCGGAGCTTCACCGTCGGCGAGCCCGCGCAGCCATGCGGCACGGTGAACACCGCCTTGTAGGACGCGCCGATTGTGGCTTGCTTGGTCTCGAGAGAGACATGCGCCGCCACTGGTGATGCGGCGACCGCGGCAATCAGAATCAGGCAGGATCGCTTCGACATATTCGGTCTCCCGAGAGTCCAGAACAGTCTCATTTCATCTTCATTCCCGAATGATCCGGCATTTTCTTCATGTCCATGTGACCCGAGTGCCCCCCGCCGCCCGGTGCTTGCGCGCCGACGCCCTGGACGTCGAGGGCAACAGTGATCTTGCCGGCCTTCTCGAACTGAAGCGTCACCGGCACCTTGTCGCCCTGCTTGAACGGCCCCTTCAGCTCCTGAAGCATCAAATGATTGCCGCCGGGGGCGAGCTTCACGGTCTTGCCGGGCTCGATCGCCAATCCCTTGTCGAGCGCGCGCATCTTCATCACGCCGTTGTCCATGGCCATCTCGTGAATCTCGGCCTTGCCTGCGATATCGGCGGACACGCTGACCAACCTGTCGGCGGCGCTCCCCTTGTTTTCGATGGTCAGATAGCCGCCGGCGACCTTGGCGCCGCCCGGCGTCGCCCGGCTCCAGGCCTGCGAGATGACGAGATCGCCGGCCTTGACGTCGTCGGCTGCGACTGCCGCGCTGGTGCCGAGCAGCATGGCGGCCGCCAGAAGTGATAGCTTGATCCTGTTCATTTGGTTCCCTCGGTTTTGATCTGATTGGATCGGTCGTGGTGGTCTCGGCAGCCTCAGTGCGCTTTACCATCGATACCTCATTCCGGTGTAGACCGCCCGGCCCGCACCTGGCTCGAACAACGCCGACGTCGCGGTGGCGCGATCGATGATACTGACGCTTGCAATGTAGGTCCTGTTGGTGAGGTTTCGACCCTCGATATAGGCGGAGAACGGCCCGCCATTGTCGAAGCCCGCTTTCAATCCGAGCAGTGCATACGGCTCGGTCGTCAACGTGTTCATACTGTCGACAAAATAGGCCTGCGGCACCCATTCGACGTTCGGACCAGCATAGAACCCGGTCGGATGCTTATAGAGCAACTCGGCGCGCAAATAGTGACGCGGCGCGCCGGGCAGCTGGTTGTTGCCGAACGCCGTGTCGCTGTCGAAGCGAAAATCGCTGTAAGTATAAGCGAGGTTGAGCCACACCTTGTCGGGCGCGCCTCCTGTCACGAAGATATCGCGGAAGATTGCTGCCCCTGCCCCCGCCTCGACGCCCTGGTGGAAGGTTCGGTCGGCATTGGTCACGTTGCAATTGCCGAACGCGCTGTACAGGCACAGCAGCTCATCGCGGATATCGGCGCGATAGGTGGTCAATTCCCACGAATAGTCGGGCCGTCGCATGCGGGTCCCTATCTCGTAGGTCGTCGCAATCTGCGGGCGGATGCTGGTGAACGGAATCGTCGGAATGCCAGGACCGCGCGCGCTCTCGCCGAAGCTCGGCACTTCGGCGCTCCGCGAAACATTGGCGAAGGCCTGCCACGTCGGGTCGATCTGCCACAGCAGGCCCGCCTTCGGCGACCACAGATCAAAGCGGGTTGCTCCCGACTGGTCGCCGTCGCTGAGAAACCGGTCCTGCCGATCGCGGGTCGCATGCAGGAATTGCGTGCCGGCGATCGCGGCGACATTCGGCAGAAAGTAGAAGCTGTCCTCCACGTAAACCGAGGTGTTCTCCGAGCGATCGATCGACGACGACAGCAATGCCCCCTTCTGTCCGGCAATGTTGGCGAACTGCTGGTTGTCGATGCTGCCGTTCAACAGGTTGACGCCCGCAACCAGCCTGTTGCGGTAACCGCCGATGATGCGGTCGTCCGTAACCTTCGCGAAGCCGCCATAATCCTTGTAGCGATAATCGAGCCACTGGAAGATCGGATGCATGAGGTGCCGGTCGACGCCGAAAGCGCCGAACTCCAACCTGGTGTCGTCGAATCGGATCGTCGTCTTGTTTGCCAGCCTGATCGTGTCGATGTTGCGCTGCTGGTCCAGCGCAACGTTCGCCGGAGCCGCGGCCTCCGGATTGGTCAAGGCAGACGCCTTGGTGACGGTTCCTGGAATGCGCTGCCGCACCTCGTTGGCGTTAAGATAGAATCGCGTCTCGAAATCCGGCGAGAACTGGTAGCCAACATTGCCGCTCACGCGGTTGCCCGAGCCGAAGCTGTGATCGCGGAAGCCGTCCGTGGCCTGCGTTGATGCGGTGACGAAACCATCCCACGGCCCGTTGGCGCCTCCTGCATTGGCCTGCAGTCGCCTGAAGCCGAAGGCTCCCACGTCGAGCGAGACTCCATTCGGAAATCGGTCGCGTCCCGATGGCGTCACGAAGTTGACGGCGCCTCCCAGCGAATTGGCTCCGAACTGCAGCGCGTTCGCGCCCTTGTACACCTCGACGTATTTGTAGGCGGTCGGGTCGATCTCCTGGAAATCGCCGTAGCCGTCCGCCGTATTGATCGGGATGCCGTCCATGTAAAGCTGCACGCCGCGCAGATGGAAATTGCGCGACAGGCCGGATCCGCGGATCGAAAGCCGGGTGTCGTCACCCCATTTCGGCTGCGCAAACACGCCGGGAACGTAGTCCAGGACATCCTTGATCGTGCTGGCGGGAGTCGAATTCCGGTAGGCCTCCGCTGCGACCAGCGCTACGCCGCCCGGCGTCTGGTTGATCTCGCTCAGTGCCTGCTGGGCGGTGAGAACCGTCAGGGCACCAGGACCGAGGCCCCCTTCGGAAGCTGCCGTCGGTTGCGGACGCGCAGTTGCGGGCGCGCGGGCCCGCGTTGATCGCGCGGCGGTTCGCTGTGCGCGGGCTGGAGAGGCCCGTTTCTCCCGCGGCGCGTCGACTGTGACGGGAGGAAGCTCGCGCCGGTTTTCCTCCGCGATTGCGTTGGATGGCACAACGAGGGCAGAAGCTGAGGCAAGCAGAATTTTGCGTGCGGAAAGCAGTCGAAAGAAGCCTGTACGAGGCATGAGGTCATTCCTGATGCCGGCAGAGAGCCGGTGCATAGCGATCCCGGCACGGCCGAAGCCGGCGCGGAGCTGAAGGTTTCGCGGATCAGGAAATGCGAGGGGGAGCGCGCGCCCAAGCGCTCGAACCGTCGATGGCGGCGAGGACGGGCGCGTTCGCCACGTGCCAGACGATGCGGGCGATGGGGCGGACGGGAGTTGAGAACGCCGCATGGGGCGGCGCGTCAAGCGAAGCGTCAGCGTGCGCGAGGCAACAAAGCGCACATGCGCCAGCTTTTGCGGCCGGTGTCCCGGTCTCATCAACCGGGCCGCCCTGCTCACTTGTGCTATGGCAGATGACGCCTGCAGAGAACGGATCGGCCGCAGCCTGGCCGGCCGCGAGACAGGCGGCGATCGGCGCCAGCACCTGCATCGCCAGGGCGAGCAGGACCAGAGGCAGGAATTTTTGCAGGCGTGCGCGCATCCGCCGGACCATTCGTTCGTGCGCTAACTAATCACTCGGGCGCAGCCGAGTCGAGGCCAGTTCCGCAGCCTGCTTGGTCCCGCGCAAATTGCTCGAAAGCTGTGGCCGGACCGCCCTACGCCCGAGCCCGGCCGGTATCTGAGGCAGGGAAACCTGCCCGGCCATCCACAAATTTCTTATATCTGTCATATGTTTAGGTAGGCAGAAGCCCGAACGTTTCGTCAGCTGCTCCTATTTTGAACATTCGTTGCCGAAAATGATGACAAGTGAGAAAAGTTGATCTAGCATCCCTCTTGCTCAGGCGCTGACCGCGAGGTCGAGGCCTGGTGGTCCAAGTCTCGGGAGGAGCCCCTGGCGCGCAAAACGCAGCGTCGCCCCGTCAATCAAGATCAAATCTTAAGATCGGGGATAATAGGGTCGACACAATTTTTGAGCGGGGCCAGGGCCCCGCTCTTTTTTTGCCCGCGCGGCTGAACTGTCGATGAACGCGGCCTTTCATCCCATCCACGACAGCTTCGAACGTGCGGCCTCGCGCTGCGCCGACCTCACGCCGTTCGTCTATCGACGTCTGTTCGATCTCCATCCGGAAACGCAGGCGATGTTCCGCACGGACGGCGGTGACCTCGTGAAGGGGTCGATGCTGGCGCTGACGATCGAGGCGATTCTCGACTTCGCCGGCGAGCGCCGCGGGCATTTCCGGCTGATCGCGTGCGAGGTCGCCTCGCACGACGCCTATGGCACGCCGCGCGAGCTGTTCAACGCGTTCTTCGCCGTCATCAGGGATGCGCTCCGCGATCTGCTCGGCGATGAATGGACGCCCGAGATCGCGCAGGCCTGGGATACATTGCTCGCCGAGATCGACGCATTCGCCGCCGCGGCCACCTGACGCTTTGCGCTGCACCAACGCGCGGGCTGCGACGACACTGCGGCTGAATGCAGATTGAGTGCGAACAACTCTTGTGAGAGACTTTCGGAGATCGGTAGCGCTACCAATGACGCGCCGACGACAAAATATATGGGAGCGAGCGATGTCCGGGACGAAAGATTTCTCGACGACCAGGCGCGATCTTCTTCAGGCGGCTGCGGCCGCCGGCGCCGGAGCTGCCATCCTCGGCAGCATGGGCATAAACCCCGCACTGGCCGCAGTCGGACGCAGCGAGAAGCCGTTGAAGGCGGCCTTCTCCAACGCCGGCCTCCAGGCCACCTGGTGCGCGCAAGGCAAGCAGGCGGCGGAATTCTGGGGCAAGCTGTTCAATGTCGAGGTGACCTGGTTCGACGGGCAGCTCGATGCGGTGAAGCAGCGCGCGGCGATCGACAACATGGCCTCGCAGAAATGGGACTTCGTCGCGATCCAGGCCTTCGGCATCGGCACCCTCACCCAGCCGGTGCAGAAGATGATCGACGCCGGCACGCCCGTGATCGACATGGACACGCTGATCGCGCCGCTCGATCAGATCAACGTCCATTCCTTCCTCGCTCCCGACAACGAGTTCATGGGCGCTTCGGTGACACAGGCGCTGTGCAACGCCATGGGTGGCAAGGGCAAGATCATCATGACGCAGGGCGCGCTCGGCCACACCGGTGCGCAGGGCCGCGCCAAGGGCTTCAACTCGGTCGTCAAGCAATTCCCGGGCATCGAAGTGCTGGACACCCAGCCGGCCGATTGGGACGTGTCGAAGACCGCCCGTCTCTGGGAGACCTATCTGACCAAATACCCGCAGATCGATGCGGCCTTCTTCCACAATGACGACATGGCGCTGGCCGCCGCCAACATCATGAAGGCGCGCAATCGCACCAACATCCTGATCGGCGGGGTCGACGCCATGCCGCCGGCGATCCAGGCGGTCAGCGAAGGCCGCATGTTCGCGACCGTCCGCAATCCGTCCTGCCGCATCCATGGCGGCGCGATCGTCGCGGGCGTCTCCGCCGTGGTCGGCGGCGAGAAGAGCGGACAAGGCATCCCGAAGAACGTCGTCACCGACGGTCCGGTCGTGACCAAGGCCAACGCCGCCGGAATGCAGTGGATGCAGGATCACTTCCTGATCTGAGCGTCCAGATCTTTCATGAGCGTGGGACAACAGCCCATCTTGGAACTGCAGGGCATCACGAAGAGCTTCGGCGGCGTCGAAGCGCTTCGTGGTGTCGACTTCGCGCTTTATCCCGGCGAGATCCACGGTCTCGTCGGCGAGAACGGCGCCGGCAAAAGCACGCTGATGAAGATCATCGCCGGCGTGCACACCGAGTTCTCCGGCCGCTTCCTGGTCGACGGCCAGGAGATGCATTTTCGCTCGGCTCGCGATGCGCACGCCGCCGGCATCGCCATGGTGCACCAGGAGCTCAGCGTCGCGCCCGACCTGACGGTCGCGGAGAACGTCTTCCTCGGCAACCAGCCGACCAACGCCTTCGGCCTCGTGCAATGGCGGCGGATGGCGCGCGAGGCGGGCGAGCAGCTCGCCCGCTTCGGCATCGACGTCGATCCGATGGCGCGGCTCGGCGACCTTCCGATCGGGCTGCAGCAGTTGATCGAGATCGCGCGCGTGCTGTTCTCCGGCGCGCGCATCGTCATCCTGGACGAGCCGACCTCCGCCCTCTCCCCGCCCGAGGTCGAGCGCCTGTTCACAACGCTCCGACGGCTGCGCGAGGAAGGCACGGCGATCGTCTTCATCTCGCATTTCATCGAGGACATCCTGCTGGTGTCCGACACGGTGACCGTGTTCCGCAACGGCCGCAAGGTTGCGGAGACGGCGAGCGCCGCGACCAGCAAGGGCGCGCTGATCGAGGCCATGATCGGCCGCGGCGGCGAGGCGCTCGAGCATAGCTACACCGACGATCTGATGCTGCCGCAGCCAAGCGACAGCAAGGTCGTTCTCAAGGTTGACCAGCTGTCGTTGTCCCGCAGCCTTCAGGACGTCTCGTTCGAGGCCCGCGCCGGCGAGGTGCTCGGCATCTACGGCTTCATGGGCTGCGGCCAGCAGGAGCTGTCGCGCATCCTGTTCGGCAAGCTGAAGCCGGACGGCGGCACGCTTGCAGTCGAAGGCGTGCCGAAAACTTTCGCCAGCACGGCGGCGGCGCGGCGCGCCGGCGTGGCGCTGGTGCCGGAGAGCCGGCGCGACATGCTGTTCCACCAGGAGCCGGTCTACAAGAACATCTCGATTAGCATTCTCGACCGCATCTCCTCGCTGCTGCTCAAGCCGGCGCAGGAGCGCGACATCGCCAAGCGCCAGGTCGAGCAGCTGCAGATCAGGCCGCCGGTGGTCGGCCTCGATCTCGGCATGCTCTCGGGCGGCAACCAGCAAAAGGTCGCGCTCGCGAAATGGCTGACCTATCCACCCAAGCTGCTGGTGCTGTGCGAGCCGACCCGCGGCATGGATGTCGGCGCCAAGAACGACGTCATCAACATCGTCCGCGACCTCAGGACAAGGGGGCTCGCGATCATCGTGCTGTCGACCGAGCCGGAAACGGTGCTGTCGCTGGCCGACCGCATCCTCGTGCTCAAGCGCGGCGCCTTGGTGCGTGAATTCAAGAACGAGCCGGTCAGCAAGGACCGCCTGCTGGAAGCGGCGTGACGGAGAAGCACATGAGCAGCGAGACGGCTTTGGCGACAGGACAACGAGCGCGGGGCCTTGCCCCCTTCCTGCGCTCGCAGATGCGCAACATCGCCCCGTTCCTGACGCTGATCTTCCTCACCGCCTTCTTCGCCTTCGCCAGCCCCTCCTTCGCGACGCTGGACAATCTCGGCAACATCCTGACCCAGGTGTCGGTGACGGGCATCATCGCCGTCGGCCTCACCTTCGTGATCCTCTGCGCCGAAATCGACCTGTCGGTCGCCAGCATCGCCAACGTCACGGGCATTGCGGTCGCCTACTTCACGCTGCAGGAATCCTACGTCAACATCGCCAACATCCCCCTGCCCGGCGCCGTCGCGATCATCCTGTCGCTCCTGCTCTGCGCCCTGCTCGGTCTCGTCAACGCGGTGGGGCTGACCGTGATCGGCATCCCCTCCTTCATCATGACGCTGGCAATGATGCAGATCGCCGCCGGCATCTCCGCGCTGCTGGTGCGCGGCCAGATCGCCTACAAGGTGCCGAGCCTGATCACGACGCTCGGCTCGGGCTCGATCGGTGGCATCCCCTGGATCGTCATCGTCGCCGCCATCATGCTGCTCGGCGGCCATCTGGTGCTGACCTACACGCGCTTCGGCCGCTACGTCTACATGGTCGGCGGCAATCGCGAAGCGGCCGAATATTCGGGCCTCAACGTCAAGCTGATCCTCGGTGCGGTGATGGTGATCTCGGCGGTGTGCTCGGGCCTCGGCGGCATGCTCGGCGTCGCCCATTTCGGCAGTGCGCAGCAGAACGAGTTCGACACCTACCTGCTCGATTCCATCGCCGCGGTCGTGGTCGGCGGCACCAGCCTGTTCGGCGGCCGCGGCGGCATCGGCAACACCATCGTCGGGCTTTTCGTCCTCGGTGTGCTTAACAACGGCCTCGACCACGTCAACATCGACAGCTTCCTGAAGATCCTGATCCGCGGCCTGATCCTCCTGGCGGCGCTGGTCATCAACGTCTATGCGCAGCGCTTGAGGGAGAAAGCGGCGGAGTAGTCGGCCGCAAAACAAAAGTGCGAAAACAACCCCATGCACAGTAGCCCGGGCTAGCGGAATCAACGACTTGCCGGCGGGTGTCGTTAAATTGCGGATTTGGCGAAGTCGATTTGCTCCGTCGGGCAAAACAGGGGTATAGTGGCATCATCGGCAGCCGGCTTTGAAAGGCCGGTGCGTCCCCCGTCATCGGGTGCGTCCCCGTCATTGCGAGCGCAGCGAAGCAATCCAGGACTCTCTCCGCGGATGCATTTCTGGATTGCTTCGCTGCGCTCGCAATGACGACGTGGATTCGGGATCAGCTATATCGCGGGTGCGGTCTAACTCCCGGTCTTGGCATTCGATGGCAATCGCGAGAAGCGGAAATTGCAGTGGGTTGCGCCGCCCGCCAGCGTCTGGGTCCGTTCCAGGCGGATGCCTCGCGCAGCATAGGCGACGAAGTCGAGGCCGCAGATGTTCGGCAGGATTTCCTTGTCGCCATGGCAGGCCGCAAGCTTGCAGAAGCCGCAGGCCTTGTAGTCGATGCCGAATTCGAAAGTGTCCTGCGGGCCCGGCTCGACGAAATCGTAGACGAAATCTTCCGGAAACTCCGCTTGGTGAGCTTGTGTAACGCTTCTTGCCGCCTGTTCGCGCATCAAGGCCTGGTTCTCCCGTGACATGAACTGGCGCCCAGCCGCGAGACGCTCGGCTTCTGGCGCCCTCAGCAGCTGGGCCTTGTAGGTTTCCCGCTCGATCTCGCCGATCACCGGCACCGGAACGCCGTGGCGCCGCAGCACCCGGCTGATGGCCATGAAGCCGGTCAGACGCATGAAGAAATCGCTCATGCGGCTTGCCGCGCCGCCGACATAGGGCATCTGGGTGAGGACGATCTGAAATTCGTCCATCACCTCCTGCCTGATTGCGTCGATGTCGGAGAGATGCGTGCGCTCGCGGAGCATCGCTTCGGCAAGACCTATCCGCTCGCGCATGGCGGCCTCCATCGCATGGCGATGCGTCTGGTAGAACGGATGAATCTCAGCCATTGGACACCTGATATGCTTGCCTCATCGCAACATCGACGACGCCGCCTCATTCCGCGGCGATCGCCTCGATCTCCAGCAGCCATTTGCTGTCGACGGTCTCGACGACCACGACGGTCAGTGCCGGCTGGTGCTCCCCGAGCATGGCCCGACGAATGGCGCGGTTGGTGACGACCTGGCTGCGATCAGTCAGGAACGTGGTGACCTTGACCAGGTGCTCGACGCCAAGGCCTGCCGCGGCGAGCACCTCCCTGACATTGCGCCAGGCCTGCTCGCATTGCGCCTCGAAGCCGTCGGGCACGGTGCCGTCGGACCTTTGAGGCACCTGGCCGCTGATGAATAGCAGGCGGCGATGCTGGCTGAGTTCAAGGCCCATGCTGTAGCCGCCGGCGGGAGGATGAACCGACGGAGGATTGTGCGTGACGATTTGAGCCATCTCAGAATGTCTCCTGTGCGACAAACTCCAGTGCCAGGCCATGCGACGCCGCCGGCGGCACCAGCAACACGCTGCCGAGCATTTCGAAATTGATGCCGTTGGCTTTCAATATGCGTCGCGTCGCATCGAGATCGGCGACGGCAAGCCGCGTCGCGCAGAAGCGTGGTGAGGCTTCATTCGCGAGGCCCGGCAATCGCCGTGACAATTCCGCAGGACCGAGCACCGTGACTCGATCGCTGGACTTGCCGACCGTCAGCCGTCCCGGCACAAGCTCGGCTGTGTCCTCCATGAGATGCTCGAGAAATTCGCGATGCCTTGCTGGCTCCGGTGCCGACATCACAACTTCGATCACACGCGTGGCCCCGTGGGCATGACGCTGATAGTCGGGTTTCCAGAACAATTCCGGCGGATGGCGCTGCTCGCAGGTGAAGAACGCGATGCCAGGCATGGCGGGGTCGGTCGCGAAGGCGAGTGAAAACTCCACGCGCGCCGTGCCTCCCGCCGGCAGCACCGCATCGCGGCCGAAATCGAACGGCGCGTAGGCCCCGATGCGTCTCGCCGCAAAACGCGCGGCATCTGCGTGCGCGTCGGTGCTGTGCAGGGCTAGCATCGACATGCCTTCGGAGCGCCCGAGAAAATCCCGATGGTGAGCCGCGAAGCTGAAGCGTCCCGGTGCGGCGGCGGGCACCAGCGCATCGTCGGTGACAGCCAGCAATTCCAGAAAATTGTCTGAGAACTGCGCCAGGCGATTGCTGGTTCCAAATGGATGCACGCCGGTCGGCGTCAGAGTGAAGCCGAGCTTTTGCCAATCCAGCGCAGCTTGTTGCAGATCGTGGACGCAGATGACGAGGTGGTCGAGACGGCGGGGCATGGGGTTCTCCGGATTGCGCCTGACCGTACCCGGCGCCAGCGCCGTCGCACAAACCATCATTCCTGCTGTTCAGCGCAAGAAAATCTATTGCAAGCACGCAGCCATTGCATGACAAACTGCGTAACGATGACCTACGCCCTGCCCCCACTCAACGCGCTCCGCGCCTTCGAGGCCGCCGCGCGCCATCTCAGCTTCAAGCTGGCCGCGCACGAGCTGCACGTTACGCCCGCGGCCGTGGGACAGCAGGTGAAAGCGCTGGAGGCGCGCCTCGGCGTGCAGCTGTTCGAGCGTCTGCACAAGCAGCTCATCCTCACCGAGGCCGGCCGGGCCTATCTGCCCGGGATCTCCGAAGGCTTCCGCCACATTGCCGAGGCGACCTCGCAGCTGAAGCCGGCAGGCACGGTGCTGCTGCAAGTGGGGGTCCACGGCAGCTACGACCTGCGCCGCCTCGAACTTGGGGCGTTTCGCAGCGCACATGCGGACATCGGTTTGAGCGTGCTGCAGCCCGCCGGCCTGCACGAGCTCGTCGAGGGCAAGGTGGACGTGCTGATCGCCCGCGGCGCAAGCCACCATCCGGGCTATCGCTGCGAGCGGATCAACGAGGGATCGGGCCCGGGTGATTGGCTGGTTGCGCCGGAAGGCACGGCGGATTGCCCGGAGATCGTGAGTTTTCGGGCATGGCTGCGCGCGCTGCCCGCGGCAAAAACGCTCGCAGACCGTCGCCCGCGCCTGGTCGGCGGCTTCGGGAGTTGAGGCGCCAGCGGGCTACGGACGACGCACAAGCCCCCGCCTTGCGCGCTTGGCAATCGCATTGCAGTGCCGAACAAAAAAATAGGCAGTGAGGACGACGATGAGCAGGCCAGCAATCCAACGGCCGGCAGCAAATACTGCAATGCAAAGCAGGTAGACTAAAAACATGACGATGGTCCAAACCAAGATGAACCCCAAATAAGTCCGCCCGGTCGGAATATTGCTGACGTTACGTACCATGGCTTCCGTTCGACCTGATGTCTCATTACCTGTACATCGCAAGCCCGCGCAACAATGGGCCGCCCCAAAATGCGTTTGTACGTTGTCGATGCAAGCTACGCCAGGTAAAGCACCGACGAGCCGAATAGTTAAAAATGCCGCACAGATCGTCTGGGCCGTTGCAGCGGTGGGAGTTCGCACCTTCATCGGAGGTACCTACAGTTTGGCCCATCACGGGTGGTTGGGAGCCATCGCACTGGGAACCGTCGGATTTTGCGTGGGAGCGATGCTGGCGGCGTCCCCTCTCACATTCCTCGAATTCTTGAGCGCGGGATTGTGACCGACGACAAATTTCCGCCTCCACGTTTCAGGTTGGGGTCAAGGCCATCCGCTCCGCAATCTCCTCACTCCGCCAGCACCGCACCGCGTGCCCATCTGCGCGCGTCTCCAGCGTTGGCCCCGGCTCGCTCCGGCACACCGCTTCCGCATGACGGCAGCGCGGGCTGAAGGCGCAGCCGTTCGGCGGGTTGAGCGGATTGGGCAGGTCGCCGCCGGTCGTTGCCAGTGGGGCGTGGTGCAAGGGATCGGGGATCGCCGCGATCAGGGCCTGCGTATAGGGGTGCGCGGGGCGCTCGAAGATCTCGCGCCAGTCGCCGTTCTCCACGATGCGGCCGAGATACATCACCGCGACGCGGTCGCTCATGTGCTCGACCACGCCGAGGTCGTGGCTGATCATGATGTAGGACAGGCCGAGCGTGTCCTTCAATTCCAGCAGCAGATTGATGATCTGGGCGCGGATCGAGACATCGAGCGCCGACACCGGCTCGTCGCAGATGACGATCTTCGGGTTGAGGATCAGGGCGCGGGCGATGCCGATGCGCTGGCGCTGGCCGCCGGAGAATTCATGCGGATAGCGGTCGGCCTGCTCGGGGCGCAGGCCGACATGCCTCAGCATCGTCGCGACGCGGTCCTCGATCTCGCTTTTCGCGGTCACGCCGTGCACGCGCAGGGGATCCTCTAACGTGCGGCGAACGGTCTGGCGCGGATTGAGCGAGGCGTAGGGATCCTGGAACACGATCTGCACGATGCGGGCCAGCGCTTTCCGGTCGCCGGATGGCCGGTTCGTGACGACCTGTCCGTCCAGCACGATGCGGCCGCGCGTCGGCGTCAGCAGGCCGAGGATCGAGAGCGCGACCGTCGACTTGCCGGAGCCGGATTCGCCGACGAGGCCGAGGCATTCGCCGCGCTTCAGCCTGAGGTCGACGCCGTCGACGGCGCGGAGCAGCCGACGGCCGCGGCCCAGCAGGCCGCCTCCAAGCGGAAAATGAACGGCGAGATCCTCCACGCTGAGGATCACATCGTCATCCGCTCTGCCCTGCGGTTCATGCATGGTGGTGACACCGGACGAAACCGCCCGCCTCCAGTCCATCCGTCTGCGGCGCGGTGGTACGGCAAATATCCGTCGCCTGCGAGCAACGCGGATTGAACCGGCAGCCATCGGGGAAGCGCGTGATCGCCGGCACGACGCCCGCGATCTCCTTCAGCCTGCTGCGGCCGAGAGCAGCACGGCTGCCAAGCCGCGGCAGCGAGTCGACGAGGCCCTGCGTATAGGGATGGGACGGCGCACGGAAGATGTCGGCCGAGCCGCGCTCCTCGACGATGCGGCCGGCATACATGACAGCAACACGGCGGCAGACATTGGCGACCAAGCCGAGATCGTGGCTGATCATCAGGATCGCCGTTCCGCGCTCGGCGCACAGATTGCGCATCAGCTCGATGATTTCCGCCTGCACGGTGACGTCGAGCGCGGTGGTCGGCTCGTCGGCGATCAAGAGGTCCGGACCGCAGGCGAGCGCAATCGCGATCATCACGCGCTGGCGCATCCCGCCGGACAGCTGATGCGGATAGTCCTTCACGCGCCGCTCGGGCGCGGGGACGCGGACGCTCGCGAGCGCCTCGACTGCCAGCTGGTTGGCCTCCCGCCAGCTCTTGCCCTTATGCAGCACGAACATCTCGGCGATCTGCCGCCCCACCGGCGAGACCGGGTTCAGCGCCGTCATCGGCTCCTGGAAGATCATGGCGATGCGATTGCCGCGCAGTTGCCGTTGCCTCGCAGCGGACAGGTGCTGGATCTCCTGGCCCTGGAACCGGATGACGCCGCCGCCGATCGACAAGGGTGGCCGCAGCAGGCCGATCAAAGCGAGCGCCGTGATGCTCTTGCCGCAACCGGACTCGCCGACGAGGCCGAACGTCTCGCCGCCATCGATGCGGAATGAAACGCCTTCGGCCGCAGCAACGCGCCTTAATCCGTCATCGAGATCGATGCGGAGATCCTCGACCTCGAGCAGCGGCGCGCCGGTCATGTGCGCCGGCTCCGCGATTGCGGATCGAGGATGTCGCGCAGGCCATCGCCGAGCAGATTGAGGCCGAGCACGGTGAGGAAGATGGCAAGGCCCGGGAAAATCGAAAGCCACGGCGCCGTCGTGATCTGCTCGCGCGCTTCCGACAGCATGCTGCCCCAGCTCGGAAAGGGCGGGCGGACGCCGAGGCCCAGGAACGACAATGCGGCTTCGGACAGGACCGCGCTGCCCATGCCCAGCGTGCCGATGACGACGATCGGCCCCAGCATGTTCGGCAGGAGCTGCGTGATCATGATGCGGATATCACCGTAGCCGAGCACGGTGGCCGCCTGCACATAGCCCTGGCTCCGCAGCGACAGCGCCGAGGCCCGTGCCAGGCGGCAAGTGAACGACCAGTTGGTCAGCCCGAGCGCGATCAAGAGGCTGGTCAGCCCGGGACCGAGCACGGCCATGATGGCGAGCGCGAAGATCAGCGAGGGGATCGCGAGCATGAGATTGGTCAGGGCGTTGACGACATCGTCCCACCAGCCGCCGAAATAGCCGGCGCTGAGGCCGAGCGCCACGCCGATGACGCTGTTGATGAGCTGGGAGACGATACCGACCGTCAGCGAGACGCGCGCGCCGTAGAGGACACGGGAATAGATGTCGCGGCCCTGCGCGTCGGTGCCGAACCACCAGGTCCAGCTCGGCGGCTCCTCCGCATTCATGAGGTTGGCGTCCATGACGGGATCGGTGTGCGCCAGCCATGGCGCGAGCAGACCGACCACGATCGCCAGCGCGAACAACGACCCGCCGATGACGAGATTGGCGCGCAGCTTCATGCGTATCTGATCCTGGGATCGATCACGCCGTAGAGCATGTCGATCAACAGATTGATCGCGAGAAAGAACATCACCACGACGAGGATGGAGCCCTGGACGGCGGGAATGTCGCGCTGGAGCACGCTGTCGACCAGCAGCGAGCCGATGCCCGGCCAGGAGAACAGTTTCTCGACCACGACCGCCTGCCCCATCAGGGCGCCGAACTGCAGGCCCATGGTCGTGAGGATGAGGACGAGCGCGTTGCGCATCACGTGCCACTTGACGACCCTGGTCTCGCTCATGCCCTTCGAGCGCGCGGTGCGGACGAAATCCGCGGTCATGATCTCGAGCACCGCGGCGCGCGTCGTCCGCGCCAGCAGCGCCATCGGCGAGACGCCAAGCGTCACGGCGGGCAGGATCAGGTATTTGAGGCTGCCGTCACCGTAGCCGAAACTCGGCAGCCAGCCGAGCTTGAGCGCGAACAGGTACATCAAGAGCAGCCCGAGCCAGAACTTGGCCAATGACAGGCCGGACACTGCCAGCATCATCGAGACGGTGTCGACGAGGCTGCCCGGCCGCAAGGCGGCGACGAAGCCGAGCGGCACGCCGAGCAGAATCGCAAACGCCATGGATGCGAAGATCAGCTGCAGCGTCGGCCATGCCCGCTTGGCGATCATGGTCGTGACAGGCTCACGGGTCCGGAACGATGTTCCGAAATCGCCGGTCGCGAGCCCGGCGATGTAGGTGCCGAAACGCATATAGACGGGCTGATCGAGGCCGAGCTGCTTCTTCATGCGCAGCTCGACCTGCGGATCACTGTCGTCGCTCATGCTCGAGACGATGCTGCCGGGAACGACGCTGAACAGCACAAACACCAGCAGCACCACGGCGAGCACGGTCGGGATGGTCTGCAGGACGCGGCGGATCAGGAACGCGAGCATCTCAACTTTTCCCCGCTCCCTCCCTCGCCCGTCGCGCTAGGCGGGAGCGCGCGTGTCACTTCGCGGGCGAGGTCTCGTCGACCCAGAGGTCCTCGACGTTCTGGTGGGTCAGCTCGGTCGCGTTGAGCTGAATTCCCTTCAGCCAGGGCTGCACCGCCATGACCGCCTTGTTGTAGTTGAAGAACCAGACCGGCGCCTCCTCGTAGAGCAGCGCATTGGCCTTCTGCAGCAACTGGATGCGCTTTGTGGGATCGTCGGCCTGTCCGGCTTCATCGAGGATCTTGTCGAAGTCGGGATTTTTGTAGGTCGTGTAGTTACAGGCCGCCTGCGGCGTCGCCGAATGGAAGCATTTGAGCGCGGCCTGAGGATCGGGGCCGCTCGCCTGGGAATAGATGAAGGCCTGATAGTCGCCGGTGCGAACCACCTCGGCCAGCACCGCGGTCTCGACCTGCTTGACCTTGGCCTTGATGCCGACCTTGTCCAGCATCGGAATGACGGCCGAGACGATCGGCAGGCCCCAGCTTTCATTCTGGCTGGTGGTCCATTCGAACTCGAAGCCGTTAGGATAGCCGGCTTCGGTGAGCAATTGCTTGGCCTTTGCGGGATCGAAGGGATAAGGCTTCATCGCCTTGTCGTAGGCCGGCGAGGTCAGCGGCAGCCAGCTGGTGGCGCGGTAGGCCTTGCCCTTGACCAGCTTGTTGATGATCAAATCGGTGTCGATGGCGTAATTGATCGCCTGCCTCACGCGCTTGTCGGAGAACGGCTTGACCGCGGGATTCATGCCCATGTAGCGCGTGAACACCTCGGCGACCTCGACGATGGTGCCCTTGAGGTCGGCGTCGGATTGGTAGGCGACGTACTGCGCAGGTCCCAGCACCGAGGTGTCGATCTCCTTGTTGCGGAAGGCGACGTCGCGCGCCGCGGCCTCGCCCATCACCGACACCACGATCTTGTCGGCATAGGGCTTGCCGGGCTTGTAGAACCGGTCCCAGCGCTCCAGGACGATGCGCGATCCCGGCACGTGCTCCACGAACTTGAACGGACCGAGACCGATCGGCTTCTGGATGAAGCTTTCCTTGGCGGCCTCGTCGGCGGGATAGATCGAGGTCAGCGCGGTGAAGAAGTAAAAGCCGGGATCAACCTTCTCGGTCAGCTTCATCTCGATGGTGAAGTCGTCGATCTTCTTCAGGCCCGAGATCTCCTTGGCCTGGCCCTTCTCGACTGCGGCTGCGCCCTCGATGACACGGACGTAACGCGCGCCGGGATAGGCCTTGCTGCCGTCCATGATGCGGTTGTAGGACCAGATGATGTCGTCGGCCGTCATCTTGCGGCCGCTGTGGAAATAGGCGTCGTCGCGCAGCTTGAAGGTGTGAACGAGGCCTCCGCCCGAGACCACATCCTCCTTGGCGAGCTCGAGCACCGGCTTTCCTTCCGCCGAATTCCAGATGTACAGCGAACGGTGCAGGGCCTTGGCGTAGATCTCATCCTGGGCGCGCTGCGTGGTGTGAATGTCGAGGCTGGTGAAGCTCGAGCCGTAGGGCGCCGTCATGCGGATGGTTCCGCCCTTGCGCGGTGTCTGCGCCTCGGCTGTGGCGGCGAGCGCCAGTCCCAAACCGGCAACGATCGCGATGGTCTTGAACATCATGTGTCCCCCCGACGCAGGCGTATTGCGATGAGTGATTTGATCATTCGTCGCCTGCCGAAAGCAAGCTTCGTTTTGACGGCAAATGATGCCGGTTCCTGAGGCAGTCTTTCGGCGGGGCATTGACGCGGTGCGTCATCGGGCGAGAAGGATTGATGAACATTTTTCCTGATCAACGCGACCAAGCTCAGGATCATTATCTGAGCCCCAAGGGATCTGGAAAAAAATGAATCGCCGAACGCTAGCTGCCCTGCTCGCGGCCGGTCTGGTCGCCGCGACGGCCGTGCTGGCGCGCCCGGTCGCGGCCGGCCTAGGTGGAGAGAGCGTGACAGACGCTATCCAGTTCGGCTGGAGTCGCACCTCCGGCGCGAACGACAATGTCGACCAGACCTGGTGGGCGGTCCGGAGCCATGACACTCTGGACAATTTCGTCGAACGGCTGCTCAGCATTCCCGTCGGGATGATGGCGCGCGGTGCGGGAGCACGTTTCGAAGCCAAGCTCTCCGAGCATACCGGCCTGCCGCTGCCCGAAGGCTGGGCCCTCGCGACGGCGAAAGATTCGCCGCAGATCCGGTCGATTTACGCCGAGACGCCGCGCGATCTCGGTTCTGTGCTCGGCTTCTATCGCGACGCACTCGGCAAGCGTGGCTGGACGGAGAAAGAAGGTGCCGTCGAAGAGCCGGACCGGGCCGTGATCACGTTCCTGACGAGAGAGGGACCGGTCCTGCTCCGGCTCTCACGTCAGGACGACAAGACAATTGCCGAGCTGTCGAGGCGCAAGCTCGCCTCGGCGACCATCGGCCTGCTGCCGAAGCCCGGGCATGTGAGGCTGATGCTCGGCAACAAGACGGATGAAGCGGCGGTGATCACCGTCGCCGACCAGGCCGTCAATCTGGCGGCGCACGCCGGCGAAGAACTGGCGAACTCTGACGGTGCCGCAGGCGAATTGCCGGACAGCCAGAAGCTCGATCTGCCGCCCGGCAGGTACAAGGTCACCCTCAAGGTGGACGGCGGAGCGGCAGCGAGCCGGGAGTTCGAGGTCGCGGCCAACGAGACCTGGGGTTTGCTGGCCGGCGCGGACGGCGTCCTGCTGCCGATGCGGCTTTACTAACGTTCCGGGGACGATCTCTCATCTCGCAATCACGGAGCGTGGGCGGGCTCCTCATGAGGCTGGTTCAGCCCGACAATTCCGGCATCCAGTCCCGCAGTTTTCGCGCGGCATTCGTCACATCCGCGATGGTCCGGAACGACGCCGTCTCCACCATCATCGCCCTCGCCAGCCGCACGGCACGGGCTTCGCTGACCGCCCGCGTGCGCGGGTCCTCGATCAGCTCGAAATCGATGTTGTGGGCGAGGCCGAAGATGCGGCGGATGATTTTTGCGGCTGCGAAGCCGACAGCGTCGGCGAACAGGCGTTGCACGTAACTTTTTCGCTCGGCTTCCAGCCGCACGGCACCCTGCTCGCCGGCGAAAAGCGTGACCGGATAGGCATCGCCGGTGCCTCCCGCCCGCCAGAGATCGAGGAACTTTCGGGCGAACTCGGTCCAGACCTGCTCGACCGTCTCCAGCACCCAGGCCTCGAATGCCGCCCGTTCGCCCGGCGCGCGCTCGTGGCCGGCGGAAGCGAAATAGGCCATCAGGAGATTGGCCAGCACGGCGCCGATGTCGAAGCCCATCGGACCGTAGAATGCGAATTCCGGATCGATCACCCGGGTCTGGCCGTCCGTGACCATGATCGAGCCGGTGTGGAGGTCGCCATGGATCAGCGCTTCCGGGCTCGCCATGAATTTCAGCTTCAGCCGGGAGACAGCGACATGCAGCTCCAAGTCCTCGCGCAGGTTCGCGGCAAGGCCGTCCAGATAGGGCGCGGTCCAGCGGTTCTGCTCGGCGATGCGGTAGGGATCGGTGAAGATCAGGTCCTCGGTGATCTTGCACAGGGCGTGGTTGCCGGCAAAGGCCGCGATGGCCTCCTTCTTCTCGGCCGCTGACAGCGCGAGGTCGGAGGTGAAGAACAGCGTCCGCGCCATGAAGGTGGTGATATCGTCGACGAAACGCGGATAGCGCGTTGCCGCGACCAGGCCCTTGCGCATGATGATGTGGGGCTCGAGCAGCTCCATCACCGTCAGCGCCAGCGCCTCGTTGTGATGCAGCACGGCCGGCACCAGGCCGGGCGCGAGCTGGGCCTGGCGCGACAGCGCCAGATATTCGTAATGGGCGCGCGACAGCGGCAGGGGCCAGCTCTCGCCGACGAGGCGGACGTAAGGCAGCGCCTGCTTCACGGCGATGCCGCCGCGCGCGCCCTTGACGATGAAGACGAGGTTGAGGTTGCCGTCGCCCACCTCGGTGATCGCCCAGGAGGACGCCTCGCCGCCAAGGAGCGCGGCGATATCAGGCAAGCCCGCGAGATAGTCCCGCAAGTCCGCCTCGTGCAAAATCCGATAGTCCCCTGCCCGGTCCCCGGTCATTGCGATCCCATCCCATGTCTGGGCCGGATCGCTACTCCCGATGCTGGCAAGCTCGAGCCGATCCGGCCATTCTTTTCATCGGATCGTAGCCACAATGTACGTTGTCTGCCACCCGGTGCTTTGGTGGCGGCCAAGCTGGGACGCTTGGTCGCGAGCTCCGATTGGTCGATTGAGGAACCCAAGCAAGCTGAGACGGTTTTGGGTTTCTGACCTTCTAAAAGGAGCGAGCGATGAGCCGCGGAATGCCATCTATGACTGCCCTGCTGGCGATGCTGGCCATCGCCGGATATCAGAACCGCGACAAGCTGGCGGAGCTGCTGAAAGGCGCCGGCGCCGGCTCGTCCACCGGCGGCCAGCAACCGCTCGGAGGCATGCTCGGCAATCTCGGCGGCATGCTCGGCGCTGGCGGAATCGGGGGCCTGCTCAATGGCGGGATTGGCGAGCTCCTGGAGAGGTTCAACCAGAATGGGCAGGGCGAGATCGCCGATTCATGGGTGAAGCCAGGCCCCAACAAGGAGATCTCCCCGCCGGAGCTCAAGCAAGCCATCGGCAGCGACGTCCTGGAGAAGCTCGCGCAGCAAACCGGGCTTTCCCAGGAGGAGATCGTCTCACGGCTAACCCGCGAGCTTCCTTCCGCAATCGACAAATACACGCCGGATGGACGCCTGCCCGACGCATAGAAGCAGCGGCTCAACTCGAAAAGGTGTACTCATGAGCATTCTCTGGACCATCATCATTGGCTTTCTCGCCGGCGTGATCGCCAAGTTCATCATGCCGGGCGACAACGAACCTTCAGGGTTCATCCTGACGACCATCCTCGGCATCGTCGGCGCCTTCGTCGCTTCGTATCTTGGGCAAGCGCTGGGCTGGTATCGCCCTGGCGAGGGTGCGGGCCTGATCGGTGCCGTGGTCGGCGCGATCATCGTGCTGTTCGTTTACGGTCTCTTCGCCGGCCGGCAGCGCCGCGCGATCTAGCTAGAAAGTCTCCCGCTCCAGGAAGCTGGAGCCGATGTCGGCCTTTCTCTTGATCGGATCGTAGTCGCAATAGACGCTGTCCGCGACCAGCGTGTAGCTGGCGCTGACCGTGTATTTGTCCGTCTTGACCGAGTTCAGGCCGATCACCGAGGTGCTCTTGCCGCCGTTCCATTTGAACGGCGTCGAGCTCTTGGCCTGTTCGCAGGCCAGCACAGCCTCGTTGAAGACATAGCCCTCGACGAACGCCTTCAGGGTGCGCACCTGCGCCGCCATTCGCCATTCGAAATAGCCGATGGCACCGAGCCCTGCGACGATCAGCACCAGAAGCGCAATGACGATACGCTGAAATGTCATTTTTGACCCCATAACAACGCCAATCAAAACTTAAAACGGCATTCCCATCATCTTCGACAGGCGCTCGATCGAGAGATAGCCGGCATGATAGGCCGCAAGGCCAATGCCGAACACGATTGCCGAGATGATCGTGGTCCAGATCAGCTTGTGCCCCATGCGGGTGAGGATGGGAGCACCGGGATCGGTGCCGGGCGCGCCAACACCGTCCTCGTGCTGGCTGCGCACGCCGAACGGCAGCGTCACGAACAGCATGACCCACCAGAGCACGAAATAGATCGCGAGCCAGGTTGAAATCTGGATGGCCATGACGCGGCCCTATGCCTGCTCGATCTCGACGAGGGCGCCGGAAAAATCCTTGGGGTGCAGGAACAGCACCGGCTTGCCGTGGGCGCCGATCTTCGGCACGCCGTCGCCGAGCACCCTCGCGCCCTCCTTCACCAGCGTGTCGCGCGAGGCGATGATGTCGACGACCTCGTAGCAGACGTGATGGATGCCGCCGTCGGGATTGCGCTCGATGAACTTCGCGATCGGCGAGGCCTCGCCGAGCGGCTCGATGAACTCGATCTTGGTGTTGGGCAGGGTCGCGAACACGGTGGTGACGCCGTGCTCGGGCAGCGGCACGGCCTCGGAAATCTGGGCGCCGAAGGCCGCACCGTAGATCTTCGCGGCCTTGACCGCATCCTTGGTCGCGATCGCGACATGGTTGAGCCGGCCCAACATGTTCCCCTCCCTATACCGTCAGTACATGTACCAGACAGGGGGGCTTTTTGCCCCAATGTTCGTTGATCACGGCCCGGACAGCGCGTCGCACCGACTCGGCCAAGGCGTCCGGATCGCGCCGGCGCGCCCTCGGCAAGCCTTCGATGGTCGACATCACGGCATCGAAGACGACGTCGTCGAAGGCCTCGCCGGCCCTGTTCTTCTCGGGGATGCCGACCAAATCGAGCTCGGGATCACCGGCGAGCTCACCCTGCGCGGTCATCGCGATGGCGACGAAGGCGCAGCCGGAAAAGCCCATGCGGCGCCGCTCCACGACGGCACGGGACTTGGAGTCTTCCAGGATCGTGCCGTCCTTGTACAGACGTCCCGACGGCACCTCGCCGACGATGCCGGGATCGCCGGGGCCGAGCTTGACGAGGTCACCGTTGCGGCAGACCAGCACGCGCGGCACGCCGGCAGCGCGGGCGAGCTTGGCGTGCTCATGCAGGTGCAGGGCCTCGCCGTGGACCGGGATCAGGATCTGCGGCTTCACCCAGGAGATCATATCGCGCAGCTCGTCACGGCGGGGATGGCCGGAGACGTGGACCAGCGCATCGCGGTCGGTGATGACCTCGACGCCCTGCAGCACCAGATTGTTGATGATCGAGCCGACCGCCTTCTCGTTGCCGGGAATGGTGCGCGAGGAGAAGATGACGCTGTCGCCGCGGTTCAGCGTGATTTCAGGATGGTCGTCATTGGCGATGCGGGCCAGCGCGGCGCGCGGCTCGCCCTGGCTGCCCGTGCACAACGCCAGCACCTTGTCCTGCGGCAGGTGGCCATAGACCTCGGGCGAGCGGAAGTTCTGCACGCCCTCGAGATAGCCGGTCTCGCGTGCAACCTGCACCACGCGCTCCATGGCCCGGCCGACCACGACGACCTCGCGGTCCGCGGCCCTCGCCGCGTCAGCCACCGCTTTGACGCGGGCGACGTTGGAGGCGAACGTCGTCACCGCGACGCGGCCCTTGGCGGATTTGACGAGGTCGATGATGGTTCGGGCGACCTCGGCCTCCGAGGGCGAACGGCCGTCGCGCACGGCATTGGTGGAATCGCCGATCAAGGCGAGCACGCCCTGCTCGCCCAATTCGCGCAGCCGCTTCTCGTCGGTCGCGGCTCCAAGCGTCGGGGTCGGGTCGATCTTCCAGTCGCCGGTGTGCAGCACGATGCCGGCGTCGGTGTGGATCGCCAGCGCATGCGCTTCCGGAATCGAATGCGCGACCGGAATGAACTCGACGTTGAACGGACCGATATCGACCCGGCCGCCTGAAGGCACCACGGTGACCGGAATCTCGGGCGCGTTGCGCTCGGCGGCGCATTTGGCCTCGAACAGCGCGGCGCTGAACCTGGTTGCGTAGATCGGGCATTTCAGCTTCGGCCAGAGGTCGATGATGGCGCCGAAATGATCCTCATGGGCGTGGGTCAGCACGAGGCCCATCAGGTTCTTGCGCTCCTTCTCCAGGAAGGAGATGTCGGGCATGATCAGGTCGATGCCGGGCAGATGCTCCTCATCGCCGAAGGAGACGCCGAGATCGACCGCAAGCCAGGCGCGCTGGTGACGGTTGCCTAGGCCGTAGATCGACAGGTTCATGCCGATCTCGCCGACGCCGCCGAGCGGCGCAAACACCAATTCGTCCGGCCTTGCCATCACGCTGCTCCCACCGAGGCGACGGGGCCGAAGAACACCTCGCCGGCCGCAACCGGCACGAGGCGGCCCTCCGCGGTGCGGACGATCAGGCAGCCGGTGTCGTCGATCGTGTCAAAAACACCTTCCAGCGTCATGGTTCCCGTGTGGATGGCAACCTTTTCGCCGAGGCCGGCGGCGCGCTCCAGCCAGAGCCTGCGGATCTCGGCAAAGCCGCGGCCATTGTCCCAGATGCCGCGGAACTCGACCCAGGCATCCGACAGCGCCATGAATAGCTCCTCGGCGCTGATCTGGACGCCGAGGGCGGCCAGCGATACGGCGGGCGTCGGGGTGCCCTCGGGCGCGGCGACCACATTGGTCCCGATGCCCACCACGACGGCAAGGCCGCCACCGACGGCCTCGGCCTCAAGGCCAATGCCGACCAGCTTCTTGCCGCTGGCGAGCACGTCATTCGGCCATTTCAGCGCGTAGCGGGGCCGGCCTTCGCCGAGACGGAGCGCGGCCTCGAGGCTCACCTTCTCCAGTGCCGCCTCCTCGGCCAGCCCTGCGGCAAAGCCGAGCGTGGCGGCGACGGCGGGGGCGACGTCCATGACTTCGAGGATGCTGGCGGCGAGATTGCCGCGCGGCGCGATCCAGGCGCGCTGGCGCCGGCCGCGGCCGGCGGTCTGCTCGGACGTGACGAACCACATCGGGCCGCGCTCGCCGGCCCTGGCGTGTTCGATCGCCTCGCTATTGGTCGAGCCGGTCCGTTCGAACGCCGCGAGCCTGTAGCCCGCAGCCGATGCGCGAGGACCGAGCGCGAAGGCCATCCTAGAACAACGACTTTGCCGCGGCGGAGGCGACGCTCACCACGGGCCCCGCGAACAGCGCAAACAGGATATTGAACAGGCCCGCCACCGCCAGCACCGTCCGCACCTCGATGCGCACCGGATCGACCCGGCCGGCCGGCTCGTCGAAATACATCGTCTTGACGATCGCGAGATAATAGTAGGCGCCGACCACGCTGGTCAGCACGCCGATGACGGCGAGCGTGAACAGGTTCGCCTTGATGGCGGCGACGAAGACGTACCATTTGGCGAAGAAGCCGGCGAGCGGCGGAATGCCGGCGAGCGAGAACAGCAGCATCGCGAACATGAAGGCGAGCAGCGGATTGGTGCGCGACAGGCCGGCGAAATCGCTGATCTGCTCCACGGCCTGGCCGTTGCGCTTCATCGCGAGGATGATGGAGAACGAGCCGAGCGTCATCGCGACATAGATCACGATGTACATCAACACGCCCTGCGCGCCTTCCACCGTGCCGGAGGCAAGGCCGACCAGCGCGAAGCCCATGTGACCGATCGACGAATAGGCCATCAGGCGCTTGATGTTGCTCTGGCCGATCGCGGCGAAGGAGCCGAGCGCCATCGAGGCGATCGACACGAACACCAGGATCTGCTGCCATTGCGAGACGATGCCGGGGAATGCGGTGAGCGTGACGCGGGTGAAGACGGCGAGCGCGGCGACCTTCGGCGCCGACGCGAAGAAGGCGGTGACCGGGGTCGGCGCGCCCTCGTAGACGTCAGGCGTCCACATGTGGAACGGCACGGCCGAGACCTTGAAGCAGAGGCCGACGAGCAGGAAGACGAGGCCGAACACCAGGCCGACATTCGAGACCGTCGCGGCCGCGGCGATGCCGGTGAAGCTCACCGTGCCGGTGAAGCCGTAGACCAGCGAGGCGCCGTACAGCAGCATGCCCGAGGACAGCGCGCCGAGCACGAAGTACTTCAGGCCGGCTTCGGTCGACTTGGCGTTGTCGCGGTTCGAGGCTGCCACGACGTAGAGCGCCAGCGACATCAATTCGAGGCCGAGATAGAGCGAGATCAGGTCGCCGGCCGAGATCAGCACCATCATGCCGAGCGTCGAGAGCAGCACGAGGATGGCGTATTCGAAAATCCGGCGCGACGGGTCTGACAGGAACTCGGTCGACAGGACGAGCGTCACGGCCGAGCCGATCAGGGCCAGGATCTTCATGAAGCGGGCGAAGTCGTCGACGATGAAGCTGCCGCCGAACGTCACCTGCTTGCCCGCGGGCTGCATGTAGACGAGCGCGCCGACCACGATGAGGAGCAACACCGCCAGCGACGTCACGGTCCTGGTCGTCTCCTGCCCGCGATAGGCGCCGAGCATCAGAAGCGCCATAGCGCCGACCGCGAGCACGAGCTCGGGCAGCACCGGCGCCAGTTGATAACCTGCAGTCGAAAAGCTCATGGCGATATCCTGACCTGCCCGATCACTGGAGCAGTGCGGCGGCCTTCACGGCCGTCACGGCGGTATTGTAATTGTTGACGAGTTGCTGGACCGAGGCGGCCGACATGTCGAGCACCGGCTTCGGATAGACGCCGAACAGGATCGTCAGCGCGATCATCGGGAATAGAATGACGCACTCCCGCAAGGTGAGATCCTTCATGCTCGCCAGCTGCGGCTTGACCAGCGCCCCGAACACGACCTTGCGATAGAGCCATAGTGCGTAGGCCGCCGAGAGGATCACGCCGAAGCTGGCGAAGAACGCGGTCGGGATCGAGACCTTGAAGGTGCCGAGCAGCGTCATGAACTCGCCGACGAAGCCGCTCGTGCCGGGCAGACCGACATTGGCCATGGTGAACACCATGAAGGTCATCGCATAGAGCGGCATCCGGTTGACGAGGCCGCCATAGGCCGCGATCTCGCGGGTGTGCAGGCGGTCGTAGACGACGCCGACGCAGAGGAACAGCGCGCCGGAGACGATGCCGTGCGAGATCATCTGGAACACGCCGCCGGCGACGCCCTGCATGGTGCCGGCGAAGATGCCCATGGTGACGAAGCCCATATGCGCGACCGAGGAGTACGCGATCAGCTTCTTCATGTCCTCCTGCATCAGCGCCACCAGCGAGGTGTAGATGATGGCGATGGCCGAGAGCGTGAACACCAGCGGCGCGAAGTCGTGCGAGGCCAGCGGGAACATCGGCAGCGAGAAGCGCAGGAAGCCGTAGCCGCCCATCTTCAGCAGGATCGCGGCGAGGACCACGGAGCCCGCGGTCGGTGCCTCCACGTGCGCGTCGGGGAGCCAGGTGTGCACCGGCCACATCGGCATCTTCACCGCAAAGGAGGCAAAGAAGGCGAGCCACGCCCAGGTCTGCAACGACCGCGGCACGGCGGTGTGCATCAGCGTCGGGATGTCGGTGGTGCCGCCGTTCCAGTACAGCGCCATGATGGCGAGCAGCATCAGGACCGAGCCGAGCAGCGTGTAGAGAAAGAACTTGAACGAGGCATAGACCCGGCGCGGACCGCCCCAGACGCCGATGATCAGGAACATCGGGATCAGGCCGCCCTCGAAGAACAGGTAGAACAGCACGAGATCGAGCGCCGAGAAGGTGCCGATCATCAGCGTTTCCAGGATCAGGAACGCCATCATATATTCGCGGACGCGGTTGGTGATCGCCTTCCAGCTCGCGATGATGCAAAACGGCATCACGGCGGTGGTCAGGATCACGAGCGGCAGTGAGATGCCGTCGACGCCCATGTGGTAGGTGATGCCGGTGGCGAGCCAGTTCGCCTTCTCGACGAATTGGAAGTCGGGGTTGCTGGGGTCGAAGCGCATGACCAGGATCACCGACACCGCGAAGGTGATCAGCGTGGTCCAGAGCGCGATCCAGCGCGAATTGCGCCGCGCCGCCTCGTCGTCACCGCGGCTCAGATAGACGATCAGCGCGCCGACCAGCGGCAGGAACGTCGTGACCGAAAGAATGGGCCAGGTTGTCATTTACTGGCCTCCAAAGCCGAACATGAACCAGGTGATCAGGCCGGCGGCGCCGATCAGCATGGCGAATGCATAGTGATAGAGATAGCCGGTCTGGATCTTGACGACGTTGCGGGTGACGTCCAGCACGCGGGCCGAGACGCCGTCGGGGCCGAAGCCGTCGATGATGAAGCCGTCGCCCTTCTTCCAGAGCTGGTAGCCGATCCACTTCGCCGGTCGGACGAAGATGATGTCGTAGAGCTCGTCGAAGTACCATTTGTTGAGCAGGAACTGGTACAGCATCGGCTGCGTGTTCGCGAGCTCGACCGGCAGGTAGGGCCGGCGGATGTAGAACAGGTAGGAGACGAGGAAACCCAGCACCATCATCACCGTCGGCAGGAAGGCGATGGTCTGCGGGATGTGATGCATCTCCTCGATGATGTGCGGGTTCATCTTGACGGACTCGCGGAAGAACTCCTCGACCCCGTGGCCGGCGAACAGCTCCTTGAACGGCAGGCCGGCGACGAACGAGCCGACCGCGAGCACGCCGATCGGGATCAGGATCCAGAGCGGAGCCTCATGCGCGGCCTCGTAATGATGCTCGTCATGCGGCTCGCCGTGGAAGGTCTTGAAGATCAGGCGCCAGGAGTAGAACGAGGTCAGGCCGGCGGCGATGATCGTCATCAGGAAGCCGTACACCGCGAACGGATTGTGCGAGGCGTAGGCGGACTCGATGATCGCGTCCTTGGAGAAGTAGCCGGCGGTGAGCGGGAAGCCGGTCAGCGCCAGCGTGCCGACCACCATCACCGCATAGGTGTAGGGAATCTTCTTCCAGAGGCCGCCCATGTTGCGGATGTCCTGCTCGTGGTGCATCGCGTAGATCACCGAGCCGGAGCCCAGGAACAGCAGCGCCTTGAAGAAGGCGTGCGTGAACAGGTGGAACATGCCGACCGAATAGGCCCCTGCTCCCATCGCCACGAACATGTAGCCGAGCTGCGAACAGGTCGAGTAGGCGACGATGCGCTTGATGTCGTTCTGGACGAGGCCGATGGTCGCGGCGAAGAACGCCGTGGTCGCGCCGAAGAACATCACGACGGCCTGGGCATTCGGAGCGAGCTCGAACAGCGGCGACAGGCGCGCCACCATGAAGACGCCGGCGGTGACCATGGTCGCGGCATGGATCAGCGCCGACACCGGGGTCGGGCCTTCCATCGCGTCCGGCAACCAGGTGTGCAGCAGGAACTGGGCGGACTTGCCCATCGCGCCCATGAACAGCAGCAGGCAGGTCAGCGTCAGCGCGTCGGCGTGCCAGCCGAGGAAGTTGATGGTCTTGCCGGTGAGGCCGGGCGCGGCGTGGAAGATGGTCTCGAAATCGGTCGAGCCGACCAGCATGAAAACCGCGAAGATGCCGAGCGCGAAGCCGAAGTCGCCGACGCGGTTGACCACGAAGGCCTTGATGGCGGCAGCGTTCGCCGAGGGCTTCTGGTACCAGAAGCCGATCAGCAGATAGCTGGCGAGACCCACGCCTTCCCAGCCGAAGAACAGCTGCACCAAATTGTCGGCCGTCACCAGCATCAGCATGGCGAAGGTGAACAGCGAGAGATACCCGAAGAAGCGCGGCCGGTTCGGGTCCTCGTCCATGTAGCCGATGGAATAGAGGTGCACGAGCGAGGACACGGTCGTCACCACCACCAGCATTACGGCGGTGAGCGTATCGACGCGCAGCGTCCACCAGACCTGGAGATCGCCGGAGAAGATCCAGGGCAGCAACTGGATCCTGTAGTCGTGATGCATGAAGCCGACGTCGACCAGCGTCATCCAGGACAAGGCCGCCGAGACGAACAGCAGCCCGGTGGTGATCAGCTCGGCCGCGCGCGAGCCCGCCGCCGGCGGCTCGGTCGGGCCATGGCCGTGATCGTCGTGAGCGTCGTCGTGATGGCTCTCGTGGATGACCGAGGCATCCTCGTTGATCTTGTCGGACGCATGGGCATGCGCGCCATGGCCGTGGCCGCCGTGATGATCGAGCTCGTCGCCCGAGGGATTGCGGGCATGCGCGCCGAACAGCGCGATCAGGCCAGCCAGAATGGCGCCCAGCAGAGGCAGAAAGACAATTGCCTGAACCATGACTTACTCTTTCCGCATGATCTGGTCGGAAAACCGGTACCCACTTTTCCGGATCATGCGCTCAGCCCTTCATCAGATTGACGTCCTCAACCGCGATCGAGCCGCGGTTGCGGAAATAGACCACCAGGATGGCGAGACCGATCGCAGCTTCGGCAGCCGCGACCGTCAACACCAGCAGCGCGAAGACCTGGCCGACGATGTCGCCGAGGAAGCTCGAGAACGCCACGAGGTTGATGTTGACCGAGAGCAGGATCAGCTCGATCGACATCAGGATGACGATGATGTTCTTGCGGTTCAGGAAGATGCCGAGGATGCCGAGCGTGAACAGGATCGCGCCGACCGCCAGATAGTGTCCGAGCCCGATCGTCATTTCACCCACTCCGCCGCGTCCGCGTCCGAGAGCCCCTGCCCCGGCGCCACCTTGCGCACCGCCATCGCGATGTCGGGCGTGCGCGCGTTCTGAACGTTGATGTCCTGCCGCTTGACCTTCTCCTTGTGGCGCAGCGTCAGCACGATGGCGCCGATCATGGCGACCAGGAGCACCATGCCCGAGAGCTGGAAGTAGTGGATGTACTTCGTATAGAGCACGAGACCGAGCGCCTCGGTGTTGCTGACGTTGGCCGGGATCGCCGCCGTGATCGTCTTGGAGACGCCGGGATTGATGACCCAGAAGCCGACGGTGAGCAGCAACTCGAACATGAAGATGCCGCCGATCACGAGGCCGACCGGCAGGTACTCGATGAAGCCCTCGCGCAGCTCGAGGAAGTCGACGTCGAGCATCATGATCACGAACAGGAACAGCACCGCGACCGCGCCGACATAGACGACGATCAGCATCATGCCGAGGAATTCGGCTCCCATCAGCACGAACAGGCCGGAGGCGTTGACGAAGGCCAGGATCAGGTACAGCACTGAGTGCACGGGATTGCGCGAGACAATCACCATCACGGCCGAGGCGACGCAGACGCCGGCGAAGAGATAAAAGAACAGTGCGGGAAGGATCATGCCCTCACCTCACCGGTACGGCGCGTCGAGCTCGATCGCCTTGGCGATCTCGCGTTCCCAGCGGTCGCCGTTGGCGAGCAGCTTGGCCTTGTCATAATAGAGCTCCTCGCGGGTCTCGGTCGCGAACTCGAAGTTCGGGCCTTCAACGATGGCATCGACCGGACAGGCCTCCTGGCAGAGGCCGCAATAAATGCACTTCACCATGTCGATGTCGTAGCGCACGGTGCGGCGGGTGCCGTCGTTGCGGCGCGGGCCGGCCTCGATGGTGATGGCCTGCGCCGGGCAGACCGCCTCGCACAGCTTGCAGGCGATGCAGCGCTCTTCGCCGTTCGGATAGCGGCGCAGCGCGTGCTCGCCGCGGAAGCGGGGCGAGATCGGGCCCTTCTCGAACGGATAGTTCAGCGTCGGCTTCGGCTGGAAGAAATAACGCATGGCGAGGAAGAACGCCGAGACGAATTCCGACAGCAGAAGCGAGCGTGCAGTGGCGTTGACGTTGATACCCATGACGGCCCTCACTTCGGCGCGATGCCGGCGAAATGCAGCACGCCGGCCACCACGATCACCATCGCCAGCGACAGCGGCAGGAACACCTTCCAGCCGAGGCGCATCAGTTGATCGTAGCGGTAGCGCGGCACGATCGCCTTCGCCATCGCGAACAGGAAGAACATGAAGAACAGCTTCAGCGAGAACCAGATGATCCCCGGCACCCAGTTGAAGGGCGGCAGGTCCACCGGCGGCAGCCAGCCTCCGAGGAACAGGATGGTCGCCAGCGCGCACATCGTGACGATTGCGACATACTCGCCGAGCATGAACAGGAGGTACGGCGTCGAACCGTACTCGACCATGAAGCCGGCGACGAGCTCGGATTCGGCTTCGACGAGGTCGAAGGGCGGACGGTTGGTTTCCGCCAGCGCCGAGACGTAGAACACCACGAACATCGGGAACAACGGCCAGACGTACCAATTCAGGATCGTCAGCTGCGGCAGCCCGATCAGGCTGGCGAGGCCGCGCGCGTGCTGGGCCTCGACCACCGCCGTCAGGTTCAGCGTGCCGGCGCAGAGCAGCACGGTGATGATGACGAAGCCGATCGAGACTTCGTAGGACACCATCTGCGCGGCCGAGCGCAGCGCGGCGAGGAACGGATACTTCGAGTTCGACGACCAGCCGGCCATGATGATGCCGTAGATCGACAGCGACGAGATCGCGAAGATGAAGAGGACGCCGACATTGATGTCGGCGATCACCCAGCCGAGATTGGTCGGGATCACCGCCCAGGCCGCGAGCGCGAGCACGCATGAGACCAAGGGAGCAAGAAGAAACACGCCCTTGTTGGCGCCGGCCGGAATGATCGGCTCCTTCAGCACGAACTTCAACAGGTCGGCGAAGGATTGCAGCAGGCCCCACGGGCCGACGACGTTCGGGCCGCGGCGGATCTGCACCGCCGCCCAGATCTTGCGGTCGGCGAGCAGGATGTAGGCGATCGCGACCAGCAGGACGACGAGCACGAGGACGCTCTGCGCGACCATGATGATCAGCGGCCAGAGGAACCCGGTCCAGAATGCGCTTTCGAAGAATTCCATCAGATCACGCTCACTCCGCTGCGGTCAGCATCTGCCCGGAGGCGAGGCGCGAGCATTCCGCCATCACGGCGGACGCACGCGCGATTGGGTTGGTCAAATAGAAGTCCTCGACCAGAGGCTTGAACGGCGCCTTCTCGGGCGAGCCGCCCTTGCCCGCCAGCTTCTTGATCTGGTCGGCCGAGCCGGCCTCGATCTGGTCGAGACGGATGAAATGCGGCACGGCCTTGAACACCGCCTGGCGCAGGGCTTGAAGCGAGTCATAGCCGAGCTTCTTGCCGAGTGCTTCCGACAGTGCGCGGATGATCGCCCAGTCCTCGCGGGCCTCGCCCGGCGGGAACGCGGCGCGGCCCGTCATCTGCACGCGGCCTTCGGTGTTGACGTAGATCGCGGACTTCTCGGTGTAGGCGGCCCCCGGCAGGATGACGTCGGCGCGGTGTGCGCCACGATCACCATGGGTGCCGATATAGACGACGAAGGTGCCGTCAGGCGCCTTTATCTCGTCGGCGCCGAGCAGGAATAGCAGGTCGAGCGTGCCGAACGTCGTCATCTGCGCGGCATTGAGGCCGCCGCTGGTTGCGGCAAAGCCGATGTCGAGCGCGCCGACGCGCGAGGCGGTCTCGTGCAGCACGCCAAAACCGTTCCAGCCGTCCTTGACTGCGCCGACATCGAGCGCGAGCTTGGCGCTGGCGGCGAGAATGGCGGCGCCGTCGTGACGGGCGGCCGCGCCCGCACCGACCAGGATGATCGGTTTCTCAGCGTTCTTCAGCACGTCCATGAAGGAATGCTTGCCGGCCGCGAGCTCGGCCAGCGTCTCGGTACCGGCACCGAGATGGTCGTAATCATAGGTCAGGTCGGCCTTGGCACCGATCACGCCGACCTTGAAGCCGCCGGCACGCCAGCGCTTGCGGATGCGGGCGTTGAACACGGCCGCCTCTTTCCGCGGGTTCGCGCCGATGATGAGCAGCGCGTCCGCCTGCTCGACGCCGGCGAGCGTCGGATTGAAGATGTAGGAGCCGCGGCCGAGCGCGGGATCGAAGGCGTCGCCGCCCTGCACCGCCAGATTGCTCGAACCGTATTTGCCGAGCAGGTCCTTCAGCGCGAACATCTCCTCGACGCCGGCGAGATCGCCTGCGATCGCGCCGATGCGCTTGCCGTCGGTGCGCGCCGCCTTGGCGGCGATCGCAGCGAAGGCTTCGGTCCAGCTCGCTGCGCGCAGCTTGCCGGCCTCGCGGATATAGGGCCGGTCGAGACGCTGGGTGCGGAGGCCATCGACCACGTGCCGGGTCTTGTCGGAGATCCACTCCTCGTTCACGGCCTCGTTGATGCGCGGCAGGATCCTCATCACCTCGCGGCCGCGGGTGTCGACGCGGATCGCAGAACCGACGCCGTCCATGACGTCGATCGACTGGGTCTTGCCGAGCTCCCACGGGCGCGCCGCGAAGGCATAGGGCTTCGAGGTCAGCGCGCCGACCGGGCAGATGTCGACGAGGTTGCCCTGCAATTCGGACGTCAGCGCGTGCTCCAGATAGGTCGTGATCTCCATGTCCTCGCCGCGGCCGGTGGCGCCCATCTCGGGCGCGCCGGCGACTTCCGCCGAGAAGCGGACGCAGCGCGTGCACTGGATGCAGCGGTTCATCGAGGTCTTGACCAGCGCGCCGAGATATTTGTCCTCGACCGCGCGCTTGTTCTCGGCGAAGCGGCTGGTGTCGACACCATAGCCCATCGCCTGGTCCTGCAGGTCGCACTCGCCGCCCTGGTCGCAGATCGGGCAATCCAGCGGATGGTTGATCAGAAGGAATTCCATCACGCCTTCGCGTGCCTTCTTCACCATCGGCGAACGCGTCGAAATCTCGGGCGGCTCGCCCTTGGGGCCCGGACGGCAGTCGCGCACGCCCCAGGCGCAGCTCGCGACCGGCTTCGGGCCGCCCTTCACCTCGACGAGACACATCCGGCAATTGCCGGCGATCGACAGCCGCTCGTGATAGCAGAAGCGCGGAATCTCGGCGCCGGCCGCCTCGCACGCCTGAAGCAGCGTGTACTCGGCGGGGACATCGATCTCTTTGCCGTCGATGATGAGCTTGGTCATGTCTCTTACTCCGCCGCGACCATGTTCACGGGATCGCGGACCCCGATGTCATCGACATCGGCCTTGTGCGAATATTGGTCGATGCGCGCTTCGATCTCGTGGCGGAAGTGCGTGATCAGGCCCTGGATCGGCCAGGCCGCGGCGTCGCCGAGCGCGCAGATGGTGTGGCCTTCGACCTGCTTGGTGACCTCGAGCAGCATGTCGATCTCGCGCTTGTGGGCACGGCCTTCGGCCATGCGGGTCAGGACGCGCCACATCCAGCCTGTGCCCTCGCGGCACGGCGTGCACTGGCCGCAGCTCTCGTGCTTGTAGAAATAGGAGATGCGGGCGATCGCACGGATCAGGTCGGTCGACTTGTCCATCACGATCACCGCGGCGGTGCCGAGGCCCGAGCGCAGCTTGCTCAGGCTATCGAAATCCATCGGCGTGTCGATGATCTGCTCGGCCGGCACCATGCGCACCGACGAGCCGCCGGGGATCACGGCCTTGAGGTTGTCCCAGCCGCCGCGAATGCCGCCACAATGCTTCTCGATCAGCTCACGGAACGGGATGCCCATGGCCTCTTCGACATTGCAGGGCCGCTCGACATGGCCGGAGATGCAGAACAGCTTGGTGCCGACATTGTTCGGGCGGCCGATGCCGGCGAACCACGCCGCGCCGCGGCGCAGGATATCGGGCGCAACGGCGATGGATTCGACGTTGTTGACGGTGGTCGGGCAGCCGAACAGACCGACATTCGCCGGGAACGGCGGCTTCAGCCGCGGCTGACCCTTCTTGCCCTCGAGGCTTTCGAGCAGCGCGGTCTCCTCGCCGCAGATATAGGCGCCGGCCCCGTGGGCGACGTAGAGGTCGAACGGCCAGCCGTTGAGATTGTCCTTGCCGATCAGCTTGGCTTCATAGGCCTGGTCGATCGCGGCCTGAAGGCGCTCGCGCTCGCGGATGAACTCGCCGCGGACATAGATGTAGCAGGCATGCGCGTTCATCGCGAAGCTCGCGATCAGGCAGCCCTCGACCAACAGATGCGGATCATGCCGCATGATCTCGCGGTCCTTGCAGGTGCCGGGCTCGGATTCGTCGGCGTTGACGACGAGATAGCTGGGACGGCCGTCGGTGGACTCCTTCGGCATGAAGGACCATTTGAGACCGGTCGGGAAGCCTGCGCCGCCGCGGCCGCGGAGCCCTGAGGCCTTCATCTCGTTGATGATCCAGTCGCGGCCCTTGTCGATGATGTTCTTGGTGCCGTCCCAGGCGCCACGACGCCGCGCACCCTCCAGCCCCCAATCATGGAGGCCGTAGAGGTTCTTGAAGATGCGGTCCTTGTCCTCGAGCATATCAGTGCTTTCCGATCAACGAATGGACTGCTTGTAGGCAAGTCCGGCGGCGCAGACGGCGAAGAACAGCGCCCAGAGCAGACTGGTCTCCTGCGAGGCGTTCATGAAGTAACGCTGCAGCAGGAACATGAAGGCAGCCGCGATCGCGGCGTGCATGGCGACGAAGCCCCATTTCTTCACGGCCGCGGTCCCTCCGGTTATGGCGAGATCACGCATCAGGTGATCTCCTTGAGCGTGGTCGGTCCGGTGATCGGCGCCGAGAATTGGCGGCCGTTCTGCGGACCGGGCTTGGGCGGATTGCCCGAAGCGAAGCCATCGAGCACCTTGCCGAAGCTTTCCTTGGTCAGGTCCTCATAGGTGTCCTTGCCGATCAGCACCATCGGCGCGTTCACGCAGGCGCCCAGGCACTCCACCTCCTCCCAGCTGAAATTGCCGTCCTTGGAGAGATGGAAGGGCTCGTGATGGATGCGGTGCTCGCAGACGTGGATCAGATCCTCGGCGCCGCGGAGCCGGCACGGGGTGGTGCCGCAGACCTGGACGTGAGCCTTCTTGCCGACGGGGGCGAGCTGGAACATGGTGTAGAAGGTCGCGACCTCCAGCACGCGGATATAGGGCATGTCGAGCATGTCGGCGATGACGCGGATCGCGGCTTCCGACACCCAGCCCTCGTTCTGCTCCTGCGCACGCCAGAGGATGGCGATGACGGCGGAGGCCTGGCGGCCTTCGGGATATTTCGCGATCTGCTGCCGGGCGAATGCGAGGTTCTCCTCCGTGAACGCAAAGCTCGCGGGCTGGACTTCCTTCGGTGCTAATCGGCGAACGGACATCTCTTCAATCTCTCACTGCATGCGGCGCGCGGACTTGGCATTCAGATTCTTGGCATTCAGATTTTTGGTATCCAGGTTCTTGGCGTTCATGGCCTCGATCCTGTCCTGCCAGAATGCGCTTGCGGTGCCGAAAACGTTGTAGCCGACGTGGGTCGAGACCTTGATGCGGTCGAGGATCGACAGCTCGGTCACGGTTTCCATGCGGTTGCTGCGCGGATCGAACACGATCAGCTTCAGCGGGGTCTGTTCGAGGATGAAGCGCGACACTGCGTGCGAGCGGTCGCTGCCGTGCTCCTCGCACATGATGACGCTGTCGGTCTGCAGCAGGCGGACGCCGCCCTTGATCGCCTCGATCTCGACGCCTTCGACGTCGAGCTTGATCAGGTACTTGCCGGTGGCCGCGACCTTGCCGTCCTCGATCAAATTGTCGAGCGCGATCACCGGCACCTCTTCGCCGCCCGCCGACTGATCGCCGGCGATGCTGAAGGCTTCGTGCTTGGTGCCCGACAGACGCGCGGTGCCGCGCGCCGCGCCGATGGCGCATTTCATGGTCTCGAAGCGGCCAGCGTTGATGCGGGCATTGTTGGCGAGCTTCGAATAGTTCTGGCCCGACGGCTCGATCGCGATCGCCTTGTGCGCGCCGAACGGCTTGCTCGAGACCAGCACCGACCAATAACCGTAATTGGCGCCGCAATCGAGCAGCGTGTAGTCGACGTCGATGGAATCGGCGAACAAGAGCTCGAGCTCGTCCTCGTAAATGTAGGAGCGGTTGAGCAGCTTGCTCCAATAGCCGTCGCCGTAAGGGAATTCGAACACCGCGTCGGGATTGAGCCTGATCGCGATGTTGCGCTCGGGCAGCGTCTTGCGCAGCAAATTCGCGCAGGCGATGTAGCCCATATGCGAGAAGTGCGAAGAGATCTTCGATCCCGTCACCAGCGCCAAGGCAGCCGTCCGCTCCCACAGGTTGGCCCCTTCAAGGGCCCCCGAGGCACGGTCAAACTGGATTGGCGCCTGCGCCATCACCGATCGACCTCTCCGAACACGATGTCGAGCGATCCTAGGATCGCCGACACGTCGGCCAGCAGATGGCCGCGGCAGATGTGGTCCATGGCCTGCAGATGTGCAAAGCCCGGCGCGCGGATCTTGCACTTGTAGGGCTTGTTGGTGCCGTCGGCGACGAGATAGACGCCGAACTCGCCCTTGGGCGCCTCGACCGCAGCATAGACCTCGCCGGCCGGCACGTGGACGCCTTCGGTGTAGAGCTTGAAGTGGTGGATCAGCGCTTCCATCGAGCGCTTCATCTCGCCACGGCGCGGCGGCGCGACCTTGTTGTCTTCGACGACGACCGGGCCCTTGCCGTCAGGCGCGTTCAGCTTCTGGATGCACTGTTTCATGATGTGCACGGACTGGCGCATCTCTTCCATGCGGATCAAATAGCGATCGTAGCAGTCGCCGTTCTTGCCGATCGGAATGTCGAAATCCATCTCGGCGTAGCACTCATAGGGCTGCGACTTGCGCAAGTCCCAGGCCGCGCCCGAGCCGCGCACCATCACACCCGAGAAACCCCATTCCCAGGCTTCCTTGAGCGGCACCACGCCGATGTCGACGTTGCGCTGCTTGAAGATGCGATTGGCGGTGAGCAGACGGTCGAGATCGTCCACAACCTTGAGGAACGGATCGCACCAGGCCTCGATGTCGTCGACCAGCTTCTGCGGCAGGTCCTGGTGCACGCCGCCGATACGGAAATAGGCCGCATGCATGCGGCTGCCCGAGGCGCGCTCGTAGAACACCATCAGCTTCTCGCGCTCTTCGAAGCCCCACAGCGGCGGGGTCAGCGCGCCGACGTCCATCGCCTGCGTGGTGACGTTGAGCAGATGCGAGAGGATGCGGCCGATCTCGCAATAGAGCACGCGGATCAGCTGGCCGCGGCGCGGCACCTCGATGCCGAGCAGCTTCTCGGCGGCGAGGCAGAAGGCATGCTCCTGGTTCATCGGCGCGACGTAGTCGAGCCGGTCGAAATAAGGGATCGCCTGCAGATAAGTCTTCTGCTCGATCAGCTTCTCAGTGCCGCGGTGAAGCAGGCCGATATGCGGATCGACGCGCTCGACCACTTCGCCGTCGAGTTCGAGCACGAGGCGCAAAACGCCGTGCGCCGCCGGGTGCTGCGGTCCGAAATTGATTGTGAAGTTACGGAGATTCTGCGGTTGCTCGTTCATGATCAGACCTTCGGCCCCGCTTTTTCATCGCCCGGAAGCACCGGATAGTCGGCCCCTTCCCAAGGGGATAAAAAGTCGAACTTGCGGAATTCCTGGTTGAGGCGGACCGGCTCGTACACCACCCGCTTCTCCTGGTCGTCGTAGCGGACCTCGACGAAGCCGGTGAGCGGGAAATCCTTGCGCAGCGGATGGCCCTCGAAGCCGTAGTCGGTGAGGATGCGGCGCATGTCGGGATGGCCGACGAAGAACACGCCGTAGAGGTCGTAGGCTTCGCGCTCGAACCAGTCCGCGCCGGGGAAGACGTCGATCAGCGAGGGCACCTGCGTGGTCTCGTCGGCTTGCGCCTTGAGCCGGATGCGCGCGTTCAAGGTCGGCGACAGGAAGTGATAGATGACGTCGAAGCGCTTCTCGCGATCCGGGTAGTCCACCGCCGTGATGTCGGTGATGTTGACGAACCGGCAGTTCGGGTCATCGCGGAGGTACTTGACCACCTCGACGATCCTGGCGGCCTCGACGTCCACGGTGAGCTGGTTGAAGGCCAACGAGTGACCGGTCGCGGCGCCCGGAAGCGCGCTAACGATCGTCTGCCCCAGGGCGTCGAGCTTGGCGTCGTCCATGACGTAAAACCTTAGCGTTCGATGGTGCCGGTGCGCCGGATCTTCTTCTGCAGCAGCAGCACGCCGTAGAGCAGCGCCTCCGCCGTGGGCGGGCAGCCCGGCACGTAGATGTCGATCGGCACGATGCGGTCGCAGCCGCGCACGACCGAGTAGGAATAGTGATAATAGCCGCCGCCATTGGCGCAGGAGCCCATCGAGATGACGTAGCGCGGCTCGGGCATCTGGTCGTAGACCTTGCGCAGCGCCGGCGCCATCTTGTTGGTCAGCGTTCCCGCCACGATCATCACGTCGGACTGACGCGGCGAGGCACGCGGGGCGAAGCCGAAGCGCTCGACGTCGTAGCGCGGCATCGAGACCTGCATCATCTCGACCGCGCAGCAGGCGAGACCGAAGGTCATCCACATCAAAGAGCCGGTACGCGCCCAGGTGATGAGGTCGTCGGTCGCGGCCACGAAGAAGCCCTTGTCGGACAGCTCGGAATTGACCTCGAGGAAGAACGGATCATTGGCCCCGACCGGCTTGCCGGTCGAAGGATCCAGAATGCCCTTCGGGGCCGGTGCGATCACCGGACCTGCGGACTGTGTAGACGGGTTCAATCCCATTCGAGGGCCCCTTTCTTCCATTCATAGGCGAACCCGACCGTCAGCACGGCGAGGAACACCACCATGGACCAGAAGCCGGTCGCGCCAAGCTTGCCAAACGCCACCGCCCAGGGAAACAGAAACGCCACCTCGAGATCGAAGATGATGAAGAGGATGGCGACAAGATAGAAGCGGACGTCGAACTTCATGCGGGCGTCGTCGAAGGCGTTGAAGCCGCACTCATAGGCCGACAGCTTTTCGGGATCCGGCTGCTGGAACGCCACGATGAACGGCGCGATCAGCAGCACGAGGCCGATCAGGCCCGCTACCCCTATAAAGACGACGAGTGGAAGATAGTTCTGCAGAATGCCGCTCATTGGCGAGCCCTTTTCCCGCAGCCTCGGGACAGCCACGGATTCGTCCGATTTGGAATTATTCTGAGCCTTAGCGCAGTGCACCAATGGGCGCAAGACACGCTCTTTTCAGGCCCTTTGCCGCCCCCAGAACGGTGAAAATCCCGGAATCACCCCGCGGCTGGTATGGAGCAGATCGCCCCACCCAGCAAGGGCTGCCACGGTCTCGCAGGTCAGCCGTTCTGAGATTGCGGCGCTCGGGCCGAGCCAGCTATTCGCTGCGCGCTAATCGACCGAATGCTCCGGTTTTTGGTGCGGCAGCGCAGCGCCGCAGGGGCAACTTCCCCCCGTTATCGCGGCGACCGATTTGCCGATCGGCGCGGCCAGGACACCATGCTGGTGCGGCCGCCTCAGGTGCAGGAAAGACCTGTCCACAGCCCAGAGTAATCGGAGGAGCCATGCGTCATCACAGGACCAGGGCTCGTCCGGCGAATGTGCCCGCGATTGGCTCCAAGCCGGTCGCGGGCGCGGCGGCGACCTGCCGGTCGCTCGCGCCGCGCCCGGATGAGCTTTGGGCCGGGGGGCATGGCCCGCGAGCTCATCGTAACCGCAGATCAGCGGACGCCCAGGTGGAGCCGAGCGAACGTCACGATCGGTTGCGCTTCGTCCCAGAGCCTTCCGGCCCTGCCCTCGCCTGTCCTCACCATTTGTAGGAGACGCTGGCGGTGACGCGCCGACGGTCGCCGTAGAAGCAGGACGTGGACGACGCGCAGCTTGCGACATAGATCTTGTCGGTCAGGTTGATCACGTTCAGCGCCGTCCGCCAGTTCTGCCATTCATAGTGGAGCGTGAGATCGCCGAGCACGACCGCGGGAACCTCGAGCGTGTTGGCGGTATCGGCCCAGGACGAGCCGATGTAACGTACGCCGCCGCCGAAGCCGAAGCCCGCGAGCGGTCCGTCCTTGAAGGTGTAGTCGGCCCAGCCGGACACCAGGAGTTCGGGCGTGTTGGTCGGCGTCTTGCCGACGAGCGTCGGATCGAGATCCTTGCTCACAAAGAGATTATAGGCCGTGAAGGCACCGATGAACTTCAGCTCCTTCGTGGCATTGGCCACCGCCTCGAGCTCGATGCCGCGCGAGGTCACCTCGCCAGTCTGGTTCTGCAGGAGCGGAACGCTGCCCGGCACCGTTGTCGGGACATTCTGACGGACAAGGTCGAACGCCGAAACGGTGAAATAGCCGTCGAATCCGACCGGCGCGACCTTCACGCCGATTTCGGCCTGCTTACCGGTCTCCGGCAGGAAAAGCTGGTTCGACGCATTAAGGCCGATGATTGGATTGTAGCTCGTTGAATAGGAGACGTAAGGCGAGATGCCGTTGTCGAAATTGTAGATCAACCCGGCGCGGCCGCTGAACCTGCTGTCGTCGCGGCTGGCGACGGTGGCGCCGGTGTCCCGGGCTTCCTGCGTCGTCTCGACCCAGTCATTGCGGCCGCTCAGCACCAGCGTGAAATTGCCGAGCTTCATCTGGTCCTGAACGTAAGTACCAGCCTGTTTCTGCGTGATGAGGAAGTTGCGGAACGGCGAGCCGGGTAGCGGAACCTCAGCTCCTCCGTAGGCCGGATTGAAGACGTTGATCGAGGGCACACCGAACCCGAAGGCCTGGTAATCGTCGATTTGATAGCCCCGCAGATCGACACCGAACAGCATCGTGTGCCTGACGGCGCCGGTGTTGAAACGATACTCCAGCTGGTTGTCGAGATTGGCCTGGTTCGCGGTGTTTTTCGCATACCAGTTATAGCGGCCCATCGTCGCCGTGTTGATGTTGTCCCAGCCGTTGCCGACATAGCCGCGGTAGCTGATATCGACATGCGCGAAGCGAGCGTTCTGCCGGAACGTCACATCGTCGGTGAGATGACGCTCGAACTGGTAGCCGAGCATCTCCTGCTCGCGCGTGAACTTGTCGACACTGGGATCGCCGACGAAGAAGCTGGTCGGGATCTTGCCGAACGGCGCGCTGGTCACCGTGCCCTGATAGGGCAGGAAGTTGATGCCGCGGGTATCCTGCTTCGAGGCCGACGCCAGCACCGTGAAAGTCGTGTCGGCATCGGGCTTCCACGTGACGGACGGCGCGATGAAGTAGTTGTTGTCAGATATAAAGTTGACCTGCGTGCCGCCGTTCTGGACCTGGCCGACCACGCGCGCGAACAGCTTGCCGTTATCAGGACTGGTCGCAACCGGACCGCCCATGTCGAAGCTGACATAGGCGTTGCCGAAATTGTTGACGCCGGTCTCGATGTAACGGATCGGTTCGGCCGGCGGCATCTTGCTGATGACGTTGACGATGCCGCTCGGGCTCGATCCGCCATACAGCACCGCCGACGGACCGCGCAGCACCTCCACACGCTCCATGTTGGGCGTCTGCAGCTTCCAGCTCGCATAGGACGTGTAGAACAGCTGCATGCCGTCGAGGAACAGCCCAATGTCCTCGGACTTGAAGCCGCGGATCAGCCACCAATCGTTGCGCGTGTCCGTACCGAAAGTCCCTGCCCGCACGCCGGCGGTGTAGCGCAGAACCTCGTCGAGCTTGTTCGGCTTCTGGTCGCGGATCTGCTCGGCACCGATGACGGACACCGCCTGCGGCGTCTCCATGATCGGCGTGTTGGTCTTGGTGCCCGACGAGCTGCGGCCGGCGACATAGCCATTCACCGGCCCGCGCGGCGTCTCGACGAAGCCGACGTCGCGCCGTGGCTGCGGCCTGTTCGAGGCAGGGGTCTGCGCCGAGATCCGCGTCGCGCGGCGCTGAGGCGTCGCCGCGGTGCGGCGGCGCGCTTCCGGCGCCGTGACCGTCACCGGCGGAATGTTCTGCGCGCCACTCTGCGCGGAAGATTGTGCAAGCGATGCCTGAGGCATCAAAACCCAAGCGGATGCGGTCGCCAACACGGCCGACCGCAGCATTCCAAGACTGTTCAACGCGCCACCCCAAAGCTGCATGTTTCGATGCGTCGTGCCGCCTGTCCCCGGAACGGCATGCGCTCGCGACGACGCTTATGTGAGGGCGCGGGAATTCCCTAATTGAATGCTTCTTAGAAAGACTCTTAGAAGCACTCCAACACTTTGGCCGCTTGAGATGAGCTTAGCCTCCGCCGCCTCGGAGACGTCCTCACTGAGGATCGACATGCCGGGCCTCGGAAGGGCGCTACCCCCCGCCCCGGACGAGCCCCGCCAAGCCGGAGATGAAACCATTTTGCGGAACCCGCGAAACCATCCGGAAACAGACGGCGCTTAGAAGATGAGCCCGTAGACGACGGCAAAGCCCGTCGGGAGGCTCAGATGAACCACTCAATTCATTCTGCTGATCGTGCGACCCACCTGAAGATCGTGGTGGTGGCGCTGGTGGCCGGCATTGCCGTGGCCGGCTTCGGGATTGCGGCCCGCACCCATGCCGATTACAGCCAGACCGCCCAGTCCACCCAGGTCATCAAGGCCGGCAAGCCGGTGGTGGTGACCAGCGCGGGCACGTCCGAGATTCGCTGAACAACCGAAAAGATCCGGTTTGATGCCAAACGGCCGCCTTCAGGCGGCCTTTTCGTTCGGTTTCACCCATGCGACGGCGCCGCGGGGGATGTTGCCTCCGCCAGGCGCGAGAGGAGCGCAATAAGATGCCCGCCGGGCACGGCGGGCATCCGTCTTCGAGATCACTCTACCAGGTATAGCGAAGGCCGGCCTGAGTACCCGCGATCGAGGTTCCGAATCCGCCAACCCCAGGCAGCAGGGGGTCCGGCAAGGTGATGCTGCTGCCATGAACTTCGAGGTAGGACGACAGCTGCGGCGTCCAGAGCACGTTGACCTTTGCGGAACCGCGAAGACCATTAGTACCGATCACGCCGGCCGCAACGGGGACCGCACCTCCAACGGCGCCGGCGCCGCTCGCGTCAACGATCCTGTAGTACTGACCCGAGATCGACGGCTGGATCTTAAAGCCCAGCCAGTCCGTCTCGAAGCCGGCGCGCATGCCACCGTGAAATTCGGTTGAATCGCCCGTCTTGCTGCCGAAATTGGCGGTATAGCCCTCCGAATAGGTTACGCCGACCGTGGGCTCGAACCACACGGTGTAGGGGAAGTCGAACCGGTATTGGCCGTTCCAGGTATAGGCGATGCCGCTGCCGTCCGCGGTCGCGGCAAGGGGAAGATTGGATGTGCTGCGAGTCCAGCTCGCGAGCGCGGTGAAGTCAGTCGAGAGACCGCCGTTGAGATACGACAGGGTGCCGGAAGTCGATGGAATTGAACCGTCGGTAGTCAGTCCGCCATTCGTGAAGGTGTGCGCCCACGAGTGCGAGCCAGTCCCGATGAAGGTCAGCGCGTCGGTTGCAGTGAAGATACCGATCTTGGTCACATCGACTGCGCCGGTCACCGTCGCAACGCTGACCTGGACCCCGCTCGATTGCGCACTGTCGCCACTGCCGACGAGGTTCGCGCCGTAAAGCCAGGTCGCCGGGGGCGGCGCTGCAAGTGCCGGAGCCTTGGCGTAGGCCAGGGCACCGAACGGATTGCTGACACCCCTTGCGGCGAACGGATCACGACGGTCGAAATCCGACTCCTCGCCGCTGAAGCGCAGCATTCCAGGAGGAGTAACGACCCTGCGATGCTGAATCTGGTCGCGGACGTTCTGGATGATGTTCTGAACGGTGTTGTTGATGACTTGCTGCGGAACATTGACCTCCTGTGCGGAGACCGGTCGCGTCGCAAACAGACTAAGCAAAAAAGGTACGGCCACGACAAAGCCGCGGCGGAAAATTCCTGCCCTCATAGTATTCGATCAGCCCCCTGCTGGTTCAGCCCCGAGCCTTGGCGGGAGGTAAATTCCCGCAAGCTTCAGGCGCCGAATTTATTTGCAAAGCACCCGCGGCGTCTTCACCTGATTGGCTGAATTGGGGGTTCGGCTCCATCAAGCGCGCCCAGCTGATGCTCATTTGCAACACTTTCCCAGGCCGCGCTGCACGCCGAGCAACACGCCCAGATACGAGAAGCAACCCAACGCAGGGCGCGCGCCGATATCCCACTACTCCACCGTCGAGCGGTTTCGCTTCTTCGTGGCACCACGCTGCGTTGCCGTCTTGCTCAGCTCCGGACTTTTCTTAGGCTTGCCTGCTTCCCGTGCCCGGATGTGCCGCCGCACGTCCTCTCGAACGTTCTGGATGATGGAGTCGCGTGACGACTCGGCCGGATCATTGCAGCGGGCCACGCTGCACAAAGCGACGAGCAGCGGCAGGGCCAAAATCGGCGCACGGGCGAACTTGACTGTCCTGGTCATCCGCAGTCTCCGAAGATGTCGCCGGCCTCGGCCGCCTGCGCCATCAACACCAGCGCAGCGCGACTGGTTTCACCGCTCGCGATGTGCAGCCTCTTGGTCGAAGCATCGCCACTCCCGGTTCACGAAATCCTGAACACGGAGGCCTTTGATGTCGTCATCCAGCATCCCTTGATGTAGAATCCACGAACAAGCCGCCTTAGCCCGTTTCTGCGATTTTTCATTTTCTGAGTTTCTGCCGATGCCTGCCCATTTGGGGATTTTCGTTCTCGCAAGCTCGCGTCCCGTCTTCATGTTGCAGGATCTGGCACGCCGGATCGCCGTTCTCAGCTGCGTAGCATTGTCGATGCTCGTTTCGACAATACTGCAGGCGACCGCCGGAGACAGGATCGCGCTCGTTGTCGGCAACAGCAACTATCGCAAGGTCCCAAAACTCATCAACCCGGCCAACGACGCCGCCGACATGGCGACGTCGCTGGGTCGTCTGGGATATTCCGTCAGACACCTCGCCGACCTCGACTACAATCATTTCCGGCAGGCCCTCATCGAATTCGGCAATGCGGCGAAGACGGCCGACAAGGCGGTGATCTTCTTCGCAGGCCATGGCGTCGAAATGGACGGAAAGAACTGGCTGATTCCGGTCGATGCCGAAATCAAGTCCGAGATCGATGTCTATGCCGAGGCGATCAATCTCGAGACCCTGATCGATATCTCCGTGATGCCGAAGATCATCGGCCTCGTGGTTCTCGACGCCTGCCGCAACGACCCGTTCGAAACGACGAAGGTCGCCGCCGCGGGACGCGCGCTGTCGTCGCGGCCATCCAAGGCGGCCGCGCCAGTGTCCGGCACACCCCGTTCCCCGACGCCTTTCGCGGCCGACACGCGCGGTCTTGCCCCTGTCGAGGTGAGCGACAACGTGCTCGTTGCCTTTGCGGCCGCTGCCGGCACGACGGCGAGCGACGGGGCCGGGCGGAATAGCCCCTACTCCGGCTCGCTCCTGCGCCATGTCGAAACGCCGCAACTCGAGATCAACTATCTCTTCCGGATCGTGCACGACGAAGTCTGGAAGGAGACCGGGACACAAGAGCCGGCAATCTACGGGACGCTGCCGAAGGGCGACATCTATCTCAACGGCGACGCTGTCGTCGCAAACGGCGATGGTGGAGCAGATGCCGAGCAGCTCGCCTGGGAGTTCGTCCGCTCGACCAACGAGATCGCGACCTTGCGCCGTTTCGCCCAGCAATTCCCGGCGAGCGCGCATACGGCCGAGATCGACCAGCGCATTGCGCAGTTGCAGACGGCTGAAACGAACGCCTGGAAGATCGTCGAGCGACAGAAGTCGCTCGCGGCCTACCGCGCCTATCTGGATCTCTATCCGTTTGGCCAGCATGTCGAGAGCGCCCGGGTCGCGCTGGCTTCGCTCGAGAAATCGGCTAAGCCGGGCCAAGCCACCGGGCAGATCGACATGCCCGGTCCGCCACCGGCGAGCTATCAGCTCGCCTCGGCCGAGACGACCACCGGCAATTCGGAGGCAGTCGAGAAGGCATGGGACGTCCTGAAGGAATCACGCGATAAGAGCGTGGTTGGCCGGTTTGCCGAGCGCTATCCGAGCTCGCGCCATAACCGCCTGCCGCCGGGCAGCGACCTTGCCCTGCGACCGGTCAATTCCACCGAACTGATGCTGCAATCAGCGCACGATAGCGACGTGAACGCCTGCTTCGACGGCGATTCCGGGGCGTGCGCCAGATCGATCAAAAAATACCCCGACTACGTCCAGCTTCAATTCCAGCTTTGCCGGACCAAGGGCAACCCCAAGGGATGCATGATCAACGCGGTGAACGAGGCGCGCAGGCGCGGGCTCCTGGTTTCCGCCTACACCCGCTCGGAAGAGGAAAAGGTTCGCAATCGCGAATATCGGCGAGTGGTTGCACGCGTGAACCAGAATGTCGGCAATGTGGTCAGCGGCGTCGTCAGCAACGTCGTCGGCAACGTTGTCAGCAATGCCGTTTCGACTGCGGTCAGCAATGCCGCGTCGAGCGCAGCAAGCCGGGCGGCATCGCAGGCGGCATCAGCCGCAGCGTCGAGCGCTGCCAGCCGATCAGCCTCGAGCGCTGCATCAAGCGCGGCCAGCAGAGCGGCCTCGACTGCCGCTTCGAATGCCGCGAGCCGCGTCACCATTCCATCGGACATCCGCCTCAAGGAGGACATTACGGCACTCGGCTGGACCGATACTGGCCTCCGCCTCTACCGCTATCGATACAAGGGCGATGCGAGGTTCTATGTCGGCGTGATGGCGCAGGAGGTCGCGCGGCAGACTCCCGCGGCGGTGTCGTCTGGAGTGGACGGGTTTCTGCGCGTCGACTATGGTCTGCTCGGCCTCGATTTTCTCACCGACCGCGACTGGATGAGGCGGCAGCTCCGTTCGGGCATCGACTAAGGGACGCGACTCCAACTTGCGCTGGCTGGCACTGTTCATTGCCATCGGGCTTCTCTTCGACGCCGAAGCAGAAGCTTCCAACCGCCGTGTCGCCTTGGTCATTGGAAACGCGAGCTACGCGAACGCGCCGCCGCTCGGCTCTCCCGTCAATGATGCCGAGGACATTGCCGCGGGTCTCGCCGGCCTCGGCTTCGACGTCGATCTGCGCAAGAACACGACCCTCGACGATCTGCACGCGAGGCTCGTCGCCTTCACCGAGAAGTCCGCCGCTGCGGACATCGCGGTCTTCTATTTTGCCGGATACAGTGCAGCTGCCGGTGTCGGCAGTTACCTGATCCCCGTGGATGCGCATCTTGCGACACCTGAGTCGGCCAACGCAGAGACCGTTCCCCTGGCTGCGGTGACCGCTGCCGCAGGGCGGGCTCGCAGGCTGGGTCTGGTGATCCTGGATGCCATGCGGGAGAACCCGTTCCCTGCCATACCGAATGGCCGCCGCAGCAGCTCTTCCCTGACCTCAGGCGGAAGCGCACCGATCCGTAACACGCTCGTGTTCTTTCCAGCGGAGCCGGGGCGGACCGCGGAAGAAGGCGAAGGCCGCAACAGCCCTTTCGCTGCGGCGCTGCTGAAATACCTCCGGCAGGCCGACCTCGAGATCAACTTCGTCTTTCGCAACGTTCGCGACGAGGTTCGGCAGGCAACGCACCGGAAGCAGACGCCCTACATGTATGGTCAGCTTTCCAAGGACAAGGTCTATCTCCATCCCGTCAAGCAAGTCGTCCAGGACGATACCGCCGTCATGCAGCACTGCGACAACGCCGTTGCCGGGCTCGCGGATTTGAGGGGACACGTCGACCAAGGCGAGACGCGCGACAATCTAAAGGCGGCGAGCGCGGTTGCGGCGTGCGCGGAGGCGGTCAAGCGGTGGCCAGGGGCGGACCGCCTGCACTACCAGCTCGGGCGTTCATTCTTCGCCATGCGCGATTACGGAGGAGCGGTGGCGAGCTACAAGGCGGCATCCGAGCTCGGCAACGCACGTGCGCTCTACGAGCTCGGATTGATGTACGAGAACGGCAACGGCGTCGAGAAAGATCCCGCCCGCTCGCGCTTCTACTATGAGATGGCCGCCGAGAAGAAGATTGCGCCAGCACTCGTCAGCCTCGGCCTACAGCAGGAGCGTGGAATCGGCGCGGCCAGCGATCCCGCAAAGGCCTATGCGTTGTACCAGCGGGCCGCCGAGCTCGGCGATGCGACGGCCATCAACAGGATGGGGGAGCTTGCCGAGAAGGGACTGGGAGCCAGGCGAGACCTGAAGTTGGCTCGGGCGCTGTACCAGAGGGGCGCCGCGATGGGCGGACTCGAAGCTCTGGTCAATCTCGCCCGGTGCAACGCCAACGGAATCGGCGGCCGACGGGACCTTGCCGCGGCCAAGCGGCTCCTGGCCAAGGCAGCGCAGGCCGGCAGCACCGACGCACGGCGCATCCTCGCGCATATCGAGGAGTCCAAGCCGAAATAGACGAATTCTGGCGGGGAGGAAGCGATCGGGATGAAACGGCAGTCCAAGCGGCGCTTTTGGCCGAGACAGCAACTATTTGATCTATTTGCCAAAAATGGCGCGAGAGACGGGGCTCGAACCCGCGACCTCCGGCGTGACAGGCCGGCGCTCTAACCAACTGAGCTACTCCCGCGTGACACGCAATGTCTGCGGAACGAGGGGGGACTTAAAGGCCCGATCTGGTGAAGTCAAGGATGTTGCATCCACAGCTCAAACCAGCGGATTCCACTGCTGGCACACACGAACGCGGCCCTCGGTAATGCCGGCGGCGTAGTCAGTCCGGTCCCGAATCGTCTACGCCTCCGGGAACTTGCGGGTCAGGGGCCATCTCCCTCTGGACGACCTGCAAGATCGAGGAGGCCAGACATGGCTAAGAAGGATCCGGCTAAGAAGGATTCGGCGAAGAAGGCGGCCGCGCCCGCCACGATCACGCTCAAGCACCTCGCCGCCGACATTGCCGAGCGCCAGGATGTCTCCAAAAAGCATGCCGAGGCCGTCCTGACCGACATGGTCGATCTGATCACCAAGCACCTCAAGAAGGGCGACCGGGTCCGCATCGTCGGCCTCGGCATCCTCCAGGTCCGCAAGCGCGCCGCCCGCACCGGCCGTAATCCTTCCACCGGCGAAGCGATCCATATCAAGGCCACCAGGAAGGTCGCGTTCCGCCCGGTGAAGGAGCTGAAGGAGGCGATCTGAGGCCCTAAAGCGTGACCCAGAGCCCGTTGCGGCCGCATCACGGCCCGCTTTTCTGATATACCGCCAGCTTCAAGAACACCCGGCGGTTTGACCAGAATGTCCTCCCTCTCCTTTTCGCATACCGTGACCGAGCGCTTCCTGCGCTACGTCACCATCGACACCCAGTCCGATCCGGCATCCCCCAGCTCGCCGTCGACCGAGAAGCAGAAGGATCTCGGCCGCGTGCTCGCTGCCGAGCTGAAGGCCATGGGCGTTGTGGACGCGCATCTCGACGATTACGGCTACGTCTACGGAACGATCCCGGCCAACACCGACAAGAAGGTGCCGGTGATCTGCTTCTGCTCGCACATGGACACCTCGCCCGACGTCACCGGCAAGGACGTCAAGCCGCAAATCGTGAAGAACTATCGCGGCGGCGACATCGTCCTGCCCGGCGACACCAGCCAGGTGATCCGCTTCAATGAGCACCCTGCGCTGAAGAACCAGATCGGCAACGACATCATCACCACCGACGGCACGACGCTATTAGGCGCCGACAACAAGGCCGGCGTCGCCGAGATCATGGATGCCGCGCATTTCTTCATCAACAATCCCGACGTGAAGCACGGCACCATCAAGATCCTGTTCACGCCGGACGAGGAGATCGGCCGCGGCGTCGACAATGTCGACCTGAACAAGCTGGGTGCCGATTTCGGCTACACCATGGACGGCGAGAGCGCCGGCTGCGTCGAGGACGAGACCTTCTCGGCCGACGGCGCCACCATCACCATCAACGGCGTCAGCGCCCATCCCGGCTACGCCAAGGGCAAAATGGAGCACGCCATCAAGATCGCCGCGGCCATCGTCGAGCGTCTGCCGAAGGAGGGCTGCTCGCCCGAGACCACCTCGGGCAAGCAGGGTTTTCTGCATCCGATCGGCATCGACGGCGCGCTCGAACAGGCGACGCTCTCCTTCATCGTCCGCGACTTCACCGAGGAGGGGCTAAAGGAGAAGGAGGCGCTGCTCGAGGGCATCGTCAAGGACGTCATGAAGGATTATCCGCGTTCGACCTACACGTTCGAGGTCAAGGAGCAGTACCGCAACATGAAGCAGGTGATCGACCGTCACCCGCACGTGCTCGAATACGCCATCGAGGCGATCCGCCGCGCCGGCCTGCGCCCGATGCGCACCGCGATCCGCGGCGGCACCGACGGCTCGCGCCTGTCCTTCATGGGCCTGCCCTGCCCCAACATCTTTGCCGGCGAGCACGCGTTCCATTCGCGGCTCGAATGGGTCAGCCGGCAGGACATGGAGAAGGCGGTGCAGACCATCGTGCATCTGGCGATGATCTGGGAAGAGAAGGCCTGACGCTTCCTGAAGAGTCGAATATGGCCGGGCTTGCCCGGCCATTTCCATTTGGTTGAGGGGCCTACGGCACTGGCATTGCGCGCGGGTTGCGGTGGAAGCGGTTGGCGCTCGCCATCCAGTTCGGCAACGGCTCTCCATCGCGATGGCGTCCGCCGGCAACCGCCGCGGCCCAGGCCACTGCGGCGCCGATCAGGGTCGCGGCTGCGACCGAGAACGCCACGATGATCGAGTTGCGCCGCGCGCGGTTGATCGCCGTCTTCGCGTCTGCGATCAGGGCGTCAACGCGCTTTTCGGCGTCGGGGGCCGCCAGTCCCGTGACCGCGGCGACCTGCTGCACGAGGTACGTCCGGTCATCGGCGGCGACGCCGCTGTGGCTGGACGACGTCATCAGGATACGTCCGGCTTCGGCGCGCGCTTCCCTTAGGTCGGTGTTCGGAGCGCGGCGCGGCGCGCGGAACAGCTTGTCGAGCTCATAGCTCAACAGGGGCTCGGCGGCCGAGGTGTTGCTCGCCGAGCTGCGCATCGGGGAACGGTCGATCGCGGCAGCGCCGAGAAGGGCCAGCAGCGCGGCGCCGGCCAGGACTGCCAGCGCCCAGGCGGTCAACCCGTGAAGCCCGTCCCGCCGCTCGCCGTCATCCTCGATCGTTGCGAGCGCGGGCTCGGACCGGGTGGTCCGGCCGGCGACGTAACCGCCAAATCCAAAACTGACGATCGCCTGGATGATCAGATAGAGCCCGGAGAGTAGCGCCAGCGCCGCCGACGCATCGCGCCAGCTCGGCGAGGCCGAACTGACACCGAGGCCGACCGCGACACCAAAACCGATCAGGATGAACGACATTGCACTCGCAGCAAGCGCGCCCGCGAACACCGAGCTCCACTGGATGGTTCGAGGCGCCTCAACTGCCAAGCCGCCTTCCATGACCTCTTCCCGCATCAGAGTCTCGACCGTCATCGCGGCGCTCTCAGCGCAGGCCGAAGAACGACAGGATCGCCATGATGACGACGATCAAGCCGATCAGATAAATCAGTCCGTCCATTGTCCGTCCTCCTCAGTTTCTTCTCTCGCTAATCGCGAGGTATGAGGAACGTTCCAAATTGGACAGATCGTATGGAACGAACTTGGAGGATGCGGGTTGTCTGTCCAAGTCCTAGGGATAGAGATTGTGAGCACATGAGGCCTCAGCCGGCTCGTCCGGCTGGGGCCTTTCCGCGTTGCGGCCGGCAGGTTTCCTCCTGTCGTATGTTAACGACGCCGGATCCGGGATCATCAATGATGCGATCGGGGCGGAACCTCCGGATCAGGAGAGGCGCGTGGACCGCAGAACGGCGTGCCTGCATCAGGCGAATGCATTCCGGGAGAAGGCCCTCGCCGATCCCGAGCACCACGACCAATGGATCGACGAAGCCATCAAATGGCTGGAACGGGCTATGGAAGCGAGCTGTCGGGCGGTCATCACCATGGAAGGTGACAATGGCAGCGACGCTCCGGCCCCCGCGTTCGAAACCATGACGCCGCATCGGCGCGTCATTATCCGCCAGTGAGAGGCGCTGGCAGCGCATGCACTGCTGCGGCAATTGTTCCAGGGACGTAACAATGTTGCGGGTCGACACTGTTCCCGCACCCATGCTAGGCCGGGCACAGACCGCAACCAGAGTGAACTCGTGCTCGCAAACCGTCAGCCCTCAGGATCCCGCCGCTCGCGTTTTCCGCGCGGGCTGCTGTCCGTGCTGATCGCGGCGGTCTATCTGCTCGCGGGCGCTCTGCACGGCGCGCACGACATCGACATCACCACGCCCCGCGGCAGTTCGGAGATCGCCGCGGTCCTCGATCGCGCCTCCGGCCATGGCGACCACAAGACCATCGGCGGACATCATTGCCACGGCTGCTTTTCGCTGACCGTGGCACAGCCGGCACCATCGACCGCGGCGATCGCGCTCGTGTCGGCACCGAGCCCGCAACAGGCCCCCCGCCTCGCCGGAATTGTGCCCGATACCGACTCTCCCCCTCCCAGACCTATTGCCTGAACGGATTGGTCGGGCGCGGCGCGCCCATTAGGTTCATCCTTCACAGGTCGATTTTATGTTTTGCAGGGGAATGGCCGCGCGCCTCGCGTGCGCGGCAGCGTGTCTGATTGCAGCATCGGCGCTTGCACCGGCTCACGCCCAGACTTTAACGATGCGAAGCGCGCTGTCGCGCGCGCTGGCGGCGAGCCCGCGCCTGACGGCAGCCGAGCGCGACGTCGGCATCGCCACGGGCCAGCGTATCCAGGCGGGCGCCCTGCTCAATCCGGAACTGTCCTACGAACAGGACGATTCATTCGGCTCCGGCAGATATCGCGGAACGCGCTCGGCGGAGACCACGCTCCAGATCAGCCAGGCCTTCGAGCTGTTCGGCAAGCGCGAGGCGCGGATTGCCGCAGGCGCAGCCGGCGTCGAGGTCGCCGCGATCCAGCGCAAGGCGATCAGGCTGGAGGTGCTGTCGGAGACCGCGATCGCCTTTCTCAGCGTGCTCGGCGCGCAGCGGCGCATCCAGATCCTCGACGAGCAGATCGCCGCGATCGACCGCCTGACGCCGCTTCTGCGCCGCCGTGTCGAGGCCGGTGCCTCCTCGCCGGCCGAGACCGGCCGCGCCGAGGTCGCCTCCGCCCTGGTGAAGGCGGACCGCGAGCGCTTCAAGGCGACGCTGGCGAGCGCCCGGCGCGAGCTTGCGGTGTTGATGGGCGATCCCGCCGCCAAATTCGGCGAGGTGTCCGGCCGGCTCGACACCACCGGGCGGCCGCCGGCGTTCCAGGCCGTGGTTGCCGCCATCGACGCCAATCCGCAGCTGGTGCGCTGGACCGCAGTCTACGCCCAGCGCAATGCCGAGCTGCTACTGGCGCGGCTCAGGCCCTATCCGGACGTGCGGATCGCGGCTGGCTGGCGCCACTTCAACGAAACGGGCGACGATGCGGCGCGGCTGACCGTCTCCGTGCCGATCCCCGTCTTCGACCAGAACCAGGGTAACATCCTCTCGGCCCAGGAAAGCCTCGCCAAGACCAAAGCCGAGCGCGAGGCCAACCGCAACGCGCTGATCGTGATCGCCGGCCGCGCCTATGACTCGCTGCAAGGCTCGCTGCGCGAGCTCGCGGTGCTGCGCGAGACCGCAATTCCCAAGGCCGTCGAAGCGTCCGAGGCGATTTCGCAAGGCTATGGCCAGGGCCGCTTCACCCTGCTCGAAGTGCTCGACGCCCAGGCCAGCGTCACCCAGGCGCGGCTGCGCGAGCAGGAGGCGCTGCAGAATTTCCACGCCGGCGTGGCCATCATCGAAGGCCTTGTCGGCAATCCCTTTACGCTGGCCCGGGAGAGCGCGCGATGAAGACGTCCTCCACCATCCTTGTAGCCATCGTCGCCGCCGCGCTAGGCGCTTACGGCTATTCCCTGCTCGCAGCAGACAAGCTCGCACACACCGATCATGGCGAGCACGCCGAGCATTCCGAACACAAGAAGCCGAGCGACCATGTCGAGCAGGACGAGCACGGCGCCGACCGCATCCGCATCTCCGACGTCAAGCTGGCGGCCGCGGGCGTCACGCTGGCGGAAGCCGCCAGCGCCACGCTGACCGACACGCTCGCCTTCAACGGCATCCTGCGCGCCAACCAGGAAGCCGTGGTGCAGGTGACGCCGCGCTTTCCGGGCCTCGCCAAATCCATCCAGAAGCGGATCGGCGACAAGGTCGGCAAGGACGACCTGCTCGCCGCGATCGAGAGCAACCAGAGCCTCACCGTCTACGAGCTGAAGGCGCCGATTGCCGGCACCATCATCGAGCGGCAGATCTCGCTCGGCGAATACGCCTCCGAGCAGAAGCCGGCCTTCGTGGTCGCCGACCTCTCCACCATCTGGGTCGACCTGTCGATCTACCGCCAGGACCTCCGCCGCGTCCGCCTCAACGACGAGGTCCTGATCGATCCCGACGACGGCCGCGGCGAGATCAAGGGCACGATCTCCTACATGGCACCGATCGGCTCAAGCGAGACCCAGACCGCGCTGGCGCGCGTGGTGCTGCCAAATCCGGACGGACGGCTGCGGCCCGGCCTGTTCGTCACGGCGCGGCTGATCCTCGCGGCGCGCAATGTCGCGGTTGCCGTGCGCCGCAGCGCGATCCAGACGCTGGAGAACAAGACCATCGTGTTCGTGCGCGAGGACGGCGACAAGATCGAGGCGCGCCCGGTCGAAACAGGCGATTCCGATCCGCGCCATGTCGAGATCAAGGCCGGGCTTTCGGCCGGCGAGCATTACGTCGCGGAGAACAGTTTCGTCGTGAAGGCGGAGATGGGCAAGGGCGAGGCCGAGCATGATTGAGCGTCTCATCGCCGTCTCGCTGCAGCAGCGCTGGCTGGTCCTCGTCCTCGCGCTCGGCGCCGTCGCCTTTGGCGCCTGGAATTTCCAGCGCCTGCCGATCGACGCCGTGCCTGATATTACCAACGTCCAGGTCCAGATCAACACCCGCGCTCCCGGCTATTCGCCGCTCGAGACCGAGCAACGCATCACCTTCCCGGTCGAGACTGCGATGGGCGGCTTGCCAAAGCTCGACTACACCCGCTCGCTGTCGCGCTACGGACTCAGCCAGGTCACGGTCGTCTTCAAGGACGGCACCGACATCTACTTCGCCCGGCAGCTCGTCGGCGAGCGCATCCAGCAGGTGAAAGACCAGCTGCCGGCGGGTGTCGAGGTCGCGATGAGTCCCATCTCGACCGGCCTCGGCGAAATCTTCATGTACACCGTCGAGGCCAAGGCGGGCGCGAAGACGCAGGGCGACCGCGACTATTCGCTGACCGACTTGCGCACCGTGCAGGACTGGATCATCCGACCGCAGCTTCGCAACGTGCCGGGCGTGATCGAAGTCAACACGATCGGCGGCTTCGAGCGGCAATTCCACGTGCTGCCGGATCCCGGCAAGCTGATGGCCTACCGGCTCGGCTTCCGCGACGTGATGACCGCGCTCGCCGCCAACAACGCCAATGTCGGGGCCGGCTATATCGAGCGCAACGGCGAGCAATATCTGGTTCGCTCGCCGGGCCAGGTCGGCACTGTCAGCGAAATCCAGGACATCGTCATCGGCTCGCGCGGCGGCAATCCGGTCAGGATCAGGGACGTCGCTGCTGTCACCGAGGGGCGCGATTTGCGCACGGGCGCTGCGACCTGGAACGGCGAGGAGACCGTGCTCGGCACCGCCATGCTGCTGATCGGCGAGAACAGCCGTACCGTGGCCCGCCGCGTCGCAGCCCGTCTGGAGGACATCGCCAAATCGCTGCCCGAGGGCGTCGTGACGCGGACCGTCTACGACCGCACCGATCTCGTCGAAGCCACCATCCGCACCGTCCGGAACAACCTGCTGGAAGGCGCGGCGCTGGTGGTCGCCGTGCTGTTCCTGATCCTCGGCAACTTCCGCGCCGCGCTGGTCACGGCCTGCGTCATTCCGCTGTCCATGGCGTTGACGATCACCGGCATGGTCGAGACCAAGGTCAGCGCCAACCTGATGAGCTTGGGGGCGATCGACTTCGGCATCATCGTCGACGGCGCCGTGATCATCGTCGAGAACTGCCTGCGCATGCTGGCGATGGCTCAGCGCGAGAAAGGCGGGCTGCTGACGACGCCCGAACGGCTGCGCGCGATCCTGCGCGGGTCGAGCGAGGTGATCAAGCCGAGCCTGTTCGGAACGCTGATCATCGCCGTGGTCTATTTGCCCGTGCTGACGCTGACCGGCGTCGAGGGCAAGATGTTCACGCCGATGGCGCTGACGGTGCTGATGGCGCTGGGCGCGGCCGTGCTGTTCTCCATCACCTTCGTGCCGGCGGCCGTCGCCATCTTTGTCACCGGCAAGGTGTCCGAGCAAGAAAACCTGTTCATGCGCGCGGCGAAGCGCGCCTACCTCCCCCTGCTCCGTTTTGCCATCGATAACCGGCTCGCCGTCGCCCTGTCCGCCGTGCTCATCGTGACCGCGAGCGGCATCGCCGCCTCGCGCATGGGCGGCGAGTTCATTCCGAGTCTCGACGAAGGGGACGTCGCGCTGGCCTCGATCCGGATTCCAGGTACCAGCCTCACGCAGTCGCTGGACCTGCAGAAGGCGCTGGAAAAGCGCATCATGCAGATTCCGGAGGTGAAGGAGTTCTTCACCCGCATCGGCACCGCGGAGATCGCCACCGACCCGATGTCGCCGGCGCAGACCGATGGCTACGTCATGCTGAAGCCGCGCGCCGAATGGCCCGATCCGGGCAAGTCGAAATCGGAGGTGGTCGACGCCATCGAGCATGCTGCAGACGAGATTCCCGGCAGCGCCTACGAAATCTCCCAACCGATCCAGTTCCGCGTCAACGAGCTGATCTCGGGCGTCCGCACCGATGTCGGCGTCAAGATCTTCGGCGACGATCTCGACATCCTGCAAGGCGCCGCCAAGCAGGTGGAGGCCGCGATCCGCGGCATCCGCGGCGCCAGCGACGTCAAGATCGAGCAGGTCTCGGGCTTGCCGATCCTCACCGTGCGCCTCGATCGCCAGGCGCTTGCCCGCTACGGCCTCAGCGTCGCCGAGGTGCAGGGCATCGTCGAGATCGCGGTCGGCGGCAAGTCGGCCGGCAAGCTGTTCGAAGGCGATCGCCGCTTCGACATCGTGGTGCGCCTGCCGGAGCACCTGCGCGGCAATCTCGAGGCGATCCGGGCGATCCCGATCCCGCTGCCGCCCGCCGAGGAGGCGGTAACCGGCAGCGCCGTTCGAACGGCGCTGGCCAGCTCGCCCCTCACCCAGATGCGCTATGTGCCGCTGTCATCGGTCGCCACCGTCGATGCGACGCCGGGGCCGAACCAGATCAGCCGCGAGAACGGCAAGCGGCGCATCGTCGTCACGGCCAATGTCCGTGCGCGCGACCTCGGCTCTTTCGTCGCGGAGGCCGAGGCGGCCGTTGCCGAGAAAGTCAAGCTGCCGCCGGGTTACTGGATCGGCTGGGGCGGCCAGTTCGAGCAGCTGGTCTCGGCCACCAAGCGGCTGACGATCGTGGTTCCGGTGGCGCTGCTCTTGGTGTTCCTGCTGCTGTTCATGGGCATGGGATCGGCGGCGGATGCGGCGCTGGTGTTCTCCGGCGTGCCGCTGGCGCTGACCGGCGGCGTCGCGGCGCTGCTGCTGCGCGACATTCCGCTATCCATCAGCGCCGGCGTCGGCTTCATCGCGCTATCCGGCGTTGCCGTTCTCAATGGCCTCGTCATCATCGCCTTCATCGAGCGTCTGCGCAGCGAGGGACGCTCGGTCGCGGAGGCCGTGCGCGAAGGCGCGCTGACGCGGCTGCGCCCGGTGCTGATGACGGCGCTCGTCGCCTCGCTCGGCTTCGTGCCGATGGCGCTCGCCACCGGCGCCGGTGCCGAGGTGCAGCGGCCGCTCGCAACCGTGGTGATCGGCGGCATTCTCTCCTCGACCGTGCTGACGCTGCTGGTGCTGCCGGCGCTGTACGTGCTGTTCCGCCGTGACGTGGCAGATGAAACGCCTACAATGGCCCCTGATTTGGCGGCGTCTGCGGAGCGCTAGAATTGGGCAGCCACGACCACCACGGTTATCACGACCATGATCATGCGGGCCACTCGCATGCGCATGGCCATACACACGATCATGGTCATGGACACGGCCATGTCCATGCACCCGCCAATTTCGGCAAGGCGTTCGCGCTCGGCATTACGCTCAACATCGCGCTCGTCGTCGCCGAGGCGGTTTACGGCTATGTCGGCAACTCCACCGCCCTGCTCGCCGATGCCGGCCATAATTTGTCGGACGTGCTCGGCCTCGTCATTGCCTGGGGCGCCTCGATCGCAGCCCGCCGCGCGCCCAAAGGCCGCTTTACCTACGGCTTTCGCGCCTCCACCATCCTGGCGGCGCTGGCCAATGCGGTGTTCCTGCTGGTCGCGACCGGCGCGATCGGCTGGGAGGCGATCCTGCGCCTGCGCGAGCCGGAGCCGGTCGCAGGCGTCACCGTGATGGTGGTCGCCGGCATCGGCATCCTCATCAACGGTTTCACCGCCCTGCTGTTCGCTGGCGGACGCAAGGACGACATCAACATCGAAGGCGCGTATCTGCACATGGCCGCCGACGCCGCGGTCTCGCTCGGCGTCGTGGTCTCGGCCGCGCTGATCATCTGGACCGGCTGGCTCTGGCTCGATCCCATCACCAGCCTCATCATCTGCGCCACCATCCTCTGGAGCACGACCAGCCTCTTGCGCGGCTCCATCGACATGTCGATGGCGGCCGCGCCCAAGGGTACCGACCTCGCCGCAATCAGGGCGTTCCTGCTGGCGCGACCGGGCGTCTCGGCGATTCACGATCTCCACGTCTGGCCAATCTCGACCACCGAGACGGCGCTGACCTGCCATCTCGTTATGCCCGCAGGCAGCGACGACGCATTCCTGATGCAGACGACGGAGCTCCTCAAGACATCCTTCCGCATCGGCCACACCACGCTCCAGGTCGAGACGCATCCCGACAACGGCTGCGCGCTCGCGCCGGATGATGTGGTGTGAGGCGACTCTGCCTCCGCATCGTCATTGCGAGGAGCCGTTGCGACGAAGCAATCTAGATTGTCTCCGCGGAGGGATTCTGGATTGCTTCGCTTCGCTCGCAATGACGGTGGAGAGCGCTGCGCCCTACCCCGCCTTCGCCGTCACGATCCAGATCGCGCCCTGGAGCGCCACGCTCTGCTCCTTCAGGAACGGCGCGAGCGCCTCGCGGATCGAAGCCTTGGCAGCTTCATAAGTCTCGGGCGGATGGCCCTGGAGTGCGCGGCTGGCGGGACCGATCTGGAGAGAGCCGTCGACGGCGGCCTCGAGCCCGCCGCCGATAGCAATGTCCATCGCCAGATTGTGCGGCTCCATCGCGACGTCCGCGAATCCTGCGCCTTTCAGGATGCGCATGACGCGCTCTTCCGAAGCAAAGGCGAACGGGCCCGGCTCCTCCGGCCCAACCGGCGGCATCTTGGGCACGTGCTTGTAGACCGCCATCAGCGGCGTCATCGCCCACGGATTTTCCTTCGGCTCCCGCCAGCAGGCGAAGGCGAGCCGGCCGGCCGGCTTCAGCGCGCGACGCAGATTGGCGAAGGACGCGATGGGATCGGCGAAGAACATCACGCCGAAGCGTGAAGCGAGCAGATCGAAGCTCGCCGGCTCGAACGGATAAACGGTCGCATCCGCCAGCACGAAGTCGAGCGGCAGGCCCTTCGGCGCGAGCGCCCGCGCCTGCGCCAGCATCGGCTCGGAGACGTCGAGGCCAAGCGCGAAGCCATCGGGCGCCACCGCCTTTGCGAAGGCAAACGTCGTCGCGCCGGAGCCGCAGCCGACATCCAGAACGCGCTCGCCCGGCTTCGGCTTGGCGCGGTCGATCAACACGTCGGCAATAGGGCCGAGCAGCTTCTCCTGCGCCGCGTGGCGATCGGCCCAGCGCTGCCCGCTCGGCCCGTTCCAATAGGCGATCTGGTCGGCGTTCTCTGCGTGCCCGGCGGGTCGTTCCATTCAAGGCTCCATCATCTATTCTTGCTCTATCATAGAAGCTTGTTCGGTCGAAAAGCGGGCGCCCTAACGTCAGGCACGTGTGAGAGCGCCTTGGAGGTCGCGCGACGGATTGCCGCGTCGGCGCGTACCGGCCCGTCCGGGCCGCGTCCGATCAGAGACTGACTTTCGGAAAGCTGTCGATGTCCGCAGCCCTGGACTGCACGCGTCGAACGTCAGAACCCTCTGCTAGCAAAGAGGTTCTGCTGGACGCCATCCGGTCCCTTCGAAGGGCCAAGGCTCGCACCCTCTGCTCCCACGAGACCGACACCAGAAACGCGGTGTCGCGAAAAGCCCGGCTCGCGGCTGGATATGCACAGGCGAGCCGTACACTTTCCGCGATTGTAGCCTTCCTGCAACAGCATTCTGAATCAAACTTCGTATGTTTGTCCGAGGAGTCGATTGTGGCTTGGCGAGGGGTCGCTTGGCCGCGGTCTGGTGGAATGGGAATGTTTGGAATGAAGCAGGTTGCGCCCGCCCTCGTGGCATTGGTGACGTTTTCCGGATCAGCATTGGCAGCCGACCTTCCGCGCAAATACGCCAAGCCACCGGCTGTCGCCGCAGCTTTCGTCAACTGGACCGGCTGCTATGTCGCGGGCGGCGGCGGCTACGGCATGTGGAATCAGGAAAATTCGACTTTTGTCGACGGTCCGCCCCGCTTTCAGAATGCCGATACGATCACCACCGGTGGCCGCGGGTACTTCGGGACGGTACAGGCGGGATGCGACTATCAGTTTGCGGCGGCCAGCGAGCGCTTCGTGATCGGCGCCTTCGGTGATTATGATTTCGCCAGTCTAACCGGGCGGCTCACTCCCTCCGGCTTCTCGATGGTTGGCGACGAGAAAATGAGCTCGGCCTGGGCGGTCGGCGGCCGTCTCGGCTGGCTGGCGACGCCTAGCCTGCTGACCTATGTCTCGGCGGGTTACACCGAAGCGACTTTCGACCGCACGAACTTCAATCTGAACTTTCCGCCCTTCGGAGTTGCGGCCGGCCTCTATCAGGACAAGCGAACCTACGATGGCTGGTTCATCGGCTCAGGCGCCGAATATGCGCTGGGCTTCCTGCCGGGTCTCTTCTGGAAAACGGAATACCGCTTCTCCGACTTCAATGTCGGCACAAATCCGATCCGGGATACGGCGAGCGGATTGCCGATCGGCTTTTCCGAGGATTCGAAGAAGTACATCCACACTGTCCGCAGCGAGTTGGTCTACCGCTTCAATTCGAGCGGCCCCGCCGCCGATGTGACGTCTCCTGCCTATCTGAAGGCGCCTCCGGCCCCCACGCCGCTCACGAATTGGACCGGCTGCCACGTCGGCGGCGGCGGAGGCTATGGGCTCTGGAATCAGGACAACACGACCTACATCGATGGTCCCACCAGAACCCGCTTCAGCGATACAGCGACGACGGGAGGCCGCGGCTTCTTCGGGACTGTGCAGGGCGGCTGCGACTACCAGTTTGCGGCAGCGGGCGCGGCCTTCGTCGTCGGCGCATTCGGCGACTACGATATCGGCAGCCTCAAGGGCCAGCTCAGCCCGCCTCGCTTCGGGATCGTGGGCGAAGAGAAGATGAGCTCGGCCTGGGCGGGCGGCGGCCGGCTCGGCTGGCTGGCGACCCCGAGCCTCCTAACCTATTTCTCAGTCGGCTATACCGAAGCCAGCTTTGACCGTACCGATTTCACCCTCAACGCTGCGCCGTTCGGAAGACCAAGCGGCGTGTTCATGGACAAGCGTACCTACAGGGGCTGGTTCATCGGCGCCGGCGAAGAACACGCGCTGAAGATCGTGCCGGGCTTGTTCTGGAAGACCGAATATCGGTTCTCTGAATTCGACACCGCAACGAACGCCGTCCGCGACACGGCAACGGGTCTGTCCGTTGGAGCGTCGATCGATTCCGAGAAATGGGTTCACGCCGTTCGCAGCCAGCTGGTCTATCGCTTCAACTGGGGCGGAGGCCCCGTCGTGGCGAAGTACTGATCACCCCACTGCTGGTCGTCGCTAAGGCAAAGCTCCGGTTCGTCCGGGGGTTTTGCTTTCTGCATTCGGTCAATATGAAAGTCTGGAACAGAGTTGCGCTTTGGGCTCCGGACCCGACGCAAGCGTCTCATCCGCGCGCATTGCGGCCGCATTGTTTCACCGAACGGCCACATCGGAATCAGATGCCAACCAGATTTCCGCGCTAGGTTCGCGCTTCCTCAAACTGGAAAAGGCATGACCATGCGCAGCTTCACGGCATCCGTCCTCGTTGCAGCTCTCTCGCTGGGAACACCTGCCCTGGTGCAGGCACAGGGCGCATCGTCGCAATCCGACACGGAGCAATCGTCCACGCAATCCAGCACTGTGATCCGGAGCATACAGGTTGTGGACGTCAAGGAACTGCAGCCGGCCGTGCGCACGAAGGTCGATGAACTCGTGGCGCATACGAGCGAGACGGACATCCAGTCGCTTCGGCAGTCCATCGACGCCACACCGCAGGCCGCCTCCGTGCTCAAGGCCAAGGGCTTGAGCTCGGCACAAGTCGTCGCGATCAACATCGTCGACGGTGTCCTGACGATGTTCACCAAGACAGCCTGACACCCGCAGCATGATCGCTGGCTCCTCGGCCTTACGTCGAGATCGCGCTGCGAGAAAGATTGCCCTGCAGCGGACCTGCTGCAGGGTTGGCCGTGTCCGGCATGAAAGCTCTCACCGGGCCGGCAATTGCAGCCGGGTCGGGCGCGCTCGGCCCTTGCTTCGGCCCCCGCCGGGGCGCTAAAGAGGCGCCATTGGGCGGTTAGCTCAGCTGGTTAGAGCATCTCGTTTACACCGAGAGGGTCCGCGGTTCGAATCCGTGACCGCCCACCAGCCTTCGCTCGCTTCGCGAGCTACGGCTCGGCAAGCCAGCACAGCAAGGTCGTAAGCGCGAAGCGATCGAAGGTTGCCGCGCCGAAGCCCAACGGCGAAGGCGGGCTCGGCCAGCCAACTTCAATCCCTGGGCCGCCCGGGCAGCAGCGGCACGGCGTCGATCCACACCGCTGCCGATTGGCACCAGATCTGCCTCACCGGCCGCAGCGCATGGCGCTGGCGGATCGAGCCCCAACGGATGCCCCAATCGTCGGCCTGGTCGCCCTCGCCGCTGGTGAACAGCGGGGAACCGCAATCGGCACAGAAATGCTGAAAGCGCATCCGGCCGTTGTCGCCGCGCTTGCCGTAGATCTTGGGCGAGCCACGGGTCAGGCGGACATCGGCCTTGGTGCAGATGGCCGTCACGCGGAACGGCGAGCCGGTCAGCGTCTGGCAATCGGTGCAGTGACAGACCGAGACTGCCTCCGGATCGACCTCGGCCTCGAACGCGACCTTCCCGCAATGGCATTGCCCATCGACGTGCATTGCCTCCTCCCCTTCCCCAAACAAAAACGGCGCCCGAAGGCGCCGTTTTATCATCATTTTTCGAGCTGCGATCTCAGTGAGCGGTCAGGCCGCCGGCGGCTTCATCGCCGTCCGGCTTCACCGTCACCTTGGTGTCCTCTTCCCAGACGATCGGCGTAGGCTTCTTCACCAGCGCCTTGGCGACGACGTCATCGAGGCGCGAGACCGGGATGATCTCCATGCCGCCCTTGATCGCATCGGAAATCTCCGTGAGATCCTTGGCGTTGTCCTCGGGGATCAGCACCGTCTTGATGCCGCCGCGGGCCGCAGCCAGCAGCTTCTCCTTGAGGCCGCCGATCGGCAGCACGCGGCCGCGCAGCGTGATCTCGCCGGTCATCGCGACATCATGGCGGACCGGGATGCCGGTCATGACCGAGATGATCGCGGTGGCCATCGCAACGCCCGCGGACGGGCCATCCTTCGGCGTCGCGCCTTCCGGCACGTGCACGTGGATGTCGCGCTTGTCGAACAGCGGCGGCTCGACGCCGTAGTTGATCGCGCGCGAGCGGACGTAGGACGCCGCCGCGGAGATCGACTCCTTCATGACGTCGCGCAGATTGCCCGTGACCGTCATCTTGCCCTTGCCGGGCATCATGACGCCTTCGATCGTCAGCAGCTCGCCGCCGACATCGGTCCAGGCAAGCCCGGTGACGATACCGACCTGCGGCTCGCTCTCGATCTCGCCGAAGCGGTACTTCGGCACGCCGAGCAACTCTTCCAGAGTCTTCTCGGTGACCTTGACCGACTTCTTCTTGGAGATCATCAGCTCCTTCACCGCCTTGCGGGCCAGTGTGGAGAGCTCACGCTCCAGGTTACGCACGCCCGCTTCGCGGGTGTAGCGGCGGATCAGAAGCAGCAGCGCCTCGTCGTCGATCGAGAACTCCTTGGAGTCCAGGCCGTGCTTGGACACCGCGTTCGGGATCAGGTGCTTGCGCGAGATCTCGACCTTCTCGTTCTCGGTGTAGCCCGCGATCCGGATGATCTCCATGCGGTCCATCAGGGGCCCCGGAATATTGAGCGTATTCGCGGTGGTGATGAACATCACGTTGGACAGATCGTAGTCGACCTCGAGATAGTGGTCGTTGAAGGTCCCGTTCTGCTCGGGGTCGAGTACCTCGAGCAGCGCCGAGGACGGATCGCCGCGGAAATCGGCGCCCATCTTGTCGATCTCGTCCAAGAGGAACAGCGGATTGGACGACTTCGCCTTGCGCATCGACTGGATGATCTTGCCGGGCATCGAGCCGATATAGGTGCGGCGGTGACCGCGGATCTCGGCCTCGTCGCGCACGCCGCCGAGCGAGACGCGCACGAACTCGCGCCCCGTCGCCTTCGCGATCGACTTGCCGAGCGAGGTCTTGCCGACGCCGGGAGGCCCGACCAGGCACAGGATCGGCCCCGTCAGCTTGTTGGCGCGCGACTGCACCGCGAGGTACTCGACGATACGCTCCTTGACCTTCTCCAGCCCATAGTGATCGGAGTCCAGGATGGCTTGCGCCTGCTCCAGGTCCTTCTTCACCTTGGACTTCTTGTTCCACGGGATCGACAGCAGCCAATCCAGATAGTTGCGCACGACGGTCGCTTCCGCGGACATCGGCGACATCTGGCGCAGCTTCTTCAATTCATGCTGCGCCTTCTCGCGCGCTTCCTTGGAGAGCTTGGTCTTCGAGATCTTCTCTTCGAGATCGGCGAGCTCGTCGCGACCGTCGTCGTCGCCGAGTTCCTTCTGGATCGCCTTCATCTGCTCGTTGAGATAGTACTCGCGCTGGGTCTTCTCCATCTGGCGCTTGACGCGGGACCGGATGCGCTTTTCGACCTGCAGCACCGAGATCTCGCTCTCCATCAGGCCCAGCACCTTCTCCAGGCGCGTGGTGACGGACAGCGTCTCCAGGATGCCCTGGCGATCGGCGATCTTGACGGCGAGATGCGAGGCGACCGTATCGGCCAGCTTGGCGAAATCGGTGATCGCCTGCACGACGCCGACGACCTCGGCCGAGATCTTCTTGTTGAGCTTCACATAGCTCTCGAAGTCGGACACGACCGAGCGCGCCAGCGCTTCCGCCTCGACCGATTTCGCATCGGTGTCGGCGAGCGCGACGGCGGTCGCCTCATAATAGTCGGCGCGGTCGGTGTACTTCGCCACGCGCGCACGCTCGAGCCCTTCGACCAGCACCTTCACGGTGCCATCGGGAAGCTTCAGGAGCTGCAGCACGCTGGCAAGCGTACCGGTCTCGTAAATCGCATCGGGCGCCGGATCATCGTCGGACGCGTTCTTCTGCGTCGCGAGCATGATCAGCGCGTCGTTCTTCATCACCTCTTCGAGTGCGCGGATCGACTTCTCTCGACCGACGAAGAGCGGAACGATCATGTGCGGGAAGACGACGATGTCGCGCAGCGGCAGCACGGGATAGGCGTGTGCTTCGCCATGAACGATTGTTGGCCGGGGTTTTGGATTGGTCATGGCCTTTTCCTTTTGCTTTGCCCCCTTGCACGCAGCCCGCGATTATGCGCAACCGCCACAAGGTGCCGAGGTGATCCGCAGAACCGGTCGGTCCTCTACAAGTTGGACCGGCTCGCCGGAACGGAACTGAGGCGAATCTTGAAGAGAATTTTCGCTCGCCGCCGACATTAGGTGGCTATCGACCCGGGGGGTGTCAAGTCATTGAAAAACGCGCGCCATCAGGCGCTTACGCAACGCGGCAAGCGACGCAACACCGGCTGCGGAACCACGGCTCCGCAGCCAACTCGAGGAGACGATTGGAGCTTTCCAGCGCCGTCAGATCAGGCGCTGGCGTTCTCGACGGCACGATCGGACCGATCGGCATAGATGTAGAGCGGACGCGCCGTGCCTTCCACGACTTCGCGGGAAATCACGACTTCTTCCACACCTTCCAGGCCCGGCAGGTCGAACATGGTCTCGAGCAGGATCGCCTCGAGGATCGAACGCAGGCCTCGCGCGCCGGTCTTGCGCTCGATCGCCTTGCGGGCGACCGCGCCAAGCGCCTCGTCGGCGAAAGTCAGCTCGATGTTCTCCATCTCGAACAGCCGCTGGTACTGTTTCACCAGCGCGTTCTTCGGCTCGGTCAGGATCTTCTTCAGCGAGGTCTCGTCGAGATCCTCGAGCGTCGCCACGACCGGCAGACGACCGACGAACTCGGGGATCAGGCCGTACTTCAGGAGGTCCTCAGGCTCGACGTGACGGAAGATCTCGCCGGTCCGGCGATCCTCCGGCGCGAGCACCTGGGCGCCGAAGCCGATCGAGGTCGACCGACCGCGCGCCGAGATGATCTTCTCGAGGCCGGCAAAGGCGCCGCCGCAGATGAACAGGATGTTGGTGGTGTCCACCTGCAGGAACTCCTGCTGCGGATGCTTGCGGCCGCCCTGCGGCGGGACCGAAGCCACCGTGCCTTCCATGATCTTGAGCAGCGCCTGCTGCACGCCCTCACCCGACACGTCGCGCGTGATCGAGGGGTTGTCGGACTTGCGGCTGATCTTGTCGATTTCGTCGATGTAGACGATGCCGCGCTGGGCGCGCTCGACGTTGTAGTCGGCGGCCTGGAGCAGCTTCAGGATGATGTTCTCGACGTCCTCGCCGACATAGCCGGCTTCGGTCAGCGTCGTCGCATCGGCCATCGTGAACGGCACGTCCAGGATGCGGGCGAGCGTCTGCGCGAGCAGCGTCTTGCCCGAGCCGGTCGGACCGATCAGCAGGATGTTCGACTTCGCGAGCTCGACGTCGTTGTGCTTGGTCTGATGGTTGAGGCGCTTGTAGTGGTTGTGCACCGCGACCGACAGGACCTTCTTCGCATGGCTTTGGCCGATGACGTAATCGTCCAGCACCTTGCAGATTTCCTTCGGCGTCGGAATACCGTCGCGCGACTTGACCAGCGAGGATTTGTTCTCCTCGCGGATGATGTCCATGCAGAGCTCGACGCACTCGTCGCAGATGAAGACCGTGGGACCCGCGATCAGTTTGCGGACTTCGTGCTGGCTCTTGCCGCAGAACGAGCAATATAGCGTGTTCTTGGAGTCGCTCGTGCCGACCTTACTCATTCATGTCTCCGTCCGCGGTTCGATCCCGTTCCGCTCGATCGCTCCATTCCGACACGATGGTCGGCATGAAGCTTAAGTAGAGCAAATTCCGTACCAAAAAAGACCCTACGCTTTACTACATTCCGTGCGAATCACGGTGGCTCGATTCTCCCGCGATCATAGCCGATCAATCGTAGCCAACCATGCTGTCACCCGACTATCAAGAATTCGCTAATCGGGGGTCGCCGCCTACCCGTGACAATACCGTGATTTCCGGTCTTGGCACGGGCGAAGTGATGGAAAACACCCCGGCGTTGCTGGATTGCCACGAAAAACAAGCACGAAAGCGGAACTTTCTGCTTGTCGCAGGGCGCAAAACCGCATTTTGCGCCGCGCGCACGCGCACCTAACGTGAACGCCGCCCTGACGGGTCAACGGCAAACCGAGGGCTCGTCGTGACGCCTCAGTAGTGCTACGGGGCCTTCGCCGGCGCCGGCTCCTCGGCGCGCTTGTCGATCACCTTGTCGACTAGGCCGAACTCCTTGGCGTCGTTCGCAGTGAGGAACTTATCGCGTTCCAGCGCATCCTCGATCGACTTGTAGGTCTGGCCGGTGTGCTTGACGTAGATCTCGTTGAGCCGCTTCTTCAGGTTCAGGATCTCCTGGGCGTGCAGCATGATGTCGGTTGCCTGGCCCTGGAAGCCGCCGGAGGGCTGGTGCACCATGATGCGCGCGTTCGGCAGCGAGAAGCGCATGTCCTTCTCGCCGGCGCAAAGCAGCAGCGAGCCCATCGAAGCCGCCTGACCGGTGCACAGGGTCGAGACCGGCGGGCGGATGAACTGCATGGTGTCGTAGATCGCAAGGCCCGACGTCACCACGCCGCCCGGCGAGTTGATGTACATCGAGATTTCCTTCTTCGGATTTTCCGCCTCGAGGAACAAGAGCTGCGCGACGATCAGCGTCGACATGCCGTCCTCGACCGGGCCGGTCACGAAGATGATGCGCTCCTTCAAGAGGCGCGAGAAAATGTCGTAGGCGCGCTCGCCACGGTTGGTCTGCTCGACCACCATGGGCACGAGGTTCATGTAGGTTTCAACCGGATCGCGCATGAGTCACCTAGGGTTTCGGAGACGGACATCGCCGGGCTGGCTTGCCAGCTTGGCTGGATTTGCCGGAAGGCGAATGGACGTCCTGTGATGCAGGAACTTGGGTAAGAAGTAGAAAGGCGTAGCGACAGATATAGCCCATTTCGCTTCTGACAAGTGCGCAGCGCATTAAGGCTTAATCCGTGGGGCAGTTGAAGCTGATTCGCACAAAGAGGCCCAGCCGGCCACCTGGCTAGCTGGGCCTCTTCGCTCATCATCCTTAATAGCGGGCTATCTCAAACCCTTCAGGCCGCGGTCTTTTCCGCGTCGTCGTCCTTGTAGAGGTCCTCGCGCGAAACCTTCTTCTCGGTCACGTTGGCGAGCTCGAGGATGAAGTCGACCACCTTGTCCTCGTAGATCGGCGCACGAAGCTGGGCCAACGCCTGGGCGTTGTTGCGGTAGAAGTCCCAGACCTCCTTTTCGCGGCCGGGCATCGAGCGCGCGCGCTCGATCACGGCGCGGCCGACCTCGTCGTCGGTCACCGTGATCTTGTTCTTCTCGCCGATCTCGGAGAGCACCAGGCCAAGCCGCACGCGGCGATCGGCGATCTTGCGATACTCCTCCTTTGCCTTGTCCTCGGTGGTGTCCTCGTCGGCAAAGGTCTTGCCGGCGGAGTCCATCTCGGCCTTGACTGAGTTCCACATCAGATTGAACTCCTCGTCCACCAGCGAGGGCGGCGCCTCGAAGCGATGCGCCTCGTCGAGGCGGTCGAGCAGCGCGCGCTTGACGCGCTGGCGCGTGGCGGTGGCGAACTCGGCAACGAGGCGCTCGCGCGCGGCCTCTTTGAGCTTGTCCAGCGATTCCAGGCCGAGCGACTTGGCGAACTCGTCGTCGATCGCAAGGTCCTGCGGCGCCTCGATCAGGGTCGCGGTGGTCTCGAACTCGGCCGGCTGCCCGGCGAGCTTGTCGTTCATGTAGTTCTTCGGGAACGACACCTTCAGCGTGCGCGTCTCACCCGCGCCGATGCCGATGAGCTGCTCCTCGAAGCCCGGAATGAAGGTGTTGGAGCCGATCAGGACCTGGATGCCCTCGCCGGTGCCGCCTTCGAAGATTTCGCCGTTGATGCGGCCCGTGAAGTTGATGGTAACGCGGTCGCCCGACTCAGCCTTGGTGCCCTCGCCCTTGGCGGCATAGGTGCGGTTGGAATCGGCGATGCGCTTGATCGCCTCGTCGACATCGGCGTCGGTGACATCAGCAACTGGCTTCTCGACCTGGAAACTCTTGAAGTCGGCGAGCGCGATCGCCGGCACTACTTCGATGGCGACCGTGTAGGTCAAATCCGTCTTGCCGCTCAGCAGCTCCTCGACCTCGGCCTGTTCGCTCGGCATGGTGATTTTCGGCTCGGTCGCAAGGCGAAAGCCGCGCTCGGAGAACAGCTGCGTGTTGGTGTCGCGGATGGTCTGGTCGATGGTCTCGGCCATGACCGAGCGACCATAGACCTTCTTCAGATGCGAGACCGGCACCTTGCCCGGACGGAAGCCGTTGATACGGACCTTGTCCTTGAGGTCGACGAGCTTGGCGCCGGCCTTGGCGTCGAGATCAGACGCGGGAACGCTGATCTTGAACTCGTGCTTCAAACCTTCCGAGAGGGTTTCTGTGACCTGCATGGCGTCCAATCTTCTTTTCGTTCGGCCCCGGCACGTCGCGCGTCGGGACGCTGTCGTTAATCGATCCGGCGCGAGGCAAACGCCTTCACGCCGGTGGTTCATCGGACCCGCTCCAGGCGGATGATCATCCGCGCGGAAGCAGGCCTCGTAATCCGTGCAAACGCGATAAGCGCTTGGTGCGGGCGGAGGGACTCGAACCCCCACAACTTTCGTCACTGGAACCTAAATCCAGCGCGTCTACCAGTTCCGCCACGCCCGCGTGAATTCGCATCAAGACCGGCCGCGATGCCGCGGGCGGCCGGGCTTATAGCATGTGCCTGACTGTTCGCAGCAAAAAAATGGCCTGATGGAGGCAAGCTTCAAGTAGGCACTGCGGCTGGACTTATCCAGCACGGCGTGGTCCGGATCGTGCCATGACAACGCGGATCCATGCTCCCCATCGGCGCGAGGTTTTGGCCGGCTTAGGGGCCTCGGCAGCCGGGCTGATCGTGGGCGGTGCGGGCCAATCCGTCACGGCCCAGCTCGCGCTGCAGGCGAGACCGGCAACGCTGGCTTTGAGACCGGGTCAGCCGGCTACACCAATCTGGGAGCTGGCCGCCGTAAGCCACCTCAGAGACGTGCGTCTCAAGCGTTTCGACCGCTGCCAACTGGTCTTCAGCAACAACCTCCCTGTGCCGATTGCGCCAGTCTGGTACAGCCTCCACGCGCCGATGGCCGCCGACCCGCTTCGCGGCCGCGCCCCGGCAGCGCCGAATGCGACAGAAACATCAATTATTTCAGTGCCTAATGCAGGCACCCTGCTGGCCGACTTCCGCCTCTTCGAGCACCGTCTGCAGCAGCCCGCACGCGCGCTTCCGATCATCGTGGCCGAAACCGGCCCGGTCGCCGTCGATCGTGATGAGCTCCTGCTGATCCAGGAATGGCGCCTGCGGCCGGATGGCACCGCGGTCCCGCCGGGCCAGGACCCGAAGGACACGACGCCGCTTTACACAATCAACGGCAAGACTTCATTCGAACTCTCAGCTTCGGCGGGCGAGCGGCTGCGGCTACGCTTCATCAACGGCTCGCAACGCTCTGTTCTCGCAATCAAATTGGAAAACCACGAAGTCCGTGTGATGGCCCTCGACGGCCAGCCGGCCGAGCCGTTCCCCGCGCGCAACGGCGCGTTGGTGCTGGCCCCGGGTGCGCGGACCGACGGTTTCGTGGATGCGGCCAGTTCGGCCCCGTTTATGCTGCATGACGGCAAGGCGGTGCGCCAGGTCGGACACCTGACTGTCTCCGGGAAGCTGGAGCGCGCTCCGCTGCCGCCGCCGCAGCCGCTCCCACCGAATGATCTGCCCGAGAAGCTCGATCTACGAGCCGCCCTGCGGTTCGATGTCGCGCTCGGTACGGCCGATGCCGGCTGGGCACGGCCCGCGACCTTCTCCACCGCCTCCGCCCCTGCCTTCCGCGCCAAGACCGGCCGCACCGTGGTGCTGGCGCTGCAGAACCCCGCCCCGGTCACCACCGTGTTTCACCTGCACGGCAACCATTTCCGGCTGCTCGACAAGCTCGACGACGGCTGGAAGCCCTATTGGCTCGACACGCTCGCGATCGAGCCTGGCCAGACCCAGCGCATCGCGTTCGCCGCGACCTCGCCCGGACGCTGGCTGATCGAATCCGTCGTGACCGACTGGGCCGCGCCGCGGCTGGTGCGCTGGTACGGGGTGGAGTGAACGTTCAGTATTCGATGCCCAGCGCGTCATAGATCCGCCGGTGCACGGCCGGCAGCGTCTCGGTCAGATCCTCCGCGATCAGGCCCGGCCCAGCTTCGCTTCCCGCCTCGCCGTGCATCCAGACGCCGATGCTGGCGGCCTCGAACGCCGGCACGCCTTGCGCCAGGAGCCCGGCGATGATCCCGGACAGCACGTCGCCGGCGCCGGCAGTGGCGAGCCAGGGTGGCGCATTGGCGGCGATGGTGGCGCGGCCGTCGGGGGCGGCGATTGTGGTGTCCGGGCCCTTCAGCAGCACGACGGCGCCGCAGCGCTCGGCGGCGGCGCGGACGCGCTCGAGCTTGGAGCGGCCGGGATGCTTGTTGCTGAGGTCGGAGAACAGGCGCGGAAACTCGCCTTCGTGCGGGGTCAGCACCACCGCATTGTCCTGCGAGGACTTGATCGATTCGAACAGGCGCTCGGGGGTTGCGGCAAAGCTGGTCAGCGCATCCGCATCGAGCACCAGATGCCGCTGCGCGGTAAGCGCGGTGTGGACGAGATCGCAGGTGCGCTCACCGATGCCCGCACCGGGGCCGATGATGCAGGTGTTGTAGCGTTTGTCGCCGAGCAGCTCGCCGAACTCGACCGCGGTATCGACGGGGCGCACCATCACCGCGGTGAGCGCGGCAGCATTGATCGCGAGCGCATCGCGCGGGCTCGCCAGCGTCACGAGGCCCGCGCCGGCGCGCAGCGCGCCGCGCGCGGCGAGCCGTGCCGCGCCGGTCGCGGCTGCGTCGCCCGAGACCGCGAGCACGTGACCGCGCGCATATTTGTGGCCGTCGATGCGCGGCACCGGAAAGGCCGCGCCCCAGAGATCCGGATCGTTCTCGAAGGTCTGCGGCGCGATCTCCTCCAGCACCTGCGCATCGATGCCGATGTCGGCAACGCGCACGCGGCCGCAATGCATGCGCCCGGGCAACAGCAGATGCGCCGGCTTCTTGCGGAAGAAGGTGACGGTCTCGGTGGCGTTCACCGCTGCGCCCATCACGGCCGCGCTGGTGCCGTTGATGCCGCTCGGCAGGTCGACCGCCAGCACCGGGGCACCGTTGGCGTTGATCGCCTCGATTATGGCGCGCGCTTCGCCATCCACGGTGCGGCTGAGGCCGGCGCCGAACAGCGCATCGATGATCAGCGCAGGCCTGCCGATCGCCTGCGGGTTGAACGGCAGCACCGGGTGCTTCCAGCCGCGCGCGGCCGAGGCGGCATCGCCCTGGAGCTGGTCCCGCTCGCACATCAGGATCACCGAGACCTCGCGCCCCTGCGCGGCGAGCTCGGCCGCGGCCACGAAACCGTCCCCGCCATTGTTGCCGGGGCCGGCCACGATCAGGATCGGCCCCTCCTCCACCAAGCCCTGGGCGGCCTCGGCGACCGCTTGGCCGGCGCTGAGCATCAGCTTGAAACCGGGTGTGCCGGCCGCGATGGCGAGCTGGTCGGCGCGCTGCATTTCGGCGTTGGTCAGAACTTCCATGCCACTTCCTAGTACAAACGCCTCTTGAACAGGCATCTTTTGCGCCGATCCGGCGGTGGGAACGTCGAAATGCACATATATTGAACCGTTTGCCTATTTTACGGTCTTCGGTATTTTGTGCAGGTCGGCACCATCACTCAGAGATGCTCGTTAAAAGGCTGATAACGCTCCGATAATCAGGGCATTTGCAACTTGGCATAGACCCTGCTTTCGAGGAAGCCGCTTCGGTTCGTCGTGCTCACTGACATCTTGAAGGGCGTGGCCGGCCGTTGTTGCCGGACGGGTCAGGGATCCCGGCACAGAGAAGACAAGATCGTGCGTTGAGAAATGCGCGTCCTGACGAAGACGTTGCTATTGGATCGAAAGGCCGGGAGTCGCGCAGTGAAGAAAATCGAAGCCATCATCAAGCCATTCAAGCTCGACGAGGTGAAGGAAGCGCTTCAAGAAGTCGGTCTGCAGGGCATCACCGTCACCGAGGCCAAGGGCTTTGGCCGGCAGAAGGGTCACGCCGAACTTTACCGCGGCGCAGAATACATCGTCGACTTCCTGCCGAAGGTCAAAATCGAGATCGTGATCGGCGACGATCTGGTCGAGCGCGCCATCGACGCGATCCGCCGCGCCGCGCAGACCGGCCGCATCGGCGACGGCAAGATTTTCGTCTCCAACATCGAAGAGGCGATCCGCATCCGAACCGGCGAATCCGGGCTGGACGCTATCTGAACCGAGTGCTATCCCGCATTTTGCGACACTCTGACAGGAAATAAGGCTGCTTCGGCGGCCTGATTTCGTTTGTGCGGTCGCGCGCGAACTCGCCAAAAGCGAGAACAATCTTGCTCACCTGGAAACCGACCCGCAGAGCCATAAGGGGTATGCATGAAGACCGCCAAAGACGTCCTGAAATCGATCAAGGACAACGACGTGAAGTACGTCGACCTGCGCTTCACCGATCCGCGCGGCAAGTGGCAGCACGTCACGTTCGACGTCAGCATGATCGATGAAGACATCTTCGCCGAAGGGACGATGTTCGACGGCTCCTCGATTGCCGGCTGGAAGGCGATCAACGAGTCCGACATGTGCCTGATGCCCGATCCGGTGACCGCGACGATCGACCCGTTCTTCGCCGAGACCACCATGGTCATCACCTGCGACGTGCTCGAGCCGACCACCGGCGAGCCCTATAACCGCGACCCCCGCGGCATCGCCAAGAAGGCCGAGGCGATGGTGAAGTCGATGGGCGTGGGCGACGCCGTGTTCGTCGGCCCCGAAGCCGAGTTCTTCGTGTTCGACGACGTGCGCTTCTCCTCCACCCCCTACAACACCGGTTTCCGCCTCGACTCCTCGGAGCTGCCGACCAACTCCGACACCGAATATGAAGGCGGCAATCTCGGCCACCGCGTCCGCACCAAGGGCGGCTATTTCCCGGTGCCGCCGCAGGACTCGGTGCAGGACATGCGCTCGGAGATGCTGGGCGCCATGGCCAAGATGGGCGTCAAGGTCGAGAAGCATCACCACGAGGTCGCTTCCGCCCAGCACGAGCTCGGCATGAAGTTCGACACGCTGACGCTGATGGCCGACCACATCCAGATCTACAAATACTGCATCCACCAGGTCGCGCACATCTACGGCAAGACCGCCACCTTCATGCCGAAGCCGGTCTACGGCGACAACGGCTCGGGCATGCACGTGCACCAGTCGATCTGGAAGGACGGCAAGCCGGTGTTTGCCGGCAACAAATACGCCGACCTGTCGGAGACCTGCCTCCACTATATCGGCGGCATCATCAAGCACGCCAAGGCGATCAACGCCTTCACTAACCCGTCGACCAACTCCTACAAGCGTCTGGTCCCGGGCTATGAGGCCCCCGTGCTGCTCGCCTATTCCGCGCGCAACCGCTCGGCGTCGTGCCGCATCCCCTACACCGCCTCGCCGAAGGCCAAGCGCGTCGAGGTGCGCTTCCCCGATCCGCTCGCCAATCCCTATCTCGGCTTCGCCGCGATGCTGATGGCCGGCCTCGACGGCATCAAGAACAAGATGGATCCGGGTCCGGCCATGGACAAGGACCTCTACGATCTGCCGAAGGAAGAGCTGAAGCAGATCCCGACCGTGTGCGGCTCGCTTCGCGAGGCGCTCGAAAACCTCGACAAGGACCGCGCCTTCCTCAAGGCCGGCGGCGTGTTCGACGACGACTTCATCGACGCCTATATCGAGCTGAAGATGACCGAGGTCGAGCGCTTCGAGATGACCCCGCACCCGGTCGAGTTCGACATGTACTATTCGGGCTAAGCGGTCCGAACTATCCGCGACAAGCAAAAGGCGCTTCCGGAAGGAGGCGCCTTTTCGTTTGAGGAGGCTCGACAGCTACCACGTCGCCGTGAACGCCCGCTGCAGCTCGGCCGGAGCCGTGGCGCCCGCTCGCGATCAGCACCTCGCCGCCTTCTGTTACGGGTTGTTTGGTCGCGGCATCAAATGGTCGAGCAGGCCGGTGGGGAGCGGAAACACCACGGTTGACGAGCGTTCACCGGCGATGTCGTGCAGAGCTGCGAAGTAACGCAGCTGCATTGCCTGAGGCTCTTGCGCCAGGATCCGGCCGGCTTCGACGAGCTTTTCGGCGGCCTGCTGCTCGCCCATCGCATTGATCACCTTGGCTCGCCGCAAGCGCTCCGCCTCGGCCTGTTTGGCGATCGCGCGAACCATGGTTTCGTTGATATCGACGTCCTTGATCTCTATGCCGGTGACCTTGATGCCCCAGACGTCAGTCTGCTTGTCGAGAATCTCCTGGATATCGGCGTTCAACCTGTCGCGCTCGGCAAGCATCTCGTCGAGCTCATGCTTGCCGAGCACCGAACGCAACGTGGTCTGGGCGAGCTCGCTGGTCGCCGCCATGAAGTCGCCGACCTTGATGATGGCGCGCTCGGGGTCGACGATGCGGAAGTACAGGACGGCGTTGACCTTGACGGAGACGTTGTCCCGCGAAATCACGTCCTGCGGCGGCACCACCTGCACCATCACCCGCAAATCGACCTTGACGAGTTGCTGCACGATCGGGATGAGGAGTATCAGGCCCGGGCCCTTCACACCGGTAAAGCGGCCGAGCGTGAAGACGACGCCGCGCTCGTATTCGCGCAGGATCCGAATAGCCTGGGATAGAAACACGATGACAAGCAGCGCAAGCGCCGCATACGTCAGATATTCCAGCGTCATGATGTACCTCCCTCGCCTGTCCGGGCGGGTGTGCGGCGTATCAGCAGCGTCAGGTCGACGACATTGGCGACCTCCACCGTCTCTCCGGGCTTGAAGGTTTCGGCGCCGCGCGCCTGCCAGCGCTCACCATGGGCGAAGACATGACCTTCGTTCCCGTTCCAGTCGAGAACCTCGGCGGGCAAACCGCGCATGGCCTGTGCGCCGACCAGCGCAGGAGCTTTGCGGACGCGCCGAAGCGAGCCGAGCACGATCAGAGCAAAGCCGCTGAACACGACCGCAGTGGTGCCGATCACCCACCAGGACAGTTGGTATCCAGGCGCCTCGCTCCTGAAGAGCATCATTGCTCCCAGCACGAAAGCGATGATCCCGCCGAAGCCGACCACCACGGTCGGGTTGAAGGCTTCGACGGTGAGAAGCACGAGTCCCACCAGCATCAGGGCGAGGCCGGCATAGTTGATCGGCAGCAAATTGAGCGCGTAGAGGCCGATCAGCAGGCAGATCGCGCCGATAACTCCGGGGGCGACGGCTCCGGGAGACATGAACTCGAAGATCAGGCCGTAGATGCCGACCATCAGGAGAATGAACGCCACGTTCGGGTTGGTGATGACCGCCAGGAACCGGGATATCTGTCCGGGCTCGATGGCTTCGACGACAGCATCCTTTGTTGCGAGGCGTTGCGTCTTGCCGCCTGCGAGCTCCACCACACGGCCATCAACCTGCCGCAGCAATTCAGCCTGATCGCGCGCGACGAGATCGATGGCATGTGCCTCCAGCGCGCCGTTGGCGGAGAGTGTTGCGGCCTCGCGGACCGCCCTCTCCGCCCACTCCGCATTGCGGTTGCGCAGCTCGGCGAGGCTTCGGATGAAGGCGACGGCATCGTTCGTGGCCTTCGCCGTCATCGCGTCCTTCGGCTCATCCTTCTTGTCTTTGCCATCCTTGTCGGGTGTGCCGCTCGGCAGGCCCGGCAGCGGTCCGCCAATCTGGACCGGCGTCGCCGCACCGATGTTGGTACCTGGTGCCATCGCCGCGATGTGGGTCGCGTAAAGGATATAGGTCCCCGCACTCGCCGCGTGGGCCCCGGAGGGAGCGACGTAGCCAATGACCGGGACGTGCGAGGCGAGCACATCCGCGATGATCTCGCGCATGCTGGAATTGAGCCCGCCGGGCGTGTTCATCCTCAGAAGCACGACCTCGGCGCGCCGTTCGCTCGCCGTGGCCAAAGCCTCCCGGACGTAGCTGGCTGACGCCGGGCCAATCGCCCCGTCGATCGAAACAACAAGGGCTACGCGCTTGCTCTCCTCCGCTGAGCTGGGAAGGAGGCAGCAGATCAAAGCCACGACGGTGATCGCCGCAACGAGGGCCGCCTTCATGGTCTGCACGGCACGGGCTCCCTTGCAGAGCATATGGTAATTCTTCTCATGAACCTCAATGCTGCGCGTGGAGATCAACGTTGCGATTGTGCAACGCAATGGGAATGCCCATGCAGGATTGCCGATGCGCTCGGCCTCGGCGAGCGTACGTTGAACCGAAAATTCCAGGACTCACGCACGAGCCGCCGCAATCCTTCATCATGCGCAGCCGTGTCGAGCACGCGCGCACCCTGCTGGAATCGACGACGCAGCCGATCAAGACGATCGCGCGCGCTGCCGGCTATGAGGATGAGAGCAGCTTCCGCAAGCTGACACTGATGTCACGCAATCCTATCGTGCGCGACGGATGGAGCGGGCGGTGTGAGGCTGGTGCCGTTGGCATGACCGATGGACGCAGTCCGGTCGCGGCGCTCTCGCTGGGCACAGCCTGAGCGCATCTACGATTCAACACGGTAGAGAAATCCTGCGCCAAGGAGCGGCCATCAGCTTTCGTTCTGCATCTGACTCCAATTCGTTCTCAAAGAACAAATCAGAGCCGCAAAAACCAGGACGGAGCAATTCCTACTGATTGGTTTACTCCGTCGGAAATTCGGGATGCACCTTGGATAAACAGTCCTCGTAGGGCGGATTAGCCGAAGGCGTAATCCGCCTACTGCGTGCGACGCTCACGCACGTTCGCCAAAGTTACCATCCGCGTTGCTATCTCCTGCCCAATCCGCCGGAAACAGTCCGGCCTCGACATCTCGGTGAAATGACGAATGCGGCCAATCCAACACGCGGGTCACATATCCTTGCTTGACTGGGTTGATGTAGCAATACTCGATATGGCGTGCATGGTCGGTTTCGTCGCGGATGAGGTGCTCCCAGAACCGGTTCTGCCATACGCCACGCTCCCGTCTTGCGATCTGTACAGCGGTTAAAGGCTCTGTCTTCGGCAGGGACTTCGCGAAGCGCATTTTGATCAATCTCCACCGCATCGAAAAGTCGGCATCGCCGCGGGGAAGCGTCCAGACCGCATGAAGGTGGTCCGGAAGCACGACAAACGCATCGATAGTGAACGAATAGTCCCGACGGGTCGCCGCAACGGCCGCGCGCAGCGCTGCGATGTGCTCGACGAGCAGCCGCTGCCTACGATCATGAAGATTGACCGTGAAGAACCAGCAGCCACCTGGAACAAATGCACGGCGGTAGTTCGGCATTGCAGCTGCCCCATGAACTAAAGATGGCGGATTACGCCTTCGGCTAATCCGCCCTACTCAGTCCAAGCTGAGTGCGCAACGTGGCAGAAGCTGGATTCCCGGCTCTGCGCCGCAACGCTCCGCGTTGCAGCTGGTCCGGGACACGACCGCGGCTACGCCTCCGCCTTCTGCCTTGTCACCAGCGCCTCGCCGAAGGCCTCGAACAGCTTGCGGTTGATCGGATTGTGCTGCGGGTCGTACTCCGCGTGCCATTGCACGCCGAGGGCAAAGCTCGGGGCTTCCGCGATGCGGATCGCCTCGATGGTGCCGTCCTCGGCGATGCCTTCGATCAGCACGCGCTTGCCGGGATCGAGAATGCCCTGTCCATGCAGCGAATTGACCCGGATCTTCTCGCAGCCGAGGATCGTGGCGAAGGCGCCGCCGGGCGTCAGCTCGACGTCGTGACGGTCGGCGAACACCACGGTCGGATCGGGATGGATCTCGCCGTTCTCGAGCCGGGGCATGCGGTGGTTCATGCGGCCGGGAATCTCGCGGATCTCGGGATGCAGCGAGCCGCCGAAGGCGACGTTCATCTCCTGCAGGCCGCGGCAAATGCCGAACAGCGGAATGCCGCGAGCGACGCAGGCGACCGAAAGGGCCAGCGCGACCTCGTCGCGGTGGATGTCGTAGGGCTCGTGCTTCTCGCAGGGATCGACGTTGAAGCGGGTCGGGTGAACGTTGGCCCGGGCCCCTGTGAGGATGATGCCGTCGACGGTATCGAGCAGCGCCGGGATATCCGTGATGTCGGGGGCTCCAGCGAACATCAACGGCAAGCCGCCGGAGACTTCGGCCACGGCGCGCAGGTTTCGCTCGCCAACCATCTGGACCTGAAATCGATTCTCGACGCGATAGGAATTCCCGATCACGCCGACGACCGGCTTTCTCATCTGTCGTTCCGCGCCTCCCGATAAGAAGATTCCCCAAAGATGCCCCTCCGATGGAACAAATTCAACAGAGGGGATCGCGGGACGGCAATGCTATTTTCGCGCAAATGCCTCCCGGGCGTCCAACCCGCCCTCCACGGGCAGACCCGCGGCCCTCAGCGCAATTGCCGCTGTCTCGCCCGGCGCGGTCAGCCAGGGAAGCTTGGCCTCGATTCCGCGCGTCACGGGCTCCCCGAGCACGCCTCCGAAGTCGATCGGCCAGAACCCGTTGGGCACCACCTCGGCGGAGAAGCCGCGGATCGCATAGCCCTCGCCCAGGATTGCCTCTGCCTTGTCGCTGGCGACAAGGCGCGCGGTGTTGGGATCCCTGAGATCGCCAAAGCTCACGAGCACGGGGATGAGCTCTCCTTGCACCGGGACAATGCCGGTCTGCCGGCTCATGTCCTTGAACGACACCCGGCTGCCGCGCGCGGCGCCATAGGCGCGGAGCGCCACATAGTTGATGTCGTCGAGGTCGAGCTTGGCGCCCTGCTGGTGCGCCAGCAAGACCACGATGTTCTTGCCTTGGCCGAGATCGACGAACACGGCCTCCCCGCGCGTCGTGGTGCGGCCGCTGCGGTTATAGTTGCGATCGGGCACGACAGCGAGAATGGCCGACCCGGTCTTGATCCCGGCGGGCGTCGTCACCTCGACCGTCAGGCGGTATTTGTGGTCCGGCCGGTTGATCCGGATCTGGTCGCCGCCTACGAGCAAAGCCAACAGCCCGAGCAGACCGGCCCACTTGCTGATAACGCCCAAGCGCCCCTCACTTCCTTTTCGCCACCGCTCTGCACCGTTCGCGCGGCAGCGTCAAACCGGCGCGTTGCCGCTCTTGATCGGAAGCGTGTTTGTCGAAAGAGTGCCCCATTGCAGCCACCAAAGACAGGATACGATGTGACCTTTCCCGCAGATGAACGATCCCGCTCCCGTGCCGACCTCGCGCGGGATCAGGCCTGGGCGATCGCGGCCGGAGGCATCGGCGTCGTTCTGTTCACCGCGCTGCTCGCCTTCACCTGGTATTTTGCCGCCACCCTGCTGCTGATCTTCACCGGCATGCTGCTCGGCCTCGGTCTCAACGCTCTGGTCAATGCGCTCGGCCGCCGGGTCCAGCTGCCTCACACGATCCGGCTTGCAATCGTCTGCGTTGCGCTCGCTTTGCTGCTCGCGGGCGTCGCCTATCTCGGCGGCGCCACCATTGCCGAACAGGCCTCGCTGCTGAGCAAGACCATCAAGTCGCAGATCACCAATGTCAGGTCCCTGCTCGAGAGCCACGGCATCGACACCAGCTTCTTCGACCTCGGCAACGCTGCCTCGGACCCCGCCGCCAACACCTCCTCGGAGGCAACGCCCGCGCCGGCAACGCCTTCGCGCGCTCCGCTGCCCAGTGCCGGCACGCTCGCCTCCAGCGGCGGGGCGATCGTGAGCCAGACCCTCAAGCTGCTGCTCGGCACCATTCACGGCGTCGGCAACATCTTCATCGTGCTGTTCCTGGGCCTGGCCTTCGCCGCCCAGCCCAGCGTCTATCATGACGGCCTGCTGTTCCTGGCACCGGCGCGGCACCGTACCCGTTTCGCCATCGTCATCGACCGTATCGCTGAAACGCTCGAGCGCTGGCTGATCGCCCAGATCATCGTCATGATCGCGGTCGGTGTCGTAACCTGGATCGGACTTGCCGTCATCGGCATCCCCGGCGCGTTCATCCTAGGAATCCAGGCGGGCCTGCTCGCCTTCATCCCCACGGTGGGAGCCATCATCGCCGGCGTCATCGTGGTGTTGGCGAGCCTCGCCTCCGGCTGGATCCCCGCTTTGTCGGCATTTCTGCTGTTCATGGGCGTGCACGCCATGGAAAGCTACGTGCTGACGCCGATCCTGCAGCGCCAGGCACTCGACATCCCGCCGGCCACGCTGTTCGCGTTCCAGATCCTGCTGGGCGTCGTGTTCGGCATCTGGGGCCTGGCGCTGGCGCTCCCGCTGGTCGCGATCGCCAAGGTCATGATCGACCATGTCAAGACCTACGAGGCGTCGCCTCTCGCGGAGGCGGCCTAGAGCATGATCCGGACCCGGAGGACCGCGTTAGCGGAAAGTGTGGAGCGGTTTTCCGATAAGATCATGCTCCCGAGATAAAGCCTCAGGTCGTCAGCACGGTCTCGGTGTGCTCGACCTCGGGAGGCGCGGCAAAATACTGGCCGACCAGGCCGCGCCATTCGGTGAAATTCTCCGAGCCGCGGAAGTCCACAGTGTGGTTCTCCAGCGTCGCCCATTTCACCATCAGCCGGTAACGCTGCGGCTTCTCGATCGACTTGTGCAGCTCGAAGCCGTGAAAGCCCTTGGAGCGGCCGAAAGCGGCCTTGGCCTTGGCAACGGCGGCCTCAAAATCCTTCTCGCTGCCCGGCTTGACGTCAATTTGCGCGATCTCGGTGATCATCGGCTTTCCACCCTTTTTGTTGATGGCCGTGTCTACCGCAGATGGCGACAAAGAAAAAGGCGCTGAAGCGGCGCCCTGCCCGGTCTGGAAATGCAGGCCTGTCAGGCGAACAGCAGGACCGTGCCCGCGACGATCAGCGCACAACCCGCGAACAACACGAACGGCCAGTAGCTGCGTTGCTGCGTGTAGCGGCCTTGCGCACGACGCTCGGTGATCAGCGCGCTCTCGTATTCGTCCGCAGTGGAGAACAGACAGGCGAAACCGCCGCGGGCCGAGGCAGCTTCGGCTTCGAGCGACATCAGGGCGGCTTGCGGATTCCGTCGACGGATCGATTCCATGACCACGATGGTAGGGATCGAATGGTAAACAGAGATTTACCGCAAGCCCGCCCTGCATGCTCACGCGGTGACCGGACGCGCCTGCGATGCGCCGGTCCGCGCCGCGCTCTGGCGGCGCCAGTTCTCCAGCGACAGCGGCAGCTCCTCGGCTGCCTCGACGCGGTTGCGGCCGCCGCGCTTGGCCTGGTAGAGCGCGGTGTCCGCCGAGGCCAGCAGCACCTCCAGCTCGGTGCCGGCCGGACCTCCGGCAACGCCGATGCTGACGGTGGTATCGACCGGACCTTCGTCGACCACGACGCCGGAGGTCTCGAACGCCTCGCGCACGCGCTCGGCGACCAGCACGCCCTCCTCCAGTGAGCATGGCAATAGCGCGGCGAACTCCTCGCCGCCGATGCGGCCCGACAGGTCGGAGATGCGCAAATTGCTGACCACGACGGTGGAGAACAGCTTCAGCATCTCGTCGCCGGCGGGATGGCCGAAGCGGTCGTTGATCGATTTGAAATGGTCGATGTCGAAGATCATCACGGTCACCGGCCGCCCGGCCTTGGCCTCGCGCTCGATCACGCGCGCACAAGCCTCCGAGAAGCCGCGCCGGTTGAGCATGCCGGTCAAGGGATCGGTCGATGCCGCCGTCCGGTGCGCGGTGACGGTGCGTTCCGACACCAGCATGAAGATCACGAACACGGTACCGACGGCATAGAGTATGAGCTCGACCGCGAACACGGTGACCCAGATGCTCGAGGAGAAGCCGGCATCATGCGGGCGCAGGAAGCTGCCGATCAGGATCGGCAGCATCAACACGCAGCCGTGCATCACCGGCATCACGAAGGCGAGCCAGCGCCGTTGCACGCTCTTGCGCCGTTCGGTCCAGAGCTCGCTCGCGGTCAACGCCGCGTACACCGAGACGATGCCGGCACCGACGAGCATGCGCAGCATCGATGCCGTGGGATCGAGCAGCGTCGCAGCAGCGACCCAGGCGAGCGCGCCGAGCACGAGCCCCGGCCAGTTCGGGTTGCGGCCGTGGAAGACGCGCGCCGCGTTCCAGACCATGCCGCAGGCGACGAAACCGACCGCGTTCAATGCAAGGTAAATGTGCGGCCCCAGCCTGTCGCCCGCCGCGGTCCATAGTGCGACGGAGGCGGCACCGAGCAGATAGGCGGTGCCCCACCATTTCAGCGCCGGGCTGTTCTCCTGCTTGCCGAAAAATACCATCATGGCGCCGAGCAATGCGGCGACCATGGTGGCGACCAAATAGAGCGTGATGCTATCGAGCGACATCATGTCGGCCCCCTCTAGAACATAGCAGTTACGCGATCGGCCCAGCCGATTTGCGCGCCCTTCCGAAGGCGACGCTAGGTCTCGCGGGTTCCATTCAGGTTTTCGCCGGTCCCTAAGTTTTCGGGAAACACGCCATCAATTTGCATACAAACGAACAACAAAAAGGGCGCTGAAATCAGCGCCCTTTTGCATCTCATTGAAGCCGCTTTCGCGGCGAATGCGACAAAAGCGATTAACGCTTCGAGAACTGGAAGGACCGGCGGGCCTTGGCCTTGCCGTACTTCTTGCGCTCGACCACGCGCGAGTCGCGGGTGAGGAAGCCGCCCTTCTTGAGCACGGAGCGCAGCTCCGGCTCGAAATAGGTGAGCGCCTTGGAGATGCCGTGACGGACCGCGCCGGCCTGGCCGGACAGGCCGCCGCCGGCGACGGTGCAGATCACGTCGTACTGGCCCGAACGCTGGGCCACGGAGAACGGCTGCTCGATCATCATGCGCAGCACGGGACGGGCGAAATAGACCTCGACCTCGCGCGAGTTGACGGTGACCTTGCCGGCGCCCGGCTTGATCCAGACGCGGGCGACCGCGTCCTTGCGCTTGCCGGTGGCGTAAGCGCGGTTGAACTTGTCGACCTTCTTCTCGTGCTTGGGCGCCTCGGGCGCGGCCGCCGTCTTGAGCTGCGAGAGCTGGTCGAGCGACTGAATGGATTCGGCCATGTTATGCGGCCCTCGTGTTCTTGCGGTTCAACTTGGCGATATCGATCTTCTCGGGCTGCTGCGCCTCGTGCGGATGATCGGCGCCGCCGTAGACACGGAGGTTACCCATCTGCACGCGGCCGAGCGGACCACGCGGGATCATGCGCTCGACGGCCTTCTCGAGCACGCGCTCGGGATGACGCCCTTCGAGGATCTGGCGCGCGGTGCGCTCCTTGACGTGGCCGACATAGCCGGTGTGCTTGTAGTAGGTCTTCTGCTCGCGCTTGCGACCGGTGAGGACCGCATGCTGCGCGTTGATGATGATGACGTTGTCGCCGCAATCGACGTGCGGGGTGTAGGTCGGGAGGTGCTTGCCGCGCAGGCGCATGGCGATGATGGTGGCGAGGCGGCCGACGACCAGACCCTTGGCGTCGATCAGCACCCACTTCTTCGTCACCTCAGCCGGCTTTGCCGAAAAGGTTTTCATGTCGGAGTTTCCGTGGACGGGAGATATCGGCGCGAACACCGCACCAGACTGCGCGCGGTTCTAGAGAAGAGCGGCGCAACGGTCAATGCCCCAGAGATGAAATTAGTTACGTAAAATCAAAGCCTTAAAAATATGGTACGATAATACCCGCGAAAACCTCAAACATTTGGAATGGAATAGGTCGAGGTGACATGAGCGATCGGATCCGGCGAGGTGCCGGACAGCAGCTTCACCTCCCCGACCGCCAACCGTTTGCCGAGCTTGAGCAGTCGCGCCTCCGCCAGCACGTCCTGGCCGGGCTGGCCCTTGCGCAGGAAGTTGATGTTGAGATTGGTGGTCACGGCGAGCCCGATCGGCCCGATGGCAGACAGCAGCACCACGTACATGGCGAAATCGGCCAAGGCCATCAGCGTCGGGCCGGACACGGTGCCGCCCGGTCGCAGCATCTTTTCGCTGTAGCGCTGCCGCAGAAGGCAGGTCTGTCCGTCCGCGCTTTCGATCGTGATGTCGTCGCCGCTGAAGGCCTGGGGAAACTCGTGGCGGAGGAACTGCTCGAGCTCCGTCACGCTCATTTTCGCTGCCGCCATGCTGTTCCCACCCTCGCTTCACTTGCCCTGTTACATTAAGTTAGCTGCGTCATTCAAATGCAATAATCCAACGGAAACGCTTCGATGTCCGTTCAGGCCGCCCGCGCCCCCTCCCCGCAACCGCCGATCCTGCTGCGCGAGATCGTCGGCAGCGTCGCCGTGCTCACGCTGAACCGACCAGCCGCGCGCAACAGCCTTTCCGAGGCGATGATCGGACAGCTGCATGCGAGCCTAAACGCAATCGCGGAAGACAAGCACATCCGCGCGGCCGTCATCGCGGCCAACGGCCCCGCTTTTTCCGCCGGCCACGACATAAAGGAACTGACCGCGCGCCGCACCGATCCGGATCGGGGTCGGGCTTATTTTGCGCAGATCATGACGGCCTGCAGCGCGATGATGCAGGCGGTCGTGCATCTGCCGAAGCCCGTGGTCGCGGCCGTCCAGGGCATCGCAACCGCCGCCGGCTGCCAGCTCGTCGCCAGCTGCGATCTTGCGATCGCATCGCACGAGGCGAAGTTCGCCACACCCGGCGTCGATATCGGCCTGTTCTGCTCGACCCCGATGGTGGCGCTGTCGCGCAACGTGCCGCGCAAACAGGCCATGGAGATGCTGCTGACGGGCGAGCCTGTCACGGCCGAGCGCGCCCGCGACATCGGGCTCGTTAACCGTGTCGTTCCCGCCGGCACCGAACTCGGCGCCGCGATCGAGCTCGCGCAACAGGTCGCGTTGAAATCCGCCTACACGATCAAGCTCGGCAAGGAGGCCTTCTACCGCCAGGCCGAGATGAGCCTTGCAGACGCCTATCGCTATGCCGCAGAGGTGATGACCGAGAACATGATGGCGCGCGACGCCGAGGAAGGCATCGGCGCCTTCATCGAGAAGCGCACGCCGACATGGCGGGATGAATGAAATTCGTCATTGCGAGCGAAGCGAAGCAATCCAGGAATCCCTCCGCGGAAACAGCCTGGATTGCTTCGTCGCTTTGCTCCTCGCAATGACAAGAAAGAAGAACGACCAATGAACCACGACGCCTATCCCGACAATTACATCCGCGGCATCCTCAACAGCGTGAAATCCATCGCGATGGTCGGGGCCTCGCCGGTCAATGTGCGGCCGAGCTATTTCGCGTTCAAATACCTGATGCAGCGCGGCTACGACATGATCCCGGTCAATCCCGGCCATGTCGGCAAGGAGCTGCTCGGCAAGCCGTTCGTCGCATCACTGTCGGATATCGGCCGCCCCGTCGACATGGTCGACATCTTCCGCAACTCCAGCCACATCATGCCCGTCGTCGAGGAGGCGCTCACGCTCGACCCGCTGCCGAAGGTGATCTGGATGCAGCTCGGCGCGCGCGACGATGCGGCGGCCGCGAAAGCGGAATCAGTCGGGATCAAGGTGGTCATGAACCGCTGCCCCAAGATCGAATATGGCCGCCTGTCGTCAGAAATCTCCTGGATGGGCGTGAATTCGCGCACGCTCAGCTCCAAGCGCGCGCCGGCGCCGACGCAGGGCATGAGGCTGTCCCTCAATCGGATGAGTGTCGGCGGTGGCGACACCGCCGCATCGGATCGCGCTGCGAAGAACAAGAGCGAGCAAAGCTGACGCGATTGCGAAGGCTTCGTTTCGCAAACGCGACAATGCGCAGCACGATCGTTCCCAAAATGATTCCGATGTGACGCCGCGCCTTGACGGCGGGCACGGCGCCGATCAGCATGCCGCGCGAATTTCAGGCCACAAGAACAGGACGCCCAAATGAGCGATCGCCTTCCGGGATTTTCAACGCTCGCCGTGCATGCCGGTGCACAGCCCGACCCCACCACCGGCGCGCGCGCGACTCCGATTTATCAAACGACCTCTTTCGTCTTCAACGATGCCGATCACGCCGCCTCGCTGTTCGGCCTGCAGGCGTTCGGCAACATCTATACCCGCATCGGCAATCCCACCAATGCGGTGCTGGAAGAGCGCGTCGCCGCACTCGAAGGCGGCACGGCCGCGCTCGCGGTCGCTTCCGGCCATGCCGCGCAGGTCGTGGTGCTGCAGCAGCTGCTTCAGCCCGGCGACGAATTCATCGCCGCGCGAAAGCTCTATGGCGGCTCGATCAACCAGTTCACGCACGCCTTCAAGAGCTTTGGCTGGAACGTGGTGTGGGCCGATCCCGACGATATCGCGAGCTTCGAGCGTGCGGTGACGCCGCGCACGAAAGCGATCTTCATCGAGTCCATCGCCAACCCCGCCGGCAGCATCACCGACATCGAGGCGATCTCGACCGTGGCACGCAAGGCGGGCGTGCCGCTGATCGTCGACAACACGCTGGCTTCGCCCTATCTGATCCGTCCGATCGATCATGGCGCTGACATCGTCGTGCACTCGCTGACGAAATTCCTGGGCGGCCACGGCAACTCGCTCGGCGGCATCATCGTCGATGCCGGCACCTTTGACTGGTCCACGGGCGGCAAGTACCCCATGCTCTCGGAGCCGCGCCCGGAATATCACGGCATCCGGCTGCAGGAGACCTTCGGCAATTTCGCCTTCGCGATCGCCTGCCGCGTGCTGGGCCTGCGCGACCTCGGACCGGCGTTGTCGCCCTTCAACGCCTTCATGATCCTGACCGGCATCGAGACTCTGCCGCTGCGCATGCAGAAGCACTGCGACAATGCCAAAGCCGTTGCCGAATACCTCGCGGGACATCCGGCGGTGGCCTCGGTGAGCTATGCCGGGCTGCCGAGCGACAAGTACAATCAGCTCGCGCGCAAATACGCACCAAAGGGCGCCGGCGCGGTGTTCACCTTCAGCCTGAAGGGCGGCTATGACGCCGGCGTCAGCCTGGTGTCGAAGCTGCAGTTGTTCTCGCACCTCGCCAATGTCGGCGACACCCGCTCGCTGGTGATCCATCCGGCCTCGACCACGCACAGCCAGCTCGACGACGCCGCCAAGATCAAGTCCGGCGCCGGCCCGGACGTGGTCCGGATCTCGGTCGGCATCGAGGACAAGGAAGACCTGATCGCGGATCTGGAACAGGCGCTGGGGACGTAGCGCCTGGGAACGACAGCGGCCGTTTTGGCCGCCGTCGGTTAACCCTCATTAACCATATCTGCCTCATACATCGTGCTTGGATCGCCCCTTTGATTCGGAGCCGACGATGCTGCGCTGGATGGTGCCCGCTCTGGCTGTGATGCTGACGGCCTCGGCGGCCATTGCCGCCGATCTGCCGGCGACGCCGAAGCGGCGCGCGGCCGGGCCGCCGCAGGACCCACCTCAGGTCTATGTCGAGACCGATCCGGATGCGCTGATCTCGCCGGCCTACGGCATCGGCAGCTACATCCGCAACCTGCCGGGCACGCCGCTGCTGCCGGGCTCCCACACCTTGCCTGGCTATTACGGCCGCCCCTGGAGCTACGATTATCAGGGCGCCTATTACGGCGGGAAACAGGTCGATTATTTCTGGCGCCTGCCCTATGCGTGCGGCGTCTACGGCTATTGCTGATCAGCCGGGCTGATGGTGATCAGCCGGGCTGACCCACGGGGACCGCGCGCGGCTGCGCCTGCACAGACTGCCGTGACGCCAGCCGCTCCACCTGCATCACTGCCAGCGTCAACACCACGATCGCAACCGCCTGGTGGGTCAGCGCGAGATCGATCGGCACCTGGTTGAGCAGCGTGAGGATGCCGAGCACCGCCTGCACGCTCACCGCTGCGAACAGCCACAACGCGCCGCTCGCGGCCGCACCTGCACGCGAGCGCACCGCGTCGATCGCATGCAGCAGCGCCAGCACGATCAACACGTAGGCGGTCATGCGGTGCTCGAACTGCACCGTCAGCACATTGTCGAACATGTTGCGCCACCACGGCGTCTCGAACCACAGCCGTTCCGCCGAGGGGATGAGCGCCCCATCGATCTCAGGCCAGGTGTTGTAGGCCCGCCCGGCACGCAAGCCCGCGACCAGCGCACCGAAATAGATCTGCACGAAGGTCACCGCGAGCAGCACCGCGCTCGTGAACCGCAGCCGAGCCGGCGCCGCGATCTGCGGCCGCTGCTCGAGCCGCCGCACCGTCCAGACGATCCCCGCGAAAATCAGGAGCGCGAGCGAAAGATGCGTCGCCAGCCGATATTGCGACACCTCGGTGCGTTCCGTCAGGCCCGAGGCCACCATCCACCAGCCGACCGCCCCCTGGAGGCCGCCGAGCGCAAACAGCAGCCACAGCCTGCGCTTCAGCTCACCCGACAGTCCGCCGCGCCAGAGGAAGAACAGGAACGGCAGCAGATAGGCGACGCCGATGAAGCGGCCGAGCAGCCGGTGGCTCCACTCCCACCAGAAGATCGTCTTGAACTCGGACAGGCTCATGCCTGAATTCAGCTCGCGATATTGCGGGATCTTCTTGTAGGCCTCGAACGCCTCGGCCCATGCCGCTTCCGACAGCGGCGGAACACTGCCCGTGACCGGCTTCCATTCGACGATCGATAGGCCCGATTCCGTCAGCCGTGTCGCACCGCCAACCAGCACCATCAGTGCGATCAGCGCGGCCACACAGATCAGCCACCAGCGCACGGCGCGATGCGGCTCGGATGGGGCGGAATTCGTCGTCATTTCAAGGACAAAACCAAGCCTGTGGCGAAGAGACTTGAACCCGGTTGAGTGCCCCTTATAGTCCCCCGCTCCCGCAGCGCAAGTAACGCGAAAGCCTTAAAGTTCCCGCCATGACGATCCGCACCCGCAAGTTCCTCGGCGCCATCCTGCTCCTGGTGCTGGCCACCGTTTGGGCCCTGCTCGGCATGGCGGCGGCGCAGATGCCGTGGATCGCCGAATCCGGCTGGCGGCAGGCGATCTACTACGTCGTGGTCGGCATGGGCTGGGTGCTGCCGGCGATGCCGATCGTGAGCTGGATGCAGCGGCCCGATCGCCTCAGGTCTGGCTCGTAGCGCTCCCGGTCGGCCGCACCGGCGCAAAAGCGGCGCCCGACACCAGCACGCGCAGCATCCGCAGCGAGCGCACCCGCCCGTCCCAGGAGATCCGCGGCAGCGCGCGCAAGTTCGTCCGTCCCTCCGCCTCCACGATGCCCGGGATCGTCGAGGCCGCGCTGGCGAAGCCCGCCTGCTCCGCCATCACGACGTGGCTGCGCCGGAACGAAGCGCGGTCGCCGAACGGATAGGCGAAATGCCTGATCTCGCGGTTGAAAGCCGATTCCGCCACGGCCTTGCCCATCGTCATCTCGCGCAGTGCGGCCGCGTCCTTCATGTTGGCCAGCATCGGATAGTTCACCGTTGCGCTGCCGATCGTCACGAGCGGATCGCCGGCGAGCCTGGCGAGGTCCTCCCAATCCATCGACGCCTCGCGCGAGAGCGCGGCGAGGTCGATCCGGTAGCGCGTACAGAGATCGGCGATCGCGGCCGACAGATCCGCCGGCGGCAGCGAGCGTAGCCAGCTCTCCAGATGCGAGAACAGCGCCTGCTTCCCGGCCTTGTCGGCGACCGTGAAGCGCTGCTCCTTGTCGCCCATCATCAGGTCGATGCGGCTCTCGCGCGCGATCACCTGCTCCAGGGCGAGCCACCAGGCCTCGCCGACGCCGTCGGGAAAAGCGGTCGGCACATAGATCGTAAAAGGCACGGCGTGACGCGCCAGCACCGGATAGGCGAAGGTGATGAGATCCTTGCCGGCGCCATCGAAGGTCAGCGCCACGAAGCGACGTTTCTCCGGCAGCATCACCGCGCGCCGGCAGACCTCGTCCATACCGAGAAAATCGTAGTTCCACCGCTTCAGCGCGCGGATGGCGCGATCGAGGAATTGCGGCGTAATTTCGTGCTCGCGCAGCGGCTGAAATCCGCGCCGCCGAGGTCGCACGTAGCGGAAGCGCAGGATGGCGCCGGCACCGCGACTGCGCAGCATGGCCTGGCCGGTGAACCAGGCCAGCTCGAGGCGCAGCCGTTCCAACCATCTGTCGTCGGAAGCCAAAATCCCACCCTTCGCGCGCGCCGGCGGTCAGTTCCCTCGCCCCAGTCATTACCCTTTGTTGACCTTTGTTTGCAAAGGTCGGCCACGGGCCGAAATACGTATTTTCGATTTCTCGACAGGTTTCGCGAATGACCATGGCTGCGGCGATGCAAAGCCGGACGGCAGAAGCGCCAGCGCGGTCGAGAGCGAGCCGTATCGCGCGAGTGGAGATCGTCACGGATCTCGCCGAGGCCGAGGCGGTCTGGCGCGGCTTCGAGGCGAGCGGCCATCTCTTCACGCCCTACCAGCGCTTCGACCTGCTCGATCCGTGGCAGCGGCTGGTCGGCGCCCGTGAAGGTGCCCGGCCGTTCATTGTGATCGCCCGCGACGCCGATCGGCGCCCGCTCCTGCTGCTGCCGCTCTCGCTGCGGCAGGGCCACGGCGTGCGCACCGCCGGCTTCATGGGCGGCAAGCACACCACCTTCAACATGGGCCTGTGGAACGCCGAGTTCGCAGCAGAGGCCGCCAGCGCCGATCTCGATGCACTGCTTGCGCCGCTCGGCGAGCACGCCGACGTGCTCGCACTGACACAGCAGCCCGAGCGCTGGCACGACCAGCAAAACCCGTTTGCAGCCCTGCCGCGGCAGCGCCCGATCAACGGTTGCCCGCGACTGGTGATGGAGCCGGGCGGCCCGCCGGCCTCGCGGATCAGCAATTCCCTCCGCCGCCGCCTCAAGAGCAAGGAGAAGAAGCTTCATTCCCTCGCCGGCTACCGCTATCACCTGGCGACGTCGGACGCAGACATCATCCGCCTGCTCGACTGGTTCTTCCGTGTCAAGCCGGCGCGGATGGCGGAGCAGAAGCTGCCGAACGTCTTCGCCGAACCCGGCGTCGAGCAGTTCGTCCGCAGCGCCTGCCTCGCGCCGCGCGGCGAAGGTCATGTCATCGACATCCATGCGCTGGAATGCGACGAGGAGGTGATCGCGATCTTCGCCGGCGTCGCCGACGGCGAGCGCTTCTCGATGATGTTCAACACCTACACGATGTCCGAGCACGCCCGCTACAGCCCCGGCCTGATCCTGATGCGCTACATCATCGACCGCTACGGCGAACGCGGCTACCGCTCGCTCGACCTCGGCATCGGCTCGGACGATTACAAGCGGATGTTCTGCAAGGACGACGAGGCGATCTTCGACAGCTTCGTCCCCCTGACCTCGCGCGGCAAGCTCGCGGCCATGGCGATGTCCTCGCTCAGCCACGGCAAGCGGCTGGTGAAGCAGAACCAGATGCTGTTCGACATGGCCCGCCGGTTACGGCAGGCGTTCGGGTAGCTCTTTCCACTTGCACGGCTGTCTTCCCTTCTCCCCTTGTGGGAGAAGGTGGCGCGAAGCGCCGGATGAGGGGTATGCCTCCGCGAGCTCGAATGGAAAGGTGAACTCGCGGAGAGATACCCCTCACCCGTCTCGCCGCTAACGCGGCGAGCCACCCTCTCCCACAAGGGGAGAGGGTAAGAAAGCCTACGCCGCCACCACGCGCGGCGTCTCGGCGGCATCGGACGGCTGCACCGGCTTGCTCAGCATCGCCACCGCGCTGAAGCCGACGGCTCTAAGCTGCTCGCACATCTGCGCGCGCGCATCCGCCGCCATCGACGCATCGGGCACCACGACGGCGCGGGCATGGGCCGTCAACAGGTCGGCCGGCAGGTCCGAGGCGCTGCCGGCGTCGATCAGCACGTGGTCGTAAGCCCGCAGCAGCGCGTCGATCGCGAGTGCGACGCGCGGCGACTGCAGCAGGCTGCGGTCGAAGCCGGGACGGCCGGCCATCACCAGATGCAGCCGCGACACCTTGTCCCGGGTGATGACTTGCGCGAACGAGGCCTCGCCCTGCATCAGCTCGGCAAGGCCGGGAGCCTGCGCATCGGCGGAGACTGCGGCAATGGTCGGCGAGGAGGCGGCGAGATCGACCACGACGACGCGTGCATCGCGCGCCAGGTTCCGCGCCAGCGTCAGCGTCGACAGCGTGATGGCGTCGCCCGGCGCCGTGCCGAGCACCGTAACCTTCTTGGCCGCAGCGCCCGCGGCACGCAGATCGTCGGCCAGACGCTCGATCTCGGCGAATTCACTCGTATCCAAATCGGCCGCCATCTCCGGCTGCAGCGGCGCGGGCTCCGCCAAGACCGGATCCAACATTGGTTCGCCGCCCCTTTCGACCACGGGCTCGATGGCCCGCTGAACGACCAGCGGCTCCTGGCGCACCGGCGTCTGCGCGGAGCCCATTGCCGCGCCCGGCGCGGTCTGGCGCAGCAACTCGCCGGTGACGACGACGCCGGACGAGAGCAGCAGCGTTGCGATCGTTGCGATCAGCACGATCGGCAGCTTCTTCGGATAGGCCGGCGTGTTCGAGACGATGGCGCGCGAGATGATGCGGCCGTCAGTCGGCGCGGTGTCGATGGTCTCGCGGGTGTTGGCCTCGCGGTACTTGGCAAGATAGGTCTCGAGCAGATCACGCTGCGCCTTGGCCTCGCGCTCCAGCGCGCGGAGCTGGACGTCCTGGCCGTTGGTGGAGGCCGCCTGCTTCTTGAGCTGCTCGAGGCTCACGGTGAGGCCATCGACCCGGCCGCTGGCGATGCGGGCGTCGTTCTCGAGCGAGCGCGAGATCTTGGCGGCTTCATCGCGGATCTGATTATCGAGGTCGCCGAGCTGAGCCTTCAGCTCCTTGATGCGGGGATGATTGCCGAGCAGCGTCGACGATTGCTCGGCGAGCTGCGCCCGCAGCGTCACCCTCTGCTCCGACAGCCGGCGCATCAATTCGGAGTTCACGACCTCGGACGCCTCGATCGGCTTGCCGCTCTGGAGCATCTCCTTGATCAGCCGTGCCTTGGATTCCGCATCCGCCTTCATCGAGCGCGCATTGTTGAGCTGGGTATTGACCTCGCCCATCTGCTGGTTCGACAGCGTGGTGTTGTTGGTTCCGACGAACAGGCTGGACTTGGAACGGAAGTCCTCGACCCGCGCCTCGGCGTCCGAGACCTTCTTGCGCAAACTCTCGATCTCGCCGGCCAGCCATTGGCTGGCGTTCTTGGCCTGCTCCTGCCGCGCCGCCTGCTGCAGCACGAGATAGCCGTCGGCGATCGAGTTGGCGACGCGCGCGGCGAGCTCGGGATCGGCGGACTGGAATTCGACCACGATCACGCGCGACTTGTCGACGGCGTAGGCCGAAAGTCGCTCGTAATAAGAATCGAGCACGCGCTCTTCCGGCGTCATCGCGAACGGATCGCGGACGATACCGATCAACGCGGCAAGCGATTTCAGCGGCGAGATGCCCTGCAGCACCGAGTCGAATTCGGGGCGCTCGGCGAGCTTGTTCTTCTTGATGATCTCGCGCGCCAGATCGCGCGACAGCACCAGTTGCACCTGGCTGGTGACGGCCTCGGCATCGAGCGCCTGCCGCTCCTCGGTGCGGTCGCTGCTCGGACGCAGGAACACGTTCTCGCGGCCGTCGATCAGAATCCGGGTTTCAGATTTGTAGCGCGGCGTGACGAGATTGACGATGGCGAGCGAGGCAACGAGCGCCAGCACCGTCGGCACGATGACCCAGCCGCGCTTGCGCGCCAGGGCCGCACCGAGCGCGTGCAGGTCGATGTCGCCGGATTCGACCTGCCCAGGCTTGGCGATGACGGGCGCGGGCTTCGCTTCGATCTTGGCCTCAACCTTGGCTTCGATCTTTTCGGCTTCCGCTTCGCGCTTTTCGGCCTTCGTTTCGCGCTTTTCAGCCTTCGCTTCGCTCTTGGGCGCAGCTTCGCCTTTGGACTTCGCGACGGCCCGCGCGATCACAGCCTTGTCCTTGCCGGCACGCCAGAACGCTAAACGCATCGAACACTCCCGCAGGGCAATGCTGCGACTCTACCTCAACCGGGGCGATTACACTCCATTAAGGTTGCCGCTGGGTTAATCGGGACGACACGCGCCTTGCTCGCGTCGTCCCGTCACCGTTTGTTAACCACGAGGCCCCTTAATCCATCTCGATTATTTCGTGAGAATTGTTCGGCAAGTCGCCGTCGAGCTGGTTTTGATCATGCCCCCCTCTCCCGACCGGCCGCTTCGCATCCTTCACGCCGTGCGCGCTCCGGTCGGCGGCATCTTCCGCCACATCCTCGACGTCGCCAACGGCCAGGTCGACGGCGGCCATCATGTCGGCATCCTCGCCGACAGCCTCACCGGCGGCGAGCGCGCCGACAAGGCGCTGACCGAGCTTGCGCCGCGCCTGAAGCTCGGCGTCCACCGCATGGCGATCCGCCGCGAGCCGTCGCCCGATGACGTCCTGGTATGGCTCCGCATGCGGCGGCTCATCGCCACGCTCAAGCCCGACGTGCTGCACGGCCACGGCGCCAAGGCCGGTGCCTTCATCCGCATGCGGCGGCGCTCGGACGCCACGATCCGGATCTACACCCCGCATGGCGGCTCGCTGCATTATCCGCTCAACACCTTCAAGGGCGAGTTCTACGCGCGGCTCGAACGCGCGCTGATGGGCTCGACGGACCTGTTCCTGTTCGAGAGCGTCTTTGCCCGCGACACCTATCAGCGCATCGTCGGCATGCCCAAGGGCGTGGTGCATTGCGTCTTCAACGGCGTGACGCCGGAGGAATTCGAGCCGGTCATAACCGCCGAAGATGCGACCGACCTCTGCTACGTCGGCGAGTTCAGGCACATCAAGGGCGCCGACCTGCTGGTCGACGCCGTGGCGCGCCTGCACGAGGGCGGCAAGAAGGTCACGCTCACGCTCGGCGGCGACGGCGAGGAGACGGCCGCGCTGAAGGCGCAGGTCGAGCGGCTTGGCCTGGCGAACGCCATCCGCTTCATCGGTCACGTCAAGGCGCGCTACGGCTTCTCCAAGGGGCGGCTGCTGGTCGTCCCCTCGCGCGGCGATTCCATGCCTTACGTCGTGATCGAGGCCGGCGCCGCGGGCATTCCGATGATCGCATCCAAGATCGGCGGCATTCCCGAGATCCTGGGCGTCGACAGCCCCGCGCTGTTCGCGCCCAGCGATCCCGAGGCCATGGCGGAGGCGATCGCCGCAGCGCTGGACGATCCGCAAACCACCGCGCAACGCGCACTCTCCTTGCGCGAGCGCATCTCGGCGCACTTCTCGCAAGCCGCGATGGTCGAGGGCGTGCTCGCCGGCTATCGCGACGCATTTGCCAATCATTAACCATCCTTAAGTCCAGCTTTAGAGAATCTTCCGATTTGTTCGATAATCGAAGCGCCAGGGTATGCTTGCCCGGGCGCGCAATGCCGTGCCGCGGGTTCTGGAATGGACGTGAACGCCCGTGGAACCGCTCAACGCACGCTCGATGCTCGATGCCGCGGCCAGCGCTGCGGCAAAGCCTGCTGACCAGCCCTTCGTGGAGCGCCGTCGCCGGCTCTCGCCTGCCGCGCTCGACGTCGTCAACCAGAAGGTCGCCCGCGCCTATTCGCCGATCGTGATCGCCGGCTTCGTGCGCCTTGCCGATTTCGCGCTGCTGAGCCTCGTCGGCATCGCAATCTATCTCGGCTACGTCATGCCGCTCGCGGGGGCGTTCAGCTGGATCTATCCAGCCGAGGTCATCGCCGTCGCCATCGCCGCCGTGGTCTGCTTCCAGGCTGCCGACATCTACCAGGTGCAGCTGTTCCGTGGTCAGCTCCGGCAGATGACGCGGATGATCTCGTCCTGGTCGTTCGTCTTCCTGCTCTTCATCGGCATCTCCTTCTTCGCCAAGTTCGGCAGCGAAATCTCGCGGCTGTGGCTCGCCGCCTACTACTTCCTCGGACTCGCCGCGTTGGTTGCCGAGCGCCTGGTGCTGCGCGCGCTGGTCCGCGCCTGGGCGCGCCAGGGCCGGCTCGACCGCCGCACCATCATCGTCGGCTCCGACAGCAACGGCGAGCAGCTGGTCGAGGCGCTGAAGGCGCAGGAGGATTCCGACATCCACGTGCTCGGCGTGTTCGACGACCGCAACGACAGCCGCGCGCTCGACACCTGCGCCGGCGCGCGCAAGCTCGGCAAGGTCGACGACATCGTCGAGTTCGCCCGCCGCACCCGCGTCGACCTCGTGCTGTTCGCGCTGCCGATCTCGGCGGAGACCCGCATCCTGGAGATGCTGAAGAAGCTCTGGGTGCTTCCGGTCGATATCCGCCTCTCCGCGCACACCAACAAGCTGCGCTTTCGGCCCCGCTCCTATTCCTATCTCGGCGAGGTGCCGACGCTCGACGTGTTCGAGGCGCCGATCACCGATTGGGACCTGGTGATGAAATGGCTGTTCGACCGTATTGTCGGCAGCCTTGCGCTGCTCGCAGCCCTGCCGGTGATGGCGTTGGTTGCGCTCGCGGTGAAGCTCGACAGCCCCGGCCCGGTGCTGTTCCGACAGAAGCGGTTCGGCTTCAACAACGAGCGCATCGACGTCTACAAGTTCCGCTCGATGTACCACCATCAGGCCGACCCGACCGCCTCGAAGGTGGTGACCAAGAACGATCCGCGCGTCACCCGCGTCGGCCGCTTCATCCGCAAGACCAGCCTGGACGAACTGCCGCAGCTCTTCAACGTGGTGTTTTCAGGCAATCTGTCGCTGGTCGGCCCGCGCCCGCATGCGGTGCAGGGCAAGCTGCAGAGCCGGCTGTTCGACGAAGCCGTGGACGGCTATTTCGCCCGCCACCGCGTCAAGCCGGGCATCACCGGTTGGGCCCAGATCAACGGCTGGCGCGGCGAGATCGACAACGAAGAGAAGATCCAGAAGCGCGTTGAGTTCGACCTCTATTACATCGAGAACTGGTCGGTGCTGTTCGACCTCGTCATTCTCCTGAAGACGCCGATCTCGCTGCTGACCAAGAACGAGAACGCGTATTGAGTTTCTCTGTCATGCCCCGTAGGCGGGGCATCCAGTACTCCGTAGCGCCAGTGGTTTCCACGATAGGCGCCGCGGAGTACTGGATCGCCCGGTCAAGCCGGGCGATGACGGCTGTGTTGTGGCGCATGAGTTGCGTAAGCGTATGAGCGTGTGATGGCGTATGCGGCGACAGCCGGTGGAGTGAACGCAGCCGCAACGGCCGCGCCCGGCGTGCTGGCGTTGCAGCGCGCGCTGGTGTGGCTGGTCGGCGCCTCTGGCGCCATCGTCTTCATCGAGCCGAGCCCTTACGAGATCGCGACGCTGCTCGCGACCGTCACCTTTTTCGCCACCGGCCTGCGCCTGCGTCTCGTGCTGATGCCGCTGCTGTTGATGCTGATCCTGCTCAATGTCGGCTACACCATCAGCGCGATTCCGCTGTACGAGCGGACGGAGGTGGTGAGCTGGATCGCGACCTCCTGGTACATGGCGGTGACCGTATTGTTCTTCGCTATGGTCATCTCCGAGGACACCGAGGCCCGGCTCGACATGCTGCGCCGCGGCCTCGTGGTCGGCGCGATGATTGCCTCGCTGCTGGCGATGGCCGGCTACTTCCACCTGGTTCCCGGCGGCAACGAGCTCTTGACGCTCTACGGCCGCGCGCGCGGCACCTTCAAGGACCCGAACGTGCTCGGCGCCTACCTGATCCTGCCGGCGCTGTTCGCGCTTCAGAGCGTGGTCTCCGATAAACTGGCCAAGGCATTCCGCAACGTCATCGCCTTCGGCATCATGTCGCTGGCGATCCTGCTCGCCTTCTCGCGTGCGGCCTGGGGCGGCCTGGTGCTGACCTCCGCCTTCATGCTGGCGCTGATGGTGCTGACCAGCCACACCAATGCGCAACGTTCGCGCATCGTCATCATGGCGATCGTCGCCGCGGTGCTCGGCCTCGCGCTGATCGCCGTGCTGCTGTCGTTCGATTCCACGGCGGAGATGTTCAAGCAGCGCGCGAGCTTCGGCCAGAGCTATGACGAAGGCCGCTTCGGCCGGTTCGGCCGGCACATCCTGGGTGCGGAGATGGCGCTCGATCTGCCGTTCGGCATCGGTCCACTGCAATTCAACCGCTACTTCCCCGAGGACACCCACAACTCCTACCTCAACGCCTTCATGTCCGGCGGCTGGCTCTCCGGCGTGTGCTATCCCGCGCTGGTCTTCACCACCGTCATCATGGGTTTCCGCCACGTCTTCATCCGTGTGCCGTGGCAGCGCGCCTACCTCGCGATCTTTTCCGCCTTCCTCGGCACCGTCGGCGAAAGCTTCGTGATCGACACCGACCACTGGCGGCACTTCTGGATGATGCTGGGCGCAGTGTGGGGGATGATCGCAGCCGCGCAAGCCTACAAGCTCAGGTCCGGCGAGGACGCTTCTTCAGCTTGAGATCCGGCCGCTTTTCCGGCGGCGTGTCGAGCAGACCTTTCAGTGCCTCGGTCGCCGCGAGCGTGCCCTTGTATGCTTCATTGGAGAAGCGAAGCAGCAGCCGCAATTCCTCGTCGGAATAGCCGTTGCAGACGTTCTCCATCGCCTGCTGCATCGGCACGTAATACTGGCCGAGGCCGGCGATCGCCTCCGGCACGACCGTGATGAAGACCTTGCGACGATCCTTCTCGTCTCTTTCGCGCCGCACCAGGCCCGCCTTTTCGAGCCGGTCGACAACACCGGTGATGGCACCGGTGGTCAGGCCGGTGACCTCGGCGAGCCGCCCTGCCGTGACGCGGCCTTCGAGATACAGGATGTCCATGCATTCGAGATCGGAATTGGCAATTCCGGCAACGTTGGCAACGGTCTGTCCGTAGAGCACGCCCTGCGCGGAGGACCTGCGCATGGCGTCCTCGAGTTCCTGCAGCAGCGCAGCGCGCGCCTTCGTCCTTGACAAGGCCCACCTCATCTCTTAGACAATATATATCTTAGTCACTAAGATATTTAGTGACCGTAATTTCTCCTAGCACCACGGAAACGTCGGGAGCAAGCCATGGCCCACCGTCCCCGCAAGGCGCTGATTATCGGCGCCGGCATCGCCGGCCCCGTCGCCGCGATCCTGCTGCGCCGCGCCGGCATCGAATCCGCGATCTACGAGGCCTGGCCCTATTCGAAAGGGACCGGCGGCGGCCTGCAGATCGCACCGAACGGCATGCATGTCCTGGACGAGATCGGGCTGGCGAAGCAGCTGATCGACCGCGGCTCGGTCGCGGAAGCCTTCAACTTCTATTCGCAGGGCGGCGAGAAGCTCGGCTCGATCAACCGCGACCTGGCGCGGCGCTTCGGCCAGCCGGCCGTCAACATCGCGCGCGCCACGCTGAACGAGATCCTGATCGACAAGGCCTGGTGCGCCTCTGTCTCGCTCTATTTCGAGAAACGCCTGATCAAGATCGAGGATCGCGGCGACCAGCCGATTATCGCCTACTTCGCCGACGGCACCACCGCCGAAGGCGACTTCCTGATCGGCGCCGACGGCGTGCACTCGGTCGTGCGCCGCCAGGTCGTGCCTGACGGCCCGCAGCCGTTCGACACCGGCCTGATCGGCTTCGGCGGCTTCGTGCCGCATGCCGTGCTCGACGGCAGATCCATCGGCCAGCACGTCGAAACGACCTTCGGACAGAGCGGCTTCTTCGGCTATGGCTATTGCAGCTCCGATCGAAAAGACGGCGTGATGTGGTGGAGCACGCAGCCGGCGCACGGCATGGACGCGGCGACGTTCCGCGCGCTCGACCATGCGACGCTGAAGCAGCATCTGCGCAGCTTCCATCACGGCTGGCATGATCCGATCCCCGCCATCATCGAAGCGGCCGAGAACATCGTGGTCACCGACACGCTCGACGTCGCGACCCTGCCGACCTGGTCGCGCAAGCGTTCGCTCTTGATCGGCGATGCCGCGCACGCGACCAGCCCCCATGCCGGCCAGGGCGCCTCGCTGGCGCTGGAGGACGCGATGCGATTTGCTCGGCTGATGCAGGAGGGCCAGGAGCTCGGCGCCACTTTCCAGGCCTTCGAGGCCGAGCGCCGCCCGCGCACCGAGAAGATCGTCGCGATCGCCCGCCGCAACGGCAACAACAAGCGCGAGTTCAGCGCCACCGGCGCCTGGATGCGCAATCAGATGCTGAAATGGCTGCTGCCGCTGGGCGCCAAGGGCATGGACTTCATGTACGCGTACGATGCGCGGGCGGCGTGACAGAGACGGTGCCGTAGGGTGGGCAAAGCGCAGCGTGCCCACCACCGAGAGATGGTGGGCACGGCGCGTTGCGCCTTTGCCCACCCTACGAGAGCCAACCTAGCTCTCCACTTTGAACGTCAGCCCGGCATTGTCCTGCAGCCGCTTGATCAGCTTGTGCTGCATCGCTGCGCCCGGCGTCCAGAAGCCGGCGGGAACGTCGCTCGCATCGCGCAGCAGGCAGATGGCGCATTCGGAGATCATCTTCGAGGTCGAGCCGTAGCCGGGATCGCGGTCGCCGGTGACGCCGGCGCGGACCATGCGGCCGTCGGGGGCGATCGCGACATAGAGCAGGTTGAACAGGCCGTTCTCCCGCTCCTCCTTCGACGGCCCCTCGCCCGGCTTCGGCGCGTTCGGGCCGGTCTTCTCGGCATTGGCCGCCATCACGCGCTTGGCGTTGGCCTCACCCTTCTCGCCGGGGCCAGTCAGCACCATCTCGTCGTAGACGAAGTCCTTCCCGTAGGGAAAGCCCATCAGCATGTTGGAGCGATGGACGTTGCGGGTGTTGATCAGCGCCATCATGAACGGCGCGGCCCAGGATTGCAGGTCCTCCTCGAAGACCGCCCTGTTGCCCTTGGGCTGCTTCGGGCCGGTGAAATCAGGCGTCAGCGCGAAGTGGTCGTTGAGGATGGCGACGAGGCTGAGATCCTTGGCGACGGCGTCGAAGGTCGCCTTCGCGCTCGCCGCCGTGCCGCCTGACAACGTGCCGCGCATGTCGCGCACGCGGCCCTTCACGCGCGGGGCCGGCGCGCCGAACACGCGCCTGGCTTCCTCCTGCACGAAGAAGGTGCCGAGCTCGAACGGCACGGAATCATAGCCGCAGGAGAACACGATACGCGCGCCGCTCGCCTTGGCCGCAGCCTCGTACTTGTCGATCATCTGCCGCATCCAGACCGGCTCGCCGCAGAGATCGAAATAATCGACACCCGCAGCGACGCAGGCAGCTAACAGGTCCTCGCCGTAGAACTGGTAGGGGCCGACCGTCGTGATCACCGATTTGGTTTGCGCCACCATCGCCTTCAGCGACGCTGCATCCGACGCATCCGCCACGATCAGCGGCGTGTCGGCCGGCGCGCCGATCGCATCGCGCACCGATTTCAGCTTGTCGAGGCTGCGGCCCGCCATCGCCCATTTCAGCGCCTTGTCGTCCTTGTAATGCGCCGCCAGATATTCGGCGACGAGCTGGCCGGTGAAGCCGGTCGCGCCGTAGACGACGATGTCGAATTTCGCAGAGCTCATGATCGGCCTTTACTTCTTCGCGTAGCTCACGCCCATGCCGGCACGGACGTCGCTTTGAATGCCATAGGGCGGGATCGGGTAGCGCAGGCCGTTCTTCGCCAGCGCCTTCATGCCCTCGATTGCCTTGGCGAGATGCGAGGGCTTCAATGCCATCAGCATCTCCTCGTCCGGCACGCCGCCATAGCGCCGTTCGGCATAGCATGGCAAGGACAGGCTGGGCTCCCCGGTCTTGAGCGCCCGCCCCCATGAATCGGCGCAGGCGGTCTCGCCGACCACGCCCCATTCGAACTTCTTGTAGCCGGTATATTGCAGCCCGTTGATCAGGATGATCATCTGCCCCGGCGTCGCATAGACGAGGCAGATATCGGGAGGATCGAGCCGGCCGCTCGCGAGCGGGCTGACGGCGAGCGCCTGATAGTGCCCGAACGGAACCACGTCCAGCGCCGCCTGGCGCTTGCGCGCGTCCTCCGCCGTGCCGTGCCAGACCCCGACATAGTTTTCGCCGGCGAGCCATTTCTCGTCCTGCGGCGCAAGACCGATCACCGCGCGGCATTGGGCGCCTACGAGATCGTCGGCGGTGATGCCGACGGTCCAGCCCAGGCGCGCGGCCATGCTGACAATCTGATCGGTGGTGTGAATTGCGTTCGGGCGGCGGATCTTCGGGATCGCCTCCATTTCTGCGACGCTCGCGAACAGCTTCATGCCGATCACGTTCGTCTTCAGCCGCAGCAGGCTGTTGAGATCGGCGACGAGGCCGGCAAGGTCGATCCTGTCCGTACTCTGCTGTTGCATGGCTTCCTCCGCGCCGGCGATGGTGCGCCGCGTATTCTTGTTTTGCGGCTTTGTTCTAGTCCCTGCCCGGTCCCGGGAGCAACTCGGAGATCCTGCCCATCAGACGGTAAGCGGTAAGACCGATCCACTCGCGCACCGCAACTTCGGTTCGTCTCAAGCCGTCCGCGCCCATGTTGGTGAAGGAGAATAGATCCTCACGTCCCCCCATCCGCCAGTCCACCGGATAGGCCTCGACGTCAAATCCGGCCTTGCGGAAGATTCCCATCGAGCGCGGCATATGGAAGGCCGACGTCACCAGGAGCCAGCGCTCGCCGGGCTTTGGCGATACCAATTGCTTGGTGAAGATCGCATTCTCCCAGGTGTTGCGGGAGTTACGCTCGAGGATCAGGCGGTCCTTCGCGATGCCGAGATTCTCCAGGATCGGCGCGGAATAGTCGGCCTCCCTGGCCTCGCTCGACACCAGGTTCGCGGAGCCTCCGGTGAAGACGATGCGCGCATTGGGGTAGCGGCGCGCAAGCTCGGCCGGCGCAAACAGACGATCGGCCGCGTGCGCGACGACCGGCGTGCGATGCGCCGCCGACAGATCGGTGTCGACCGAGCCGCCGAGCACGATGATGCCGTCGGGCGCGCCGCGCGAGGCGTCCCACGCCGGGAAGCGCGACTCCAGCGGGTAGATCAAGAGATTGCCGAGCGGCGAGAACGCCGCGAGCGCCAGCAGCACCAGCGTGGTCACGGCAAGCCGGCGGCCAAACGCGGCAAAGCGCGTCGCCATCAGCACGACAGACACAATTCCGAGCTCGACCAGAAGATTGATCGGCAGCAGCGCGACGCCGATGGTCTTGGAGAGAGCGAAAAACAGAGGAGCCTCGCTGGAATGATCGTGCCTGCCATGCGCGGGCTTGGCCGGCACGGCCTTGTTCGGAAATCCTTCTTGAAAGAGGATCGATCGCCGGGTCAAGCCCGGACCGATCAAACCAACCGGACGCGGCAAATGACCCATCATCACCTGCATTCCAGCCCCGAAACCTGCCATTGGGGCTTCTTCGAAGCCGCACTCGAGCCCGTCCTCACCGTGGCCAGCGGCGACGAGGTGACGGTCGACACCATCAGCGGCGGTCCCGACATGCTGCCTGATCGCGACAGGTTTCACATTCCCCCCGAGATGCACGAGGTTCATGCCAGGAGCGAGCGCTTGCTGCCGGGCCACATCCTCACCGGTCCGATCGCGGTCGAAGGGGCCGAGCCCGGCGACGTGCTCGCGGTCGAGATCCTCGACGTGCAGCTCCGGCAGGATTGGGGCTGGAACATGATCAAGCCGCTGTCCGGCACCCTGCCCGACGATTTCCACGAGACGCGGATCCTGAACATTCCGCTCGACCGTACCACGATGGTCGGCCGCATGCCGTGGGGCCTCGACCTGCCGCTGAAGCCGTTCTTCGGCGTGATGGGCGTATCGCCGCCGCCAGCCTGGGGCCGCATCTCCTCGCTGATCCCGCGCGCGATGGGCGGCAATCTCGACAACAAGGAGCTAGGAGCCGGTGCGACGCTGTATCTGCCGGTGTTCGTGCCGGGGGCGATGTTTTCCTGCGGCGACGGCCATGGCGTGCAGGGCGACGGCGAGGTCTGCGTCACCGCGATCGAGACCGCGCTGCAGGGCCGCTTCCGCCTGACGCTGCGCAAGGACCTGAAGCTAGACTACCCCCGCGCCGAGACGCCGACGCATTACATGACCATGGCGATGGACCCCGATCTCGACCAATGCGTGGTGCGCGCGCTCCGCGACATGATCGCGCTGCTCGGCGAAACGCGAAATCTGTCGCGCGAGGATGCCTACACGCTGTGCAGCCTCGCCGCCGATCTCCGGGTGACCCAGACCGTCAACGGCGCCAAAGGCATCCATTGCATGATCGAAAAGGCGATCGTGCACGGCTGAGCCGCCGCGCCCTTTCCTGACCTGCCGACATCACGCCGCCGCCCGGTTTTCCCGGCGGCGCGTCGTGATGTGTCCGATTCTCAAGCGATTCCAATCACGTGAGCTTCCGCCCCAGCGCTGATTTGACTTCCACCCCCGAACCTAAATAGAGTCTTAATCGTTACTTTTATGTACCCGAGTAAGAGGCTAGCGTTCGGGCCATGGCCACCGAAAAAGCCGAGACTGACCGCATTCCCGTAACCTTGGCGCTCTCGACCATCGCGTATCTGGAGAAGCTGGTGAGACAGGGCACCCACGGCACCAGCGTTCCCGGCGTCGCACGGACATTGATCGAGGAAGGCATCCGTCTCGCCATCAAGGACGGTCTTCTGTCGATCCGCGACAATGGCAGGACGTGAGCGCACCCGGTACGTGAGGCGGGCGGATCTCGAGACCGCGGATGGCCGACATCTGCAACCTGGGATCGCCGACAAATGCCTGTTCTCTCACCGACCTGGACCGACGAACGAATCGAACTCCTGAAGCAGCACTTCGAGGCCGGCCTCTCCTGTCGCGAGATCGCCGCCGACATCGGCGTCAGCCGCAACGCGGTGATCGGCAAATTGTCGCGGCTCAATCTGACGCGCGGCCGGACGGTCGACGACCGAAAGGTCCAGGACAAAGGCCTGGCGCCGGCGCGGATGCGCAAGGCCGTGCCGCGGCTGCAATACGAGATGCTCGCCTCGATCTATGGCGAGACCGATGCGCCGGTGTTTGCCGGCCCAATCGACGAGGCCAACCGCTGCTCGTTGCTGGAGCTGTCGGAGAATCGCTGCCGCTGGCCGATCTCGACGCCGGGCGCAGCCGATTTCTGCTTCTGCGGCAACACGGCGCCGGACGGCCAGCCCTATTGCGCCGGCCACAGCCGCCTCGCCTATCGGCCGGCGGCGCGCACCCGCGTGATACGCGGCTGACGTTGCGGGCATCTGGACAACAAAAAACCTCCGGCGGGGCATCGCCGGAGGTTTCTGGAGGCTTAGCATGAAGCTAAGAGCCGCAACTTTCGTATCTGGCTGGCAGTGATATAGCTTAGTAGCTCAAGTAAGTAAATAAGTTTGACGCGACGGAATCGCATGGCTCGCCTTCGTGTTCCGCAACGGCATTCGATTTTCCGAAACTCTTGCCATGAAAAACCCCGGCAGTTTCCCGCCGGGGGTCTCCGATCGATTTGCGCGATCGATGATCAGAAGTTGCGCTGAGCGCGCAGCAGCATGCTCACCGAGTCTTGGTCCTTCAGCTCGTACACGGCCGCCGGCTTCGCAGCGCTGGCAATGCCCGGGCTCGCGATGAAGCCGGAGTACTTCTGGTCCAGACGCGACCAGCTCAAGTCGGCAGTGAACGCCAGGCCCTTGACCGGGGTCCACACGGTGTTCACACCGACCACCGCGAAGTTGAAGTCCGGATTACAGGTCGAACCGGCCAACCCGATTGCGGCGAAGTTGGTGCAGATCAGGGCCTTGCCCGTGTTGCCGTACTTCAGCTGGGCGTAGCCACCGTAGATGGCGCTGGCCCAGTTCGGGCTCCAGTTGTGGGTATAGCCGCCACGGAAGCCCCAGGTCTTGACGGTATCGATGCCGGTACCGGTTCCGAACACGCCGTCGGCGAGACCGGCGAACCCGGTGCTCTGATACGCGCCGTTGCCGCTGCCGCTGAACATGAAGAAGCTCTGCGGGAACAGGCTCTGGAAGTTGTAGCGGGTCGCACCGTCGGTGTAGACGGCCTGCAGGTTGATGACGTCACCCGCGCCGGTCGGGATGTTCTTGATCGACAAGGCGCCCTGCACGGCCCAGCCCCACTTGTCGGAGGGATGACCGGTGACTTCAGTCGCGCCGTAATAGGCTGAATGCAGCTCATGGGCCGCGACCGAGATCTGCGCCAGACCCCAGGCCTGGTCGACACGAACCTGACCGATCACCTCGGGCATGCGCGTGCCGCCCCAGGCGCTGGCGCCATAGACGCCGGTCACGAACTGCGCCGCCGTACCCGACGACACGTTCCAGAGGTTCGATTGACCATTGTTCGCCGAGGTCTCGTCCTGCAGCGCGAACGAAGCAGTGATGCCCTGGCCGAAGTCAGCCGTGTAGGCAACCTGGTTCACGCCGTTGACGTGGTTGGAGCCGCCCGGAAGGGTATCGGGGCCGCCGGCCGGATAGCTCTGCCAGGGAGCGTCGAAGATCGAGACCGTGCGGCCGAAAGTGAAGCCCGCGAACTGGATGAACGCATGGTAGAGACCGAGCGAGGCCGAACTGGTCGAGAACGCCGACGGGTTGCTGCCGGTGACGTTCGTGGAGTCGTAGCTGACGACCAGGTCGGCGTAGGTGCGAACAACGCCGTATTCGGTCGCCGTGCGGGTATCGATGTTGAAGTCCAGACGAGCGCGGCTGTAGTAGTAGTTGGTCAGACGGTTGTTGGACCCGCCGTTCACACTGCTCGAGCTGTTCCTGAAGCCATAGTCGCCGCCGCCGCCGAGAAGCATGTCAGCGCGGATGTAACCACCAAACTTGATGCAGGTATCGGTGCCCGGCATGTAGTAGAAACCCGCGCCGTAGAGCGAGCAGATCTTCACGTATTCGACTGCCTTGGCCTTGACCGGAAGATCAGCCGCCTGAGCTCCACCAACGGCGATCAGTCCCGCCGCAGTGCCGAGCAAAAGGCTCTTCACCACTTTCATTTAAAACCTCCAAGTTGCTCATTTCACGGAGACCGGACCGTGAGGCCCCCCAGATCCCCGTCTCTTCATCAAATCCGCTCGGCCGCTTCGCGTTTTCGGACGTACCTGCATTCGCGAGGGACGTGAGCGAACCACCTGCAACGGGACGATCGAGAACCCCCCACCGTCGGGATCAATATGCCCGCGCCGTTCCGTTAATCAAAATAGTTTATTAGATCAGCTTTGTGGTTTCACTAACCCTGTGGCCGCAACGCAACACCGGTGTTGAGCCAAAAAGCCTGATCGGGTCATATTTGTAGTTTTCGTGACACCATTACCCTGCTCTGCACTTGCGTCAGAGCAGAGTTGCGTGGACTATGCCCGCCGAAAATGAGCCGGAAAGAGAATCAGCTTGCGGGAGTGACGCTGTGTCCGCGACGAGGAAGGAAGGCGCGCGCCTGCGCACCATCGGCAACCTGGATATCATCAGGCGATTCACCTGGGAGATATCGTCGATCAACATGTATCTCGAGGAGCTGCGTCAGTTCTGGGCGAGGACGCTCGGCATCAGCGGACCGCAATGGCTGATCCTGATGGCCATCTCGGACCTCGACAAGGACGACGGCATTCCGGTCAACGTCGTGTCCAAGCTCCTCCACGTCGATCCGTCCTTCGTCACCACCCAGTCCAAGCTGCTGGAGAAGAAGGGCCTTTTGCGCCGCCGCCCCTCGCCGACCGACGCGCGCGTGGTCCGGCTATCCCTGACCGAGAAAACGCAGAAGCACCTGGCGAGCCTCAACGAGCAGTACAAGACCATCAAGGAATTCGTCTTCCAGGAGTTCGACGAGGCCGAGCTCGCCGAATTCACCACCAAGCTCGCGACGCTGAAGACCCGGCTGGAAAAGGCCTGCGTCCGCCTCAGCCTGGACCTCTGACGGCTCGCCGCTAGATCCGCCCCGCGCCACGGAGCCGCGATTCCAGCCAGTCGAATATATATTCGTTGGCAAGGCTCGGATTGTCGGCATGGGCCTGCGCGGCGCCGGTCTCCGCCGCGGTGAACACTTTCAGCGTGACATCCGAGCTGCCGAGCCGGGAATTCCGGACGAGCTGACGCGCCCGGTCGGCCTTGAGCCAGCCGTCCTCCCCGAGCGTGATCAGCACCGGGCAGTCGGCGCTGGAGGCCATCAGCGGCGCATGCGGCACAGGGACGATGCTGACGTCGCTCATCGCGAATCGGCTGGCGAAAAAGGCCCGCTCGTGCAGATCCCACAGGCCGCCGTCGCAGACGGCGGCGGCAAGCCGCGGCTCCTGCAGCACCGCGCGCGCCACGAAGGACGAGCCCCAGCCATCGGCGATGATCCCGACCCGCGCGAAATCGACGTCCTGCCGCATCTCCAGATAATCCATGACGCCGGGGATCGCGCTCTCGAGATCCTGGCGCCGCAATAGCGCCTCGAGAAAATCGTCGCGCTGGTCGCCGAACAGGTCGAGCGCCAGCATCGAGAAGCCACGCTCGCGCGCGTGCGGCACGAGCTTGAACAGAAATTCTTCCTTGCGGTGGCCGGGCTCGCCGATGCAGATCACGGTCGGCGCCGGCTCCTTCCCCGATGGCGCGGGCAGGAAGTATCCCTGCAGCGAGTGCCCGTCGAGCCAGGGTATCGTCACCACCTCGCCGGCCGGGCTGCGCGCGGCGAGATAGCGGCGCGCGCATTCCTGCATGGCCAGCACGGCGACCCAGCGGCGCTCGTCGGCGGGATCGAGCGGCATCGCTGCGGCACCATAATAGTTCATGGCGCGCAGCCAATTGCGCTGCGCACTGGCGCGGTGGCCCTCCGCGAACGCGGTCTCCGCGCGCTGCCGATTGGTCTGCGCCAGCTTCTTCCACTCGCGGTGCCAGGAGCGGTCGTCCCCGCGCTTCAGCTGCCGCGCGATCATCAGGCATTCCGCGATCGTGGCGCCGCCCTCCTGGGCCGCCGCGAGCAGCCGCGTGAACTCAGCTGAAATGTCCTCTCGCTCCGGGCAAAAGGTCCAGTCGTCGGAGAGGCATGCGGGCATCATTGGGAGCTACGCTCTAATCGTCGCGTTACCCCGATTGACTAAACCATTTCAAGTCGCCGACCAAGCCGGCGCGCGCGTCATTACAGGCATGTGAGATCAACATCGCTTGAACAACGTCATGACGGATGCGTGACATTGCAACAGATCATGGTGCGCGACGAACATTGGCGGGAGCTGGCACTTAGAATTGTCCAAGTATCTCTTGCCATGACGACCATCATAGCCATATCGGCGCGCCTTGCTGGGCGCGCTAAAGAATATGACCCCTAGCGGCGGCGTGCGCGCACGCCTCTCCTTCGAGACGGCGCTGACGTGCCTCCTCGGGTGCGATGGGTGGGCGCCCCGGCAGCGGCCTCAACCAAGCCGCCAGCCGACCTCCTGCGTAAAACTTTCGAAGAAGGCGCGGTCATAGGCCTGCTCCGGCGCGGCGCGCACGCGCTCGTCGAGAAGCTTGGCGTCCTCGCCGACCAGAATGCGCCACCGCTCCGCCTTGACCCCGTCGAGGATAATCTTGGCGGCTTCTGCCGCCGTCGTCGGCGCATCCTCCAGGAAGCTGCGGGCGCGCTCGGCGAACGCCGCCTGGATGTCCTCGTCCGACATCCCGTCGGCATCCGGCACGCCGGCCGCGACCATGCGCTTGCGGGTCAGCGCGACCTCATCGGCATTGAGCCGCTCCGAGCCGTCGGCGCTCTGCACCTTGCGCGAGTTGGAGACGATCGAGGTGCCGATATGGCCGGGCATCACCACCGAGCATTTGACGTGCGGCGCATGCAGGCGCAAATCGTTGATCAGCGCTTCGGTGAATCCCTTCACTGCGAATTTGGCCGCACTGTAGGCGGTGTGCGCCTGGTTCATGCCGATCGAGGCCCAGAAGCCGTTGACGCTGGCGGTGTTGACGATGTGGGCTTCGTCCGCGGCCACCAGCATCGGCAGGAAGGTGCGCACGCCGAGATAGACGCCGCCCCAGCAGATGTTGAAGGTGCGCTCCCATTGCTCGCGGGTGTTGGTGAACAGGCTGCCGCCGCCGCCAATGCCGGCATTGTTGAACAACAGATGGATCCTGTCGGTCTGCTGCTGCTCGGCGAGCTCGTCGCGAAAACGCTTCAGATGGTCCTCGATCGCGACGTCGGCGACGTGCGTCGTGACGCGCAGCCCCTGCGGCAGCTTCTCGGCCTCGCACAGCCGCTTGGTCTCGGCCATCGCGGCCTCCGAGATGTCGCACATGGCGACGTTGCAGCCCTCGGACACGAGCTGCCGCGCGAGCTCGCGCCCCATGCCCGTGCCGCCGCCGGTGATGACTGCGATCTTTCCAGCAAAATCCTTCATGGGACTTCGGTCCCTCCCCTTGTCGGTGTGTTTCTTGGTCACGGCGCCGCTGACCGCGGCGCGCGCAAAACTGTAGCAGCGCGACATCCGCGGGTAAAAGCCGTGCGCTGCCCTCTTCGCCTTCGGTAATTTCGGCGGGCGGACTACGCGCGATGCTGCGCGCGGGCCTTGTGAAGTGGCTCATAGGCGACACGGCCCGGATAATCGATCATTCCCAGGTGTTTTCCAGCGGGTTCCCCGTATTTGTCCGGCTTCGGGTTAATGGCAATTTTTTTACAATCCGAATCGCCAAATGAGGGTGGACGCTGGATTGAGTCGGCCAGGCCAGCGTGTTGTTTGCGTGTCACAGGCTCTGGCACTCCGCTTGCATCCTCTTCGTGGTCAGAAACAACCAACGAGGTGATAGGAATGTTCGTGACCGTCGTTGCCGTGCTTTGCCGGCTTGGCGCAGCCAGCTCAGGCAGTTGTGTCGAGGAAATCGTGACCGACAGCAACATGACACCCGAGATTTCGCTAATGCAGTGCGCGATCGGCGCACAAGCGCCTCTCGCGAAGTGGATGGGTGAGCATCCGATCTATCACGCGAACTGGCGCCTCGAGCGCTACAAATGCGTGCCGGGTCATTACGAGATCAAGGGCCACGCCTAAGGCCCCGCAAAACCACTGGTACCGAGACCACGGATACCAGAACGATCGATCCAGAGGAAACGCCCGGGGGCCGCTTATCCCTGCGTGCGGACACTGCCAGCGCCAGACCGATCACGGCAGGCGCTCTGTGACAATGATCACGCCCTCCCTCTAAGCCACTTCACGCAAGATGATCGCGCGTGCCCGCCGTCCTTCCGGCGTCGGCATCAGCGCGAAGTTGTGCGGTTGCTCGCGCAATAGATGCAGCTCGATCGGCACGCCCACCGCCCTCGCTCTTGCGGCCAGGTCGACGCTGTCCGGATACAGAAGATCGCGCGTGCCCGAAAAAATCGTCATCGGCGCGAGCCCGCGGAAACTGCCGTTGAGCGGGCTGACGAAGGGATGGCCGACTTCGAGCTCGCCGGCATAGAGCCGCGCGGCCTCGACGATGCCCGGAATATCCTGGATCGGATCGCGCGCCGCGATCGCAACCTGCTCCGGACGGCCGACCGAGGCATCGGCCGCGGGCGAGATCAGCAGCAACCGGCTCGGCTGCCGATGACCGCGATCGCGCAGCCATTGGCAGGCGGCGAGCGCAAGCCCAGCGCCGGCCGAATTGCCGACGACCGTCACTTTTGCATCGCCAGCGTCTTCCAGCAGCATGCGCAGCAGCTCGGCCGTCGCCGGCACGACGTCCTTGGCGGTCGCCCGCGGCGCCAGCGGGTAGATCGGCACGACGCAGCAGATTCGCGCCTTGCGCGTCATCTCACCGATGAAGCGCCAATGCGCCGGCGCGATCTCGTTGATGTAGCCGCCGCCATGCAAGAACATGACGTAGTTGCAGCCCTCGTGGCCTGACGCCGGCTCGGTGTAGTAGACCGGCCAGCCGCCCATCTTGGTCAGCGTCACCTCGACGTTGCCGACCCCGATCGGCTCGTGAGAGGCCGGCGCCAGCGCCAGCTTCTGCACACGCGCCAGCACCGCCTCGGCGGATGCGAGCTGCTGCTTGTAGGGAAGCTGCCGCAGCAGCAGGTTGAGGGCCCGGCTTTGCAGGCTTGGTGCTGGATCGCGCGGCGCCCGCGCGCCGAATACGCAGCCGCCCGGACAGAATTGGAAGGCCGATACAAGTCTCGCAACGCTCATCGCCACATCCCCATGTTTCGACCCGGCGACGAAGAGGGTTGCCGACCCGCCGCCATTGGTCGATATAATGCGAGCATTCACTCGCTTTTCCTACTCGCATTCAGATCACAAGTCCGTGGCCCGCAAACCGTCCACAACACCCCGGAAAAATGCCTCGCAGGAGCGATCCCGTGCCACAGTCGACGCGCTGGTCGAGGCAACTGCTCGCATTCTGGTCAAGGAAGGCTTCGAGAAGGCCAGTACCAACCGCATCGCCGAGATCGCCGGCGTCAGCGTCGGCTCGCTCTACCAATATTTTCCCAGCAAGGAGGCACTCGTCGCCGCCGTGATCGATCGCCACAATGATGCGATCATGAATGTCGTCCGCGCCGCCTTCGCGGAGGTCGCCGACCTGCCGATCGAGATGGCCGTGCACCGCCTCGTCACCGTCGCGATCGAGGCCCATCACATCGACCCGAACCTGCATCGCGTCCTCGCCGAGCAGATCCCCCGCTCCGGTCACCTCGCGGAAGTCGAAGCCTACAGCCACGAAATCCACGCCCTCGTGCGCACCTATCTCGAACGCCACCGCAAGGAGATGCGCAAGATCGATCCCGCGCTCGCAGCATTCATGTGCGTGAGCGCGATCGAAGCCATCGCGCACAACACGGTGCTGAACGGAGAGATGCTGTCGGAGAAGATGGTGAAGGTGCTGGTGGACGAGACGACGCGGATGGTGGTGGGGTATTTGAGGTAGCGGAGCCTGAGATTACGGAAATCGGCGACAGCGCGCCCATTTGGATGAGGCAGCGTCCTGCGCCCTGAGAGGCGCGCCAGAATGCAGTCCAGCACTGTCACCGTAATGTCCGAACACGACGGATCGAGGAAGCGCCCACTTCGCCAGGCCCGATGACACAAAGCGCACCGCGTTTGTTCGGGACCAAGTTACCATGCATAGTACCGGGGCTCTCGGCGGGCCGCTTGACTCAGGTCAATATCCCGCTGGCCTCAGCGCGCCAACATTGTCGTATGGGTGTTGTATTGCCTGCCATCTAGCGTGAGCGATCCCGGCGGAGTGCCGGGGCGCGGACATTGATCGTGAATCGTGACACGACGGAAAGCAGAATGAAGCTCGCGCTTGCGCTGCCACCACCGCAACGTGATTTGCGTCTCGACCTTTTTCGCGGCCTCGCCAACTGGGCGATGTTTCTCGGCCATGTGCCCGGCACAGTGCTGGTGTGGTGTTCGTTCCGAAATTATGGATTCAGCGACGGGGCCGACCTGTTCGTGTTCATCTCCGGCTACACCTCGGCGCTCGTTTATACCCGAAAAATGGAGCGAGGCTTTGTGTTCGGAACGAGCAGGCTCTTCAGGCGCGTATGGCAAATCTACACCGCCCATATCGTGCTATTCATGATCTACCTGGCTTTCATCCATTTCCTGTCGGAGAGGTTCAACGCGCCTGATCTGATCGATCTGTTCAACGCCGGACCGGTCACCAGCGCGCCGATCGAGATGATGACGCAGGGGCTTTTGCTGCGATACAAGCCTCTGAATTTGGACGTGCTGCCGCTGTACGTCGTCTTGATGGGCCTGTTTCCTCCGATCCTCTGGTTGATGTTGAGATTTCCCGACGCCGCCATGATCGGGTCGGTGCTGTTATATCTGGCTGCGCGGCAATTCCATTGGAACCTGCCTTCCTATCCGTCGGGAAGCTGGTACTTCAATCCGCTGGCGTGGCAGCTTCTGTTTGTCACGGGCGCATGGCTCGCGTTGACCGGTGCGGGGCGTCTGCATTTCTTGCTGCGGTCCAGGTTCGTGCTGGTTGTTGCGGTTGCCTATTTGATTTTTGCGGCGATCATGACGTTAGCTGCTCACCAGCCTCAGCTCCGGGCCTTGTTTGCGCCTGCCTTGTTCGAGCTTTTCAATCCCAACGACAAGACCAATCTGGCGCCCTACCGCTATCTTCATTTGATGGTGCTGATTATCCTTGGTGCCCGGTTCATACCGATCGATGCGCGCGGGCTACAAGCCACCATCTTGCGACCCCTGGTAAAGTGCGGCCAGCAGTCCCTCGAAGTGTTCTGTGTGGGCATTCTCCTGGCCTTCATCGGGTACTTCATCCTGCAGTTGGCAGGGAACGGCATCCTCGCTCAACTGCTCGTCGGAGCTGCGGGAATCGCGATCATGACGGCGGTTGCCTACTACAGATCCTGGTCAAAGCGAGTAGAGAAACCTTCACATGAGAGTCCGGTGGATGGAAAGAGGGCGCCGGAAAGCACCGGCCCCCTTGAGCATCTTGTAGTGCGCGCCGCCGGAACGGTGCCGCAGGTCGCTTGCGGGACGGGTACGCAGCAGCAGCCGTTAAGGGAAGTTTGACAACCGCGCCGGCCGTCAAGATCGCGATCGAGGCCCATTCCATCGACCCGAATCTGCACCGCGTCCTCGCCGAGCAGATCCCCCGCTCCGGCCACCTCGCCGAGGTCGAGGCCTACAGCCACGAAATCCACGCCCTCGTGCGCGCCTATCTCGAACGTCACCGGAAGGAGATGCGCAAGCTCGACCCCGCGCTCGCAGCGTTCATGTGCGTGAGCACGATCGAAGCCATCGCGCACAACACGGCGCTGAACGCAGCCGAGATGCTGTCGGAGAAAATGGTGAAGGTGCTGGTGGACGAGACGACAAGGATGGTGGTGGGGTATTTGAGCTGGGTGGGCGACAAGCCAGGGCACTTGCGATCTAGCTCCGCACGATGCTTCTTGAGCTTCGCATCTGGCCTGTGACGATCGCACTGCTCGCGTCCAAAGCTGATCGTATTTGCGCCACTCATCCTCCGCCGGGACGCGACCGCGTCAGTCGTCGCGCGCTAACTCGCCTCGCTAATTTAAATATTTAAATATATTTAATTTTGACAAATTAAATCATTATTATGCTCCGCGATGTCGGTATGTCATCACCGTTTTGCGCGTCTTGAGGAACGCGACCTCTGAGCTTGCATTGTCGGCTTGATCTTCAATCGTTCACGAGGCCGACAATGCATCTTCTCGTCAGAATGGCGGCGATTGCGACAGTCCCTGCTTGGATCGGATTGAACGCGAACGGCGCTGCAGCACAGGATTTCCATGACCGGTGGTCCATCATTCCGAAGGCTCAGGCAGAGCCGGCGCCTGCTGGACCCGAACAGCCGAAGAAGGATCAGATTGAGGCGCCACCTCCAACCGCACAAGAGCCATCGGCCGATCGCTCGGGCATGCGATCTTTCAATCGAGTCTTTTCGGGAAAGGCCTCCTATTATTCATATTCCAAAGGCAAGACAGCGAGCGGTTCGTCATTCAATCGGAACCACCTCACCGCAGCGCATCGCAGCCTGCCGTTCGGCACCAAGGTCCGCGTGACCCATGGAGGAAGCAGCGTCATCGTCACCATCAATGACAGAGGCCCGTTCATTCGTGGCCGCGTCCTCGATCTCTCGCTCGCTGCCGCGCGCAGCTTGGGGATTACGAATCGCGGCGTAGCTCAGGTTCGGGCCGAGGTCTTGTAGCGGGCGGCTCTTGAACGGCCGTGACATTGAAAACCCGACGCGCTTGTGGATATGACCTCGAGTACTCACCGCCTTCAACGGGATGGCGATGGGGTATTTGAGGTATCAGCGCTTGTGCCTTTTGGGGAAGCCGGCGGAAGCCTCGCAGAATAACAAGTAGTCCCGCAACGCCGATCATGTCGGCAGGCAGACGAAGGTCGTCAGGCTTCCTTCTTTTTCACGCTGATATTTCCGTCGCCCTCGATATATGCCTCTACGACGTCCGAGGGACTCGCTATCCCCTCCTCGCGAAGCTTGCTCATCAACTCATCCATCGTCACCAGCTCCTGCCGCATGTGGCGGCGAAGGACCTGCCCGTTTTTGATGAGCAGGAGCGGCGCCGGCCGAGCAAGCCGCTCCACGAAAGGCACGTGATACCCGACCCAGTCGATGGCTAGATTCCAGAAAATGATGGTGGCAACGAGCACGATACCTTCTGTGATCGAGTGGTATTCGCCCGCCATGCCATTCTGCGCCGCGTCCGCCAGCAGGACGACGAGAAGCAAATCGGGAATGCTGAGCCCGCCGGTTTGTCGCTTCAAAATGAACCGCATCAGGGTGAAGATGCCGAGATACATGATGGTGCCCCGCACGATCATTTCCATGATGGAATGCGTCGGGACGAAGATCTCGTTCCACGATAGCTGAAACATGTGTTGCCCTCGCACCTAAATGGAAGCGTCCTGATACCACGTATCGATGGTCCGCCATGAGGCGGCTGATCGTAGCGTCTCCTGGAAGGCTGAACCGTACTGGCGTGATGGCACGGAGATGGTTGCGGACGCTGGTGGGCGAGACGACGCGGGTATTTGAGGTAGGTGGGCCCTTAGGGCACGATCTGCTCAAAAGGTCAAAAATGATAGTTCACGCCGACTCGGGCGACGTGGAAATCTGCCCGACCGAAATTTGCGGTGTATCTGGACAAGTTCGGACCAATGCCCGTTGCGAGTGCGTTGGCCGTCACCGACGATTTGCCGAGGTCAACGTAGAGATACTCGGCCTTAAAGCTCCAACCAGGCGCAAAGCGCCATTCACCGCCTCCGCCGACCGTCCAGCCAGTCTGAATGCGGGAATCGTTCCCCGTGAAGCAAGTCGATCCGATCGTACAGCTGAATGAAGTGCCGGTGACGGAGACGCTCAAAGCGCCCCCCCGGTCCGTTCACGATGTAGTCGTCAAATGTCGCTACTCGACCAAAAGCAAAGCCGCCGGTCCCATACAGAAGAACGCTAGGCGTGACCAGCGCCCCCAGACGCCCACGAACGCTCCCCCACCAGTCGATCTTTTGCTCAGCCGAGATGGTCTGTGTGAAGGCTGGGGGTAGAATCGGCGTTGTTTCACGACCGCCGCCGCGCAAGCTGGATCCGCTCAAGTCAGCTTCTACGCCGACTAACCACTTGCTATCGAGTTGCCAATTGTAGCCGGCTTGCAAGCCTCCCGTTACACCACTCATCGAAAAATCGTGAGGGCTGGGAGCAACCTGCCCCGCAAAGGGAGGCAGAATCGGAACTCCAGGATTGAAGATGAAAGCGGAGGCCGCGTCACTCGTAAAATTGACGGACCGGTCTGCCCATGCGCCGCCAACGTTGCCGCCAGCATAAAATCCCGTCCAGCTTGGGCTGGAGTCAGCCGTGCGCGCTTTCGTGAAAATTGCAGGGCTTTGGTCAGCAGCTTCCGCCCCCGAAGCGACACTCGCCAAGACTGCTACAGCAGCCAGTGCTCTTCTCACGGGACGCCCCTCCGCGATTCCAAAGTGCCCAAATTCTTAAATCATGTTGACGCTGGATGCTGTGACGCGAGGGCAACACCTGCGGAACGTTGCAAAATCAACCGCAAACGGCCGGCCCGCGGTCAACCGACGGCCCGGAAAGGAATTCCGTTCTTGAGGAATTTGGTCGGAGCGAGAGGATTTGAACCTCCGACCCCTAGTCTCCCAGACTAGTGCGCTAACCGGGCTGCGCCACGCTCCGAATGCCGTTCCATTAGCTAGGATCGCCGCTTTGCGCAAGGCGAGGCCGCAGCATTTTGGTGTATCCGCCCAAGCGGGGCCGGAACTGCCCCGCAAAGCCGGGGACCGCCCTAGCCCTCCTTCAGGGCCTGATCCAGCATCTCGCGACAGGCGACGAGGTCGCCGAGGACCCGCTCCAGCCGCTCGCGGTCGAGCGCGCTGGGGCCGGCGGGCACGGCGGCGCCGCCTTTGCGGAAGGTGGTGAGGATCTCCTCGTCGTCGACCTCGGTGAAGCGGAAGTCGATGCCTTCCTCTTCATCGCCCTGATAGTCGTCATCGTCGGTGTCGGTGATGCCCTTGATGGGGGCCTCGTCCTCGGGCTCCATCAGGCTGGCGCCGATCGCGTCCTCGATGGCGCCAAAGGAGACCGCGGCCGCGCTGTCGGCGAGGCCCTGCACCGATTTGACGCCGTGCTCTTTCAGGATCCGCTGCACCCCGCGGATGGTATAGCCTTCGCCGTAGAGCAGCCGGCGGATGCCTTTGAGCAGGTCGACGTCGTCAGGGCGATAATAGCGGCGGCCGCCGCTGCGCTTCATCGGCTTGATCTGGGAGAAGCGGGTCTCCCAGAACCGCAGCACGTGCTGCGGAATGTCGAGTTCCTGCGCTACTTCGCTGATGGTTCGGAACGCATCCGGCGCCTTGTCCAAAGGCCAGTCCTTTCCGAAAGGCGGTTACGCCTCTTCTTGAGCCTGGGTGGCGTCACCGTTGGTACGGTGCTGGGCGTTGATCCGCTGCTTCAGGATCGCCGACGGCTTGAACACCATGACGCGGCGCGGCGAGATCGGCACCTCGGTGCCGGTCTTCGGGTTGCGGCCGATGCGCTGGCCCTTCTTGCGCACCATGAAGGAGCCGAACGAGGACAATTTCACCGTCTCGCCCTTCTCCAGGCAGTCGGTGATCTCCTTCAGCACGAGTTCCACGAAGGCAGACGATTCCGTGCGCGATAGGCCCACCTTCTGGTAGACGGCTTCGCACAGATCGACACGCGTTACGGTTTTGCTGGTCTCGCTCATCGCCCTGCCCCACCTCACGGCGAACAATTCTTGTCTGAAATTATGAGCTTACGATACGGCGGTCAACACCGCACATCAATGCACACGTCGCGATAATCGGCGCGGATTCCGGCAAAATTTTATCGGTGTGGCTTACCAGCGCACCAGCGCGGAGCCCCAGGTGAAGCCGCCACCCATGGCCTCCAGCAGGACCATGTCGCCCTTCTTGATGCGGCCGTCCTTGCGCGCCACCGAGAGCGCCAGCGGGATCGAGGCCGCCGAGGTGTTGCCGTGACGGTCCACCGTCAGCACCACCTTCTCCGGCGCGATGTGCAGCTTGTGCGCGGAAGCGTCGATGATTCGCTTGTTGGCCTGGTGCGGCACGAACCAGTCGATGCCGTCGGCATCGAGCCCGGTCGCCTTGAAAGCATCGACGATCACGTCGGTGATCATGCCGACCGCGTGCTTGAAGACCTCGCGGCCCTCCATGCGCAGATGGCCGACGGTCTGGGTCGAGGACGGCCCGCCGTCGACGAACAGCTTTGCCTTGTGGCGGCCGTCGGAGCGCAGATGCGTGGTCACGATGCCGCGGTCGGTCGCGGCATTGCCGGGCTGCTCCTGCGCCTCCAGCACCACGGCGCCGGCGCCGTCGCCGAACAGCACGCAGGTGCCGCGATCGTTCCAGTCGAGGATGCGCGAGAAGGTCTCCGCGCCGATCACCAGCGCGCGCTTGTAGGCCCCGGTGCGCAGGAAATTGTCGGCGGTGGCGAGCGCGAACACGAAGCCCGAGCACACTGCCTGCAGATCGAAGGCCGCGCCATGATTGATGCCGAGGCCGTGCTGCACGGCGACGGCGGTCGCGGGGAAGGTGTTGTCGGGCGTCGAGGTCGCCAGCACGATCAGCTCGATCGATTGCGCGTCAACGCCGGCATCGCGGAGCGCCGCCTGTGCCGCCTTGATGGCGAGGTGCGAGGTGAACTCGCCCTCGGCCGCGATGTGCCGCTCGCGAATGCCGGTGCGCTGCACGATCCACTCGTCGGAGGTATCGATGCGCGCCGCCAATTGGGCGTTGGTCACCACCTGCTCCGGCAAGTAAGAGCCGCAGCCGAGCACGACCGAACGAATCTGAGTCACGAAACATCCTCCGGCGCGGGCTGCACGAATTTGAGTGCACCACCCTCGCGGTTGAGCATCTGATTGATCTTGTTCAGGAGATCGTAGTGAGCCATCTCATAGCCAACATCGATCGCATAGGCAAAGCCTTCGGCGTTGGTTCCGCCGTGGCTCTTGACCACCACCCCGTTTAGTCCCAGCAGCACGCCACCATTGGACTTGTTGGGGTCCATTTTGTCGCGCAGGGCCTGGAAGGCGCTGCGCGCGAAGAGGTAGCCGAGCTTGGACATCCAGCTCCGCTGCATCTCGTGACGAAGCAATTCCGCCATCTGCCGTGCGGTTCCCTCGGCCGCCTTCAGCGCGATGTTGCCGCTGAAGCCTTCGGTGACGATCACGTCGGCGAGCCCCTTGCCAATGCCGTCGCCCTCGACGAAACCGATATAGTCGAGCTCCGGCAGGTTCCGCGCCCGCAGGATCTCGCTGGCCTCGCGGATCTCCTCGTGGCCCTTGATCTCCTCGGCGCCGATATTGAGCAGCCCGACCGTGGGCCGGGTTTTGTTGAACAGCACGCTCGCCTTGGCCGCGCCCATCACCGCCATCGACACCAGATGGTGGGCATCGCCGCCGAGGGTGGCGCCGAGGTCGAGCACGACGGACTCCCCGCGCAGGGTCGGCCAGATCGCCGAGATCGCCGGCCGGTCGATGCCCGGCAGGGTGCGCAGATGGAAGCGCGCCATCGCCATCAGCGCGCCGGTGTTGCCGGCGGAGATCGCGACGTCCGCCTCGCCCTTCTTGACCGCGTCGATCGCGAGCCACATCGAGGAGGTCTTGCGGCCGCGCCGCAGCGCCTGGCTCGGCTTGTCCTTCATGCTGACGGCGACGTCGGTATGGACGATCTTGGAGGCGGCCTTCAGCTTCGGGTGCTGGTCGAGCTCGGGCTCGATCCTGGCGCGGTCGCCGACCAGCAGGAACTCGGTGTCGCGATGCCGGCCAAGCGAGATGGCGGCGCCCGGAATGACCACGGCGGGGCCGACATCGCCCCCCATGGCGTCCAGCGCGATGCGAACCTTGCTTGGCATGTAAGTCCTGGAAACCTGGTCTGGTGCGGTCTTGGGATCAGCGGGGCCGCAAAATGGGTTCGCCACCGGTACGGCGGCCGGCCAAGCGCCACGCCGCACCCGGACCGGGGCGCGACAATAGCGTTTTGTACCCCCGAAACAACCTCTTGCCCCGAGCCTTTTGCATTCGGGGCAATCCGGCCGCCGGGCGCGGATTTCGCGAGAAATCCATTGAAATCAGAGAGATAAACAGCTGTCTCAAACCATCAGGGCAAATGGCTCGCGTCCCCTGGCAAGGCAGCCGCGAGCCAAAATGCCCCTCATTGGCCCTTCTTCTTGTCCTGCAATGCCTTCAGCACGGCGAAGGGATGGTCTTCGGGGTCGGGAGCGGTGACCTCCGCCTCGAACACGGCCCCCTCCTTGCGTGGATAGGGATCGATCGCCAGGAACAGGACGTCGGTGGCGAGCCGGCCGAGGTCGATGATGCCGCCCGTGATCGGCTCGGGCGGGTCGGCAACCTCGGGCGGCGCCTCGTCGCCCTGCCCCTCCTCGATCAGATCGGCCAGGCGGCGCGCCTCGGCCTCGGGGGCGAACATCAGGTCCACCTCCTCCTCGATCTCGCTCTCGATCGGATCCAGCGTGACGACGCAGGTCTGGCCGATCCGGCCTCGAACCAGGCCCGTGACCTGGACCCGCCCCCCGCTTTTCGGCACGACATCGAAGCTGGCATGGGCGGACAGGATCTCGCGCAAGCCCGCGACCTCCGCCATCGCCTGCCGCTCGGCCACTGAGGCCTCGAGCTCGCGATGCAACCCGCCGTCCGGGATTTGCGCAACGATGACGGGCGCCCGCCAGGGATCGCGCTCGGTATCTGTTCGGCTCATGGCGTGACATCCTGTGACAGCGCCCGGGGAAACTTGAAGGACGCGCGCAGCAGCGCGGCCTCGTCGGTCCGGCCAAGATCGGCCTCGCTGGCCCTCGCATAGGCCGCGAGCCGCTCCGCCTGGTCGAAGCCAGTCCCATTCAAGATATTCTTGCAGATCGCCGCTGCCAGCGCCTCGCCGCCGGCTTCCATCGCCTGGTCGTAGGCCTGGACGCGGCCGTAGAATGCCTCGCCGAAGGCCCGCATCCGCTTCGGCACGGTCTGGTCGCCCACCCCCATCTCGCGCAGATTGTCGTCCATGTCCTCGCAGAAGCGGTCGAACAGCGCCTGCGACAGCTCCGCGGCGCCCTGAACCGCGCGCAGACGGCGCAGCAGCAGCCAGAGATGCAGCAGCAACAGGTCGAAACGCCCGTTAACCGTATCGGGCACACCCAAGACCCGGTAAAACAGGGGTTCTCGCGCCTGCGTCACGATCATGCCATAGATGGCCTCAATGGTGCCAGGCGGGGTTCGCCGGGGTTTCCTGAAGTGATTGAACGGCCAAAGCATTGTGGTTTCCGCAAGCGGGCGCGCGCGAGTTGCATTCAGACGCCCAGCCCGGTACTTCAGCGCCTCGCGCGACGCAAGGGGACGGAATCAGTTCCGCTATGACGACAACGAACCAGATCAGCCTGCGCGCGGACATGCGGCGCGGCCTTCATGCCTGTTGGCGGGGCCTGCGCATGCTCGCGGCCACCGCCGTGATCGGCGTGGCCCTTGCAGCTTGCACCGGCGAGCAGTTCCAGAAAGGCTACATCCTGCCGCCCGGCGCGCTCGAGCAGATTCCGATCGGCGCGAGCCAGGATCAGGTGCTGATCGTGATGGGCACGCCTTCGACGGTCGCGACCCTCGACGGTGAAGTGTTCTACTACATCTCGCAGCGCTCGGAGCGCCCGGTCGCCTTCATGAACCAGAAGGTGGTCGATCAGCGTGTCATCGCAGTCTATTTCGACAAGACCCGGCGCGTGCGCCGGCTTGCGAATTACGGTCTCCAGGACGGCAAGATCTTCGACTTCATCAGCCGCACCACGCCGACGTCGGGTCAGGAGATGAGCTACCTTACCCCGCTGTTCAAGCTGCTCAGCTTCAACTGAGGCCGTCGAAGGATTCGATCGAAGCGGCTTGTCGCTCGCGTCGAAAATGCGCGTCGAACGAGGCTCCTGAAGCCGCTTAATTCCATCGCAAGGTATATGGGCTTACGCCTGCGTCGTCGTGCCGCTCTCTGCGCGGCACTTGTCGTCGCGCGCGACTTGCGGTCGCACGTGCCGTTCCCTACGGTTCCCGCAAAGCAAAAAGCAGGAGTGGATTCGTGCATAAGCCTTTGTTGTCCCGCCGTCGTGTGCTCGCCGGTGCTGCCGGCCTTTCGGCCGCAGCGATTCTACCGCGATCGAGCCTTGCCGACTGGAAGCCCACTGAAAACGTTCGTCTCATCGTGCCGGCCGCGGCCGGCGGCTCGACGGACGTGATGGGCCGCCTCCTGGCCGCGCATCTGCAAACCGCCTGGGGTCAGTCGACTGTGGTGGAAAACCGCTCCGGCGGCGGCGGCACGATCGGCACCGCCGAGGCCGTGCGCGCCAAGCCGGATGGTCACACCATCCTGGTCGGCAACCCCGGCCCGAACGCGATCGCCTACAGCATCTTCAAGAACCTCAGCTACAAGCCGGACCAGCTTCAGCCGGTCTCGAACATGATCCGGATTCCGAACATCGTCTCGGCGCATCCGAAGACCGGCATCAAAACGATTCCCGAGCTGATCGCGTATCTGAAGGCCAATCCGGACAAGCTCAGCTACGCCTCCTCCGGCGTCGGCCAGAGCCCTCACCTCACCGGCGCCTGGTTTCTCCAACTCACCGGCCTGAAGATGACGCACATCCCGTTCCGCGGCGCCGGCCCCGCGCTCCAGGCCGCCCTTGCCGGCGACATCCAGATCCTGTTCGACAATCTCTATCCGACCCTGCCTCAGGTGCAGAGCGGCACGCTCAACGGTCTCTGCGTCACCACGCCCGAGCGCAGCGACCTCGCCAAAGACCTGCCGACCATGCGCGAGAGCGCGCCGGAGCTGGCGAATTTCGACGTGTCCTCCTGGTTCGCGGTCTTCCTGCCGAAGGGCGCTTCGCCCGAGGTGCTGGGCGCGCTCAATCTCCAGGTCAAGGCGATGCTGGAGCGCGAGGACGTCAAGAAGCAGATCGCCGCCATGGGCGCCCGCGCCGACTACGGCACGCCCGAGCAGTTCGCCGCGTTCGTGGATGCCGAGACGAAGAAGTTCGCCGGCATCATCCAGAAGGAAGGCCTGCAGATGGACGTGCAGTAGGTCTCTCTCACGTCATTGCGAGAGAAGCGAAGCAATCCAGGCTGTCTCTGCGGAACGATGCTGCATTGCTTCGTCGCAAGAGCTCCTCGCAATGACGTCGGGAGAGCGTCGGATCGCCAAATCAAAAACCCCGCGGCTCACGCCGCGGGGTTTTCTCTTGTCGCGTCAGCGCCGCTCAGTGCGCCAGGATCGCCAGCAGCAGCAGGGCCACGATATTGGTGATCTTGATCATCGGGTTCACCGCAGGTCCCGCCGTGTCCTTGTAGGGATCGCCGACGGTATCGCCGGTCACCGCGGACTTATGGGCATCAGAGCCCTTGCCGCCGAAATGACCGTCCTCGATGTACTTCTTGGCGTTGTCCCAGGCGCCGCCGCCCGAGGTCATGGAGATCGCGACGAACAGGCCCGTCACGATGACGCCGAGCAGCATGGCGCCGACGGCCGAGAATGCCGCCGACTTGCCGGCCGCGCCGCCGCCCGCGATCGCATAGATCAGGAAGTAGACGACGATCGGCGACAGCACCGGCAGCAGCGAGGGGATGATCATCTCCTTGATTGCCGCGCGCGTGAGCAAGTCGACCGCCTTGCCGTAATCAGGCTTGTCGGTGCCCTGCATGATGCCCGGCTTCTCGCGGAATTGGCGACGGACCTCCTCGACGATCGCACCGGCCGCACGGCCGACCGCGGTCATGCCCATCGCGCCGAACAGGTACGGCAACAGACCGCCGAACAGCAGGCCCACCACGACGTAGGGATTGTTCAGTGAGAAGTCCGGATTGACGCCGGCGAAGTAGGGATGCTGCGCGGAGCGGGCCACGAAGAACTTGAGGTCCTCGTTGTAGGCCGCGAACAGCACCAGGGCGCCGAGACCAGCGGAGCCGATCGCGTAGCCTTTGGTGACCGCCTTGGTGGTGTTGCCGACCGCGTCGAGCGCGTCGGTCGACTTGCGCACCTCCTTCGGCAGTCCCGCCATTTCGGCAATGCCGCCGGCATTGTCGGTGACGGGGCCGAAGGCGTCGAGGGCGACGATCATGCCGGCCAGCGCCAGCATGGTGGCGGTCGCGATCGCGATGCCGAACAGCCCGGCGAGGCTGTAGGTGACCAGGATGCCGGCGATGATGACGATCGCAGGCAACGCGGTCGCTTCCATCGAGATGGCGAGGCCCTGGATCACGTTGGTGCCGTGGCCGGTGACCGAGGACTGGGCGATCGACTTCACCGGACGATAGTCGGTCCCGGTGTAGTATTCGGTGATCCAGATGATCAGGGCGGTGACGATGAGACCGACCACGCCGCACTCGAACAGCGCCAGGCCGGTGTAGTTGACGCCCTCGAGCTTGCCGAAGCCGATCAGGTAGTAGATCACCAGGGCGATGCCGATCAGCGACAGGATGCCCGTTGCGATCAGGCCCTTGTAAAGCGCGCCCATGATCGACTGGCTCGGCCCGAGCTTGACGAAGAAGGTGCCGATGATCGAGGTGATGATGCAGATGCCGCCGATCGCGAGCGGCAGCGTCATCATGTTGGCGAGGATCGGCGTCTTGGCGAAGAAGATCGCCGCCAGGACCATGGTGGCGACCGCGGTCACCGCATAGGTCTCGAACAGGTCGGCGGCCATGCCGGCGCAGTCGCCGACGTTGTCGCCGACGTTGTCGGCGATGGTCGCAGGGTTGCGCGGGTCATCCTCGGGAATGCCGGCCTCGACCTTGCCGACGAGGTCGCCGCCGACGTCCGCACCCTTGGTGAAGATGCCGCCGCCGAGACGGGCGAAGATCGAGATCAGCGAGGCGCCGAAGCCGAGCGCCACCAGGGCGTCGACGACGACGCGGCTATCCGGCGCGAGCTTCAGCGAATGGACCAGGAAGCCGAAATAGAGCGTCACGCCGAGCAGCGCCAGACCCGCCACCAGAAGGCCGGTGATGGCGCCCGCCTTGAAGGCGAGCTCCAGGCCGCCGGCCAGCGACGTCGTCGCGGCCTGGGCGGTGCGCACATTGGCGCGGACCGAGACGTTCATGCCGATGAAGCCCGCAGCGCCGGACAGGATCGCGCCGATGGCGAAACCGATCGCGACATAGAGCCCGAGGAAATAGGCAAGCAGTACGAAGATGACGATGCCGACGATACCGATCGTGGTGTATTGCCGCCGGAGATAGGCTTGTGCGCCTTCGCGCACCGCCCCTGCGATCTCCTGCATGCGCGGCGACCCCGCATCCGCGCCCAAGACCGAAGACGTCGCCCAAATCGCGTAGGCGACGGAAAGCGCTCCGCAGAGCACTATCAACCATAATGCTGTCATGTGATGTTTGCCTCAGATCCTTGATGTACCCCCGGCGCCTTTTGTTGTCCGTCGTGCGGTGAAGCGCCTTGATTTTGAACAAAGCCGCCCCCTTGCCCTTAAGGGACGGCTCCAGTCGGCCGCGAGCTTGCCAAAATCACATTGAGGGTGCAACGCCGGATCAGCCCGAAAAGGCCGATCTTGGCAGGTATTTAGGACCAAGCGCTGAGAACTCAGATGCCGGTTTGGAGCAATTCCTAGAAGTGGCTGTAGGACAGCCGCGTCAAAAGCAGATCCTGGCCCTGCCCGTCCAGGAAGCGCAGCGGCTTCTGCCCCTCCGTGATGGTACCGATTGCAGTCACGGCAACGCCGAGGGACTGCCCCGCGGCAATCAGCGTCTCGCATTGTGCCGGCGGAACGGTGCAGAGCACCTCGTAGTCGTCGCCCCCGGCAAGCAGCGTCTCGACAGACGCGACGTTGCGGGCGCGAAGGCTGGCTGCCGCGGCAGAGAGTGGCAGGCTCGTCACGTCGACCGAGGCCGAGACCCCGGAGGCGGCGCAGAGCTTGGTCAGATCGCCGGCGAGCCCGTCGGAGACGTCCATCGCCGCGGTGGCATGATCGCGCAGGGCCGGCGCCAGCACGTTGCGTGGCTGCGGCACCCGATAGCGCGAGACCAGAAAATCCCGTGCAGCGGGATCGGAGGTCAGCGCGCTGGCGGCAGCCCCGCCTTTGAGCACGTCGAGGCCGAGCGCGGCATCGCCGATCGTGCCCGTGACCAGGACGCGGTCGCCCGGCCTTGCGCCGGTGCGGCCGATCATCCGCCCCTGAGGCACACGGCCGAAGGCGGTGATCGAGATCATCTGCGGGCCCGGCGTCGACACCGTGTCGCCACCGAGCAGAGGACAAGCGAAGGTCTTCGCATCCTCGCCCAGCGCGTCCGCAAAGGGACGCAGCCAGGCATCCTCCTTGCTGCGCAGCGCCAGCGTCAGCACGAAGCCTGCCGGCGTCGCTCCTTTCGCCGCGAGATCGGACAGGTTCACCCGCAGCGCCTTGCGCGCGATGTTGTCAGGCGGATCGCCGGCAAGATAATGCACGCCCTCCACCACCGCGTCGGTGGTGACGACGATGTCCTCGCCGGACGAGGACAGCACCGCCGCGTCGTCGACCAACCCGAACGCGCCGGGATCGGTCGCCAGCGGTTTGAAATAGCGCGCGATGAGGGAGTCTTCGCCGGAGGGATTTTGTGTGGTTTCCATCGGCGTCAGCCCCATCCACCGCTGTCATCGCCCGGCTTGACCGGGCGATCCAGTATTCGAGAGACAGTCGTGTTAGCCCGATAGGCCGCGGCGTACTGGATCACCCGCCTTCGCGGGTGATGACGACGAAGAATGGGGCAGTCGTCTCGCATCACTTCACCGCCCTCGCGGGAAACTACCCCCGCCCGAACTCGTCGCCGCGAAACTGCCGGCCGATCTGGTCGAGCACGGCGTTGACCATGCCGGTCTCCTCGCGGTCGACGAAAGCATTGGCGACGTCGACATATTCGGAGACCACCACCCGGCCCGGCACGTCCTTGCGATGCTGGAGCTCATAGGCTCCTGCCCGCAGCACTGCCCGCAGGATCGCCTCGATCCGCTTGAGCGGCCAGCCCTTCGACAGCGCCTCGTCGATCAGAGGATCGAGCTTCTTCTGGTCGCGGACGACGCCGGAGACGACGTCGCGGAAAAAGGCGGCTTCCGCCGGCAGATACGTCTCGCCCTCGACCTCGTTGCCGAGCCAATGGCTTTCGAATTCGGCAAAGATGTCGTTGATGCCCGCACCGGCGATGTCCATCTGGTACAGTGCCTGCACGGCTGCGAGCCGTGCCGCACCGCGCCGGTTCGCCTTCTTCTCGACAACGCCGGTCGGCTTCTTGGTGTTATCGGCCATGGCTTCAGGCCCGCGCCAGGCGGCGTTTAATGCGCAGCATCGCAAGCGCGGCGCGCGCGGCATCGCCGCCCTTGTTGAGCTCGCTGGCACGCGCCCGCGCCCAGGCCTGCGCCTCGGTGTTGACGGTGAGGATGCCGTTGCCGAGCGGCAGCTTCCGCGCCACGGCGAGGTCCATCAGCGCGCGCGAGGATTCCTGCGAGACGATCTCGAAATGAATGGTGTCGCCGCGGATCACGCAGCCGAGCGCGATCACCGCATCATAGGGCCTGCCGTTCGCCGCCGCGGCATCGACCGCGATGGCGACTGCCGCGGGGATCTCCAGCGCACCGGGAACCGTAATGACGTCGTGGGTCAGGCCGGCCGCCTTCAGCTCGGCCACCGCGCCGTCCAGCAGCGCATCCTGGAGATCGTCATAGAACCGCGCCTCGACAATCAGCGCGCGCGCGCCGGAAATGTCGGTCTGGTCCTTCAGGGGTGCGCGCCGCGCGTCTGCCATCGTTCAATCCGTTTCGAAAGGGGTCGGCGCTATGTAGTCGCCGGAAGCAGGTAAGCCAAGTTCTAAGAGACCGTCATTTCCGTCAGCCGCGCCGCGTAGCGGGCCATCAGGTCGACCTCGATATTAACCTCATCCCCGGCCTTCCAGCTGCCGATCGTCGTGACATCGAGCGTGTGCGGAATGATCAGCACCGAAAAGGTCACGTCTGCAACCGTATTGATCGTCAGCGAGACGCCGTCGAGCGTGATCGAGCCCTTGGTGGCGATGAACCGTGCCAGCTCCCGCGTCGTCGAGAGCACGAACCGCGCCATATCCGGCAAGTCCTCCCGGCTGACGATGGTTGCAATGCCATCGGCGTGGCCGGCGACGATATGGCCGCCGAGCTCATCGCCGATCTTCAGCGCGCGCTCGAGGTTGAGCCTGGTGCCGACCTTCCAGTGCTTGGCCGTCGTCAGCGCCAGCGTCTCGGCCGCGGTGTCAACGTCGAACCAGGTCCTTTGCTTGGAGTCCCTGCCATCCGCAACGCCCGAGGCAACCACAGTCAGGCACACACCGTTGCAGGCGATCGAGGCGCCGTCCGCAATCGTGCTCTGATCGTAGCGGCAGGCGATCCGCAGCCGGTGCAGCTGCCCCGGCGCCGTTGGCGTGAAGCTGACGATCTCGCCGATATCGGTGACAATGCCGGTGAACATTACGCGCGCTCGTAGATGGTGAGGTTATCCTTGCCGCAGGTCTCGCTAGCATGAACCTTGTAGGCCGGCGACTGCGTGATTTTCGACAGGGGCAATGCATCGAGCGCATCGACGCCGCCTTCGCCGACCGCTTCCGCTCCGCGGAACAGCCAGACCTCGTCGACGAGATCGGCCGCGACGAACGATGCCGCAACGCGGCTGCCGCCCTCGACCATCAGCCGTGTGATGCCCTTGTCCGCCAGCGCATGCAGCACGGCCGAAAGATCGAGCCCGGATGCACTCCCCGGAGGCATGCGCATGATTTGCGCACCGGCCGCGCCAAGGCGCGTCGCGGCGGCCGCTTCCGCAAGCTCGGACGCGATCACCCAAAGCGGCGTCTCGCGCGCGGACCGAACCAGCTGGCTCGATGCGGGAATGCGCAGGCTCCGGTCGAGCACGACGCGCACCGGCGAGCGCGCCGTCATGCCCGGCAGGCGGCAGTTGAGCTGCGGATCATCCGCCAGCACCGTGCCGATGCCGACCAGGATGGCATCGCTTTGCGCGCGGAGCAGATGCACGCGGTTGCGTGCCGCCTCCCCCGTGATCGCAAGCGGCTTGCCGCCGGCCGCACCGATCTTGCCGTCAGGCGAGACCGCGAGCTTCAGGATCACATGAGGACGCTGGTCCCGGATGCGGCGGAAATGGCCGGCATGGTCGAACGCGGCCTCCGCCGCGCACAGACCGACGTCCACATTGATGCCGGCGGCGCGCAGGCGCGCATGGCCCTGGCCCGCAACTTCCGGATTGGGGTCCTCGATCGCCGCCACCACGCGCTTGATGCCGGCGGCGATCACAGCATCGGCGCAAGGCGGCGACTTGCCGAAATGAGAGCACGGCTCCAGCGTGACGTAGAGCGTGGCACCCCGCGCTGCTTCGCCCGCCCGCCGCAACGCCTCGGGCTCACCGTGCGGACGTCCGCCTGCTTGCGTCCAGCCGCGGCCGACGATGACGCCGTCCTTGACGATGACGGCGCCCACGGCCGGATTGGGCCAGGTCCGGCCCTGCCCGCGCCGACCGAGCGCAAGCGCCAGCTCCATGAAACGGCGATCAGCATCCTTGGCCTCGCGGGCCTTCTGCGCGAACTGGTCTTCCAGAATGCGGAAGATCATTTGCGGATCGCGGCGAGCCGCGCTTCCTCCTCGCCGGAGAGCTCGCCGAGCACGTCGGCGAAATCCTTGGCCTCGCGGAAATTGCGGTAGACCGAGGCAAAGCGCACATAGGCGACGTCGTCGAGCGTGCGCAGATGCTCCATCACGGTCTCGCCGATCACCTCTGAGGAGATCTCGGCCTCGCCTCCGGTCTCGAGCTCGCGCACGATGGTGGAGACCATCTTCTCGACGCGCTCCGGCTCGACCTGCCGCTTGCGAAGTGAGATCTGCACCGAGCGCATCAGCTTGTCGCGATCGAACGGCACGCGGCGGCCGTTGCGTTTGATCACCGTGAGCTCGCGCAGCTGTACGCGCTCGAAGGTGGTGAAGCGGAAATTGCAGGCGACGCACACGCGCCGCCTGCGGATCACGGACGAGTCCTCGGTCGGACGCGAGTCCTTCACCTGCGTATCGAGACTGTTGCAGTTCGGGCAGCGCATCCGTGTGACCTTTATTTTCGCATGATCTCTTCGGAAAACCGGTACCCACTTTTCCGGATCATGCGGCGCCTTTACTGGTAGATCGGGAACCGGTCGGTGAGCGCCTTGACCCGTTCCTTGATCGCAGCCTCCACCAGCGGCGCCTTGCCGTCGGAGGATTGCGCGATCGCATTGAGGACCTCGGCGATCATGCCGCCGACCTGCTGGAATTCGGCCACGCCGAAGCCGCGGCTGGTCGCAGCCGGCGTGCCGAGCCGAATGCCCGAGGTCACAAAGGGCGATTCCGGGTCGAACGGAATGCCGTTCTTGTTGCAGGTGATGGCGGCGCGAACCAGCGCCTTCTCCGAGACGTTGCCCTTCAGGCCCTTCGGCCGGAGATCGACCAGCATCAGATGATTGTCGGTGCCGCCGGAGACGATATCGAGACCATGGCCCTTCAACGTCTCGGCCAAGGCCTTGGCGTTCTCGACGATGTTCTTGGCGTAGACCTTGAAATCCGGACGCAGCGCCTCGCCGAAGGCGACCGCCTTGGCTGCAATCACGTGCATCAAAGGACCGCCCTGCAGGCCCGGGAAGATCGCCGAGTTGAGCTTCTTGGTCAGCGTCTCGTCATTCCACAGCATCAGGCCGCCGCGCGGACCACGCAGCGACTTGTGCGTCGTGGTGGTGGTGACGTGCGCATACGGCACCGGGGAAGCATGCACGCCGCCGGCGACGAGCCCAGCGAAATGCGCCATGTCGACCAGCAGGTAAGCGCCGACGCTGTCGGCGATCTCGCGGAAACGCTTGAAGTCCCAGGCGCGCGAATAGGCCGAGCCGCCGGCGATGATCAGCTTCGGCTTGACCTCTTCGGCCTGCTTGGCCACGGCATCCATGTCGATGATCTGGTCCTCGCGGCGCACGGTGTAATGCGCGGCCTTGAACCACTTGCCGCTCATGTTCACGGGCGAGCCATGGGTGAGATGGCCGCCGGCGGCGAGATCGAGACCCATGAAGGTGTCGCCCGGCTGCAGCAGCGCCAGGAACACCGCCTGGTTCATTTGGCTGCCGGAGTTCGGCTGCACGTTGGCAAAACTGGCGCCGAACAGCTTCTTGGCACGATCGATCGCAAGGTTCTCGGCGACGTCGACCCACTCACAACCGCCGTAATAGCGCGCGCCCGGATAACCTTCCGCGTATTTGTTGGTCATGACCGAACCCTGCGCTTCCAGCACGGCCCGGCTGACGATGTTCTCGGAGGCGATCAGCTCGACCTCGTGGCGCTGCCGACCGAGCTCACCCTTGATGGCGGCAGCGATTTCCGGATCGGCCTGCTCGAGCGAGGCGGTGAAAAACGAATCGGGCGCGGAGGCGGACTTGGGTGCGGTCATCTTGCGAATATCTCCACCGCCGCAGCCTTTTGGCGGGCTACGGGCGGGTCTGGTGTGGCGGTCGGAAGCACGCGCGATCTACCACATCGGCCGACCGCGGCCAAGCATTTGCGGGTCGGGGCTGATATTTATGCAAGATATGGTGGGATTGGAGGTTTTCAGCCCGGGAGCGGTCTTGCGAGATCCGCTCCCCGTCAATATCCGGGTGGGGCCGCTTTGGGCCTTATTTCTTGCCAGCTGCCGCCGGGGCAGCCGGCGTCGTTTTACAGCCCGGTATACCCCGCCTTCACGGGGTCGACGCTGCCGTCGAGCTGGCGCAGATAGGTCAGGCCGCAGACCGTCAACCTATGGGTGTCGGTCTCGCCGGCTTCCATCAGGATGTTGAGGTAGTTCGTGACCTTTTCACGCGCCTCGGCGCTGGCCGCCGCGGTGCGGTTGGCGAGCAGGTCGTAGGTCTGCATGATGCGGTCGATGGCAGCTTCCATGGCATCCTCTGGTTGGTCGGGATCTTGGGGGTTTTGATCAGCCAACCGCTCTGGCCTCGGTCTGCGCCTGGAACCGGGCGATCGCCCTGTTGGCCAGCCTGATCTTGTTGAATTCGCCCTGCTGGAGCAGCTTGACGATCAGGTGAAGCAGGCGGTCGTCGGTGACGAGAGTGTCCGGGATTGCGCCGGAGCGGCGAAGGTAGTTCGCGGCGATGGCGTAGGCCTCGCTGACGAGTTCCACGTTCATCACCCGAAGCCCGCGCTCGACCAGCATCGCCGTTTCTCCGATCCGAAGAAGATAAGCGCCGAGCCCGGAACTGGTTCCTGGCTGCCGGGGGGATTTTTTCGCAGGTGCAAAAAAATATCAACGCACCGGTCCGGGGCAACTCCGGACCGGCGCGCTTGGGGAAGTCAGGCACGTTCGGGAGGGCTGCCGGTCTTGTTGCGGGCCGGCTTCGCCCATATCCCTTTAGAACTCAGAGGCGATAGAGGATCTGGTCGGTCCAGAACCGCTCCAGGCGGTGCAGCGACTTGTTGAGGGTCGCGAACTCGTCGCCGGAGATGCCGCCGACCTGCTCCACCGTCTTGACGTGCTTCTGGTAGAGCGCATCGACGATGCGGCGGACTTCCTGGCCCTGCGGGGTCAGGCGGATGCGCACCGAGCGGCGATCGACCCGCGAGCGCTGATGATCGAGGAAGCCGAGCTCGACGAGCTTCTTCAGATTGTAGGAGACGTTGGAGCCGAGATAGTAACCGCGCGTGCGCAATTCGCCCGCGGTCAGCTCCTTGTCGCCGATGTTGTAGAGCAAGAGCGCCTGGACCGAGTTGATGTCCGCGCGGCCGCGGCGATCGAATTCGTCCTTGATCACGTCGAGGAGCCGGCGATGCAGCCGCTCCACCAGAGTCAAAGCTTCCAGATAGAGCGACTGCACCGAACCCTGCTGGCCGGAGACGCGCTCTGCGGTATCTGCCGCAGTTGCGACGGCTTTCATCATGACACTTCCCCTGTTGTCGTTTTTATCGACACTTATTCGACGAAACTTGTGTCCCGTCTGATAGGTGCAACTTAAGAGGGGCGTTTGAAGATCGGCTTAAATAAGAGAATAAAGAGATCATGAATTTAAGACAGTGAATTGCGCATTAAGCCTGTGCCACAAGTACTTTTTGAAAGCCTCTGTTGACCTTCGCAAGGTCCTGTTCACCCTCCGTCCGCCGCTGTTGTCGCATTCCAGAACAGCCCCGCCCCGTTTCGAAACGCACGCGTAAGAGCTGTGGCGGAACCGGCTGGTCAATGAAAACTTACCGCGAATTTTAGGCAACCAGCGGTCAACCAAACGCAACATTCTCCTGTCCCGGACAAGCGCAGCAAGCGGCGCGCAGACCCGGGATCCCAGAAGCCAAAAGCGAGATATCGGAAAGATGGGCCCCGGCTCTGCAACGCATCACGCCGCAAACTTCGGCGTGCTGCATTGCGTCCGGGGCACGAGAGCGTGAGCGTGAATCTCTGCGCGCTACGGCGGCCGCTCGCGCGCGGCCATCCAGGCGAGCGCAAGATAAGCGGCAAGCATGAAGACCTCGACGCCGACCACGACGAGGCTGCCGCCGTAGATTCCCGGGAACATCAGCTCGATCACGGCCATCGACACCACGGTCGTCAGCCACACCACCGCGCCCCAGGGCGTCGCCAGCCAGAGGCCGACGGCGGCGACGAGCTCGATCACCGCGAAGTAGACCGTCGCGGCCTGCCAGGCCATCGACTGGTTCTCGAACGCCTCGTCCTCGCCGCCGACGAAGCCCGTGACCTGCGCCCAGTGATAGAGGCCTTTCAGGATCGAGAGCAGCGCCATCACCCGCAGGAACAGCACCAGCCGTCGGGTCCAGACATTGTCGTCGGACTCCGAGCGCTCCGAGGAGATCGCCGCCACTGAGAGCGCGCTCTCTCGGGCAGTGTCACGGGCAGCTTCCCTGGCATTGGCGCCGCCTTGGGCCGCATCGCGGGTGGAGATCTCGGACATGGCCCCTTCTGGCTGCTTCGGCCCGCAAAATCAATCGGCTGCCCAAGTCAGGTTCAGATCTGCCTTGCGGCAGGTCAAGCCGCGGTGACGGGAACCATGCGAGCTGGTATAAGAATAATTCCAGCCGGAGGAAGAGTGATGGCGATCAAATACGGACGTCCGATCGAATTGCGCGACGTTTCGCGCCGGGACAGCACGGCAGTGCCGCATGCCCTCGATCTGACCGTCCGTCCGCGCCGCAACCGCAAGGCCGAGTGGGCCCGGCGCATGGTGCGCGAGAACGTCCTCACCACCGACGACCTGATCTGGCCGCTGTTCCTGATCGACGGCACCAACAAGCGCGAGCAGGTCGCCTCGATGCCCGGCGTCGACCGCCTCAGCGTCGACCAGGCCGTGCGCGAGGCCGAGCGCGCGATGAAGCTGACCATCCCCTGCATCGCGCTGTTTCCCTACACCGATCCGTCCCTGCGCGACGAGGAAGGCTCGGAAGCCACCAACCCGAACAACCTGGTCTGCCAGGCCGTGCGCGCGATCAAGAAGGAGTTTCCGGAGATCGGTATCCTCTGCGACGTCGCGCTCGATCCCTTCACCAGCCACGGCCATGACGGCCTGATCTCCGACGGCAAGATCCTGAATGACGAGACGGTCGCCGTGCTGGTGCGTCAGGCCTTGGTGCAGGCCGAAGCCGGCTGCGACATCATCGCGCCCTCCGACATGATGGACGGCCGCGTCGCCGCGATCCGCGAGGGGCTGGACCGCGCCGGCCTGCTCGACGTGCAGATCATGGCCTATGCCGCGAAATACGCCTCCGCCTTCTATGGTCCGTTCCGCGACGCCATCGGCTCGGCCAAGACGCTCACCGGCGACAAGCGCACCTATCAGATGGATAGCGCCAACACCGATGAAGCGCTGCGCGAGGTCGAGCTCGACATCGCCGAGGGCGCCGACATGGTGATGGTGAAGCCCGGCATGCCCTATCTCGACGTGGTCCGCCGCGTGAAGGACACGTTTGCGATGCCGACCTTCGCCTATCAGGTCTCCGGCGAATACGCGATGATCGCCGCAGCCGCGAACAACGGCTGGCTCGACGGCGACCGTGCCATGATGGAAAGCCTGCTCGCCTTCAAACGCGCCGGCGCCGACGGTGTGCTGAGCTATTTTGCGCCGAAGGCGGCGGAGAAGCTGCGGGGCAAGACGTAAGCTGTCGTAGGGTGGGCCAAGCGAAGCGGGCCCACCGATTCATCCATCGTGTAAGTCGGCGGGCAATGGTGGGCACGGCGCAAGCGCGCCTTTGCCCACCCTACAGGACCGCCCGATCACCGCCCCCGAATCGCCGGAATATTTCGGCTTGCTGCCGCCCGCGCGCCCTTGGCACGGGCATGGCCTGTTCCCATGTCCTGCGAGGGGAGCTTCGCTGGGAGAACCGACCATGTCGTACAACTCGGGCAATTCAGGCGGCTGGCGCAATGACGGCGCCATGCAACCGCATGCCTACGACCCTGACCTGCATCCGGAACTGTTCCGGGGCGTCGCGACGCGGCGGGTGTTCGCCTTCCTGATCGACATGGTCGTGATCTCGGTGCCGGTGATCCTCGGCTACATCTTCATCGCCTTGTTCGGCGTGGTCACCCTCGGCATCGGCTGGGCGCTGTTCTGGATCGCCTGGCCGGCCTCCGTGATCTGGGCTATCGTCTATTACGGCGCCAGCATCGGCGGTGCGTCCTCCGCCACGGTCGGCATGCGCCTGATGGACCTGGAGCTGCGCACCTGGTACGGCGCGCCCGGCTACTTCGTGCTCGGCGCCACCCATGCCGTGCTGTTCTGGGTGACGGTCTCGTTCCTGTCGCCGTTCGTGGTGCTGGTCGGCCTGTTCAACGGCCGCCGGCGCCTGCTGCACGATTTCGTGCTGGGAACGGTCGTGATCAACAATTCGGTTCGCATACCCGCACCGCAGGCGGCGCGGACGTGGTGAGCTAATCGATTGACCGGGGGCTTTTGGAGCGCGATGCTGATGCCTGTTTCGGAGGCCCACGACGTCCCTTGACCCAGCACTCGCGCGACACCCCCCAGTTTTACCTCACGGCGCCCTCACCCTGCCCGTATTTGCCGGGCCGACATGAGCGCAAGGTGTTCACGCATCTGGTCGGGGACCGCGCCGGTGACCTCAACGACCTGCTCACCCATGGCGGTTTCCGCCGCAGCCAGTCGATCGCCTACCGTCCCGCCTGCGACCAGTGCCGGGCCTGCGTCTCGGTCCGGGTCATCGCCAACGAGTTCCGCCCCTCGCGCAACTTCCGCAAGGTGATGGCCCGCAACGCCGACATCATCGGCGAGCAGCGCAGCGCGGTGCCGACCTCCGAGCAATATTCGGTGTTCCGCGCCTATCTCGACGCCCGCCACCGCCACGGCGGGATGGCCGACATGACCGTGCTCGACTACGCCATGATGGTCGAGGACAGCCACGTCGAGACCCGCATCATCGAATATCGCAAGCGCGGCCCCGACAGCGGCATCACCGGCCGCGGCGAGGAGCTGATCGCAGTGGCGCTCACCGACGTTCTCAGCGACGGCCTGTCGATGGTCTATTCGTTCTTCGAGCCTGGCCAGGTCAGCCGCTCGATGGGCACCTTCATGATCCTCGACCATATCGCCCGTGCGCGACGGCAAGGGCTGCCTTACGTCTATCTCGGCTACTGGATCGAAGGCTCCAAGAAGATGGACTACAAGGCCCGCTTCCTGCCGCAGCAGCGCCTCGCCCCCTCAGGCTGGCTGCGCATCGACGCGCAGGGCGACACGGCGTCCGAGCCGCAGGATTAGTGAATGGCGAGTAGCGAATAGGAGAACGCCCCCACTCGCTACTCGCCATTCGCCACTCACCCAAAGAACGTATCTGCCAGCAACTTCAGATTCAAAATCACGATGATGCCCGCGACGATCCAGGCGACCGCGGCAACCGACATCGGGATCGCGAACTTGCCCATCTTGCGCCGATCCGAGACGAAGCGCACCAGCGGGATCACCGCGAAAGGCAGCTGCATCGACAGCACGACCTGGCTGAACACAAGCAAATCCGCGGTGCCGCGCTCACCGTAGATCGCGGTGACGATGATCACGGGAATGATGGCGATGCCGCGGGTCAAGAGGCGGCGCGCCCAGCTCGGCAGGCGCAGGTCGAGAAAGCCCTCCATCACGATCTGGCCAGCGAGCGTCGCGGTGACCGTCGAGTTGAGGCCCGAGGCGAGCAGCGCCACCGCGAACAGCGTCGAGGCGATGCCGAGGCCGAGCAGCGGCGACAGCAGTTCGAACGCCTGCTCAATCCCGGCCACGTCGGAGTGGCCGCTCTTGTGGAAGGTCGCAGCAGCGACGACAAGGATCGCGGCGTTGATGAACAGCGCCAGCATCAGCGCGATGGTCGAGTCCGTCGTCGCCCATTTGATCGCTTCGCGCCGGCCGGTGTCGTTGCGTTCATAAGCGCGCGTCTGCACGATCGAGGAGTGCAGGTAGAGATTGTGCGGCATCACGGTGGCGCCGATGATGCCGATCGCGATGTAGAGCATGTCGGAATTGGTGAAGATCTCGCTCTTGGGCACGAAGCCCCGCAAGACCTCTGCCACCGGCGGAGCCGCCGCCGCGATCTGCACCGCGAAGCAAACGGCGATCACCACCAGCAGCGCGATGACGAAAGCCTCCAGGAAGCGGAAGCCCCGGTTCATCAGCAGCAGCAGCAGGAAGGCGTCGAGGGCTGCAATCAATGCGCCGCCAATCAGGGGAATGCCGAACAGCAGCTTCAGCGCGATCGCCGTGCCGATCACCTCGGCGAGATCGCAGGCGATGATGGCCGCCTCGCAGGCGAGCCAGAGCAGGAAGTTCACCACCCGGGGATAGGAGGCGCGGCAGGCCTGCGCGAGATCGCGGTCGGTGACGATGCCGAGCCGAGCCGCCAGCGACTGGAGCAGGATCGCCATCAAGTTCGAGATCAGGATGACGGAGAGCAGCGTGTAGCCGAACTTCGACCCGCCGGCGAGATCGGTCGCCCAATTGCCGGGGTCCATATAGCCGACCGAGACGAGGTAGCCCGGCCCGACGAAGGCCAGCAGCCGGCGCCACCAGCGGCCCGCGGCGGGAATGGCAACGGTGGAATTAACCTCAGCGAGGCTTTTGGTGGTGGGCGCATCAGCGCGCCAGCCGGCGAGGTCGGGAGTTATGTGGGGTGATCGGGCATCCATATCGGCAGAATACCCAAGTTCATTCTTATTGCAACTCATTTGCAACTGCATCTAGCGACGGGCATTCCCGCCGCCGATCGCGGAAATCGCCTCTTGTCGGGAAGCGGGTGGGTTTGGTGGTCATCGGGGGCCAACATTGGCGCAAATTCGCCTCTACCGGATATGCGCCATGTCAACGCCGCCTCGCCTTCCTGACACTTTCAACCGCCTCGCCTGGTCCAATCTCGCAGCGCAGTCGGCCGAGCAGATCGCGCTCGCGGCAGCGCCCATCGTCGCCGTGCTGACGCTGGGGGTGGCCGAAGGCCAGACCGGCCTGCTGCAGACCGCGCTCACCCTGCCCTTCGTCCTGTTCGCCATCCCCGCCGGTATGTTTGCAGACCGAATTTCCCGCCGCAGGCTGATGGCGAGCGCCGAGGCGCTGCGGGCGGTGGCGCTCGCGGCCGTCGTGCTGCTGCTCGCGCTGGGAGCCCTCAACCTGCCGCTGCTGGCCCTGCTCGGCTTCGCCGCCGTGTGCGGCACCGTCGTTTACAGCGTGGCAGCACCGGCGCTGGTGCCCTCGCTGGTGAGCTCTAACTTGTTGCCGGCGGCGAATGCGCGCATCGAGCTGGCGCGCACCATCGCCTTCGCCAGCGGGCCTGCACTCGGCGGTGCGCTGGTTGGGTGGTGGGGCGCGAGCCCGGCGTTCGGCTTTGCCGCGGCGCTCTCGGCCATCGCGGTCGTGCTGCTCTCCGGCATCTACGAGCCCGCACGTGCGCCGGCGCCCCGGCGGCATCCGCTGCAAGAGATCCGCGAGGGCGCGGCCTTCGTGTTTCACCATCCGCTGCTGCGGCCGGTCTTCATCACCCAGTTCATCTTCAACACCGGCTGGTTCCTGCAGATCGCGGTGTTCGTGCCCTACGCCGTGCGCCATCTCGGTCTGAGCGCCGCCGGTGTCGGCACGGTGCTGACGATGTACGGCGTCGGCATGGTGATCGGCGCGCTCCTCGCCACGCGCGTGATGAAGCGCATCGCCTTTGGCACCGTGGTGGGGCTCGGCCCCGTCACCGGCTTTGTCGCCGCCTTGGTGATGGCGCTGACGGTGCTGGTCCCCTCGCCCTGGCTCGCGGGCTTGAGCTTCTTCCTGCTCGGCGTCGGCCCGATCCTATGGGTGATCTCGACCACGACGCTGCGCCAGTCCGTGACGCCGCCGCGCCTGCTCGGCCGCGTCTCCGCCATCAACATCATGAGCTACGGCGCCCGCCCGCTCGGTTCAGTGCTGGGCGCGCTCGTCGGCGGCCTCTGGAGCGCGGAGGCATGCCTCTATCTCGCCGCGGCGTTATTCGGCGTGCAGGCGCTGGTGATCCTGCTGTCACCGGCAGTGGGACTGGACCGGCAGCCAGACATGGTGGGAGATGAGGTGGCGGCGCGGTGCTGACCACAAGTGCATTGCGAGGAGCGTAGCGACGACGCAATCCAAGGTCCCTCCGTTGAGGGACCCTCGATTGCTTCGCTGCGCTCGCAATGACGGCGTCTGTGACGCCGCGGAGACTAACCCGCCAGATAGCGCTCGTAGCTGCCCCTGACCGGCTCGCTCGCGTCGACTTCCGGATCGAGCGTGTAGAGATCCTGCGCGCGGCCGATGCCGCGCAGCGCGTAGCGGCCGGTGGAGACGAGATAGCGGCGGCCGGCAGCATCTAGGCCCTTGTAGAATTCGGACGAGGCCAAGAGCTCGCGATCCACCGAGCGGCTCATCGAGGCGATGCGGCTGACCTCGTTGACGGTCGGGCCGACCACGGTGAAATCAAGCCGGTCCTCGCTGCCGATATTGCCGTAGAAGACCTCGCCGACATGCAGGCCGATATAGGCTGACGTGGTCGGACGGCCCTCCGCCGCCCGCCGTTCGTTCAGCGCAGCGACATTCTTGCGGAACAGGTGCTCGGCGCGGAGCGCGGCCCGCCGCGCATCCGCCATGTCCTCGCCCCAGAACATCGCGAGCACGCCGTCGCCGATCAGCTTCAGTACGTCGCCGCCGGCTTCGTGGATCGGATCGATCACGGCCTGCGCATAGTCGTTGAGGAACGGGATGATCTCGTCGGGACCGATGCTCTCGCTGATGCCGGTCGAGCCGCGCAGGTCCGAATACCAAAGCACGGCATTGATGCGCTCGGTGACGCCGCGCGAGATGCGCCCGCGCAGCACCTGCTCGGAGGCGTCGCGGCCGAGATAGACCCGGCCGAGCGTGCGCGCGATGTCGACCTGCTGCGCCGACTTGATCGCGAGCCCCAACACCGGAACCAGATCGCGCAGCGCTTCCAGCTCCAGTCCGGAGAACCCGCTCGCGCGGCGGGTGGTCCAGCAGGAATAGAGGCAATCCATCAGGCCGAGCGCCCCGTTCTCGCCGAAGCGGTGGACGAAGGCGAGATAGTGCTTGTGGCCCTTCTCGGCGAGCTCGCCGATCTGCGAGAAATCCATCGACGGCGCATCGGCGAGATCGATCACCATCTCGTCGTGGCCATTCTCGAGCATGTGGAAGAACACCGAGCGGCGCCAGCTCTTGGCGGCGTCGCCGTCGGCGGTCGAGCCGTATTCGAAGGCATCGCTCTCGTTGCTGGGACGATCGCTCCAGCGGAAGCCGCGGCCTTCATAGATCGGATGCAGCGTGTCGATGACGACGAGGCCACGCGACAGTTCCAGCCCCTCGGCGCAGCAACGCTCGCAGAAGCCGCGGAGCAGTTCAATTTCAGGCAGGCCCGTGAGCCCCTGGCCGGTCAGCCAGTTCATCAGCGTAAGGCGCGAGGTCAATTGCATGCGCCATTATGGCGTGCATTCGTGACGAGCGGAAGGCGGGTATCTGCATACAACCCAAAGGCTCCCCGCCGGCAGCAGGTCGAATATGCCGCAGACGCGGTTGACGCGCTCTCGCCGCGAGCTGCAAATGCGCCGATGACACGGCCGATCAAAAATACGGGGACATGACCCGGCACCAGCTCCCGATCATCCTGGCGCTCGGCACCACGCAGACCCTCGCCTGGGCCTCCAGCTATTATCTGCCGGCGCTGCTCGCCGACCCAATGGGACGCGAGCTCGGTGTCTCCTCCAACTGGATCTTCGGTGCGTTTTCGGCCGCGCTGGTGATCTCCGCAATGCTGGGCCCGCGCATTGGACGGCAGATCGATCTCGTCGGCGGCCGTCAGGTGCTGTCGGCGTCCAACCTGACCATTGCCGCCGGCCTCGTGCTGCTTGGCATCTCGCAGTCGGTGATGGTGATGGCGATCGCCTGGCTGGCGCTCGGCATCGGCATGGCAATGGGGCTCTACGATGCCGCCTTCGCCGCTTTGGGGCGCATCTACGGCACCGAGGCGCGCAGGCCGATCACCGGCATCACGCTGATGGCGGGCTTCGCCTCCACCGTCGGCTGGCCGCTCACCGCCTGGGGCCTGTCGCATATCGGCTGGCGCGAAACCTGTTTTGCCTGGGCCGCCGCCAATATCCTGATCGGCCTGCCGCTCAATTTCTTCATGCTGCCGGTCATCAAGGGCGCCAAGCAGGCGGCAGCCGCGGCCGCGAAGCCGCATGTGCCGCTCGACCGCACCATGATGTTGCTGGCCTTCATCTTCGCGGCGGTCTGGACTGTCACCGGCGCGATGGCCGCGCATTTCCCGCGCATCCTGGAAACGATGGGGGCAACGCCAGCCGAGGCGATCGCGGCCGGCGCATTGATCGGGCCGGCGCAAGTTGGTGCCCGCATGCTGGAGGCCGGCTTCCTCAGCCGCTTCCATCCGCTGTGGTCGACGCGGCTCGCCAGCCTCACCCACCCGCTCGGCGCCGTGATCGTTGCGATTTTCGGTGGCGCTGCGGCGAGCGCGTTCGCGTTGTTCCACGGCTCCGGCAACGGCATTCTGACGATCGCCCGCGGCACCCTGCCGCTGTCGATCTTCGGCCCGAAGGATTTCGGCTATCGCCTCGGCATCATCGGCGCGCCGGCACGGATGGCGCAGGCGGTGGCGCCGCTCGCCTTTGGCCTGCTCATCGACCTCATGGGCGCCAAGGTGCTGATCGTCTCATCCGCGCTCAGCCTCTCGGCGCTGGCCGCGCTGTTCCTGATCCGCGCCGGCCGGCGGCCGGATTGACCAGCACGCCGGCAATCCATTGCGCCGCCGTGAAGTGCTCGAGCGCTGCAAAGCTGCCTTTCGCCAACCCCGCCAGCACCAGTACGACGGCGCCCGCGCCCATGCCGACGGTGAGAAAACCGAGCGCGCTCGAGCGCTGCATCAGCGGTCGCGACAGCACGTTGTAGAACGCCATGCAGAACACCACACCGGTCATGATCACTCGCCGCGCCATGCGCCCGGTGGGCTTTGCGCGAGGCCAGCCGCCAGCGCCGCCGACACGCCGAGCAGAAACGCGCAAGGCAACAGGCAGAGAAAGCCGATCCCCCAACGCAGGGCCGCGAGCAGGACGGGATCGGCGCCGCCGACGAGGTAGCGGGTGACGGCCGCGGCAGTCCCGCCGAAGCTGCTCGAGACAAGCGCGATCGTAACTCCGCCCCACTCGCCCACGACCTTCTCCTGTCACGGAGCTTTCGCGGGCCCTAGCATGATGCTGTTGCCACCCTTGTGGCAGCGGCCTCAGGGAAAGGTCAGTCGGTAAAACTCCGGCGCCATCCTCTGGCTGTCGCGCTGGGCGGTTGTCGTGGTTGATCCAGAGCTGCGCCTTCTCCTTGGCGAGCGTGTCTGCGATCTTCTGCATCGAGGCCGGCGGCGGCCGGAAGCTTGCCCCGACCGGATGCCCTTCCAGCTGGCGCGCTCTTCGCCCACATCACGGCGGATAGAGATCGCCATCACCTCGCTTCTCGTCCGGAGGGCTGGCTGGAGCATCGTGCACCGTCAACGGTCGCCGATCCGCAACCAATCGCGCCAGCTGCGGCGCGGCGGCACTGGTACCGATGAGCCGAAACACCACGCCGCTTCGATTGCCCCCGGCACGTACACCCTGCAGAGCATCTGACTCGTCGCAGAACAGCGCATAGTCGGGACCAACTCGCCGTGGGAGCGGCCCGGTTCGTGCGGGGCCCGCCGACGAATAAGGCGACTTGCGTTTCGGCGCCGACAGAATGTAGCCGCCGGCCACGTGCACACCCGCGACGCTGTCCGTACCGATCCCGTTGAGGGTGCCCAGGCGAGAAACAAGCGAGCCGGTCCTGTCAAATTCCCCACCGGCATACGTGCAGCCGGCCTCGGCCGCGCGGCCCGCCTCCCATCCGGCGTCGATGAAGTACGAACGCTTCGCACCCGTGCGCATGTTCATGTTCGGATCGGTACGTGCCACATAGGCATAAACCTCGCTCCCCAACTCGATGCCCTCCACCTTGATCTTCCAATTCCCATGCTCGGGCACCATGCCGGCTCCCGCGATGGTGGGCTCGACCGCAATCAGCCACACCCTGTTGTCACCCCAGTCAACGGGGCCATACGCACCGGTATAGGGCGGAAGCGCCGGTGCAGCGGGCGGCGGGGGTGGGGGACCGGGAGGCGCTGGACCGGCAGTCGACGAGGAGCTACGACCGCCGGGCGAGGTGAGCGTAACAATGACATTGTCCGTGCAGTTCTTCTTCATCCAGACTTCGGCAAAGCAGAGCACGGTATTGTCGGGGGGAAGGCGCCACGTCCATTCGACATGGTCGGGCTCTGCCATGCTTTGCCTGACGAAATGGATGTGCCCATCGCTCAGATAGTTGTTGCCGGCAGGCAGGAAGACGTCGAGCTTTGGACTTACGGAAACGCCGTCATAGTGGGTGACAAGCTCCCTCAGCTTGCCCTCGAGCTCCGACGTGCCGTTGTGAGGTCCGGTTGTCGGCCCGTAGCTGACATTGATCACCACGTTCGTTGTGCCAGAATTGACAAATGACATGATGTAATCGACTGCATCGGCGACGTAACCTTTCAGCCAGACGCCGGTCGCGTCACGAAGGCAGCTCTCGGGAAACTGCACGAACACGATATCTGCTTCGCAAGCGGGATCGGTCAGGGGATCTCCGGGCTGCCAACTTGGCGGATCGCGGCGCGCGATGCGTGCCGAGAGCGGAATGCGTCCGGCGAGGACATCCATTACATGTGCGCCATGCGAGGCCTGATGCTTGAGGGTCTTGAAACCTCCACGCGCGTAGCAGCCATCCTCGTCGATCGTGTTTGCCCTCTTGTGCAACTGGATCCAGTCGTTGAGTCCAACCACGCCGGATATGGAGTCTCGAAGGAACTCGAGGCCGTAATTGAAATCGAACGGCTTCTCGCCAAAGACGTCGGCACCTACCGGGATCGGGACTCGGCCTGCGTGCTCGTTCTGATCCCAGACGCCGCGCACGCGTGTCCCGGTTGCGACACCCGCGATCCTTTTGACAAACTGAGCGGCCGCGAACGGACAGCCATCGTCGATCACGCCGATGAGGAGAGGTGTCGGTGGTTGTTCGCTCGCGGACCTGTTGCGCTGCGCACCCTTTTGTATGGCCGTCGGCTTCAACGGGAGGGACAGCTCGACCCGGGATACGTTGTCGTCCCACGCCCGGAAACTGTCCTTCTCGACAGCCCTTATGTAAGCCCGCATGGTCAGATATCGCGAGTTCGGGCTGGTCAGCCCGAATTCGGCGCCGAAGTCACTAGGACTCATGGCTCTCACAAAATTATCGGCCAGCCCGGCGTGCTTAAGCTCCACGAACAGGAATAGCTTGGACTCCTGCTCGTCGAAAAAATCGAAGTTCTTAAATTCGCTCGCGATTGCGTACCGGAGGTACGGGTCGAAGCATCTCGGCAATTCCTCGGCCATGGAATGCTCTCCACTTCGGTTGCAGGGACGTGTTTCCTACGGAAATCTTGTCGAAACTTCGTAGTAGGCCTTGTCCCATAGTTCCTTCATCAGGAGGGACTGCGTAACAGTCCCTCCTGTGGTTTCCGAATAGAACTTGTTGGCATTGAGCGCCTGGTCAGCGTGGAAGGGATTGAAATCCGTGCGAGAGTTACTGTCGGCGTGGCTGGCGTTGAATTTGCGGCTCTTGGTTGCCGTGCTCCCGAGACAACGGCCGACGAAGTACTCGCCCAAGGCGATACCCAGCATCCGTCCTGCCATGCTGTCGACCGGAAAATGCATTCCGGCCACGACCCGGTTGGTTGCGATCCGTGCCGCCTGGCGATCGAGCTGCTCGACGATCTGGGGGAATCCGGGTGTCGTCTTATGCAGGCTCAATAGCCGTTTCAGCACGTAGGCTACCGCGTAAGCCTGCGTCGCATGTCCGCTCGGGAAACTTCCGTGTCCCGGCGTCGTGATCATCGGCTGAACCTGGGCGTTGTATTCCACGGGACGCGAGCACCCCAGCGCATGCTTGAAGCGCATTTCCACGTAAACGCAGAATTGCAGGACCATGTTGATGAGCTCGAATGTCCGCCTGGTCCTCTCGGGATGCAGGTAGACGATCGAGGACCAGAAGGCATACTGGGGATCGATCTGCGCCATGATTTCTGTGGCGCGTTCGTTGCGCAGCTCGGCCCAGCTCACGACCATCTCAATCTGGTCTTGAAACGTCGATTGGACCGGACGCCCTATCTCCGCAATCACGTATGCGGACGAGCGAACCAGGAATGCGTTCGGATCGGCGCCCGACACCTGAAGGGTGATGCCCTGCAGCATCTCCCCGACCGCTGTGTAGGCGCGCACCCACGGCTCCCAGCGATCCAATTGGGCTGGGTCTTCGATCCCCGGCAAGGCCGGCGCGTAGTAGTAAAAATACGGAGAGGTCGGTCGCTCCGGAACAACGATTGTCCCTTCGCGAGCGCGGATGAGTGCATCCACCATGATGGGATTGGCCCAGACGTCGCCGAGCGTGCCAAGTATCGCCCCACCGGCCCCTCCAGCGCCGCCCGCTCCGCCTGCAC